>NZ_JASERU010000020.1 GCF_030504985.1 Fulvimonas sp. R45
TTCGCTCACCCCAAGGCCGAATACACGACTGCAACCGATTCATTCACCCCGCATCGACTGCTGCAGCACTCCGGGCTAGTTGCATGAGGAGTCCATACATGGTCGTGTTAGCCTTTCCGGACCCCGGCGATCACCCATGATCGCGTGGACCAACGGACGGCCATCAGGGCCGCGCTCTTCCAATTTCAACCGGGCAGGACCATGACGCAGGAACGCCGCACGCTGTATCCCGAGATCGAGCCGTACGACCGCGGCATGCTCGAGGTCTCGGAGCTGCACACGCTGTACTACGAGCAGAGCGGCAATCCGGACGGCAAGCCGGTGGTGTTCCTGCACGGCGGCCCGGGCGGCGGCACCAACCCGAAGTGCCGGCGCTTCTTCGACCCGGCGGCGTACCGCATCGTGCTGTTTGACCAGCGCGGTTGCGGCCAGTCCACGCCGCACGCGGAACTGCGCGGGAACACCACCTGGGACCTGGTGGCCGACATCGAGCGCGTGCGCGAGCATCTCGGCATCGCCCGCTGGCAGGTGTTCGGCGGCTCGTGGGGTTCCACGCTGGCGCTGGCCTATGCCCAGACGCATCCGGACAAGGTCACCGAGCTGGTGCTGCGCGGCATCTTCATGCTGCGCCGCTGGGAGCTGGAATGGTTCTACCAGAAGGGCTGCGACGCGCTGTATCCGGATGCCTGGGAAACCTACCTCGCCGCCATCCCCGAGGTGGAGCGCGGCGACCTGATGAGCGCCTACCACCGCCGCCTCACCAGCGACGACCCGGCCGTGCGCGTCGCCGCGGCGCGGGCGTGGTCGGTGTGGGAAGGCTCCACCAGCTACCTGCACCAGGACCCGGCCAGCATCGGCTCGCACGACGAGGATGCCTTCGCGCTGGCCTTCGCCCGCATCGAGTGCCACTACTTCGTCAACGGTGGCTTCTTCGAGCACGACGACCAGCTGCTGCGCAACGTGGACCGCATCCGCCGCATCCCCGCCGTGATCGTGCAGGGCCGCTACGACGTGGTGTGCCCGATCCGCAGCGCGTGGGACCTGCACCGCGCCTGGCCGGAGGCGGACCTGCGCATCGTGCAGGACGCCGGCCATTCGGCCTTCGAGCCGGGCAACATCCACGAGCTGGTCGAGGCGACCGACCGCTTCCGCGGCTGAGCGCCGGCCGATCGCGCGGTCCCCTCCAGGGACGCGGCGGCTTCAAGGGCCGGTGCTCCCTCTCCCCTTTTGGGAGAGGGAGCTCGTACGAGGTCTCAATGCCGCGCGGACGGCAGCCGCGGATCGAACAGGTCCACCACGAAGCCGTCGTGGTCGGAGACGCCGATGGCGCGGGTCCAGTCGTTGGCGCTGGCGGCGTCGTCCTCGGCCTGCACCGGCGCGTCGAGGTCGGCGCGGCCGTATTGCATGCGCAGGAAGCGCATGCGGGCCGGGACGTTCAGCAGCGCGTGGTCGAGTACCTGGAAGGTCGGCACGGTGCGGCCGGGGTTGCCGCTGCCGGCCCGGGTGTAGCCCTGGATCTCGCCGAAGTTCTCGGTGTAGAGGAAGGAATAGCGGTCGTTCGGCGGCACCGACTCCACCGCGTCCCACAGCGCGGGCCTGACGATGTTGCCGCCGAGCTTGAGCAGGTTCTGGTCGTCGTCGTAGCGGCCGGCGACCAGGTTCACCACGTCGGCCCAGCCATCGCTGAACGGGTAGGCGTTGAAGTCGCCCACCACCAGCAGCGGCGTCTTCGGGGCGGCCTTCTGCAGCGCCTGCACCTGGGTGGCCAGCGACTTCGCCTGCAGGAAGCGCTTCTCGCGGTCGCGCACGGCGTCGGCGGTGTCGTCGTCGACGTTCTGGCGCGCCTTCATGTGCACGGAGACGACCTCGAAGGGCATGTCGCCGGCCCGTCCGGTGAGCAGCAGCGGCGGGTGGTCGTGGATGTAGGCGGTGTGGCCGTCGTCGTCCCAGGTCTCGTCGGCGGCGAGCTGGCTCACCGAGAGCACCTGCACGTGGTCGCGGCGGACCAGGAAGCCCACGTTGATGCCGCTGGGGTCGTGGCCGGGCAGCAGGTAGGCGTCATAGGCCACCTGGTAGTCGGCCTCGATCTGCCGGGCCAGGCCCTGCAACAGCGGCAGCGTCTCCACTTCTTCCACCGACAGCACGTCGGGCAGGCGCAGCACGCCGCCGATGTAGCTGGACAGGCGCCGGATCTTCAGCGCCACCTGGT
The DNA here is from genome assembly GCF_030504985.1 of Fulvimonas sp. R45. Classification (GTDB taxonomy): domain Bacteria; phylum Pseudomonadota; class Gammaproteobacteria; order Xanthomonadales; family Rhodanobacteraceae; genus Rhodanobacter_A. The sequence continues at coordinate 2,210 of NZ_JASERU010000020.1, forward strand.
CGGGCGTGGGTTCCTTGCCGCCGCCGCTGCAGGTGTAGGTGGTGTCGAAGACGCTGTCGCAGAAGCGCTCCACGTTGAACGCGCCGACGCGCAGCGCCAGCGGCGGCTCCGGCGCGACCGGGCGCGGGATCGTCGCGGCCTGCTTCACCTTGAACGCGGTGGGGATGAAGGTGTAGGCGCCGAAGTCGTAGGAGATCACGCCCTCCGCGCTGAAGGTGGTGCCGGCGTTGAACGGCGTGTTGGCCGGCACCGCGCCGAAGTCGGCGGTGTTCATCTTGAACACTTCCGGATTGCCGCTCCAGTTCGGCAGCTGCACGCCCGCGGGAACCGGTACGCCGAATTCCACGCCGGGCAGGCGCAGCGAGCGGCGGCCGTTGGCGGTGATGCTCACCTCGGCGTAGGGCTCGTTGCTGAAGCGCTTGTTGCCCGTGTTGATCATGCCGTGCTCGATCTTCACCCGCATGCTCATGAAGCACTGGAAGTTGGTCGCGCCGCAGGACAGGTGGTCCGGGTTGGGCGAGGGCGTGTGCTGGCCGAACACGACGGCGCGCGGCAGGCGCACGCGGCGGTCGACTACGGTGATCGCCGGGTTCTTCAACTCGGTGAGGCCGTAGTAGTCGTCCACCACCGCGGTGACGTCCACCGCGTCGCCCACGCGCACCGCCGGCGTGTCGCCGGCGAACACGTACACGCCGTTGGAGGTGAGCGGGTTGCGGTCGTCGCGCGCGTCGGGCGTCTGCATGGTGAAGCCCTGCGGGCCCACCGCGGTGACCACGTTGTCGTGGGTGATCACCGGCTTGCCGAGCAGCGGCGAGCTTTGCCCGGTGCCGTTGATCTGCCAGATCTCGGCGGCGACCGGGATGTCGTAGAGGATGGCGCCCACCGCGCTGGCGTCGCCCAGCGCCACGCCGCCGGTGGGGTCGCTCAGCGTGACGCCGAAGGCCTTGTCGTCGCTGGGCGTGGTGCGGCCGTACACGGTCACGTCGAACGTGGCCTGGGTCTCGCCCGCGGCAATGGCGAGGGTGGTGTCGACGGCCTCGTAGTCGATGCCGGCCCTGGCGGTGCCGTCCGCGGTGGCCACGTGCACGTCGATGCCGCCGGCGGGAGCGGGCTGGTTCAGCGTGACGGTGAACGGCATCGCCACGTCGCCGGCGCCGCGCACGCTGACGCTGCTGTCGGCGATCGACAGCGACGGCCCCATCGCCACGCAGGGACTGGCGCGGTCGTGGGGTGCGGTGGGAGCCAGCTTGACGAAGTCGGCGCCGTTGTCGTCGCTGTCCTGCGGCAGGCCGGCGCTGTTCTGCCGGCGCCGGTAGCCCTGGTCGGTGTTGCCGCTGCCCAGCGAGGCCAGCGGCGTGCCTTCCTTGTAGGCCGAACCGCTGCTCAGACCCACCTGGTCGACGATGTTGCCGGCGGTGTCGAGCACGGCCAGCCCGCCGGTGTCGGTGATGCCGGTGGCATAGCCGAGGTCGCCCGCCACGCTGCCGGAGTAGCCGCCGCTGGCGCTGTTGGTCAGCAGCAGGTAGCAGCCGGAAGGCAGCGTGGTGCCGGACGGGAAGGTCAGCCGCGTGCCGGTGGTGCCGCTGGCGTTGGAGGCGTCGAGCCTGTAGCCGGAAAGGTCCAGCGTGGCCGGTCCGGCGTTGAACAGCTCGACGAATTCATCGTTGCCGCCGGCCGGCCCGCGCACGCGGAACTGGTCGATGGTGAGGTCCGCGGCCTGCGCCGCGAAGGTCGAGGCGATACCTGCCAGCAGCAGCCACAGGCTGCGCCGCGCGAGCTTTCCGAGCATGGCTTTTCCCCGTCGAGTCCGGACGTCCGGAACAGGGCGAACCTAGCAGGGGGCCGTGAAGGTTCCGAGAAACACGCCAGGCATGGCCGGCCGGACGTGTCGCGTGCCCGCGAAACTGTGACGCCGTTCGGCTTTATGCGTCCGATGACAGCTGCTTGGTGCCGAAGATCTTGTCGCCCGCGTCGCCCAGGCCAGGCAGGATGTAGCCATTCTCGTTGAGCCGCTGGTCGATTGAGGCGGTGTAGATCTCGATGTCCGGATGTGCCGCCTCGATGCGCGTCAGGCCTTCCGGCGCGGCGACCAGGAACAGCCCCTTGATGCGCTTGCAGCCGGCGGCCTTGAGCATGTCCACGGTGGCGACCAGGGTGCCGGCGGTGGCCAGCATCGGATCCACGATCAGCGCGATGCGCTCGTCCATCCGGCCGGTGAGCTTCTCGTAGTAGGCGATCGGCTGCAGCGTGGTTTCGTCGCGCTGCAGGCCCACCACGCCGACCTTGGCCGAGGGGATCAGCTCCAGCACGCCGGGCAGCATGCCGATGCCGGCACGCAGGATCGGCACGATGGTGATCTTCTTGCCCTTGATCCGCTGCACGTCCACCGGGCCGGCCCAGCCCTCGATGCGCTGGTCGGTCAGCTCCAGGTCCTTGGTGGCCTCGTAGGTGAGCAGCGACGCCACCTCCGACGCCAGCTCGCGGAATTCCTTGGTGCTGATGCCGGCGCGGCGCATCAGGCCGAGCTTGTGGCGGATCAGGGGATGACGGACTTCGACGATCTTCATGGCGGACTTCGCGGGCAATGGGCGCCCAGCATAACCGCTGGCCGGGGCAGCGGCCGCGCACGAAAAAGGGCGCCGCCTTGCGGCGGCGCCCCAGGCATGGCGACGGTACTCAGGAGCCCTTGAGGCAGGTGCTCATGAAGCTCTTGCGGTCGGCACCCTTGAGCGCCTTGGTCTTGGCCTCGGCGTTGCAGGTCTTCATCTTCTCGCGCTGGGTCTGCTTGGCGCTGGCCGGCGCGGCAGCGGCGGGAGCGGCGGCCGCCGTGTTGGCGGAAGCGGTGCTCTTGCCCTTCAGGCAGGCGCTCATGAACGCCTTGTGGTCGGCGCCCTTCTTGCCCTTGGACTGGTGGCTGCAATCGGCCATGCGTTGCTGCTGCGGGGTGAGCGTCTTGGTGGCCGCGGCCGGCGCGGCGTAAGCGGAAACGGTGGCGAGGGCCAGCACGGCGCTGGCGGCAAGCAGGCTGAGTCGCATGGTCATGGGTGCTTCCTCCTGAAGATGGACCGGCGGCTGCCGGCCGGCGCAGTCTATGCCTGCGCGACGGGGCAACGGAAGCGGGTGCCGCGCGTCGTGCGGCAAGGATTCAGCGGCATGAACCGCCGCTTGCTGAGACGCGGCCCGCACCGGGCCGCGTCGCAGGAATTTGCGGCGCGCGCGCCGGCCTCAGGCGGCCTTGCTCTCGGCCTTGCGCGGGCCTTCCAGCAGGGCGTGCCGCACGTGGGCCACCACCAGGTCGACCTCGGCGCTGGTGACGTTGAAGTGCGGGGTGAAGCGCAGCGAGTTGGCGCCGCCGTGGATCACGCCGATGCCGCGCTCGCGCAGGTACTCCTCGGTGGAGCCGGCGCCGTAGCACTTGAACTGCGGGGCCAGCTCGCAGGAGAACAGCAGGCCGGTGCCCTGTACCTTGGTGATCAGGCCGCCCAGCTCGTCCTTCAGCGTATTGAGCTTGTCCACGAATTCCTTGCCGCGGGCGCGGATGTTGGCGCGCACGGCGTCGGTCAGTTGGTCGAGCGTGGCCAGCGCCACGTCGAGGGCGCGCGGGTTGGCGGTCATGGTGTTGCCGTAGATGCCCTTGCGGTAGAGCGCGGCGGCGCGCTCGTTCACGGCCAGCACCGACAGCGGGTACTGGCCGGCGTTGAGCGCCTTGGAGAAGGTCTCCATGTCCGGCGCGGGCAGCTTCTCGAAGCCCGGGTAGTCCACGATCGACAGCACGCCGTGCGCGCGCAGGCCGGCCTGGATCGAATCCACCAGCAGCAGCGTGCCGTGCTCCTCGGTGAGCCTGCGCGCGGCCTGGTAGAACGCCGGCGTCACCGCGCGGCCCGGGTCGCCTTCGCCCATCACCGGCTCCAGGAACATCGCCTCGATGAACCAGCCGTGCCGGTCGGCGTCGGCGAACACGGCCTCGAGCTGGGCCAGGTTGTACGGCTCGACCACCAGCAGGGTGTCCTCGTGGCGGTAGCTGGCCAGGTGCTGCTGGTAGGTCTTGCGCGAGGAATCGGAATACAGCGCGGGCTTGTCGGTGCGGCCGTGGAAGGCACCTTTCACCGCCACGCGCTTGATCGTGCGGCCGGCATGGCGGCCGCCGGCGTCGGTCAGCAGCTTGGCGTTGACGTCGGCGATGCGGCAGGCCAGGCCCACCGACTCGGAGCCGGAGTTCAGGCACAGGTGGCGCGCGTACGGGTTGCCGCCGCGGGTGCGGCCGAGCTCCGCGTTCAGCGCCCGGGTGAAGCGCAGCTGCGACACGCTGGGCGTCATCACGTTGGCCATCACCTGCGGGCGCGCCAGTGCGGCGTCGATGGCCGGGTTGTTGTGGCCGAAGCCGAGCATGCCGTAGCCGCCGTTGTCGTGCAGCACCGCGCCCTTCAGCGTGACGATCCACGGTCCGCGCGCGGCGGCCGGCAGGTAGGGGTTCACCGCGTCGTCGGGATAGAAGTTGACGTAGCCGGCCTGCGCCTGCGCCATCTGCTCGGCTTCGTCCAGCTTCAGGAAGTCGGCCAGGTCGGCGCGCAGTCCGCGGTGGTGCGCCACGGCGGCGGCCACGGCCTCGCCCAGCATCGGGTCCGCCGCCGCCATCCGCTCGACGGCGGCGTCGTCCAGGCCGGTGGTGCGCGGCTTGCCGCCGAATTCGCGCAGTTCGCGCAGCTGTTCGATCAAACCCATGGTTTTCTCCTCGAGTCCGGCGGCGCCTCGCAACCGGCGCGAAGCAGGCCGACGTGTGTCTGGGTGAGTGGCGGGAACCGGGGGTTCCCGGCGCTTTTCGCCGGCGTGACGCGGCGTTGCGCGCTCATGATGTCCGAGCATAACGCGCCGGACCGGGTCGCCGGTACCCCCTGGATGACGGCTGTCATGCAGGGCGACTGACGTCCGCGACTGGGGGCCGCGCGCCAGCCTGCCTACGCTGCAGCGCAAGGAGGAGACCTCATGACCGAAGCCCATGCACCTGTCGCGCGCCTTGCCGGCGCCGTGAAACGCTACGACAAGCGTATCGCCCTCGATGACGTCGATCTCGTGCTGCGCCGCGGCGAATTGCTGGCGCTGCTCGGTCCCAACGGGGCCGGCAAGAGCACCAGCATCGGCCTGCTGCTGGGCCTGGTCCGTCCCGACGCCGGGCGCGCCGAACTGTTCGGGCTGGACCCGCAGCGGATCGAGGCGCGCCGCCGCATCGGCGTGATGCTGCAGTCCGCCATGCTGCCGCCGACCCTGCGTGTGGGCGAACTGCTGCGCCTCACCGCCAGCTACTACCCGGATCCGCGCCCGCTGGCCGAGAGCGCCGCGCTGGCCGGCATCGCCGACCTGCTGAAGCGTCCCTACGGCAAGCTTTCCGGCGGCCAGCAACGGCGCGTGCAGTTCGCGCTGGCGCTGTGCGGCCGGCCCGAGCTGCTGTTCCTGGACGAGCCCACCGTGGGCATGGACATCGACGCGCGCCGGAAGCTGTGGACGGCGATGCGCGCGCTGGTCGCCGAAGGTTGCTCGGTGGTGCTCACCACGCATTACCTGGAGGAAGCCGAAGCGCTGGCGCAGCGCGTGGTGGTGCTCGACAGGGGCCGCGTGCTCAGCGAGGGCAGCGTGGACGAGCTGCGCGCGAAGGTGGCGCTGTCGCGCATCCGCTGCGTCAGCGATCTCGATGCGGAAGCGGTGGGGCGCTGGCCGCAGGTGGCCTCGGCGGCGTCCGTCGGCGGCCGGCTGCAGATCGCCACCGCCCAGGCGGAACACGTGGTACGCCGCCTGCTCGACGCCGACCCCGCCCTGCGCGAACTGGAAGTGCAGCGCGCCGGCCTGGCCGAGGCCTTCACCGAACTCACCCGCGACAGCGACCTGCAGGAGGCTGCCTGATGAACGCAACGACCGCTCCCGCCGCCATGCCCCCACGCCGGGTGCTCGGCGCCTACCTTGCCGAGGCGCGCAGCGAATGCCTGCGCTACCTGCGCGCGCCGTCGTTCATACTGCCGATGACGCTGTTCTCCACCGTGTTCTACCTGATGTTCGGCGTGCTGCTGAACCATCCCGGCAGCGATGCCTCGCGTTACCTGCTGGCCAGCTATACCGCGTTCGGCGTGATGGGGCCGGGCCTGTTCGGCTTCGGCGCGTCGCTGGCGATCGAGCGCGATGGCGGCCTGCTCACCCTGAAGCGCGCCCTGCCGATGCCGCCGGGCGCCTACCTGCTCGGCAAGATGATGATGGCGATGGTCGCTGCCAGTCTCGTGGTGGTCCTGCTGCTGGCGCTGGGCCTGACCGTCGGCGGCGTGTCGCTGGGTCCGGCGCGCGTGCTGGCGATGCTGGCGGTCGGTGCGTTCGGCGTGCTGCCGTTCTGCGCGCTGGGCATGTTCGTCGGCACGCTGATCAAGGGACAGGGCGCGCCCGGCCTGCTCAACCTGGTCTATCTGCCGATGGCCTTCCTGTCCGGCCTGTGGCTGCCGATCTCGATGCTGCCCGGTGCGCTGCAGACGCTGGCGCCGGTGTGGCCGAGCTATCACCTGAACCAGCTCACCCTGTCGGCGGTGGGCCTGCGCGCCGGGTCGCTGTTGCCCCACGTGCTGGCGCTGCTTGCCTTCGCCGCGGCGTTCCTGCTGCTGGCGGCGCGGCGGCTGCGCCGGTACGGCTGAACTGGCGCTAGCATGCAGGCATGAGCGACATGGCGCAGCGTCCCGGCAACATGCGATGGCCCGTCTGGCTGCGGCCGACGGCGGGTTCCACCGCGGCGAACATGCGCGCTGCGGGTCATTCGCCATGGGCGCACGCGTGGAACCTGCTGTGGTCGTTCTGGGTGTTCCTCGGCCCGCTGTTCCAGCCGCTCGGCGCCGGTTTCTGGTGGTCGCTGGCGCTGGGGTACCCGGTCTTCCTGCTGCTCTTCCTGCTCTCGAGCGTGCGGCCGGCGGCCGAGGTGAACGGCTACGTCGGCGCGCTGGTGGTGCTGACGGCGCTGTCGATACCGTGGAATCCCGCGGCCTGGACCTACGCCGTGTTCGCCTGCGCGATGGTGCCGTACCAGGGCTCGTGGCTTTCCAGCGCGATCAGGATCGCGATCATCCAGGCGCTGCTGGTGCTCGAGGGCATCTTCATGCACTGGCCCTGGTATGCCTACCTGATCCTGGTCGGCGTGTGCACCAGCACGGGCACCGGCGCGCTGGTGGGCCGCATCACCTGGGACAAGAACACCAGGCTGCGGATGTCGCACGAGCAGATCCGCCAGCTCGCCGCCACCGCCGAGCGCGAGCGCATCGGCCGCGACCTGCACGACCTGCTCGGCCACACGCTGTCGCTGATCACGATGAAGCTGGAGCTGTCGCGCCGGCTGCTCGACGCCGACCCGGACACGGCGCGCCGCGAGCTGGCCGAGGCCGAGGGCGTGGCGCGCCATGCATTGGCCGAGGTGCGCGCGGCGGTCACCGGCATCCGCGCCGCGGGTTTTGCCGCCGAGCTGGCCTCGGCCAACCTGCTGCTGCGCACGTCCGGCGTGCAGCTCGACCCGCACCTGCAGGCCTCGAACCTGCCCGAGCCGGTGGAGTGCATGCTGGCCCTGGTGCTGCGCGAGGCCGCGACGAACATCGCGCGGCACGCGCACGCGACGCTGGCGCGCGTGTCGCTGACCCGCGTCGGCGACGACGTGCGCCTGTGCATCGAGGACAACGGCCGCGGCGGCATCCGCGCGGCCGGCAACGGCCTGCACGGCATGCAGGAACGCGTGCAGGCGCTGGGCGGCAGCCTGCGGCTGGATTCGCCGCCGGACGGCGGCACGCGGCTGGACGTCGAAGTGCCGCTGGCCGCGAAGGCCGTCGCGCACGACCCGGACCTGCTGCGGGCCGGCGCGCTGGCGCCCGTCCGGGTGCGGCACGCCACATGAGGCCCGCCTTCCTCGCCCGCTGGTTCACCCCCGCCCCGGATTCCGGGGTGGCCGACGACATCCGCCGCGGCAAGTCGCCCTGGGCCGACAGCGTCCACCTGTTGTGGTCGGTGTGGATCTTCGTGACGCCCCTGTTCGATCATGGAATCCAGGGCTATACATGGACCTGGATACTGTTCACGCTGGTGTCCTATCCGCTGTTCCTGCTGCTCTTCGCCAAGATCCAGCTGGCGTCGCAGCGCACGGCGTATCTCTATGCCTGGGCCATGGCGGTGCTGTGCTTCGCCTTGCTGCGCTGGTATCCGAGCGGCCTCAGCTACTTCGTTTACGCCTGCGTGATGTTGAATCATTGCCGCATGCGTTTGCGAGCCCAGTTGGTCCAACTGGTGCTGCTCAACGTGACGCTGGTGGGACTGGCATGGTGGATCGGTTATCCAGCCAGCATCCTGGTGATCATGCCGGCTTCGGTGATCGTGATCAGCGTGATCATGCTGGTCGAGCGCATCAACAAGGAAAAGGATGCCGCGCTGCGCCTGTCGCAGGACGAGGTACGCCGTCTCGCCGTGCTGGCCGAGCGCGAGCGCATCGGCCGCGACCTGCACGACCTGCTCGGCCACACGCTGTCGCTGGTGACGCTGAAGTCCGAGCTGGCGTGCAAGCTGGCGCTGGCCGACCCACCGCGCGCGCAGCGCGAGATGGAAGAGGTGGAGCGCGTCTCGCGCCACGCGCTGGCCGAGGTGCGCGCCGCGGTCACCGGCATGCGCCGCAGCGACCTCGCCGCCGAACTGGTTTCCGCGCGGCTGATGCTGGAGGCCTCGGGCATCGCGTTCGAGGCGGACGCGCCGGCGACGCGCGAACTGTGGCCGGACGCCGAGGCCTCGCTGGCGCTGGTATTGCGCGAGGCCGTCACCAACATCCATCGCCACGCGCGCGCCACGGCGGCGCGGGTGGTTTTCTCCAGCAACGCGGAAAGCTTCCACATGCGCATCGGCGACAACGGACGCGGCGGCCTCGCCGCCCACGGCAACGGCATCAGCGGCATGCGCGAGCGCGTGCGCGCTTTGGGCGGCACGCTCGCGATCGACTCGCCCGCGCGGCGCGGCACCACGCTCGACATCGCGGTGCCGCTGCGCGCGACGCGGAAGCCCCTCGCGGAAGGTGTGCACGGCGCCTCGCCGCTGCTGGCCGGGCAGGAGGGCGCCGCATGATCCGCGTGCTGCTGGCCGAGGACCAGGCGATGGTGCGCGGCGCGCTGTCCGCGCTGCTCAACCTGGAAAGCGACATCGAGGTGCTCGGCTCCGCGCCCGACGGCGAGGCGGCGTGGCGCGAGATCCAGCGCCTCAGGCCCGACGTGCTGGTCACCGACATCGAGATGCCCGGCCTCACCGGGCTGGAGCTGGCGCAGCGCATCCAGCGCCACGACGAACTGCCGGTGAAGGTGATCATCGTCACCACCTTTGCCCGCCCCGGCTTCCTGCGCCGTGCGCTGGACGCCGGCGTGTCCGGCTACCTGCTCAAGGACGCGCCGGCGGAGAACCTCGCCGAGGCGCTGCGCACCGTGCACCGCGGCGGCCGCGCCATCGACCCGCAGCTGGCGCTGGAGGCCTGGTCGGAAGCCGACCCGCTGAACGACCGCGAACGCCAGGTGCTGCGCCTGGCCGGCGAGGGACAGTCCGCCGGCGACATCGCCACGCGGCTGAACCTGTCGCACGGCACGGTGCGCAACTACCTGTCCGAGGCGATCGGCAAGCTCGGCGCCGCCAACCGCATCGAGGCCTACCGGCTGGCGCGGCAGAAAGGCTGGCTGTAGGCGGTGCAGCACCCCGGACCGGTTAGGAGCGATAATCCCGCGTCTCCCATCCCGAATCCGTTGCCTTGAAGAAGTCCGATTTCGATTTCGACCTGCCGCCCGAGCTGATCGCCCAGGCGCCGCTGCCCGAGCGCTCCGCCAGCCGCCTGCTGGTGCTCGACGTGGCGGCGCGGTCGCGGCAGGACCGCCTGTTCCGCGAGCTGCCCGGCTTCCTCAGGCCGGGCGACCTGCTCGTGTTCAACGACACGCGGGTGTTGCCGGCGCGGCTGTACGGGCGCAAGGAGACCGGCGGGGCGGTGGAGATCCTGATCGAGCGCGTCACCGGCGCGCACGAGGCGGTGGTGCAGCTCGGCGTCAGCAAGAAGCCGAGGGAGGGCGGGCGGATCGAGCTGGCCGACGGCAGCCACGCCACCGTGCTGGGGCGCGACGAGGGCTTCTTCCGGCTGCACTTCGAGGCGCCCGAGCCGCTGGAGAAGCTGCTGCTGAAGCTGGGCGAGATGCCGCTGCCGCCGTACATCGAGCGCCACGCCGATGTGAGCGACATGGAACGGTACCAGACCGTCTACGCACGCGAGCCCGGCGCGGTGGCCGCGCCCACCGCCGGCCTGCATTTCGACGAGGCGCTGCTGGCCGCGCTGCGCGAGCGCGGGGTGGATTCCGGCTACGTCACCCTGCACGTGGGCGCGGGGACTTTCCAGCCGGTGCGGGTGGACGACATCAGCCAGCACCATATGCACAGCGAATGGCTGAACGTGGGCGCGGGGCTGGTCGAGCAGATCCACCGCACCCGCGCCGCCGGCGGCCGGGTGATCGCGGTGGGCACCACGGTGGTGCGCGCGCTGGAAAGCGCCACGGTGGACGGCGAGCTGCACCCGTTCGCGGGCGAGACGCGCATCTTCATCTTCCCCGGCTACCGCATCACCAGCATCGACGGGCTGGTCACCAACTTCCACCTGCCGCAGTCGACCTTGCTGATGCTGGTGTCGGCGCTGGCCGGGCGGGAGTTCATGCTGGATGCCTACCGGCATGCGGTGGAACAGCGCTACCGGTTCTTCTCCTACGGCGACGCGATGCTGATCCTGCCGCAAGGCGCCTGAGCTTTTCCCTCTCCCCGGAGGGGAGAGGGAGAGAGTGCGATAATGACCGGATGACTTCCCTCAGCTTCGACCTCCTCGCCACCGACGGCGCGGCCCGCCGCGGCCGCCTGCGCTTCCCCCGCGGCACGGTGGAGACGCCGGCGTTCATGCCGGTGGGCACCTACGGCTCGGTGAAGGCGATGACGCCGCGCGACATCACCGACACCGGCGCCGGAATCATCCTCGGCAACACCTTCCACCTGTACCTGCGGCCGGGGCTGGACATCGTCGGCAAGTTCGGCGGGCTGCACCGCTTCATCGGCTGGGACAGGCCGATCCTCACCGACTCGGGCGGCTTCCAGGTGTTCTCGCTGGCGCACAAGCGCAAGCTCACCGAGGAGGGCGTGACCTTCGCCTCGCCGGTGGACGGCTCGAAGGTGTTCCTGTCGCCGGAAGTGTCGATGAAGATCCAGACCGTGCTGGATTCCGACATCGCGATGATCTTCGACGAGTGCACGCCCTACCTGGTCGACGGCGAGCCGGTGTCGCCGAAGCAGGCGGCGGACTCGATGGAGCTGAGCCTGCGCTGGGCCGGGCGTTCGCGTCGCGCCTTCGACGAGCTGGGCAACCCCAACAACCTGTTCGGCATCGTGCAGGGCGGCGTGCACGAGCCGCTGCGCCGGCGCTCGGCCGAGGGCCTGGTCGGCATCGGCTTCGACGGCTACGCGGTGGGCGGCCTGGCGGTGGGCGAGCCGGAGGAGGAGCGCAACCGCACGCTGGACTTCACCGTGCCGATGCTGCCCGCGGACAAGCCGCGCTACCTGATGGGCGTGGGCCGGCCGGAGGACATCGTCGAGGCGGTGCGCCGCGGCATCGACATGTTCGACTGCGTGATGCCCACCCGCAACGCGCGCAACGGCTTCCTGTTCGTGCCGGAGGGCACGTTGCGCATCCGCAACGCGAAGTTCGCCGACGACACCCGGGTGATCGAGGAAAGCTGCGACTGCTACGCCTGCGCCAACGGCTTCAGCCGCGCCTACCTGCGCCACCTCGACCGCTGCAACGAGATCCTGGCCAGCCAGCTCGCCACCATGCACAACCTGCGGCACTACCAGCGGCTGATGGCGGGCTTGCGGGAAGCCATCGCCGCAGGCAGTCTGGACGACTTCGCCGCGGCGTTCCATGCGCGGCGGACGGGGGCGGTGGTCTAGCCGACGGGTCGGGCGTCGACGCGCCAGGCCGGCCGGATGTCGTCCGCAGGGAACCTGCGGGCCCGCCGGCGATCCACTTGTAACGGTCCCCGGCCGCCCCGATACCGGGCGGAAGCGGTCGTGCAGGCGCCTTCCGGCGCCGTGCATGGCCAGGGGAGGGCGTGGCATAATCCACGGTTCTTTATCGGGCGCGCGGCAAAAAACCTGCCGGCGCCACCACTTGCGAGACAAAACGATGAGTTTTCCGATGCCTTTCGTGATCGCCCAGGCCGCCCCCGCGGGTGCCGCCGGCGGCGGCGTGTCCATGCTGATCTTCATGGTGGTGATCTTCGGCGCCATGTATTTCATGATGATCCGCCCGCAGATGAAGCGGCAGAAGGAACACCGCGCGATGGTCTCCGCCCTCGCCAAGGGCGACGAGGTGGTCAGCAACGGCGGCCTGGCCGGTCGCGTCGACGAGGTGGGCGAATCCTTCCTCGTCATCGAGATCGCGCCGAACGTCAGGGTCAAGCTGCAGAAGGGCGCGGTGTCGCAGGTGCTGCCGAAGGGCACGCTGAAGTCGGCCTGACGCGGGGCGCCCAGGGGACCGGGTTTTCATTGAGCAAGCGACCGGACGGCCGCTTTTTGGTTTGCGTGGACACGGACGACCGCAGAAGGACTCCCAAACATGAGTGATTTCCCACGCTGGAAATACGCACTGGTCGCCATCGCGATGGTGTTCGGCATCCTCTACGCGTTGCCCAACGCGTTCGTGCCGATGCCCGCCGTGCAGGTGTCCGCCACGCACAACGCCCTGGTCGACGCGTCGCTGCAGCAGAAGATCGTCGACGCGCTGCAGAAGGCCAAGGTTCCCTACGCGAACATCGGCCTCAAGCACGACAAGGCCAAGGGCGACTACGTGCTGATCGGCTTCGCCAACGGCGACCTGCAGAACACCGCGGCCGACGCGCTGAAGCCGGTGCTGGGCAACGACTACACCGCCGCCTTCAACCTCGAGTCGACCGTGCCGCACTGGCTGCAGGCGATCGGCGCGCGCTCGATGCCGCTGGGCCTGGACCTGCAGGGCGGCGTGCACTTCCTGATGAAGGTCGACCAGGGCGACGTGGTCGACAAGCAGGAGATCCGCTACACCGAGGACATCTCCGCGCTGCTGCGCGAGAAGAAGATCCCGTACACCTCAGTCACCCGCAACAGCGTGCGCGGCAAGGGCGTGGTGGTGCTGCTGCCCTCGGCGGCCGACCGCAGCGCCGCGTCCGACGCCATCGCCACCGAGTTCCCCGACCTCAATGTCGCCGACGGCCCCAGCACCGGCGACCGCTTCGTGCTGAACGCCACGGTGAAGCCGGACAAGCTGCGCGAGCTGGCGCAGAGCACGATCAAGCAGAACCTGGGCACGCTGCGCAACCGCATCAACGCGCTGGGCGTGTCCGAGCCGGTGATCCAGGCGCAGGGCGAGGACCACATCGTGGTCGAACTGGCCGGCGTGCAGGATCCGGCCGAGGCGAAGAAGGTGATCGGCGCCACGGCCACGCTGGAATACGTGGCCGGCCTGGGCGACGCGCGCGACCCGCGCGTGCAGGATGCATTGCGTACCGGCAACGTGCCGCCGGAAGCGCATCTCTATGAAGGCGCCCCGGGCACCCCGTGCCCCTGCCTGGTCAGCAAGAAGATCATCGTCACCGGCGACGAGCTGGTGGACGCCACTTCCGGCAACGATCCGCAGAACGGCTCACCCAGCGTGAACGTGTCGCTGAACTCCGCCGGCGCCCGCAAGATGCTCGACTTCACCCGCGACAACGTGGGCAAGCCGATGGCGGTGGTCTACGTGGAGCGCGTCACCGACACCAAGATGGTGGACGGCAAGGAAGTACGCACGCCGAAGATCACCTACAAGGTGATCAATTACGCCACCATCCAGGGCGTCTTCAGCAACAAGTTCCAGACCAACGGCCTGTCCAGCTCGAAGGAAGCCTCCGAGCTGGCGCTGCTGCTGAAGGGCGGTTCGCTGGCCGCGGCGATGGACATCGTCTCGGAAAACGTGATCGGCCCCAGCATGGGCAAGGAGAACATCAGCAAGGGCCTCGACGCGGTGTTGCTGGGCCTGGGCCTGGTGCTGCTGGCGGCGGCGATCTACTACAAGCTGTTCGGCCTGGTGGCCGACGTGGCGCTGTTCTTCAACCTGGTGATCCTGGTGGCGGTGATGTCGCTGATCGGCGTCACCCTGACCATGCCCGGCATCGCCGGTATCGTGCTGACGCTGGGCATGGCGATCGACGCCAACGTGCTGATCTGCGAGCGCGTGCGCGAGGAACTGCGCAACGGCTCCACGCCGCTGGCCTCGATTCGCGCCGGCTACGAGAAGGCGTGGTCCACCATTCTCGACGCCAACGTCACCCACCTGATCGCGGCGGTAGCGCTGACCACGGTGGGTTCCGGTCCGATCAAGGGCTTCGGCATCACGCTGCTGATCGGCATCCTCACCTCGCTGTTCACCTCGGTGACGGTGACCCATGCGATCACCGCGCTGCTGCACGGCGGTCGTCGCAAGCTGAAGACGCTGTCGGTGTAAGGGGAGCTCAACATGGAAATCTTCAATCCGAACAGCAACGTCCACTTCCTCGGCCTGCGCAGGTACAGCATCGGGCTGGCGATCGCGCTGATGATCGCCTCGGTCGCGCTGATCTGGGGCAAGGGCCTGAACTACGGGCTGGACTTCACCGGCGGCGTGGAAATCCAGGCCAACTACAGCCAGCCGGTGACCACCAACGACGTGCGCGACGCGCTGGAGAAGGGCGGCATCAAGGACCCGACGGTGCAGAGCCTGGGCGGCACGCGCCAGGTGCTGATCCGCTTCCAGCCCAAGGACGACACCGTCCATCCGCCGCAAGGCGACAAGGTGAACCTCGACGTGATCGCGGGCGACGTGGGCAAGGCGCTGAAGGCGGCCCGGCCCGACGCCGTGGTGGCCAGCCGCAACTACGTCAGCTCGCAGGTGGGCGACGAGCTGCGCAGCAGCGGCACGATCGCAGCGATCCTGGTGATCATCGGCATCGGCCTGTACCTGTGGATCCGCTTCGAGCGGCGTTTTGCCGTCGCCGCGCTGGCCACCGAGGTGCACGACGTGCTGGTGACGCTGGGCGTGATCGCGCTGGTGCAGCGTGAGTTCGACATGACCGTGCTGGCCTCGGTGCTGGCGGTGATCGGCTACTCGATCAACGACAAGGTGGTGGTGTTCGACCGCATCCGCGAGCTGTTCCGCCTGGCGCGCAAGGCCGAGCCGGAGGAGATCCTCAACCGCTCGATCAACAGCACGCTGTCGCGAACCATCATCACCTCGCTGTTCACCGGCATCGCGATGGCCGCGCTGTTCTTCTACGGTGGCCCCAGCGTGCACGGCTTCGCGGTGACCATGCTGATCGGCATCGTGGTGGGCACGCTGTCGTCCATCTTCGTGGCCAGTCCGATCCTGCTGTGGCTGGGCGTGTCGAAGAAGGACCTGATGCCGGTCACCCGCGAGAACCCGGAGCTGGCGCGTCGTCCATGAGCATGCATCGCCCGCTCCGCGGGCGATTCCGCCATTTCTCCCCCGCTCGCGGGGGAGAGGTCTGAAAGGCAGAGAGGGCCGCTTGGTTTTCTCTCCCCCGCGTGCGGGGGAGAGGCCCGCAGGGCAGAGAGGGCAAGCTCTCCCAAGCTCCATCCGAACGGCCCGGATTCCGGGCCGTTCGCGTTTCCGGCAATCGACCCTTATCCCGCCGACCCGGCGGCAGGAAGCTCCGCATCCAGCTGCGCCAGCCGTTCCGGCGTGCCCACGTCGGTCCAGCGCCCGCGGTGGCGGCTTCCCTGCAGCCTGTTCCGCGCCATCGCCGCCTCCAGCAGGGGCCGCAACTTGAAGCGCGGCGGTTTCGCCTCGGCGCCGGGCGCGTCGCCCACGGCCTCGCGCCAGTCGTCCAGCAGCTCGCGGCGGAACACGCCGATGCCGCCGTAGGTGAGCTTGGGTGCGCCGCCGGCATGCAACAGGTCGTCGTCGCCCAGCGCGAAATCGCCTTCCGGATGATGCGCGGGATTGTCCACCATCAGCAGGTGGGCCAGTCCGCCCGGTTCGGCGGGCAGGGCGGCGAAGTCGGCATCGCACCACACGTCGCCGCTGATCGCCAGCACCGGCTCCGGCCCGAGCAGCGGCAGCGCGTTGAGCAGGCCGCCGCCGGTCTCCAGCGGCACCGGCCCCTCGTAGGCGTAGCGGATGCGCAAGCCCCAGCGCGAGCCGTCGCCCAGCACCTCGGGAAATTGCCCGGCGAGGTGCGAGGTATTGACCACCACGTAGTTCACCCCGATGGCGGCGAGTTTCTCCAGATGCCACACGATCAGCGGCTTGCCACCCGCTTCCAGCAACGGCTTGGGCGTGCGTTCGGTGAGCGGGCGCATGCGTTCGCCCAGGCCGGCCGCGAAGATCAGCGCGTGCCTCATGGGCTCGCCTCCCATCCTTGCAGGGGTACCGGACGCGCTCCTCCCCCTGCAAGCAGGGGGAGGAGAAAAACCTGATGTGCGTCACGCGCCCCCTCCCCTGCTTGCAGGGGAGGGTCGGGGAGGGGTGCTTCTGGCGCGGGGGCCAAGAGCACCCCCTCCCGGCCTCCCCCTGCAGGCAGGGGGAGGGGGAAGGCGCTGCGAGCTTCGGTGCTCATGCGCCTGCCGCCTGCGCAAGGTCGCGGCCCGCGACGTGCCGTTCCAACAGCTCGGCGAATGCCGCCAGTTCAGGATAGCCGCGCGCCACTTCGATCACATAGCGATACACCTGCGGCACGTCCTTCAGGTAGCCCGGTTTGCCGTCGCGGTACCACAGCCGGTAGAACTGGCCGAGCACGCGCACGTGGCGGTGCAGGCCGGTGAGGTCGAACCAGCGGCGGAAGCGCGTGGCGTCCACCGCGTCGTCGATCACGCCGGCGCCGAGCAGCCGCCGCCGGTACGACTCCACCCATACCTCCACGCGCTCGCGCGGCCAGGCGACGTAGGCGTCGCGCAGCAGCGAGGCGAGGTCGTAGGTGAGCGGCCCGTGCAGCGCGCCCTGGAAGTCGATCACGCCCGGGTTGCGTTCGTCCGTCACCAGCAGGTTGCGGCTATGGTAGTCGCGGTGCACGAACACGCGCGGCTGCGCCAGCGCGTTGCGCACGATCACGTCGAAGGCGGCTTCCAGCACGTCCCATTCTCCGCAGCTTGGCGCATGGCCGAGGTGGCGCTCGAGGAACCACTTCGGCATCACTTCCAGGCCGTTCACCAGCACCGTGCGGTCGAACGGCGGCAGGTCGTCGCACGCCACGCGCGTCTGCATGACGAGCAGTGCGTCTATCGCGTCGCCGTAGAGGCGGTCGGCGCTGGCGTCGTCCAGCGCGTCCAGGTACAGCCGCGAACCCAGGTCCTCGATCAGCAGGAAGCCCTGTTCCAGGTCCTGCGCGCGCACCTCGGGCACGTGCAGGCCGGCGGCGGCCAGCCGCGCGCCGATCGCCAGCCAGGGGCGAGGGTCCTCCCGCGCCGGCGGCGAGTCCATCACGATCCAGCTTCGCCCGTCGTGCCGCGTGCGCCAGTAGCTGCGGAAGCTGGCGTCGGACGAGGCTGGAGCGAGAACGAGGCGGGCGTCGCCGAGGGTCTGGCGCGCCCACGCGAGGCGGGTGGCGGCGCGGTCTTGGGAGACGGTGGGCATGACGTGCGGGTGGCCGGAAACACGCCATGCAGCTTAGCGGCGCGGCAGTCGCCGCGCGAGCTGCCGGCATCGGCGAGGCCGGAAACGGTCAGTCGGAAGGCTTGCGTGCGGTGGTGGCGGCAAGCGACGCGATCAGTTCGCGTACCAGTTTACGCTGCGCATCGGGGAGGGCGAGAAAGTCCTCGATGGCCAGGCGGTCATGGCCGCGGACGTGGTCGGGCCAGGCGACATTGGGTTCCCGCACACCCTTGCGCGATGGCGCGCCGAACCGCAGCTCGTGCGGCAGCATGCCCACGATGCGCGCCAACGCCTGCATGTTCGCCTGCTTGGGCAGGTGCTTCCCGGAAAGCCAACTGGAAATCGCCTGCGGGGTCACGTTCTCGCCGCCGTACTTGGGTACCAGCTTCTCGAGCACCGTGGGGCTTGCTTCGATGCCCGCAGCTTCGAGTGCGGCGGCCAGGCGCTCGGCGAAGGCGGACTGTTCGGTCTTCATGGGCGATGACCATAGGCGGCGCCATCGCGAGCGAAGGAAACTATTGCTTTATAAAAATTGAAAGTTTTGCTTTCATTGGCGATCGGAATCCTGCCGGTCGTCGCCATGCCCAAGTCCCTGCTCGAACAGTTGCCCGAGATCGTCGCCCGCGGGCGACAACAGGCGGAGAAGATCCTGGAGAGCCTGGAAGGGCGGCACCGCGTGGGCCTGCAGACCCGCGAGTGGGTGCTGCCGTCGCGGGACACCCGCGACACGGACTGGATCGCTGCCGCGAACCGGCAGGCGCATCTGGATGCGGAAGGCGAGGGCGGTTGGACGAACCGGCTGATCTACGGCGACAACCTGCTGGCGATGGCCGCGCTGCTGGCCGGCGACGAACACACGCCCAGCCTGCGCGGCAAGGTGGACCTGATCTATATCGATCCGCCGTTCGATTCCAAGGCCGACTACCGCACCAAGGTCGAGTTGCCCGGTGTGGAACTGGAGCAGCGGCCCACGGTGATCGAACAGTTCGCGTATTCCGACACGTGGTCGGATGGGACGGCATCGTATCTGGCGATGATCGTGCCGCGCCTAGTGTTGATGCGGGAGCTACTGTCCGATACGGGATCGATTTATGTCCATCTGGGCATCCAGGTTAGCCATTACGTGAAAATCGTGATGGACGAAATTTTTGGTAAGGACAATTTCGTCCAGGAAGTCATCTGGGCTTACGGCTCACCGTCCGGGGGGCGGGCCGCTGGCCCCAAGATGGTCAAGATCCATGAGTACATTGCGCACTATGCGAAGCGCTACGACAACCGGTACACCAAGAAGGTGTATCTACCCTACGACGAGAAGTACATCAACGATTGGTTCAAATACACGGATGAAGACGGTCGTCTGTATCAGCGCCGGCAACGCGGCCGGGATGAAAACGGCGAAGCCATTTGGGAACGTCAGTACTTGGATGAAAGTAAGGGGGTGCCGGCGTCCACCGTCTGGACAGACATCAAGCAGATCTATGCAGACCCGCGCGCCTATAAGGCCAATCAGGCTAGGCATTCCGAAATCACGGGGTATGAGACCCAGAAGCCGGAACGCCTCCTGGAACGGATCGTCGAGCACTCTTGCCCCGAGAGGGGGCTCATAGCTGACTTCAATGGTGGCTCCGGCACCACAGCAGTCGTTGCCGAAAAACTCGGCCGCCGCTGGGTTACCACAGACCTGGGCAAGCCCGCCTGCATGATCATGCGCAAACGTCTGATCGACCGGGGCGCAAAGCCGTTCCTGTATCAGGTCATTGGAGACTATCAGGTGGAGGCGGCCAGAAACGAGCTGGGCCGCCGCTTCCGCGTGGGCGACCTGTCGACCATCGTGCTGTCACTATATGGCGCGTTGCCATTGCCGGTGGAGGAGAGCCCGCTGCGCAACCTCGGTGCGGTGGTGTTCAACGGCAAGAAGACGCTGGTGCTGGTCGACTCTCCGAACAAGCTCACCGGCGACGCCACGCTGCGCAAGGCGATCGCCCAGCGCGACAACCTGATGGGCGGCTGGGATCGCGTGGTAGTGCTGGGCTGGAACTTCGAACCGTCCATTGGTCAGAGCATCGCCGCGCTCAACGATGACCGGCTGGAAGTGCTGGTGATCCCGCCGGATTTGCTCGACCGCCTGCGCAAGAAGGGCGGCATCGAGAAGCTGCGCGGGCAGGTGCGCTTCTCCAGCCTGCAGTACCTCACCATCAAGCCCGTACGCCGCCAGCGTAGCGGTGATGGTGAGCAGTTGCAGGTGAAGCTGGACAACTACGTGCTGCTCTCGCCGGAGGCAATCAACCTCGACGAGGCCAATCGCGCCAAGCTGCACAGGGTGATGAACGCCGAACCACTGGCGCTGATCGAGTACTGGGCGGTGGACCCGGACTACGACGGCATGGTGTTCCGCTCGGTGTGGCAGGACTACCGCGGCAATACCGCCAACGACGACGACCCGCTGCGCGTGGTGACCGAAGCGCGCTTCGACGTGCCGGGCAAGGAGGGTGCGCGCCGCGTCTGCGTGCGCGTGGTGGACGTGTTCGGCTTCGAGGCCGAGGTGGTGCAGGCCGTGGCGGAGTGCGCGCCATGAGCCGCGCCGCATCGACCGACGATCAGCTTGCGCTGGCCAGGGCGCTGACGCAGCGCGCGCAGTCGCTTTGCCTCGGGCTGGAGCATGGCGAGGCGGAAATCCTCGAGCTGGTCACGCCGACCACGGCGGAGTTGTTGAGCTGGTGGTTCAGCGAGGATGCCTGCCAGTCGCGCGCCTTCAATTTTCACGCCGGGCAACGGCAGGCCATCCTCAACACCATCGTGGCGCACGAGGTGCTGGACAGCCCGAATCTCGCCGACCTGTATCGGCAGGTATGCGCGGATGAACTCCTGAAGGGCGACCGGCTAGCCGAAGTCGGGCAAGGCAAGCACGCGCACCCGAAGTATTGCCTGAAGATGGCCACCGGTACCGGCAAGACCTGGGTGCTGCAGGCGCTGCTGGTCTGGCAGATGCTGAACCGCACGGCCGCGTTGGTGGGAGGGTTCGACGATCCGCGCTTCACCCGGCATTTCCTGATCGTCGCACCGGGGTTGATCGTGTACGAGCGCCTGCTGGACGCGTTCCTGGGCAAGGAAGGCGGCGACGGGCAACGGCGCTTCGAGACATCCGACGTGGCGGTCTGCAGCGAGTTGTTCGTGCCGCCGGCGCATCGCGAGCAGGTCGAGCAGTTCGTGCGCGGCAACGTCTGCACCAAGCAGGAGATCGGGCTGAAGGCGACCGGTGGCGGCATGATCGCCATCACCAACTGGCACCTGCTGGTGGATGCCGAGGCGGAAGAAGAACAGCAGGAAGCCGAGGACCCGTCGCTGGCGACGCCCGGCATGGTGGCGGATGCCGCCGCGGTGGCCTACGACGTTCTGCCGCTGACGCCGGGACGGGCGACGGGCAACAGCCTGGACGTGCTGGATCGCCGCTGGGCGCGCGGCAACGTGCTGGCGTACCTGGCCGGCCTGCCGAGGTTGATGGTGTTCAACGACGAGGCACACCACATCCACGAACTGAAGCGCGAAGGCGAGGCCGACGAGGTCGAGTGGCAGAAAAGCCTGTCGCGCATCGCCGCCGGCAAGGGGCGGCATTTCGTGCAGGTGGATTTCTCGGCGACGCCCTACAACGATGTGGGCGGCGGCAAGAAGAAGCGCAAGCTGTACTTCCCGCACATCGTGGTGGATTTCGACCTGAAGGACGCGATGCGTGCCGGGCTGGTGAAGTCGCTGGTACTGGACAAGCGCAAGGAGATCGGCGCGCTGCCGCTGGAGTTCAAGGCCGAGCGCGACGAGAACGGCAACCCGGCCCTGTCGGAAGGCCAGCGCGTGATGCTGCGCGCCGGGCTGCACAAGCTGCGCAAACTGGAAGCCGATTTCGCGAAGCTCGACCCGACGCGCAAGCCGAAGATGCTGGTGGTGTGCGAGGACACCAAGGTTTCGCCGCTGGTGTCGGACTTCCTGCGCGACCAGGGCCTGCAGGACGACGACGTGCTCACGGTGGATTCCGGCAAGAAAGAGGAGCTCGGCGAAAAGGAGTGGCAGCGCGTCAGGCAACAGCTGTTCGACGTGGACCGGCGCGCGCAGCCGCGCGTGATCGTCAGCGTACTGATGCTGCGCGAGGGCTTCGACGTCAACAACATCTGCGTGATCGTCCCGCTGCGTTCGTCGCAGGCGCAGATCCTGCTGGAGCAGACCATCGGGCGCGGCTTGCGGTTGATGTGGCGCGACCCGGGGCCTGTCCAGGACATCAAGCGCGACAACCGCGAGCGTATCAACCGCGGCGAGGAACCGGATTCACTGATCGACATTCTTTCCATCGTCGAGCATCCGGCGTTCCAGAGCTTCTACGACGAACAGCTGGGCAAGGAGCTGGTGGGCGAAACCGGCGATGATCTGGAAAACAGCGTTGGCGACCTGATTCCGGTGGGGCTGCGGCCGGATCACCAGAAATACGACTTCGCGATTCCCTTCATCCTGCGCGAGGCGGAGGATACGCTGGAGCACCTGCCGATCGACGTGACCGGCCTGCAACCGTTCGGCGGCATGACGCGCGAGCAGTTGAGTGCGCTGGTCGGCAAGGGGGATGTATTCACGTCGCACGACCTGCAGAGCAGCACCTTGTTCGGCGACTATCGTGTCGATGGCGCGATCATGGATGTTGGCGGCTACAACGAATGGCTGTCGAGGCTGACCCGCCGGATCACCCAGGCGCTGAGCCAGCCGCTGCCGGAAGGGCGCAGGGTCGCCGCCCATCTCGCCAAGCCGTACACCCAAGTTGGTTCGGCGGTGTTGGCCACGGCCATCGACGACTACATCCGCTCGCGGCTGTTCCGGGAGGCGTTCGAGCCCTTTGAGAACGAGAACTGGCGCCTCCTGATGCTCCAGCCGGTGGTCGATCACGTGGTCAAGGTATTCGCGCTGGCGCTGGTGAAGGCGGAAGACCGCAGCACGAGCGGCGTGGTGGAGGTGCGCCATCGCCGTCTGTCCGAGGTAAGCCAGTTGCCGATGCGCGCGAGCGCGTCGCTGGAAGTGGAAAAATGCATCTACCTGCGCTTGCCGTACCCAAGCCGAAGCGGTGGCCTCGAGCGCGCCTTCATCGAATGGGCCTTGCACGACGCCGGCGTGGCGGCGTTCTGCAAGATCAGCGAGACAAGGCACGACTTCGTGCGGCTGCGCTACGTCAAGGACACCGGCATGCCGGCGTTCTACTCGCCGGATTTCCTGGTGCGCACGGCGGATGCCATCTATCTGGTCGAGACCAAGGCGCAGGACCAGACCAGCCATCCGAACGTGCGGCGCAAGCGCAAGGCCGCGGCAGCCTGGTGCGAGCGCATCAACGCCTTGCCATCGGAGTCGCGCAGCGGACTGCCCTGGCATTACGCGCTGGTCGGCGAGTCGATCTTCCACGATTGGCGGCAGAATGGCGCGCGGCTCGGCGAACTGCTGGCATATGCGAAGGTGCGTGAAATGCCGACGGCACAATCCCAGGGCGGCCTGGCTCTGGGCGATGGCGTGTAAAGGATCTCGCCGGAAGGCACTCGGGCCGACAGACCAAACGAGAGTTTCGCTGGCGCATCCATCCCATCACTGTGGGCGAGTGCTGACGGTTCTGTCAGGCAGGTAAGGATTGCGGTCCAGCGCGGCGAGCACGGCCCAGGCCGTCGCGGCGAGGCACGGTTGGTGGCGGTACCAGGAGTACACCGCGGTGATGCGCGGCGCCGGCGTGGCGTAGAGGAAGCCGCCCGGCGACGCCTGCCGCGCGATCGAGGCGAACAACGGCTCCGCCCTGGCCCCATCGCCCACCCGGCGGTAGACGAGCGCGGCCTGCGCGGTGCCTTCCGTCCATAGCCCGTCGCGGTCGTCGGTGAAGTCGAAGCCGCCCTGCACGGCGTTCATGCGTTCGACCCAGGCCAGCGCGCGTCGCCATGGCTTCGGCGCGTCCGGCAGCAGCTGCGCCCAGAGCTGCACGTCGAGCGCGGATGGCGTGCGGAGCGGCGTCGCGCCATCGGCCGTGGTGCCCATCCAGAAGTGGCCGCTCGCCGCGTCCCATTGCGCGGCGACGAAGGCGCGGGCGCGCTGCGCCTGTGCACGCCAGTCGCCGCCCGGTGCGTCGATCCGGTCCAGCCACCCGAACAGTGCGGCGAGGTCGATGTTGTGTTCGGTCGATTTCCACGCTGCCTTCCTCGGCGCCAGCAGGAAGGATTCGACGCCGCCACTGAATCCGCCCGCGCCGCGCGTATCCAAGGCATGGCCGACCACCCAGTTGGCCAGGCGTACGGCGGCGTCGCGCCAGCGTGCCTCGCCGGTGGCATCGTGCAGCGCCAGCAAGGCCAGCGCGGCCCAGGCGACATTGCCGCACGAGCTGCCGTCCTGGTACGCGCCGGCATACTGGCGCGCGGCGTCGACCCAGCGTTTCCGCCCCGCATCCCACCATCCGTTCGGCAGCGGCCGGTCGCCCGCGACGACGCCGGCGCGGTAGGCGTCGCGCAGGCGCGTGTCGCGTGTCGCCGCGAGCCGCAGGGCTTCGCCGATGCGTTCGGCCTGCGGGCGCCGGTTGCAGGCGAGCAGGGCGATGACGGCGAGTGCGTTGTCGTAGGTGAACGCGGCCGAGCGCAGGGAGGGAAGGTCGGGTACGCCCCGCCCGCGCCGGTTGTCGTAGCTGCGCAGCAGGACCGGGGCCTTGCCCGGCAGTGCGTCGACGCGCGACGCGATGGCGTCGCAGCCGGTCGCCGCGATGGCCTCGATCCTGGTCGCCACGGAATGCGCGTGCGCCGGCGGTGTCGCCCGGGCCGGCGGTGTCGCGGGCACGGCAAGCACCAGGCATGCGGCGATTCCGAACAAGGCCGCCATTCCCGATCGACCGGCCCGTGGCCGTGGCGAAGCGTCTCGCGGGAATGGCGGCAACGGGGAGATCGCCATGCGGTTGTCTCGTCCCGCCGCGGCGCATGGCTGGCATGCGCCACGGCGGCGGCTTGCCGGGCGCGCCTCGTCAGAAGTCCGCGCGCAGGCTGAGGTTGTAGCGGGTGTCGTCGCGGAAGAAGCCCTTCGGCACGGACAGGCCGTCGGTGTTGACGATCTCGCGGGTCTTGAACGTCGAGTTCAGCAGGTTGGCCACCTGCAGCGCGACCTTGACGTGGTCGTTGAGCGCGTAGATCACCGAACCGTCCAGCCGGCCCTGGGCGTCGGCCATGACCGGCAGGAACGGATAGTCCGCGCCCTGGCCCGAGATCAGGAACTGCGAGCGCCAGTTCCAGGCCAGCCGCGCCGACCACGGGCCTTTCTCGTAGTAGGCGGTGAAGTTGAAGGTGTCGCGGGACAGCTCGGACGGCGGCAGCTTCTTCTGGTTGATGCACTGCGTGGGTGCCACGTAGCCGCTGGGGCAGTAGTCGACTGCGCCGAAGCCGAGCCCGTGCGGCTTGATGTAGGTGTAGTTCATCTGCGTGCCGAAGCCGGACAGCCAGCCGGGCAGGAAGTCGTACTTCTGCTGGTAGGCCACCTCCACGCCGCCCACGCTGCCCTTCTGGTCGAGGTTGGCCAGGCCCGCGGTGTACTGCTCGGGATAGGTCACTCCGTTGTTGGTGACCGTGGTATCGACGACGCTGGTGATGTACTGGATGGTGTGGTTCAGCTGCTTCCAGAACAGCATGCCGGTGAGCGAGCCGGCGTTGCCGAAGTACCACTCCTGGGTCAGGTCGAAGTTGTGCGCCGTGATGGGCTTGAGATAGGGGTTCGCGCCGGAATAGCCGTTCCCCACCGTCGGCACGGTGCTGCCGTTGGTGCCGTAGGGCAGCAGTCCGCCGACCGATTGCCCTGCCTGCAGCTGGACCAGCGATGGCCGGTAGATCGACTTGGAGAAGGCGAAGCGGGTGATCAGGTCGTCGGTCCAGCCGATCGCCAGGTTGAAGCTGGGCAGCCAGTTGCCGTAGGCGTTGCTGGCCGTGATCGGGGTGAACGCGCCGTTGGCGAAGTTCATGTAGTCCTGCTGCTGCGCCGGCGTCAGCGCGCAGAACGTGCCCGGCTGCGGCGCCGGTCCGTTTGCGCCCGAGTTGCAGTACTGCGCGACGGTCTGTCCGTTGAGGGTCTGCGCCATGTTCGGCAGGATCAGGTAGCCCGAGGCGTCGTCCTGGGTATGGATGTAGCGCAGGCCGACATTGCCGCTGATCTGCAGGCCGCTGAGGAAATCCATGTTGTTGTTGCCGAAGTTCAGGCGCACGTACGTGGCGTTGGTCTTCTCCCTGTTGGAGGCGATTTCCTGCGGCAGGTAGTACGTGCCCGGCACGAACCGGTCGCCCGCGACGTACTGCTCGCGGTCGTAGTTGGTGTAGTAGGGTCCGACGGCCCCCGGGGTGGTGGCCAGCCACTGCTGGTTGATCCGCTTGATGGCGGCGGCGGCCTGCCAGAACTGGGTGAGCGGGTTCAGGTTGAAGTAGGGCACGACGACGCCGAAGTCGCCATGGTCGAAGGCTGGCAGGTCGACGTGGTACGGGGCCACGTCGGCGGGCGTGTCGGCGGCGGTGATCGGGGCTATCCCCGGGCTCGGCGTGCTGATGGGCACGTAGTTGAACGCCGAGCTTCGCACCGTTTCGCTCTGGTCGGTATGCCGGAAACCGAACTGGAGGTCGTTCAGCGGGCCGCTGTCCACGTCGAAGCTGCCGTCCAGGCGGAAGGCGCGCTGGTTGCCCCAGGAATACCGCTGGCTGTCCTGTGCCGCCGCCCAGTAGGTGTTGGCGGGGTTGGCGAAGTACTGGGCCGTGGTTTCGTTGGGGTCCGGCGACAGCAGCTTGACCGTGGGCACGTTGTCGCCGTGCGTGGCGAGGTACCAATTGGCGTTGGTCAGCTGGCGGATGTAGTAGTAGGCGTACTTGTACTGGGAGTGCGTATCCTGCGCGTCGAGGCTCAGGTGCAACCGGTCGTTGACGTTCCACTTCAGGTTGAAGCTGTAGTCGTTGGTGACGTAGCGGCTGCGGTAGCCGGTGCTGTCGAACTGGGTCGGCAGGCCGCCGTACCGGGACGGGTAGCTGTAGTCGCTGGGCAGCGCCGTGACGATGCCGGACTGGAACACGCCGCGCGAGTCGAACACGGGCGTGGTGCCCGCCAGCGGGATGTCGCACTGGTTGGGATCCGACCAGGCGCAGCCGTCCGTCGAGGCCTGCAGGGTGTGCTCGTAGGTGGTTTCGGTGTCCGAGGCGCGGTCCCACTCCAGCGTGGCCTGCCAGGCCTTGTCCGGGCTTTCCCACTGCGCCGCGAGCACGTGGCCGAAGCGCGTGCTGGTCTGGTCCTGGGTGCGCAGGTCGGCGCCGATCGGCAGGTAGGCGTAGGGGCCGTCGGTGCCTTCCGGCAGGCCGGGGTAGTTGTCGAGCCGGTTGCCCGGCAGCGTGCAGCCATTGCAGCGGCGCTGGAAGTCGACCAGCGAGATCGCGTTGTCGGCCTGGTCGATGCGGTCGTAGGCCAGGTTGGCGAGGATGCCGAAGCGGCCGATGCCGGTCGTCCAGTTGTGGCTGAACAGGCCGGCGAACTGCGGCGTGCCGCGCTTGTCGAGGCTGCCCCAGTAGTCACCGACGGTGAAGGCCGCCTGCGTGTCCTTGTTGCTGTCGAACGGCTTGCGCGTGTGCAGGTCGATCGAGCCGGCGATGCCGCCCTCGATCATGTCGGCCGTCTGGTTCTTGCTCACCACCACCGCGCCGATCAGCTCCGGCGATACCGTGGAGAAGTTGAGTCCCTGGCCGCCGCCGGCGGAGAACACCTCGCGGCCGTTGAACAGCGTGCTGGTGTAGGGCAGGCCCTGCAGGCTGATGTCCGAGCCCTGGATGGAGAAGTGGTCCGGGTCGTTGGCGACGCCGAAGGCGCTGACGGCCAGGCCCGGCACGCGCTGCAGGGCCTCGGTCACCGACAGGTCGGGCAGCGAGCCGGCGTCCTGCGCCGAGATCGCGTCGACCACGGTGTCGGCGTAGCGCTTGATCTCCTGCGCCCGGTTCAGGCTGGACGAGAAGCCATTGACGGTCATGCCGCTGAGTTGCGTCACGCTCTTGTCGGTTGCCGGCCTGGAGCCTTTCTGGGCGGCCGGCTTCGTGTCCTTCTTCGCGGCTTGCGCGGCGGGCGCGTTCTGGTCGCCTGCCGGCGTCGCGGTCTGTGCGGTCTGCGCATGCAGCTGCCCGGCCGCCAACAGCGTCAGCGCGATCGCGAAGGACAGCCGCTGCGGCTGGTGGGCGTTGCGTGCATGCGAATGCATGGATGGCTTGTTCACTTCTGCTCTCCCCGGATGTTCAGTGAATACTCGACCGTTGCGGTCTCGTCCCTCGGCTTTCCGCTCTTCTGTTTTTCTGCAAATCCAGGCCATGCCTTTGCCGCGGCAGCCTGCGGGAAGCGAGGATCGTTTCCCCGATTTGCGATCGAATGCCCCGAAACGATTGCGATATGTAACCGACTGCCTGTTACCGCACCCCCACGCTTGCGCACGACAGGTCGCGGCGGTTCGCCGCGGCCACGGCGCTGATGCGGATGTCGGCGAAGGACGCGGCGAACGGCGCGTCTGCCCTGATCTCGAACGGCACGTCGACGTGCGCGAGGTCCGCGCCGCGCCGGGCGAAGCAGGCCAGCGGGATCGACACGCTCTGCCGCGTGCCGGCGGCGTAGCCGGCGAGCACCGGGCCGAGATCGACGCTGCCGCCGCAGTGGCTGCCGCAGCCCATGGCCAGCGTCACCGGACCCTTCGCCGGGGTGTCGACCACCACGTCGAACTGCAGCGCCGCATGCGCCGCGGCGAGCCGGGACAGGTCCACCGGCTGCGCGCTGCGCGCCAGGAAACGGGCGGCGCCCAGCCAGGCGACGGCCTTGGCGTCCTGCTGCGTGTTGACCTGCACGGTGCGCAGGCGCAGCAGCGGATGCTCGCCCGGCCAGGCGGTCTCGCCGTTGAGGTCCGATCCCACCGCCTGTTCGCCGTGCGCCGCGTCCGCGAGGTACAGCGCGAACGGCGCCACCGCCAGCGTGTGGAACACCGACATGCTGGACGCGTCGGCGCAGGTCTTGACGTCGTCGTGCGCGGGCAGGGCGGGAAGGTCGTGCCGCGTGGGATAACGCAGGCCGTAGCCCGGCGCGAACAGCCAGCGCGACGGGCCGGCCCGCTCCGCGTCGGGACAGGGCACGCCGGGCCAGGGCCTGGGGAGGGTGCCGCGGAAGTTGTGGCCGCCGCGGGCGAACAGCACGTCGGCCACGCCGCCGCCTTCGCTGCCCGGCAGCCACGCCATCACGAAGGCATCCGACAGGTCGAGCACGGGGTTCACGAACAGCGGCCGCCCCGCCACGAACACCACCACCAGCGGCTTGCCCGACTTCGCCACCTTCTCCAGCAGCGCCACGTCTTCGGGGTAGCGGTCGCCGAAGCGCAGCGTGGACGAGGGCGCGATGTCGCCCATCATCTCCGCGGACGGCGTCTCGCCGACCACGGCCACGATGGCGTCGTAGTCCTTCGGATCGATACCCTGCGCGTTCTCGCTGAAGGTGACGTTGGCCGCGCCGTCGGCGTCGCGCAAGCCATCCAGGATGCTCTGCGCATTCGGGAAGTCCGCGTTGGTGTTGTCCGTGCCCTGCCAGGTCAGCGACCAGCCGCCGGCCTGGTTCGACAGGCTGTCGGCGCTCTTGCCGACCACCAGCAGCTTCGTGCCGTGCTTCAGCGGCAGCACGTCGCGGTTGTTCTTCAGCAGCACCAGCGATTCGCGCACCGCGCGCCGCGCCAGCGCGCGGTCCTGCAGCAGGCGGGCGTCGCCCGCGCCGGGCAGCTGCGACGGTCGCTTGCCGAACAGGCCCATGCGCAGCTTGGCGCGCACGATGCGGCCGACCGCGTCGTCGATGCGCGCCATCGGGATCGCGCCGTCACGGACCTGGCGGATGGTGTTGGCGATGAAGGCCTTCCAGTCCCCGGGCACCATCACCATGTCGATGCCGGCATTGATCGCCTGCGGGCAGCTGGCGTCGCTGCAGCCGGGCAGCTGGCCGATCGCGTTCCAGTCGGAGACCACGAAGCCCTTGAAGCCCATCCGGTCCTTCAACGCGCCGGTCAGCAGCGCGCGGGAACCGCTCATCTTGCCGTAGTCGACCCCGCCGGCCACGTCGTCCCAGCTGTTGAACGAGGCCATCACGCTGAGCACGCCGGCCTCGAGCGCGCCGTAGTAGCCCGCGCCGTGCACGTTGACCATGGTGGCCTTGTCGACCCGCGCCTGGCCCTGGTCGATGCCCTGCCAGGTCGCGCCGTCGCCGATGAAGTGCTTGGCGGTGGCCATCACGTTGTGCGGGCCGAAGTCGCCCTGCAGGCCTTCCACGTAGGCGCGCGCGTACTCGCGCACCAGCGGGGCCTGGCTGGAGAAGCTCTCGTAGCTGCGGCCCCAGCGCACGTCCTGCGCCACCGCCAGCGTCGGCGCGAACGCCCAGCTGACGCCGGTGGCGCGCACGGCCCGGGCGGTGGCCGCGCCGATCTCGCGGACCAGCCCGGGGTCGTGCGCGGCCCCCAGGCCGACGTTGTGGGGAAACAGCGTGGCGCCGTACACGTTGTTGTCGCCGTGCACCGCGTCGGTGCCCCAGATGACCGGTACCTTGATGGCCATGTCGGTGGACATCGACGCGTCGTAGTAGCGATCGGCCAGCGCCAGCCAGGCCTTGATCGACGCGTGCTTGTCCATGCCCGGCCACGCGCCGCCGCCGTTGAGCACCGAGCCGAGGTAGTACCTGCGCACGTCGTCCGGGGTGACCGACTTGATCCCGGCCTGGGTCATCTGGCCGACCTTCTGCGCCAGCGTCATGCCCGCCACGATCCTGCGCGCGCGCGCGTCGAGCGCCGGGTCGCCGGCGTCGGCGCCCTCGATCGTCGGCCAGTCGGCGTAGTGCGTGGCCGGCGGCAGGCCAGGTCCGGTGGCCCGGGCGCCGGCTGCGTACGCCACGACGGCCATCGCGACCAGCCCGCACCAGTGACGACTGTTCATCAAGCCTGCCCCTCGCATGCCTTGTGTTTCCCGTCGCGCGGCCTCGCCGTCCCGCCGGCGTGGCCGAAGCCGCCGCAGGGCATCCGCGAAGTTGCCGCGGTGGTCGTCGTTGCCCGTTCCCCATGCGCTGTGCGCCGCGGCGTGCCGGCTTTCGCGCCCGTCGCAAGCTAATCAAATGTACAAGCGCTGTCAATACGAAATACAAGCGCTGGCATTTTTGTCGGGAAAACGCGGATCCGGATGGTTGCACGCCTTCCGCTTGGGGTAGCATGACCCGCTGCACAGTCACACGGGGCAGGGGCTGCCGACACATGCCTGCGAGAATCGAAGACGTCGCCGCGCATGCCGGCGTGTCCACCAAGACGGTGTCCCGCGTCCTCAACGGCCACCCGACCGTGCGGCCCAAACTGCGCGCCCGGATCGAGGCCTCGATCCGGGCGCTCAACTACGTGCCCAACCCGTCGGCACGCGGCCTGGCGGGCAACCGCTCGTACCTGGTCGCGCTGCTGTACGACAACCCGACCGCCGGCTCCAGCTACATCATGGAACTGATCGTGGGCGTGCTGCAGGCCTGCAAGGAGACGCCGTACAACGCGGTGCTGCATCCCTTCGAGGCCTCGGACGACCTGGTCGCGCGCATCGACGGCTTCGTGGCGCAGCACCGCCCCGACGCGCTGGTCCTGGTGCCGCCGCACGCGAACAACACCAGGCTGATGCAGCGGCTCGACGAGCTCGACATCCGCTACGCCACCCTTTCCTCGAAGTCGCGCCAGGCGCGCATCGACATCGGCTTCGACGAGCGCAAGGCGGCGGCGGACATCGTGGAGCACCTGATCTCGCTCGGGCACCGCCGGATCGGCCACGTCGCCGGCCTGAAAGGGCACGGCGCGTGCGCGTGGCGGTTGAACGGCTACCGCGACGCGCTGCGCCGGGCCGGCATCGAGTACGACGAGTCGCTGGTCGCGGAGGGCGATTTCGCCTTCGCCTCCGGCATGGCCGGCGCGAAGGCGCTGCTCGGCCGGCGCCATCCGCCCACGGCGATCTTCGCCGCCAACGACGACATGGCCTGCGGCGTGATGCGCGAGGCCTACGAGCGCGGCCTGTCCGTACCCGGCGACCTTTCGGTCTGCGGCTTCGACGACACGCCGGTGTCGCTGCTGATCTCCCCCGGCCTGACCACCGTGCACCAGCCGTGCCGCGAAATGGGGCGCCTGGCGGTGGAAAGCGTGCTGAGCTCGATCCGCGACCCGGCCCTGCAGCAGCGCAAGCGCGTGCCGTACCAGCTGGAACTGCGCGCCTCCACGGCGGCGCCCGGAAAGCGGTAGGCACTGCTTCGGCGGCACGGCGGTTCCCCGCCGGATGCTGAAGGGCATGGGTTCCCATGCCGCCGGCTGAAGGCACAATGGCGCCCTGGGGACGGAACTGGCGCAGGGGAGCTGGGGGCCGGATGAAGGTGGGCGACAAGAGGCTCGAGGCCACGATGCCGCGGCGGGGCGGTCCGGCGGGCGAGCGCGTCGGCTGGCCGTTCGTGGCGGCCTATGCCATCGCCTATACGGGCATGTGGATGGCGTTGCTGTCGCCGGTCCTGGTGGGGCTGACGCTGCGCACGCGGGCGATCGACGCCGCGCATGCCCCCGCCGATCTGTCGCTGGTGATGGGCGTGGGGGCGCTGCTCGCGCTGTTCGGCAACCCGTTCTTCGGCCACCTGTCGGACCGCACCACCTCGCGCTTCGGCATGCGCCGGCCCTGGCTGCTCGGCGGCGCGCTGGGCGGGGCGGCGGGGTTGGCTGTCGTGGCGCAGGCCGCGTCGGTGCCGCAGCTGCTGTTCGGCTGGTGCGTTGCGCAGCTGGCCTACAACGCGCAGCTGGCCGCGCTGGTGGCGATCCTGCCCGACCAGGTGCCGCCGCGGCAGCGTGGCATGGTGTCCGGCATCGTGGGCGTCAGCCTGCCGGTGGGCATGGTGGGCGGCACCTGCCTGGTGCAGGCGATCGCGGATTCGACCCTGGCGATGTTCCTGCTGCCTGCCGCCATCGCGGTGCTCGGCGCGGCCTGTCTGGCATGGGTGCTGCCGGACCGCCGGCTGGCCCTGGCGCAGCGGCCGCGCTACGGCCTGCACGAATTCCTCGCCAGCTTCTGGGTCAACCCCCGGCGCTTCCCCGACTTCGGCTGGGCCTGGAGCAGCCGCTTCCTGCTGTTCGCCGGCGTGGCGGTGCTGATGACCTACCAGGGGTTCTACCTGATCCAGCAGCTGGGCCGCGCGCCGGCCGAGGTGCCGCGGCTGGTGTTCCTGTCCACGCTGGTGCATGCCTGCGCGGCGATGGTGTCCGGCGTCGCGGGTGGCTGGCTTTCCGATGCCGTCGGGCGGCGCAAGCCCTTCGTGGCCGGGGCGGCGCTGGTCTACGCACTGGCGTTGCTGGTCATCGCCTTCGCCGCTTCGTATCCCGGCTTCCTGGCGGGCATGGCGATCGCCGGTGCCGGCCAGGGGATGTATCTTGCGGTCAACCTCGCGCTGGTGACCGACGTGCTGCCGGACCGCGAGGTCCACGCGGCCAGGAACCTCGGCATCCTCAACATCGCCAACGTCCTGCCGCAGTCGCTGATGCCGGCGCTGGCCCCCGCCATCCTGCTCGCGGACTGGGGGAGCTACACGGCCCTGTTCGTGATGGCGGCGGTGCCCGTCGCGCTGGGCGCATGGGCCATCCGGCCCGTGCGCGGGGTGCGCTGAGGCGTTTGCCTGCGCCGCCCCGGCGCGGCCGGCTTCAGGACAGGTTGTAGGCCTTCTCCTCGTGCTCGGCGAGGTCCAGCCCGATCTGCTCTTGCTCGGCATCCACGCGCAGGCCCAGGGCGCGATCGAGCAGCCTGAGGATCGCCCAGCTCAGCACCGCGCTCCACGCCACCGTGAACGCGACGCCCTTGGCCTGGATCCACAGCTGCCCCCATGCCGACGCCACTTGGCCGAAGCCGCCCAGCGCGGGCGAGGCCAGCGGCCCGGTGAGCAGGGCGCCGACGATGCCGGCGACGGCGTGCACGCCGAACACGTCCAGCGCGTCGTCGTAGCCAAGGCGGTACTTGAGCCGGGTGGCGGTGAAGAAGCAGGTCACGCCGGCGACCAGGCCCAGCACGAGTGCGCCGCCCGGGCCGCAGGTGCCGGCGGCGGGCGTCACCGCCACCAGTCCCGCCACCGCGCCGGAGACGATGCCCAGCACGCTGGCGCGCTTGTGCGCGATCCACTCCGCCGCGGTCCAGCCGATCGCGGCGGCGGCGGTGGCGATCTGCGTCACCAGCATCGCCATGCCCGCGCCGCCGTTGGCGGCCATCGCCGAGCCGGCGTTGAAGCCGAACCAGCCCAGCCACAGCAGGCTGGCGCCGACCACGGTGTAGCCGAGGTTGTGCGGCGGCATCGGCGTGTGCGGCCAGCCGCGGCGCCTTCCGATCACGATGCACGCCACCAGGCCGGCGATGCCGGCGTTGATGTGCACTACGGTGCCCCCGGCGAAGTCCAGCACGCCCAGGTCGCCCAGCAGCGAGCCGGGACCGCCCCACACCATGTGCGCCATCGGCAGGTAGACCACGGTCAGCCACAGGGCGCTGAACCACAGCATCGCGCTGAACTTCATGCGCTCGGCGAAGGCGCCCACGATCAGCGCGGGCGTGATGATCGCGAAGGTGAGCTGGAACATCACGAACACGCTTTCCGGCACGGTCTGGTAGCGCGAGTCCGGCGTGAGCCCGGCCAGCAGCGCGCGGTCGAGCCCGCCCACGAAGGAATGCAGGCCGGTGACGCCGGCGTGCATGCCTTCGCTGCTGAAGGCCAGCGAGTAGCCGTACAGCATCCACAGCACGGTGACCAGCGCGGTGATCGCGAAGCACTGCATCAGCACCGACAGCAGGTTCTTGGCGCGCACCATGCCGCCGTAGAACAGCGCCAGCCCCGGTATCGTCATCAGCAGCACCAGCATCGACGCGGTGAGCATCCATGCGGTGTCGCCGCTGCTGGCCGCCGGCGTGCCCTGCGCGAACGCCGGCGCGGCCATCGCGGACAGGCCGCAGAGCAGTGCGCCCCGCGCCGTGCCGCGCCGCCAACCCGTTCCCCCCTTCTCACAGCGCATCGGCATCGACCTCCTGCGTGCGGATGCGGATCACCTGTTCCAGCGGACTGACGAAGACCTTGCCGTCGCCCACCTTGCCGGTGCGCGCCGCGGCGACGATCGCCTCGATCACCTGCTCGGCCTGCCCGTCGGCCACCGCCACCTCGATCTTCAGCTTGGGCAGGAAATCCACCACGTACTCGGCGCCCCGGTACAGTTCGGTGTGCCCATGCTGGCGGCCGAAGCCCTTGACCTCGGTCACCGTCATGCCCTGCACGCCGGCCTCGGCCAGCGCCTCGCGCACTTCGTCCAGCGTGAACGGCTTGATGACCGCCGTGATCCACTTCATGCCGCGCCCCTCGTTGGCTGCCTTGCCGGGGCACAGCAGGTTGCGTGCCAGCCGCCGGAGGCGTTGCGGCGCGGGGCTTCGGGGGTGCGGGCGGCCGTCGCGGGAGGAGCGGCGGGCGGCGATCCGGTGCAAGCCTTGCCCCGTCGCGGTGCAAGCCGGATGGACGTCCATTTGACCGCGGCAGCCATAAACAGTACCATTTTGGTCTGGATTAAGAGCCCCGAGTCCCGCAAGCCCATGCTCCGCGTCAGCCGACTCACGGATTACGCAACGGTGGTGATGACCTGCATCGCCGCCCACCCCGGCGACGTGCTCAGCACCGCGCAGATCGCCGAGGAGGCGCGCCTGGAGCTGCCCACCGTGAGCAAGCTGCTGAAGTCGCTGGGCCATGCCGGGCTGGTGGATTCCTTCCGCGGCGTCAACGGCGGCTACCGGCTGGCGCGCCCGGCCGGCGAGATCAGCCTGGCCGAGATCGTCGAGGCGATGGAGGGCCCGATCGGCATGACCGAGTGCGGCACCCGCGAAGGCCAGTGCGGCCGCGAGGCGCAGTGCGGCGTGCGCGGCAGCTGGCAGCGCATCAACCACCTGCTCGACGGCGCGCTGCGCGCGGTGAGCGTGGCCGACCTGCTGCGTCCGGCCGCGCCCGCCGAAGTGGCCGTGGACATCCGCACATTGAAAGGCAGAACCACCGCATGACCAGCGAACGCGACAACGCCGCCGCCGTGCTCCGCGACAACGCCGAGGTCGCCGAGGCGCTCGGCCGCAGCTACAGCGCCGGCTTCATCACCGAGATCGAGAGCACCGGCCTGCCGCCGGGCCTGGACGAGGAGACCATCCGCCAGCTCTCGGCGATCAAGCGCGAGCCGGAATGGATGACCGAGTGGCGCCTCGAGGCCTACCGCCACTGGCTGACCATGCCGCCGCCGGACTGGGCCAAGCTGAAGCTCGACCCGATCGACTACCAGGCACTCAGCTACTACTCCGCGCCGAAGCAGGCGCCGAAGTCGCTGGACGAGGTCGACCCCGCGCTGCTGGAAACCTACGAGAAGCTGGGCGTGCCGCTGCACGAACGCGCCGCGCTGGCCGGCGTGGCGGTGGACGCGGTGTTCGACTCGGTCTCGGTGGGCACCACCTTCCGCAAGCAGCTCGCCGACGCCGGCGTGCTGTTCTGCTCGATGAGCGAGGCGATCCGCGAATACCCGGAGCTGGTGCGGAAATACCTCGGCAGCGTGGTGCCGCAGGGCGACAATTTCTTCGCCGCGCTGAACTCGGCGGTATTCTCCGACGGCAGCTTCGTGTTCATCCCGAAGGGCGTGCGCTGCCCGATGGAGCTGTCCACCTACTTCCGCATCAACGCGCAGAACACCGGCCAGTTCGAGCGCACCCTGATCGTGGCCGAGGAAGGCGCCTACGTTTCCTACCTGGAAGGCTGCACCGCGCCGCGCCGCGACGAGAACCAGCTGCATGCGGCGGTGGTCGAGCTGGTGGCGCTGGAAAAGGCGCAGATCAAGTACTCCACCGTGCAGAACTGGTACCCCGGCGACGAGAACGGCATCGGCGGCATCTACAACTTCGTCACCAAGCGCGGCGACTGCCGCGGCGACGACAGCAAGATCAGCTGGACCCAGGTGGAGACCGGCTCGGCGATCACCTGGAAATACCCGTCCGTGGTGCTGCGCGGCGACCGCTCGGTGGGCGAGTTCCACTCGGTGGCGCTGACCCACCACTTCCAGCAGGCCGACACCGGCACCAAGATGATCCACATCGGCAAGGACACCAAGTCGAAGATCGTCTCCAAGGGCATCAGCGCCGGCCGGAGCAACAACAGCTACCGCGGCCTGGTGAAGGTGGAGAAGGGCGCCGAGCGCGCGCGCAACTACACCCAGTGCGACTCGCTGCTGATCGGCAAGAAGTGCGGCGCGCACACCTTTCCGTACATGGAAGTGAAGAATCCCGGCGCCATCGTCGAGCACGAGGCCACCACCTCGAAGATCTCCGACGACCAGCTGTTCTACTGCCGCTCGCGCGGCATCGGCGAGGAGGACGCCGTGTCGATGATCGTCGACGGCTTCTGCAAGCAGGTGTTCCGCGAGCTGCCGATGGAGTTCGCGGTGGAGGCGAAGAAGCTGCTGGAAGTCAGTCTCGAGGGTGCCGTCGGTTAATGCCTTTCCCTTCTCCCTCCGGGAGAAGGTGCCCGCAGGGCGGATGAGGGTACGGACGGAGCGGGCGTTCCGTTCCAACCGAACCCTCACCCCAACCCCTCTCCCGGTGGGAGAGGGGCTCAAGACCAGGAACAACCATGCTGAAGATCGAAAACCTGCACGCCCGCGTCGAGGGCAAGGACATCCTCAAGGGCCTCTCGCTCACCGTGAAGCCGGGCGAGGTGCACGCCATCATGGGGCCGAACGGGGCGGGCAAGTCCACGCTGGGCAACGTGCTGTCGGGCCGCGAGGGCTACGAGGTCACCGCCGGCTCGGTGAGCTGGAACGGTATCGACCTGCTGGCGCTGGAGCCGGAGGCGCGCGCCGCCGCGGGCGTGTTCCTGGCCTTCCAGTACCCGGTGGAAATCCCAGGGGTGAACAACACCTACTTCCTGCGTGCCGCGCTCAACGCGCAGCGCAAGGCGCGCGGCGAGGCGGAACTGGACTCGATGCAGTTCCTCAAGCTGGTGCGCGAGAAGCTGAAGATCATGCAGATCTCCGACGAGCTGCTGCACCGCGCGGTCAACGAGGGCTTCAGCGGCGGCGAGAAGAAGCGCAACGAGATCTTCCAGATGGCCGTGCTGGAGCCAAGGCTGGCGATCCTCGACGAGACCGACTCGGGCCTGGACATCGACGCGCTGAAGCAGGTGGCCGGGGGCGTCAACGCGTTGCGCTCGCCGGAGCGCAGCTTCCTGGTGGTCACCCACTACCAGCGCCTGCTCGACTACATCGTGCCCGACCACGTGCACGTGCTGGCCGGCGGGCGCATCGTCGAGAGCGGCGACAAGACGCTGGCGCACAAGCTGGAAGAACACGGCTACGCCTGGCTGGCCGAACACGGCGAGCCGGCCGGGGCACAGGCATGAGCGAGCCGGCCGTGCCCTTCGTGGCCTCCACCTTGGCCGCGCCGCTGCCGCCCAGCGGCATCGGCTGGCTGGACGAGGCGCGCCGCGAGAACCTGGCCGCCTTCGCCGACGCCGGCCTGCCCGACACGCGGGTGGAAGCGTGGAAGTACACCGCGCTGCGCGCGCTGGCCCAGCGCCGCTTCGTGCAGGGCGATGCGCAAGCCGCCACGCGCGAGGTTGACGCGGCCGCGCTCGCGCTGCCGGGGCTCGACGGCCCGCGGCTGGTGTTCGTCAACGGCGTGTTCCGCGGCGACCTGTCGGACCTCGCGAACCTGCCGGCCGGGTTGACCCTGCAGCCGCTGTCGCAGGCCCTGGCGCAGGATGCCGAGCCGTTGCGCTTCGCGCTGTCGCGCCGCTACCGCGAGCGCGGCGACGCCTTCGCCCGCCTCAACGCGGCACAGGCCGCCGACGGCGTGGTGCTGCGCGTGGCCGCGGGTGCGAAGATCGCCACGCCGGTGCAGCTGGCTTTCGTGGGCGTCGCGGCCGAAGGCGAACTCGCCTGGCACGCGCGCACCGTGGTCGAGCTGGGCGAGGGCGCCGAACTGGCGCTGGTCGAACGCCATGTCGGCAGCGGCGTCGCGCGCCAGCTCGGCACCCTGGTTGCCGACCTGGTGCTGCGCGACGACGCCCGCCTGAGCCATGTGCTGGTGCAGGACGCGGCGCCGGAAGCCGTGCTCGTCCACCGCCATGCGCTGCAACTGGGCGCGCGGGCGCACGTGTCGTTGCACGCGCTGGAACTGGGCGGCTCACTGGTGCGTCACGACCTGCAGGCCGAACTGGCCGGCGACGGCGCGCGCCTCGACACGCGCGGCGTGTTCGTGCCGCGCGGCCGCCAGCACATCGACACCCAACTGGCGATCCGCCACCAGGCCCTGGACACCGCCTCCAGTTCGACGTGGCGCGGCGTGGCCGACGGCCGCGCGCGCGGCGTGTTCCGCGGCGCCATCGTGGTGGCCCCGGGCGCCGACGGCGCCGACGCCCGCCTCAGCAACAAGAACCTGCTGCTGTCGCCGAACGCCGAAATCGACACCAAGCCGGAACTGGAGATCTACGCCGACGAGGTGCAGGCCGCGCATGGCGCCACCGTGGGCCAGCTCGACGAGCGCGCGCTGTTCTACCTGCGCTCGCGCGGCATCCCGCAGGCCGAGGCGCGCACCCTGCTGACCGCCGCGTTCTGTCGCGCGGTGCTCGACGACCTGCCGGACGCGGCGCTGCGCGAGCACCTCGATGGCCTGCTGGCGGTAAGGCTGCCGGCATGACGCGCTTCCGCCAGTGAGGGAGCGCCCGCCTTTCTCCTCCCCCTGCTCGCAGGGGGAGGCCGGGAGGGGGCAGGCTTGCCGCAAGCCTGCCCCCTCCCCAACCCTCTCCTGCGAAGCAGGGGAGGGAGCTACAGACACTTCTCCTCGCCCTGCGTGCAGGAGAGGGCGCCAACACGGAAACCCCGAGATGAACGCCAAAGCCGACGCCACGCCCGCCCTCGACCTCGCCCGCATCCGCGCCGACTTCCCGCTGCTCGCGCGCCAGGTGCACGGCAAGCCGCTGGTATATCTCGACAACGCCAACACCAGCCAGAAGCCGCGCCAGGTGATCGAGGCGGTGGATCGCCACTACCGCGAGCACAACGCCAACGTGGCGCGCGCGGTGCATCAACTGGGCGAGGAAGCCACCGGTGCCTACGAGGGCGCACGCGACGCGCTGGCGCGCTTCATCAACGCGCCGTCGCGCAACGAAGTGGTGCTCACCTCGGGCACCACGCAGGCCACCAACCTGGTCGCCTACAGCTACGCACTGCCGCGGCTGCAGCCCGGCGACGCGATTCTCACCACGGTGATGGAGCACCACGCCAACATCGTGCCGTGGCAGCTGGTGGCCGCGCGCAGCGGCGCCACGGTGAAGGCCGCGCCGATCGACGGGCGCGGCGAGCTGATCGTGGAGAAGTTCGTCGAACTGCTCACGCCGGAGGTGAAGCTGGCCTGCGTCGGCCATGTCTCCAACGTGCTGGGCACGGTCAACCCGGTGCGCGAACTGGCCAGGGAATGCCGCAAGCGCGGCATCCCGCTGCTGGTGGACGGCTCGCAGGCGGTGCCGCACCGGCCGGTGGACGTGCAGGCGCTGGGCTGCGACTTCTACGCGCTGACCGGCCACAAGATGCTGGCGCCCACGGGCACCGGCGCGCTGTGGGCGAAGAAGGAACATCTCGACGCGATGCCGCCGTTCTTCGGCGGCGGCGAGATGATCCGCGAGGTGCGGTTCGGCGGCACCACCTTCGCCGACCCGCCGCACAAGTTCGAGGCCGGCACGCCCAACATCGCCGGCTTCGCCGGCGTGGCCGCGGCGCTCGACTACTACGCCTCGCTGGGCTTCGACGCCATCCGCGCCCACGAGCGTGCGTTGCTCGACCATGCCACCGCGCGCCTGCGCGAGGTGCCGGGCCTGCGCATCATCGGCGAGGCGGCGGAGAAGGAGCCGGTGATCTCGTTCCTGCTGGAAGGCGCGCAGGCCACCGACCTCGCCACCCTGCTGGACCTGGAAGGCGTGGCGGTGCGCTCCGGCCACCATTGCGCGCATCCGCTGATGCAGTTCTTCGGCGTGCCCGCCACGCTGCGCGCCTCGCTGGCGTTCTACAACACGCACGAGGAAGTGGACGCCTTCGTCGCCGCGCTGCTCAAGGTGCGCAAGCTGCTGATGTAGCCGCGCCCGCCGCGCATTGAACGAAGGTCGCAGGCCGGCGTACCGGGCCTGCGGGTACCCTTGCGTTTCCCGATGACCGTGAATCCCATGCTCGCCTCGCTGCCCCGCCCGATCCGCGTCCCCCTCGTCGTGCTGCTGCTGGCGCTCAACGTGGTGGCGCACGTCGTGCCGTTGTTCGCGCTGACCCTGTTGAAGCTGCTGCTGCCGCTGGCGGCGTTCCGCCGGGCCTGCTCGCACGGGCTGGTGGCGATCGCGGAAAGCTGGATCGGCGTGAACAACGCGCTGTTCGGCCTGTTCACCCGCATCCGCTGGCAGGTGGAAGGCCTGGACGGCCTGCGCCGCGACCGCAGTTACCTGGTGCTGTGCAACCACCAGAGCTGGGTCGACATCCCGGTGCTGCAGAAGCTGTTCAACCGGCGCATCCCATTCCTGCGCTTCTTTCTCAAGCAGCAGCTGGTCTGGGTGCCGCTGCTGGGGCCGGCGTGGTGGGCGCTGGATTTTCCCTTCATGAAGCGCTACTCCCGCGAGACGCTGGCGAAACACCCGGAACTGCGCGGGCGCGACCGCGAGGCCACCCGGCGCGCCTGCACGAAGTTCCGCCACCTGCCGGTGTCGGTGATGAACTTCGTCGAGGGCACCCGCTTCACCCCGGCCAAGCACGACGCCCAGGCGTCGCCGTACCGCCACCTGCTGCGGCCGCGCGCGGGCGGGCTGGCCTTCGTGCTTGACGCGATGGGCGATGCGCTGCACGCCATCCTCGACGTCACCATCGTCTACGCGGACGGACCGTGCAGCATGGCGGACCTGGTCGCCGGCCGCATTCGCGACATCCGATTGCACGTGTGCGAACGGCCGGTCGAACCGTCGCTGCGTGGCGACTACGAGAACGACGCGGCCTTCCGCGAACGCTTCCAGGCGTGGGTCAACGCGCTGTGGCAGGCGAAGGACGCCCAAGTCGGCCGCATGCTCGCGTCCGCCGCCGGCCCTGCAAGAGGAGATTGAACGATGCGTATCCTGATCGTGGGCGCGGGCGCCACCGGTGGCTATTTCGGCGGGCGCCTGCTGCAGCACGGCCGCGACGTGAGCTTCCTGGTGCGCGAGCGGCGCGCCGCGCAGCTGGCGCGCGACGGGTTGGTGATCCGCAGTCCCGCCGGCGACGCCATGCTGCCCGCGCCGCCCACCGTGCTGGCGCGCGAACTCGGCGCGCGCGGGCCGTTCGACCTGGTCGTGCTGGGCTGCAAGGCCTACGGGCTGGCGCAGGCGATCGACGATTTCGCGCCGGCGGTGGGGCCTGACACCGCGATCCTGCCGCTGCTCAACGGCATGCGCCATCTCGACCTGCTCGACGCGCGCTTCGGCGCGGACAAGGTGCTGGGCGGGCAGTGCTCGATCGCCGCCACGCTGGACGACGATGGCGCCATCCGCCACCTCAACCGCATGCATGACCTCGTCTTCGGCGAACGCGACGGTACCGCGTCGGAGCGCATGCAGGCGATCACCCGGGCCCTGGCCGGCGCCGGCTTCGACGCCCACCCCAGCGACGCGGCGCTGCAAGCGATGTGGAACAAGTGGGTATTCCTCGCCTCGCTGGCCGGCATCACCTGCCTGATGCGCGCCCCGGTGGGCGACATCATGGCCGCGCCCGGCGGGCGCGAGACCACGCTGGCGTTGCTGGAGGAATGCCGCGCCACCGCGGGACGCGCCGGCCACGCGCCCAGCGACGCCGCGCTGGAGCGTGCGCGCGCCATGCTTACCGATCCCGCTTCGACCCTCACCGCCTCGATGCTGCGCGACCTGCAGCAGGGCCATCCGATCGAGGCCGACCACGTGGTCGGCGACATGCTCGCGCGGTCCGGCCGCGAGCCCGGCGACGGCTCCATGCTGGCCGTCGCCTACGCCCACCTGAAGGCCTACGAGGCGGGTCGCGCCCGCGCCGCTGCCCGGCACTAGAATCCACCGCCATGACGCATCCCGCTGCCCCCTTCACTTTCCGCATCGCCACCGCCGCCGACGTCGCCGTCGTGGTGGCCCTGGTCGAATCCGCCTATCGCGGCGATTCCGGCCGCCGCGGCTGGACCACCGAATCGGACCTGCTCGACGGCCAGCGCACCGATCCCGACGACGTGGCGGCCACCATCGCCCGTCCCGACAGCCTGATCCTGCTGGCCGAGCGGGACGGGCGCCTGCTCGCCAGCTGCCACATCGAGAAGCTGCCGGAAGGCGGCTACTTCGGCATGTTCGCGGTGGACCCGGCGCAGCAGGGCGGCGGCCTGGGCAAGGCGGTGCTGGCCGAGGCCGAGCGCATCGCGCGCGAGCGCTGGCAGTGCCGCGCCATGCACATGACGGTGATCGTGCAGCGCGACGAGCTGATCGCCTGGTACGAACGCCGCGGCTACCGCCGCACCGGCCACTACAAGCCGTTCCCCTACGGCGACGCGCGTTTCGGCATCCCGCTCCGCGATGACCTGCGCTTCGAGGTGCTGGTGAAGGACCTGCCCGCATGAGCCTGGCGGCCGAGGGCTGGGTCCGCGTGGGCACCCGCGGCGAGCTGCTGCCGGGCGAGTTCCGCGTGGTCTACGACGGCGATACGCCGATCGCGGTCTACAACATCGACGGCGACCTCTACGCCGTGGAGGACCTCTGCACCCACGACGGCGGCGACCTCGCCGGCGGCGAGCTGCACGGCTTCGAGGTGGAATGCCCGCGCCACGGCGCCCGCTTCGACCTGCGCACCGGCGCGGTCACCGCTCCGCCGGCCTACGAGCCGATC
Source organism: Fulvimonas sp. R45 (assembly GCF_030504985.1). Taxonomy (GTDB): domain Bacteria; phylum Pseudomonadota; class Gammaproteobacteria; order Xanthomonadales; family Rhodanobacteraceae; genus Rhodanobacter_A. Next base: position 45,916 of record NZ_JASERU010000020.1, read on the forward strand.
GCCCGCTTCCCCGTGCGCGAGGAGGACGGCGCCATCTGGACCCGCGACGACCGCGGCTGAGAGCCTGTTCGAAATCTCCCCGTAGCTCGCGTTGCCTTGTCCTGGCCGCCCGGCGGGAGTGCGTGGCGCAGCGCCTGCCTGGCTGGCAGAGCCTGCCCCTGCGAAGACAGGGGCCAAGCCGCGCGCTGCCGCATGGCAGCCAGGGCAAGGCAACCCTTCGGGCCGGGTCTGTTGGCCCGCATCCCTGCGTCATCGCTCCGTCGTGGACGGACGTCCACGCCTTCGCTCTTCCTTGGCCTGCGCGCAAACAGCTCCCGGCGCGGGCCACGGGGAGATCTTGAACAGGCTTTGAGTCCTCCGGGACCATGACCTCTGGCCTATGACGAACGACCTGCCCGGGCGCAGGCTGGACGGATCGATCCTTGGGGGAGGGCGTGCCGATGGGGTTCCGTATGGGCGGACGCGGTTGGGTGGGGCTCGCGATGCTGGCCTGCAGCGTCGCGTGGTCGCAGCAGGCCAGGGCACAGGACGCGCCGACGGCCGGCGCGCCGGCCGCGGCATCTTCCACGACCGCGGCACCGATCCCGTTCGCGCCGGCGCACCAGACCATCGTCACCACGCCCAGCGCACCGGGCGCCTGGGGCGGGCAGCGCACCGGCAGCGAGGCCACGCTGTCCGACCGGGTGGTCAGCTACGCCATCGACGCCAGCCTGGACGCGGCGAAGCACCAGGTCGCCGGCAAGGAGCACATGACCTGGCGCAACCGCAGCGACCGGCCGGTCGGCCACGTCTACTTCCACCTGTACCTCAACGCCTTCGCCAACGAGGGCAGCACCTGGTTCACCGAGCGCAAGGTGCTCACCGCGCACGGCCGCTCGCGCGGCAACGCGCGGCTGAAGAAGGGCCAGTGGGGCTGGATCCGCCTGCAGCAGGTGCGGCAGGACGGTACGGCGCTGAAGTGGAGCTTCGTGCAGCCCGACGGTGGTCCGAAGACCGACGAGACCGTGGTACGCGTCGACCTGGCCCAGCCGGTGCCCGCCGGCGGTACGCTGGCGCTGGACATCGACTTCCTCAGCCAGTTGCCGCGCGTGGTCGAGCGCACCGGCTGGTGGGGCGACTTCAACCTGGTCGGGCAGTGGTTCCCGAAGATCGGCGTGCTGGAACTGCCCGGCGAGCGCGGCGCCACCGCCGTGCGCTGGAACGTGCACGAATTCCACTTCAACAGCGAGTTCTACGCCGACTTCGGCAGCTACGATGTGCACATCACCGCGCCCAGCGACTACACCGTGGGCGCGGTGGGCCAGCAGCAGGGCGCGCCGGTGACGAAGGACGGCCGCACCACCTACCACTTCACCCAGGCCGACGTGCACGACTTCGCCTGGGTCGCCGCCAGGGGCTACAAGACCCTGGACGGCAGCTGGACCGGCCCGGGCAGCCCGAGCGTGGCGGTGCGCGTGATCTACCCGCCCGAGTACGAGGGCAGCGCCGCGCCCACGCTGAAGTCCACCCGCGCCGCGCTGAGCTATTTCTCCGACACGCTGGGGCCGTACCCGTACCACACCGTCACCGCGGTGGTGCCGCCGTACAACGCGCAGGAAGCGGGCGGCATGGAGTACCCGACCTTCTTCACATCCGAGGGCTACACGAAGGTCGAGCCGGGCACGATCAGCCAGTACGGCAGCGACTTCGTCAACATCCACGAATTCGGCCATGGCTATTTCTACGGCATCCTCGCCTCGAACGAGTTCGAGGAGCCGATGCTCGACGAGGGCATGAACGAGTACTGGGACGACCGCATGCTGCGCGACACGCATGATGACATCGCCCTGGCCACGCCGTTCATGAAATGGCTGGGTATCGTGCCGACCGCGAACGCCTACCAGGTGGAACGCCTCGGCGCGACCCTGAAGCAGCCGGCCGACCCGTTGGCGCAGAACAGCTGGGACCGTCTCTCCAGCAGCAGCTACGGCACCGTCTACACGCGCACCGCCACCGCCATGCACGACCTGGAGGCGCGCCTGGGCACGGCCACGATGGAAAAGGCCATGCGGCTGTACTACCAGCGCTGGCGCTTCCGCCATCCCTCGGTGGCCGACCTGCGCCAGGCGCTGGTCGACGGTTCGGGCGATGCGAAGGACGTCGACGAGATCTTCGCCCAGTTCGTTTACGGCACCCACCATATCGACGATCGCGTGGCCGACATCGACACCCACCAGGTGCTGCCGCAGGCGGGCGTGACGTGGAAGGACGGCACGCCGGCGGAAGTCGATGCCGCGGCGCTGGACAAGCAGGTCGAGCAGCGGCAGGCGGACTGGAGGAAGGCGCACCCTCAAGCCAAGCCAGGCACCGGCGGCGCCTTCCCCTGGCACAGCACGGTGACCGTGCTGCGCGACGGCGCCCGCGTGCCCGAGACGCTGCGCGTGAGCTTCGCCGACGGCAGCCACGAGGACGTGCGCTGGGACGACGACCGCCGCTGGGCACGCTTCGAGTTCGAGAAGCCCAGCAAGGCGGTGTCGGCCGAGCTGGACCCGCAGCGCCGGCTCTATCTCGACGCGGACAAGCTCAACGACAGCCTGACCACCAAGCCCAGTGGCGCCGCCTCGCGACGCTGGACCGCCGACGTGGCCGCCATGCTGCAGGCCTTCTACTCGATGCTGGTGACCCTGTGATGATGGCCTACACCACTTCCCGTCGCGTGGGCCCGGGCGCCCTTGGTTCCGCCATGCTGGCCGCCGTGCAGTGGCGGCTGCTGCTGCTGTGGCTGGTATTCATGCTGCTGCCGGCCACGGTGGTGGCATTGCCGCTGTGGCGCACGCTGGGTGGCCTGCTCGACCATTCCGTGCATGCCGGCGAATGGGCACGGCATTTCGACATGCTGATGTTCGGCGACGCGATGATGGCGCTGGGCCGGCACGCCGAGTGGTTCGGTGCCACCGCCTTGCTGGGCGTGCTGCTGACGCTGCTGATGTCGCCGTTCCTGGACGGCATGATGGTGGCCGGCGGACGCGCCGGGCGCGCGCTGGGCTTCGGCGCGCTGCTGCAGGGCGGCTGGGTCGAGTACGGCCGCATGTTCCGGGTGATGCTGTGGTCGCTGCTGCCCTACGCCGTGGTGGCGGTGGTGGCCGGCGCTGGCGCGCATGTGGCGGACCGCCACGCCGAACGGGCGGTGCTGGAGTCACAGGCGGACGCCTGGGCGCACGGCGCGCGCTGGGTGCTGCTGGTGGTGTTCGTGCTGGCGCAGGCGGTCGTGGAATCGACGCGTGCCGCGTTCATCGCCGATCCCGAGTTGCGCTCGGCCACGCGCGCGCTGGGGCGCGGCCTGCTGCAACTGCTGCGGCGCCCGCTGGGTACGCTGCTGTTCTACCTGGTGGTGAGCGCGGTGGGTCTGCTCGTCGCCGGTGCGCTGGGCATCGCGCGCATCCATACCACGGCGGCGGACGGCGGCTTCCTGCCGGCCCTGCTGCTGGGCCAGCTGATCGTGCTGGCGATCGGCTGGATGCGGCTGGCGCGGCTGCTGGCGCTGGCGGCCGTGGCGCGCGCGTGGGCGGCAGGGCGCCGGCGCAGGCCGGGTCTGGCCGGCGCGCGCTGACGGCGCATCGGGGCCGTTGCGCGTCGTGCCTCAGCCGTAGGCGCGACGCGGCTCCGCGTGGGGCGGGTAGTAGGCGAACACGTGGGTGTCGCTGCCGTAGAAGTCCATGTCCTCGATGTGCTCGCCGCCGAGGCGCCCGGCCACCCGGTCGGAGGCGTCGTTGCCCACGCGCACCAGGCTGATCACGCGCGGCGCGTGCAGGCGACGCCAGGCGAAGTCCAGCACCGCGTTGCCGGCCTCGGTAGCGTAGCCGTGATGGCGGTATTCCGGCTTGAGCATCCAGCCCAGCTCCAGGTCGGGCCAGCCCTCGGGGTGGAACAGGCCGGCGCGGCCGATGAAGGCACCGCCGTCCTTCAGCTCCAGTGCCCACATGCCGTAGCCGCGCAGCTGCCAGTGGCCGATCAGCATGGCCAGCGAGCGCCAGGCGTTGATGCGGTCCAGCGGCAGGCCGTCGCCGATCCAGCGCGTGCTTTCCGGGTCGGACAGCATCGCGGCGTAGTCGTCGAAATGGCGTTCGGTGAGGGCGGTGAGGCGCAGGCGCGCGGTTTCGATGTTGGGAACGTCGATCATGTCGGTTCGGCAAGCGGGCGGCGGCCATCGAGCAAGGCGGCCAGCGCGCGGGTGGTGGTCGCCAGGCTCTCGGCCCAGGGCAGACCGACGATTCTCTCACCGGAGACCGCGTCGTCAAAATCCTCGGCCTGGCCGGGCGGCAGCAGGTGGCGGTAGTCCACGGTGATTTCGGTGTCGGCGGGCAGGTCGTCCAGCGCGAACACGAAGCCCAGGTGCCACAGGCCGGTGGGCCGGAAGCTGTGGTTGATGTAGCACTCGTCGGGCCAGTCGGGCGACAGCGTGTAGTGGTCCTCGAACCAGCGCGCGGCCGCGTGCATCTGGGCAGCCAAGGCCGGGTCGGCGGCGATCTCGGCGTGGCGCCAGGTGCGGTCGATGGCGTCGGGGGCGGTAATGATGCGGCCGGCGGGCACGGCCTCGCCGAGGAACAGGCCCTGGCCGGCGCCCCGGATGGCGGAAGGGGCGATGCGGTAACGCGGAAGGATCATGCGGGCAGGCGGCGAAGGCGGTACTACCCAGTGTAGCGCAGCCGGCGCCCCTCCCTGGCGCGCCGGCTGCTCCATCCTGGAACCGAATCCCTGTCCGGCGCCTTGTCCCCGGCGCCGGCGTTCCCTTGCGTGACGTCCCTGTGGCGACTTCCGTTGTCGACCGGGGAGTACTTTGCCGCAAGGGCCGGGCCGCTGCCGCCGGCGCCGGCGGTTTCCATACGTACGCGTTTGGCCAGCTGGCGTGTCAGGGAAACCTCACACGTGCGGCGGGGCTCCGGAGGCCGGCTGCTACACTGTGGGCTTTGCCAGCCTGCATGGAGCCCTCCTGATGGATACCGCCCGCCTTTCCAGCTTCGTCGGCCAGCTGTGGGACGACGAGATCGTGCCGCAACTGGTCGAATACATCCGCATCCCCAACAAGTCGCCGATGTTCGACAAGGACTGGCAGGCGCACGGCTACATGGACCAGGCAGTGAAGCTGATGTCGGGCTGGGCGCGGTCCAAGCTGGCCGCGCTGCCGGGCGCCACGCTGGAGGTGGTGCAGCTGGAGGGCCGTACCCCGCTGATCTACATCGAGGTGCCGGGGCAGGGCGACGATACCGTGGTGCTGTACGGCCACCTGGACAAGCAGCCGGAGATGACCGGCTGGGCCGAGGGCCTGGGCCCGTGGACGCCGGTGATCAAGGGCGACAAGCTGTACGGCCGCGGTGGCGCCGACGACGGCTACGCCATCTTCGGCTCGCTGGCGGCCCTGCTGGCGCTGCACGAGCAGGGCATTCCGCATGCGCGCTGCGTGGTGCTGATCGAGGCCTGCGAGGAATCCGGCAGCTATGACCTGCCGTTCTATGTGGACCACCTGGCCGCGCGCATCGGCAATCCCTCGCTGGTGGTGTGCCTGGACTCGGGCTGCGGCAACTACGACCAGCTGTGGCTCACCACCAGCCTGCGCGGCATGACCGGCGGCGAGCTGACCGTGGAGGTGCTCGACGAGGGCGTGCATTCGGGCGACGCCTCCGGCGTGGTGCCATCCAGCTTCCGCATCCTGCGCCAGCTGCTGGAGCGGCTGGAGGACGCCAACACCGGCCGTATCAAGCCGCAGGAACTGTACGTGGAGATCCCCGCCGAGCGCGTGGAGCAGGCGAAGAAGTCGGCCGAGGTGCTGGGCACTGCGGTGTACGACAAGTTCCCCTTCGTCGAGGGCATGCGGCCGGTCACCGACGACCTGGCCGAACTGGTGCTCAACCGCACCTGGCGCCCGCAGCTGGCGGTGACCGGGGCCGACGGCCTGCCGCCGCTGGAAAGCGCGGGCAACGTGTTGCGCCCGAAGACCTCGGTGAAGCTCAGCCTGCGCGTGCCGCCCACGCTGTCGGGCGCCAGGGCCGGCCAGTTCGTCAAGGAACTGCTGGAGAAGGATCCGCCCTACGGCGCCAAAGTGCGCTTCAAGCTGGAGAAGGACGGCAGCGGCTGGAACGCGCCGCAGCTTTCGCCGTGGCTGGCGCAGACCGTGGCGGAGGCGTCCGAGCACCATTTCGGCGCCCCGGCCGCGTACATGGGCGAGGGCGGCTCGATCCCGTTCATGGGCATGCTGGGCGAGAAGTTCCCGCAGGCGCAGTTCCTGATCACCGGCGTGCTGGGTCCGCATTCCAACGCGCACGGCCCCAACGAGTTCCTGCACATCCCCACCGGCAAGAAGGTGAGCATGGTGGTGGCCGAAGTGGTGGCGAAGCACTACGCGCAGGGCGCCGAGGGCTGACCCGCTTCTTCTCCCTCTCCCCTCCGGGGAGGGTCGGGGTGAGGGGCCAACCTCGCGGATTGCTTGAAAGAAACGAGGGGCGCTCGGTTGAACGTTTTCGCGAGCACCCGCCCCTCACCTCCATCCTCTCCCCGGAGGGGAGAGGAAGCGAAGGCAAGGAGCGCTTTGTTTGGATGGAAGCGGCGAGCACCCGCCCCTCACCTCCATCCTCTCCCCGCAGGGGAGAGGAGGCGAATGCAAAGAGCCACACTCATGGACCACTCCCATCTCGCCGCCAACTGGGCCGACATCCGCCGCCGCGTGGACGAGGCCTGTCGCGCCGCCGGGCGCGATCCGTCCGAGGTCGCCATCCTGCCGGTGAGCAAGACCTTCGGCCCCGAGGTGGTGCGCGAGGCGGTGGCGCTGGGCCTGCATCGCTTCGGCGAGAACAAGGTGCAGGAGATCCGCGACAAGTCCGGCCTGCTGGCCGACTGCGGCATAGCCTGGGTGATGATCGGCCACCTGCAGACCAACAAGGCCAGGGACGTGGCGCGGCTGGCCAGCGAGGTACAGTCGCTGGACCGCCCGGAACTGGCCGAGGCGCTGCACCGTCGTTTGACGATGGAAGGTCGCGCCATCGACGTGCTGGTGCAGGTGAAGACCTCGCGCGAGGAGAGCAAGTACGGCCTGCCGCCCGCCGCGTTGCCGGCCTTCCTGGACAGCCTGCGGCAATACGACACGCTGCGCGTGCGCGGCCTGATGACCCTGGCCATCCACACCGACGACCCGGCCGAGGTGCGCGCCTGTTTCCGCCAATTGCGCGAACTGCGCGACGCCGCCATCGACCGCGGCCACGACATCCCGCGCCTGTCGATGGGCATGAGCGGCGACTTCCCGCTGGCGATCGCCGAGGGCGCCACCGAGGTGCGCATCGGCACCGCGATCTTCGGCCGCAGGCCGTACCCGGATGCGTATTACTGGCCCGAAGGCGGCACGCCCGCACCGTGATTAGTGCACGACGAGGTTCAATTAACCTCATCCGAACAAGTTGACGGATTCCCTTTGCTAAGTTCACGGCTTCGTCACGGTCGTCAGCCATGCGGGCGGCCTGAAGTCCGGACCACTTTGGGAACCGCCGCATGCCCATCCACCGACTGACCGCCATTGCCGCGCTGGCCCTGGGCCTCCTGGCCGCTCCCGCCTTCGCCGCCGACGCACCCCAGGTTTCCGGTGCCGTGGCCGCCCGGGTCGCCGCTCCGCTGATGGACGGTCTGTCGATCATCAACCCGGTTTCGCGGCTGGCCCTGTCCACGCTGCCCAGCGGCCCGGTCACCCCGGCCGAACCGGCGGCCGATTCGCAGGCGCTGGAACTGCGCAAGACGCTGATCGACCTGGCCATGCGGCTGCGCAACAGCCGCTACGTGCGCGGCGGCCACAGCCCCACGACCGGCTTCGACTGCAGCGGCTTCGTGCGCTACGTGTTCGCCCACGCGCTGGGGCTGGAGCTGCCCACCAATTCCGCGGCGCAGTTCCGCGTGGGCCACAAAGTGAAGCGCGACGAGATGAAACCGGGCGACCTGGTGTTCTTCCGCACCGCCGGCCGGCACGGCCGCGGGCGCGTGTCGCACGTGGGCATCTACCTCAGCGACGGCCGCTTCATCCATTCGCCGCGCCACGGCGAGACGGTACGCGTGGACAGCCTGCAGGAAGCCTACTGGGCCAAGCGCTTCGCCGGCGCCAAGCGCCCGGACGCGATGGCCGAGATCGACCTCGCCGCCAACCAGGGCTGAGACGCCGACGATTCCGGTACGAAGGCCGCCTGCGGGCGGCCTTCGCGCTTCCGGGCCGTCCTGCGGCGCCGCCCCGGCGCGGCGGTCTTGTGCGATGCTCCCGGCGGCCGCATGACGTGGGACACGCGCACCGCCCCTGGCCCCACCGAACCGGAATCCCCGCATGCCGTCCAACCTGCCGCCCGTCACCCGCAACCTGCTGATCGCGAACATCGTGGTGTTCGCGCTGCAATGGCTGCTGCACGATTCGACGACCTTGGCGCTGAGCCGCGAGTTCGCGCTGTGGCCGCTGGGGCCCGACGTGACCGGAGCGGTGGCCGGCGGCCAGGTCATCACGGTCGGCTTCCGCTTCTGGCAGGTGGTGACCTACGCCTTCATGCACGGCGGGGTGACGCACATCCTGTTCAACATGTTCGCGCTGTACATGTTCGGCGGCACCATCGAGCGCACCTTCGGCACGCGTCACTTCATCGTCTACTACTTCGCCTGCGCCATCGTGGCGGCGGTGGCGCAACTGCTGGTGGTGAAGTACTTCACGCACGGCTTCTATCCCACCATCGGCGCTTCCGGCGCGATCTTCGGCCTGCTGCTGGCCTTCGGAATGCTGTATCCGCAGGAGAAGGTGATGCTGATCTTCCTGCCGGTGCCGATGCCGGCGTGGCTGTTCGTGATCGGCTACGCGGCGGTGGAGCTGGTGCTGGGCGTCACCGGCACCGCGGCCGGCGTGGCGCATTTCGCGCACCTGGGCGGTATGCTGGGTGGCCTGCTGCTGATCCAGTACTGGCGCGGCACGTTCCCGATCAAGCCGAAGCGCCGGCTGATGCGCTGATTCCACAGGGGTAGACATGAGCCAAGACCTGCAGCGCCGCCTCACGCCGCGCCACATCACCTTCATGGCGCTGGGCATGTGCATCGGCGCCGGGCTGTTCCTCGGTTCGGCCAGCACGATCAAGCTGGCCGGCCCGTCGGTGCTGTTCGCCTACGTGTTCGGCGGCGCGATGATCTTCATCATCATGCGCGCGCTGGGCGAGATGGCCGCGCACGAGCCCGTGGCCGGCTCCTTCGGCGCCTACGCGCACAAGTACCTGGGGCCGTTCGCCGGCTATCTCACCAGCTGGAACTACTGGATCCTGATGATGGGCGTGGGCATCGCCGAGAGCACGGCGGTGGGCATCTACATGAAGGCCTGGCTCCCCGACGTGCCGCAGTGGATCTGGGCCTTCGCCAGCGTGGGCATGATCGGCGCGCTCAACCTGCTGGCGGTGAAGGTGTACGGCGAGCTGGAGTTCTGGTTCTCGCTGGTCAAGGTGCTGACCGTGGTGCTGATGATACTCGGCGGCTTCGCGATGATCTGGCTGGGCTGGGGCAACCACGGCACGCCGGTGGGGCTGTCCAACCTGTGGATGCACGGCGGCTGGTTCCCGCACGGCGTCACCGGCATGGTGCTGGCGCTGCCGGTGCTGGTGTTCTCCTTCGGCGGCATCGAGACCATCGGCATGGCGGCGGCGGAAGCCGCACAGCCGGAGCGCACCATCCCGCGCGCGGTGAACTCGGTGATCTGGCGCATCCTGATCTTCTACATCGGCTCGTTGTTCGTGATCATGGCGATCTACCCGTGGAACGCGCTGGACGCCAACAGCAGCCCGTTCGTCACCACCTTCGCGCGGCTGGGCATTCCCAGCGCGGCAGGGCTGATCAACTTCGTGGTGATCACCGCGGCGCTGTCCAGCTTCAACTCCACCACCTTCAGCGGCAGCCGCATGCTGCACAGCCTGGCCACCAAGGGCCAGGCGCCGGCGGCGATGGGCCGGACCAGCGCGCACGGCGTGCCGGTGCGCGGCGTGCTGGTGACCATGGCCTTCCTGCTGTTCGGGGTGGTGATGAACTACCTGGTGCCGGGGCGCATCTTCGGCATGATGATGTCCATCCTCGCCTTCAACACGGTGTGGACCTGGGGCATGGTGCTGGTGGCGCACTGGAGCTTCCGCCGCCGGCAGGCGCAGCCGCTGGGCTTCCGCCTGCGCGCGTGGCCGCTGTCCAGCGTGCTGTGCCTGGCTTTCCTCGGCTTCGTGTGGGTGATGCTGGGCTACAGCCCCGATACCCGCGTGGCGATCTACGTGGGCGTGGCGTGGCTGGCGCTGCTCACCGTGGCCTATTACGCCTTCGGCATCGAGCGGCGCATGCGGCAGGCCGCGGCCGGTTGAATTTCGATCCATCGCAGGAGTACCGCCATGAAATCCCGTGCCGCCGTCGCCTTCGCCCCCGGCAAGCCGCTGGAGATCGTCGAGATCGACGTGGCCCCGCCGGAGAAGGGCGAGGTGCTGGTGAAGATCAGCCACACCGGTGTCTGCCATACGGATGCGTTCACGCTGTCCGGCGACGGCCCGGAAGGCCTGTTCCCCTGCGTGCTCGGCCACGAGGGCGCGGGCGTGGTGGTCGAGGTGGGCGAGGGCGTCACTTCGGTGCAGCCGGGTGACCACGTGATCCCGCTGTACACCGCCGAGTGCGGCGAGTGCCTGTTCTGCAGGAGCGGCAAGACCAACCTGTGCGTGGCCGTGCGCGCCACCCAGGGCAAAGGCGTGATGCCGGACGGCACCACGCGCTTCTCCTACAACGGCCAGCCGATCTACCACTACATGGGCTGCTCCACCTTCAGCGAGTACACCGTCGTCGCGGAAGTGTCGCTGGCGAAGATCAACCCGCAGGCCGACCACGAGCAGGTCTGCCTGCTGGGCTGCGGCGTCACCACCGGCATCGGCGCGGTGCACAACACCGCCAGGGTGCAGCCGGGCGACAGCGTGGCGGTGTTCGGCCTCGGCGGCATCGGCCTGGCGGTGGTGCAGGGCGCGCGCCAGGCGAAGGCCGGCCGCATCATCGCGGTCGACACCAACCCGGCCAAGTTCGAGCTGGCGCGCTCGATGGGCGCCACCGACTGCGTCAACCCGAAGGACCACGACCAGCCGGTCCAGCAGGTGATCGTGGCGATGACCGGCTGGGGCGTGGACCACAGCTTCGAGTGCATCGGCAATGTCGACGTGATGCGCGCGGCGCTGGAATGCGCGCACCGCGGCTGGGGCCAGAGCGTGATCATCGGCGTGGCCGGTGCGGGCCAGGAAATCTCCACCCGGCCGTTCCAGCTGGTCACCGGTCGCAAGTGGATGGGCACCGCATTCGGCGGCGTGAAGGGCCGCAGCCAGCTGCCCGGCATGGTCGAGGAGGCGATGAGGGGCGAGATCGAGCTGGCGCCCTTCGTCACCCACACCATGGGCCTGGAGCGGATCAACGAGGCCTTCGAGCTGATGCACGAAGGCAAGTCCATCCGTTCAGTGATCCACTACTGACATGCAAGCCCCTCTCCCGTCGTGTTTAGCCCGGACACATGGTGGACAGGTGTTCGGGGACATGGTGGACACATCCAGACTTTGCATCGGTCAGTTCGGAGGAGGCGGCCGATGCCTTGG
>NZ_JASERU010000021.1 GCF_030504985.1 Fulvimonas sp. R45
ATCGTCTGTGTAGCGACGACGGGTAATGCGTTGCATGGGAACCTCCAGGGTGCGATCAAAGTATCGCTTCCTGGCCTCCGCTCTGGCGGGGCAGGTTCAGGTTGACCCCTCCCCAACCCTCCCCTGCAAGCAGGGGAGGGAGCTAAAAGCAGGGCCCTGTGCGCAGGAGGAGGCATGTCGCGGGCCTTGCCCCTCCCCCTGCTTGCAGGGGGAGGCTGGGAGGGGGTAAGCCCTACAGCCAACGCGCCCGTTTCAATCCCATGTAGATCCCACCCACCACGCAGCCCACCACCACGATGATCGCGGGGTACGCCCACGGCCGGCTCAGTTCCGGCATGTGGGTGAAGTTCATGCCGTACCAGCTGGTGATCAGGGTGGGGGCGGCGAGCATGGCGGCCCAGCCGGCGAGCTTCTTCATCACCTCGTTCTGGCCGAAGGTGACCAGCGACAGGTTCACGTTGATCGCGGCGGTGAGCATCTCGCGCATCGCGCTGATCGACTCGTTGACGCGGAACACGTGGTCGTACACGTCGCGGAAATACGCGCGCAGTTCTTCCGGGATCAGCTGCGGGTGCAGGCGTACCAGCTGGTTGATGATGTCCTGCATCGGCGCCACCGCCAGGCGCAGGGTCATCAGGTCGCGCTGCATGTCGTACAGGCGGCGCACGGTGCTGCGGTTGAAGGTGGCGGCGAAGATGTCCTGCTCCAGCTCCTGCAGCTCCTCGCGGTAGTCGCGCACGATCGGCAGCAGGTTGTCCACCACGAAGTCGAGCACGCCGTACAGGCCATAGCTGGGGCCGAGCGCCAGCAGCTCGGGGGCGTGCTCGCAGGTGCGCCGCGCCGGCGAATAGGACAGCGAGGCGCCGTGGCGCACCGTTACCAGGTAGCGCGGGCCGAGGAAGATGTGCGTCTCGCCGAAGGCGATGTGGCCGTCGGTGAGCTGGGCGGTCTGCACCACGATGAACAGCGAATCGCCGTAGGCCTCGATCTTGGTGCGCTGGTGCGCGCTCTGCGCGTCCTCGATGGCCAGGTCGTGCAGGTCGAACTCCTCCTGCAGCTTCAGCAGCAGCGGCTCGTCCGGTTCGTGCAGGCCTACCCACACGAAGGTGCCCGGCTCCTTCAGCACCTCGCTGATCGCGTCGATGTCGATGTTGCCGATGCGCGTGCCGTCGCTGCGATAGGCGACGCAGTTGACGACCATCGCGTCGGCGGCTTTCGGTGCGGGCGGGGCGGGCGTGTCCATGCGCGCATGATGCCGCGCGGGCAGTAGGTGGGCAATGCGACAACCTTCTCCTTCCTGCGTGGAGGAGGGCTGGCGGATTCGTCGCGAGGTTGGTGATCTTCTCCCGGCCTCCGTGCATGCAGGGGAGGGAATCAGGTGACGGGCTGGCGGAGAGTCCACGCCAGCGCCAGCCACACCGGCATGGCGAACAGGATCCACGGCTGGTTCTGCTGCACGGTGCCGGGCAGCAGGTGCAGCAGCACGGCGGCGAGCAGGGCCAGCAACTGCAGCGCGAGCAGCGTGTCGGCGACGCGGCCGGGTCGGGCGCGTCGTCGCCACAGGGCCGGCAGCAGCGCGAAGGCGAGCGGGTTGAACAGCAGCAGGTTGGCGTTGGCCCAGGCCGAGTGGTGGGTGGTGAGGGTCCACAGCGCCAGCAGCAGCAGGCCGACCAGGCCGGCGGCGACCAGGTAGAGCGAGCCGAGCAGGGCGAAGCCGACGCGCAGGCGGCGGCCGGCGGCCAGCAGCACGGTGGCCAGCAGCAGGCCGGCGATCGCCAGCGGCAGGCGCAGGTCCGGCGCCCGCGTGGGCGGCGCGTCGAGGCGGCTGGGTGACAGTTCGCGCTCGTCCAGCACCAGCGGGCGGGTGCCGCCGCGGCCGTCGTCCACGCGGATGCCGCGCAGGCTGGCCTGGAGTTCGGCGGGCAGGAAGCTTTCGTGCCAGGCGTCCAGCGGCTGGTCGGCGTAGGGCCCCAGGCCCAGGTCAAGCACCAGCATCAGCCAGGGCTGCGCGCTCATCAGGCGATCGGTCTGCTGGCGGTAGGTCATGCCGCCCGGGCGGTTGGCCAGCGCGGCGTGGATCGCGCCGCCCAGCGCCTTGTCCAGGGCGTCGCGCACCCGGGTGGTGCAGTTGTCGACGTAGTAGTCGTAGTCGTAGCCGGCGTTTTCCGGGCGCAGGTTCCAGAACAGGAAGTCGCGCAGCGCGGCGGCCTGCTCTGGGGTGAGGTCGAGGCGCTGGCGCGCGATCGAGCGGCCTTCCTGCACGTAGAACGCTTCCTCCGGAGCGGACGGCTCGGCGTCCATCAGGTAGTGCATGTGGCCGCGCGCGAAGTTGAGGAAGAAGTTCGCTTCGTTGAAGTCGAACACGCCGTAGTTGAAGTTGATCGACTCGCCGCTGGCGATGTCGCGCAACTGCAGCGCGTCGTGGCCGAAGCGTTCCCAGTAGGTGGCGCCGGGGCTGTAGGTGACCAGCGAGACTTCCAGGTTCGCGCCCGGCGCGTTGGCCACGTCGGCGCGGGCTGGGGCGATGGCCAGCAGGAGCAGGGCGAACAGGGGGAGCAACAGTTTGGCGTTGAGCGACATGGCTTTGGGTTTTGGCTCCTCCCCCTGCTTGCAGGGGGAGGCTGGGAGGGGGTGAAGGCTTGCCGCGAGTTTGCCGACCCCTCCCAACCCTCCCCTGCAAGCAGGGGAGGGTGCGTGGAGTCAGTCGCCGGCGCGGCGGGTCACGCGGAACTGCTGCACGCGGCGGTCGTCGGCCTCGGTGACGAGGAACAGGAAGTCGCCCGCGACCGTTTCCTCGCCTGCTTCGGGCAGGTGGCCGAAGCAGGCGGTGATCAGGCCGCCGATGGTGTCGAATTCCTCGTCGGAGAAGGCGGCGCCCACGTCCTCGTTGAAGTCCTCGATCGGGGTGAGCGCGCTGACCAGCCACGAGCCGTCGGCCTGGGCATGGATCAGCGCGGGCTCTTCCTCGTCGTCGTGCTCGTCGTCGATCTCGCCGACGATCTGCTCCAGCACGTCCTCGATGGTGATGAGGCCGGCCACGCCGCCGTATTCGTCCACCACCAGCGCCATGTGGTTGCGGCTGCGGCGGAACTCGGCCAGCAGCACGTTGAGGCGCATCGATTCGGGGATCAGCACCGCCGGACGCAGGATCGAGCGGATGTCGAACGGCTCGTCGTTGCCGAAGAACTTGAGCAGGTCCTTGGCCAGCAGGATGCCGACGACGTCGTCCTTGTCCTCGCCGTGCACGGGGAAGCGGGAATGGCCGGATTCGACCACGGCGGCGAGGATGTCGGGCAGCGGCGCGTCGGCGGCGATCATCACGATCTGCACGCGCGGCACCATCACGTCGTCCACGGAAAGCTCGGTGACCTTGAGCGCGCCCTCCAGCATGGGCAGGGTGTCGGCGCCGAGCAGGCCGTTGGCGTGCGCCGCGCGCAACTCCTCGATCAGCTCCTCGCGGTTGCGCGGCTCGCCGGAAAACAGGTGGCCCAGTCGATCCCACCAAGTGCGGTGGGCCGGGCCGCTGGTACTGCCAGGGTCGTCGTTCATCAATCCGTTTGCGTTCGGCCCAGGAAGGGCGGAAGCCTGAGTCTAGCGGAAATGATGGGGCGGTTCAGGACGCAAGAACACCCCTCCCCGGCCTTCCCCTGCAAGCAGGGGAGGGGGAAGAGCATGGCTGATGCGGGATTTGGCTCCTCCCCTGCCTGCAGGGGGAGGTCGGGAGGGGGTCAGTCGGCGGCGTAGGGATCGGCGATGCCCAGGCCGGCCAGGATGCGCGCCTCCAGCGCCTCCATCGCCTCGGCCTCGGCCTCTTCGATGTGGTCGTAGCCGAGCAGGTGCAGGGTGCCGTGCACGGTGAGGTGGGCCCAGTGGTCACGCGGGCGCTTGTGCTGTTCGGCCGCCTCGCGGACCACCACCGGGGCGCAGATCGCCAGGTCGCCGATCAACGGCAGGTTCACGCCGGGCGGCAGTTCGGCGGGGAAGGAGAGCACGTTGGTGGCGTAGTCCCTGCCGCGGTAGTCGCGGTTGAGCGCGCGGCCTTCATCGGCGTCGACGATGCGGATGGCGACTTCGGCCGGCTTGCGGCGCCGGGCTCCGCGCAGCGCCGCCGACACCCACAGGCGGAAGCTGGCGGGCGCGGGCACGCCAGCGCGCGGCACGGCGTAGTTCACGCAAAGCCGGGGAACGGGGAAGGGGGAACGGGGAACGTGCAGGCCTGCAGAGGCCCGGGGCCAGCCCGCCGAACCGGGACGCCGGGGCGTGGGCCGAGCGCTCACGTCGCGCCGCCCTTCGCGTTCCCCGTTCCCCCTTCCCCGTTCCCCGCCTCCTCGAATGCCTCGTAGGCGCGCACGATCTTCGCCACCAGCGGGTGGCGCACCACGTCGCGCGAGGTGAAGAAGGTGAAGCTGATGCCATCCACGCCGCGCAGCACTTCCACCGCGTGGCGCAGGCCGGAGCGGACGTGGCGTGGCAGGTCGACCTGGCTGACGTCGCCGGTGATCACCGCCACCGAACCGAAACCGATGCGGGTGAGGAACATCTTCATCTGCTCGACGGTGGTGTTCTGCGCCTCGTCGAGGATCACGTAGGAATCGTTGAGCGTGCGCCCGCGCATGTAGGCCAGCGGCGCGATCTCGATCACGTTGCGCTCGATCAGCTTGGCCACCTTCTCGAAGCCGAGCATCTCGTACAGCGCGTCGTACAGCGGGCGCAGGTAGGGATCGACCTTCTGGGTGAGGTCACCGGGCAGGAAGCCCAGCTTCTCGCCGGCCTCCACCGCGGGGCGCACCAGCAGCACGCGCTGCACCCGGTTGGCCTCCAGCGCCTCCACCGCGCTGGCCACGGCGAGGTAGGTCTTGCCGGTGCCGGCGGGGCCGACGCCGAAGTTGATGTCGTGGCGCGAGATGGCGTGCAGGTAGCGCGCCTGGTTGGGGCCGCGGCCCTTGATCACGCCGCGCTTCACCTTGATCACGACTTCCTGCGCGCCCTCGGCCGCGTCCGCGGCGATGCCGTCGAGGCCGGACTCGGCCAGGTGCAGGTTGATCTTCGCCCCGGTCAGCGATTCCTCGCCGGTCGCCTGGTACAGCGCGCGCAGCACCTTCTCGGCGGCGCGCGCGGGGGCTTCCTCGCCGATCACCTTGAACAGGTTGCCGCGGTGGTCGATCTCCACGCCCAGGCGCAGCTCGACCTGGCGCAGGTGCTCGTCGAACGGACCGCACAGGTTGGCCAGCCGGGCGTTGTCTTCCGGGTCGAGGGCAAAATCGCGTTCGTTGAGGCCTGGGGTCATGCTTCTTGGCTTCCTCTCCCCTCCGGGGAGAGGATTGAGGTGAGGGGGACAGTCTTGCGAAAAGCTGTGGAGTGCGCGGCCAGATTGGCCTCTCACCCCGGCCCTCTCCCCGGAGGGGAGAGGGAGTAAAGCTCAGGCCGCTTCCTCGGCCAAATGCACGCGCCCGCGCAGCGAGTTGGTCATGGCCTCGGTGACGAGCACGTCGACGAAGCGGCCGATCATGCGCGCGTCGCCGGGGAAGTTCACGAAGCGCATGTTCTCGGTGCGGCCGGTGAGCTCGTTCGGGCTCTTGCGGCTGGGCTTCTCCACCAGCACGCGCTGCACGGTGCCCACCATCGCCTCGTTGATGCGCCGCGCGTTGTCGTTGATCTTCGCCTGCAGCCGCGACAGCCGCGCGTGCTTGACCTCCGCGGGCGTGTCGTCGGCCAGGTTCGCCGCCGGCGTGCCGGGGCGGGCGGAGAAGATGAAGCTGAAGCTCTGGTCGAAGCCGACGTCCTCGATCAGCTTCATGGTCTTCTCGAAATCCTCGTCGGTCTCGCCGGGGAAGCCGACGATGAAGTCGGAGCTGATGCTGATGTCGGGGCGCACCGCGCGCAGCTTGCGGATCTTCTGCTTGAACTCCAGCGTGGTGTAGCCGCGCTTCATCGCCGCCAGGATGCGGTCGGAGCCGGCCTGCACCGGCAGGTGCAGGAAATTGGCGAGCTTGGGGCAGTTGGCGTAGGCCTCGATCAGCGAGTCGGAGAACTCCAGCGGATGCGAGGTGGTGAAGCGGATGCGGCCGATCGACTCGATCTGCGCGATGGCGTGGATCAGCACGGCCAGGTCCGCAGTGCCGCCGTCGTGCATCGGGCCCTGGTAGGCGTTGACGTTCTGGCCCAGCAGGGTGACCTCGCGCACGCCCTGCACGGCGAGCTGCGCCACTTCCACCAGCACGTCGTCGAACGGCCGGCTGATCTCGGTGCCGCGGGTGTAGGGCACCACACAGTAGCTGCAGTACTTCGAGCAGCCTTCCATGATCGAGACGAAGGCCGTCGGGCCTTCGGCGCGCGGCTCGGGCAGCTTGTCGAACTTCTCGATCTCCGGGAAGGACACGTCGACCTGGGCCTTGCCGGTCTCGCGCTTGGCCTCGATCAGCTCGGGCAGGCGATGCAGCGTCTGCGGGCCGAACACCAGGTCCACGAACGGCGCGCGCTTGATGATCGCCTCGCCTTCCTGCGAGGCCACGCAGCCGCCCACGCCGATCAGCACCGGCCTGTCGCCCTGCTTGAATGCCTTCCAGCGGCCGAGCTGGCTGAACACCTTCTCCTGCGCCTTCTCTCGAATCGAGCAGGTATTGATCAGGATCACGTCCGCCTCGGACTCGTCCTGGGTCAGTTCCAGGCCGTGCGAGGCCTCGAGCACGTCGGCCATCTTGGCCGAGTCGTACTCGTTCATCTGGCAGCCGTGGGTCTTGATGAAAAGCTTTTTGAGAGCTGGCTTGCCGCTCATGGCGTGGGTACCGTGGTCGCATCGAACCGGCCGCAGGGCCGAACCAAGCAGTTTACTCGTGCAGGGCGAGGCCCGCCAGCGAAGCGTCTGGCGGATCAAGCACTTGCGACGCCGGGCCCGGCGGGGCCTGCGCGGGCGCAGGCATACGCGTGGCCTGGCGCACGAATCCGGCGTCGCGGGCTTGGCGCCGCGGGGCGCCGGGGGCACACTGCGCCGCATGTCGCCAGCCGCACGCCACCGGGGGAGCGTGGGCCCGTCCGCCGAAGCCTTCCCGTCCTGCAGCACGACCCTTGCCCGGGTCGCGGGCGGCTGCGCGCTGCTGGCCGCGGCCTGGCTGGCCTGGACGCCGGCGCGCGCCGGCACGCTCTACCGCTGCATCGGCACGCACGGCGAGACAGTGTTCAGCAGCAGCCAGGCGGGCTACCGCGCATGCCGCCGGGTGGGCGGCTATGCCGCGCCCGTGCGCCGCGCCGCGCCGGCGGCGAAGGCGTCGCTGGCCGGCGTGCGCGGTTCGGTCCATGCCGGCGTGGCACGGGCGGAGGCGCCGGTGATCTCGCTGGCCTGGGTGAAGGGCTCGGTGGCCACCACGGCGCAGGCCCTGCCGCCGCTGCCGCCGCCGGGCCCCGCGGGGCAATGGGCCTACCGCGATTCGCGCGACGCCGGCGCCCCGGCGATGGCCGCGGCCGACGCCGCAGCCTCGGCGCCCGACAGCCGGGTGCTGCGCGGCGCGGTGTACCGCGTGGTGCACGCCGACGGCAGCGTGGAATACACCAACATCCGTCCCGCCGGCCGCAACGCGCATGCGGCGACCATGCTGTTCACGTACATCGCCACCTGCGTGGCGTGCAACCTGCGTTCCACCATCGACTGGATGCGCGTGCCGCTGCACCTGCGCGACTACGCCGACGCGATCCGCGTGGCCAGCGCGCGCTACGGCGTGGACGAGGCGTTCCTGCGCGCGATCATCCACGCCGAGAGCGCGTTCAACCCGCATGCGCTCTCGGCCAAGGGGGCGGAAGGCCTGATGCAGCTGATGCCCGGCACCGCCAGCGACATGGGCGTGGCCGATGCCTTCGACGCCGACGACAACATCCTCGGCGGCGCGCGCTACCTCGCCCTGCTGCTGCGGACCTTCAACGGCGATGAGCGCCTGGCGGCGGCGGCGTACAACGCCGGGCCGGGCGCGGTGCAGCGCTACCGCGGCGTGCCGCCGTACGCGGAGACCGAGGTGTACGTGAAGCGGGTGGGCGAGCTGCGCCAGCGCTACGGTCGGGTACTGCACGCCACGCTGGCCGAGCGCGCCACGCCTGGCGCCTGACGCCACGTCACCCGGTTCATTGCTGTTCCTGCAGGATGTCCGACGCCGTGTCCGGGGCCTGTTGCGGGCGCGCGGCCAGTGTCACCTCGACGTGGAACGGGCTGCCGTTGCGCAGGCCGGAAACCTCCGTCTGCGTGCCGGGCTTGAGCGCGGCCTCGTGGCGGCGCAGGTCGGCCGGGTCGAGGATGTCGTGGTCGCCGATCTTCAGCAGGATGTCGTGCGGCTGGAGGCCGGCGCGCGCGGCCGGTCCGCCGGGGTAGACGTCGGTGACCTGGACTCCGCGCGCGGCCGCCGGCAGGCCGCCGTTGGCGGCCACGGTCACGATGGCGTAGTCGGCGCCGAGCCAGCCGCGCACCACGTGGCCGGTGGCGATCAGCTGGCGCAGCACCTCGGTGGCGGTGTTCACCGGGATGGCGAAGCCGATGCCCTCGGCGTTGGCGGCCTTGCCGATCAGCAGGGTATTGATGCCCACCAGCTCGCCGCGGGTATTCACCAGCGCGCCGCCGGAGTTGCCGAGGTTGATCGCCGCGTCGGTCTGGATGAAGTCCTCCGGGCTGCCGCTGATCAGCTGGCGGCCGATCGCGCTGACGATGCCCATCGTCACGGTCTGACCGATACCCAGCGGGTTGCCGATCGCCAGCACCACGTCACCCACGCGCAGCTTCTTCGAATCGGCCATGCGGATCACCGGCAGGTTGCCGGCGTCGATCTTCAGCACCGCCAGGTCGGTCTCCGGGTCGGCGCCGACCAGGTGTGCCTTGGCCACGCGGCCGTCGTAGAGCAGCACCTGGATGTCGTCGGCGCCGGCGATGACGTGGTTGTTGGTCAGCACGTAGCCCTGCGCGCTGACGATCACGCCCGAACCGAGGCTGCGCTCGCGGCGCTGGTAGGTGCCCACCGGCACGCCGCCGAAGATGCGCTGCAGGATCGGATCGGCGTACATGCGCACCGCCTGCTCGGTCACTGTCTTGTTGACGTAGATGTTGACCACCGACGGCACCGCCCGGTCCGCCGCGTCGGCGTACGAGGCCGGCGCGGGCGGGGCGGCTGCGGGCACCGCGGCGCCGGCGGCAGAGGCGGCGGGCGCCGGCGCGCCGGCGAGCCCGAAGCGGTCGCGCAGCCGATGCCCCACGCCGGGCCAGAACAGGCCGATCACGAACGCCAGCGCCAACCCCAGCACCACGAAGCGGGCGATGAAGGCGAGCAGGCCGGCGGCATGTTTCATGTCGGGGGACGGTCCGTGACAAAGGCGGGCAGACTAGGGTAGCGTCGACAGCGGGGGCGCTGGTGACCGCCGGGGGGTTCGATTGTACGTGTCAACCCCTGAGGCTACACTAACGCGATTTTTGCAGGTGCCGAAAAAACCTGCGTCTCAATGGCGTGCAAGTATCCGGAGAGCCTGATGGCGAACGAAGTCGTCGATCATGGTCGCCGCCGTTTCCTTACCGCGACCACGGCTGTGGTCGGCGGCGTGGGAGTGGTTGCGGCAGCCGTACCTTTCATCAAGTCATGGGAACCCAGCGCACGCGCCAAGGCCGCCGGCGCTCCGGTAACGCAGTCATTGAAGAAGATCGAGGCCGGCCAGCAGCTCATCGTCGCCTGGCGCAGCCTGCCGGTATTCATCGTCCATCGCTCCCCCGAACAACTCGCCGCGCTGCCCAAGCAGGACCCGCGCCTGGTCGACCCCAAGTCCAACGGCAGCTCCGCCGGCCAGCAGCCCGCCTACGCACAGAACGAAACCCGCTCGATCAAGCCGGAATGGCTGGTGATGGTCGGCATCTGCACCCACCTGGGCTGCGTGCCCAACTACGTCGGCGAGATGAAGCCCGAGCCGTTCGATCCGAACTGGCAGGGCGGCTACTACTGCCCCTGCCACCATTCGCGCTACGACATGGCCGGCCGCGTGTACCAGGGCGTGCCCGCGCCGATGAACATGCAGATCCCGCCGTACCACTTCGTCGACGAGAACACCGTCCAGATTGGCGTTGATCCGAAGGGGGCTGCGTAATGGCCAATGCATTCACTCGCTGGTTCGACGAGCGCGCGCCCGGCCTGGCGCCGACGTACCGCAAGCACATGACGGAGTACTACGCGCCGAAGAACTTCAACCTCTGGTACTACTTCGGCTCGCTCGCCCTGCTGGTGCTGGTCAACCAGATCCTCACCGGCATCTTCCTCACGATGAACTACGACCCGAGCGCGACCGGCGCGTTCGATTCGGTGCAGTACATCATGCGCGACGTGGAGTGGGGCTGGCTGATCCGCTACATGCACACCACCGGCGCCTCGCTGTTCTTCGTGGTGGTGTTCCTGCACATGTTCCGCGGCTTGCTGTACGGCTCGTACAAGAAGCCGCGCGAGCTGGTGTGGGTGCTGGGCATGCTGATCTTCCTGGTGCTGATGGCCGAGGCCTTCATGGGCTACGTGCTGCCGTGGGGCAACATGTCGTTCTGGGGCGCCAAGGTGATCACCAGCCTGTTCGGCACCATCCCGGTGATCGGCAAGGACCTGGTGGAGTGGATCGTGGGCGACTACCTGCCCGCCGACGCCACCCTCAACCGCTTCTTCGCGCTGCACGTGATCGCGCTGCCACTGGTGCTGCTGCTGCTGGTGGTGCTGCACCTGGCGGCGCTGCACGAGGTGGGCTCGAACAACCCCGACGGCGTGGACGTCAAGCACGGCCCGAAGGGCAACCGCTGGGACGCGCTGAAGCCCGCCGACGCCATCCCGTTCCACCCGTACTACACGGTGAAGGACCTGGTCGGCGTGGGCGTGTTCCTGATCGTTGCCGCCTTCATCATCTTCTTCGCGCCCACCTTCGGCGGCTGGTTCCTCGAGCACGACAACGCGATCCCGGCCAACAACCTGGTGACGCCCGCGCAGATCAAGCCGGTGTGGTACTTCACCGCGTTCTACGCCATCGTGCGCATGGTGCCTTCATTCGCCGGCACCGCCGTGTGGGGCGTGATCGCCATGTTCGGCTCCATCGCGCTGCTGTTCGCGCTGCCGTGGATCGACGCCGGCAAGGTCAAGTCGGTCCGCTACCGCGGCACCGGCTACAAGGTGGCGCTGGCGGTCTTCGTGGTCTCGTTCCTGTGCCTGGCGATCATCGGCATGGACCTCACCGACGAGTACCTGCCCCGGATCTTCGGCAGCGATATCGACCTCACCACCTGGGACAACGTGATCGGCCGCATCATGACGCTGGCCTACTTCGGGTTCTTCGTGTTCCTGTGGCTGTACACGCATCTCGGCTGGGAGAAGACCAAGCCGGTTCCGGAACGGGTGACGACGCATGACTAAGCGGCTTATCTCCACCATCCTGCTGTCGCTGGGCCTGCTGCTGGGCAGCGCGTCGTCCTGGGCCGAAGAGGGGCCCGAACTGCCGGCCGCCGGCAACAACCTGCGCGACCAGGCCTCGCTGCAGCGCGGCGCCCACCTGTTCTTCAACTACTGCGTGGGCTGCCACTCGCTGAAGTACCTGCGCTACTCGCGCATGGCCGAGGACCTGCACCTGTCCGAGCAGGACGTGATGCAGAACCTCAACTTCACCGGCGCCAAGTTCGACGATCCCGTCGTGTCGCACATGCCGGCGGAGCTGGCCACCAAGGCCTTCGGCAAGGACCCGCCGGACCTCTCGCTGGAAGTGAGCGCGAAGGGCGCCGACTGGGTCTACGGCTACCTCAACGCCTTCTACCTCGACCCGAAGAGCCCGATCGGCTGGAACAACACCGTGCTGCCGAACGCCGCCATGCCGTTCCCGCTGTGGAAGCTGCAGGGCGAGCAGACCGCCGTGATGAGCAAGGACGGCAAGCAGGTGGAGAAGCTGGAACTGTCGCACCCGGGCGAGCTGACCCCGGCGCAGTACCAGCAGGCCACGCGCGACCTGGTCAATTTCCTGGACTACGCCTCCGAGCCGGCCGCGTTGCAGCGGCACGCGTACGGCGTCTGGGTGGTGCTGTTCCTGGTCCTGTTCACCTTCCTGGCCTTCCTGCTCAAGAAGGAATACTGGAAGGACGTCCACTGAAGGCATCGGCGGCCCGGCGGCGCGGCGTGAACCGTGCCGCCGGAAGCGCCGGCAGGGGAGACCACGCATGGTCCAGAGCGCCCGTACACGCACCATCCTTACCCTCTACACCACGGCGGACGACATCCAGTGCCACCGCGTCAGGCTGGTCCTGGCCGCCAAGGGCGTGAGCTACGACCGGGTGCTGGTGGACCCGGCCAAGCCGCCGGAGGACCTGCTCGACCTCAACCCCTACGGCACCACGCCTACCCTGGTCGACCGCGACCTCACCCTGTACGACACCTCGGTGGTGTGCGAATACCTCGACGAACGCTATCCGCATCCGCCGCTGATGCCGATCGATCCGCTTTCCCGGGCGCGGCTGCGCCTGGCCGCGGTGCGCATCGAGCGCGACTGGCTGCCGGAGGTGGACACCATCCGCGCGGGCGGCCGCGCCGCGGACGGCGCGCGCAAGCGCCTGCGCGAGCACCTGCTGGCGTCGCTGCCGCTGTTCAAGGCGGCCAAGTTCTTCCTCAACCCGGAGATGAGCCTGGCCGACTGCCTGGTGGCTCCGGTGGTGTGGCGCCTGCCGTGGCTGGGCGTGGAGCTGGGCCGCGAGGGCAAGTCCATCGTCGACTACGGCGAACGCCTGTTCCACAGCCAGGGCTACACGCGCAGCCTCACCTCCGAAGAAAAGGCGATGCGGTGAGCGAATCCACGCCCGTGCCGATGACTTCGAACCGTCCGTACCTGCTGCGGGCGGTCTACGATTGGATCACCGACAACGACCTCACCCCCTACGTGCTGATCGACGCCACCCGCGAGGGCGTCAAGGTGCCGCCGCAGGTGGTGAAGAACGGCCAGGTGGTGCTGAACCTGGCCATGCGCGCGGTGGCCAACCTGGACCTGGGCAACGACTGGATCAGCTTCCAGGCGCGCTTCTCCGGCGTCAGCCATCACATCCACATCCCGGTGCAGGCCGTGCTGGCGCTGTACGCGCAGGAGAACGGCCAGGGCATGATGTTCCCCGCCGACGAGAACGGCGGCGACACGCCGCCGCCGGATGCCCCACCGCCCGGTTCGCCGTCCGAGCCCACCGACGAGGACAAGCCGCGCCGCGGCGGCGCGCACCTGCGCGTGGTGAAGTAGGCCGTCGAGCGGTTGGCCGGCGCATGTGCCGGCCGCGTCCCGGCGTGCCCGCGACACAGGCGGCCGGCTCAGTGCAGTCGACGCTGGTCGTCGCGTGGTCGCAGCGGAACCACATTGCTCCGGTCGCCGCGCGTCGCCGGGGGCGAGGCGGGGGCCGGAACCGGCGACGCCTCGGGCAGGCGCGTCTCGATGGTAGGCAGGCTGAGCCCGGTGAAGGCGTCGCCCACCATCCACAGCCGGCCCGGCTCGCGATCGTTGCCGTCGATGCTCACCTCGAAGCCGTAGCACCGCTCGATCCGCCGCTGCCCGTGCAGGCGGCGCAGGCGCAGGCCGCTCAGGCCCACCGTCTCGTCCAGCAGCTGCAGGCCGTGGCGCTCGCACTGCCGGCGCGCCTCGGCCACCGCCAGCTCGCGGGCACGGCTCAGCTTCAGCCACGCCCCGACCAGGGCGAGCAGGACCAGCAGCGGCAGCAGTTCGAAGAGGGTGTCCATGACCGGAGGGTGGGGGCGGCCGTGGCCGGCGCAAGCCGGCGGGGGAGGTGATAGTGCGCGACGCGGGGAGGGCGGACAAGCCTCCCGGTACGGCCGGCTCTCAGTCCAGCTGCAGGCGCAGCGACAGGTCCACTGCCCGCACGTGCTTGGTCAGCGCGCCTACCGAGATGAAATCCACGCCGGTGCGCGCGTACTCGCCGATGGTGGCGAGGTCCACGTTGCCGGAGACTTCCAGCGGGACGCGGCCGCCGGCCAGCGCCACCGCCTCGCGCATCAGCGGCACGGTGAAGTTGTCCAGCATGATGCGGTCCACGCCCGCGGCCAGCGCCTCGGCCAGCTCGTCGAGGTTTTCCACCTCCACCTCCAGCAGCAGGCCGGGATGGCGGCGGCGGGCCGCCGCCACCGCGGCGCCGAGGCCGCCGGCGGCGATGATGTGGTTTTCCTTGATCAGGATGGCGTCGTACAGGCCGATGCGATGGTTGTGACCACCGCCGCAGCGCACCGCGTACTTCTGCGCGAGGCGCAGGCCGGGCAGGGTCTTGCGCGTGTCCAGCACGCGCACGCCGGTGCCGGCCACGGCCTCGACGTAGTACGCGGTGGCGGTGGCGGTGGCGGAGAGCAGCTGCAGGAAGTTCAGCGCCGAGCGTTCGGCGCTGACCAGGGCGCGCGCGTTGCCGCGCAGGTGGCAGATCACCGCGCCGGGCGCGGCGCGCTGGCCGTCGTGCAGCTGCCAGTGGATCCCCACGGCAGGATCGAGCCGGCGGAAGCAGGCGTCGAACCAGGGAGTGCCGGCGATCACCGCGCTCTCGCGGCAGGTGAGCCGGGCGCTGGCGGTGGCGTCGGCGGGCAGCAGGTCCGCAGTGGCGTCGCCCGCGCCGAGGTCCTCGGCGAAGGCGCGTTCGATGTCGGCGGCGATCAGGGTGGCGTCGGGTGGCGCGGGAAGGGCGTCGGGCGTCATTCGGTATCCGTGGGTCGGCCGTCGGCGGGCTGGCTGAGGCGGTCGACGATGGCGTCCATCGCGCGGTCGAACAGCGCGTTGGAGTCGAGCACGCGCACGCGCTTTTCGGCCAGCGCGCGGGCCAGCTCGTGTGGCGAGTGGTCGGCGACCTTCAGGCCGCGCCGGTTGACGAACAGGTAGCGCCCGCTCATCGGGCTGATCCAGGACAGCTTGGCGCGCTCGGGCGTGGCGTCGTCGCGCCCGGCGAATTCCAGCCAGGTGCCGGGCTTGAGCTCGCGTACCTGCTGCAGCTCGGCGCTGGCCTCGGGCGTCATCCCGGCCGTGGCCTCGTCCTCGTCGTCCTGCTCCAGTTCCTCGGCGCTCTCGGCCAGCGGCTGGATGCTGTCGGGAATCGGCAGGCTGGCGGTCTCGACGGCGGGCTCCGGCGCGGCGGCCGCGGGCGCGGCCTCGCCGAGCTGCTGGCGGTAGTAGGCGTGCAGCTGGGCCAGCAGGCGCTCCACGTCGCTGTCCTGGAAGGCCACGCTGGTCAGCCCGCGGCGCAGCGCGCGCTCGATGCCCGGCAGGATCTGCTTCAGCTGCTGGCGGGCGGCGGCGTCGCGCGCGGGACGGGTGCTGGCGATGAAGTCATTGACGAAGCGCAGCGCATCGCGGTACTCGGGCGATGCCTCGCCCTGGCGCAGCAGGGTCAGCACGAGGTAGTTCGCCCACGCGCGGGTCAGCACGCCGTGCACCAGCGGGGGCAGGGTGTGGCCGTCGATGCGGGAGAGGATCTCGCGCGCGGCGCGGCGGCGCGCCTGCTCCAGCTTCTCGCGCCCGCGGGTGGATTCGGCCACGCGCTGCTCGGCCAGCTCGGCGCGGCGGCTGGCGGTTTCCTGGAAGCTCTGCAGCTCGGCGGACAGGCGCTCGAAGATGCCGAGGTCGTCGTCGAACTCCTGCAGCAGCCGGTCGACGATGGACCTGACCATGTCGAGCAGGCGGCCGTCGCGGTCGGCCTCGGCCGACCAGCCCTTGGCGGCGTCGGCCAGTCCGTCCAGCAGGCGCCGCGCCGGGTGCTGGCGGTGCGCGAACAGCTTGCGGTCGAGGATCGCCGCCTTGAGGTAGGGAATCTGCAGCCGGGCCAGCAGCACCTGCATCTGCGCGGGCAGGTTGCGGTCCTCGAGGATGAACTCGAACAGCATGCCGACCAGGTCGATGGTGTCCTCGTCGATGGTGGACACCTGGCCGGGACGCTCGCCGCGCAGCGCGCCGAGCTGGGACAGCAGCTGTTCCTTGAGCTGCAGCACCTCCTGGGTGAGGTCGAGCGTGCCCTGACCGGCCACGACCGGGACCAGCGGCAGCGCCGCGGCCTGGTTCTGCAGCACGCTCAGCGCGCCGATCAGCTCGTTGGCGGTGGGCAGCGGTCCCTGGCTCATCGCCGACAGCGGCACGGTGGGATGGGCGCGGCGGGCCTGGAACAGGCTGCGCAGGGTGTTCAGCAACTCGGCCGCGGTCTCGCCGTCGGCCGCCTCGGCTTCCGTCCCGGCCGCGGGTGGTGCCCCGGCGGCGGTGGCCGGCGCGCCCTGGGCGCCACCGCGCTGCACCTCGTGGCGCAGCTGCGGCAGCACGCCGGCGCGCACCAGTTCGGCGTTGACCTCCTGGTACAGCTCGTCCAGCGTGGCCAGCACGTAGCGGTCGAACAGCTTGTAGATGATCAGCTTGACGCGCATGTCCGCGCTCAGCTCGCGCACCGACTGGCGGAACGCCTGGGCCAGCGCGGCCGGGCCGAGCGGATTGCCGGCGTCGTCGATCTTCATGCCGCCGCAGATCACCGACAGGCGCTGGTTCACCGCGAACAGCTCGCGCGACAGCCGGGCCTCGTTCTTGCCGATCATGCTGGTGATCGCCAGCGATTCCTCCAGCTCGTTGTCGGCCACCAGCGACAGCTCGAGCGCGCCGCCGGACGCGGGCGCCGCCGCGGGGGCGGCCTGCGCGTGCCCCTTGCCGGCGACCTCGTCGATGTTGCGCGCGACCTGGGCCAGGAAGCTGCGTTCCACCATCGGGCGACGCTTGCGCACCTCGCGCATGCCGTCGAAGTAGTGCATCTGGGCGGCGTTGTTCTCGGCCTTCTCGGCCAGGTCGAACAGGGCGTCGTCGACCTGCTCGAACAGGTTGCCCAGGCTCAGCTGCAGGCGCCGCCCGGCGATGCCGCGAACCGCGTTCAGCAACTCGCCGCCGCGCGGGCTGGACGGGTCCAGGCGCTGGCTCAGGTTGACGACGTTGGATGGCTCACTGGCGTTCTGCATCGCCACACCCCTGTGTGTTGCCGGCATGCCGCGGCATCAAGGCAAGTACGCAAAGGTGGACGATACGGCATAAGCGCCGCACTTGTCATGCGCGGCCGGCCAGGGCCTTGAACGGGCCTTCAGGCCGCGGCGGGGAAATCCGCCAGCTGGGCCGTGCCGATGCCTTCCTCGGGCAGCATCACCGGGATGCCGTCGTCGACCCGGTAGACCACCTTGCGGTCGACCGTGACCAGGCCTTCGTCCAGCCGCGTCTTCACCGCGACACCGGCCACGGTATCGACCCGGCCCGCCTCGATGGCGCGGTTGAGGGCATCCAGCTCGGCCGCGGCCAGCGGGCGCACCGGGGTCTTGCTGACCGGGCAGCACAGAATGTCGAGCAGGCGCTTGTCCATGGCGTTTCGATGCGGGGCGCGAAAGCCCGTACAATAACCCCTTTTGGACGGCCGGACCATGACTGGAACTGCTGCAGCGCCGAAGGTCGGCGTGGTGATGGGCTCGCGTTCGGACTGGGAGACCATGACGCACGCGGCGGAGGTGCTCGTCGAGCTGGGCGTGCCGCACGAGGTGCGCGTGGTGTCCGCCCACCGCACGCCGGACCTGCTGTTCCGCTACGCGGAGGAGGCCGCCACGCGCGGCATCCAGGTGATCGTGGCCGGCGCTGGCGGCGCCGCCCACCTGCCGGGCATGCTGGCGGCCAAGACGCGGTTGCCGGTGTTCGGCGTGCCGGTGCAGTCGAAGGCGCTGAACGGCATGGATTCACTGCTCTCCATCGCGCAGATGCCGGCCGGGATCCCGGTGGGCACGCTGGCGATCGGCCGCGCCGGCGCGGTCAACGCGGGCCTGCTGGCCGCCGCCGTGCTGGCGTTGCACGATCCCGCGCTGGCCGCGGCGCTGGAGGCCTGGCGCGCGAAGCAGACCCAGGCCGTGCTCGACCAGCCGGACCCGCGCGCATGAACGGCTACCGCCAGCCCGTGCTGGGCATCCTCGGCGGCGGCCAGCTGGCCCGCATGCTGGCGCTGGCCGCGGCGCCGCTGGGCGTGAAGACGCTGGTGGTCGACAGCGCCGCCGACGCCTGCGCCGGCCAAGTGGCGCCGCTGCTGCGCGCGGACTGGAACGACCACGCCGCGCTGGCCGGGTTCGCCGCCCAGGTGGACGTGGTCACCTTCGACTTCGAGAACGTACCGGCCGAGACGGCTCGCCGGCTGGCCGCGCAGGTGCCGGTGTTCCCCAACCCGGACGCGCTGGCGGTGGCGCAGGACCGGCTCGCCGAGAAGACCCTGTTCAACGACTGCGGCCTGGCCACGCCGTCCTTCATGGCGGTGGACACCCGCGCCGACCTCGACCGCGCCCTGGCCGGCATCGGCGCGCCGGCGATCCTGAAGACGCGCCGGCTGGGCTACGACGGCAAGGGCCAGTTCCGCCTGAAGTCGGCGGCCGACGCCGACGCCGCCTGGGCCGCGCTGGGCGCGCAGGCGGCGGCGCACGGGCTGATCCTGGAAGCCTTCGTGCCGTTCGAGCGCGAGCTGTCGGTGCTGGCCGTGCGCGGCCGCGATGGCGAGCTGCGCACCTGGCCGCTGACCGGCAACTGGCATACCGACGGCGTGCTCTCGCTGAGCCTGGCGCCGGCGCCGGGCATCGACACCCTGCAGGCGCGCGCCACCGCGCTGGCGCGAACCCTGGCCGAGCGGCTGGACTACGTGGGCGTGTTCGCGCTGGAACTGTTCGTGAAGGACGGCGAGCTGCTCGGCAACGAGATGGCGCCGCGCGTGCACAACTCCGGCCACTGGACCATCGAGGGCGCGCTGACCAGCCAGTTCGAGAACCACGTGCGCGCGGTGCTGGGCCTGCCGCTGGGCGATACCGCGGCGCGCGGCGCCTCGGCCATGTTCAACTGGATCGGCGAGCTGCCCGACGCGGCGCCGGTGCTCGGCGCCAGCGACGCGCACTGGCACGACTACGGCAAGCAGCCGCGGCCGGGCCGCAAGGTGGGCCACGCCACGCTGTGCGCGCCGGACGCCGCGGCGCTGGCCACGCGGCTGCGCACGGTGGCCCGGGCGCTGGGACGCGACGAGCAGGCCTTGCCCGCCCTGCGCGCGCTGGGCGCGGCGTAACCCGTCCGGGTGCCCACGAAAAAGCCCGGGTCGATGCCCGGGCTTTTTCGTGGGCGGAACGCGGGATTCAGGCGAGGTTCTTCGCCGCGAAGTCCCAGTTCACCAGGCTCCAGAACGCCTCCAGGTACTTCGGGCGGGCGTTGCGGTAGTCGATGTAGTAGGCGTGTTCCCACACGTCGCAGGTGAACAGCGGCTTGTCGCTGCCGGTGATCGGCGTGGCCGCGTTGGAGGTGTTGACGATGCCCAGCGCGCCGTCCGGGCGCTGCACCAGCCAGGTCCAGCCCGAGCCGAAGTTGCCGGCGGCGGACTTGGCGAACTCCTCCTTGAATTTCTCGAACGAGCCGAACGCCTTGTTGATCGCGTCGGCCAGCTTGCCGGAGGGCTCGCCGCCGCCGTTGGGCTTCATCGAGTTCCAGTAGAAGGTGTGGTTCCAGGTCTGCGCGGCGTTGTTGAACATGCCGCCGGAGGACTTCCTGACGATCTCCTCGAGCGGGGCGTTCTCGAACTCCGTGCCCTTGATCAGGTTGTTGAGGTTGGTCACGTACGCCTGGTGGTGCTTGCCGTAGTGGTACTCCAGCGTCTCGGCGGAGATGTGCGGCTCGAGGGCGTTCTTCTCGTAGGGCAGCGGGGGCAGTTCGATCGCCATGAGGGACTCCTGGGCGTTGGCTGAGGAAGGGGCATCGCACCGGCGGCGGCCAGGGCGCGACTGATACACTAGTGTTCTCCGTGCATTGTAATGATGAAACTCCGAGCTATGGACGTTAACGAGCGAATCAAGGCGGTGCTGTCCGGGCACCCCATCGTGCTCTTCATGAAAGGCACGCCGCAGTTCCCGATGTGCGGATTCTCCAGCCGCGCGGCGCAGGCGCTGAAGGACGTCGGCGCCACGTTCCACGCGGTGAACGTGCTGGCCGACCCGGAAGTGCGCGCGGCGCTGCCGCATTTCGCCAACTGGCCCACCTTCCCGCAGCTGTTCATCCAGGGCGAGCTGATCGGCGGCTGCGACATCGTGGAGGACCTGAAGGCCTCCGGCGAGCTGGCGCGGATGGCGCGCGACGTCGACGGGACCGATCCGGCATGAGCCTGCCCACGCAGCGGCTGCCCGCCGGCTGGGCCGGCCCCGCCGCCGACGCGCTGGCCGGGCGCGTGGTGCTGGTGGCGGGCGCCTGCGGCGGCCTCGGCGCCGCCACCGCGCGCGCCGCCGCGCGCGCCGGCGCCACCGTGGTCGTCTGCGGCAAGCGCAAGCGCCAGCTGGAGCAGCTCTACGACGCGATGCTGGCCGAGGACCTGCCCGAGCCGGTGATCCACCCGCTGGACCTGGAGGCGGCCACGCCGCGCGACTACGAGGCGCTGGCCGACGGCCTGCAGCGCGACCTCGGCCGGCTCGACGGCATCGTGCACGCCGCGGCCAGCTTCGCCGGGCTCACGCCGCTGTCGATGCACAAGCCGGACGCGTGGCTGCGCACGCTGCACGTCAACGTGTCCGCCCCGTTCGCGCTGACCCAGGCCTGCCTGCCGCTGCTCGCCGCCGCGCCGGACAGCGCCGTGGTGTTCGTGCTGGACGACCCGGCGCGGGTGAGCCGCGCGCACTGGGGCGCCTACGGCGTGTCGAAGGCGGCGCTGGAGCGCTTCGCGGAGATCCTGCACGAGGAACACGACGAAGGCGCGCTGCGCGTGCACGCGTTGCTGCCTGCGCCGATGCGCACCGCGCTGCGCCGCATGGCCTACTTCGGCGAGGACACCATGCAGCTGCCCGTGCCCGACGCCACGGCGGCGGCGGCGGTGTGGCTGCTCGGCGCGCAGGGCGCGGCCGCGCGCGGCGCCGTGCTCGACCTGCGCGCGGCATGACCGCCGCGCGCGCCACACCGGCAGGGGACTGAGATGGAAACGCAGATGACCACGCTGTCGGCGGCGATCCTGCTGTTCCTGATCATGGACCCGCTCGGCAACATCCCGCTGTTCCTCAGCCTGCTCAAGGACGTGCCGCCGAAGCGCCGGCGCAAGGTGATGGTGCGCGAGCTGCTGATCGCGCTCGGCGTGCTGCTGGCGTTCCTCGTCGGCGGCCGGCACATCCTCGGCCTGCTGCAGCTGAAGACGGACTCGATCAGCATCGCCGGCGGCATCGTGCTGTTCCTGATCGGCATCCGCATGGTGTTCCCGCCGGCCGACGGCGGCGGCATCTTCGGCAAGAGCGGCGAGGGCGAGCCCTTCATCGTACCGATGGCGATCCCCGGCGTGGCCGGGCCGTCGGCGATGGCGGCGCTGCTGCTGCTCACCAACAGCCAGCCCGGGCGCACCGCGGACTGGGCGATCGCGCTGTTCGGCGCCTGGTTCGCCACCGCGGTGATCCTGCTGTGCTCCACCTACCTGTTCCGCTGGCTGGGCGAGAGCGTGCTGACCGCGCTGGAACGGGTGATGGGCATGCTGCTGATCGCGCTGTCGGTGCAGATGTTCCTGGGCGGCGTGGCCGCCTACCTGCATCTGGCCGTATGAGCTTGTCGGGTCGATGCCCGGGCGTACGGGAAACGTGAAGTTGTTAGCAAACTGTCATACAATGCCGTTAAAGTTCGTTTAACAAATGATTGGCAGGCGGGGCGGCCCCGCCGCTACATCGCAGCACGAACCAAGACAGCACACCGGGGAAGTTTCCGAGGCAGCGCACCTGGCCCAAAGCCGGGCAGCGTCGCATTCGGCTTTCCGCCGCAAGAATTTCCGTTGCGAAATCCATAGGGCCCAAAAGAATGAACAGCCGAATTCGAGCCAAGCTTCTTCCGTTCGCGATCGCCTCGCTGCTGACCGCAGCCACCCTTCCCGCGATGGCGCAGGACACCTCGTCCTCGATCAGCGGCCGCGTGCTGGACGCCAGCGGCCAGCCGGTGGCCGGCGCCACCGTGACCATCGTGCACGAGCCTTCGGGCACCACCAAGACCACCGTCACCGATGCCAACGGCCGCTACGTGGCGCAAGGCCTGCGCGTGGGCGGTCCGTTCGACGTCACCGTGTCCAAGGATGGGATGACCTCCGCGGCGAAGCACGACGTGTACCTGCAGCTGGCGCAGGAGTCCTCGGTCAACCTGAGCATGTCCGGCGCCCAGGCCGAGAACGCCAAGAACCTGGCCGCGGTCACCGTGTCGGCCAACGCGCTGTCGCAGACCTTCAGCCCCGACAACAAGGGCATGTCCACCAACGTGTCCCAGCGCGAGCTGGAGGCGGCGCCCTCGCCGGGCCGCTCGATCGCCGACATCGCCCGCCTCGACCCGCGCGTGACCATCTCCGACCGCGGCGAAGGCGCGATCTCCACGATGGGCATGAACAACCGCTACAACTCGATCACCGTGGACGGCGTCGGCGTGGGCGACCCGTTCGGCCTGAACTCCAACGGCATGCCCTACATCGGCTCGCCGATCTCGGCCGACACGATCGAGGAGTACAACATCTCCACGGCGAACTATGACGTCACTTCCGACACCGTCGGCGCCAACATCAACGCCGTCACCAAGAGCGGCACCAACGACTTCCACGGCTCGGTCTACTACGCCTACCGCAACGCCAGCAAGCTCGTCGGCAACGCCGGCTGGGTGAACAAGGACGACCCGGGCTACAAGTACAACGGCTACAACCACGACTGGACCGCGGGCGCCACCCTGGGCGGCCCGATCGTCAAGGACAAGCTGTTCTTCTTCGTCAACTACGAGAAGGAGAAGACCGTGGGCCTGGGCGCCGACTCGGCGAACGGCCTCGATTCCAGCCTGGGCAACGGCCCCTCCACCTCCGGCAAGGTGTCGCCGGGCGACCTGCAGCGCATCATCAACGCAGCCAACGCGCTCGGCCTGAAGCCGGGCACCTTCAGCGGCGGCAACGTCGACCTGGAAGACAAGCGCTACCTGGCCAAGCTGGACTGGAACATCAGCAACAACCACCGCGCCAGCTTCAGCTACCAGCGCACCAAGGAAACCCAGCCCATCGTCCAGGGCAACAAGAGCAACTCGATCGGCCTGACCAGCTACTGGTACACCAAGAACAGCGACACCAAGAACTCCGTGCTGCAGCTGTTCGACGACTGGACCGACAGCTTCTCCACCGAGACCAAGCTCGGCTACCGCCAGTTCAAGCAGGTGCGCACCGTGGCCGACCAGCAGCCGCAGGTGTTCGTGGACGTGGGCGTCAGCACCGATTCCAAGGGCAAGCAGCACGGCGCCGCGCCGTACGTGGACCTGGGCGAGGACCAGTACAGCCACTACAACGTGCTGAACATCAAGACCTGGAACCTGTTCGAGGCGGCCACCTGGTACCTGGGCGACCACACCCTGAAGGGCGGCATCGACTTCCAGCAGAACAAGATCTACAACCTGTTCGGCCGCACCCAGTTCGGCGCCTATACCTTCTTCGGCATCGACAACTTCGAGAAGGGCATCTACGACTCGTACAACATCTACCAGCCGTCGCAGGGCTATAACCTCGACGACGTGGCCGCGCAGTGGACGCTGCGCCAGTACGGCCTGTTCCTGCAGGACACCTGGCAGGTGAACAACAACCTGTCGGTGCAGTACGGCGTGCGCGTGGACCTGGCCAAGACCGGCGACCGCCCGGTGTACAACCCGGCGGTGGACCAGACCTTCGGCATCGACGCCAACAACCAGGTCGTCGTCAACTACAAGCCGGGCTCGAACGTCACGCCGCTGCGCAACGACAACACCATCGACGGCCTGCGCATCGTCGAGCCGCGCCTGTCGTTCAACTATGCCTTCGATACCGAGCGCATGACCCAGCTGCGCGGCGGCTTCGGCCTGTTCCAGTCGAACCCGCCGACGGTGTGGATGACCAACCCGTTCCAGAACAACGGCATCACCACCACCGTGTACCAGGTGTACAACGACTACGGCGACCAGCCGGGCCAGGGCAACGACCTGCCGGTGTTCAGCCCCGACCCGCACGGCCAGAATCTGCCGCCGCCGGCGAGCAGCCAGATGGGCGTGGACACCATCGACCCGAACTTCAAGCTGCCTTCCGTGTGGAAGTACAGCCTGGCGTTCGACCGCGAGCTGCCGTGGTGGGGCACCGTGTTCTCGGCCGAGTACCAGTACATCAAGGTGCGTGACGGCATCTGGTACCAGATGCTGAACCTGGGCGCGCCCACTGGCGTGATGCCGGACGGTCGCTACCAGTACTGGAAGCACCCGAATGAAGCCGGCTCCAGCAGCGACGCGCGCGGCAACGCGGATAAGGACTTCACGGGCAGCTCCACCTACCTCACCAATACCCACAAGGGCCATGCGGACGCCCTGACCCTGTCGCTGAAGAAGCCGTTCTCCGACAGCTGGTTCGGCAGCGTGGGCGTGACCTTCGGCAATTCCACCGAGGTCAACCCGGGCACCTCCAGCCAGGCCAGCTCGAACCTGTCCAACAGCGCGTGGGTGAATCCGAACGACGAGCTGGAAGCGCGTTCCAACCGTGCGGTGCGTCGCCGCATCAGCGCGTCCATCACCTGGCAGCACCACTTCTTCGGCGACTACGTCACCAGCGTCAGCGCGTTCTACGACGGCCACACCGGCCAGCCCTACAGCTGGACCTTCGGCAACGACGCCAACGGCGACAGCTTCGGCCAGGGCACCGACCTGGTCTACATCCCGCGCCAGGGCGACGTGACCCTGGTGCAGCCGAACGGCCAGCCGGCGACCGCCCAGCAGATCCAGCAGTTCTACAGCTTCATCCAGCACGACCCCTACCTGAGCAAGCACCAGGGCCAGATCGCCAACCGCAACGCGGCGCATGCCGCGTGGGTCAACGACCTGGACCTGAGCTTCCGCCAGGAGATCCCGGGCATCTTCAAGGGCAACAAGGGCGAGATCCGGCTGGACGTCTACAACGTGCTGAACCTGGTCAACAAGCGCTGGGGCCAGGAGCACGACATGGGCTTCTACCAGACGCGCAACCTCGCCGACTACGGCGGCGTGGGCGCCGACGGCAAGTACATCTACAAGCTCTACACGGACAAGAGCGGCAACTACCAGCCGGAGCAGATGACGGTGTACGACGCCGGCACCTACACCAAGACCAACGTGGTCTCGCGCTGGTCGGCGATGCTCACCGTCCGCTACACGTTCTGATCGGGCGCGCCCCGGCGCGTCTCCCGAGGCCGGCGCCCGCGAGGGCGCCGGTTTTTTTTCGGCTTGACCATGCGCCGCGCCAGGCGGGAAGCTAGGCAGTCCGCCACGACCCTGCATGAGGCAGCGGCCCGTCAGCGGCAGGAGATCCACCCGAATGAACGCCATTCCCGCCGGTGCGTCCGGCAAGCCAGCCACCGTCAGCGCGCGCATCTCGCCCGCCGGTGGGCTGGACATCCTTTCCCGCAACGAGGTGGCGCGGCTGCGCGACGCCAGCGGCGCGGGCCTGCACGGCCTGCTGCGACGCTGCGCGCTGGCGGTGCTCACCTCGGGCAGCATGAGCGACGACCCGGGCTCGATGTTCGAGCAGTTCCCCGACTTCGACATCCAGGTGCTGCAGCAGGACCGCGGCATCAAGGTCGAGCTGACCCACGCGCCCGCCCAGGCCTTCGTGGACGGCCAGATCATCCGCGGCATCAACGAGCTGCTGATGGCGGTGATGCGCGACATCGTCTACATATCGACCCAGCTCGAGCAGGGCGGTTTCGACCTCGACGACTCGGTGGGCATCACCCACGCGGTGTTCGAGATCCTGCGCAACGCGCGCACGCTCAAGCCGCACGTGGACCCGAACCTGGTGGTGTGCTGGGGCGGCCACTCGATCTCGCGCGAGGAGTACGACTACACCAAGGCGGTGGGCTACCAGCTCGGCCTGCGCGGCATGGACATCTGCACCGGCTGCGGCCCCGGCGCGATGAAGGGGCCGATGAAGGGCGCCACCATCGCCCACGCCAAGCAGCGCCGTCGCAACAACCGCTACATCGGCATCACCGAGCCGGGCATCATCGCGGCCGAGTCGCCGAACCCGATCGTCAACCAGCTGGTCATCATGCCGGACATCGAGAAGCGCCTGGAGGCCTTCGTGCGCATGGGCCACGGCATCATCGTGTTCCCCGGCGGCGTGGGCACGGCAGAGGAGATCCTCTACCTGCTCGGCATCCTGCTGCACCCGGACAACGCGGGCATCCCGTTCCCGCTGATCTTCACCGGGCCACGGCAGTCAGCGGCCTACTTCGAGCAGATCGACCGCTTCCTCCGGCTCACCCTGGGCGACGGGGTGGCGCAGCACTACCAGATCGTGATCGACGACCCGGCGACCGTGGCGCGCGCGATGGTGCGCGGCATCGACAAGGTGCGCAACCACCGCCTGGACAACAAGGACGCGTTCTTCTTCAACTGGGCGCTGAACATTCCGCTGCCGTTCCAGCAACCGTTCCGCCCCACCCACGAGGCGATGCGCGGCCTGGCGATCCGCCACGGCCGCCCGCGCCACGAGCTCGCCGCCGACCTGCGCCGGGCCTTCTCCGGCATCGTGGCCGGCAACGTGAAGGAGGAGGGCGTGCGCGCCATCCAGCAGGGCGGCCCGTTCGACATCGACGGCGACGCCGACATCATGCAGGCGCTGGACGCCCTGCTGCAGGCCTTCGTGGTCCAGCACCGCATGAAGTTGCCCGGCGGCAGCGCCTACGTGCCGTGCTATCGCGTGCGCGCCGGCTGAGCGCCACCGCCGCATCGCGGCATGAAAAAGGCCTGGCATCGCTGCCAGGCCTTTTTCGCAGATGGCGCCCGAAGTTGGACTCGAACCAACGACCCCCTGATTAACAGTCAAGTGCTCTAACCAGCTGAGCTATTCGGGCGGGGTGAGCTGCGTAGTTTGCTCAATACGCTGGGGGCTGTCAAGCAAGGACGCGGCCATGAAAAAGGGCGGGCCTTGCGGCCCGCCCTCCCTGAAGTCCGGCCCGGAGAGGCTTAGAACTTCTGGTTGTACGACACGTAGAAGTAACGGTCGATGTCGAACGTCGACAGGTACGGGGCGCTGCCCGAGCCATAGGACGTGACGTCGTAGTAGAACGGACCCTTCTTGTTGAAGATGTTGTTCACGCCGACGCTGAACGACGCATTCCACGGCAGCTTGTAGCGGAACTGCGCGTCGTTGAACGCCACCGAGCCCTTGCTGCTGGCGCCGGTGGTGCCGATCCACGGGTTGGTGTAGTTCGGCTGGTTGCACTCCGTGGTCGCGTCCCAGCAGCTGTCACGCAGGCCCGAGAAGTAACGCACGGTCCAGGTGGCGCCGAAGTTGCCATAGCTCCAGTCCAGCGAGGCGTTGGCGCGCACGCGGAACAGGCCGCCGGTGGCGGACACGAAGCCGGCCTGGCCCTGCGTGGGCTGGCCCGGGCCGTTGGTGACGTCGTACTTGGTCAGGTAGGTGCTTTCCAGCGACACCGCGAACTGGCCGACCGGCAGCTGCGGCAGGCGGTAATGAGCCGCGAAGTCGTAGCCTTCGGTGTCGAGACGGCCCAGGTTGGCCATGCTCTCGTTCAGATTGGTGATGGTGCCGCTGCTGTCGCGGGTGAAGCGTCCGCAGAAGCTCGGATCGTTCTGGATGTAGCAGTAGTTCAGAATGTCCGCGGCCACCACCGACTGGATGGTGTTCTTCACGTTGATCTTGTAGTAGTCCAGCGTGAAGTCCAGGCCCTGCACGAAGTGCGGGCTGTATACCAGGCCCAGCGTGCGGGTGGTCGAGGTCTCGGGCTGCAGCTTCGGGTTGGAGCCGGACAGGAACGGAGTCGGCGTCTGGCCGCCGGCGTTGCTGCTGATCGGCTTGCCGGAGGCGTCGATCTGACGGTAGTTGGCGGGCACGCCCGCCGCCGCGCAGGCCGCAGCCACGCTTGCATTGGTCGAGGCCGCGCCGTAGGCGCTGTCGCACGGATCCAGGAAGGTCTCGAAGCTCTGGCCGGTGCCGCCGTACAGATCGCTCAGCGTCGGCGCGCGGAAGCCCTCGGCGTAGGTGCCGCGGACCAGCAGGTCGTCGATCGGCTTCCAGCGGAAGCTGTACTTGTTGTTGGTGGTGCTGCCGAAGTTGCTGTAGTGCGAGTAGCGGCTGGCCACGTTGACGGCCAGTTCCTGCACGCCCGGCAGGCCCTGCAGGATCGGCACGTCGAGCTCGGCGTAGGCCTCGTTGACGATGTACTTGCCGCTGGTCGGCGCGCTGGCCAGGTCGCTGGAATAGCCCGAGGAGGCGAACTGGTCCGGAGTGAACGAACCGGCCAGGCGGCGGTGTTCCACGCCCAGCGCCAGGTTCACGGTGCCGGCCGGCAGGTCGAACAGGCCGCCGCTGACGTTGGCGGTGAAGTCGCGCGTGGTGTTCTGGGCGGAAGCCTGCTCCACCGCGTTGACGTACTTCAGGACTTCGGGCGAGCTGCCGCCGGGACCGGCCAGGATGTTCCACGGCAGGCAGCCGTTGGCGCGGTCGTTGGCGTCGGCGCAGACGACCTGGCCATCGACCACGGCGGTCGGGCCCAGCGCCTTCTGCGCGTTCAGCAGGTTGAGGTTGCCGGTGGTGCGCTGGTTGATGTCGGCCTTGGAGTAGCTGTAGTTCGCATCCCAGCTCCATTCCTGGTCGCCCAGGTTGAAGAAGCCGTCGGCGCCCAGGTCGAAGTGGGCCAGCTTGGCGTTGCTGTCGGTGACGCGGGGCAGCTCCACCGTGCGGCGATAGAAGGTCAGGTCATGGCCGGGGAACGGGTTGTAGGCGTTCTGGCCGGAGATGTAGACCTCCTGGTTGCCGTCGGTGCGGAACGGGTAGCCCGCCAGCTGCGACGAGGAGTCGCGCTCGCTGTAGCTGCCGGTCGCATGCAGCGTGATGCTGTCGGTAAGGCTGTAGCGTTCCTGGGCGAACAGGTTCTTCAGGCGCGTGGGCGCGCGGAAGGTCATGTCGGCCTGGGTGTTGTACTTGTCCGCGTTGCTGTTCGGGTCGTACAGGTGATAGTTGCCGATGTCGGCGGTATTGGTGGCGCCGTGGTTGATCACCCAGCTCTGGTCGGGGTTGTTCGGGTCGACGATGCGCCCCCACGGACCCTGGCCCCAGCCGTCCTGCGAATGGCGCGGGCCGTAGGCGTAGGTGGTCAGGTCGCGCTTGCGGTTCCAGATCGCATCGGTGTTCTGGTAGCTGGCCGTGAAGATCGTGTTCGACTTGTCGGTGCTGGTGCCGAACGTGATGTCGTAGGCCTGCTGCTGGCCGTCGCCCTTCTGGTTCTGGCCGTAGTAGACGTTGGCTTCGGCGCCGTTGTAGTGGTCGCGGGTGATGATGTTCACCACGCCGCCGATCGCGTCGGAGCCGTAGATCGAGGAGGCGCCGTCCTTCAGGATCTCGATGCGCTCGATGATCGAGGACGGGATCGTCGACAGGTCGGTCAGGCCGTTGATGTCGGTGCTCCAGCGGCGGCCATTGACCAGCACCAGGGTGCGATCCGAACCCAGGTTGCGCAGGCTGGTGTAGGTGCCGCCCACCGACGAGCCGGAGGACAGCGTGTCCTGCGGGGTGATGTCGGGCGTGCCGGTGGAGACGACGCGCTGCAGCACGTCACTGACGTTGGTCAGGCCGGTGGCCTCGATCTGCTTGCGGCTCAGCGACACGATCGGCTGCGCGGTCTCCACGTCCACGCTGCGGATGCGCGAACCGGTCACGGTGATCGTCTCGAGCTTCTTGGCCTTGGACGGGGTGCTGCTGTCGGTGCCCTGGGCCGGCGCGGGGGACGCATCCTGCGCGGAAACCGCCCACGCCTGCAGCATGAGCGCCGTCGCAATGGCGGTAGCCAGCAAAGTCTTCTGCTTCATTGTTGTGAAAACTCCGAACGAAAAATGACCCGAGCCAACCCTGCGGCCGGCGATCAGGACACGTCTTCATGGGTGGCGCGCAGCGCCCGGGGGAAGGGTGGTGCGCACATGGCATCGTCCAGCTTGGGGGAAAGACGATGTAATGCCGAAGTTAAGACAAAGTGCAGCGGAAATGCAACCGCAGCCAAACCGCGCAGTCTTCTGCGGGGAACTTT
The DNA here is from genome assembly GCF_030504985.1 of Fulvimonas sp. R45. Classification (GTDB taxonomy): domain Bacteria; phylum Pseudomonadota; class Gammaproteobacteria; order Xanthomonadales; family Rhodanobacteraceae; genus Rhodanobacter_A. The sequence continues at coordinate 30,084 of NZ_JASERU010000021.1, forward strand.
GCGGCGACGCGTCTTGACAGGCGCCGAGCGCGCATATGCATGCGCCCGGCGGCAGGATGTTGCTGCTCAGCCGGCCGGGGCGACGCCCTGGCCGATGTACTTGGCGAGGAAGGCCTGGAGGTGCTCGAGGAAGTCCACGTTGTCCTGCTCGCCGTAGAAGCCGTGGCCCTCGCCGGGCTTGACCAGCCATTCGTACGGCTTGTGCGCGGCCTCCAGCGCCGAGCGCATGGCCTTGGCCTGGGCGAACGGCGCGCGCTGGTCGTCTTCGCCGTGCACCAGCAGCACCGGCACGTCGATCCGGTCGGCGAGTTTGTCGGGCGAATTGGCGGCGAGGTCGGCGTCGCTCTTGCCGATCACCGTGCCCAGGTAGCTGCGACCGAACTGGCTCTCGCGAATGTCGCCCTTCTTGTACATCATCGCCAGATCGTAGATGCCGGCGTAGCCCACCGCGCACTTGAACAGGCCGGGCGCGCGGATCGTCGTCATCATGGCGGAATAGCCGCCGAAGCTGGCGCCGTACACGCAGACGCGCTTCGGATCGGCATAGTGCTGCGCCTCGGCCCACTTCACGCCATCGATCAGGTCCTGCTGGATGCGCGTGCCCCATTTCAGGTAACCCGCCTGCTCGAAGGCGTGGCCGCGGCCCCCGGAGCCGCGGTAGTTCACCTGCAGCACCAGGTAGCCGCGGCTGGCGAGGAACTGCGCGTCCCAGTCGAAGAACCAGTTGTCGCTGACGCCGTGTGGACCACCGTGCGGCAGCAGCACCATCGGCAGGTTTTCCATCGAGGCGCCGCGGGGCACGGTGAGGATGGCTTCCAGCTCGAGGCCATCGCTGGCCTTGAAGCGCCTGGGTATGCGTTCGGCCATCTGCGACGGGTCGATCCACGGCGCCGCGGCGAACAGCTTGCGCACCTTGTAGTGCTGCGTGTCGATCAGGAAATAGCCGCCGGGGTCGCGGTCGCTGCGGACCGAGAACAGCAGTTCGCGGCCGTCCTCGCTGAAGTCGATGAAATCCACGAACTCGCCGGGGAATTTCTGGCTCAGCGCCTGGTGCAGCTTGCTCACCAGCATGTCCGGTTGCAGGTAGGTGACCTGGGGAACGCCGGTGCCGCCCACCGCCGCGAAGGGCTGCCGGGGCGGGGGCGTCCACATCAGGTCGTCGAAGTTGCCGAAGCCGGCCTTGGCCAGCACCTTGCGGCCGCTGCCGTCCTCGTTCTGCTCGACGAGGTCGGCCGGGGCGCCGTGGTCGCTGTCCAGCGCATAGAGGCGGAGATGATCGGGCGCGTAGCCGATCGGCGTGAAGCGGTGTCCCGCTTGCGCGCCGGTGTAGGCCTGCCAGCGACCGGCCTGGCGACGGTAGACCACGTAGTCGAACTGGTTGTCGGTGCCGTAGGCGAAGCTGGCCTGGCCACCGGGCGTCACGATGAAGTCGAGGCCGCCCACGCCGATGTCGCCGACCAGGTGGCGGGTGTTCTTCACCGCGTCCACGTCGTACAGCCAGCTGTGGTCGTCGCTGTTCCAGAGCTGCGCGCCCATGTAGAAGTGGTTGTTGGCGAGATCGGGCAGGCCGTCCACCGTGCCCCAGCCGCGATCGGCCTGGCGGGTCGCGGCTCGGCTGCCGTAATCCTGATAACCGAACAGGTAATCCTGGTGTTTGCCGTTCACGTCGGTAGCGAGCAGCTCGCCGGTATATTCGGGTTTGCCGATCGAGCCGAATTCCTTGCCCTGGGCCACCACCAGCCGGGTCGGCCCGACCCAGACGATGTTCGCCGGCAGTTCATACTTGGGCATGCGCAGCATGCTGGCCGGGTGGCTGAGGTCGTCGACGCGATAGACCACCAACGCGTGCTGGCCGCCATCGTCCATGCGCAGCGCGAGATATTTTCCGTCCGGCGACAGCCGCGGCATGGAGATGCTGGCGTGCCGCGCGAAATCCTTGACCGGAATCGTGCCCGAGGCGGCGGCGATGGCAGGAAGCGAAAGGCAACAGGCGGCCAGGAGGGCGCGCGCGATCCGTGTAGGCATGAGTTTTCCCCTGAAGAAATGGCAGCCCGACGTCGCCGGCATCCACCCCCGCGGATGCCGGGCCGCCGGCTCCCCAGCCGGCGGCCGCCCGGCCGACGGCCAGTGTAGCCGCAGGCGGGCCGTGCGGTTGCCTCCCGCGGCACTGCGCTAGACTGCACGCTTTGCCTGCCGAGCCGAGCCATGTCGCAGCCCTACGTCGTCCACTTGAACCCAGTGGCCTTCCAGCTCGGCCCGGTGCAGGTGCACTGGTACGGGCTGATGTACCTGCTGGGCTTCTTCGGCGCGATCGTGCTGGGCGAGTACCGTCGCCGGCGCGGTCGCCTGCCGGTGAGCCGCGAGGCGCTGAGCGACCTGTTCTTCTACGGCATGATGGGCGTGATCGTGGGCGGTCGCGTGTGGTACATGCTGTTCTACTACGCCGGCGGCCCGCGCTGGATCTGGACCGACCCGCTGGCGCTGTTCAAGGTGTGGGACGGCGGCATGAGCTTCCACGGCGGCCTGCTCGGCGTGTTGGCCGCCTCGCTGTGGTGGTCGCGCCGGCACAAGCTGCATTTCTTCGACACGGTGGATTTCGTGGCGCCGCTGATCCCGCTGGGCCTGGGCCTGGGGCGGCTGGGCAACTTCATCAATGGCGAGCTGTGGGGCAAGCCGGGCACGGTGCCGTGGGCGATGGTCTTCCCGCAGGCGCACGGCGAGGACGTGCAATACGTCGCTGGCCATCCGGCCTGGGCAGAGGCCCTGCAGCGCTACGGCGGCCTGCCGCGCCATCCGTCCGAGCTGTACGAGCTGGCGCTGGAAGGCGTGGTGATGTTCGCGGTGTTGTGGCTGGTGTCGATGAAGCCGCGGCCGCGCTACCTGGTGTCCGGCCTGTTCGCGCTGATGTACGGCTGCTTCCGCTTCGCGGTGGAGTTCGTGCGCGTGCCCGACCCGCAGCTGGGCTACCTGTTCGGCACGTCCTGGGTGACGATGGGGCAGATGCAGTCGCTGCCGTTGGTCGTGGTGGGGCTGCTGTTGCTGTGGATGTCGCGGCGGGCGCCAGTCCTGCCGTTGGCTGAGGGTGGTGCGAAGGGTTGAGGGTCTGCCTCCTCTCCCTGCGGGGGAGAGCACTGCCCTGAGCTGGTCGAAGGAGATCGAGGTGAGGGGCGGGTGCTCGCGGGGTGTTGCGGGCGGAGCGGCGCTACGTAGCTGCGTGGGTGCGAGGTTGGCCCCTCACCCCAACCCTCTCCCCGGAGGGGAGAGGGAGAAGAAGCGGAGAAGGTGCGCGGCTAGAAGTTGCGATCGCCGCCGATCAGGTCGCCCAGGCCGCCGAGGATCGAGCCCTCGCCATGCCGCTGGCCGCCGCCCTGCGGCGCCGCCGCCAGCATGCGACCGGCCAGGCGCGAGAACGGCAGTGATTGCAGCCACACCTTGCCCGGCCCGGTAAGCGTGGCGAGGAACACGCCCTCGCCGCCGAACAGCATGCTCTTGATGCCGCCGACGGGGCGCACGTCCATGTTCACCGTGTCGTGGAAGGCGACCACGCAGCCGGTGTCCACGTCCAGCCGCTCGCCGGGCGCCAGCTCGCGCTCCACCATGGTGCCGCCGGCGTGCACGAACACCCAGCCGTCGCCTTCCAGCTTCTGCATGACGAAGCCCTCGCCGCCGAACAGGCCAGTGAGGATCTTGCGCTGGAAGAAGATGCCCAGCCGCACGCCGCGCGCGCCGGCGAGGAAGGAATCCTTCTGGCAGATCAGCCGGCCGCCGTGCTCGCTCAGCTTCATCGCCATCACCGTGCCGGGGAAGGGCGCGGCGAACGCCACCCTGGCCTTGCCGCTGCCGGTATGGGTGAACACGGTGGTGAACAGGCTCTCGCCGGTGATCACGCGCTTGCCGGCGGAGAGCAGCTTGTCCATCAGTCCGCTGCCGCCGGGGCCGCTGCTGGAACCGTCGCCGAACACGGTGTCCATCTGCACCGTCGCCTCCTTGTACATCAGTGCGCCGGCCTCGGCGACCGCGCTTTCGCCGGGGTCCAGCTCGATCTCGACGAACTGCATGTCGTGGCCGACGATGCGGTAGTCGATCTCGTCGGACGCGCCGCCACGCAGCGAGGCAGGCACCGGCGGGGGCGTCGACATCGGGCCGCCGCCGAGTTCGGTGGCGTCGCGGACCGGGATCCACTCGGCGAAACCTTCGCGCCAGCAATAGCCATCGGGCCGGCTGCGCGCCTGCGCCCGGGCGGCCGCGTCGTCGAGCGGGCCGATGCGTTGGTCCTTGCCGTAGCTGAAAAACCATTGCGCCATGACGTGCGTCCTTGGGTGTGGAAAGCCCGAGTCTAGGCCGGCGCCCGCGACGGGGCGAGTGACCGATGTCATGCCGCCGGCGTATCCTTGCGCGATGCGCGCCTACCTCGACCTGCTACGCCACGTGCTGGAACACGGCACGGAAAAATCCGATCGCACCGGCACCGGCACGAAGAGCGTGTTCGGCTGGCAGATGCGCTTCGACCTCAACGAAGGCTTTCCGCTGGTCACCACCAAGAAGCTGCACCTGAAGTCGATCGTGCACGAGCTGATCTGGTTCCTGCAGGGCGACACCAACATCGCCTACCTGAAGGAAAACGGCGTCAGCATCTGGGACGAGTGGGCCGACGAGCACGGCGACCTCGGCCCGGTCTACGGCGCGCAGTGGCGCGCCTGGCCCACCGCCGACGGCGGGGTGGTGGACCAGATCCGCTGGGTGGTCGGGGAGATCCTCCGCAACCCCGACTCGCGCCGGCTGATCGTCAGCGCCTGGAACGTGGGCGAGCTGCCGAAGATGGCGCTGATGCCCTGCCACACGCTGTTCCAGTTCTACGTGGCCGACGGCAAGCTGAGCTGCCAACTCTACCAGCGCTCGGGCGACATCTTCCTCGGCGTACCGTTCAACATCGCCAGCTATGCGTTGCTCACCCACATGGTGGCGCAGGTGTGCGGGCTGGGGGTGGGCGATTTCGTGCACACGCTGGGCGACGCGCATCTGTACAGCAACCACGTGGAACAGGCGCGGCTGCAGCTGGCCCGCGAACCGCGCCCGCTGCCCCGGCTGGTGCTGAACCCGGCGGTGCGGGCGCTGGAGGACTTCCGCTACGGGGACGTCGCGATTGAAGGCTACGCCCCGCATCCGGCGATCAAGGCGCCGGTGGCGGTGTAGCGGCCGTGCAGCCCGTCACGCAGCGGAAGTAGGCCGTCTCGCGCGGGTAGTCCAGCGTCATCGAGAAGTGCCGGAACACATTGCCGCCCACGGTGCCCTCGGTGGGCTTGTCCATCCATTGCGCCATGAACGTGTGATAGGCGGCATCGGGCTGCTCGGTGAACCAGACCGGCCCCACCGACCAGCCGGCGATCTCGACCCTGGGCACCTCGATCAGGCGCGACGGGCGCGCGGGACGGAGGTCGTCGCCGTTCTCCACCACGCGCCAATCCGGGTGCGCCTTGTGCCAGCGTTCCAGCATGCCGGTGGTGATGTAGCTGGTGACGCCATAGCCCTGCGCGGTCACCGGCGTGCCGCTGGCCTTCTCGCCCGCGGCGGTGGGGTGCGCGGTGGCACCGGTGTCCAGCAGCATGTCCAGCGGCTGCCCGTCGACGTGGATGACGATGCGGGCGAACCCCGTGGCCTGCCGGCCCCTGGCGTCGTGCAGGAAGCCGAGCGGGGTCGCGTGCGCGGCATGGTCGGGATGCCAGCCCCGGCCTTCGAGGGTGAGGCGGCGGGCGGGGTAGTCGAAGGTCCACGTGCGACCGGGCAGGTAGCCGGCTCCGAGCTGGCCATCGCCGGAGATCCCGTCGGAAGGCACGTCCTGCACCATCACCACGGCGCCGCAGACGCCATGGTCCGGTGGCGGCAGCGCGTGGCCGGCGCGATAGCCGGGCAGCGGGGCCACCGTCATGTGGCCGCCGCCTTTCGCGCAGTCGGTGACGGGCAGGTGCAGCCGGTTCGCCGCGGCCTTGCTGATCCAGTACATGCCGCCGCCACCGCCGCCGCCGGTATCGACCAACAGCTTGAGCCGCTGGCCGTCGCGGGTCTCCGGCACCGTATAGAAGTGGCCCGCCTCGTAGACCGTCGGCAGCACCTGCGCGGCGGTGGCCGACGTGGCAGCCGCGCCGCCGGCGGCCAACGCCGCCGCGGCAAGGAATCCCGCTACGATGGTCATGACCGCTCGTCCTCCCGACTGGCTACAATAGGCGGTCAGGATGAGGCGGCTGCGTCGCCGTCACATGTGCCGTTCGACCCATACTTTCGGAGCCCCAATGGCCATTTCGTTGATCGCCGCGCTGGATGAGAACATGGCCATCGGCCGCAAGGGCGAGCTGCCCTGGCACCTGCCCGACGACCTGCGCTGGTTCAAGCAGCTCACCGTGGGCAAGTACGTGCTGATGGGCTACAACACGGCAGTGTCGATCGGCAAGGCGCTGCCCGAGCGCACGAACCTGGTGCTGTCGCGCAAGCACGAGGCGCCGTTCCCGGGACAGATCACCGTGCGTTCCATCGACGAGGCGCAGGCCCGTTGCGGCGGCACCGGCCTGATGGTGATCGGCGGTGGCCAGGTGTTCCGCGAGGCGCTGCCGTTCGCGCGGCGCATGTACCTCACCTGGGTCAATGCGGCGATCGCCGGCGCCGATACCTTCTTCCCGGGCGTGCACTTCAGCGAGTGGACGGAAGTCTCGCGCACGCACCACAAGAAGGACGCCGAGCACGCCTATGACTTCGACATGGTCGAGTACATCCACGGCACCTGATCCCGCGCGATGACCGACCGCGCGCCGGCGCCGATGCACGTGATGGCCGGCGCGCTGCTCGATGCGCGCGGCCGCGTGCTGCTGGCGCAACGACCGCCCGGCAAGCACCTGGCCGGGTGCTGGGAATTTCCCGGCGGCAAGCTGGAGCCGGGCGAGGCGCCGCTCGACGCGCTGGCGCGCGAGCTGCACGAGGAGCTCGGCATCGAGGCGGATCCCGCCGATGCCATGCCCTTGATCCGCGTGCCGTGGGCCTACGGCGCGCGCGGCCTGCTGCTCGATGCCTGGCGGATCGACCGCTGGCGCGGCACGCCGGCTCCGCTGGACGGCCAGGCCCTGCGCTGGTGCGCGCCCATGCAGGTCGATCCCGCCGAACTGGCACCGGCCGACCGCGCCATCCTGCAGGCCCTGCGCCTGCCGTCGCGCTACCTCATCACGCCGGCCGAGGCGGAGCCGGCGGACGCCGGGGCCTGCTTCGAGCGCCTGCGCCGCGCCATCAAGGGCGGCGAGCGCCTGCTGCAGTTGCGCCTGCCCAACTGGCCGGTGGACGACGTGCGTGCGCTGGCCGCGCGCCTGCTGCCGCTGGCGCGGGCATACGACGCGCAATTGCTGCTGAACGCCGACGTCGAAGGCGCCCGCGCGCTGGGCGCGAACGTCGGCGTGCACCTGAAGGCGACGCAATTCGCCGCGCTGGCCGAGCGTCCGCTGCCGTGGCGGCAGCCGGTCGGCGCCAGCTGCCACGACGCGGCGCAACTGGCGCAGGCGACGCGCGTCGGCGTCGACTTCGCCACGCTGTCGCCGCTGGCGGCCACCGCCAGCCATCCCGGCGCGACGCCGCTGGGCTGGGACCGTTTCGGCGCGCTGGCGGCGCAGTCCGCGTTGCCGGTGTATGCGCTGGGCGGCGTGGGGCCGGCCGACGCGGCGGCGGTCCGCCGGGCCGGCGGCCAGGGCGTGGCCGGCATCCGTGCGTTCTGGTGAGCGCGGGAGGGCGGCCGACGCCTCCCTTGCGGCCCCCGCGCGGCAGGGGTAGCGTGCCGGCATGCGCATCGCCTACCGAGCCGAAAACCTGTTCGACGCCCATCTGGTGAAGGATGCGCTGGAGCGCGGCGGCATTCCCGCCTTCATCGGCGGCGAATACCTGATCGGCGCGGTGGGCCAGTTGCCGGCGCGCGACTACATGACCGTGCTGGTGCCGGAGGCGAGCCTGCCGGAAGCCGAGGGCATCGTGCGCGAGGTCGAGGCGACCCTGGCCGAGGCGCGCCTGGCGCTGCGCGAGGCCGGCGACGACGACTCCGGCGACCTGCTGCCCGCCACCTGCTGACGCCGCCGTGGCGATTCCGACCCCAGACGTGCCCGCGCACGCCGACCCGCCGCTGTCCGCGCGCGGGGCGGCCGTGCGCATGGCGCTGGGCGCGGCGCTGCTGTCCACCACCAGCATCTTCGTGGCCTGGACGCGGGTGGCGCCCACGGTGTCGGCGTTCTACCGCATGCTGTTCGGCGGCGCGATGCTGCTGGCCTGGGTGGCCCTGCGCGGGCAGTGGCGGCGGGTCGGCCCGCGCGACCTGGGGCTGGCCCTGCTGCCGGCGCTGGGCTTCGCCGCGGACCTGGCGCAATGGCACCGCAGCATCGTCTGGGTGGGACCGGGCGTGGCCACCCTGCTCACCAACGTGCAGGTGTTCCTGCTGGCGCTGGTGGGGGTGGCGTTCTACCGCGAACGGCTGGCGCGCGGCTTCGTGCCCGGCATGCTGCTGGCGGTGGCGGGGCTGTGGCTGCTGGTGGGCGCGCACTGGTCGCTGTTCGACGGGCGCCACCGGCTCGGCGTGTGGCTGGGCCTGGGCAGCGCGCTGGCCTACACGGCGTACCTGCTGAGCTTCCGGCACGCGCTGTCAGGACTGACGCGGCTGTCGGCGGCGCAGTTCCTCGGCCTGATGAGCCTGCTCAGCGCGGCCCTGCTGGGACTGTGCGGCCTGGCCGAGGGCGACGCCTTTGGCCTCGGGAACCTGCGCGACTGGAGCGCGCTGCTGGGCCTGGGCTTCTTCGGCCAGGTGCTGGCCTGGCTGCTGATGGTGCGCGCGATGCCGCGCCTGCCGGCCTCGATGGTGGGCCTGCTGCTGTTGCTGCAGCCGGCGCTGGCCTTCGTGCTGGACGTGCTGCTGTTCCACCGCGCCACCTCGGCGGGCGACTGGCTGGGCCTGGTGCTGGCGCTGGCGGGTATCCTGCTCGGTGCGCTGCGGCCGCGCCGGCGCGGCCCGACCCTGGAGAAAGCATGACCGCCTTCGAACCGCTGATCCGCGAGGTACCGGATTTCCCGCGCCCGGGCGTGCTGTTCCGCGACGTGTCGCCAATGCTGGCCGACGCCGCAGCCTTGCGTCGATGCATCGAAGCGCTGGCCGCGCCATGGCGCGCGGACGGCGTGCAGGCGGTATGCGGGATCGAATCGCGCGGCTTCATCTTCGGCGCCGCGCTGGCGCGCGAGCTGGACGCCGGCTTCGTGCCGCTGCGCAAGCCGGGCAAGCTGCCGCCGCCGGTGCTGGGCGTGGACTACCAGCTCGAATACGGCAGCGACCGGCTGGAAGCGGGCGCGGGCACGCTGCGCGCCGGCGAACGCGCGCTGCTGGTGGACGACGTGCTGGCCACCGGTGGCACGCTGGCGGCGGCGCAGGCGCTGGTGGAACAGCTGGGCGTCACGCTGCTGGGCGCCGCGGTGGTGATCGAGCTGGACGCGCTGGGTGGCCGCTCGCGCTGGCGTGGCGATGCGCCGCTGCGGGCGCTGCTGCATTACTGACCGGCCGTGAAGTCCGCGGCCAGCGCGCAACGCTGTTCCGGCGTGAGCGTGGCCTGCACCGGCATCGCCGCGAGCGTCGAGGCCAGCGTCACCGGCCCACCCGCCTGCCAGGCGGTGATCATCGCGTCGTCCAGCTCGAAGCGCAGGAAGTGCACGGCGGCGGTCTTCGCCTCGTTGCTGCGCTCCATGTCCTCGTCGGCGATGGCGACGGAGGGCGCGTGGCCCTGCACGGTCAGCGCGACGGCGTGCTCGATGCCGCGCAGGCGCACCAGCTCGCGCCTGCGTTCTTCCGCGTCGTCGTACTCGATCAGCAGCGTGGCCTTGAGGTTGCGGCCGTCGGGGACCAGCGGGTTGTAGGCGTCCAGTTCGTCCTGGATACCTTCCGGCTCGAAGATGCGCTCGATGCGCAGCATCTCCTGCACCTGGTACTGGATGCTGAGGCGGTCCTCGAAGACCAGGGTGAGGTGTCCGCCCACGTGCACGGTGCGCTGCTTCTTGTGCGCCAGCACGCGCGCGCGGAAACCGGCGCGCTGCGCGGCGTAGGTTTCGAGGGAGAGCAGGTCGGCGCGGGTGAGCTTGTCCATGGGTGCCTGGCGGTTGCGGTGGATGCAGTGCGTTTCATCGGGCCGTCATCGCCGCAGGGCGGTCATTCCCGCGGGATCGCGGAAATGACCGCCCGGGAGGAGGGCGGCCAGAATGAAGCGGTGGGCGGTTCAAATGCCATACGCCTTGCGCAACAGGCTGAGCGGATGCTCCGCCGCCGGCCGGTCGCCCAGGCCGTGCGCGATGTGGCCGCCGGCCATCGGGCAGTCGCTGGTGAAGTGCGCGGGCCCGGCCTGCTGCACGCGGCTTTCCACCGGCCTGGCGAGCTTGCGCGACAGCGCATAGGTCGCGTGCTTCACGCCGTAGGTGCCGTCGTGGCCGGAGCAGCGCTCGATGACGACCACCTCGGTGCCCGGCACCAGCTGCAGGATGTCGCGCGTCTTCGGGCCGATCTTCTGCACGCGCTGGTGGCAGGGCACCTGCCAGGCGACCTTGCCCAGCGGTGTCTTGAAATCGGTTTGCAGGAGGCCCGCCCTGTGGCGTTCGGCAAGGTATTCGAACGGGTCGAAGAAGCGCTCGCGGACCAGCGCCACGTCGGCGTCGCCGGGGAACATCAGCGGCAGCTCCTGCTTGAACATCAGCACGCAGGAGGGGATCGCCGCGGTGAAGTCCCAGCCTTCGCGCGCCATCTTCGCCAATACCGGGATGTTGCGTTCCTTGTACTTCTTCACCGTGTCCAGGTCGCCCAGTTCCAGCTTGGGCATGCCGCAGCAGCTTTCCCGTTCGACCAGCCGGTTCGGGATGGCGTTGTGCGCGAGCACCGCGGCGAGATCCTCCACCACGCCGGGCTCGGAGTGGTCGCAGTAGCAGGTGGCGAAGATGGCGAGCTTGCCGCGCGTGCGGCCGGCGGCCCGCGCCTCGCCCGCGCCGTCGAGCTTCTGCAGGCGCTTGCGCGCGGTGGGCGCGTGGTACTCGGGCACGCGGGCTTCCGCATCCACGCCCAGGGTCTTCTCGAGCAGCTTGCGCGCGGTCTTGCTGTGGTTGGCGGCGTTGACCGCCTGCGCCACCACCGGGATCGAGGCCAGCTTGCCGACGGCGCGCGTGTTGGAAAGGATCCTGGCCGACAGCGGCGCGCCGCGCTCGCCGAACTCGACCGCCTTGGCGCGCAGCATCAGGTGCGGGAAGTCCACGTTCCACGGGTGCGGCGGCGTGTACGGACACTTGGTCTGGTAGCACAGGTCGCACAGGTAGCATTGCTCGACGACCCTGGGGTAGTCGGCCTTGTCGACCCCGTCGATCTCCATCGTCTTCGACGCGTCGATCAGGTCGAACAGGGTGGGGAAGGCATGGCACAGGCTCACGCAGCGGCGGCAGCCGTGGCAGATGTTGAAGACGCGCTCCAGCTCGGCGTCGAGCGCGGCGCGGTCCCGGAACGCGGGATCGTCCTGGCCCAGCGGGTGCCGGGTGGGGGCTTCGAGGTTGCCTTCGCGGGTGCTGTCGAGCGGTTCTGACATGCGCGTCTCCTGCGGGCCCGTTGGGGTTCCGCCGCACGTTCGCTGTGCAGGTCCGTTCGCGCCGAGCGTGGCTTGCGACGGCAAGCGGGAGTCGAAGGGCCTGCGCAGCGGGGGCCCTTCGACTCCGGCGCTTCGCGCCTACGCTCAGTGTGAGCGGAGGCGCGAAGATCAGCCCAGCTCGCCCAGCGCCTTGCTGAAGCGGTTGGCGTGCGAGCGCTCGGCCTTGGCCAGGGTCTCGAACCAGTCGGCGATTTCCTCGAAGCCTTCCTCGCGCGCGGCCTTGGCCATGCCCGGGTACATGTCGGTGTATTCGTGGGTCTCGCCGGCGATGGCGCTTTTCAGGTTCAGGTGCGTCTCGCCGAACGGCAGGCCGGTGGCGGGGTCGCCCACGTTCTCCAGGTATTCCAGGTGGCCGTGGGCGTGGCCGGTCTCGCCTTCGGCGGTGGAGCGGAATACCGCGGAGACGTCGTTGTAGCCTTCCACGTCGGCCTTGGCGGCAAAGTACAGGTAGCGGCGGTTGGCCATCGACTCGCCGGCGAATGCGTCCTTCAGGTTCTGCTCGGTCTTCGAGCCTTTCAGGTTGCTCATGACATCACCTCGTGGCATCGGGCTGGGAGGGCAATGCTCGAGAGGGCGTCCGTGTCCTGACCGACCGAGCGTAGTGCGCCTGCCACCGGCAATGAAATTGATTGTCTCGATCAGGGCGATCGATGGCGGCTATGGCGGATGGACGGCCCCGCCGCCTGCGCGGAGGCGGCGCTGTGCGCGTCCAGCAGTTCCTTGGGCAGCTGCCTGAACACCTCGGCGAGCTGCATGAGGAAGCCGGCCATCGCCGAACTCTTGCGCCACAGCATGGCGATGCGCCGGCTGGGCGGATGGCTGCCGCGGAACTCGACCAGGTGCACGTTCGGCGCCTGCGCCACCGGCGGCTTCACCGCCAGCGTGGGCAGCAGGGTGATGCCCACGTTGGCCGCCACCATCTGCCGCAGCGTCTCCAGGCTGGTGGCGCGGAAGCCGGCCTTCTCGCCGGCGCCGGCCAGGTGGCACACCTCCAGCGCCTGGTCGCGCAGGCAGTGGCCGTCCTCCAGCAGCAGCAGGCTCTGCGCGTTGAGGTCGGACAGCTTCAGCGAAGGCTGCCTCGCCAGCGGGTGCGACTGCGGCACGGCCAGCAGGAACGGTTCCTCGAACAGGAACTCGGCGTGCAGGCTGTCCTCGTGCACCGGCAGCGCGACGATGCCCGCGTCCAGCCGGCCCTCGTGCAGGCGATGCAGCACTTCCTCGGTCTTCTCCTCGACCAGCAGCAGCTCCAGCCGGGGGAAGCGCTTGCGCACCAGCGGCACCACGTGCGGCAGCAGGTAGGGCGCCAGGGTGGGGAAGATGCCCAGCCGCACCGTGCCCGATTCAGGGTCGAGCGTGCGCCGCGCGATGCCCTTGATCTGCTCCACCTCGTTGAGCACGTCGCGCGCGCGCGCGGCGATCTCGCGACCGACGTCGGTGAGCAGCACCTTGCGCGGCGTGCGCTCGACCAGCGCCACGCCCAGCTCGTCCTCCAGCTTGCGGATCTGGGTGGACAGAGTGGGCTGGCTGACGAAGCAGGCCTCGGCCGCGCGGCCGAAGTGGCGGTGCTCGGCCAGGGCCACCAGGTAGTGCAGGTCGCGCAGGTTCATCGCCGTCTCCGGCTGCGAAGGTTATAGATGCTATCTATGACTTTCGAAGGAAAGAATCAACGGGAATGATGACCTTCATGCACACAGCGCGTCTCGTGCCGGACGCGGCATGCCTTCTGGCACTGTGTCCAAAGTCATGCCCGGTCTAGCGTGAAAGCTTCCTCATGATCCGGAACAGCCCCATGCGTCGCCTCGTCCGCCCCCTGTTGCTCACCGCGCTGGCCGCCTGCTGCGGCTCCGCGCTCGCCGCCACCGCCGACCAGGCGCCGCAGGGCCGGCTGCCGCGCTGGGCGGTACCGCAGTCCTACAGCATCGCCTTCAAGGTCGATCCGGCGCAGCAGGATTTCTCCGGCACCACCACCATCCGGCTGGACCTGAAGAAGGCCTCGGACCACGTGTGGCTGGATGGCGCCGACCTCCGCGTGAGCAAGGTCACCGTCACCGACGCCGCAGGCAAGCTGCACCAGGGCACGTACGTCGCGGTGTCGCCCAAGACCGGCGTGGCACGGGTGGACTTCGGCACCACGCTGAAGCCGCAGCAGCTCACCCTGACGTTCGACTACACCGCGCCGCTCAACCAGCAGCTGCAGGGCCTGTACAAGGTCGTCTACGCCGGCCATCCGTACGCGATGACGCAGATGGAGCCGATCAGCGCGCGCTTCGCCTTCCCCGGCTTCGACGAGCCCACCTTCAAGACGCCGTACGACATCAGCCTCACGATTCCCGACGACCTGGTCGGCGTGGCCAATACCAGGCAGGTGAAGGAAGCCCCGGCCGGCAAGGGCTGGAAGACGCTGACCTTCGCGCAGACCAAGCCATTGCCGACCTACCTGGTGGCGTTCGCGGTCGGCCCGTGGGACGTGGTGAAGGGCCCGGACATCTCGCCCGACGCCTTCCGCAGCGGACCGCTGCAGCTGCGCGGCATCGCCGCCAAGGGCGAGGGCCATCGCATGCAGCACGTGCTGGGCGAGACGCCCAGCATCATCCACGCGCTGGAGAACTACTACGGCTTCGGCTACCCGTGGGACAAGCTGGACCTGCTCGCCGCGCCGGACTTCTCCGCCGGCGCGATGGAGAACGCCGGCCTGGTCACCTTCCGCGACTGGCTGCTGCTGCTCGACCCGGATTCGCCGGCGCGCAACGTGCGCGGCTCGTTCAACGTCACCGCGCACGAGCTGGCCCACCAGTGGACCGGCGACACCGTCACCACCGACTGGTGGAACGACATCTGGCTCAACGAGGCCTTCGCCACCTGGATGCAGCAGAAGGTGACGATGGAAGTGCATCCCGAGTACCGCGCCGACCTCGACCGCGTGCGCGGCGCCGAGGGCGCGATGAACAACGACAGCCTGGTCAGCGCGCGCGAGATCCGCCAGCCGATCACCGGCAACGGCGACATCATGACCGCGTTCGACGGCATCACCTACCAGAAGGGCGCGGCGGTGATCGGCATGTTCGAAGGCTACGTGGGCGAGAAGACCTTCCAGAAGGGCATGCGCGCCTACATCCAGAAGCACAAGTTCGGCACCGCGACGGCCAGCGACCTGGTGGACGCGATCGCGACGGCGGCGGGCAAGGGCGAGGCGTTCAAGCACGCGTTCAAGAGCTTCCTCAACCAGTCCGGCGTGCCGTACGTGCAGACGAAGCTGGAGCAGAAGGACGGCAAGACGGTGCTGGAACTGAAGCAGAGCCGCTACCTGCCACTGGGCAGCACGGGCGACAGCCAGCGCGTCTGGGGCATCCCGGTGTGCGTGCGCTACGGGGTGGCCGGTGGCAGCAAGGTAGCGTGCGACATGCTGGACCAGGCCACCGGCTCGATGGTGCTGGCCGGCGCCAGCCAGCCGACCTGGGTGATGCCGAATGCCGACGGCCGCGGCTACTACCGCTTCAGCCTGGACAAGGACGCGCTGGCGGCGCTCAGCAAGCAGGCGGACATGCTCAGCGACACCGAGCAGTTGGCCTACGCCGACGCGGTGGGCGCCAGCTTCAAGCGCGGCGACCTGGACGCCGGCGACGTGCTGATGGCGCTGAAGCCGCTGACGCATTCGAAGACCAGCGAGGTGGCCACCGCGCCGATCGGCCTGCTCGCGTGGATCTACCGTCACGAGGCGGTCACCGAGGCGCAGCGGGCACGGATCCGTACGTGGATCGAGGAGGCCTACCTGCCGCGGCTGGAGAAATTGGGCTACACGCGCAAGGCGGGCGAGGCGGACGGTGACGCGCTGCTGCGCAGCACGCTGGCGAGCGCGCTGGCGTTCGACTTCGAGGTGCCGCAGGTGCGCGCGGCGCTGCTGAAGCAGGGCGATGCGGCGCTGGCGAAGAAGGCGGACGGCCGCCTCGACCTGGGCGCGGCCGACCCGGACCTGCTCGGCGATGCGCTGGGCGTGGCGGTGCAGGCGCATGGCAAGAACGTCGTCGACGCGCTCATCGCCGAGCTGCCGAAGACCACCGACCCGGCCCTGCGCAACGGCATCCTCGCCGGCCTCAGCGCGGTGCAGGACCCGCAACTGGCCAACGAGGCGCGCGACTTCGCCCTGACCAAGGCGGTGAAGGTGGGCGAGATGGCCTCGATCCTGCGCGGCGGCCGCGACACCCGGGCCCAGCGCGATGCGACGTGGGCCTGGTTCACCGCCCACTACCCGCAGATCCTGGCCCGCACCGGCAGCTTCGCCGGCGGCCGCCTGCCGATGCTGGCCGGTGGCGGCAGCTGTTCGAAGGACGAGGTGGACCGCCTGCAGGCGTTCTTCAAGTCGCGCGTGAACGACGCCGCCGGCGCCGCCCGCGGCCTGGCCCAGACCAGCGAGTCGGGCCTGCTCTGCGCGGCGCTGAAAGCCAGGCAGGATCCGGGCGCGATCCTGCGCTGAAGCGGAGCGAAGCGGGATCGGGCATCGGGCGGCGCAGGCCGCCCGATGCTTTTGTATGGTCCGGATGCGTCCGGTGCGTCGCCGGCGCGCTTCCATCTACACTCCCGGCCATCTGCCAACCAGGGGAAGCGGGCATGCTGCGTCGATGGCTCGGAGTGCTGGCCGGCGGTCTGCTGATCGCCATGACGTCGTGGGCGCAGGACGTGCCGCCGCCGCTGCGCGACTGGCAGGGGTGGGCGCTGCACGACGTGCCCGACCATGCCTGCCCCTTCCTCGCCAACCAGGCGCCGGGCGACGGCAGCTACCAGTGCGCCTGGCCCGGCCGCCTGGCGCTGGACGCCGGCGCCGGCGGCGCACGCTTCGACCTCGACGTGCACGTGGACGCGCCGAGCTGGGTGGCCCTGCCCGGCGGCGACCGGCAATGGCCGCAGGCGGTGACCGCGAACGGCCAGCCCGCCGTGGTGCTGCGGCACGACGACCAGCCGATGCTCCGGCTCGCACCCGGCGACTACCGCGTGCACGGCGAGTTGCCGTGGTCGGCGCGGCCGGCGCGCCTGCGCGTGCCGGCGTCGATCGGCCTGGTCGCCCTGCGCGTGGACGGCCGGCCGGTGGCGCGGATCGAGCGCGACGGCGACCAGCTCACCCTGGGCGAGGCCGCCGCGGCGCAGCGCGCCGCGGATGCGCTGTCGCTGCGCGTCTACCGCCGCCTGCAGGACGGCCTGCCGGCGCTGCTGGAGACGCGCCTGCAGCTCGACGTGGCCGGCAGCGCGCGCGAGCAGGTGCTGGGGCCGGTGCTGCCGGCCGGCTTCGTCGCCGCCGCGCTGTCCGGCGACCTGCCCGCACGGCTGGACGGCGATGGCCGCCTGCGCGTGCAACTGCGTCCCGGCCAGTGGACGCTAACCCTGGACGCGCGCGACGGCGTCCCGCTCGACAAGGTGGCGCTGAAACTGCCCGCGGCGCCCTGGCCGCGGCAGGAAGTCTGGAGCTACGCCGACGCCAACGCGTTGCGCGGCACCCACGCGGAAGGCAAGGGCGTCGATGCCGCGCAGGCCGGCGTGCCGGACGACTGGCGCGAGCTGCCGGCATTCGCGCTGGATGACGCCGATGGCCTGGCCGTCGTGGCGGGCGTGCGCGGCGACGAGGGCGGCAAGGGCGACCAGGTGAGCCTGCAGCGCGAGCTGTGGCTGGATTTCGACGGCCGCGGCCTGCGTGCCGTCGACCATCTCACCGGTGCGCTGCGCCACCGCCAGCGGCTGGACGTGGCCGCGCCATGGCAGCTGCAGCGCGCCAGCCAGGAGGGCCAGCCGTTGCTCGTCAGCGAAGGGGCAGGCGGCCAGCGCGGCGTGGAGCTGCGCACGCGGGAGCTCGACCTCGGCGCCGGCCTGCGCCTGCCCGCGGCGGGCGGCGCGATTCCCGCCACCGGCTGGCAGCTGCCGCTGGAAGGCATCGACGCCACCCTGCACCTGCCCTACGGCTACCGGCTGGTCGCCGCTCCCGGGGCGGATCGCGCGCCCGGCACCTGGGCCGCGCAATGGAGCCTGCTCGACCTGTTCGAGCTGGCGTTGGTGGCGATGCTGGCCGGGCGCCTGCTCGGTTGGCCCTGGGCGCTGCTGGCGGCGCTCTACCTCGCGCTGGGGCACCGCGAGCACGGCGCGCCGCTGTGGACGCTGGCCGCGGTGCTGCTGCTGGCCCTGCTGCAGCGCGTGTTGCCGGAAGGCGGCCGCCTGCGCGCGTCGGTGCGCGCGGGCGCCGCGGCGGTGTTCGTGCTGGCGGTGCTGTGGAGCCTGCCGTTCGCGGCGGGGCAACTGCAGTACGCTCTGCATCCGCAACTGGAGCGCGGGGCGTTGGGGCGTGCCGTGGCGGTCGGGTTCGCCGGATCCGCGGCGGCACCCCCGAAAATCATCCGGCAAGTCACGCCACCTCCTGCCGTGGCGGAGGTGGCCGGGCGGAGGCCGATGTCCGCGCCGAGGGCGGTGCCGCTGCCGGCGCCGCCCGCGCCACCCGCGCCGCCCTCGCAGCTCGATGCCGTTTCAGTCACCGCGGCGGCGGTGCCCAGCGTGGAGAGCAACAGCTTCGACAGCCGCAGCGTGATCCAGGCCGGCGCCGGCACGCCGCAGTGGGACCAGGGCAACGATTACCGGCTCGGCTGGTCCGGCCCGGTGGCGTCGGAGCAGACCGTGCGGTTGCTGGTCGCGCCGCGCTGGCTGGTGCGGCTGTTGCGCGTGCTGCTGGTGGGCCTGCTGGCGGCATTGCTGGCCAGGCTGGCGACGGCGCTGTGGCCAGCCTGGCGCCCGCGCTGGAGCGGCCTGCGCGGCGGCACGGCGGCCGGCGCACTGCTGCTGGCCTTCGCGCTGCTGCCCGCGGCGGCGCATGCGCAAAGCCTGCCCGATCAGCAACTGCTCGACCAGCTGAAGGCCCGCCTCACCGAAGCGCCGAAGTGCGCACCGGCTTGCGCCAGCGTGGCGCAGGCGCAGCTTGCGGCTGGCGGCGACACGCTGGACCTCGCGCTCGAAGTGCACGCCGGTGCCGTGGTCGCGCTGCCCTTGCCGCAACCCGGCGGGACACTGCAGCTCGTCGATGCCCAACTGGACGGCCGTGCCGCCACGCTCGGTCGCCACGACGGGCAGGCGCTGGTGCGGCTCGACCGCGGCGTGCACCGGCTCGACCTGCACTACCGGCTCGGCACAGCCGACAGCGTCGATCTGCGCTTCGTGCTGCGCCCGCAGCGGGTAGTCTTCAGCGGCCAGGGCTGGACGCTGGAGGGCGTGGACGAGGGCCGCCTGCTGGGCGACAGCCTCGCGCTGCAGCGGGTCCGCGCCGCCGGCAGCGTCGCCGGTCCGGCGCCCGCGCAGGAATTCCCGCCCTACGTGCGGCTGACCCGCCGGTTGCTGCTGGGCGTGGACTGGCGGGTGGAGAACACGGTCGAGCGCATCGCCCCGGAAAGCGGCGGCTTCAGCCTCGCCCTGCCGCTGCTGCCCGGCGAGCACCCGCTGGGCGACGGCGTGCCGGTGAAGGACGGCCGCATCGACGTCACCTTCAGCGGCGGCACCCGCGTGGTGCGCTGGACCAGCCGGCTCGACCACGTCGCGAAGCTGGCGCTCACGGCGCCCGCGCTCGGCCAGCGCGCCGAGGTGTGGGAGGTCGATGCGGCGCCGATGTGGCATGTGGACGCCCATGGCGTGCCGACCAGCGTCGGCGGCGAGGGCCTGCGCTTCCAGCCTCTGCCTGGCGAGACCCTGCAACTGGCCTTCACCCAGCCGTCGGCGGTCGCGGGCGGCAGCCTGGCCTTCGACGGCGTCCGGCTCGCCGCCAACGTGGGCGAACGCGCCACCGAAGCCACGCTGCAGCTGCGGGCGCGCAGCACCCGCGGCGGTGAACACGCGATCACCCTGCCGGCCGGCGCCGAGCTGCTGGAAGCCCGCCGCGACGGCGAGCCGGTGAACCTGGCCGTGCGCCACGGCAAGCTCGGCCTGCCGCTGCTGCCCGGCGCGCACGACTACCGGCTGCGCCTGCGCGTGCCCGGTGGCGCGGGCGCGCGCACGGTCGTGCCGGCATTCGCGCTCGACGCGCCGGCGGCCAACATCGCCACCGACCTGCAACTGCCGCAGGACCGCTGGGTGCTGTGGGCCTGGGGACCGACCACCGGCCCGGCGGTGCTGTACTGGTCGCAGCTGGCGGTGCTGCTGCTCGCCGCCTGGCTGCTGGCCCGCCATGCGCCCACCCCGCTGCGCTTCCGGCACTGGCTGCTGCTGGGCCTGGGCTTCTCCGCGTTCGACTGGGGCGCGTATGCGCTGGTGGTGGCGTGGCTGGCCCTGCTCGGCCTGCGTGCGCAGCGCGAACTGCCGGCGCGCCTGGGCGCGACCGGGTTCAACCTCGTGCAGGCCGGGCTGGCCCTGCTGACCGTGCTGGCGCTGGCGGTGCTGGTGGCCGCGGTGCCCAAGGGCCTGCTCGGCGTGCCCGACATGCACGTGGCGGGCAACGGCTCCACCGCGTGGTCGCTGCACTGGTTCGCCGACCAGGGCGACGGGACGCTGCCGCGCGCCGGCGTGTTCAGCGTGTCGCTGTGGTTCTACAAGCTGGCGATGCTGGCGTGGGCGCTGTGGCTGGCATCCGCCCTGGTCGGCTGGCTGCGCTGGGCCTTCGAGGCCTGGTCCCGCGGCGGCTACTGGCGCCGGCGCGAAGCGAAGCCGCAGGCGGCGCCGCCACCGCCGCTGCCGTCGTCATCGCAGGAGCCGCCGCATGGCTGAGGTGCGCCAGGTGCTGGCCGAGGCCGCCGCCCGCCTGGGCGGACGCGTGGATGCCGAGGCGCTGCTGCTGCACGTGCTCGGCCGGCCGCGCGGCTGGTTGTTTGCGCATGCCGACGACCTGCTCGATGCGGACAGGCAGGCCGCGTTCGCCGCACTGGTCGAGCGCCGCGCCGCCGGCGAGCCGGTGGCCTACCTCACCGGCCGCCGCGGCTTCTGGACGCTGGAGCTGGAGGTGACGCCGGCCACGCTGATCCCGCGGCCGGAGACCGAGCTGCTGGTCGAGCTCGCGCTGGAGCGCCTGCCGCCCGATGCCGAAGCGCGCGTGGCCGACCTGGGCACCGGCAGCGGCGCCGTGGCGTTGGCCATCGCCAGCGAGCGGCCGCGGGCGCAGGTCGTCGCCACGGATGCCAGCGCGGCGGCGCTGGCCGTGGCGCGCCGCAACGCCGGACGACTCGGCCTGCGCAAGGTGCGCTTCGTCCAGGGCGACTGGCTGGCGCCGCTGCAGGGCGAACGCTTCGACGTGATCGCCTCCAACCCGCCCTACATCGAGGCCGGCGACCCGCACCTCGCGCAGGGCGACCTGCGCTTCGAGCCGCCGTCGGCCCTGGCCTCCGGCGCCGACGGGCTGGACGACATCCGCCGCATCGTGCGCGACGCGCGCGATGCGCTCGCGCCCGGCGGCTGGCTGCTGTTCGAGCACGGCTGGAACCAGGGCAACGCGACGCGCGCGCTGCTGGACGAAGCGGGCTACGCGCAGGTGTTCACCGCGCAGGATCTGGAGGCGCGCGACCGGGTCAGCGGCGGGCGCCGCTGAGCTTCTTCTTCAGCCCGCGCTGGCGGCGTGGGCCGCGACGAGCTGGGGGAAGCGCGCGCGGATCGCGTTGCGGATGCCGGGCAGGTCGAGGCCGGCCATGCTCAGCACTTCCTCGCGGCTGCCGTGTTCCAGGTAGAGGTCCGGCAGGCCCAGGTGCAGGATCGGCAACGCGATGCCGTGCGCGGCCAGGCATTCGGCCACGGCCGAACCGGCGCCGCCGGCAATGGCGTTGTCCTCCAGCGTGACGAAGGCGTCGTGCGTCCGCGCCAGTTCCAGGACCAGCGCCTCGTCCAGCGGCTTCACGAAGCGCATGTTGGCCAGGGTGGCGTCCAGCTCGGCGGCGATGGTCGCGGCCGGCGCCAGCATCGCGCCGAAGCTGAGCAGCGCGATTCCCCGGCCGCGCCGGCGCAGCTCGGCCTTGCCGATCGGCAGGGTGCCGAGCTCCGGCCGGACCGCGATGCCGGGGCCGGTACCGCGCGGGTAGCGGACCGCGGCGGGTCCGGCGTGGTGGAAGCCGGTGCTGAGCATCTGGCGGCACTCGTTCTCGTCCGCCGGCGCCATGATCACCATGTTCGGCAGGCAGCGCAGGAAGCTGAGGTCGAAGCTGCCCGCGTGGGTGGCGCCGTCGGGGCCGACCACGCCGGCGCGGTCGATGGCGAAGGTGACGTCGAGGTTCTGCAGCGCCACGTCGTGGATCGCCTGGTCGTAGGCGCGCTGCAGGAAGGTGGAATAGATCGCCACCACCGGCTTGGCGCCTTCGCAGGCCATGCCCGCGGCCAGCGTCACCGCGTGCTGCTCGGCGATCGCCACGTCGAAGTAGCGTTCGGGATGCTCCTTCGAGAAGCGCACCAGGCCGGAGCCTTCGCGCATCGCCGGGGTGATGCCCATCAGGCGTTCGTCGGCGGCGGCCATGTCGCACAGCCAGTCGCCGAACACGTCGGTGTAGGTGGGTCGGGCGGGTGCGGCCTTCTTCACCAGGCCGGCCTGCGGGTCGAACGGGCCGACCGCGTGGTATTCGATCTGCGCCTGCTCGGCGGGGGCGTAGCCCTTGCCCTTGGTGGTGATCACGTGCAGCAGCTGCGGACCGGGCAGGTTCTTCACCGTGCGCAGCGCGGCCAGCAGTTGCGGGATGTTGTGGCCGTCGATCGGGCCGGTGTAGTGGAAGCCCAGCTCCTCGAACAGGGTGGAGGGCACGAACATGCCCTTGGCGTGCTCCTCCCAGCGCTTGAAGAAGCGGCCGGCGAAGGACTGCTTGGGGATCGCCCGCTTGGCCCGCTCGCGCACGGCGTTGAGCCGGCGGCTGGCCATCGCGCGGGCCATCATCTTGGTCAGCGCGCCCACGTTCTCGCTGATCGACATGCCGTTGTCGTTGAACACCACCAGCATGTCCGGCTCGACGTCGCCGCCGTGGTTCAGCGCCTCGAAGGCCATGCCGGCGGTCATCGCACCGTCGCCGATCACCGCCACCACCTTGCGGTGGTCGCCCTTGCGCTGTGCGGCGATCGCCATGCCCAGCGCGGCCGAGATCGAGGTGGAGGAATGGCCGACGCCGAAGGTGTCGTACCCGCTTTCCTCGCGGCGCGGGAACGGCGCCAGGCCGTCCTTCTTCTTGATCGTGGTGATGCGGTCGCGGCGGCCGGTGAGGATCTTGTGCGGATAGCACTGGTGGCCCACGTCCCAGACCAGGCGGTCGGTGGGCGTGTCGAACACGTGGTGCAGCGCCACGGTCAGCTCCACCACGCCCAGGCCGGCGCCGAAATGGCCGCCGGAGCTGGCCACCGACTCGATCAGGTACCGGCGCAGCTCGTCGGCGACGGCGGGCAGTTCCTCGTCGGGCAGGCGACGCAGGTCGGCGGGCGCGTCGATCCGCGCCAGGTGGGGGTAGCGGGAAAGGTCGGTCATCCGCGTATTGTTGGTCCAGCGGGCGGGCGGGGCAAGCGGGGCTCGGTGAAAAACCCCAGGAAGGACGGTCGCTTGCCTCGCCCAGGCCCGATCGCAGGCGGTTTCGGCATGGCCTGCACGCGACGCATACGCGACGCGGACGACGCTTCCGCCGCCCACCGTCGCTTTCGACCTTGCCGGGAGATCGCCATGAGCGCCAAGCCATCGTTGTTCCGCCGCTTCGCCGAAGCCACCTCCCGCTACACCGGTCGGCCGGCCGCCTTCCTGCTGGCCGTGGCGGTCGTGGTGGTATGGGCCCTGTCCGGCCCGCTGTTCCATTACGGCGACACCTGGCAACTGGTGATCAACACCGGCACCACCATCGTCACCTTCCTGATGGTATTCCTGATCCAGAACACGCAGAACCGCGACAGCGCTGCGCTGCAGATCAAGCTGGACGAGCTGATCCGCGCCACCGAGGCGCGCAACGGCCTGCTCGACCTGGAGAACGCCGACGAGGAGACGCTGGAACGCCTCCGTGGCGCCTACCGCAAGCTGGCGCACCGGCGCCAGGACGAGGCGGCGAGCGAGCCGGACCGGGGCGTCGGCAGCGGCCACGAGGACCAGGCCGAAGAGGCCTGCGAGGAAGTGGAGGAGATCGACCGCGAGCTGGCGCAGATCGGCAAGTCCGGCCCGTCCGGCGACGGCGGCAAGCGGCCTAGCTGAGCATGGGCCGCCGGTTGCGCGGCAGGTGGCTGACCAGGAACTCCATCTGGTCGGCCAGGATGTTGCGGTTGGACAGGATCAGGTGCTCCACCCAGCTCGGCCGGTACGGCACGGCCAGCAGCGGCATGTGGGCCTGCTGCGGGGTGCGGTTGCTCTTCTTCAGGTTGCAGGCGAGGCAGGCGCTGACCACGTTTTCCCATTCGTCGCGGCCGCCGCGCGAGACCGGCTGCACGTGGTCGCGGGTCAGCTCGCCGCGGTTGAAGTGGCCGCCGCAGTACAGGCACAGGTGGCGGTCGCGCGCGAACAGCGCGGTATTGGTCAGCGCGGGCGCGGGGTCGATGGCATGCTCGCGGCAGTGGCCGGTGCTGGCCACGATCGGGTGCAGGCGCAGCACGCTCTGCTCGCCGCTGTCGCGATTGTGGCCGCCGTGCACTTCCAGGCAGGGTTCGCCGAGGGTCCAGGCCACCGCCTCGCGCACGTACAGGCACACGGCGTCCTGCCAGCTGATCCAGTCGAGGATGCGGCCGGCGGCGTCGAGCGACAGCACGCGGGTCGAGTGCAGGTCGGCCCGGATTGGCACTTCCATCAGCATGTGTTTCGTCCTTCAGCCTGAAGCGAAGAGCGGTCCAGCGATGCCCGGATGCCGGCCAGCATAGAACAAACCTGTTGCAAAACGCATGCAAATCCGTGCCGCGGCAGGCGAAAAGCCTTGCGAAAAGGCCTATTCGCCCGGACGCCCGGGCGCTGATATAGTGGCCGTTCATCTGTGGACCCGACGCCGGGTTTGGGAGGGGACGCCGACGTGGGCGGCCCCGGCACGGCGGGGCAGAGGTAAGTGACGTGGCTGAAGTTCTTTTCTACGAGCGCCCGGTGCCGCTCAACCGTACCCAGCACAAGGACCTGCGCCTGAAGCCGGTGCCGAGCCTGAAGTTCGCGCTCAATGCGCATTCGGTGCCGCTGACCTGCGTGGAGTTTCCCGTCGCGGCGCGCGACATGCCGATCCTGTTCGCCGGCACGGAGATCGCCAGCGCGGGCCCGATGGCCCTGCTCGGCCTGCGCCAGAACGAGAACCTGTTCGTGGACGCCAACGGCCAGTGGGCGCCGAACACCTATATCCCGGCCTTCGTCCGCCGCTATCCCTTCGTGCTGGCCGAGAAGCCCAAGGAGATGGAAGGCGACGACTTCACCGTGTTCCTGGACGAGGCCTACGAGGGCTTCGGCAGCGAGGGCGAGCGCCTGTTCAAGGAGGACGGCAGCGACAGCGAGCTGCTGACCAACGCGGTGAACTTCCTCGGCGAGTTCCAGCAGCACGTGACCCGCACCCAGCAGTTCATGGAACAGCTGCGCAAGCACGACCTGCTGGAGCCGCGCAACATCACGCTGCAGAAGGACGGCAAGTCGATCAACCTCAACGGCCTGTTCGTGGTCAACGAGGAAAAGCTGCGCCAGTTGGACGAGAAGACGGCGCAGGCGTTCCTCGCGGACGGCACGCTTGGCTGGATCTACGCCCATCTGCTGTCGCTGGCGAACATCGACCGCGTGGCGCTGCGCCTGAGCGAGCGCGAGCAGGTCGAGGAAGCCGGCACCCGGAACTGAGCACGGGTCTCGTCGTGACCGGAAGAGGGCGGCGCGCAGGCGTCGCCCTTTTTCGTGCCGGGCGTGCACGACACGCGCGGATGGCACGTGGCGCCCGCGACGATGGGCGGCGGTTGCCGCTCCGTCCGGCTCAGCGCACCGGCTTGGCCAGGCGCAGCAGGTCGGTGCCGTAGCCGGCGGCCTCGTACAGCGCGCGGGCGCGTTCGTTGCCGGGGAACACCGCCAGCGTCACCAACTGGCACTGGTGGTCGCGCGCCCAACCTTCGGCGTGCGCCAGCAGCGCGCGCGCCACGCCACGGCCTTCATGCCGCGGCGCCACCGCCAGGTCGGAGATGTGGCAGTTGGTGCGGCCGGTGAAGAAGTCCTGCGTTTTCTGCAGGTGGATGAAGCCGGCGCGCTCGCCGTCGGCATCTTCGGCCACGAACAGGTAGCTGTTGGCGGGTTGCTCGTCGAGGTGGCGGCCGAGGTCCTTGCGGATGCCCTCGACGCATTCATGCCGCCGCCGCCATGCCGGCAGCGCGAAATCCACGAAGCGCGGCACCAGGCCGAGGATGAACTCGTCGTCGTCTTCGGCGAGGCGGATCAGGTAGTGGCTGTCGGCCATGCTGGTCGGTGCTGGGCTGGAGCGATGGTGCCGGTTCTACACCACCGGCGTATGGCATGGAAGCCCGCGGCCTTGGCTTCCCTCTCCCCTGCTGTTCAGCCCGGACACATAGCGGACATTCGTTCGGAGAGATGGTGGACACGTTCAGGGCAGCCTCCGGCCGCTGGTGGAAGTGTGCTCGATGACATCGA
>NZ_JASERU010000022.1 GCF_030504985.1 Fulvimonas sp. R45
TGGGTTTGCAGGGCAGTCATCAAGCAAGAGGCTCATGGAAAACCATGAGCCTCTCGGGTCATTCCGGCTTCGTCAATGCCTTAACTGACTGGCATTAGGGTCTCCCCGGGGTTTTTCGTGCGGACCACCGGAGTGCGGTCCGGCCCTGCCTCAGCCGCCGTGCTTCGCCAGCCAGGCGTCCACCGCCGGCAGGCGATCCTTGCGCACCATCATGCGGTACTTGATGTTGGCGATCACGGTCTCCGCGGGGCGGCGCGCGCCGGGCGCGATGGTGGCCTCGTAGGCCTGGATCTTGCCGATCATCGCCGGGTCGAACGAGCTGCCGCCCAGCGCCGGGTAGAAGCGGCTGCTGGAGGTGGAATCGACCAGCTTGTCCACCTGGGCGCGATGCGCCATGGCGAAGTCGTAGGCCATCTCCGGATGGCGCCAGGCCACGCTGGCGATCATGCCGGCGCTGTTGGTGGCGCCCGGCTCCGGGGTGAGCGCCAGGTCCAGCGCGCGCCGGGCCAGCGCCTTGTCTTCCGCGACGGCCAGCAGGCGGTACAGGCGGTCCTTGATCATCGGCGACTTCTCGGCCTGGGCCTGGGCGTGCAGCTTGTCCCAGGTGGCCGCGTCGGCATGCTGTGCCACGATGGCCAGGATGGTCTTGCGCAGGGCCGCCGGCACCGCCTTCGGATCGGTGGCCTGCGCGTCGTAGCGGCGGCGCACCTCGTCGAGCACGTTCCTGTCGCCCAGCCTGGCGAGGGTGCCGATCAATTGCGTGCGCAGCAGCGTGGTGGACGTGCTCTCGCCCGGCTTCGCCTCCCAGCCCACGCGCGCGAACACCGGCTCGAGCAGCCCGGTCGCATAGGCGCGGAAGCGCTGCTGGCGCGCCTCGTCGCCGCGGTAGTACTCGTCCAGCCCGGCCAGGCTGCCGGCCACCTCGGCCCAGATCTCCGGGGCGGCATTCGCCGGCGTGGCCCTGGCCATGTCGAGGTAGTCCGACACCGGCTGCAGGCCGGCCATGCCCTCGGCCCAGCTGTCGCTCATCAGGCCGAGCTGGTCGATCGGCGCCAGCTTGCCGAAGTCCTGCTTCAGCGCAGCGAGCTGCGCGGGCGCGTACAGCGTGCGGTAGTAGCCGCTCTGCCCCGCGTTCACCAGCACCGGGCCGCAGCCGGGCAGCTTCATCGTGGCCTGGCCGTCCACCAGCGCGCTCACGGGCTGGCTGCCCAGCGTCCCGGCGATCACCGGCACGTGCCAGCGCAACGGCTGCTTGCCCGGCCGGTCCTTGGTGAACTCGCCCTGGGTCAGCTTGACGGTGGTCTGGCCGCCATTGCACACCGCCGAGTCCACCTTGATCAGCGGCACGCCCGGCTGCAGGGTGAAGTCGTGCGCCACCTGGGTGATCGGCTTGCCGCCGGCCACGCCGTCCATCGCGTGCCACAGGTCGTCCGATACCGTATTGCCGTAGGCATGGGCCTTCAGGTAGTTGTGCACGCCCTGGCGCCAGGCCTCGGGGCCCACGTAGGCCTCCAGCATGCGGATCACCGCCTCGCCCTTCGAGTAGGTGATGGTGTCGAAGGCCTGGCTGGCCTGCTCCACCGTGTCGATCTTCTGCACGATCGGGTGCGTGGTGGCCACCGCATCGCGCGACATCGCGCCCTCGCGCACGCCCACGGTGTCCAGCACGGTGTTCCACTCGGGGTGGCGCTTCTCGGTCTCGCGCTCGGCCATCCACGAGGCGAAGCCCTCGTTGAGCCACAGGTTGTCCCACCAGTTCATGGTCACCAGGTCGCCGAACCACTGGTGCGCCATCTCGTGCGCGGCGGTGCCGAACACCTCCATCTTGTCGCCCTGGGTGGAGATCGAGGGATCGAGCAGCATGGCGTATTCGAAGGTGAAGATCGCGCCCCAGTTCTCCATCGCCGAGAAGAACTGGCTGCTGCCGGGCGCGGCGATGTTGTCCAGCTTCGGCAACGGGTACTTGATGCCGAAGTACTCGTTGTAGTCGTGCAGCACCGCCTTGGCCGAGTCCAGCGCAAACTTCGCCTGCGCCGCCTTGCCCTTCTGCATCACCACGCCGATCTCGGTGCCGTCGGAGCTGGTGGTGGCGCGGTCGAAATCGCCCAGGCCGAAGAACAGCAGGTAGGTGGACATCTTCGGCGTGGTCCGGAAGGTCACTTTCTCCAGGCCATGGCCGGCGTCGACCTTCGACGCCACCGGCATGTTGCTCACCGCCATCTCGCCGGCGGGCACGGTGACCGAGAGGTCGAACGTGGCCTTGTAGGCCGGCTCGTCCCACGAGGGAATGAAGCGGCGCGCGTCGGAGTTCTCGAACTGGGTGTACAGCGCGCGCTTCTGGCCGGCGTCGGTCGGGTAGTCGATGGCGAACAGGCCGTTGGCCTGGGTGCCGATGGTGCCGACGTAGTCCATCGCCAGCCTGTAGCGGCCCGGCGCAATGGCCTTGGCGAAGGTGAAGGTAGCGGTCTGCGCTTTCTCGTCCAGCGTCACCTTGGCCGTGGCGGTACCGCCCTTGCCCGCGGCCGGCGCCAGCGTCACCGCGGAGAACGTCATGCCCAGCGCGTTCAGCGTGATGCTGGTCGTGGGCTTCAGCACCTCGACGTCCACCGTCACCTTGCCGTCGAAGTCCAGCTTGTCCGCATGCGGCACGATGCTCACGTCGTAATGCGTGGGCCGCACGCTGCGCGGCAACTGGGTGGGGGCGAGCGACGACTCGGTGGCGGCCGGCTGCGCCGGCATCGCCAGCACACCGCCGGCGGACACGGCGAACGCCAGCGCGATCGCGGAAACCAGGGGCTTGCGCATGGAAAACCTCTCCTTGGGTCAGGACAAAGCCCGACGCGCGGCCAGCGCCGCATGCCGGGCAGATCGTGGACGGGCGGACATGCCGCCTCCCCTGCGCG
This sequence comes from Fulvimonas sp. R45, assembly GCF_030504985.1. Taxonomy (GTDB): domain Bacteria; phylum Pseudomonadota; class Gammaproteobacteria; order Xanthomonadales; family Rhodanobacteraceae; genus Rhodanobacter_A. The sequence continues at coordinate 2,904 of NZ_JASERU010000022.1, forward strand.
CGATGGTGGCGCCTGCGGCGCGGCACCGACAGCGCCGGAAGTCATGAACCGGGGACGCAGCGGCTATTTCGGCGGCAGAGTCGCGACGAAGGCCAGGGCCGCATCCAGCAGGCGCCGGCGCAGGGTATCGTCGCCACAGGCTTCAGGCGTGGCGCGCACCCAGCCCTCCATGCGCCGGTCGCGCGAGAACATCGGCGCGACGCCGGCCACGGCCAGCGCCCAGCCATCGCGTCCCCTGCCGAGGCGGAACAGGATGCCGTCGTGGCGCGCGCCGCACAGCAGGTGGCCGTGCAGCAGCCAGGCACGGCCGCCGAACATCGGTTTCACGACCAGGTCCGGCTCGCCGGCCAGTTCGTCCTCCAGCAATGCCTCCAGCCCTTCGTCGCGCGCCATGGCCACCCCTTCCGCCGTCCACTGCCGCGGATGCTAGCGGCCACGGCGGGCACGCGCACTTCAGGGCTGGCCCTTGCCGCCCGACGCGCCATACACCTGGCCGGTGACGTAGCTGGCCTCGCTGGAGGCCAGCAGCACATAGACCGGCGCCAGCTCGGCCGGCTGGCCGGGGCGGGTCATCGGCGTGTCGCCGCCGAACTTGCGCACGTTCTCCGCGGTCTGCCCGCCGGAGACCTGCAGCGGCGTCCAGAACGGCCCGGGCGCCACCGCGTTCACGCGCACCCCGCGCCTGATCGCCTGCTTCGCCAGCGCCTTGGTGAACAGCACGATGGCGCCCTTGGTCATCGAGTAGTCGAGCAGGTTCTCCGACGGGTCGTAGGCGTTCACCGAGGCGGTGTTGACGATCGCCGCGCCCGGCGGCATGTGCGGCAACGCCGCCCGGGTGATCCAGAACATGCCGTAGAGGTTGGTCTTCATCGTCCAGTCGAAGTCCTCGGTGCTCAGCTCGAGGATGGAGTCGTGGCTGTGCTGGCGGGCCGCGTTGTTGACCAGGATGTCCAGCCCGCCCAGGCCCTGCACGGCCTTCTCCACCATCGCCTTGCAGAAGCCCTCGTCGCGGATGTCGCCGGGCAGCGGCAAGGCCTTGCGCCCGGCCTCGCAGATCAGGTGCAGCACTTCCCGGGCGTCCTCTTCCTCGGCCGGCAGGTAGCCGATCGCCACGTCCGCGCCTTCGCGCGCATAGGCGATGGCGGCCGCGCGCCCGATGCCGGAGTCGCCGCCGGTGATCAGCGCCTTGCGCCCGGCCAGCTTGCCGCTGCCGCGGTAGCTGGCCTCGCCGTGGTCGGGCTTCGGCGTCATCTTCGAGGCCAGGCCGGGCCAGGGTTGCGGCTGTGGATCGAACGGAGGCTTGGGGTAGCCCTCGCGCGGATCGTGCGGCGCCGGGGCGGAGCCGCCACCACCACCGGCATGGCCCAGCACGGGCGCGGCCAAGGTGGCCGCCAAGCCGATCGAGGCACCCTGCATCAGGCGCCGGCGCGAGGAGGAATGGGGATGGTCGTGCATGCGTTTCTCCGGGAGTCTGCCATTCATGCCAGCGGCGTGGCCGCAGCTGCCACCGGGTCTACCGGCACCGACCGGCGCCGCGCGTGCCGCCCTTGGCTGCCTGGCCGGGCTGCAGCGGGGCCGGCCGTCCCTGCGCGTCGGCCGGCACGTGCCCCCCGTCGTCGCCCGTGAAGCCGGTCACGCCGCGATCGCCGCCGCCTTCGTCCAGCGACGGCCCCGGCACCGGGACATGCCCGCCACGGGGATCGCCGGGACCGCCCGCCGCCGGATCCGGATGCCGGCGCGCGCGCTGCGCCGCCTCGCGACCGATGCCGCCCTGGCTCTGCGTGTTGCGGCCGGCGGTCTTGCCTTCGGTTTCGTCGTGCATGTCGTCTCCTCGCCGCCGGCCGGCTCAACGTCCGCGCTCCACCGGCACGCCCGGCGCGGGATCGGCGGCGCCGCGCGGGTCGCGCCCAGCGTGGTCGCCCAGGCCGCCGGTCTTGCGTTCGTGCACCTGCGGCTCGCGGTCCTGGCCGCTGCCGCCACTCTGGTAGCCCGGGCCGGTGGGCGCCGGCGGCAGTTCGCTGTCCGGATCGACCGGCTGGCCCAGCGCGTTGCGACCTTCGCGTTCGTCGTAGCCGTGATGCGGCTGCGCCTGCCCGGTGCCGCTGCGGCCGCCGGTGCCGCCCTCGGCGTGCAATGCGTGTTCGGTCGGCGGCATCACCGGCGGCGTGTCGTGGCGGGAACCCGTGTCATGGCCCATGGCTTCGTGTCCGTGTGTGGCTCGCGGCGATCCTGCGTCGCCGCGGGTCGGCGGCGCGTGGAAAAAGCGCGACGATGCGCGCCGCATCGCCTTGCCGCCGCTTTCACCGGCGCTTGCCGCCGACGCGCTAGCGTGCGCGTGGCGAACCTGTCCGGGAGACCTGGCGATGAAACCCGAGACCTTCCTGCTCGAACCCCGCGACTGGGTGCCCAACCACCCGCGGTTGCCGGTGCTGCTGTACCGCGCCGTGCTGGAGGGTCCGGGCAGCGAGGACGCCGCCGCCGCGTTCGAGACGATGTTCCGCCGCCACGGCTGGCCGCCGCGCTGGCGCGACGGCGTGTACGGCTTCCACCACTACCATTCCACCGCGCACGAGGTGCTGGGTTTCGCGCGCGGCGAGGCCACGCTGGTGCTGGGCGGCCCGGGCGGGCGCGAGGTCGACGTGCGCGCCGGTGACGTGGCGGTGCTGCCCGCCGGCACCGGGCATTGCCGGATGCATGCCGGCGAAGGCTTCCTGGTGGTCGGCGCCTATCCGCCGGACCAGGACTGGGACATCTGCCGCCACGCGCCGGACGAGGCAACGCGCCGGCGCATCGCGGAACTGCCCTTCCCTGCCAGCGACCCGGTGGAAGGGCGTGGCGGCGCGCTGACGAAGGCGTGGACGCCTCCCTGACGCTTCCTCCACGGCGCCGGCGGAACGCTCACGCACGCGCGCCCGGCGGCCAGGCCGCCGCACGGCACCCGCACGCCCGCAGGCCGCGCCATGCCGGGACGCCGGCGCCACGATGGAGGACGGCCATGCGCGAACTGTTCGATCTCGCCCTGCCCTGGTGGATGTTCGCGCTGCGCGGCGTGGTGGTGTACCTGGCGGTGCTGGCGATGCTGCGCCTGTCCGGCAAGCGCTCGTTCGGCGACCTGTCGCCATTCAACATCGTGGTGCTGATCGTGGTGGGCGGCTCGCTGCGCACCGCCATCGTGGGCAAGGATGCTTCGCTGATCGGCCCGCTGATCGCGGTGGCGGCGATCCTGCTGGTGAACAAGGCGTTCGGCTGGCTGGGCGCGCGCTGGCTGGCCTTCAACCGGCTGGTGGGCGGCTCGCCGGCGGTGCTGGCGCGCCGGGGCCGGCGCGACCCGGCGGCGCTGCGCCGCCACGACATCGGCGATCCCGAATTCGAGCGCGAACTGCACGCCGCGGGCCTGGAGGACGAATCCACCGTGCTGCTGGCGCGGCTGGAGCCGAACGGCAAGATCACGCTGATCCGCCGCGCGCCGCGCGATACGCAAACGTCGACCGGCCCGCCGCGTGCATGAGTGGATGCGAAGGCCGGCGAGCTGTCTCTGGATCTCCGCCGCCATCTCCGCCCGCCCAAGTGAGCGGATCGCCGCACGTCGACCCGTCCCGCCTGCCGCCGGCACGGCCCCGGTTCAGTGCCAGCCCGCCGCCCTGGCCGCGCGTTCCTGCCGCGCGTCGAAGACGTTGCCGCGCAAGCGGGTGTCGACCGCGGCCTGGACCGCGGGCGGCAGGTCGCTCGCGGCCTGGCGCAGCTCGCCGCCTTCGGCCGGAGCCGCCGGGCCCAGCACGGGCAGTTCCCAGCCCGCCGCCGTGTGGCAGGCCAGCCCGGCGCGCGCCGGTGGCGTGCGGACGGTGAAGGTGCGGCAGATGCGTCCGTCGTTGGCGCGGAAACTCAGGCCGATCGCGACCGCGGCACGCGCGTCCGGTTCGCTCGCCAGCGCGTGGCCCAGTGCACGGTCGAGGACGCCGGCGGCATAGGGCTCGCCGTTCCGCATGCGCACCATGCCGTTGCCGGCATGCCACCACCACAGGCCGGCGACGAACAGCGCCACCGACGCTGCCAGCGCGGCGCCCGGCATCAGCCAGCGACGAGGCGCACGACGGCGGACGGGGTTCGCGCCACGCCCGCCCTCCGGTACCGCCAGTGGAACAACGGCAGGGGCGGCCCGCGGCTGCAGCAGGGCGGAAAGGCGCGCCGGCACCGGCTCGTCCAGCACCGGGTCGAACGCGGCCCGCAGTTGCGCGTCCAGGGCCCGCATCTGCCGCACGCGGCGGACCAGCGCCTCGTCCTGCGCCAGCGCGGCATCGACGCGCGCGGCGTCCGCCGCGCCGAGCGCGCCGTCCACGTAGGCCTGCAGGATGTCGTCGTCGATCGGGTTCATGCATCGTTCCCAAGCTGCGCCTGCAGGGCGGCGCGGGCGCGGGCCAGCCGGCTGGTGACGGTTCCCGCCGGGACCTCCAGCAACGCGGCGGCCTCGTCGTAGGACAGGCCCTCGACCAGCACCAGCGCCACCACCTCGCGATGGTCCGGCGGCAGCATCGCCAGCGCCTGCGCCAGTTCCATCCGCTGCGCATGCCGCGCCTCGCCGCCGTCGGCCACCGCCTCACCGGCTTCTTCGGGCGCGAACAGGTGCTGCGCCCTGCCGCGCGCGCGCAATTCGTCCCGCCAGGCATTGCGCGCGATCGCGAACACCCATTTGTCCAGCGCGGCGTCCGGCCGCCACTGCGCGGACCGGGCCAGCGCGCGTTCCAGCACCACCTGCACCAGGTCGTCGGCGTCGGCCGCCTGCCCTGCCAGCACCCGCGCCAGGCGCCGCAGGCGCGGCAGCAGTGCGATCAGCCCCTCGCGCACGGCATCGCTCGGATTCACGCATCACCTTCCACTACGTCTGGAGGGGTGGATTCCTTCCCCCGGTCGCGCCGGCGCGGTTCGAGGGCGTAAAGCGGGCCCATGCTAGCATCCGGCCCCATCGCTTCCGAGGTACCCGGCGATGTCCCTGCGTCGTGCTTCCGCGCTGTCCGTTCCGGTGCTGGCCATCGCGCTCGCACTGGCCGGGAGCACCCCCGCGAAAGCGCAGGTGCTCGGCCCGGTGCAGCGGCAGCTGCCGACCCTGCCGGTTCCGGCGACGCCCCTGCCCGGCGCGATGCCAGGCAGCCTGCAGAGTGCCGGCGACCTGCTGCGGCGGACGCTGCCCCTCGGCCTGAAAGCGCAGGTCGACGCGCTGCTGCGCAGGCAGCGCCGGCGCGTCGCCGTCGATCCCCGGGGCGCACCGGTCCTGCGCGGCGAGTTCCTCGCCATCGGTCTTTCGGATGCCCAAGTCGACGCCGTGCGGGCGCAGGGTTTCACCGTGGATCGCGACGCCGCGGCGGACGCGGCGCTGGGGCTGGACCTGGCGGTGCTGCACGACACCCGCGGGCGCGGCACGCGCAAAGCCATGCGCGCCCTGCGCAAGGCCGCGCCGGATGCCACGCTCACCTACCAGCATCTCTACCTTCCCGCGGGCGACGCCGGCACGGCGGACGCGACGGACGCGCCCGCGCCTGCCATGCCGGCACGCAGCGTGGGAATGGTCGACGGCGGGGTCGACCCGACCAACCCCGCGCTGGCGCGCGCGCGCGTCGAAGCGCATGGCTGCGGCGCGCCGGCAGCCTCGCGGCATGGCACGGCTATCGCCGCGCGCCTCGTCGACGGCGACGCGGACACCCTGTACGCCGCCGACCTGTGGTGCGGCGACGAGGTCGGCGGCGCCACCTCCCGCCTGGTGGACGCACTCGCATGGCTGGACCGCGAACGCGTGCCGGTGATCAACATCAGCCTGGTCGGCCCGGACAACCCGGTGCTCGCGCGCGCGGTGCAGGCGATGGTCGCGCGCGGCCATGTACTGGTCGGCGCCGCCGGCAACGATGGACCCGCGGCGCCGCCGTTGTTCCCGGCGGCCTATCCCGGCGTGATCGGCGTCGGCGCCGTCGATGCGCGCGGCCACGTGCTGCCCGAATCCGCGAGCGGCACGCAGGTGGCCTTTTGCGCGCCCGGCGTGGTCGGCAGCGGCCAGGACATGCTGCGCGGCACTTCGTTCGCGGCACCCGTCGTGGCACGCAAGGCCGCCCACGTGCTGGACGCCCCCGGGCCGGAAGCCGCGGCCCGGGTACTGCGGCGCCTGATCGGCGAGGCCCGCCCGCTCGATGCCGGGGATGGCGGCGCGCGCTGCGGCCACGGCCTGCTGTCGCCCTGAAGCTGAACGCGGGGCAACCCGCGCCGGCCGCCATGGAAGGATGCCCCGGTGCCGCGCGTAATGGCCCCTGGAAGCCGCGGATTCGCCGCCGGCAGGAGGTCCCGACATGCGCAACACGACCCTCAGCAACAAGACCCTCGGCATCGCCCTGTGCGGCGGCGTGCTCGCCCTGGCCGCGATGACCGGCGCCCATGCCCAGGTGGTGGGCGGCTCGCTCGCCGGCGGCATCGCCGGCAGGATCGGCCCGATCGACCACGCAGGTCCGGGCGTGGGCGGCCTCATCGCGCCTCGCGTCGATGCCGCCTCGATCACGCAACGTGCGCAGCGCCTGCACCAGCACGCCGCGGCGGCCGTGAGGCAGGCGAAGCAAACCGCAACGCAGGCCGCGGACCAGGCGGACGGCCATGCCGATGCCAACGGCAGCGCGTCCGCTTCCGGCAGCCTCGACGGTTCCGCCGCGGGCACCGTCGCGGGCGCTGCCGCCGGCCAGGGACGTTCGGACGTCGAGACGGCCGGACAGGGCATCGGGAACGCGCTGGGCCGCGCGCAGGATGCAGCCGGCAACGCCCGCGCGGACGCCGACGATGCCGCCCAGGCTGGCATCGGCAGGAGCCGGGAGCTCGCCGCCAGGGGCACGTCCGCGGCCCGCTCGCTGGGCTCGCTGGCTGGCGGCGCGGCGCAGGGCGCGGCCTCGTCCGCGGCGAACGGCGCAGGCAGCCAGCCCGTCGCCGCCGGCAGCCCGGCAGCCGATGCCTCGGGCTCGGGCAGCGCCGGCGGCAACGGCAACACCAGCACCGGCTCAGGCGCCGGCGCGGACGGCTCGGCCAACGGCCAGGCCCGTGCCAGCGGCTCGTTCGGCGGCGGCGTCTCCGCTTCGGCGCAGGCCAACGGCAGTGCGGCTGCGGACACGCGGGGGCATTGAGTCCCCGGGCCGCGCCGCCCCGGCGGGTGGCGTGGAAACGAAGAAGGCCCGCATGCGGGGCCTTCTTCGTCGCGCGTCCCGGCAGCCGGGAGGGTCAGGCGAACGGGTCGTCCAGCACGATGGTGTCGTCGCGGTCGGCGCCGGTGGCGACGATCGACAGCTTGCAGCCGGACAGCTCCTCCACCGCACGCAGGTAGGCGCGGGCGGCGGCGGGCAGCTTGTTCCAGTCGCGGATGCCGGCGGTGGACTCCTCCCAGCCCGGGAACTCCAGGTACACCGGCTTGCACTCGGCCCAGCCGTCGGCGTCCAGCGGCGCCAGCTCGCGGCGCTTGCCGCGGTATTCGTAGGCGATGCACACCTTGATCGTGGGCAGGCCGTCGAGCACGTCAAGCTTGGTGATGGCCAAGCCGTTGATGCCGTTGATCTGCACCGCGCGCTTCAGCGCGACCAGGTCGATCCAGCCGCAGCGGCGCGGACGGCCGGTGCTGGCGCCGAACTCGTTGCCGACCTTGCGCAGGCGTTCGCCCATCTCGTCGTGCAGCTCGGTGGGGAACGGGCCGCCGCCCACGCGTGTGGCGTAGGCCTTGCAGATGCCCAGCACGTAGTCGATGTCGTGCGCGCCCACGCCGGTGCCGGCCAGCGCGCCGCCGACGGTGGTGTTGGACGAGGTGACGTAGGGATAGGTGCCGTGGTCGATGTCGAGCAGCGCGCCCTGCGCGCCCTCGTACAGGATGTTGCCGCCGTCCCTACGCACGTCGTGCAGGATGGTGGCCACGTCGTCCACCAGCGGCTTGATGTACTCGCCCCAGGCCAGCGCGTCCTTCAGCACGGCGTCGTAGTCCACCGGCTCGGCCTTCAGCCACTGGGTGAGGATGAAGTTGTGGTAGTCCACCGCGCTCTTCAGCAGCGCGGGCAGCTCGTGCGGGTACATCAGGTCGGCCACGCGGATCGAGCGGCGCGCCACCTTGTCCTCGTAGGCCGGGCCGATGCCGCGGCCGGTGGTGCCGATGGCGCCCTTGCCGGCGGCGGCCTCGCGCGCTTTGTCGACGGCGATGTGGTACGGCATGATCAGCGGCGTGGCCGGGCTGATCTTCACGCGCGAGCGCACGTCCACGCCGTTGGCCTCCAGCTCGGCGACTTCCTTGATCAGCGCCTCGGGCGACAGCACCACGCCGTTGCCGATCAGGCACAGCGCGTCGTCGCGCAGGATGCCCGAGGGGATCAGGTGCAGCACGGTCTTCTTGCCCTTGATCACCAGCGTGTGGCCGGCGTTGTGGCCGCCCTGGAAGCGCGCCACCGCGCTGACCCGTTCGGTCAGCAGGTCGACGATCTTGCCCTTGCCTTCGTCGCCCCACTGGGCACCAAGGATTACGACTGACTTGCCCATGATCTTCTCGCTCGTCGATGCGCCCCATCGGGGGGCGCGGAAAACGGTTCGGCGGGGCCGCGCCCCGCCGCGGATGTCAATGCACCAGCCGCAGCACCAGCAAGCCGGCCACCATCGCCAGGGCACCGAAGGCGCGCAGCGTGCGCGGCTCCAGCTTCAGCGCCTCGCGCGCCATGGCCTGCCAGCCGCGCGGCGCGGCGAACAGCACCAGGCCCTCGATCACCATCACCAGGCACAGCGCGGCGTACAGGTCGTGCGACATGCCGCGCTCAGCGCTTGCCCGGCGCCGGGTTGCCGAAGTAGCGCAGGAACTCCGAGTCCGGCTTGAGGATCAGCACGCCCTTGCCGTCTGCGAAGGCCTTCTTGTAGGCCTGCAGGCTGCGGTAGAAGGCGAAGAACTCCGGGTCCTGGCCGTAGGCCTGGGCGTAGATCGCCGCGGCCTGGGCGTCGCCTTCGCCGCGCACCTTGGCGGCGTCGCGCTCGGCGTCGGCGCGGATGATCTGGCCCTGCTTGTCGGCGTCGGCCTGGATCGTCTCAGCCACCTGCTGGCCGGTGGAACGCAGCTCGTTGGCCAGTTGCAGGCGCTCGGCGCGCATGCGCTTGTAGACCGACTCGCTGACCTCGTCGGGCAGGTCGATGCGCTTGATGCGCACGTCCACCACCGAGATGCCCAGGTTCTTGCGCGCCACCGCGTCGGTCTGCCTGCGCACGCGCGCGGTGATGTCCTTGCGGCCGCCGCTGACCAGTTCCTGCAGGGTGCGCGCGTTGAACTCGTAGCGCAGCGCGTCCTTCACGATCGGGGTGAGGCGCTGGATCGCCTGCAGCTCGTTGCCGTTGGTGGCGCGGTAGTAGGTGGCGTTGTCGGCGATGCGCCACTTCACGTAGAAGTCGACGTTGACGCTCTTCTTCTCGGAGGTGAAGTAGCGCTCCGGCTGCGCGTCCAGGGTGAGGATGCGGTTGTCCAGCAGCACCACCTGCTGCAGCAGCGGCAGCTTGAAGTGCAGGCCCGGCTGGTCGCCAGTGCGCACGATGCGGCCGAACTGCAGCACCAGCGCGCTCTGCCCCTCGCTCACCACGTAGGCGCTGTTGAAGCCGAGCAGCACCAGCAGCACGGCGAGGATTCCGGTGGCGATCTTCATGGCTGGGTCTCCTTGCCTGCGTCGCCGCCGTCGTCCGGCGCGCTCGCGGCCGCGGCCGCGGCGCCCTGCGCCTGCGTCGTGCCGCCACCGGCACGCGCCGGCGCCAGGTTGATGATGTTGCGTCCGCCCGAGCCGTCGATCACCTTGCGGTCGTTCGCCATCACCTGCTCCATCGTCTCCAGCCACAGCCGGCGGCGGGTGACCTCGGGCGCGGCCTTGTACTGCTGCTCCAGCAGCTCGAAGCGCTGCGCGTCGCCCTGCGCGCGGGCAATGCGCGAGGCCTTGTAGCCGGCGGCCTCGGCCGCGATGCGGGCGGCGTCGCCGCGCGCCTGCGGGACCACCTTGCTGGCATAGGCGCGGGCCTTGTTCTCGGTGCCCTGCTTGTCCTCGCGCGCGGCGTTGACGTCGTCGAAGGCGTCCTTCACTTCCTGCGGCGGGGCCACGTTCTGGAAGCTCACGTCGGTGACCTGCAGGCCGATGTCGTAGCCGTCCAGGGTGTGCTGCAGGATGTCGCGGGTCTGCTGCTGCAGGGTGTCGCGCGACGGGTCGGTCGCCGACGCCACCGCCGAGGCGGCCGCCGCCACCGCGCCGCCCGCGGCGGCGCCGGCTGGCACGCTGGCGGGCGCCGCGCCATTGGCGGCCCCCGCCTCGGCGACGGCATCGGTGCCGGTGAGGATCTCGTCCATCGTGTGCGCGCCCACCACGGCGCGCACCGCGGCCTCGGCGGCCTCGCGCAGGGTGTCCTCGGGGTCGCGCGCGGCGAACAGGAACTTGCGCGCGTCCGACACCTGGTACTGCACGTTGAAGTTGACCGAGATGATGTTCTCGTCGCTGGTCAGCATGCGCACCTGGTCGGTGACCGAGCGCACGCTGGTGGTGGCCACCTTGCCCACCGATTCCAGCGGCTGCGGCAGCTTGAAGTGGAAGCCCGGGCCCAGCGTGCGGGCGTAGCGGCCGAAGCGCAGCACCACGCCGGACTGGTTGGCGCCGACCACGGTGTAGCTGCTCAGCAGCAGCCACGCCAGCACCAGCGCCAGCACGATGGTGAACAGGCCGCCGCGGCCGCCGCCGAACCTGCCCAGGTGCCGGCGCAGGTTCTTCAGCGCGGCATCCAGCCCCGGCTTGCCGCCGGAGGGCCGGTTGGACTTGTTCCACGGATCGCGCTGCCCGTTGCCGGGTTCGTTCCAGGCCATGTCAGTCTCCTTGGGGCCGCTGGGAGGCCGGCTGCGAAGGCCGGAAAACGCTGTGGACGGGATGGGGCATGATGGCGACGGGTGACGGGACGGGTACGCGCCCGCTCGGAGTCGCGCACAAACGCCCGTCATTCTACCAGAGGCGCCCCTGCGGATGCCGCGTCCAGCCCGCCGGGAGTCAGCCCGCCAGCAGCTCGCGCAGCAGGATCGCATCGTCGCCGCCGCCAGCCAGGGGGGCGATCACGCTGCGCGGGGCGTCGATGCGCAGGCGCCAGCCGTCCTCGTCCACGGCCTCGTCGGCGATCGCGCCGGCGGCCTTGAGCCGTGCGTGCAGGCGCCCGGCACTCAGCGGCAGGTGCAGGTCCGAGCGCACGCGCTCGCCGCCCAGCAGTTCGCCCAGCGCCTGGCGCAGCAGGTCCAGCCCTGCCCCGGTGGCGGCGGACAGCCACACCGTGTGCGGGCGCCCCTCGCCGTCGCGGTCGATGCGCGGCTGCATGACTCGTCCTTCGCCCACGCCGCCCAAAACCGCGCTTTCCTGAAGAGTGGGGCCTTGGATGTCTTCGCCGGCATGGATGGCATCGATCTTGTTCATCACCCGCAGCTGCGGCAGGTCGCCGGCGCCGATCTCCTCCAGCACCTGGTCCACCACCCGGGCCAGCCGTTCGCGTTCCTCGTCGGCGGCGTCGCAGACGTGCAGCAGCAGGTCGGCGTCGCGCGCCTCGGCCAGGGTGCCGCGGAAGGCGGCGACCAGGTCGTGCGGCAGGTCGCGCACGAAGCCCACGGTGTCCGCCAGCACGGCCGGGCCGCAGGCCAGGTCTCCGATGCGGCGCACGGTGGGGTCCAGCGTGGCGAACAGCTGGTCGGCGGCATAGACGGCGCCGGCCGTCAGCGCGTTGAACAAGGTGGACTTGCCGGCGTTGGTGTAACCCACCAGCGCCACCCGCGGCACCGTGTTGCGCAGGCGCGCGCGGCGCTGCTGCCCACGCTGGGTCTGCACCTTCTCCAGCCGCCGGGTGAGCTGCTTCACCCGTTCGGCCAGCAGGCGGCGGTCGGTTTCCAGCTGGGTCTCGCCAGGGCCGCGGTTGCCGATGGCGCCGCCGCGCTGGGTGTCGAGGTGGCTCCAGCCGCGCACCAGCCGGGTGGCCAGGTGCTTGAGCTGGGCCAGCTCCACTTCCAGCTTGCCTTCGTGCGAGCGGGCGCGCAGGGCGAAGATGTCCAGGATCAGTCCCGCACGGTCGACCACGCGCATGCCCAGGTGCTTTTCCAGGTTGCGCTCCTGCACCGGACTCAGCAGATGGTCGACCAGCACCAGGTCGGCACCCAGCGCACGCGCCATCTCCGCCACTTCGTCGGCCTTGCCGGTGCCGATGTAGTAGCGGGGGTTGGGCGTGTCGATACGGGCGGCGAGGCTGCCCAGCACGTCGGCGCCGGCGGACTTCGCCAGCTCGGTGAATTCGGCGGCGCGGCGCGCGGCGTCGCCTTCGCCGCGTGCGTGCGGCAGGACGAGGACGGCGCGGTCGCCTTTCTTTTGTCTGTCGAACAGGGTGGATCTACCTCGGTGATGCGTGCGGCGGCGTCAGGCCCCGGCGGAGGCCGGGGCGGGCTGGCCCTCGCTGGCGCCGTCGTGGCCCTCGTGGCCGTTGCCCATGCGCACGTTGCGGCTGGGCACCACGGTGGAGATGGCGTGCTTGTACACCATCTGGCTCACCTGGTTGCGCAGCAGCACCACGAACTGGTCGAACGATTCGACCGTGCCCTGCAGCTTGATGCCGTTGACCAGATAGATGGCGACCGGTACCCGCTCGCGGCGCAGCGCGTTGAGAAACGGATCTTGCAATGACTGCCCTTTGGACATTGTTGTTCTCCCCTGCGGCGGACGGGGCCGGAGAAAAGACGCACAGCGTCCCGGCCCAAGCTTTCTGGGGAATGTTAACCGCTTTTAAATCGAGCGTGTAAGAAACCCATTATGCGCTGGCGCACAGAACCGTCCGATGGCGGCGAGATTGCGCCGCCGCGGGTGAGCGCGGCGTGTGCGTGGCGTCCCGGGAGCCGCTCCTTCCCTCTCCCTTGGTCTGCGCGCAAACAGTTCCCGGCGCGGACCACGGGGGACTTTGAACAGGCTCTCAGGAGGCCGGTCCGAGGAACAGCGCCAGCGCGTCCTCCGCGCGCCGCTGCAGGTCCGGCGCATCCGGATCCAGCGCCCGGGCGTCCGGCTCCGCGCGCAGCCAGGTGAGCTGGCGCTTGGCCAGCTGCCGCGTGGCGAAGATGCCGCGCTCGCGCAGTTCCGCGAGGCCGTAGCGCCCGTCCAGGTGCTCCCAGGCCTGGCGGTAGCCGACCGCACGCATCGCGGGCAGGTCCGGGTGCAGGTCGCCGCGCCCGCGCAACGCCGCCACTTCGTCCAGCAACCCGCCGGCGAGCATGGCGTCGAAGCGGCTGGCGATGCGTGCGTGCAGCACCGTCCGGTCGCCGGGCAGCAGGGCCAGTTTCAGCACGCGCCACGGGAAAGTCACTGCGCCGTCGCCACGCTGCTGTTCGCTAAGCGGACGGCCGGTCAGCTCGATCACCTCCAGCGCGCGCTGCAGCCGCTGCCGGTCGCCGGGGCGGATGCGGCACGCGGCGGCCGGGTCGAGCGCCGCCAGCCGGCGATGCATGGCGTCCCAGCCGGCCTCGGCCGCCTGCGCGGCCAGCCGCGCACGCACGTCCGGATCGGCCTGAGGCAGGCTGGACAGCCCGCGCTGCAGCGCGCGGAAATACAGCCCGGTGCCGCCCACCAGCAGCGGCACCCGGCCCGCCTCGCCGATGCGACGCATGGCGGCCGTCGCATCGTCGCGGAAATCCGCCGCCGAATACGCTTCCGCCGGATCGCGGATGTCCACCAGCGCGTGCGGATGACGCGCCAGCGTGGCGGCGTCCGGCTTGGCCGTGCCCACGTCCATGCCGCGGTAGACCAGCGCCGAATCCACGCTCACCAGGTCCAGCGGGAAGCGCTGGCGCAACGCGCAGGCCAGCGCGGTCTTGCCGGAGGCGGTGGGACCCATCAGGAAGATGGCGGGCGGACGTCGATCGACAGGCATCGCGGCATTGTAGCGGCCACAACTGCCGCTCCACGTCAGCCGCGCACCCGCCACGATCATGCGCGATTCGCCTGCCGCCCGCCTCGCCCGCTACTTCAGGCATGGGCAAAAGCCCCTGAGAGCGATGGAGCTCACAGTTTCACGCCATGCACCGCAACATCCGCGCACGCGGTGCGAGTCTTGCTTGATGCTGCATGTCGCCGAGCGGCACACAGGGGGATTTCGCCGTGAGCACGCCCATCTGGGACAAGAACAACCATACCTTCTGGTTCGCGGTCTGCATCGCGATCAGCGTCGCGTTCGCCCTCGGTTACCACCTTCCGGCATTGCCCTCGGGCTGAAACATCCAGACCGTCCCCGCGGCGATCTATAATCGGCGTTTCCCCGCCCGCCACGCGGGCCAGCCGAAATTGGATCCCCCCATGCCGCAGACGATGAAGGCCCTGGTCAAGCGCAAGCCCGAGCAGGGCATCTGGATGGAAGAGGTACCGGTGCCCGAGGTCGGCCCCAACGAGGTGCTGATCAAGCTGGAGAAGACCGCGATCTGCGGCACCGACCTGCACATCTACAAGTGGGACGAATGGTCCCAGCGCGTCATCAAGCCCGGCCTCGTCATCGGCCACGAGTTCGTCGGCCGCATCGTGGAGATCGGCCCGGGCGTCACCGGCTACAAGGTCGGCGACCGCGTCTCGGCGGAAGGCCACATCGTCTGCGGCCACTGCCGCAACTGCCGCGCCGGCCGCCAGCACCTGTGCCCGAACACCGTGGGCATCGGCGTGAACCGCAACGGCGCGTTCGCCGAATACATGACCATGCCGGCCTCGAACCTGTGGCCGATCCCCGACCAGATTCCCTCCGAGCTGGCCGCGTTCTTCGACCCCTACGGCAATGCCGCGCACTGCGCGCTGGAGTTCGACCTGATCGGCGAGGACGTGCTGATCACCGGCGCCGGCCCGATCGGCATCATCGCCGCCGGCATCGCCAAGCACGTCGGCGCGCGCAACGTGGTGGTCACCGACGTCAACGACTACCGCCTGAAGCTGGCCGCCGACATGGGCGCCACCCGCGTGGTAAACGTCGCCAATGCCTCGCTCAAGGAGACGATGAAGGACCTGCACATGGAAGGCTTCGACGTGGGCCTGGAGATGAGCGGCAACCCGCGCGCCTTCAACGACATGCTCGACTGCATGTACCACGGCGGCAAGATCGCCCTGCTCGGCATCCAGCCCAAGGGCGCCGGCATCGACTGGGACAAGGTGATCTTCAAGGGCCTCACCCTGCAGGGCATCTACGGCCGGCGGATGTACGAGACCTGGTACAAGATGACCCAGATGGTGCTCACCGGCTTCCCGCTGCAGAAGGTGCTCACCCACCAGATCCACATCGACGACTTCCAGAAGGGCTTCGACCTGATGGACGCCGGCCAGTGCGGCAAGGTCGTCTGCAGCTGGAACTGAACGCCGCCGCCTGCGGCCAGAGATGAACGACGTCCCGCTCCCGCCCCGCCACGGTGGGGGCGATGGCCCGCGAAGCGTGCCGACGTCCGCCCCACGCCTATCGGAGAACCCCAGTGACCTACCCCGCCCAGGAACGCTACGCCGCCGAACTGGCATCCATCCGCGAACAGGGCCTGTTCAAGGCCGAGCGCGTGATCGTCTCGCCGCAGTCCGCCGAGATCGAGCTGGAAGGCGGCCGCAAGGTGCTGAACTTCTGCGCCAACAACTACCTGGGCCTGGCCGACCACCCGGACGTGATCAAGGCGGCCAAGGAGGCGCTGGACACCCACGGCTTCGGCATGGCCAGCGTACGCTTCATCTGCGGCACGCAGGACCTGCACAAGCAACTGGAAAGGAAGATCGCCGACTTCTTCGGCACCGAGGACACCATCCTCTACGCCGCCTGCTTCGACGCCAACGGCGGCCTGTTCGAGCCGCTGCTGGGCGAGCAGGACGCAGTGATCTCCGACGCGCTCAACCACGCCTCGATCATCGACGGCATCCGCCTGTGCAAGGCCAGGCGCTACCGCTACGCCAACAGCGACATGGCCGACCTGGAGAAGCAGCTGCAGGCGGCCGACGCGGCCGGCGCTCGCACCAAGCTGATCTCCACCGATGGCGCGTTCTCAATGGACGGCTTCATTGCGAAGCTCGACCAGATCACGGCGCTGGCCGCGAAGTACGATGCCCTGGTGCACATCGACGAATGCCACTGCACCGGCTTCCTCGGCGCGACCGGTCGCGGCTCGGCCGAGGTCAACGGCGTGATGGACAGGATCGACATTTTCACCGGCACGCTGGGCAAGGCGCTGGGCGGCGCGCTGGGCGGCTTCACCACCGGCCGCGCGGAGATCGTCGAGATGCTGCGCCAGCGCTCGCGCCCATACCTGTTCTCCAATTCGCTGCCGCCGCACGTAGTGGCCGCCGCGATCAAGGTGTTCGACATGCTGGAAGCGGCCGGCGACCTGCGCGCGAAGGTGCAGGAAAACACTCGCTACTTCCGTGAACGGATGACCGCAGCCGGCTTCGACATCAAGCCCGGTGTGCACCCGATCGTGCCGGTGATGATCTACGACGCGCCGAAGGCGCAGGCGATGGCGTCCGCCCTGCTCGACGAAGGCATCTACGTCACCGGTTTCTTCTACCCGGTGGTGCCGCAGGGCCAGGCGCGCATCCGCACCCAGATGAGCGCGGCGCACACCCGCGAACACCTGGATCGCGCCATCGCCGCCTTCACCAAAGTGGGCCGGCAACTCGGCGTGATCGGCGACTGAGCCCGGCCGGCGGCTCAGAGCCTGTTCAAGATATCCCCGTGGCCCGCGCCGGGAACTGTTTGCGCGCAGACCAAGGAAGAGCGAAGGCGTGGACCTCCGTCCACGACGGAGCGATGACGCAGGGATGCGGGCCAACAGGCCCGGCCCTTCGGGTTACCTTGCCCTGGCCGCCATGCAGCAGCGCGCGGCTTGACCCCTGCCTTCGCAGGGGCAGGCTCTGCCCGCCAGGCAGGCGCTGCGCCACGCACTCCCACCGGGCGGCCAGGGCAAGGCAACGCGAGCTACGGGGAGACCTTGAACAGGCTCTCAGGACCGCGCGAGCAGCGCCACCTCGGCTTCGTCGAGGTGGCGCCACTGTCCCTTGGCCAGCCGGCCCAGCGGCAATGCGCCGATCGCCACGCGGACCAGGCGCAGGACGCCGATGCCATGCGCGGCCAGCAGGCGCCGGATGTGACGATTCCTGCCTTCGTCAAGCACAATCTCCAGCCAGGCGTTCTTTTCGCCGGTGCGCAGCAGCGCGATCCGCTTCGCGGCCAGCCGCTCGCCTTCGTCGACCACGCCCTGGACGAGCCTGTCCAGCAACGCGGCGTCCGGCATGGCATCGACCTGCACGTGGTAGGTCTTGTCCACGTGATGGCCCGGCCCGGTGAGACGGGCGGCCCAGGCACTGTCGTTGCTCAGCAGCAGCAGGCCCTCGCTGGCCTTGTCGAGGCGGCCGACCGGGCCCAGCCAGGGCAGGCCGGCATCCTTCAGCAGGTCGTAGACGGTATCGCGGCCGCGCTCGTCGGCGGCGCTCACCACGATGCCGCGGGGCTTGTTCAGGGCGATGTAGATCCGCTTCACCTCCCCCACCGATACGCCGTCGAGCAGGATGCGCTGGCGCGCGACGTCGGCCGGGCGCTCGGGATCGAGCACCACGCGCCCGTCCACGCTGACCCGCCCCTCACGCACGGCCTTCTCCGCCTGGCTGCGCGAGCACACGCCCAGCTTGCTCAGCACGCGTGCCAGCCCATGCCGCGGCGCCGCAGGCGTCGCCCCTGCGATGCGGCGCGGCGTGGTCCGCCTGCCCTGCCCCTGTCTTCGTTCCATGCCGGCCATCGTGCACCCGTTCTGCCAAAAGAAAAGCCCGGCTTGCGCCGGGCTTCTCCATGTTGCCTTGCAAGGCCCGCTTACTGCTGGACCTGCAACTCCGTGCGGCGGTTCTGGGCGCGGCCCGAATCGGTGTTGTTGTCGCCGATCGGGTCATTCTCGCCGTGGCCCACCGGACCTTCCAGGCGGCTGGCGTCGATGCCGTGCGAGGTCAGGTAGTCGTACACGATCTTGGCGCGGCGCTCGGACAGGCCCTGGTTGTAGGCATCCGTACCGACGCTGTCGGTGTAACCGGCCACCATCACCTTCACCTGCGGGTAGCGCGTCAGCGTGTCGACGGCCTGATCCAGCGTGGCCAGCGAGGCGGAGGTCGGCTCGGCCAGGGCCTTGCTGATGTCGGTCTCGCCCTTCTTCGGACGGTCGAACTTGAAGTTCACGCCGCGCAGGTCGATCACCACCTTCTGCGGGCAGCCGTCCGGACCCACGATGGTGCCGGCCGGGGTGTTCGGGCACTTGTCGTCGCAGTTGTTCACGCCGTCATGGTCGTCGTCCAGCGTCGAGCAGTCCGGAGCAGCCGG
This sequence comes from Fulvimonas sp. R45, assembly GCF_030504985.1. Classification (GTDB taxonomy): domain Bacteria; phylum Pseudomonadota; class Gammaproteobacteria; order Xanthomonadales; family Rhodanobacteraceae; genus Rhodanobacter_A. Next base: position 21,279 of record NZ_JASERU010000022.1, read on the forward strand.
CGGCGGCGGAGCCACCGGGGCCGGGGCGGCCGCCGGTTCACCGAAGCGCGACACGATGCTGAAGCCCAGCAGCCAGTCGCCGTAGCCGTTCTCGCGCGGATTGGACTTGTCGTCCCAGTCGTAGCGGTAGCCGGCTTCCACGCGGAAGTCCGAGCTGTCGGTGATGGTCTTGGACAGGCCCACGCCCACCTGGGCGGCCGGCGACCAGCCGTTGTCCATGGCGTTGTGGTGATAGCTGCCCATGATGCCGGCCATCAGGTACGGGCGCCAGGCGGTCCATTCGCCGAAGAAGTAGCGCGCGGCCACGCCGACGTTGTTGTTCGACCACTTGCCCGCGGCATGGTCGCGGGTACGGCTGGTGCGATCGATGAACAGGTCGATCGAGGTGTTCGGGGCGATGAAACGACCCACGCCCAGGCCATAGTAGAACTGGCGGCTGCGGGTGTTGCGGTCGGTGTCGTTGTAGTAGCCACCCACCGTCGGGGCGATGTACCAGCGGCCATCGTAGCTCGGCGTGGTGGTGCTGGCCGCACTGTCGGACGCAGCGGCCGTATCCTGCGCGTGAACGGCACCCACGCCGCCCAGGGCAAGAGCGATCAGAAAATACAGGCCCTTACGTTTCATCAGGTGTCTCCTCGTTTATTGGTTTTGCGGCCATTCCACGATGCGGAACTCTCGCAATGCTATTCGGCCCAAATGGCGAATAACGAACCTTCCTGTTAATGGTGTCGCCTTGGGGGCGGCAGCAGTTTATCAAAAAATAAACAAGCCAACGCACTGCACGGATGCCCGTTCATGCTCGGCTCACCCTGATCCCTAAAGCGTGAAGAATCCGAGAAAGTGCTGGATCGGCATGGCGTCCAGCCGGGCCGGGTCGCGAGCGACCTCGAGGATGGCCTTGACCTTGTGCGCCGGCAGGTGACCGCGCAGGGCCCCCTCGAATTTCTTCAGCAGCACCGGAATGCCTTCGGCGCGACGTTTGCGGTGGCCGATCGGGTAGTCGATCGAGACCTTCTCGGTGCTGCTGCCGTCCTTGAAGAACACCTGCACCGAGTTGCCGATGTAGCGCTTGTCGGGGTCGAAGTAATCCTTGGTGAACTGCGGGTTCTCGCTCACCACCATCTTGTCGCGCAGGGCGTCGATGCGCGGGTCGGCGGCCACGTCGTCGTTGTAGTCGTCGGCGGTGAGGCGGCCGAAGATCAGCGGCACGGCGACCATGTACTGGATGCAGTGGTCGCGGTCGGCGTAGTTGGCCAGCGGACCGGTCTTGTCGATGATGCGGCAGCCGGCCTCCTGGGTCTCGATCACCACCTTCTCGATCTCGTCGAGCCGGCCGGCGACCCCGGCGTGCAGCTTCATCGCGCACTCCACCGCGGTCTGGGCGTGGAACTCGGCCGGGAAGCTGATCTTGAACAGCACGTTCTCCATCACGTAGCTGCCGAACGGGCGCTCGAACTCGAACGCGTTGCCCTTGAAGGCCACGTCGTAGAAGCCCCAGGTCTTCGCCGACAGCGCCGACGGGTAGCCCACCACGCCGCGGTAGACCGCGTTGATCGCGTGGGTGACCGCGCGGCGGCAGGCGTCGCCGGCGGCCCAGCTCTTGCGCGGCCCGGTGTTGGGCGCGTGGCGGTAGGTGCGCAGCGCACCGTTGTCGATCCAGCTGTGCGACACGGCGGTGACGATCTGCTCCTTGTCGCCGCCCAGCATGTGGGTGGCCACCGCGGTGGAGGCCAGGCGCACCAGGATCACGTGGTCCTGGCCCACGCGGTTGAAGCTGTTCTTCAGCGCATAGCAGCCCTGGATCTCGTGGGCCTTGATCGCGTAGCCCAGCACGTCGCGCACGGTCGGCGCCTGGCCGCCCTCGCGCTCGGCCTGACGGCCGAGATAGTCGGCCACGGCGAGGATCGCGCCGAGGTTGTCGGAGGGATGGCCCCACTCGGCCGCCAGCCAGGTGTCGTTGAAGTCCAGCCAGCGGATCTGCGTGCCGATCGCGAACGCGGCCTGCACCGGATCCAGCTCGTGGCTGGTGCCCGGCACGCGGGCGCCGCCCGGCAGCGTCGCGCCCGGCACCACGGGGCCGAGGTGCTTCACGCACTCGGGGAACTTCATCGCCATCATCGCGGTGGCCAGCGAGTCCAGCAGCATGTAGCGCGCGGTGTCGTAGGCCTCCTTCGACTCGATCCGGTAGTCCGCCACGTAGTTGGCGATGTCGACCATCGGCTGGTCGGGATCGGGACGGACGGCGGAACGGATGTCGTGGGCGCTCATGGAGACGGGTCTCGCGATGGGAAAACCGCGATTTTAGCCCGGCGCCAGGATCAGTGCGCGTGCCGCGCCGACAATACCCGGGTGCGGATGTACCAGTCGCGCAAGGCCACGCCCGCCGCCACGCGGCGCACTTCGGCGGCGGCCGCCGGCGGCATCGCACTGCCCTGCGCCGCGATGCGCGTGTACGGTTTCGTCCACGCATGCCATTGCGGCTGCGTCAGACCGAACGCCACGCCCTGCGGCAGGTAGGTGCGGCTGTACAGGGCCAGGCCGTGGTCGTCGGGGCGCGGCGGGCCGAACAGGTCCGTGCCGGTGTCGAAGTAGCGCGCGCCGGGCAGCGCCAGGCTGACCAGGGTCGGGATGAGGTCCTCGTGGCCGGCGAAACGCGCGAGGTCCACCTGCGCCGGCCGCAGCGACGGCGGCAGCCGGAAGAAGCCGACCACGCGATCCACGTCCGGCTGCTCGGTGGGCAGGCTGTAGACGTAGTGGTCGCGCAGGTTGTGGTCGCCCGCCGCGGCCACGATGGTGTCGTCGCCCAGCGCGCCGCCCTCGATGCCGTCGAGGAAGGCGCCGAACTGGTCGGCCTGATACTGGTAGGTGGCCAGGATCTTCCGCCGCAGCGCCATGCTGGGGTTGCCGCGCGGCCCCAGCGCCGCCGGGTCCAGCGGCAGCTGCCGGTGCGGCGTGTCCAGCGTGTACGGCGGATGGTTGGTGGTGGTAAGCAGGAACAGGAAGACCGGCCGCCCGTCTTCCTGCGCCCGGTCGAGCACCTCGCGCGCGAAGCGGAACAGGTATTCGTCGTACACGCCCCAGGCGGTGGCGCCGGCGCCGGGGAAGCGGGCGCGGATGTCGCGCTCGTCGTAGACCTCGTCGAAGCCCTGGCGCCTGAACACCTTGCCGATGTTGCGCCAGTCGGCGCCGCCGCCGTAGATGAACACCGTGCGGTAGCCTGCGCGCCGGAACGGCAGCGCCGCCGAGGTCGGCAACTGGATGCGCCCGGCATCGCCCTGCGTCAGCGGTGTGATCGGCGAGCCCAGCAGCAGGTTCTCCAGCTCGGGGTGGGTGCCGTTCTGGCCGGTGATGAAGTTGGTGAACAGGTAGTCGTGCGCGACATGCGGGCGCAGCCGGCCAAGCATGTCGTTGTGCGGGCCGTCGACGTGCAGCAGGTCGTAGCCGAACGACTCCAGCAGCGCCAGCACCACGTTGGGCCGCCGCCCGGCGGCCGTGCCCGGCGCGGTCGCGAACAGCTGGTCGGCGATCTGCGCGTCGCTGCCACCCGGTAGTCCCAGCACGGCGGCGGCCTGCTGCGGGTCGCGGAAACCCAGCGCATGCAGGCCCGCCTGCGGGTCGCTGCCGATGTCGATCTCCTTTTCCCGGGCGCGCACCGCCTTGTACAGGGTGAGCGGCGCGTTCAGCACCAGCTGGTTGTCGAACGGGTCGGGCGAGAACACCACGTCCTGGCGCACCAGCGGAAACGTGCCCAGGCTGCCGCGCGCCAGAAGGGCCAGCGCCAGCACCTGCGCCGCCGCCAACGCCACCCGCGCCCAGCGCGCGGACGGCCGTAGCCGGCGTTCCAGCCAGCGCGTGACGCGCGCGAACACCGCGTGGAGCACCACGCCGGCCAAGGCCACCGCCAGCAGCCCGCGCAGCACCGGGTAGTCGTGCCAGGCGGTCGCCAGCACAGCGCGCGTGTCGTCCTCGAACAGGCCGAACACCACCGGGTCGAAACGCGCGTGGTAGAAGCCGTAGTAATAGAACTCGCAGACCGAAAGCAATGCGAACGCCAGCAGCAAGGCCATGCACAGCACGGTCGCCACGCGCGGCGCCCATGCGCGCCAGCGCCGCGGAAGCAGCAGCCACGGCAGCGAAAGGACCAGCACCGCCAGCGCCCAGCCGCAGGTCACCGCCAGGTCGTAGCGCCCGCCCCGCGCCAGCGCCGGCAGCAAGGTCGACCATCCCGGCAGGCGCGCCGGCCCCGCGTAGCCGAACCACAACGCGACGCGCGCCAGCTCCAGCACCACCACGGCCAGGGCGACGAACGCCCACAACCGCGCGAACAGGCCTGCCGGCCAGGCGCCCGGGTTTTCTTCTCTCGGCATGTTGGATGGCGGGCTTTCCATGGGGCCGGCATTGGAGCAGGCGGCCCGGGGCCTGTCCACAGGCACGGCCGCCGCGCCTTGACGCATGCGCGCCCCCGCCCCGACAATCGCCCCGCTATCACCCGCAAAGGGGAGTAGTTCCCGGCATGCCCGCCATGCCGGTGCGATGGTCGTCAGCACGGGCGAACGCCCCGGCCATCGCGGCAGCCCAGGCGCTGCGGACGAGACTTTTGCGGCAGGCGGTGCACGCGTGCGCCCGCCTGTCGCCGTCCGTCGCCACCTGGAGTCGCCATGTTTTCCGCCGAACTGCTATCCGGCCTGCTCACCATCATCCTGCTCGACCTGGTGCTGGCGGGCGACAACGCCATCGTGATCGCGCTCGCCGCGCGCAACCTGCCGAAGGCGTTGCAGACGAAGGCCGTGTTCTGGGGCACCTTCGGCGCCGTCGCGGTCCGCGTGGCGCTGACCGCCGTGGTGGTGTGGCTGCTCAAGCTGCCGGGCCTGATGCTGGCCGGCGGCGTGGTGCTGCTGCCGATCGCCTGGAAGCTGCTGAAGCACGACGACGACACCCACGAGATCGCCGCCGCCGGCAGCTTCTGGTCGGCGCTGCGCACCATCATCGTGGCCGACGCGCTGATGGGCCTGGACAACGTGCTGGCCATCGCAGGTGCCTCGAAGGGCCACCTGGGGCTGGTGGTGCTTGGGCTGCTGATCAGCGTGCCGCTGGTGGTCTGGGGCTCCACCCTGATCCTGAAGCTGGTCGACCGCTTCCCCGTGATCGTCTACATCGGCGCCGGCGCGATCGCCTTCACCGCTGCGCGCATGATCGCGCACGACCACCTCGTGGCCGGATGGTTCGAGGCGCACCGCTGGGTGGCGTACACGCTGGACGTGGTGCTGGTGGCCGCCGTCTGCGGCGGCGGCTGGCTGGCGAACCGGCGCCGTGCCGGTGCCGGCGCGACATGATGCGCCGCGCCGCCCGACGCCACGAAAAAGGGAGCCGATCGGCTCCCTTTTTCGTGCTTCCCGGCGCGCTCAGCGCTTGTCGATCGGCACGTAGACCTGGTCTTCCGGACCGGTGTAGTTGGCGCTTGGACGGATGATCTTGCCGTCCTGGCGCTGCTCGATCACGTGCGCGCTCCAGCCCGAGGTGCGCGCGATCACGAACAGCGGCGTGAACATCGCGGTGGGCACGCCCATCATGTGATAGGCGCTGGCCGAGTACCAGTCGAGGTTGGGGAACATCTTCTTGATCTCGCCCATCACCTTCTCGATGCGCTCGGACACCTCGAACAGCACCGGGTTGCCGCCTTCGGTGCACAGCTTGCGCGCGATCTCCTTGATGATCACGTTGCGCGGGTCGGATACCGTGTACACCGGGTGGCCGAAGCCGATGATGATCTCCTTGCGCTCCACGCGGGCGCGGATGTCGGCCTCGGCGTCGGAGGCAGAGCGGTAGCGCGCGATGATCTCCATCGCCACCTCGTTCGCGCCGCCGTGCTTCGGGCCGCGCAGCGCGCCGATCGCGCCGGTGATGGACGAATACATGTCCGAACCGGTGCCGGCGATCACGCGGGCGGTGAAGGTCGAGGCGTTGAACTCGTGCTCGGCGTACAGCACCAGCGACTTGTCCAGCGCGTTGGCGTGCAGTTCGCTGGGCGCCTTGCCGTGCAGCACGTGCAGGAAGTGCGCGGCGATCGAATCGTCGTCGGTCTCGGTCTCCACGCGCTTGCCGTTGTGGCTGAAGTGGTACCAGTACAGCAGCATCGAGCCGAAGCTGGCCATCAGGCGGTCGGCGATGTCGCGCGCGCCGGTGATGTTGTGGTCGTCCTTCTCCGGCAGCACGGTGCCCAGCACCGAGCAGCCGGTGCGCAGCACGTCCATCGGATGGGTGGCGGCGGGCAGCAGCTCCAGCGCGGCCTTCACCGGGGCCGGCAGGCCGCGCAGGCGCTTCAGACGGGCCTTGTAGTTCTGCAGCTCGGTCCAGTTCGGCAGCACGCCGTAGACCAAGAGGTGCGCCACTTCCTCGAAGCAGCCCTTGGCCGCCAGGTCGTGGATGTCGTAGCCGCGGTAGTGCAGGTCGTTGCCGCTGCGACCCACCGTGCACAGCGCGGTGTTGCCGGCGGCCACGCCGGACAGCGCCACGGATTTCTTGGCCTTGGGAAGGACTTGCTCGCTCATGGATGTCTCCTGTGATGCGGGGAATTCGAATCGGACGTGGGCGCCCGCAGGGGCGGTTCAGCCGCGACCAGAAGCCGGTCGGAGCCGCTCCTGCACTTCAGGATTTCTTGCTGAACAGCGCGTCGAGCTTGTCCTCGTAGGCGTGGTAGCCGAGGAAGTCGTACAGTTCCTCGCGCGTCTGCAGGGTGTCGATGATGTTCTTCTGCGTGCCCTCGCGGCGCACCGTCTCGTAGAAGTTCAGCGCGGCCTTGTTCATGGCGCGGTAGGCGCCGCAGCAGTACAGCGCGATGTCCACGTCGGCGCTCTTGAGCTCGTCGGTGGTGAAGAACGGGGTGGCGCCGAACTCGGTGAGGTTGGCGAGGATCGGCACCTTCACCGCGGCCTTGAACCGGCGGTAGTCGTCCAGCGTCTTCATCGCCTCGGGGAAGATCATGTCCGCGCCGGCCTCGACGTAGGCCACCGCGCGCTCGATCGCGGCATCGAGGCCCTCGACCGCCGCTGCGTCGGTGCGCGCCATGATCACGAAGCCTGGATCGGTACGCGCATCCACCGCCGCCTTCACGCGATCGACCATCTCCTCCTTCGGCACCACTTCCTTGCCGGGGCGGTGGCCGCAGCGCTTCTGGCCGACCTGGTCCTCCATGTGCACCGCGGCCACGCCGATGCGCTCGAAGCTGCGGATGGTGCGCGCGATGTTGAACGCGCCGCCCCAGCCGGTGTCGATGTCGACCAGCAGCGGCAGCCCGGTGGCGTCGACGATGCGGCGCGCGTCGGTGAGCACGTCCTCCATCGTCGAGATGCCGAGGTCCGGCATGCCCAGCGAGTTGGCGGCCACGCCGCCGCCGGAGAGGTACAGCGCCTTGTAGCCGACGCGCTTCGCCATCAGGCCGGCGTAGGCGGTGATCGCGCCGATCACCTGCAGCGGCGATTCGGCGTCGAGAGCGGCGCGGAAGCGGGCGCCGGCGGAGTCGAGTGGGGACATGGCGGTTCTCCGAAACCACGTATTGTAGGCGATGTGCCGCCGCGGCCATGCCGCGGCGCACCGGACGGCGGCTACTCTGCACCCGCGAAACATATTGATCAATCTTGATCCAAGCGATCAATATATCAGCCATGCGCACCGATTATCTTTCCGCCCGCGACGCCGCCGCGCGGCTCGGCATCAGCCTGGCCACGCTGTACGCCTACGTCAGCCGCGGCAAGGTCGATTCGCGTCCCGGCGCGGACGGGCGCAGCCGCGAGTACCTGGCCGAGGACGTCGAGCGCCTGATCGAGCGCCGCCAGGCCGGCCGCGGCGCCGCGCAAGGCGCCGCGCACAGCCTCACCTGGGGGCTGCCGGTGCTGGAGACGCGGATCTCGCTGATCCGGCCGCATGGGCACTACTACCGGGGACAGCCGGCGGTCGCGCTGGCCGAGTCCGGCGCCGGGCTGGAGGACGTGGCGCGCCTGCTTTGGGCCTGCGGGGACGCCGATCCGTTCGACGGCGCCGCACCCGCCGGCTGGTCGCCCGCGGTGCGGTCGCTGCTGGGCCGCGGCCTGCCGCCGCTGGAACGCACCATGGCCGCGCTGCCGCTGCTGGGCCTGTCCGCGCCGCATGCGCTCGGGGCCGATCCCGTGCGGCGACGCGAGGGCGCCGCGCGGCTGTTGCGCGAGACCGCCGCCCTGCTGTGCGCGGCGAAGCCGGACCGGCGCCCGATCCATGCCCGGCTCGCGGCTGCCTGGGGCTGCGACGACGCCCGCGCCCAGGCACTGCTGCGCGGCGCACTCGTGCTGTGCGCGGACCACGAGCTCAATGCCTCGGCCTTCGCCGCCCGCGTGACCGCCTCCACCGGCGCCGGCCTGCACGCCGCCGCGTGCGCGGGGCTGGCCGCGCTGTCCGGCCCGCGGCACGGCGGCGCCGCCGCGCGGGCGCATGCGTTGATCCGCCATGCACTGCGCGAACGCGACCTGCCCGCCTACGTGCGCGAGCGCCTGCGCCATGGCGACGAGCTGCCCGGCTTCGGCCACCCGCTGTACCCGGACGGCGACCCGCGCGCCGCGCTGCTGCTGCGCATGCTGGGCTCGGCGCACCCGCGCCTGGCCGGCGCGGCGCGGGTACGGCGCCTGGCCGACGCCGTCGTCGCCTGCTGCGGCCGCGCACCCAGCCTGGATTTCGCGCTGGCCGCGATCGCCCTGCTGCACGACCAGGATGCCGAGGCGGCGCTGTCGCTGTTCGCCGCCGGGCGCATGGCCGGCTGGCTGGCGCATGCGCTGGAACAGCAGGAGGCCGGCGGGCTGATCCGCCCCCGCGCCCACTACGCCGGGGCCATGCCCGAGCGCCTGCGTTGACATGTCCCGGCCCCCCGTCGGCGTGACGGCCTCGTCACGAGCCGGTCACGGTATCGGCGGGTGGCATCGCCTACGATAGCCCACGCCTATCCACCCTATCCCAACAATCAATTGGACTGATCGAACACGATCCCTACAATTGAGCCCATCAACCACCCACCAACGGAGATCAGCAAGTGTCTTTGATCAATACCGAAGTGAAGCCGTTCAAGGCCCAGGCGTTCAAGGCCGGCAAGTTCATCGAAGTGACCGAGGCCGACCTCAAGGGCAAGTGGTCCGTGGTGTTCTTCTACCCGGCCGACTTCACCTTCGTCTGCCCGACCGAGCTTGAGGATCTGGCGGACAACTATGCCGAGTTTCAGAAGCTGGGCGTGGAGATCTACAGCGTCTCGACCGACACCCACTTCTCGCACAAGGCGTGGCACGACACCTCCGACGCGATCAGGAAGATCGAGTACACCATGCTGGGCGACCCCACCCACGCGATCGCACGCAACTTCGAGGTGCTGATCGAGGACGCCGGCCTGGCCGACCGCGGCACCTTCGTGGTCGACCCGGACGGCAAGATCCAGATCGTCGAGATCACCGCCGGCGGCATCGGCCGCGACGCCAAGGAACTGCTGCGCAAGGTGAAGGCCGCGCAGTACGTCGCCAGCCACCCGGGCGAGGTGTGCCCGGCCAAGTGGAAGGAAGGCGAGAAGACCCTGGCTCCCTCGCTGGACCTGGTTGGCAAGATCTGATCCACCTGCCGTACCGGAACCGGGCGCCGCGGCGCCCGGTTCCCATCCACCGAGGATGCTTGTGCCAGCGGCTTGCGCCCGGCTTCGCTCCCCCTCCGCAGCCGCCCTCCCCGATGGCGTAGGCCGCTGCCACAAGTATCCCATCCCCCCTTCTCCCGCATCCGACCCCGGAGTGCCCGCCATGCTCGACGAAGCCATCAAGGCCCAGCTCAAGGCCTACCTGGAGAAACTCACGCAGCCGATCGAACTGGTCGCCGCGCTGGACGACGGCGCCAAGTCGCGCGAGCTGGACGAGCTGCTGCACGAGATCGCCGCAATGAGCGACAGGATCTCGCTGCGCCGCGACGACGACGAGCCGCGCAAGCCCTCGTTCGCGATCAACCGCCTCGGCACCGACGTCGGCGTGCGCTTCGCCGGCATCCCGATGGGCCACGAGTTCACCTCGCTGGTGCTGGCCTTGCTGCAGGTAGGCGGGCATCCGTCCAAGGCCGCGGCCGAGACCATCGCGCAGGTGCAGGACCTCGAAGGGGAGTTCCGCTTCGAGACCTATTTCTCGCTGTCCTGCCAGAACTGCCCGGACGTGGTGCAGGCGCTCAACCTGATGAGCGTGCTCAACCCCAACATCAAGCACGTCGCCATCGACGGCGCGCTGTACCCGGACGAGGTGGAGCGGCGCCAGGTCATGTCGGTGCCCACCGTCTACCTCAACGGCGAACTGTTCGACCAGGGCCGCATGAGCCTGGAACAGATCCTGGCGAAGATTGATACCGGCAGCGCCGAGCGCGAGGCCGGGAAGATCAAGGCCAAGGGCGCGTTCGACGTGCTGGTGGTCGGCGGCGGCCCGGCCGGCGCCGCGGCGGCGATCTACGCCGCGCGCAAGGGCATCCGCACCGGCGTGGCGGCCGAGCGCTTCGGCGGCCAGGTGCTCGATACCATGGCGATCGAGAACTTCATCTCCGTGCCCTACACCGAAGGCCCGAAGCTGGGCGCGGCGCTGGAGCAGCACGTGCGCGAATACGACGTGGACGTGATGAACCTGCAGCGCGCCACGAAGCTGGTGCCCGCCGGCGAATCCGCCAGCGGCCTGGTCGAGGTGCAACTGGAGAACGGCGCCCGCCTGAAGTCCAAGGCCGTGATCCTGTCCACCGGCGCACGCTGGCGGCAGATGGGCGTGCCCGGCGAGGACGCCTACCGCAACAAGGGCGTGGCCTACTGCCCGCACTGCGACGGCCCGCTGTTCAAGGGCAAGCGCGTGGCGGTGGTCGGCGGCGGCAACTCCGGCGTCGAGGCGGCGATCGACCTGGCCGGCCTGGTGGCCCACGTCACCCTGATCGAGTTCGACGGCAAGCTGCGCGCGGACGAGGTGCTGCAGCGCAAGCTGCGCAGCCTGCCCAACGTGGACGTGATCGTCAGCGCGCAGACCACCGAGGTGCTGGGCGACGGCCAGAAGGTCAACGGCCTGGTCTACAAGGACCGCACCGACGGCGTGATGCACAGCCTGGAACTGGAAGGCGTCTTCGTGCAGATCGGCCTGCTGCCGAACACCGAGTGGCTGAAGGGCTCGCTGGAACTCAGCCCGCGCGGCGAGATCGTGATCGACGACCGCGGCCAGACCTCGCTGTCCGGCGTGTTCGCCGCCGGCGACGCCACCACGGTGCCGTACAAGCAGATCGTGATCGCGATGGGCGCAGGCTCCACTGCCGCGCTGGCCGCGTTCGACCACCTGATCCGCAGTTCGGCGCCGGTGGCCGAAGCCGCCGAGGCCTGAAGTTCAGGCCTCGCGCGGGAGGCAGGTCGGTCGGCACGGCCCTTCGACTTCGCTGCGCTACGCTCAGGGCGAACGGTTGCGGGTTTTCCTCACCCCGTTCGCCCTCATCGAGTCCATTCGGGAGCCGAGCAGGGGCGGGACGATCAGGCTCATAGCGACGGCATAGACGTCGGTTCCTTTTCGCCGTTGCCGAAACCGCCAAAGAAAAAGGGCGGCCGAAGCCGCCCTCCCTCAAGCACCACGCCAACTCACTTGGCGAACAGGTGCTCGACGCCCGCGCGCTCCTCGCGCAGTTCCTTGTGGGTCGCGTCAATGCGCGCCTGCGAGAACGCATTGATCTCCAGCCCCTGCACGATGGCGTACTTGCCGTCCTTCACCGTCACCGGGTAACCGAAGATCACGCCCGGCTCGATGCCGTAGGAACCGTCGGACGGGATGCCCATCGAGACCCAGTCGCCTTCCGCCGTGCCCTGCGCCCAGGTGCGCATGTGGTCGATCGCGGCCGAAGCGGCCGAAGCGGCCGACGAGGCGCCGCGCGCCTTGATGATGGCCGCGCCGCGCTGCTGCACGGTGGGGATGAAGTCGTTCTCGTACCAGGCCTGGTCGACCAGCGACAGCGCCGGCTTGCCATCCACGGTGGCGTGGTGCAGGTCGGGGTACTGGGTGGAGCTGTGGTTGCCCCAGATGGTGACCTTGCGGATGTCGGTGGTGTGCTTGCCGGTCTTCTCGGCGAGCTGCGACAGCGCGCGGTTGTGGTCCAGCCGCACCATCGCGGTGAAGCACTTCGGGTCGAGGTCCGGCGCGTTCTGCTGCGCGATCAGCGCGTTGGTGTTGGCCGGGTTGCCCACCACCAGCACCTTCACGTCGCGCCTGGCGTGGTCGTTCAGCGCCTTGCCCTGCGGGCCGAAGATCGCGCCATTGGCTTCCAGCAGGTCCTTGCGCTCCATGCCCGGGCCGCGCGGGCGGGCACCGACCAGCAGTGCGTAGTCCACGTCCTTGAAGGCGACGTTGGCGTCGTCGGTGGCGACGATGCCGGCCAGGGTCGGGAACGCGCAGTCGTTGAGCTCCATCACCACGCCCTGCAGCGCGGGCAGCGCCGGGGTGATCTCCAGCAGGTGCAGGATCACCGGCTGGTCCGGACCCAGCATGTCGCCCGCGGCGATGCGGAACAGCAGGGCGTAGCCGATCTGGCCGGCAGCGCCGGTGACGGCGACTCGAACGGGGGCTTTCATCATGGATCTCCGTGGTTCGGTAATCGGAAAGGGAAGCGCGCAGGCGGCTCCCGGTCAAGCGAGTTCGGCGAAGAACTCCTGGATGCGGTCCAGGCCAGGCTGCAATTGTGCGGCCGGGCAGGTATAGGAAATGCGCAAGCCGCGCGGCTCGCCGAAGGCGGAACCCGGCACGCAGGCCACGCCCTTGGCCTCCAGCAGCGCGGCGCACAGTTCCACGTCGTTGGAAATCCGGGTGCCGTTGTGGCTCTTGCCGAACGCCACCGAGACGTCCGGGAACGCATAGAACGCGCCCTGCGGTCGCGGGCAGCTCACGCCGGGGATGGCGTTGAGCGCAGCGACCACGGTGTCGCGACGGGCGGCGAACTCGGCGCACTTCGCCTGCGGGATGTCCTGCGGGCCGGCGAACGCGGCCACCGCGGCCGCGGTGATCACTTCCGGGATGCTGGTGATGTGGTTGGAATTGAGCGTGGTGACCGCCTTGGCCACCGCTTCCGGCCCGGCCAGCAGGCCCACGCGCCAGCCCGGCATGCCGTAGGTCTTGGAGACCGAGTCGACGAACACCAGCCGCTCCCTCAACTCCGGCTTCGCATGCACGAAGTTGTGGTAGCCAATGCCGTCGAACACCATCGAGTTGTAGATGTCGTCGGTGATGATCCAGGTGTCCGGATGCTTCGCCAGCACGTCCGCCAGCGCCGCGATTTCCTCGCGCGTGTAGACCATGCCGGTGGGGTTGGACGGATTGTTGAACAGGAACACCCTGGGCTTGCGCGCCAGCGCCGCGTCGAGCTGCGTCGGCGTGAGCTTGTAGTCCTGGTCCGGGCCGCAGTGCAGCACGTTGACCTTGGCGCCCACGATGTCGGCGATGTCGCGGTAGGTGGTCCAGTACGGCGCGGCGAAGGCGATCTCGTCGCCTTCGTCCAGCAACGCCTCGGCCAGGTTGTACAGCACCTGCTTGGCGCCGATGCCGATCGACAGGTTGGCGTGGCCGTAGCCGGAAAAGCCCAGCGCCTCGATGTGCTTCAGGAAGGCGTCCAGCAGCGGCTCGGCGCCGCGGTTGCTGCCGTACTGGCCACTGTCGTGGCCGAGCGCCTCGCGCGCCGCCGCGTATACGTGCTCGCCGGGCAGGAAGTTGGGCACGCCGATGGAGAAGCTGATGATGTCGCGGCCGGCGGCCTTGAGCTGCTTCGCCTTGGAGGCGATGACCATGATCGCGCTGGGCTTGGCGCGGCCGACACGCTGGGCGAGCTGGGGCATGGCTTCCTCTGGATCGTGGGGGAGAGGGAACGCAAACCCGGGGATTTTAGCATGCGGCGACGCATCATCCGGCAGCGCTACGGAAGTCGCATTGACCGGCCCCGCCAGGGGTGCAATCCACCGCCCCGCCGTTGCATGATGGACGCGCCGCGCCCGTCGCGGCATTGCCGGGGCCCGCAGGACGCGGCGCCCAGCACCGAAGGGGAACCGTCATCCACCCGCAAGAGGACACACGGACATGCATTGGCTCTGGGTATTCATCGTCGGTCTGGTCGTCGGCATCATCGCCAAGCTCATCACCCCCGGGAAGGATCCGGGCGGCTTCATCATCACCGCCATCATCGGCATCATCGGCTCGGTACTCGCCACCTGGGTGGGCGAACACCTGGGCTGGTGGGGGCCCACCGGACTGGTGCACTTCATCGCCTCCATCGTCGGCGCGATCATCCTGCTGGTGATCTACCACGCCGTCTTCAAGCGCAACGCATCCAGCTGACCCGCAAACGCACGGCGCCGGCGAAGCACGTGCTTCGCCGGCGCCGTTTTCGCATCACCCTGATCGGATCAGGCGCCCAACCCGCCCAGCAGCTTGCCGGCCAGCCCTTCCAGCGCACCCAGGTCGAGGCCGCCACCCTGCCCCTGCGCCGGCACCTGGCCGTCGGGCGTGAGGTGGTCCACCGCGTGCGGCAGCACCTGCGAAAGCTGGCCCAGGAGCTGGTTCTGGTCGACGCCGAGCTTGCCGGCCGCCTGTTCCAGCACCGAGCCCAGGCCACCGTTCTGCAGCGCCTGGCCCAGTTGGCTGCCGGACACCGCCTGGTTCGAGCCGGTGCCGACCCACGATTGCACCGCGTCGCCCAGCCCGTGCTGCTGGAGCATGGCCACCAGCCCCTGCACGCCGCCGGCCTTCTGAATCAGTTCGCCGGCCAGCGAGATGAGCGAACCGCCGCCGGCCGCATTGCCCTGGGCTCCGCCCAGCAGATCGTTGAGAAAGGACATAGCCAGGCTCCTTGTCGAGAGTGGATGTGTGCAGCCCGTCGATTCTAGGTGGCGCGCCCCCTCACCGTCGTGACGGGCATGTGAAACCGGTCCCGGTTCCGGGTCGGAACATTCCCAAAATACGCCCGCCGGCGCCGGACGGTCAGGGCGCGGGCGCGGTGGAGTCGCGCAGCTCCAGCGAATACGGCACCTGCACCAGGCTCCCCGGGCCGCGGCCGCGCAGGGCCTCCAGCAACTGCAGGGCGGCCAGCCGGCCCATCTCGCGGCTGGGCTGGCGCACGGTGGTCAGCGCCGGCCACAGCTGGCTGGCCAGCGGGGTGTCGTCGAAACCGCACACGGACAGGTCGCGCGGCACCTTCAGCCCGTATTCGCCGGCCACCCACATCACGCCGGCGGCCATGTCGTCGTTGGCGGCGAACACCGCGGTGGGCCGCTTCTTCTTCGGCGCCAGCAGCTCGCGCGCCGCCGCCACGCCGGAGCCGAAGGTGAAGGCACCCTGCACCACCAGCGCCGGGTCCTCCGCCAGGCCGGCCGCGGCCAGCGCGTCGCGATAGCCGGCCAGGCGCCAGCGGCTGGCGCCGTGGCTGGGGATGCCGACCACGTGGGCGATGCGCCGGTGCCCCAGCCCGATCAGGTGCGCCACCATCGCCTGCGCGGCCCGGCGCTCGTCCATCACCACGCCGATGCGGTCGCGGTGCTTCACCGGCGACACGCAGGCGTGCGGCACCTCGCGCTCGCGCAGGCGCTTGAGCAGCGGCGCGTAGTCGGTGATCGGTGGGGTCAGCACCACGCCGTCGGGATGGTGGCGCGAGATCAGCGTGTCGACCCGGTGGATGAAGTCCGCGCCGCCGATGCGCAGCGGGCGCACCATCATGCTGTAGTGGTGCTCGTCGCAGGCTTCCAGCACGCCGTCCTGGATCTCGGCCAGGTAGGACGAGGTGGGGTTGTCGTTGTTGTCGTACAGCATCGCCACCAGGAAGGAGCGGTTGCCCGCCAGGCTGCGCGCCGACGGATGCGGGTGGTAGTCCATCGCCGCCATCGCGGCCAGCACGCGCTGGCGCGTGGCGTCCTTGACGTTGGCCTCGTCGTTGAGCACGCGCGACACCGTCTTGGGCGAAACGCCCGCCTCGCGCGCCACGTCTTCAAGGCGTACCCGCATGGATTCTCCCTTCACCCGGCGTCCGTCCCGCGGCATGCCCGCGGGACGGGACGGCGATGCTCAGCCACGCGCGTCCAGCGCCTGGTTCCACTCCTGCACGCGGCCGGCCTGGGCGGCCAGCAGCGCGTCCACGTCGCCTTCCACGGTGACCTTCTCGATCGCGTCGCCCTGGCGGATCGCGTCGACCACCTTCTGGTCCTCCGCGCCGACCACCTCGCCGAACACACTGTGCTTGCCGTCCAGCCACGGCGTCGGGCCGTGGGTGATGAAGAACTGGCTGCCGTTGGTGCGCGGGCCGGCGTTGGCCATCGACAGCACGCCCGGCTTGTCGTGGCGCAGCGAGGGGTGGAACTCGTCCTCGAACTTGTAGCCCGGGCCGCCGGTGCCGGTGCCCAGCGGGCAGCCGCCCTGGATCATGAAGTCGGCGATCACGCGGTGGAAGCTCAGCCCGTCGTAGTACCCGCGGCGCGCCAGGTTGACGAAGCTGGCCACCGTCACCGGGGCCTTGTCCTCGTGCAGGCGCAGGTGGATCGGGCCGCGGCTGGTTTGCAGGGTGACGTTGATGCTCATCGGGAATCCTTCTGGACTGGAATGCGTCGGCCCGGGGACAGGCCGGATGGTCCACAAGGATAACCCAGCCGCCGGCACAGGCAGGATGAACGGTGCGTTCCCGGCTAAAGCAGGTGCAGCCCGCCGTCGCACGCCACGACCGTGCCGGTGGTGAAGCCGTTGCCGACCAGGAAGGCGACCGCTTCCGCCACGTCCTCCGGGCGGCCCACCCGCCCCGCCGGCAGAGTCTCCGCCTGCTGGCGGAACACCGCGGCGCGGGCTTCGGCGCCCATCGCGTTCCACCACGGCGTGTCGACCACGCCGGGCGCCACCGCATTGACCCGGATCGGCGCCAGCTCGCGCGCCAGCACGGGCACCATCGCCTCGATCGCGCCGTTGATGGCGGCCAGGCCTGCCGTGCCGGGGTTGGCGATGCGCGCCGAGATCGAAGTGAGGAAGGTGATGCTGCCGCCCGGGCGCAGCGTCGGCAGCGCGGCCTGCGCCGCATGGACGTGCGGCCAGAACTTGGCCGCGAAGCCACGCTCCAGCGCGCCCAGGTCCAACTGGCGGAACGGGCCGCCGCCTTCGCCGCCGCTGAGCGCGACGACCAGGTCGTCGAACGCGCCGAGGCGCTGGAAGAAGGCGCCCAGCCGGGTCCGGTCGACGGCATCGAAGGCCTCGCCGCGCACGTCGCCCGCCAGCGGCCCGAGCGCCGCGGCAAGCCGGGCCGGGTCGCGCCCGGTGGCGATCAGCGCATGCCCGGCCTCCGCCAGCAGGCGGACGGTGGCCAGCCCCATTCCGGACGAACCGCCCAGCACCACGATCTTCCTGTGCCCGTCGCGCATGTCCGACTCCTCGTGCGGCCGCCGGATGCGGCCAGTGAGGCGATCGTGCATGCTCGGTTTCCATCGCTCCAATCGTTTGTCGACATGGACACCATCATCGAACGTGATTTCCGCCGGCTCGACCTGAACCTGCTGCTGGTCTTCCACGCCCTGATGCAGGAACGGCACGTCACGCGGGCGGCGGCGCGGCTGTACCTGGGCCAGCCGGCGGTCAGCGGCGCGCTGAAGCGCCTGCGCGCGGCGTTCGACGACCCGCTGTTCGTGCGCGGTCGCGCCGGCATGGAGCCGACGCCGCGCGCGCTGGAGCTGTCGCGGCAGGTCGATGCGCTGCTGCACGGCCTGCACGGGGCGATCACCGCCCACCGCCCGTTCGAGCCGCAGGCCTCGACGCGGGTGTTCCGCATCGGCACCAGCGAGGCGCTGGGCGTGGCGCTGTTCCCGCGCCTGCTGCAGCGCCTCGCCCGGGAAGCGCCCGACGTGCGGCTGGTCACCCTGGACACCGACCGCCACCGCGTCGCGCCGATGCTGGAGCGCAACGAGATCGAGCTGGCGCTGGGCATGCACGACGAAGGTCCGCGCTGGCTGCGCCACCGCCCGCTGTTCGAATGGCGCTTCGTCTGCCTCTACAACGCGGCGCTGGTGCGTCCGCGGCGGGCGAAGCTGGGCCTGCGCGAATTCCTGCGCCATCCGCACCTGCTCACCTCGTTCAAGGGCGAGCTGCACGGCTACATCGACGAGGAACTGGCGAAGCTCGGCCATGCGCGGCGCGTGCTGTTCGCCAATCCGCACTTCGCCACCCATCCGTTCATCGTGCGCGACACCGCGGCCCTGGTCACCGTGCCCGACTACGTCGCGCGGGTCTGGAGCCGCGAGCTGGGGCTGGCCGTCAGCCCGCTGCCCTTCCCGCTCCCAGCCCACCGGATGGATGCGACGTGGAAGGCATCCATGGACGGCGACGCGGGCCTGCGCTGGTTGGTCGGGACGGTGGCCGACGTCGCGCGTGGCGGGTGACGCGTGCATGACTTGCCGGGGCGGATGCCGCCGCACCCGATGGTGCTCTGGGCTCACCCCCGGCCGTATTCGTCGTGCCGGCGCCACCAGCGGTACGGCTCGGTCTGCGGCCAGCCCCCGGGCGAGTCCTCCCAGCGCTCCTGCCGGCCGAACGGGGTGAGGTCGAGCAGGTTGAAGTCCATTCGCAGGCGGTCCACGCCGCGCGCGGCGGTGAAGTAGCTGCGGTACACCGCGTCGCCGTCGCGCAGGAAGACGCTGAGGCCGAAGCCGCCGTCCAGGCCACAGGCGGCGTCGAAGCCGCCGCCGAGCGCGGCGTACCAGGGCACCGTCCACCCCATGCGGGCGCGATAGGCCGCGAGGCGCGGGAAGTCGGTGGCCGTGACCAGCGCCAGCGTGGTGTCGCGCGCATGCAGGTGTTCCAGCCGGCCGATGTTGTCGGCGAAGCCGGAGCAGCCCACGCAGAAGTCCTCGCCCGGGGGCATGAAGTGGTAGACCACCAGCTGGCGACGGCCCTCGAACAGATCGGCCAGCCCGACCTCGCCGTGCTCGCCCTCGAAACGGTGGCCCCCGTCGAAGCGGACCATCGGCAAGCGGCGCCGCGCCGCGGCCAGCGCGTCCAGGGCGCGGGTCGCCTCCTTCTCGCGGACCCGCAGACGGTCCAGCTCCGCCTGCCAGTCCGCTGCCTCGACCACGGGTGGAAAGTGCATGCCATGCCTCCTGGATGGCCGCCGCCGGCGGCACCTGTCTGGACGACGGACGGGCCGGCCCGGATTCGACACCGCCCCTCCGCGCCCGCGGCATGGGCAAGTCGGCCCGCAACCCCGTATAATCCGCGGGTTTATCCCCTCCGAAACTTCGCGTGCGGCTCTCCCGTGCCGCCCGGGCCCTTTGCCATGTCCATCGAAAATCTGCGCAACATCGCCATCGTCGCCCACGTCGACCACGGCAAGACCACCCTCGTCGACCAGCTGCTGAAGCAGTCCGGCACGCTCTCCGAGCGCACCGTGCTGGCCGAGCGCGTGATGGACTCCAACGACCAGGAAAAGGAACGCGGCATCACCATCCTGGCCAAGAACACCGCCATCACCTGGCAGGGCAACCGCATCAACATCGTCGACACCCCCGGTCACGCCGACTTCGGCGGCGAGGTGGAGCGCGTGCTGTCGATGGTGGACACCGTACTGATCCTGGTCGACGCGATGGACGGCCCGATGCCGCAGACGCGCTTCGTGACCCAGAAGGCGTTCGCGATGGGCTTCAAGCCGATCGTGGTGATCAACAAGATCGACCGTCCCGGCGCCCGCCCGGAGTGGGTGGTGGAACAGGTGTGGGACCTGTTCGACCGCCTCGGCGCCACGCCGGAGCAGATGGAGTTCCCGATCGTCTACGCCTCGGCCCTGAACGGCTACGCCAGCCTCGACGAGAACGTGCGCGAAGGCGACATGACGCCGCTGTACGAGGCGATCATGCAGCACGCGCCCAAGCCCGAGGTCGACCCGGAGGGCCCGTTCCAGATGCGCATCAGCCAGCTGGACTACAACAACTTCGTCGGCGTGATCGGCATCGGCCGCATCCAGCGCGGCACGCTGAAGAAGAACATGCCGGTGGCGGTGATCGACCGCCACGGCAAGAAGCGCCAGGGCAAGGTGCTGCAGGTGCTCGGCTTCATGGGCCTGGAGCGGATCGAGCAGGACAGCGCCGAGGCCGGCGACATCGTCGCCATCTCCGGCATCGCCGAGCTGACCATTTCCGACACCGTGACCGCGCTGGACGCGCCCGAGGCGCTGCCCGCGCTGACCGTGGACGAGCCGACCATCTCGATGACCTTCCAGGTCAACAACTCGCCGTTCGCCGGCAACAAGGACCTCAGCGGCGGCAAGTTCCTCACCAGCCGCCAGCTGAAGGACCGCCTCGACCGCGAGCAGGTGCACAACGTGGCGCTGAAGGTCGAGCAGGGCTCGGACGCGGACAAGTTCCTCGTTTCCGGCCGCGGCGAGCTGCACCTGTCGGTGCTGATCGAGAACATGCGCCGCGAGGGCTACGAACTGGCCGTGTCGCGCCCCGAGGTCATCATCAAGGAGATCGACGGCCAGAAGATGGAGCCGATCGAGCAGCTGGTGGTCGATGTGGAGGAGATCCACCAGGGTCCGGTGATGGAGCGCCTGGGCGTGCGCAAGGGCCAGCTCAAGAACATGGAGCCGGACGGCAAGGGCCGCGTGCGCCTGGAGTACATGATCCCGGCGCGCGGCCTGATCGGCTTCCAGAACCAGTTCAAGACCCTCACCCAGGGCTCGGGCCTGCTGTTCCACGTGTTCGACCACTACGGCCCGAAGGAAGAAGGCCAGATCGCCAAGCGCGCCAACGGCGTGATGATCGCCAACGCCGGCGGCACCACCCCCGCCTACTCGCTGGGGCCGCTGCAGGAACGCGGCAAGCTGTTCGCGGCCGAGGGCGACAACGTGTACGAAGGCCAGCTGGTCGGCATCCACGCCAAGGACAACGACCTCACCGTCAACGCGATCAAGCCCAAGCCGCTGACCAACATGCGCGCCTCGGGCAAGGACGACGCGATCCAGCTGACCCCGGCGACCAAGTTCTCGCTGGAACAGGCGCTGGACTTCATCGACGACGACGAGCTGGTCGAAGTGACGCCGAAGGAGATCCGCCTGCGCAAGAAGCACCTCACCGAGAACGACCGCAAGCGGGCTTCGCGCGGCGGCTGATCAGGCCGCTCCACGCACCCGCAGAAGGGCCGCCGGAATGGCGGCCTTTCTGTCCGGCGCCCATGACAGTACCCGGCCGAGGGCGTACCGTGGGCCGCGCTGCCCTGCCCCCTGCCTTTCCAGCCACCCGCCGAGGACACCGCCATGACCATCGAGACCGAAGCCGATATCGTGGCGCTGAGGCGCATCGGCGGCATCGTCTCCAGCGTGCTGCACGCGATGCTCGACGCGGCCGAGCCCGGCATGACCACGCGGGAGCTGGACCGGCTGGGCGCGGATCTGCTCGAAAGGCACGGCGCGCGCTCGGCGCCCGCGCTCACCTACGGCTTCCCCGGCGCCACCTGCATCAGCATCAACGAGGAAGCCGCGCACGGCGTTCCCGGCAGCCGGGTGATCCGGCCGGGCGACGTGCTGAACGTGGACGTGTCGGCCGAGTTGGACGGCTATTTCGCCGATACCGGCGGCACCCGCGTGGTGCCGCCGTCCAACGCGCAGAAGACCCGGCTTTGCCACGCCACCCGCATGGCGCTGGCGGAAGCCATGAAGCACGCCCGCGCCGGCCTGCCCATCAACGGCATCGGCGCGGCGATCCAGCGCACGGCGAAGGCGTACGGCTTCCGCGTCATCGAGAACCTGGGCAGCCACGGGGTCGGCCGCGCGCTGCACGAGGCGCCCGAGTACATCCCGGGCTACTTCGATCCCAGCGACGAACGGCGGCTCGAGGAAGGCATGGTGATCACCATCGAGCCGTTCCTCTCGACCAGGAGCCGCGTGGTGGGCGAGGCCGCCGACGGCTGGACGCTGGTGGGTGCGCGCGGCAACCTGTCCGCCCAGTACGAACACACCATGATCGTGACCCGTGCGCAGCCGATCGTGGTCACCGTGCATTGAGGGTGCCATCCCCGGCCCGCCCACTGCGGTCCGGAATGATCCAAGCATGGCCTCGAAGGATGAAGGTCCATATCGCTTGCACGAAAGCACGGCGAGAAGGCGACTCGTTTTCGGTGGCGACGACCTACCCAGCTCGTCATCCCGGCGCAGGCCGGACAAGCGCGCAGCGCGCAGAACGCCCGCAGGGCGGCCCCGAAGGGGCGAGCGCAGCGAGTCATCCAGTAGCGACCACTCCCGCTCGAGCCGCACGGCGACTGGATGGCCAGACCTTCGTCTGTTGATAAAGCGCTTCCGGCCTGCGCCGGAATGACGAGCCAGAGCGTGGGGTCGATACATGTTATGCATAGCCGCGAGTGTTCGAAATTATTCCGGACAACAGCGCGGATCCGCCGGCACGCGAATGAAAAAGCCGCCCGGAGGCGGCTTTTCGCAGCCAGCTTCAGCAACTACTTCGAGGCCCGATCCGCAGCCTGCCGCAGGTCGGCACACAACGAGGCCCCGTCCGACGGGCAGGACTCCGAAGCGTTGCGCTTGATCCGCTCCAGCTCGTCGGTATCCAGCGTGCTGTTGACGTGGCTCAGCACGA
This sequence comes from Fulvimonas sp. R45, assembly GCF_030504985.1. Taxonomy (GTDB): domain Bacteria; phylum Pseudomonadota; class Gammaproteobacteria; order Xanthomonadales; family Rhodanobacteraceae; genus Rhodanobacter_A. The sequence continues at coordinate 43,909 of NZ_JASERU010000022.1, forward strand.
AGGCGCGCAGCGCCGGTTCCTGCCGGATCAGCGCCTGCAACTTCGGCAAGGTTTCCCATTGCCCGGCCAGCAGTCGCGCGATGGCGTCGGAACTGCCTTCGGCGATATAGCCGTCGTCGCACTGACGGTACGCCTTGAAGAAGTGGCCGACGGCCGCCCAGTCGTCGAGCTTGTCCAGCATGGCATCGGCCGCCTCGCCCTGTGCGGGCGAACACGTCTGCGCCGCCGCATGCCGCGGGCCGGCCTGTACGCAGCCCGCCACCAGCAGCAGGCCGCAAAGAAGCATAGGTTTACGGATGGACATGGGCGGCTCCAAAGCGGGCATGGCCCGCATGCGCGGATCGCTGGCTGTTGCCGCTGACGATCATCGTCGTCAGCGGATCGGTCGCCATGAAATCCCTGATGCTCTTCATCGCCGCATCCGAAGTCCGTATGCAACCCATGGTCGGGTGCGGAGGTCCCGGAAGGTGCCGGGCGTTGGCGCGTCCCGAGTGGACACCGACGCCGACGTGTCCCGGCACATTGAATCGAATGATGCCGTAGGACCCGTAGGGGCCATTTGGATCGGCGGCATGCGGATGCGGCCTCGACCTGTCCTGGATGGCGTAGCTGCCATCCGGGATGTGCGGCTGGATCGTGGCATGGCTGTCGACATTGTTGTAGGCCGACCAGGTGCCGACGATCTTGCCTTGCTTGTCGACCAGCGTGAGCTGGTGCAGAACACCGTTGTACTTGAGCTTCGACATACCTGTCTCTCCTTGCTTGTGTTTCCTGCAGGGAGTGTCTGCGCGTGGCAAATGGCGAGTCAAGGCCGGGGGACTGTTTGCGCGACAGCTTTCAGACTCACCTCACATTCTTCTCGGAGCCATGTAGGAGCGCACCCTGTGCGCGAAGGTTTCTGGCCAGGCTTCGCCAAAAGCCTTTCGCGCATAGGGTGCGCTCCTACAAAAGCAGGCTATTCGAGGCGCCCGCGGGGTCACGCGTCGTGCAACGTTTCCACGCCGCGGATCGGCGCGCCTTCGGTGTGGTGCATGTCGAACACCAGCAGTTCGTTGTCGCCCTCGCGCAGCCACGCGGCCGGGCAGTACAGGCGCTGCTGCGGGCCGAGCTTCCAGTAGCGGCCGAGCAGGTGGCCGTTCACCCACAGGTAGCCCTTGTCCCAGGCCGCCATGTCCAGGTAACTGTCGCCTGTCCGCGGCAGATGCAACACGGCCCTGAAGAACACGCCGGGTCGCGCGGGCTTGCCGTGCAGCGGTTTCAGGCTGGCGATGCAGTGCGCGTCCAGCGGTAGGCTGAAGGCCTGCCAGTCGCGCAGTTCGCGGCCGTCCAGGCGCACGGGCCCGAGCAGGCCCTTGCGGTCGCCGTCCATGGCGCGGCCGTAGCCGACGTGGCCGAAGCTGTCGACGAGGATGTCCAGTTCGCCCTCGCCCGGCGGCAACGCCAGCGGGCGTTCCGGCAGCCCGGCCTTGGGCACGCGGGAAATGGCGCCCAGGTACCGGCCGCCGTGGGACACGGCGGCATCGTCGTGCACGCCGCGCACGTCGAGCGTGCCGCCACCCGGCACGCGCTTGCGGTACAGCACCATGCCGTGGTCCTGCGCGAACAGCCGTTCGTTGGGCTGCGGCGCGGGCACACTTTTCGGTGGCGGCAGGTTGTCCCACAGCGCGGCGTGCGGCTGCGGCGTCACCGCGTCGAAGCGGATCGCCGGCGGCGGCGCCGGCACCTCGGGCAACGGGTGCGGCACGTGCGCGGCGAGCAGCGCGCGGAAACGGTGGTAATCGGGCGTGGCGGCGCCGCGCTCGTCGATCGGCGCGCCGTAGTCGTAGCTGGTGATCACCGGCTGGAAATCGCTGCCGTCCCTGTTCGCGTTGGCGCCCGCGCCGAAGCCGAAATTGGTGCCGCCGTGCACCACGTACAGGTTGAACGAGCGCCCTTCCGCCAGCAGCCTGCCCAGCGTGCCGGCGAAGTCGCCGCGCGCGAAATCCTTGTCGCCCCAGTGGGTGATCCAGCCCGGATAGCCCTCGCCCATCCATACCGGCATCTCGCCCGCGATGGCCTGGGCCCCGGCGAAATCGGTGTCGCCGTCCAGGCCCAGCGCGGTGCCGGGCAGGTACGTCCTCGCCTCGCGCACCTGGCCCAGGCCGTCGGAGATGGAGAACGGCCCGTGGATGCCGTGCGCCTCCCACAGCGCGCGGATCGCCTCCAGGTAGCCGAGGTCGCGGCCGTACGAGGCGTATTCGTTCTCCACCTGCACCATCAGGACCGGGCCGCCGTTGGCCGCCAGCAGCGGCCGGATGACCGGCGCGACCGTGGCGACGTAGCGGCGCACCGCGGCCATGTAGTCCGGGTCGTCCCTGTCGCGCACGCGCATGTGCGGGTGGCGCAGCAGGTACGGCGGCAGGCCGCCGAAATCCCACTCGCCGCAGATGTAGGGACCGGGGCGCAGATACACCCACATGCCCTCTTCCTGGCAGATGCGGATGAACTTCGCGAAATCGCGGCGGCCGCTCTTGAGGTCGAACACGCCCGGCTCGGATTCCAGCGCGTTCCACATCAGGTAGATCGCGATGGTGTTGAGCCCCATCGCCTTCGCCATGCGGATGCGGTGGCGCCAATAGCCGGCGGGGATGCGGATCGGATGCATCTCGCCGCTCATGATCTGGAAAGGTTTTCCGTCGAGCAGGAAATGCTGCCTCGACAATTCGAAGCGATGCCTGCGACCGTCCGGCTCGAGGGCGTTCGCGGCCGCGGTCGCGCGAACGTCGCCGGCGCACCAGCCCGCGCCAAGGGCCAGCGGGGTCAGCACGCTCAGGCGCAGGAAGTCTCGTCGTTGCATCGTTGATCACCGATCGGTGGCGTCAGTGGTGGTGGCCGGCCAGTGCACCCGCAGGGGATGCGACCAGCGCATCGAATAATCATGCAAATATGCCTGCCAGGCACGGAAGTCGGGCATGTCGCCCTGCGACCAGCCGGCGCCGGAGGCGAAACGGATGCTGCCGCCGTCGGCCACGTCGAACAGCGCCCAGGCGGCATCGCGCGTGCGCGCGTAGCGCGCCGTCTCGTCCGGCGCCAGCAGCAGCGCGGTGGCGATGCGCCCCGCGCTCTTCTTCTGCGGCGTGTCCCACACCGCGATCCGCGTGGCGCCGTCGTGCACGAGGTCCGCGCCGGCATGCACCGCCACGCCCGCGGCCACGGTCGCGCGCGGCGCACCCGCAATGCGGTAGGTCACCACCTGCCGGTTGAGATGTGCGCCGGCGTCCAGCGTGACCACCTTGTGCTGGCGCAGCAGCACCTTGCCGACGCGCCACGCCGGGTAATCCACCTCGAAGCGCAGCCGCACCGGCCCCAGCGCGGTGATGCGCACCCGCGACGCGTTGCGCGAGGCCACCGGCGCGCCGTCCAGCCAACCCGCGGTGCCGCCGTCGCCGGGCGTGTGGCCCACCTCGTAGCTGTCCAGGCCGTCGCCGTGGTCGATGTGGTACGACATCGAGGGATCGTTCAGCCGCTGCCCCTCGGCGTCGCGCCTGTACCACGCGTCGACCACGTGCCGGGGCGGCCGCTTCGACCACACGTCGATGCCCGGGAACACCTGCCCGGTCTTTTCCAGCGCGCTGCCGTAGATGCGGAAGGCCACCTGCCCGTTTTCCCAGGCGAAGTCGTCGTCGCGTTCGGGCACCTGCCGCGCGTACAACGGATTCGGCGAGGCCTTCGCATCGACCGGCGCGGGGAAGATGTCCAGCTTCGCGCTGTCCCGCGGCGCGATGTCCAGCAGTACCAGCAACCGGTCCGGCGTACCACCGTCGTCCGCGTAGCATTGCACGGGCAGCAACCCGGGCCTGCCGGCGATGCGGACCGCCAGGCGGCATGCGTCCCATGCCGGGCGCCGGCGCCGCAGTTCCGCCAGCGGCAGCGACAGCACTTCGTCGTGGCGCGCCAGCGCGAGCGGGTTGGCGACTTCGACGACCAGCGGCCGCGCGGCATTTCCGCCGGCCATGGCGGCTTCCTGTCCGGCCAGCCACACGGCCAGCAGCGCCAGGCCACGCATGCCCGCTGAAAAAGAAATCGAAAGTTTCAATAATTGTTGAAACATTGCGAAACTCTATCCTAAGCTCGACGGCAGTCTCAACAAGCCTCGCCGCCCATGCTCCAGGTCCTTCGTTCCAAGGTTCCGTCCCGGCTGCGCGCGCTGGGCCTGCTGGCCGCCGCGCTGCTGGCGCTGTCGCCCGGCCATGCGCGGGCCGACGACCCGATGGCCGGCGACGCGCCGGCCGATCCCGGGCCGCGCGCGCAGCTCTCCGGCGCGATGCGCCCCGCCGACATCCGCCGTGCGGCGGCCCTGGTCGCTGCCTGGCAGTACGGCCGGGTGAAGGACCACGACAGCCTGGACTGGACCTTCGCCCCGCTCTACCTCGGCTTCCTCGATGCCGCGGACCTGCTGCGCGAGCCGCGCTACGCCGCCTACGTGCGCGGCGTGGGCGAACACTCCGGCTGGGGCCTGGGGCCACGCGTGCACCACGCCGACGACCAGGCGGTGGCGCAGGCCTGGCTGGCGCTGTACGCACGCCACCCCGACCCGGCGATGCTGCGCCCCCTGCGCGAACGCTACGCGGCACAGATGCGGGTGCCTGACGATCCCGGACGCCCGCTGTGGTGGTGGTGCGACGCGCTGTTCATGGCGCCGCCGACCTGGGCCGGGCTGGCGCGCGCCACGCACGACCGCGCCTACCTCGACTACATGGACCGCCAGTGGTGGATCACCAGCGCGCTGCTGTACGACCCGGCGGAGCGCCTCTACAGCCGCGACGCCTCCTACCTGCGCAAGCGCGAGCACAACGGCCGCAAGCTGTTCTGGAGCCGCGGCAACGGCTGGGTGATGGCCGGCCTGGCCCGCGTGCTGGCGCTGATGCCGGCCGACTATCCGCAGCGCCCGCGCTACGTGCGGCAGTTCCGCGCGATGGCCTCGCGGCTGGTGCAGTTGCAGGGCCGCGACGGCCTGTGGCGCGCGGGCCTGCTCGACGCGGAAGCCTACCCGCGTCCCGAGGTGTCCGGCTCGGCCTTCATCGTCTACGCGCTGGCCTGGGGCGTGCACCACGGCGTGCTCGACGACGCCGCCTACCGGCCGGCGATCGCCCGCGGCTGGCGCGGCCTGGTGGGCGAGATCTACGCCGACGGCCGGCTCGGCGACATCCAGCCGATCGGCGCCGCGCCGGGCGACTATCCGCCTGGCGCCAGCTACGTGTACGGCGTGGGCGCCTTCCTGCTCGCCGCGGGCGAGGTGGATGCCTTGAGCGGGGGAACGCGGCATTGAACGCCGCGAAGAAGACGGGTCACGTCATCGGGCCGGCCGTAGCGATGGCGCTGCTGGCCGCGGTTTCGACGGCATGCGCCACCGAAGCGCCGACGCCGCGCTGGTGGTGCCCGCTGGCCTCGCCCTCCGCTGCCGCGTCCGGCGATCCCGTGCTGGCCGATGCGCTGGCCCATCTCGATGCGCAGCCGCGGCCGATGGCCCATGTGCACACCCAGGGCCTGCTGCCGCACCAGGGCATCCACGACGCCAGCGCCGAGGCCGAGCGCGACTGGCCGCTGGCCCTGCGCGCCGCGGTGGGCTGGCGGCTGGACGGCAGGCCGGAACTGCTGCGCCAGGTCGCGCGCTACCTCGATGCCTGGGCCGGCACCTACCGGCCCGACTTCAACCCGATCGACGAGACCAACCTCGACCAGCTGTTCCAGGCCTACGCGCTGACCCGGGACGCCCTGCCGGCGGCCACCCGCACCGCGATGGCCGGCCTGCTCCGGCGCATGGCGGAGGGCTACCGCTCGCGCCTGCGGCAGAAGGCCGGGTCCACCTACATCAACGACGTCAACAATTGGCAGAGCCACCGCATCAAGCTGCTCGCCACCGCCGCCGCGGCGCTGGGCGACCCGGCCCTGGTCGCCGACGCGCGCCGGCGGCTGATGACCCAGGTGGCCGCCAACATCCGCCCCGACGGCAGCACGGTGGACTTCGCCCAGCGCGACGCGCTGCACTATGTCACCTACGACCTCGAACCGCTGGTGCAGGCGGCGTTGGCACTTTCGCCCTACGGCAGGGACAACCTGCTCGAGGCACGCTCGCCCACCGGCAGCAGCATCGCCGCCGCGCTGGACTGGCTGGCGCCGTATGCCGAAGGCCGCCTGTCGCACCAGGAGTTCGTGCACACCAGCGAGCCGTTCGACGTCGAGCGCCGCCGGGCCGGGCTGGAGGGTTACGGCGGGCGGTGGAATCCGCGCAACGGCGCCACGCTCTACGCCTATGCGGCGGTGCTGATGCCGAAGTACCGCGCGCTGGCCGCGCGGCTGGGTGGCACGCCACCCGTGCTGCATGCCTGCGCCCCGGGCACCGCGGGCAAACCGGAGGCCGGGCTCCCGCCTACGCGATAAACGGCGCGGCCACACCGCACCGTATCTGGAAACCGAGGCCCCCAAGCTCGTCATCCCGGCACAGGCCGGGATCCAGTGATCCGTATGCCTGAACAAGCACGATCGCTACTGGATTCCGGCCTGCGCCGGAATGACAAGCGGAAACATGGACGTCTCGCTCTGCTATGGCTATGGCTATGGCTATGGCTATGGCTATGGCTTGGCTCTGCTATGAACCTGCCCCCTGAGAGCGGACGCCAAGAAGCACGGAGTCAAGCGGCCTGCTTCAGCTTCTTGGCATAGTCGTTGGGTGACAAGTAGCCGAGCGCCG
>NZ_JASERU010000023.1 GCF_030504985.1 Fulvimonas sp. R45
TGATCTGTTCTCCGGAAAAGCGCTTCTTCACGTCCAATCTCCTTCGGTTGGGGGATTGGACTCCAAACGGCCGTGCTACTCAAAACCGGGGGGACGTCGCCATCGACCTCCACGAAGTCAGCCAAAGTAAGCTGCCCAACCTCAGCCACACGGGCGCCGGTATACAACCCAATCCAAGCGCCCCAGCGTGCCGCTTTACTGAGCCCTTCCAAGGTTTCCGGTGAGTACAAGGCCTGAATTTGCTCTTGGGTGAAAGGCTTGAAGCCGAGGGCGCGACGCTTGCGCTTTTCCCTGGTGCCATACACAACTTGGCCTGCTGCCGGATTGTCGTCTTTGGCGAAGGCCGGGTAGTACCCACGGGCCTTGGCCCAGTCGAAAAAGCCGCGCAAGTAGCCGCATTTGTTCACGATAGTTGGGGTTTGCAGACCGCCAGCACGAAGCGCCTGAACCCAGTTGCCCACGTCAACGCGGCCAGCGTCCTTGAGTGAGCTCTTCTCGCCATAGTGACGAGCGAAACCTTCGACCGCTGTTGTTTTTATTTCGAAGGTCTTGGGGCGGGTGCTGGATTTGATCTCAGCCAACCACGAGGACACGGCCTTCGCAATTTGGATGACCGGAATCTTGGATGCGGGGTCAGGGGTAGGAGCAGAAGATGCAGCAGCACGAGCTGCCTGCATGAACTCTTGGTAGTACGGCTCTTGATCCAACCGTCCGATACGGTCGACCGCATCCATCGCGAACTGATGATCCGACTTGCCGTTGGCCTCAATTTCGACGGTGCCATCCGGGTGACGGATGACCTTGTACCCCAAGGCAATCGCCCTGGCGATTTCCTCAACAGAAGGTACGCCATCCATAGCTACAGACACACCCAGTCCCCAACCTGTGTGAAGGTTCGAGCATACGCTTGAACAAGGTCTAACGCACGTTGCTGCGCGGTCAACAAATCGCGTGTACGAAGGCTTCGAGTGACCTCGTGCTTACCTGTCGCCTGATGCGAAGACAGTCGTTGGCGAAAGTGCCAGATGCCTGAGGGTGCCAACCGCAGATAGTTGGGGATGCGCATATCGTTCCTGTGGAGCGATATGTGGAACGACAAACCCACCCACAGAAAAGCAAAAACCCCTGTAAAAACAGGGGCTTAGCAGTGCTGGCGGAGAGAGAGGGATTCGAACCCTCGATAAGGCTTTTGACCCTATACTCCCTTAGCAGGGGAGCCCCTTCGGCCTCTCGGGCATCTCTCCGGATTTGCTTCCGCGCTTTGGCGGAGCCGGCAAGGATACTTGCCGGCGGGCTCGAGGTAAAGCCTGGATCAGTGCTCGCCCGACTCGTCGGACGCGCCGCCGTCGTTCTCGCCCTTGATGCGCTGGTAGATCTCCTCGCGATGCACCGCGACGTTCTTGGGGGCGTTGATGCCGATACGCACCTGGTTGCCCTTCACGCCGAGAACGGTGACGGTCACCTCGTCGCCGATCATCAGGGTTTCGCCGACCCTGCGGGTCAGAATCAACATATCGCTACTCCATTGAATACGAGTGGTCACAGGCCTCTGCGTAGCGGTGCCTCACCCCTGAGCACGACCACCTGCAGTTCGGCTACAGCGTCCGAAAGGCCTTGCCGCCTTCCCGGGCCATACTACATCTTGCTGATCCGAAAGACGCCTTGCCTCCGTGCCGCCGCCTTCACGCCGGCACGACATCCACCGGATGGTAGCCGAGCGTCCGCCACGGGGCAATGCGTCCGCGGCGTGACAAACGGCCTAGGCATCCTGTCTGGCATTTGACAGCTGCGTGGCGACCCAGTTCCGCGTTGCGGCCAGCAATTCAGGCAGTTGCGGCACGTCCGTGCCGCCACCCTGGGCCATGTCCGGGCGGCCGCCGCCCTTGCCGTCGATCTGCCGGGCCAGCTGCGCGACCACCTCTCCAGCCTTGATGCGACCCAGCGCGGCGCCGTGCACGCCAGCGACCAGGGCGACCTTGCCGTCGGCCGCGCCGGCCAGCAGCACCACGCAGTCGCCGAGCGCCTGCTTGAGCTGGTCGACGCCATCGCGCAGGGCCCTGGCATCCAGCCCTTCCAGCCGCGCGGCGACGAGCTTGACGCCGTCGACGGCCTGCGCCGCGCCGGCCAGGTCGGCGATGGCGGAACCGGCCGCCTTGCTGCGCAGGGATTCCAGCTCGCGTTCCAGCTTCTTCTGCCGATCGAACAGCTGGCGCAGCTTCTCCACCGCGTCGTCACCGCTGCTGGAAAGCAGGTGCGACAGCTCGCCCAGTCGACGCTCCTCGTCGGCCACGAAGGCCAGCGCGCCGTTGCCGGTGACCGCCTCGATGCGACGCACGCCGGAGGCCACGCCGGACTCGGCGACAATCTTGAACAGGCCGATGTCGCCGGTGCGTCCCACATGGGTGCCGCCGCACAGCTCGGTGGAGAAGTCGCCCATGCGGAGCACGCGCACCTCGTCGCCGTATTTCTCGCCGAACAGCGCCATCGCGCCGAACGCGATCGCGTCGTCGTAGGCCATGTGGCGCACGTCGGCGGCGGCATTGCCGCGCACCTCAGCATTGACCATGGCCTCCACTTCGGCCAACTCCTCGCGGCTCAGCGGCTTGTGATGGGCGAAGTCGAAACGCAGGCGGTCGGGCGCCACCAGCGAGCCCTTCTGGGTGACGTGGGTGCCCAGCACCTTGCGCAGCGCGGCGTGCAGCAGGTGGGTGGCGGAATGGTTGAGCACGATGGCCTGGCGGCGCGCGGCATCCACCTGCGCCTCCACCACGTCGCCGGTCTTGAGCGGCTGCGCGCCCTGCCAGCTGCCGACGTGGCCGAAGAACACACCGCCCATCTTCAGCGTGTCGGCCACGGCGAAACGGCCGCTGCCGTTCGACAGCACGCCGGTGTCGCCCACCTGTCCGCCGGACTCGGCGTAGAACGGGGTGCGATCGAGGATCACATAGCCTTCCTCGCCTGCTGCGAGCTGCTTGACTTCGCGGCCGTCGCGCACGATGCCCAACACCTTGCAGCCGGTCGCTGCCAGCGTCTCGTAGCCTAGGAAGGCGGTGGGCGCCAGCTGGCTGGCGAGCTCCGCCGGCATCTGCCCCCTGGCCTCGAACTTGCCGGCGGCGCGGGCGCGCTCGCGCTGCTCGTCCATCGCCCGCTCGAAGCCGGGCATGTCCACCTCGAGGCCACGCTCGCGCGCGATGTCGGCGGTGAGGTCGACCGGGAAGCCGTAGGTGTCGTACAGGCGGAACGCGTCGGCACCCGCGATGGTCGTGCCGGAAAGCTTCCCGGCCACCTCGTCGAACACGCGCATGCCGTGCTCCAGCGTCTCGCCGAAGCGCTGTTCCTCGGTACGCAGGGCGTCCTCGACGAAGGCGCGCTTCTGCGCCAGCTCGGGATAGGCCTCGCCCATCTCCTCGACCAGCGGCGCGACCATCTTCCAGAAGAAGTCGCCGCGCACGCCCAGCATCCAGCCGTGCCGCAACGCGCGGCGGATGATCCGGCGCAGCACGTAGCCGCGGCCTTCGTTGGACGGCAGCACGCCGTCGACGATCAGGAACGAGCAGGCGCGGATATGGTCGGCGATCACGCGCAGCGACTGGTTGGCCAGATCCTTCGTGGCCGTGAGCTCGGCCGCCACCTTGATCAGGTGCTGGAACAGGTCGATCTCGTAGTTGGAGTGCACGTGCTGCAACACGGCGGCGAGGCGCTCCAGGCCCATGCCGGTGTCCACGCAGGGCGCGGGCAGCGGCGAGAGCGTGCCGTCGGGCGCGCGGTCGAACTGCATGAACACCAGGTTCCAGATCTCGATGTAGCGGTCGCCGTCCTCGTCGGGCGAGCCGGGCGGACCGCCGGCCACATCCGCGCCATGGTCGTAGAAGATCTCGGTGCACGGGCCGCAAGGGCCGGTGTCGGCCATCTGCCAGAAGTTGTCGGAAGCGAATGGCGCGCCCTTGTTGTCGCCGATGCGCACGATGCGTTCGGCCGGCACGCCGACGTCCTTGTGCCAGATGTCGTAGGCCTCGTCGTCGGTGTGGTAGACGGTGACCCAGAGCTTCTCGGCCGGCAGCCTGAACACGCCGGTCAGCAGCTCCCATGCCCAGACGATCGCATCGCGCTTGAAGTAGTCGCCGAACGACCAGTTGCCCAGCATCTCGAAGAAGGTGTGGTGGCGCGCGGTGTAGCCCACGGCGTCCAGATCGTTGTGCTTGCCGCCGGCGCGCAGGCAGCGCTGCACGTCGGCCGCGCGCACGTACGGCAGCTTCTCGCTGCCCAGGAACACGTTCTTGAACGGCACCATGCCCGAGTTGGTGAACAGCAGCGTGGGATCGCTGGCCGGCACCAGCGAGCTGGACGGCACGATGGTGTGCCCCTTCGAGCGGAAGAAATCGAGGAAGGTCGAGCGGATGTCGGCCGTTTTCATGCGGGTCTGGGTCATGCTGTCGTGGCGGGAGGGCTGCGGATAAGCCACGCCACGACGCGCCGCGATCAGCTTTCCTCGTCGGCGTCGTCCACTTCGGCGTGGGTCACATATCTTACTGTGGCGGCGGCAAAGCCGCGGCGCAAGAGAAATTGCGCCCTCCGGCCCTGTTCGGCGCGGTCCGCGGCGGGCTTGCCGCCGTAGTGGCGGCGCAGCTGGGCGGCGGCGTGGGCCTGCCAGTCCACCTCGGCCTCGTCGAGCAGGCGGCGGATCGTGGCGTCGGCCAGGCCGTGGGTCTTCAGCTCCATGCGGATGCGCAGCGGACCGTAGCCCTGCCCGGCGCGGTTGCGCAGCAGCATGGCGGCAAAACGCTCGTCGTCCTGGTAATTCTGCTTGCCGAGGCGGTCCAGCGCGGCTTCGGCCTCGTCGCCGCCGTAGCCGCCACGGTCGAGCTTGCGCCGCAGCTCGCGCCGGGACTGCTCGCGCCGTGCCAGCAGCCCCAGCGCCTTGTCGTAGGCGCTAGGGCGTGGCTTGTCGGCATCTTCGCGCCTGCGCCTCACGGGAGGGTTCCACCCCCGTGGGCAGATGGCCGGAGCGCGGCGATCACGCCTCTTCCAGCGCTTCCTCGGAGGCGGCGGTGGCGCCCTTGCCGCCCTGGACGAGCAGGCGTGCGCGCAGCTCGCGGTCGATCTCGTCGGCGATGGCCGGGTTGTCCCTGAGGTACTGGCGCACGTTTTCCTTGCCCTGGCCGATGCGTTCGCCGTTGTAGCTGTACCAGGCGCCGGACTTGTCGATCAGGTTCTGCGCCACGCCCATCTCGATGATCTCGCCCTCGCGCGAGGTGCCCTCGCCATAGAGGATCTCGAACTCGGTCTGGCGGAACGGCGGCGCCACCTTGTTCTTGACCACCTTGACGCGGGTCTCGGAACCGATCACCTCGTCGCCCTTCTTCACCGCGCCGATGCGGCGGATGTCCAGGCGCACCGAGGCGTAGAACTTCAGCGCGTTGCCGCCGGTGGTGGTCTCGGGGCTGCCGAACATCACGCCGATCTTCATGCGGATCTGGTTGATGAAGACCACCAGGCAGTTGGATTTCTTGATGTTGGCGGTGAGCTTGCGCAGCGCCTGGCTCATCAGGCGGGCGTGCAGGCCGACGTGGGAGTCGCCCATTTCGCCCTCGATTTCCGCCTTCGGGGTCAGCGCGGCGACCGAGTCGACCACGACCACGTCCACCGCGCCGGAGCGCACCAGCATGTCGGCGATTTCCAGCGCCTGCTCGCCGGTGTCCGGCTGGGAGACCAGCAGGTCGTCCACGTTCACGCCCAGCTTCTGGGCGTAGCTGGGGTCGAGCGCATGCTCGGCGTCGACGAAGGCCGCGGTGCCGCCGTTCTTCTGGCAGTTGGCGATGACCTGCAGGGTCAGCGTGGTCTTGCCGGAGGATTCCGGGCCGTAGATCTCGATCACGCGGCCGCGCGGCAGGCCGCCCACGCCCAGCGCGATGTCCAGGCCCAGCGAGCCGGTGGACACGGTGTCGATGGCATCGTCGGTGCGGTCGCCCAGGCGCATGACGGCTCCCTTGCCGAACTGCTTCTCGATCTGGCCGAGGGCGGAGGCGAGCGCCTTGCGCTTGTTGTCATCCATCGTCTTGGTTCCGGTTGGTGGTGATGGGAGGCATGATGCCCGGAGCGCGTCTCACGGGCTGCGATGCGTTGGAGTATCCCACATCGGTCAAGCCGGCCTGCCGGTCGGCGACGCCGCGGCGCGTCGGCCTCCGCCGATGCCGGGCGCGGGTGGGCGCCGCCGCGCGCCGCCAGCCGGCGACGCGCCCGGACACGCCCCATCCGGCCACGGGCCGCGTGCCATGCGCAGGCATGCCCGGGGGCGGCCCGCTCACTCCGCCAGCGTCTTCCGCAGCCCGTCCAGCGCCGCCGCCACGGTCTGCCGGCGCACCGCCTCGCGATCGCCGTCGAAACGGTACAAGCGTGCGTGGGCGTAGCCGCCGCGCCGCTTCCAGCCGATCCATACCGTGCCCACCGGTTTCTCCGGCGTGCCGCCGGACGGCCCGGCGATGCCGGTGACCGCCACCGCCACGCCCGCGCCGAAACGGGCCAGCGCGCCGGAAACCATTTCCAGCGCGGTTTCCTCGCTCACCGCGCCGTCGTGCTCCAGCGTGCGTGGATTGACGCCCAGCAGGGCCTCCTTCGCCTCGTAGCTGTAGGTGACCACGCCGGCGTCGAACCAGGCCGAGCTGCCCGGCAGGTCGGTGAGCACCTTGGCGATCCAGCCGCCGGTGCAGGACTCGGCCGTCACCAGCATCAGCTTCTGCCGCTGCACCTCGTCGGCGACCTGCCGCGCCAGCGCGCGCAGTTCGGCATCGGTAGGAACGGATGGCGACTCCATGCGAGACTCCCGGTCTTGGACCCGGCACGTTAACGCGGAGCCGCGACTCGTTCCACCCTCCGGACACCCCGCAGCTGCATGAGCCTCGACGAGCTTTCCCAGCACACCCCGCTGATGCGCCAGTACCTGGCCGCCAAGGCCGCGCACCCCGACGTGCTGCTGTTCTTCCGCATGGGCGATTTCTACGAGCTGTTCTACGACGACGCGCGCAAGGCGGCGCGGCTGCTCAACATCACGCTGACCCAGCGCGGCCAGTCCGCCGGCCAGCCTATCCCGATGGCCGGCGTGCCCTACCACGCGGTGGAGAACTACCTGGCGAAGCTGGTGCGGCTGGGCGAGTCGGTGGCGATCTGCGAGCAGATCGGCGACCCCAGCGGCAAGGGCCCGATGGAGCGCAAGGTGGTGCGCGTGGTCACCCCCGGCACCATCACCGACGAGGCCCTGCTGGAGGAGCGCCGCGACAACCTGCTGCTGGCGATCGCGGCCGGGCCGCGTGGCGACTACGGCCTGGCCTGGGTCGACCTCGCCGGCGGCCGCTTCCTGCTCAGCGAGGCGGCGAACGCCGAGGCGCTGGCCGCGGAACTGGCGCGGCTGCAGCCGGCGGAGACGCTGGTGGACGAGAGCGTGGCCTGGCCGAAGCTGGTCGCCGCCCTGCCCGGCCTGCGCCGCCGCCCGCCCTGGCATTTCGATGGCGACGCGGCGCGGCGCGAACTGAACCGCTTCTTCGGCACCCGCGGCCTGGACGGCTTCGGCGTCGACGGCCTGCCGCTGGCCATCGGCGCCGCCGGCTGCCTGCTCGGTTACGTGGAGGAAACCCAGAAGAGCGCGCTGCCGCACCTGTCCGGCATGGCGGTGGAAGCCGCCAGCGAGACCATCGCGCTGGACGCCGCCACCCGCCGCAACCTGGAGCTGGACACCCACCCCAGCGGCCGCACCGAGCACACCCTGCTCGGCGTGCTGGACGAGACGGTGACGCCGATGGGCGCGCGCCTGCTGCGCCGCTGGCTGAACCGCCCGCTGCGCTCGCGCGAGGTGCTGCGCGCCCGCCACCAGGCCATCGGCACGTTGATCGACAACCGCCGCTACGAGCCGTTGCGCGAGCAACTGCGCGGCATCGGCGACCTGGAGCGCATCCTCGCCCGCGTAGCGCTGCGCTCGGCGCGGCCACGCGACCTTTCCACCTTGCGCGATGGCCTCCTGGCAGCGCCCGAGCTGCGATCGCGCATCGCGGAACTCGACAGCCCATTGCTGCACGCCTTGGTCGGCCGCATCGGCGACCATGCCGGCAGCGCCGCGCTGCTGGCGCGTGCCATCGTGCCGCAGCCGCCGGTTCTGCAACGCGACGGCGGCGTCATCGCCGACGGCTACGATGCCGAGCTGGACGAACTGCGCCGGCTGTCCACCCACGCCGACCAGTACCTGGTGGAACTGGAGGAGCGCGAGAAGGCCGCCAGCGGCATCCCCACGCTGAAGGTGGGCTACAACCGCGTGCACGGCTACTACATCGAGATCGGCAAGGCGCAGTCGGACAAGGCGCCCACGCACTACACGCGCCGCCAGACCACCAAGAACGCCGAGCGCTACATCACCGAGGAGCTCAAGCAGTTCGAGGACAAGGTGCTCAGCGCGAAGGAACGCTCGCTGATGCGCGAGCGCGCGTTGTACGAGGCGCTGCTCGACACGCTCACCGCCACACTGGAGCCGCTGAAGCGGGCCGCCGCCGCCATCGCCGAGCTGGACGTGCTGGCCACCCTGGCCGAGCGCGCCGAGACGCTGGACTGGAGCGCGCCGGAACTGGTCGACGAACCCGGCATCGCCATCGAGCGCGGCCGCCACCCGGTGGTGGAGAAGGTGCGCGATGAGCCGTTCGAGCCGAACGACCTGAAGCTCGACGACGCCCGCCGCATGCTGGTCATCACCGGTCCCAACATGGGCGGCAAGAGCACCTACATGCGGCAGAACGCACTGATCGTGCTGCTCGCCCACGTCGGCAGCTACGTGCCGGCGACGCGCGCCGTGGTCGGCCCGGTCGACCGCATCTTCACCCGCATCGGCGCGGGCGACGACCTCTCGCGCGGCCAGTCCACCTTCATGGTGGAGATGAGCGAGACCGCCAACATCCTGCACAACGCCACCGAGCACAGCCTGGTGCTGATGGACGAGGTGGGCCGCGGCACCAGCACCTACGACGGCCTGGCGCTGGCGCGCGCGGCCGCGGTGCACCTGGCCACTGCCAGCCGCGCCTTCACCCTGTTTGCCACCCACTACTTCGAGTTGACCGAACTGGCCGGCACATACCCGGCCATCGCCAACGTGCACCTGGACGCGGTCGAGCTTCACGACCAGGTGCGGGGCGACCAGCTCGTCTTCATGCATGCGGTGAAGGACGGCCCCGCCAATCGCAGCTTCGGCCTGCAGGTGGCCGCGCTGGCCGGCCTGCCGAAGGCGGTGATCGCCGACGCGCGGCGGACGCTGGCGGAACTGGAGCGCGGCATGCACCAGCACGCCCCGACCGCCAGGCCCCAGGCCGACGCCTCGCCGCAACTTGGCCTGTTCGCGCCGCAGGAACCTTCCGCCGCGGAACGCGCCCTGGCCGACATCGACCCCGACGCGCTCGCGCCGCGCGAGGCGCTGGAGGCGCTTTACCGCCTGAAGGCCCTGCTCTGAAAGCCGACCGGCCGCGCCCCGGGCGCAGCCGGATCCCTTGGCCTACGCGGCCTGCGGCAACGGTTCGGGGAAAGGTTCGCGCCACGCAGGCAAGGCCATCATCCGCTCGTGCCAGCGCCGGATGTGCGCGAACTCCCCCACCGGCAGGCGCGCCTGCTCCGCCCACGGCAGCAGCACGGCGACACCGAAGTCCGCGATGCTGAGCTTGCCGCCCACCAGGTAGTCGCGGTCCTCCAGGTGCGCATCCAGCACGGCGGCGAAGCGGCGGAAGAACGCGGTCGCCTCTTCCACCGCCGCCGCGTTCGGCTCGCCCAGGCCGAGATTCGGCTTGATCATGTGCTCGAAATACAGCGCACCGCCATGCCGCGAGAAATGCGCGATGTCCCAGGACAGCCAACGCAGCACCTCGACCTGGCTCGCGGCGTCGGCCGGCCACAGGTCGGAACCCGCCTTCACCGCGAGGTGGGCCATGATCGCGGTGCTCTCCCACAGGCGCAGCCCGCCGTCGACGAGCAGCGGCACCTTGCCGTTCGGGTTCTCGGCCAGGAAGGCCGGCGTGCGCTGCTCGCCGCGGCCCAGGTCGATCCTGACGTATTCCACCGGCGAGCCGAGGTATTTCGCCACCGCGCAGGCCTTGCGCGGGTTCATCGTCTCTGCGTAATACAGCTTCATGTCGCTGCTCCTTGGGTGAGGGTGCTGCCATTGGGCGATACGCAGTGTCCACGCGGGCTACATATGTTCAAGAACATATTCAGCACCCGGGATACGCTGGGCGCCCCCGTCACTCCGCCACCGCCGCCATGCCCTATACCGCCGAGCACAAGCAGAGAACCCGGCAACGCATCGTCGAGTGCGCGCGCGAGCTGTTCAACCACCGCGGCTTCGCCGACGTCTCCATCGACGAGATCATGCAGCGCGCGGGCCTGACCCGCGGCGGCTTCTACAACCACTTCAAGGCCAAGGAGGAGCTCTACGCGGAGGCGGTCGCCATCTACCTGGACTTCGACCCCTCGCAACGCTGGCATGGCATCGAGTTCGACGCCCGCGCCCGCGGCGTCGAGGCCGCGTGCCAGATGGTGAACATCTACCTGTCGGCCGCGCACCTGGAGGACATCGAAGGGCACTGTCCGCTGATCGCCCTGCCCTCGGACACCGCACGCGCGGGTCCGCGCGTGCGGGAGGCCTATCGCAGGCTGGTCGAGCGCATGGCGGCGGTGATGACCGCCGGCACGGAGGAACAGGCCGGGACGCAGGCACGCGAACGCGGGCTGGCCATCACCGCGTTGTGCGTGGGCGGCATGGTGCTGGCGCGCACCCTCGACGATGCGCGGTTCGGCGACGAGATCCGCCGCGCCGCGCACACCATCGCGCTGGAGCTGATCGCCACCGAGCCCGCGGAAACGCCGTGAGGCGGTGGCGATGGCCCGGAAAGCGCAGGATTCCGACGCCCCTCAGAGCCTGTTCAAGATCTCCCCGTAGCTCGCGTTGCCTTGCCCTGGCCGCCCGGTGGGAGTGCGTGGCGCAGCGCCTGCCTGGCGGGCAGGTCAAGCCGCGCGCTGCCGCATGGCGGCCAGGGCAAGGCAACCCTTCGGGCCGGGTCTGTTTGCCCACAGGCCGGCGTCATCGCTCCGTCGTGGACGGACGTCCACTCCCTCGCTCTTCCTTGGCCTGCGCGCAAACAGCTCCCGGCGCGGGCCACGGGGAGATTTTGAACAGGCTCTCAGGCGGCGATGCCGGCCACCGGCCCGGGCACCGTGCGCTCTTCCGGCACGGACGGCGCGACGGTTTCGAGCACCACCTCGCGCACCGGCAGGCGTCCGGCCACGGTCAGCTTGTGGATGCAGGCCGCCACCTCCGCATGGCCGAACGGCTTCTTGATGAAGTCGTCGGCGCCGAAGCGCTGCACGTAGAACTGCTCGGTGGCCTGCGGGTTGCCGCTGATCATCACGATCGGGATGTGCGCGGTGAGCGGGTCGTGGCGCAGCGCGCGCAGCACGGCGAAACCATTGATGCCGGGCAGCACGATGTCCAGGAAGATCAGTTCGGGCAGCGCGGCGCGTGCCAGTTCCAGCGCACCCTCCCCGTCGGCGGCCTTCTGCACCACGTAGCCGTCCCTCTCCAGCATGCGGCCGAGCACGGCGCAGATGGTGGGCGAATCGTCGACGACCAGCATCCGCGTGCCCGCCGCCGCCTGCCGGCAGGCGACACCGCCATGTTCCCCGTCGGCCGCATGGCCGAGCAGGCGTTTGAAGAATCCCATTCCGTTCACGGCGCAATCCCCAGTCGGTCCCCGTCCCTGCAGGCTGGCATCGGCACGCCACCCGGCTGGTCGTCATGTTCCGGCAAGCATCGCGTCAAATCTGCGAAGCAATGCTCAACCGCCATCCTTGAGTCGCCTGAGTTCCCGCCGCGCCTGCTTGTCCGGGCGCTTCGGCGGTGCCGTGGCGCCGACCATGCGGCGCTCGGCACGCGCCGTCTCGCGCGCCAGCCGGCTGGCGTCGGTCTCGCGATACAGCGCCTGCGCCACACTGGCCGGGCCGCGCCGTTCGGAGAGCGCCAGCACCTCGACCTCCAGCCGCTCTTCGCCGCGGGCGATCCGCAACCGGTCGCCCGCGCGCAGCGTCTTCGCCGGCTTGCAGCCGCCGCCGTTCACGTCGACATGGCCGCCCACGATGGCCTGCTTCGCCAGGCTGCGGGTCTTGAAGAAGCGCGCGGCCCACAGCCACACGTCCACGCGGACTTCGGCCAGGCCGGTATCGCCTGCCTCGTTCATCGATGGCATGATCGCTCCATTCTCATCGGAATACGCCAACATGGACACGTTGCTGCATGCGATCGCTCCTTGCGCGGGTGCCTTCCTGCTCGGTTTCGCCACGGCCCGGCTGTTCCAGCGACGCCCAGCCCCCCAGGCGCCGCCACCGGACGAAAGCATCGGCGACGCGCAAATCGAGGCCGAGGTGCGCGCCGGCCGAACCGTCGAGGCGCTGCGCCTGTATCGTCGACGCTACGCCTGCGATCTGCGGCAAGCCAAGGAAGCCATCGACGACCTCGCCCGCCGCAAGGGCTTGATCGACTGAGACGGCTATCCCGGCAACCACAGGTTGCCCAGCGGCACGGTCAGCAGCGACAGCACGATGCCGGCGCCGAGCACGGCGTTGGCCAGCGGCGCGTCCAGCCCGTACTCGTCGGCCAGGATGGCGGCCGACACCATCGGCGCCATCGCCGCCTGCAGCACGCCGACGGTCAGCACCAGCCCGCCCACGCCGGCGGCCACGCCCAGGCCCCAGCACAGCAGCGGCGCGGCCAGCAGCTTCCAGCCCAGGCCCCAGCCCATCGCGCCCAGCTGGCCGCCTTCCGGCCGGAAACGGAACTGCAGGCCCACCGAGAACAGCGCCAGCGGCGTCAAGGTGGCGCCGATCGGGGCGAGCACGCCGTCCAGCGCGCGCGGCCAGCCGCCGAGCGCCCCCGCCACGATGCCCACCAGCAGCGCCACGAAGGCGGGAAAGGTGAGGATGCTGCGCGCGATCAGGCGCGGCTGCGGCGCACGTCCCGCGTACAGGCAGGCCACCACGATGCCCGCCGAGGCCAGCAGCGGAAAGCAGCCGAGCTGGTCGGCCACCACCGCCAGCGACAGCCCCGCCTGCCCGTGCAGCGCCTGCATCATCGGGTAGCCCATGAACGAGGTGTTGCCCAGCCCGCATACCAGTACCAGCGCGCCGATGCGCCGGCGCGACCAGCCCAGCCTCGGCCCGAGCAGGCCGAACAGCAGCCACGCGCCGAAGAACACCAGCCACATCGCCGCCACCGGGAACCACAGCGCCGGATCGGGCTTCACCTGCGGGATCAGCTGCAGCACCAGCGCCGGCAGTGCCACGTTGATCACCCACCAGTTGAGGCCATGCGCCAGGCCGGCCGGCGGGCGCGCGAAACGCGCCACCAGCGCACCCAGCACCAGGCAGGCGAACAGCAGCAACAGGGCGCTCATCGGCGCGACGGGGGGCGGGAAACCATGCGCGACATTAGACGCGATGCGGTCCGCGCCGTCATCCCGACCCAAGTCGAATCGACAACGACGCATCGGGGATAATCACGCCTCCGCCCCGCCTCCTTCTTCATGACCACCCACGACCACCGCGTGCACGGCCTCGCCGCCGACGAAGTGCCGCCCGACTGGCCTCCGCTCGCCGACGCCGACGTATCGCGCCTGCTCGGCCGCTACCCGGGCCTGGACGCGCCGCGCGCGATCCGCTGGCACAGCCCGCGCCCGCTGTCCGCCGCCGCGCTGGTCGACACCGCCGGCGGCCGCGTGTTCGTCAAGCGCCACCATCGCTCCGTGCGCAATGCCGCCGTGCTGGCCGAGGAGCACGCCTTCATGGCGCACCTGCGCGGCGCCGGCGTGCCGGTGCCCGCCGTGCTGGCCGATGCCGAAGGCCGCACCGCCGTCGCGCTCGGCGACTGGACCTGCGAGGTGCACGCAACCGCCGACGGCCTCGACCTCTACCGCGACACGATGTCGTGGACGCCGCTGCGCGACCTCGACCACGCCCGCACCGCCGGCGCCATGCTGGCGCGCGTGCACGACGCGGCCGAAGACCATGCCGCTTTCCAACGCGATACGCACCTCCTCGTCGCGCGCAGCGAACTGATCGAGGCCGCCGACCCGGTGGCCGCACTGGAGGCGCAGTTGCCCACACGCCCCGGCCTGGCCGGCTACCTGCGCCAGCGCGACTGGCGCCGCGAGCTGGCCGGGGCGCTGGCGCCGTTCCACGCCGCCGTACAGCCGCGCATCGCCCGCCAGCCACGCCTGTGGACCCACGGCGACTGGCACGTCTCCAACCTGTGCTGGAGCGGCGCCGGCCCGCACGCGCGCATCACCGCCGTGCTCGACTTCGGCCTGGCCGCCCGCACGTTCGCGCTGTTCGACCTCGCCACCGCGATCGAGCGCAATGCCATCGCATGGCTGGAAGGCATCGGCGACATCGCCCGCCCCGACACCGCGTGGGCCCTGCTCGCCGGCTACCGCGAACGACGCCCGCTCGGCCGCGACGACCTCGCCCTGCTGGCCGACCTGCTGCCCATCGTGCACGTCGACTTCGCGCTGTCCGAAGTGGAGTACTTCAGCGCCATCACCGGCTCGCAGGCCAACGCCGACGTGGCCTGGCACACCTTCCTGCGCGGCCATGCCGCGTGGTTCGCCTCGCCGCATGGACAGGCGTTGCTGGATGGCATCCGCGCACTGGCGTGACCGTCACCGTTCGCGCTGAGCGTAGCCCGCGACAGCGGGCGAAGTCGAAGCGACTGGCGTGCGGGAGTCCTTCGACTCCGGCCTGCGGCCTACGCTCAGGACGAACGGCTTGGGTCTGGACGTCCGTCCGTGCTTCAATACACAGCTTGAAGCGGGGGTGCCCGGCATGGCCGGGCTGAGAGAGTCCCTTGGAACCTGATCCGGTTCGCACCGGCGTAGGGAGCTTGATTCGGAATCGCATCCCGTCCGGGCACGCGTTCCGCCGTCGCTTCGTCCACTCCCGACGAACGACGACGATGAACCTTCCCCGCACCTCCCTGTTGCTCGCCCTGCTCGCCGCCCTGAGTCCTGCCGCACGAGCCGCCGACGCCGCGCCGCAGACCACCGACCTCGCCCCGGTGCAGGTCAAGGCCAAGGTCCACGACGACCACCACGGCACCGCGATCGATGCCTACGGCAACGCCTCCCTGCGCGACACGCCTGCCTCGGTGACGGTGGTCGCGCGCCGGCAGCTCGACGACCGCCAGATCCGCACGCTCAGCGAGCTGGCCCGCGAGGACGCCTCGCTGGGCGACAACTACGCCCCGGTCGGCTACTACCAGGACATCGCCATCCGCGGCTATCCGCTCGACCTCGCCACCGGCTTCCGCACGAACAACCTCACCATCACCGGCGAACAGGAAGTGGCGCTGGAGGACAAGCAGCGGGTGGAAGTGCTGAAGGGCCTGGCCGGCCTGCAGGCCGGCGTGATGGAACCGGGCGGCGTGGTGAACTACGTCAGCAAGCGCCCGGCCGACGTGCACACCGTCACCCTCGGCACCGATTCGCACGGCTCGCGCTACGGCGCGCTCGACGTGGGCGGCTGGCTCACGCCCGACTTCGGCCTGCGCGCGAACCTCGCATGGGAAGACACGCACTCGTATGTGCGGCATGCCGACGGCCGCCGCAACTTCTACGCCATCGCCGCCGACTGGCGCATCACGCCGAAGGCCACGCTGGAGCTGGACAGCGACTACCAGGCCAGCGCGCAGCGCTCGGTCTCCGGCTACCAGCTGCTGGGCGGCGACCTCATCCCCCGACACGCCAGCACCACGCGCATGCTCGGCTACGAGCCGTGGCAGCAGCCGGTGAGCGTGCATGCGTCGAACACCAGCGCGCGCCTCAATTACGCCTTCGACGATGCCTGGCGCCTGCGCCTCGCCGCCGGCCACAGCCGCAGCGTGATCGACGACAACGTGGCCTTCGCCTACGGTTGCTTCTACTCGCCCGATTGCGCCAGCGGCGCCACGCCCGGCAACTTCTTCGCCCCGGACGGCGACTACGACGTCTACGACTACCGCAGCCCCGACGACACCCGCGTCGGCGACGAGGCGCGCGCCACGCTGGAAGGCCACCTCGAGACCGGCGCGATCGGCCAGGACCTGACTTTCGGCGCGCAAGCGTTCCGCCGCACCATCGACCGCCGCGTCGAGGTGTACGACTACGTGGGCACCGCCAACATCGCCGACATCGACCCGCCGTACTTCGCGCCCTCGCCCAACCAGCCCGGCCCGTCGGCGCGGCGGCTCACCAGCTGGCAGCGTTCCGCGTTCGCGCTGGACCGCCTGCACCTGGGCGACGCCTGGCAGCTCGTGCTGGGCGACCGCCTGGTGCGCCTGCACGAGCGCGCCTACGACGACGCCCGCGCGCCGGAACGCGACACCCGCATGAGCAAGGCGCTGCCGCAGGCCGCGGTGCTGTGGCAGCCGAGCGCGCCGCTCACCGTCTACGCCAGCTACAGCGAGGGCCTGTCGCTGGGCCTGGAGGCGCCGTACTGGACCAGCAACGACGGCGACATGCTGGGGCCGCGCCTGTCGCGCCAGCTGGAAACCGGTGTGAAGTTCGCCGCCAGCGCCGCGCTCGACCTCACCGCGGCGCTGTACCGCATCCGCCAGCCCTACCAGTTCGCGCAGCCGGACGCGTCCGCCGCCGGCTTCACCTTCGTGCAGCGCGGCGAGGAAGTGCATACCGGGCTGGAACTGGCCGCGCATGGCCGGGTGACCGACCACCTGCGCATCGACGCCAGCGCCAGCCTGATCCGCGCCCGCGCGCAGCACACCGGCACGCCCGCCTACGACGGCCACCAGGCCGCCAACGTGCCGCGCCTGCGCAGCGCGGTCTACCTCGACTACACGCTGCCGTTCCTGCCGAAGCTGGGCCTGCTCGGCGGCTGGCGCTACGCCTCGCCCAACGTGGCCACGCCGGACGGCCGCGTGCGGGTGCCCGCGTACCACGTGTTCGACGCCGGCCTGCGCTACGCCACGCAGTGGAACGGCCACGCGCTGACCTGGCGGCTGTCGGTGGACAACCTGTTCGACCGCTTCTACTGGCGCGACACCGGCAGTTCCGACGGCGACAGCTACCTGTTCCCCGGCGCGCCGCGGCTGGCGCGGCTCTCGCTCACCGTCGGCCTGTGATCGCATGACCTGGGTCGAACTCGCCGCCGCCGTGCTCAGCGCCTGGGGCGTCTGGCTCACCGCGCGCCGGCGGCCATGGTGCTGGCCGGTGGGGCTGGCCTCGGTGATCGTCTACGCCTGGGTGTTCGTCGACGCGAAGCTGTACTCCGACGCCCTGCTGCAGGGCGCCTTCGGCGCGATGATCGTGTACGGCTGGGTGCGTTGGCTGCAACACCTGGGCGACGACGGCCGCGTGCGGATCGCCGCGCTGCCGCCCGCGCAGGCGGCATGGCACGCGGCGCTGGGCGCGCTGGGCGCCGTGCTGCTCGGCGCCTTCATGCACCGCTGGACCGACGCCGCCCTGCCCTGGCTGGACGCTGCGCTCACCGCCTTCAGCATGGTCGCGCAGTGGTGGCAGGCGCGGCGGCACGTCGCGGCATGGTGGCTGTGGATCGTGGTGGACGTGGTCTACGTAGGCGAATACGTCTACAAGCACCTGCTGATCACCGCGGTGCTCTACGCCGGTTTCGTGTCGCTGGCGGCGATCGGCCTGCGCGACTGGCGCAAGGCGGCCGCATGCCGCGCCACCGGTTGAACAGGCGCTAAGCTGGGCGCCCCCAAGCGCCCGGGAAACGCCATGAAGCCACGCCTCCTCGCCGCCGCACTGCTGACGCTCGCCCCCCTCCACGCATGGGCCGCCTGCGGCGCCACCGATGCCAAGAGCAGTCCCGCCCAGGTCGTCCAGGCCCAGGTGGACGCCTACAACGCGCACGACATCGACGGGCTGGTCGCCTGCTATGCGAAGGACGCGAGCCTGTCCTTCCTCGACGGCGAACACCCGTCGACCCATGGCCGCGACGCCATCCGCAAGGTGTTCGGCTTCCTCGCCAGACAGTCGAAGGCCTTCCACGTGGAGATCGTGCGGCGCGCCGCCACCGGTCCGGTGGTGGTCGACCTGGAGCGCCTGCACGGCCTGCCGCCCGGCAAGCACCTGCCCGATGCGTTCGCCATCTACGAGGTCCGCGACGGCCTGATCGCCAAGGTCTGGTTCCCGCCGTCGAAGTGACCCGGCGACACGGCCACGCGCCGAGGCTTCGCCTCAAGGAAAGTCGTCGATACCCAGGACGTGGCCGTGCCGCGCGACGAAGTCATCGGCGTGAACAGCGCTGGATGGCAGGTTGGGGCTGGCGTGCATCTCCGCGCAAGTCCACAGGCTGCCCGAGCGCAGGCACAGCCAGGTCAGCATCACGCTGCTGGACAGCACCCGCAGCACGAAGCACGGCTGCGCCTGCGCCGTCCGCCGCGGGGTTCAGCCATCCAGCTCCACCACGCGCGGCGTCACTTCGCGCCCGTCCACCCGCAGCTCGCCCACGCAGATCGGCAGCGCGAAGCGCCGTCGCCCGGCGCTGCCGGGGTTGACGAAGAGCACGCCGCCGCGCTGTTCCACCAGCGGCCGGTGCGAGTGGCCCGACACCACCACGTGCACGCCGGCCGCGGCCGGATCGACCGCCAGCTGCTTCAGGTCGTGCAGCACGTACAGCCGCACCGCGCCCACCTGGAGCGTGACGGCCTCCGGCAATCGCGCCAGCGGCGGCTCGCGGTCGTTGTTGCCGCGCACGGCGGTCACCGGTGCCAGCACGTCCAGCGCTTCCAGGATCGACGCATCGCCAATGTCGCCCGCGTGCACGATGCGTTCGCAGCCGCGCAGGAAATCGACGGCGGCCGGACGCAACAGTCCATGGGTGTCGGAAATCAGGCCGATGCGATGCATGCTTCCTCCGTTGGCGTGCCGATCGTGCCGCGCCGGTCGCGACCGCACCGTGACGACATGCGATGGCCGGTAATTGACAGCGCCGCCGCTTCGGCGGACATTCGGACCGGGTGGGAGATCGACAGCCCGCGCCCCGCTCCGACGGGCACGGAAGGAGGGCTCATGAAAGCGAAACGACTATCCCTGCTGGCCCTGTTCGGCCTGCCGCTGGCCATCGCGGGCACGGCCACGGCCGGCTCCGCCTCGCTCAGCCCGTTCCCGCCGAAGCTGTTGCCCGTGCTGGTGAACGTCGATGCGTCCGGCAAGGTGACCGAAGCCTCGCCGGCCATGGCATTGCCCCCGGCGTTCGACCGCCTGCTGCGCAGGAACCTCGACGAGTTGATCACCGGGCCGGCGCACAGCCACGGCCGCGCCGTGAGCAGCCAGTTCGTGATCAACCTCTACCTGCGTGCCACGCCCCGCCAGGACGGCGAATACGACGCGCATTTCGCCTACGTGTCGACCACGCCCGTGCCCTCCGGTCGGTGGCACTGGGTGGACCTGAACGGGCGTCGCCTCGCGCTCGCCCCGGACGGCTCGTATCCGACGCGGTTCTTCCGCGCGCCGCAACCGCAATTCCGGCCGGACTATATGCCGCAGCACAATTTCCAGCCGCGCCAGCCCGCCACGGCCGGCATGCGGACACCCCCGCCCGCGCCGCCACCCTCCCCGCCGCACCGTTGACGCGTCGTGGTCCATGAAAGGCCCGCCATCCGGCGGGCTTTTCGATGCCACGCGATGCCGCACGCCTCAGAGCCTGTTCAAAATCTCCCCGTGGCCCGCGCCGGGAGCTGTTTGCGCGCAGACCAAGGAAGAGCGAAGGCGTGGACGTCCGTCCACGACGGAGCGATGACGCGGGGATGCGGGCCAACAGACCCGGCCCGAAGGGTTGCCTTGCCCTGGCCACCATGCGGCAGCGCGCGGCTTGGCCTGCCCGCCAGGCAGGCGCTGCGCCACGCACTCCCACCGGGCGGCCAGGGCAAGGCAACGCGAGCTACGGGGAGATCTCGAACAGGCTCTCAGCGTTCCAGCAACACCCGGTTCATGCGCTGCACGAAGGCGGCCGGGTCGGGCAAGGCCGCGCCGGCGGCGATCTCGGCCTGCTCCAGCAGCAGCAGGGCCAGGTCCTTCGAGCGGCCCTCGTCGGCCTCGCCCTCCAGGCGCCTGAGCAGGGCATGCGCGGGATTGATCTCCAGCGTGGGCTTGCTCTCGGGCAGTTCCTGGCCGGCCTCGCGCAGCAGGCGCGCCAGGTGCGGGGCCATCTCGTAATCCGACAGCGCCAGGCAGGACGGCGAATCGGTGAGGCGCGCGGAAACCTTCACGTCGGCCACGCGGTCGCCGAGCAGCTCCCTGAGCTTCTTCAGCAGCGGCTCGGCGGCCCGGGTCGCCTCTTCCTGCTTCTGCTTGTCGGCCTCGTCCAGCGGCACCTCGCCCTTGGCCACGCTCCTGAGCTTCCTGCCCTCGTATTCGTCGAGGTTGCCCAGCATCCATTCGTCGATGCGGTCGGACATCAGCAGCACCTCGATGTCCTTCGCCCTGAAGGCTTCCAGCTGCGGGCTGCCGGCGGCGGCGGCGTAGCTGTCGGCGGTGACGTACCAGATGGCGTCCTGGCCGACCTTCATGCGGCCGATGTAGTCGTCCAGCGAAACCGCCTGCTTCGCGCCCTCGCCCCGGGTGGAGGCGAAACGCAGCAGCTTGGCGATGCGCTCGCGGTTGGCGTGGTCCTCGACGACGCCTTCCTTGAGCGTGTTGCCGAAGGCCTTGTAGAAGGTGGCGAACTTCTCCGGCTCGTCCCTGGCCAGCTTCTCGATCAGGTCGAGCACGCGCTTCACGCAGGCGCCCTTGATCCGCTCGAGCTGGCGGTTATGCTGCAGGATCTCGCGGCTGACGTTGAGCGGCAGGTCGTCGGCGTCGACCACGCCGCGCACGAAACGCAGGTAGTTCGGCAGCAGTTCCTCGGCCGCGTCCATGATGAAGACGCGCTTGATGTACAGCTTCAGCCCCTTGCGCTCGTCGCGGCCGCCCATCATCAAGTCGAACGGCGGCTGCGCCGGCAGGTACAGCAGCGTGGTGAAGCTCTGGCTGCCCTCGACGCGGTTGTGGGTCCAGGCCAGCGGATCGTTGAAGTCGTGGCCGAGCGACTTGTAGAAGCCGATGTAGTCCGCGTCGCTGATCTCGCCCTTGGGCTTGGTCCAGAGCGCGGAAGCGGCGTTGACGGTCTCCCACTCGCCGGTGGGCTGGCCGTCCTGCTCCTTCGGCAGGCGGATCGGAAAGGCCACATGGTCGGAGTACTTGTGGATCAGCGAGGCCAGCTGCCAGCGCTTGAGGAACTCGTCCTCGTCGGCCTTCAGGTGCAGGATCACTGTGGTGCCGCGCTCCGCCAGCTCGACGGCTTCCAGCGCGTACTCGCCCTTGCCGTCGCTTTCCCACTTCACGCCCGCGTCGGTGGCCGCGCCGGCGCGGCGCGTGAGCACGGTGACCTTGTCGGCCACCACGAAGGCCGAGTAGAAGCCCACGCCGAACTGGCCGATCAGCCGCGCGTCGGCCTTCTGCTCGCCGCTCATCGCCTCCAGGAAGCGGCGCGTGCCGGAGCTGGCGATGGTGCCGATGTTCGCCACCACCTCGTCGCGGCTCATGCCGATGCCGTTGTCGCGTACGGTGACGGTGCGGGCCTTTTCGTCCCAGCTCACGTCGATGTGCAGCACGCCTTCGCCGCCCAGCAGGTCGGGGTTGGCGATCGATTCGAAACGCAGCTTGTCGCAGGCGTCGGAGGCGTTGGAGACCAGTTCGCGCAGGAAGATTTCCTTGTGCGAATACAGCGAGTGGGTGACCAGGTGCAGCACCTGGGCGACTTCGGCTTCGAACTTGCGGGTTTCGGTGGTTGCGTTCATGCGTGTGATATCCGATCTTGCGTTGATTGCCCTGCCGTCATTTCGGCGCAGGCCGGAATCCAGTAGAGGTAGCGCCTCAAGTTTCGTGTGCTTCGCACGAG
The DNA here is from genome assembly GCF_030504985.1 of Fulvimonas sp. R45. Taxonomy (GTDB): domain Bacteria; phylum Pseudomonadota; class Gammaproteobacteria; order Xanthomonadales; family Rhodanobacteraceae; genus Rhodanobacter_A. The sequence continues at coordinate 21,961 of NZ_JASERU010000023.1, forward strand.
TACTTCACTGGATGACCAGACCTTCGTCTGTTGAAAAGCGCCTCCGGCCTGCGCCGGAATGACGGGCGAAAACTCAGTTTGTCGCGTTGCGCAGCGCCGCGATGCGCTCTTCCAGCGGCGGGTGGCTCATGAACAGGCGCTGCAGGCCGGTGCCCATGCGGTCGGAGATGCCGAACGCGGCCAGCGTCTTCGGCAGCGTGTTCTCGCCGTGGTCGGCCTGCAGGCGCTGCAACGCGGAGATCATCGCGCCGCGACCGGCCAGCTTCGCGCCGGCGGCGTCGGCATGGAACTCGCGCCAACGCGAGAAGGCCATCACGATCATCGAGGCGAACAGGCCGAACACCACCTGCAGCACCATCACGGTGACGAAGTAGCCGATGCCGATGCCGCCGCGGTTGTCGTCGCGCCCGCCGGAGAGCCAGCTGTCCACCAGCCGCCCCACGATGCGCGCGGCCAGGATCACCAGCGTGTTCAGCACGCCCTGGATCAGGGTCAGGGTCACCATGTCGCCGTTGGCGACGTGGCCGACCTCGTGGCCCAGCACCGCGGCCACCTGCTCGCGGTCCATCTGCTGCAGCAGGCCGGTGCTGACCGCCACCAGCGCGCTGTTCTTCGTCATGCCGGTGGCGAAGGCGTTCATCTCCGGCGCGTCGTAGACCGCCACCTCGGGCATGCCGATGCCGGCGTTCTGCGCGTGATGGCGCACGATGTCGAGCAGCCAGCGTTCGGACTCGTTCTGCGGCTGTTCGATCACCCGCGCGCCGGTGGACATCTTCGCCATCCACTTGGACATGGCCAGCGAGATGAAGGCGCCGCCCATGCCGAACACCGCGGCGTAGATCAGCAGCCCGGTGCTGCCGCCGAGGCCTTGCACGGCGGCGTAGCGGTCCACGCCAAGCAGGTGGCAGACGATGCTGAGCAGGAACAGGACGGCGAGGTTGGTGCCGATGAATAACGCGATACGACGCATGGCTGTCTCTTTGGCAGTCACGGAAAAAGGGCGGACGAATGCCGTCCGGAGTGGGGATGGCGGCGCATCGTTTCAAGAGCCGGGCACCGCGTTCCCGGCCCGTCCCGCGGTCGGCCGCAGGCGTTCTTCACGTCTCCTCCACACTCGGGGATTCTCCGGCATTTGCCGAAAATGCGCATGCATCGCACAGCGGCGACCGGAGGTCTTCGCGTAGAGTAGCCGCACGCGTGACAGGTTCCGTCACACACAGGGGGCAACATGGGCATACTCGGGAAACTGTTCGGACAGAAAGACGATGCCGCGGATGGCGATGCCCGTGCCGCGCCTTCCGCGGACTCTGCGTCCCATCGCACCGTCCATTACGACCCCGCGCTGGTCGATTCGCTCAAGCGCGACCACAACGACCTCGTGGCGCTGTACCAGCGCATCGGCAAGCTGCTGCAGATCGAGCACTACGATGAGATCCGCGGCGAGCTGGTCAACTTCAAGACCCGGCTCGAGGCGCACATCCTCACCGAGAACGTGCGCTTCTACACCTACCTCGAGCAGAGCCTGTCCAACGACGCGCACAATGCCGAGTTGATGCGCGACTTCCGGCGCGAGATGAACACCATTGCCCGCGGCGCGGTGAACTTCATCAAGAAGTACCAGGCGCCCGGGGTGTTCGACCATCAGCTGCGGGCGGAGTTCTCCAAGGACTACGCGGCGGTGGGCGAGCTGCTCACCCAGCGCATCGGGCGCGAGGAAGCCAGCCTCTACCCGCTGTACCAGCCGGACTGATCGCCGCCCGCCATGCCGTCCGCTCGCCAGCCGGCGCGCGGACGGGCAGACTGCGGCGGATGGACTACCGCGGACGCTTCGCCCCCTCGCCCACCGGCCGGCTGCATGCCGGCTCGCTGGTCGCCGCCCTCGGCAGCTGGCTGTGCGCACGCCATGCCGGCGGCCGCTGGCTGCTGCGCATGGAGGACATCGACCCGCCGCGCGAGGTGCCCGGCGCCGCCGCCGGCATCCTCGCCGCGCTGCCCGCCTTCGGCCTGGAAGCCGACGGGCCGGTGCTGTACCAGTCCACCCGCGACGCCGCCTACGACGACGCCCTCGCCCGCCTGCAGGCCGGCGGCCACGCCTTCCCGTGCTGGTGCAGCCGCAGCGACCTCGCCGCCGCCGGCGGCCTGCACCGCGACGGCCGCTGCGTGGCGCCGCCCGCGCCGGACCGGCCGCCGGCCTGGCGCCTGCGCGCGCCCGATGTCGAGGTCGCTTTCGACGACGGCGTGCAGGGGCCGCAGCGGCAGAACCTGCGCGAGGCCGTCGGCGACTTCGTGATCCGCCGCGTCGAAGGCTATTACGCCTACCAGCTGGCCTGCGTGGTGGACGATGCCTTCCAGGGCGTCACCGAGGTCGTGCGCGGCAGCGACCTGCTCGACGCCACGCCGCGGCAGATCTGGCTGCAGCGCCTGCTGGGCCTGCCCACGCCGCGCTATCGCCACCTGCCGCTGGCGCTGGACGCCGCCGGACGCAAGCTGTCCAAGTCCGACGCCGCCCATCCGGTCGATCCCGCCGACCCGCTGCCCGCGCTGCGTCGCGCGCTGGCCTTCCTGGACGTGCCGGTACCGGCCGGGGCCACGCGTCCGGAGGAACTGCTGGCGCAGGCGCTGGAACGCTTCGACCCGTCCCGCCTGCCCGCCGGGGCCGGCCGCGCGGCATCGTGAAAGAAAACTTCGACGCGACGGTCATAACGCGCGATGATGATCCGGCCGGTCGTATGGATGGCCATCCATACGATCCCACCCTTTCGCCAGCCCCAGGAGGCACGCATGACGCAGCGCACGGCATTGATTACAGGCGGCACCGGCGGCATCGGTACCGCGATCGTGCGCAAGCTGGCCACCCAAGGCCATCGCGTGGCAACCAACTTCCGCGATGCCGCCCGCGCCGAGGCCTGGCGGCGGCAGATGGCCGACGAAGGCATCGCGGTGTGCATGGTGCGCGGCGACGTCTCCGACCCCGCCGATTGCGAGGCCATGGTCCGCGCCGTCGAGGAGCAATGCGGCCCGGTCGGCATCCTGGTCAACAACGCCGGCATCACCCGCGACACCACCTTCCACAAGATGAGCTACCAGCAGTGGACCGACGTGGTGAACACCAACCTCAACGCCTGCTTCAACGTCACCCGCCCGGTGATCGAGGGCATGCGCGCGCGCAAGTGGGGCCGCATCGTGCAGATCAGCTCCATCAACGGCCAGAAGGGCCAGTATGGCCAGGCCAACTACGCCGCCGCCAAGGCCGGCATGCACGGCTTCACCATCTCGCTGGCGCAGGAGAACGCCCGCTTCGGCATCACCGTCAACACCGTCTCGCCCGGCTACGTGGGCACCGACATGGTGATGGCGGTGCCGGAGGAGGTGCGCGAGAAGATCGTGGCGCAGATCCCCATCGGACGGCTGGGCAAGCCCGAGGAAATCGCCCACGCGGTGGCCTTCTTCCTGGGCGAGGAAGCCGCCTGGATCACCGGCGCCAACCTGGCCATCAACGGCGGGCATTACATGGGCTGGTAGCCTTTTGCACCCTCTCCCCTTCGGCGAGAGGGTCGGGGTGAGGGACCAAGCTCGCGGTCCCCTTTCACGGAAACAGACGCTCTTGCCCGCGGCGAGGCGGGCACCCGCCCCTCATCCGCCCTGCGGGCACCTTCTCCCCGGCGGGGAGAAGGAAAAGCGCGAGAGGGGTCAATCGTGCAGCAGTTTCTCCATCACCTTCCCCACCGCCGCGAACGCGAACGCGCCGGTGACGTGGGTGGCCGCGCCCAGCCCGCCGCCGCAGGCGAGGTTGAGCGCGTCGCCGCCGGGCGGGCGGGTGCCGCAGACGGTGCCGTCGGGCTGCGGGTACTGCACGTTCTGCAGCGAGTACACCGCCGGCACGCCGAAGTAGCGCTGCGGGCTGCGCGGGAAGTTGAAATCGCTGCGGAGCTTCTTGCGGATCAGGCTGAACATCGCGTCGTGCTCGGTGCGCGAGAGGTCGCGCACGCGGATCTGGGTCGGGTCGGTGCGCCCGCCGGCCGAGCCCACGGTGACGATGGGCAGCTTGCGCCGGCGGCACCAGGCGATCATCTCCAGCTTCACGCGGAACGCGTCGCAGGCATCCAGCACCGCGTCGTAGCCCCGGTCGAGCAGTTCGTCCAGCGTGGCCGTGGTGAGGAAGCGTTCGATCGCCTCCAGCCGCAGCGCCGGGTTGACCGCGTGCAGCCGCGCCGCCATCACGCCCACCTTGGGCTTGCCGTATTCGCCGTCCAACGCGTGCAGCTGGCGGTTGGTGTTGGACACGCACACCTCGTCGGCGTCGACCAGGGTGAGCCGCCCCACCCCGCTGCGCGCCAGCGCCTCGGCCGCCCACGAGCCCACGCCGCCCACGCCCACCACGCACACGTGCGCGCACGCCAGCCTCGCCACGCTGCCGGCGCCGTACAGGCGCTCGACGCCGGCGAAGCGTTCGGCGTTGGATTCGGTGCCGCTCATGCGCGGCCACCGCGGGCCGTATGCGGGTGATGAAGGCTCATGGGCTCTGCGTGCCGCCAATCAGGGGGCGGTCATTTTACCCCGCGCACGGCTGGGTTATCCTCGACCGTCCCGTCCTGTCGAGGCAACTGCATGCGCGCGGCTCTCCTGATCCTGCTCGGCCTGGTCATCGGCGTCATCGGCACGGTGCCGGTGATGAACGCGCTGGACGCACGCAACCCGATGCCCAAGGCGGTGATGACCACCATGGGCTTCCACATGCACCAGCTGCAGGGCGCGCTGAAGGCGCAGCGCTGCGAAGGCGCGGTGGTGCAGGAGCAGCTGCAGCACATGCAGGTGATCGCCAGCGACATCCCCAACGCCTTCCCCGGCGCGCCGCAACCGTTCCTGGACCATGCCGCCAAGCTGCGCAGCGCGCTGCAGTCGGCCGTGCAGGCCGCGCCGACCGATTGCCCCTCGCTGGCCGCCGCGCTGAAGCCGGTCGGCGCCGCCTGCCAGGACTGCCACCGCGAATACCGCTGAACCGCTACAGCTTCACCTTGCCCCGCAGCACCTGCCAGTACATCACCCAGTCGCCCATCAGGCTCCAGAGCGGATGGCGGAACGTGGCCGGGCGGTTCTTCTCATAGGCGAAATGCCCGACCCAGGCGAAGCCGTAACCCGCCACCGGCGCCAGCCACAGCCACGCCCACCGGCCGGTGGCGATGGCCAGCACCACCGCCAGCAGCACCAGCGTGCTGCCCGCGAAGTGCAGCCGCCGGCAACGGCGGTCGCGGTGCTCGCCGAGGTAGTACGGGTAGAACTCGCGGAAGCTGGCGAACTCGGTCATGTGGGTTCTCCTAGGTCGTCCGGGTTGAACGAGGGGGTCGACGAGGCGTGCCCATGCCCCCAGTCTGCGCTACACGACTCACCAGCGCGTCATGCCGGCGAAGGCCGGAATCCAGCAGCGATCACCCCTGCTCGGGCCAGTACGGTCACTGGATGACCCGACCTCCGTCTGTTGAAAAGCGCCTCCGGCCTTCGCCGGAATGACGAGCCAAGGCGCGACGGCGGCAGGCCCGGCAAACCTGTTGAAGGCGTCCGACATGACCCGCTTCGTCCATCAACGCTCCGGCAAGGGAATGAATTCCTCCTCGTCGCCGGCCACCGTGCCGAAGCGCTGCGCGCGCCAATCGGCCTTGGCCTGTTCGATGCGCTCGTTCGTGCTGGCGACGAAGTTCCACCACAGGTGCCGCTCGCCGTCCAGCGGCGCGCCGCCGAACAGCATCACGCGACTTGCTTCGCGGGCGTGCAGCGGCGGCGCCGGCGGGCCGGCCTGCACCGCCACCTGCCCGGCGGCGAGCTCCACCCCGCCCCATTCGAGCGCGCCTTCCGCCACGTGCACGCCGCGTTCGGCGTGTTCTTCCGGCAGGACCAGCTCGGCGCCCGCCTCCAGCCGCGCCTCGACGAAGAACATCGGCGCGAACACCTTCACCGGCGACACCTGGCCGTAGGCGTTGCCGGCGATCAGCACCAGCTCGGCGCCTGGTCGCGCGATCTTCGGCAGCGCATCGGCGTCGTGGTGGTGGAAGGCCGGCGCCGTCTCCGCGTCGGCCTGCGGCAGCGCCACCCACACCTGCACGCCATGCATGCGCTGGCCGGCCGCGCGGGCTTCCGGCGGCGTGCGCTCGGAATGCACGATGCCGCGGCCGGCGGTCATCCAGTTCACCGCGCCCGGGCGGATGTCGGCCAGGCTGCCGAGGCTGTCGCGATGGCGGATGGTGCCGTCGAACAACCAGGTCACCGTGGCCAGGCCGATGTGCGGATGCGGCCGCACGTCCATGCCGCGGCCGGGCGCGAGGTCCACCGGTCCCATGTGGTCGTAGAACACGAACGGGCCGACGTGGCGCGCGTCCAGCACCGGCAGCAGCCGGCGCACGGTGAAGCCGTCGCCCAGGTCGTGCAGGCGTCCGTCGATGCGTTGCGGCGTGGCGTTCATGGCGTGCCCTCCTTCACCAGGCCCGTTGATACTGCACCGGCGCATCGAGATGCGCACCCAGTGCCTGCGCCGCGCGCCGCGGGAAATACGGATCGCGCAGGCTTTCGCGGGCGACCAGCACCACGTCGGCCTCGCTCCGTTCCACGATGCCGGCCGCCTGGCGCGGTTCGGTGATCAACCCCACCGCGCCGGTGGCGACGCCGGCCTCGCGCCGTACCTGCGCCGCGAACGGCACCTGGTAGCCCGGCCCCAGCGGGATCTTCACGTGCGGTACCAGGCCGCCGCTGGAGACGTCCACCAGGTCCACGCCCAGCGGCCGCACCTGCCGCGCCAGCGCCACGCTTTCCTCGACCGTCCAGCCACCCTCGGCCCAGTCGGTGGCGGAGATGCGCAGCCACAGCGGCAGGCGTTCCGGCCATACCTCGCGCACCGCGGCGACCACCTCGCGCAGCAGCCGGGTGCGGTTGTCGAAGCTGCCGCCGTAGGCGTCGTCGCGCCGGTTGCTCAGCGGCGACAGGAACTGGTGCAGCAGGTAACCATGCGCGCCATGCAGCTCGACCAGTTGGAAACCCGCCTCCAGCGCGCGCCGTGCCGCCGCGCGGAAATCCGCGACCACCTGCCGGATGCCCGCCGCGTCCAGCGCCTGCGGCACGTGCCAGCCGTCGTCGAACGGCACGGCCGAGGGCGCCACCGTGGTCCACGGGTCCTGGCTCGCCTCCAGCGGACCGCTGCCCTCCCAGGGTCGGCGCGTGCTGGCCTTGCGGCCGGCGTGGGCCAGTTGGACGCCGGGCACCGCGCCGTGCGCGGCGACGAAGGCGGCGATCGGCTGCCAGGCGGCCAGTTGCGCGTCGTTCCACAGGCCGGTGTCCTGCGGCGAGATGCGCCCCGCGGCCGAGACCGCGGTGGCCTCCGCCAGCACGGCCGCCGCGCCGCCCACCGCGCGGCTGCCCAGGTGCACCAGGTGCCAGTGGTCGGGCACGCCGTCGCGGGCGGAGTACTGGCACATCGGCGCCACCGCGATGCGGTTGCGCAGGGTGAGGTCACGTTGCGGCAGTGGATCGAACAGCTTGGACATCGGAACGGCCTGTGCGTGGAACGAACCCCGGAAATGCCTGCGCCCGGCGCCGGCTTCAAGAGGCGGCGGGGTGCGACGCGGCGAACGCCGTGTCCGGTGTTCCGCACCATTCGGCGATGCGGTCGGCGATGGCCCCGGGCGCCTTCATCCAACCGAAGTGGTCGGCGGGCTGGCCTTCCAGCGCCGGCGGCGCCAGCGTCTCCACCCGCCGCGGGGCATGCGGCATGGTGCCGAGCAGCCAGTCCAGCGACGCCTGCGGCCCCAGCCAGTCGTCGCGCAGGCGCAGCGCCAGCACGGGCAGGCGCAGGGCGGCCAATCGCGCGCCGAAGTCCGCCGCCATGCCGACGGCGGCGTAGCGGCCGGTGCGGCCGCTGCGGGCCCAGTCGGCGGCGACCCCGCGCGCCTCGTTGCCGCCGAAGCCGATCCGCCGCCCGGGCAGGTGCCCGCACAGCGCGGCCAGCGCCGGCGCCAGCGCGTAGGCGATGCCGATCGCCCAGCCGTGGCGGAAGCGGCGCCAGTACGGCGCGCCGCTGGCCACCAGCGCCAGCCCGACGCAGGCCGCCGGATGCAGGCTGGCGTACAGGCAGGCGAGCTGGCCGCCGAGGCTGTGGCCGCCCAGGCGGAACTCCGCCTGCGGCCAGCGTCCGCGCGCGGCGGCCAGGCCCGCGGGCAGGTCCAGCTCCAGCAGCGCGCGATAGCCCCAGTCGCAACCGCGGCCGGCGCGGCGGTCGCTCGAGCCGATGCCGCGCCACTCGTGCAGCGCCACCGCCACCCCGCGGCTGGCCAGCGCCTGGCCCAGCGCCAGGTAATGCTTCGCCGGCACGCCCATCGCCGGCAGCCAGTACAGCACCCGACGCGGCGGAGCCGGGGACGACAGCAGCAACAGTTCCGAACGCGCGCCGTCGGCGGCTGCCACGGACGCGGCTTCGACCCGGAGATCGGCGGCAGGATCGACCGTCATGGCCACAGGCCGGCGAATCGCCGTGTGCGGCACGAAGCCGCCCACGAAAAAGGCCGGCTCGCGCCGGCCTTTCCCGGACCCGCCCGGCGGCGGTTCACTCCGGCGACACCTCGTCGGCCTGCAGGCCCTTCTGGCCCTGCACCACCTTGAAGCTGACCTTCTGGCCTTCCTTCAGGCTCTTGAAGCCGTTGCCGGTGATGGCGCGGAAATGCACGAAGACGTCCGGGCCGTTCTCGCGGCTGATGAAGCCGAAGCCCTTGGCGTCGTTGAACCACTTGACGGTGCCTGTTTCACGATCCGACATGACTCACTCCGATCCATTGACTCTGATGAGACCAGTCGGCCCGCCCGGGCCGACGCCTTACTGGGCATGCTGAGGATCGAGTGGAGCGACACGGTTACGGACCGCACCGGGGGCACGCACGTGACCAAGCAGACACAGTGGCCCCAGCATAACTGATTTTCGGAATGCAAGTGCTGAAAGGTCGCAGTTTCCGGGAAATGGCCGACGACGCCTTCCGGACATGAAAAAGGCCGGGCATCGCTGCCCGGCCTTTTCCGGTTTTCGCGTCGCGGGACGGCTTAGACCGGGGCTACTTCGTCGGCCTGCAGGCCCTTCTGGCCCTGCACCACCTTGAAGCTGACCTGCTGGCCTTCCTGCAGGCTCTTGAAGCCGTTGCCGGTGATGGCGCGGAAATGCACGAACACGTCCGGGCCGTTGTCACGGCTGATGAAGCCGAAGCCCTTGGCGTCGTTGAACCACTTGACGGTACCGATCTGACGATCAGACATGAAACTCTCCACTAAGGTTTATTACGTTGGATAAAGGCTCGACTGCCGCATGGCGGAGCCGGCTTACTGGCGTGCAAGGAACCCTAGGGGTGAGCGATGAGGCGGATCTTGATCGGCAGCATCGGGTCACGTGACTCTGGTGACCCCGGCAAACACAGTGGGTACAGCATAGCCGGAGTCGTGGCGCGGCGCGACTGTCCGCGCGTAGCCGGTTCAGGCGCCGATTTCAATTCCCCTTTACGCCGGGTCGTCTAGAGTGGCGGTACGACTATCCGGGGAATGCGCATGAACACCGCGCCGGCGACCATCGCCACGCTGCCGCTGCTGGCCGGCATCCTGCTGCTGGCGGCCTGCGGCCATGCGCCCGTCCGCGCCGGCCACGCGCCCGGCGTCGGTCCGGCCGGGGCGAACGTCCTGAACCCGACGACTGCGCCCGTGCAGACCGGCATCCCGGCCTGCGACGCCTATCTCGCCAGCTACCTCGCCTGCCACCAGGCGGCCGGCATCTTCGCGCCCGACCAGTTGCAGCAGCGCTACCAGGCGATGCGCGACAGCCTGCTGCGCGACGCGCGCGATCCCGACACCCGCCCGCAGCTGCCCAACCGCTGCGCCGTGCTCGCCGAAGGCATGCGCGAAGCGCTGGACGGCAAATCCTGCGGCACCACACCGCCGGGACCGGGCTGAACACCCAGGGCTTGCGAAGATTTCCACGTCCCGTGGAAATCCTCATCGGCGCGTCCGGGCACCCATGGCCGGGCCGAGCGTTTGAAGAACCCGCAGGCTCTCAGCGCCACAGCGCGCGCAGCGCCGGCGCGATCGACGCCGGCCGGCAACGTCCCAGCCGCACGCGAGGCGTACCGTGCCAGCCCGCGCTGTCCGCGATGGCGCGGGCCAGGTCGCCGAGCAGCGCCGGCGTGGGCTCCACGCCCTCTTCCAGGTACAGCGCCTTCACCTCGAACACGCCCTCGGCGCGATGTGCCTTGGCGTCCAGCCGGCCCACCAGCCGGCCGCGATGCAGGATCGGCAGCACGTAGTAGCCGTAGCGGCGCTTCGGTGCGGGCAGGTAGCACTCGATGCGGTAGTCGAAGCCGAACATCGCGCTGGCGCGTTCGCGGTCCCACACCAGCGGGTCGAACGGCGAGAGCAGCGCGGTGCGGCTGGCGCGCAGGCGGCCCGCGCGCGCCTTTTCCAGCAGTTCGGCATGCCCGGGGTGCACATAGCCCGGCGCGTCCCAGCCGGCGACCTCCGTCCGCAGCAGCTCGCCCGTGGCGACCAGGGGCGCCAGCTCGCGCTCGTCGACCGCGGGCTTCAGGCGGTAGTAGTCGGCGATCCAACGCGCCTGGGTAACGCCCAGCGCACGCACGCTGTCGAGGACGAAGCGCCGACGCACTGCCGCATGCGACAGCTCCGCATCGCCCGCCGCCGGTGCCGGCTCCAGCCGGGCCAGCACCCGCTCGGCCAGGTCGTAGACGCGCTGGAAACGCTCGCGCCGGGCCACCATCAGCTCACCCAGCGCGAACCATGCCTCCAGCCAGCGCTTCTCCGGCTTCCATGCCCACCAGCCGGCGGAAGCGCGGCGGGGGCTCTCGAAGTCGGACGCACGCAGCGCCCCCTCGACGCGGATGCGCTCCAGCAGGGCCTCCATGCCGGCAGGGTGTTCGCGCCGCGAACGCTGCGCATGGCGGTGCGCCCAGTGCCCGGCGCGCTGCCCGCGCCAGGCGCGGTGGACGCCCACGTCCGCCGCCGGCACGAAACAGGCCTCGTGCGCCCAGCATTCCGCCAGCCGGCCGTGTTCCAGCGACTCGTCCAGCCATTCGGGCGGGTAGTCGCCCAGGCGCGCGTGCAGCACCAGGTAGGGGCTGCGCGCCACCACATGGATGGAATCGATCTGCAACAGCCGCATCCGCTCGACCGCGGCCACCACGTCCTCGCGCCGTGCGCGACGGCGCGGCGCCGCCAGCAGTCCCTGCGCGGCCAGCTGCAGCAGGCGCGCCTGCGGCATGGACAACGCGCGCCCGTCGCCTGAAGGCGCGCCCAACGTTGACCGCGCCTTCACGAAACTACCGTCGCCATCTTGAGTCCTCATTGACGGATCGCTTGCTAGCGTACCCGGCGAGCGCGGCCCACCGCCCGAAGGCGCCACCGCGCAGCCTCCACCGTTCGATTCTGGCATGGAGTATCCGCGATGAAATTCCGCAAGCCTCTTCTCGCTTCACTCGTTGCCGGCAGCCTGCTGATGGCGGGCGCCGCCCTGGCGCAGGACCAGCAGGCCGCCACCCCGCCCCCTTCGGGCAGCGACACCACCAGCGCCACCTTCAACACCGCGAAAGGTCAGGTGACGGTCAACTCGGCGCCTGGCAAGGTGGAGGACGCCGGCCCGGCGCCCGACTTCGCCCAGCTTTCCGGCGGCAAGAAGTCGATCACGCCCGACCAGGCCGCCGCCTACCCGCCGCTGGCGAACGACTTCGAATACGCCGACAGCAACCGCGACGGCCACATCAGCAAGGCGGAATACCAGCGCTGGGCGAGCAAGATGCACTGACGACGGCACACCCGGAAAGCCGCCGCCCCGTCACGCGCCGGCCGCCCACCCGCGGCCGGCGCGTTTTCATGGATGCCGCAGGGTGCACGCCGTCCGCGCGGCCCGCCCGCTAGACTGACCGCCCCCACGCGCCCTGCGACGGCGCGCCCACGCGGAGCCCTGCCCGATGAAACAACCCGTCGTCCTCGCGGCCATGATCGCCGGCCTGCTGAGCCTGCCAGCGCGCGCGCAGAACCCCGATCCGATGGACATCCGCGCCTGCACCGCGATCGAGAGCGATGCCCAGCGTCTGGCCTGCTACGACAAGGCCACCGGCCGCGAGAACCTGCCGGCGGCGCACAAGCGCAATGCGGAAAACGCCACCGCCACCGCGCATCCCGCGCACCCGGACATGTTTGGGCACGAGCACGCCGCGCCGGCCGTCGGCGCACCGCTGTCGCTGCTCGACAGCCGCTGGGAACTGGCGCCGGAAAGCAAGCTCGGCACCTTCAACATCCGCGGCTACAAGCCGGTGTACCTCATGCCGGTGTTCGCCACCAGCAACCAGAACACCCGCCCCACCAGCCCCAATCCCGCCAACACGGTGACCACCCCGCAACAGCTCGACAACGTCGAGCTGAAGTTCCAGCTCAGCCTGAAGACCAAGGTGTGGCAGGGCGTGTTCGGCGACGCCGGCGACCTGTGGGTGGGCTACACCCAGTCGTCGCGATGGCAGGCCTACAACTCGAAGCTCTCGCGTCCGTTCCGCGAGACCAACTACGAGCCCGAGGCGATGCTGGTGTTCGACACCCACTACGACCTGCTCGGGTGGGAGGGCCGCATGCTCGGCATCGGCATCAACCACCAGTCCAACGGCCGCTCCGACCCCTATTCGCGCAGTTGGAACCGGGTGATCGCCGACATCGGCTTCGAACGCGACGGCTGGACGCTGATGCTGCGCCCGTGGTGGCGTATCCCCGAGTCGCGCAAGGACGACAACAACCCCGACATCGAGGACTACGTGGGCCGCGCCGACATGCAGCTCGTGCACGAATGGCACGGCCAGGAATTCGGCCTGATGCTGCGCCATTCGCTGCGCGGCGGCAGCCGCAGCCACGGCGCCGGCCAGTTCACCTGGAGCTTCCCGCTGGGCGGCAACGTGCGCGGCTACATGGAGCTGTTCAAGGGCTACGGCGAAAGCCTGATCGACTACAACCACAACGCCACCTACCTGGGCCTGGGTATCTCCCTGCTCGACTGGTACTGAGAGCGTGTTCACGATCTCCGCGTAGCCCGCGCCGGGAGCTGTTTGCGCGCGGGCCAAGGAAGAGTGAGGGAGTGGACGTCCGTCCACGACTGAACGATGACGCCGGCCTGTGGGCCAACAGACCTGGCCCTTCGGGTTGCCTTGCTTTGGCCGCCATGCGGCAGCGCGTGGCTTGGCCTGCCCGCCAGGCAGGCGCTGCGCCACGCACTCCCACCGGGCGGCCAAAGCAAGGCAACGCGGGCCACGCGGGGATCGTGAACAGGCTCTGAGCCACTGGCGCCATGCCGGCGCAGCGCGCATGCTGCGCCCTCCCCGCCTGCCTGCGAGCGAAGACGTGAACGATGCGGTCCTGATCCGGCCCGTGGCGCCTGCCGACCATGCGGGCTGGAAGCCGCTGTGGGACGGCTACAACGCGTTCTACGGCCGCAGCGGTCCCACCGCGCTACCGGACGAAGTCAGTCGAACGACCTGGGCGCGCTTCCACGATCCGGCCGAGCCGGTGCATGCGCTGGTGGCCGAGCGCGACGGCGTGCTGCTGGGCCTGGCGCACTACCTGTTCCACCGCAGCACGATCCAGCTCGAACCGAGCTGCTACCTGCAGGACCTGTTCACCGCGCCGGCCGCGCGCGGCCAGGGCGTGGGCCACGCGCTGATCGAGCACGTGTACGAACGCGCCAAGGCAGCCCACTCGCCGCGCGTGTACTGGCAGACCCACGAGACCAACGCCACCGCGATGCGGCTCTACGACCAGCTGGCCGAGAAATCCGGCTTCGTCGTCTACCGCAGGCTTCTCTGACGGCCCCGAACGGCTTTCAATGCCACCAACTGCGCTTGGTGCCGGTGAGGATGCGCAGCATCTGCCCGCGTACCAGCGGCAGCCGCCCCAGCGGACCGAAGGCCAGGTCGCGCAGCAGCCAGGCCAGGCGGTCGTGCTGCGACTGGAACAGCGGCGTGAGCCAGCGGCTCATGAACTGGTACACCTGGAGGTGTCGGCGACGCATCCGCGCATGCGCAGACAGCGCCTGCGCCGGATCGGCATGCGCGGCCAGCGCCGTAGCCAGCGCCTGCGCGTCCAGCAAGGCCATGTTCACGCCCTGGCCGAGCTGCGGACTCATCGCATGGGCCGCGTCACCAAGGAACACCACCCGCCCGCGATACGGCACCGGCATCACCACGTCGCGGTACCGCGCGCGCTGCAGCTGTTCGGGCGCCTCGACCCCGTCCAGCAGCGGTGCGGCCTCGGGCCACAACCGGGCGACCCGCCCACGCAGGCGTGCGACGGCGGCGGCATCGAAGCGGTCCAGTTGTTCGCCGGGCAGGCTGAAATAGAAGGTCAGCCAGCGACCATCGCGGTCGGCCCGGCGCCCTACCGGCAGCAGGCCGATCATTTCGCGTGCGCCGGCGTAGCGCTGCTGCAAGGTGTCGGCATGTGCCCAATCCTCGGCGGGCAGCAGGCACCATGCCGCACCCCAGGGATAGACCGCGTCGCGCCGCGCCAGTCCGGGCAGGCTGGTGCGCAGCCGCGAACCGGCCCCGTCGGCCGCCACGACCAGGTCGAACGGGCCGTGCCGTTCGCCCCGCTCGTCGCGCAGGACGCCGGCATCGGCGTCCACCCCGACCATGCGCATGCCGGCGTGGATGCCGCCGGCACCGGCGTAGGCGTCGCGGAGCAATGCAAACAGGCTGCCGCGGGTCATGCCCAGGCCGAAGCAGTCCGGCGCGTGGTCGGCATAGCGCATGGCCATCACCGGGCGGCCGCGAGGGTTGCAGCCATGCAGCGCCTCGATGCGTTGCCCCAGCGCCAGCGCCCGGTCGTGCAGGCCGAGCTGCGCCAGCACCGCCAGTCCGGTCGGCTGCAGCAGGAAACCCGCTCCCGCCGGCCCCGGTGCCGGCGCCTGCTCGAACACGCTCAACCGGTGCCCCTGCCCGGCCAGAAACAGCGACGCCGCCTGGCCGGCGGCGCCGTAGCCCACGATGGCGATGCGCAAGCGGCGTCCCTGCCTCGCGCGCCCGTCAGTGGTGGTGGCCGCCCGGACCGTGCACGTGGCCGTGCGCCAGTTCCTCGGCGCTGGCCTCGCGCACCTCGGTCACCTCGATGGCGAAGTGCAGGGTCTTGCCGGCCAGCGGATGGTTGCCGTCGATGTGCACCTGGCCGTCCTCGACCCGGGTCACGGTGACGTTGAACACGCCCTGCGGGCCGTGGCCCTGGAACTGCATGCCGGGCTGGATGTCCTCGACGCCCTGGAAGGCCTCGTGCGGCACCGCCTGCACCAGTTCCGGCTGGAACTCGCCGTAGCCCTCCGCCGGCGCCACATCGGCGTTGAAGGCGTCGCCGGCCTGGCGGCCTTCCATCTGCTTTTCCAGTCCCGGCACGATCTGGCCCTTGCCGTGCAGATAGGTCAGCGGCTCGCGGCCGGCGGAGCTGTCGACGATCTGGCCGTCGTCGTCGGTGAGCGTGTAATGGAAGGCGGCAACGGTGTTCGGGGCGATCTGCATGTGGAAATCCCGGTGGCGTGGATGAACCGGGGCGTCGCACCGGCATGAATGCCCAGCCTAGCAGATCGCCACGGCCCGCTCCCCGAAGCCCCATGCCAGAATGCGGCGTCCCTCGAGGCTCCCGCCATGCCGTCGATCCTGGCCGACTGGCGCCATCGTCCCACGCATCGCCGCGTGTGGGCGCTGGCGATCCCGATGATCCTGTCCAACCTCACCGTGCCGCTGGTGGCGCTGGTGGACAGCACCGTGGCCGGCCACCTGCCGCATGCCAGCGACCTGGGCGCAGTGGCGGTGGGCAGCGCGGTATACGCCCTGCCCGTATGGAGCATGGGCTTCCTGCGCATGGGCACCACCGGCTTCGCGGCGCAGGCGTGCGGCGCGGGCGACGGCCCGGCGCTGCGCACCATCCTGGCGCAGGCCCTGCTGCTGGCAGCCGCAGCCGGGCTGCTGGTCGGTGCCCTGATGTGGCCGCTGCTGCCGTGGCTGATCGGCCTGATGCATCCCTCCGCCGCGCTCGGCACGCTGGGCCTGGACTACCTGCACCTGCGCCTCGCCGGCCTGCCGGCCGCCCTGCTGAACTACGCGCTGGCCGGCTGGTTCATCGGCAAGCACGACACGCGCACGACGCTGGCGATATTGCTGGTCACCAACCTGGCGAACATCGCGCTGAACCTGTTGCTGGTGCCCGGGCTGAAGCTGGGCGTGCCCGGCATCGCGCTGGCTTCCGTCGCCGGCGAATGGTGCGGCACGCTGTTCGGCCTGGCACGGGCGCGGCAGGCACTGCGCAGCGTATCCGGCCGGGTCGACCGGGCCGCGATGCGCCGCTGGCCGCACTGGCGCCCGCTGCTGGCGGTGAACCGCGACATCTTCCTGCGCACGCTGGCGCTGGAGGCGGTGTTCTTCTCGGTCTCGCTGCTCGGGACGCGGCTGGGCGATGCGGTGGTGGCTGCGAACGCCTTGCTGTTGAACGGCCTGCTGCTCGCCGCGTTCGGCCTCGATGGCCTGGCCAACGCGATCGAGGCCTTGTGCGGCCACGCGATCGGCTCCCGCGACGCCACCGCGCTGCGCCGCGCGCTGGTGGTGGCCGGCGGCTGGGCGTGGCTGGGCAGCCTCGGCTTCGTCGTGCTGTTCGCGCTGGGCGGCCACCTCTTCGTGGACCTGCAGACCAGCCTGCCCGCGGTACGCGCGGTGGCGTATCACGCCCTGCCCTGGCTCGCCGTGCTGCCGCTGGTGGGCGTGTGGAGCTACCTGCTCGACGGCCTGTTCGTGGGCGCCACCCGCGCCCGCGAGATGCGCGACGGCATGCTGCTGTCGACCGCGCTGTTCGCAGTACTGGCCTGGTCCTGCCGCGGCTGGGGCAACGACGGCCTGTGGTTCGCCTTTCTCGCCTTCATGGCGATGCGCGGACTGAGCCTGGGCCTGATCGCGTTCAGGCTGCACCGCCGCCAGGCGTGGATCGCCATGCCCTCGGCTGGCTGAGCGTCGGCTGGCTGAGCGTCGCCTGCCTGCGGGATACTCGGCGCATGACATGCAACACGAAACGGACGACCCGGCCGCGGCACCGGGCCATCCGCGCCGCGGTCGCCCTCGCCGCGGCCATCGCCATCCTGCCCGCCGCCCGCGGCGCCGATGCCCGGGCTTCCGACGCTGCGCAGGCACTCGTCGCACGCATCGACGCCATCATTGGCCAGCCGCGCTTCGACCACGCCGCCTGGGGCATCGAGGTGGTGTCGCTGGACAGCGGCCGTCAGCTGTACGCCCATCGCGCGCACCGGCTGCTGCAACCGGCCTCCACCGCCAAGCTGTTCACCGCCGCCCTGGTGCTGGACACGCTGGGCGCGGACGACCGCATCCCCACCCGGCTGCTGGGCTCGGGACCGCTCCGCCATGGCCGCCTGGACGGCCCGCTGATCCTGTACGGCATGGGCGATCCCACCCTGGGCGCCGCCGACGCCACCCCTGATTGGGCCGAGCGACTGGCGACGCAGCTCGTGGCCCATGGTGTGCGTCGCGTGCATGGCGACCTGGTCGCCGACGACAGCTATTTCGCCGGCCCGTCCATCGGTGCCGGCTGGGAGGCCGGCGACCTGCAGGCCTGGTATGCCGCGCCCGCCTCCGCGCTGAGCGTGGACGAGAACACGGTGACGCTCACCGTCAGCCCCGGCGCCCGCGCCGGCCTGCCCGCGCGGCTCGCGTTCGAGCCCGCCGACGCGACACCGCCACTGGTGGACACGCTGGACACCGGCGCGCCGCACAGCCATGCCGACATCAACCTCTGGCGCGCTCCCGGCGGCGATACCCTGTACGCCTTCGGCAGCATGCCGTCCGGCCAGCCGCCGCGGCACTACCGGCTGGCGGTGACCGAGCCGGCGCGCCTTGCCGGCGAGCGCCTGCGCCGCGCGCTGGCCGCGCACGGCGTGCGGGTGGACGGCAGCGTGCGCACGCTGCACTGGCCGCAACGGGACGCCGCGCTGCTGGCGCAGGCGCAGCCGCTCGGCGAAGTGCTGTCACCACCGCTGGGCGAGATACTCGCGCGCGGCCTGAAGCGCTCGCAGAACCTTTACCTGCAGAACCTGCTGCAGGTCGCCGGCGTGCGCGCACAGGCCGACGCCGTAGCCGCGGGCGAGCCGCAGGCCGGTTTCACGAGCAGCGCGGACTGGGCCCTCCGCGCGCTGCGCCAGCGGCTGCAACGCATCGGCATCGCGCCCGGCACGGTCCTGCTGCAGGAAGGCAGCGGCCTGTCGCGGCAGGACCTGGCCACGCCGGCCACGCTGGTGCGGCTGCTGCAATACCTGGCCGCCCAACCCTACGCCGCGCAACTGCGCGACGCGCTGCCGGTGGCCGGCGTGGACGGCACCCTGCAATGGCGCCTGCGCGACACCCCGGCCGCGGGCAACGTGCACGCCAAGACCGGCAGCATGACCTACGTGGACTGCCTTGCCGGCTACGTCACCACCGCCGCCGGCGAACACCTGGCCTTCGCGATCATGCTCAACGACTACCACCGCCCCGACGACGCGCCACGCGCCAGCGCCGACCTGGACGCCATCGTCGAACTGCTGGCCGGGTTTCGCGGCTGAATGCGCCATGCTGGTGCGCTGCATGAATACAGCGTCCGCACGATTGGGTAGTGTTCCCCCATACAGCCGCAACCGGGGGAATTCATGCTGGCTCGAACCTTGCCGTGTCTCGCACTCGCACTGACCATGGCCACCGACGTGGCCTGCAGGCCTTCACTGAAGCTCGACGAGCTGTTCCACGGCATGCAGCCCTTGACCAGCGATCTGGCCCGCTACGACTACCTGCAGCGGTCCATGTCCCGCCTGGCGCCGGCCGACCGGTCGATTGCCATGCAACTGCTGGCCGGCACCGAGGACGAGCTGGGCTTGTACAACGAGGCCATCCTGGACTTCCCGTTGAAGCCGCGCGTTCCGCTGGGGTTGTCGTTGCCGCAGCCGGAAGCCTGGCGCACCGAAGACGCAGTCGATGTGATCACCCGGCTTGCCAGCGGGCGGCGCATCGTGATGGTCAACGAAGCGCATCACGATGGCCACACCCGCGAACTGACCCTGGCCCTGCTGCCACGCCTGCGCGCGTTGGGTTTCACCCATTTCGCGGCCGAGGCGCTGGGCGACCATGACCCGGAGCTGGCAAAGCGCGGCTACCCGACCATCGCCAGCGGCTCGGAATACCTGCACGAACCGCTGTACGGCGAAATCGTGCGCACCGCGATCAGGCTCGGCTTCGTGCTTGTGCCCTACGACGGCACATCCACCGATACGCCTTCCCGCGAGGAAGAGCAGGCGCGCAACCTGTACCGGCGCGTGTTCCGGAAGGATCCGGATGCACGGCTGTTCGTGCACGCCGGCTATGCGCACGTCGACAAGGCCAAGGGCCGCCTCGGCGACGTGCCGCCGATGGCGATGCAGTTGCAGAAACTCAGCGGCTTCGAACCCCTGAGCGTGGACCAGGTGACCTTCCGCGACGTGCACTCGGGCAATGCGTTCGACCCCTACCACCACCTTGTCGCGGCATTCCAGCCGCGACGACCCGTCGCCCTGATCGCGCGTGCCGACGGCAAGGCCTGGAGTGCCGCGCCGGAACAATACGACGTCAGCATCATCCTGCCGCCCGACACGCCGCCCGCCAAGGCCGCGGAGGAGGACGCGGAGCACACTGCATGGCTCAGCTTCGGTCTCAGCGGCATTCCGGTGCAGGCCGCCAAGACCAAGCCTCCGCGGCCGTCCTGGCTCAACCTGGCAGGCCGGCGACACGCCTATCCGGTCGATGCCTCGCTGTGCCAGCGCAGCTTCCCCTGTGTGGTGGAGGCGCGCTACACGGGCGAGTCCGGCGATGCCACCGCCGCCGACCGCTACGTGTTCGGCAAGGCTTCCGAGCACGAGTCGCTGTACCTGTTCCCGGGGCGTTACAGCCTGCGGGCATCCGGCCTCGACGGCCACAACCTGCACGAGCAAACCATCATGGTGGCCGATGCAGCGCTTCCGGCGGCCGGATCGGTCAGTCCGTGAACAGCCCGCGCGCGATCTTCTCCGGGGTGTCGGTCGGCGCGTAGCGTTTCGCCACCTGGCCGTCGGGACCGAGCAGGAACTTGGTGAAGTTCCACTTGATCGCCTCGCTGCCCAGGATGCCCCTGCCTTCGCGCTTCAGCCACTGGTACAGCGGGTGCGCGCCGTCGCCGTTCACCTCGACCTTGGCGAACAGCGGGAAGCTGACGTCGTAGGTCGTGCTGCAGAAGTTGCGGATCTCCGCCTCGTCGCCCGGCTCCTGGTGACCGAACTGGTCGCAGGGGAAGCCCAGCACGGTCAGGCCGCGGTCGCGATACTCGCGCCACAGCTTCTCCAGCCCCGCGTATTGCGGGGTGAAGCCGCACTTCGAGGCCACGTTGACGATCAGCAGGGTGTGCCCCCGCCATTCGGCGAGCGAGCGCTCGTGGCCGTCGATGTCGCGGGCGCTGAAATCGTAGACGCTGGTCATGTCGGTGTTCCTAAGGATGCGCAAGAGATAAGGTGAAACCCGCTCGCCTGATGAAACCCCGTTCACCCTGAGCGTAGGCCCCGTCCTTGAACAAGGATGGGGCCGGAGTCGAAGGACCAGCGGTGCGAAGCGTTTCGACTCCGCCCGCTGCGCGGGCTACGCTCAACGCGAACGGATACGGCGAATTGGGGAAATGGACGGATGGAAGTCTACGCCAGCGGCTAGAATGGCGTCCCGCCCCCAGCCCCGGTCGCCCGTGATCCGCTTCATCGACGTCCACAAGTCCTACCGCGTCGACGGCCGGGACATCCCCGCGCTGCAGTCGTTCAGCCTCGACATCGCCGACGGCGAGGTGTTCGGCATCATCGGCCATTCCGGCGCGGGCAAGTCCACCCTGCTGCGGCTGGTCAACCTGCTGGAGCGTCCCAGCGGCGGCCGCGTGCTGGTCGGCGACACCGACCTGACCGCGCTGGACGACGCCGCGCTGCGTGCGCAGCGGCAGCGCATCGGCATGATCTTCCAGCACTTCAACCTGCTCGGCTCGCAGACGGTGGCGGAGAACGTGGCGTTCCCGCTGCGCCTGGCCGGCGAACGCGACGCGGCGAAGATCCGCACCCGCGTGGACGAGCTGCTGGCCCGCGTGGGCCTGCAGGCCCATGCGGGCAAGTATCCGTCGCAGCTTTCCGGCGGCCAGAAGCAGCGCGTGGGCATCGCCCGCGCGCTGGCCAACCGGCCGTCCATCCTGCTCTGCGACGAGGCCACCAGCGCGCTCGACCCGCAGACCACCGGCGACGTGCTGGAACTGCTGGCCGAGATCAACCGCGAGCTGAAGCTGACCATCGTGCTGATCACCCACGAGATGGATGTGGTGCGCCGCGTCTGCGACCGCGTGGCGGTGCTCGACGCCGGCCGCATCGTGGAACTGGGCACGGTGGCCGACGTGTTCCTGCACCCGCGGCACCCGACCACGCGCCGCTTCGTGGAAGAGGCGCTGCCCGAGGAGGCCGCCGCCGAGCAGGCGCCCTACGCGCACGTGCCGGGCCGCATCCTGCGCCTGTCCTTCCGCGGCGCGGCCACCTGGACGCCCACGCTGAGCCGGGTGATGCGCGAGACCGGGGTGGACTTCAACATCCTGGCCGGCCGCATCGACCGCATCAAGCAACTGCCCTACGGCCAGCTCACCCTGGCGCTGGACGGCGCCAACGTGGACGCCGCGCTGCACGCGCTGCGCGCCGCCGGCATCGAGATCGAGGAGGTGGCACGATGAGCGACGCACCGCTGCTGCACACGCTGTTCCCCAACATCGACGACTGGGGCGAACTGGGCCGGGCCTGCGTCGACACCCTGCTGATGCTGGGCGGTTCGCTGCTGCTCACCGTGGCGATCGGCCTGCCGCTGGGCGTGCTGCTTTACCTTACGGCCAGGGGCCAGCTGCGCGCGATGCCGAAGCTGTACGGCCTCACCGCACTGGTGGTGAACGTGTTGCGCTCGGTGCCGTTCATCATCCTGATGATCGTGCTGATGCCGGTCACCTATGTCCTGGTCGGCACCAAGCTCGGCATCCGCGGCGCGATCCCGCCGCTGGTGATCGGCGCGGCGCCGTTCTTCGCGCGGCTGGTGGAGACCGCGCTGCGCGAGGTGCAGCCCGGCGTGATCGAGGCGGCGCAGGCGATGGGCGCCAGTACCTGGCAGATCGTGCGCCGCGTGCTGCTGCCGGAGGCCCGCGCCGGCATCGCCTCCGGCATCACCGTCACCGCCATCGCCCTGGTCGGCTACACCGCGATGGGCGGCGCGATCGGCTCCGGCGGTCTGGGCGATCTGGCCTATCGATATGGCTACCTGAGCTACAAGTCCGACTACATGGTGGTGACGGTAGTGCTGCTGATCGTGCTGGTGCAGGCCTTGCAGGCGATCGGCGACCGCGTGGTGGCCCGCCTCTCCCGGCACTGAGGCGGGTTTTGCATCTGGCCGTCTGGACGGCTATTCTTGTGCGACGCACAAGAGAACACTTGCCATGAAACTGCTGCTTGCCGCCTTCGCCGCCACCCTGGCCCTGCTGCTCCTGGCCGGTTGCGCCTCGCACGACGACGAAGAGGACGCCCACACGCTCACCGTGGCCGCCACCGCCGTGCCGCATGCGGAGATCCTCAAGCAGGTGCAGCCGATCCTGGCGAAGGAAGGCGTGGACCTGAAGATCAAGGTGTTCGCCGATTACGTGCAGCCGAACCTGCAGGTGGCCGAGAAGGCCATCGATCTCAACTACTTCCAGACCAAGCCCTACCTCGACGCGTTCAACCGCGAGCGCGGCACCCATCTGGTCACCATCGCGGGCGTGCACATCGAGCCGTTCGGCGCCTACTCGCGCAAGTACAAGCGCATCGACCAGCTGCCCGACGGCGCCACCGTGGCGATCCCCAACGACCCCAGCAACGACAGCCGCGCCCTGCTCCTGCTGGCCAGGCACGGCCTGATCACGCTGAAGGACCCGGCCGACCGGCTGGCCACGCCGAAGGACATCACCGCCAACCCGAAGCACCTGCAGTTCAAGGAACTGGAAGCCGCAATGCTGTCGCGTACATTGGACGAGGTGGACCTGGCGCTGATCAACACCAACTACGCGCTGGCCGCTGGCCTCGACCCGCAGAAGGACGCGCTGCTGATCGAGGACAAGGACTCACCCTACGTGAACTACCTGGTCGGCCGCCCCGACAACCAGGACGATCCGCGCGTGCAGAAGCTGGCGAAGGCGCTGACCAGCCCCGCGGTCAAGGCGTACATCGAGCAGCACTACCACGGCGCGGTGCTGCCCGCGTTCTGACCCTCTCTTCTCCCTCTCCCCTCCGGGGAGAGGGTCGGGGTGAGGGGCCGGGCTTGCGGTGAGGCTCGCACTCGCCGGCGTCCAGGCAAGATTGGCCCCTCATCCCAGCCTTCTCCCCGGAGGGGAGAAGGAGCCAAAGCGCGGGTCAGCCCTGCGATGCGGGGATCTGGAACACCTGCCGCAGGTAGGCCACGTAGGCCTCGTCCTCGCACATGTTCTTGCCCGGCGAATCGCTGAGCTTGGCCACCGGCTGGCCGTTGCAGCGGATCATCTTGATCACGATGTTGAGCGGCTCCGGCCCCGCGTCGTTGCTGAGGTTGGTGCCCACGCCGAAGGCCAGCAGGCAACGGCCGCGGAAGTGCTCGTACAGCCGCATCACCTTGGGGATGTCCAGGCTGTCGCTGAACACCAGCACCTTGCTGCGCGGGTCGACGCGGTTGGCGCGGTAGTGGGCGATCATCCGTTCGCCCCATTCGAACGGGTCGCCCGAGTCGTGCCGCGCGCCGTCGAACAGCTTGCAGAAGTACATGTCGAAATCGCGCAGGAAGGCCTCCAGGCCATACACGTCGGACAGCGCGATGCCGAGGTCGCCGCGGTACTCCTTCGCCCAGGCCTCCAGCGCCGCCACCTGCGAATCGCGCAGGCGCGGCCCCAGCGCCTGGTGCGCCTGCAGGTACTCGTGCGCCAGCGTGCCCAGCGGGGTGAGGCCCAGCCGCATGGCGAACCACACGTTGCTGGTGCCCGCCAGCTGCTTGCCCAGGCCGTCGCGCAGGGTTTCCAGCACTTCCTCGTGCCATGTACGCGAGAAGCGCCGGCGCGTGCCGTAGTCGGCGATGCGGCAGTGCTCGTAGTCCGGCGTTTCGTGCAACAGCGCGATCTTGGCCTGCAGGCGGCGCCGCCCCTCGGCCAGGTCCAGGTCCGGCTGCGCGTTGCGGAAGTACACCTCGTTGACGATCGCCAGCAGCGGCACCTCGAACAGGATGGTGTGCAGCCACGGCCCCTGGATGCGGATCTCGATCTCGCCGTTACCGGACGCGGCCGGCTCGATCGTCACGTACTTGGCATTGAGCTGGAACAGGCCCAGGAAGTCGACGAAATCGCTCTTGATGAAGCGCATCGAGCGCAGGTAGTCCAGTTCCGCCTCGGTGAAGCGCAGGCTGCACAGGCTGGCCAGTTCGGCGCGGATCTCGTCGAGGCAGGGCACCAGGTCGATGTCCGGGGTACGGCACTTGAACTTGTACTCGACCTGCGCCGCCGGGTAGTGGTGCAGCACCACCTGCATCATGGAGAACTTGTACAGGTCGGTGTCGAGCAGGGATTCGATGATCATGGACCGTCCATGCAGGCGGAAGACCGCCGGCTGGCCGACGGGTGAGCCTGCGATTATCCGCCCGGGCAGCGCCGCGATCCATGCGCCGCCACCCGGCAAGCGTCCTCCGGCGGCACGGGCATCCGGCACAAAAAAAGGTTCTTCTCCCAATCGAGGGAGAGGCGCACGGCCGACCCGGCAGACTTGCTGTTCTCTAGGCAACAAATCGGGGACGGCCGTGGCCGACGG
>NZ_JASERU010000024.1 GCF_030504985.1 Fulvimonas sp. R45
AAGAAGTCGTTGGGCGGGCTGACACCCGCCGCCTACGCGAAGCAGTTAAAGTAACTCAGGACTCTAAACCGACCCGCTACTCAAAGCGGGGGGACGTCGATCTCGCGCTCGAAGATACGCTATCCGCCGCAATCGATGAGCACGGAACCGTGGGCCATCCCGGCTATCCGGACCACGCGGTAAGACGGATGCTGGAAAGGCGGCGTGCCCATCGGTACCCGAACAAAGGAGTGCTTCGTTTCGATCGGTGCCGATCGGATGGGGAAGTCCTTCACCCTTATGCAGGCCGACAGGACGGAGGTGTTTGGATGGTTGACCTGTACCTTCCGTTTCAAGACGCCTATGAGGTCATGGCAGAGCGAGATTTCATCGCGTTGCCGCGGGCATCTGCCGAAGATATTCGGTCGCGCGCAGCGCTCGTGCGCAACCGATAGTCTGAGAACACTTTCGACAACGACGTGGGGCGCTTTCCACGGCGAGCGGGTGCGCAGGCTATTGCTTCTGTTCGCGCAGCAGGTTTGTTGTGCGACTCGGTGAGCGCCTACTTCGATCATTTGTCGCCCATGCAGAGGATCAAGGGTCAACCACCTCGACGAAGGCATGACGCAAGGCCTCGGCATCCACCAAGGCATGATGCCGCCGTGCCAAGGCTTCCGGGTTGTTCTTGAAATACACCTCCACTTCGTCTCGAACGTCGTTCCGTTCGATGAGTACCGACACGAACTCCGGGATCCCGGTCAGATTCCGCCCCCATTCGCTCAGGGCTTGACCAAGCAAGACCTTGTCCCATTGAGAATCGAAGTGGATGTGCGGCACGCCGCTCGCCGCCACGTATGCCCGCAACGTATCCGTGAACTGATGATCGGGCAGCGCCGAGCTACGATCCAGCAACGGATACACGACACTCAAAACGAACGCAGAAGGCTGTGATGGCAGCGGGTCGCGTTCCAGGTACAGCACGCGTGAGCCATCGACGTTGACCAGCGCCAGGCTCACTAGGTCCCGGCGGTCGTTTGCCCACTCGGTGTCCAGAAAAAGCAATTCGTTTACGCCAAACCGGTGGGCTGCTTCGGCGCTCATTCTTCCAGTACGGCTCGAATCGAGGCATCGTCACTAGGGCGTAACGTCTGGGCACGATGGTGCGCCGCCTCGTAGGCGGTTCTGGCCTGCTCGATCTCCTCCGACGTGCCCGATTTCTTGGCGGTCAGATAGACCCGAAACAGGCGTCCCGCTTCGGCATCGAGGTGTTCTCGGGCACGCTCAAAGTCCACGCCGTAGTTGATGTCTTGCCGGTCCATGTGCACCTTCAGTCGTTGTAGTCGGCCGAGTGGTCTTAGATGCTGTCGCCGGCCTGGTCAGTCGGGGTGGCGATGAGCGGTCAGTTCGATGGCAATACTCATCAACCGACGAAGCCCGCGGAGTAGGAGTGGAGGTAAGCGAGGACATCCTGGCCCCGACCCATCGCGATCAACTCCCACGCGCTCTTCTTACGGAACGCCGACAGCGGCTCGTTGAGGAGCCAGGCGATGGGCAACTCGTCATCGCCGAAGGTCTCTTTGGCTTCATTCAAGACGTTGACGATGTCACGCAGAAAAGCCTGCACGCGTGGCGATTGTGGGCACGCGGTAAGGGTGTTCTGGTGGACGCCTGCGGCAGAAGCTAAGTCACCGGGTGAGAGCCCCAGTAATTGGGCGACTTTGCCTGGGGATACGATATGACTGCCATGCGTGTCTTGGAAGAGGAAATCGGTCAAGGAGCTCCCCTCATGGTGACCAGCGCCGATGCGAGCATGACACAGCCTTGGCGCTGGCATGATGAAGAACTCTCAAGAAGCTGCTCGTGTGCCCTCGCTCCAGGAGTCGACCTCCCTGACCTTCTCGTGACCCCTACAAGCTATGGCAGTAGGGCACGGCAAAGGCGCACATGTCCGATGATCACAAATTATTGATTTGTCGGCACATGTTGCACTGTTCCTCACATCTGGTGAGCAAAGTTCGTACTTCTCATCTCGTTGGTGCACATATTTCGGCCTAGTGATCCGAACAGACTTTGCTGTTCGGATCAGACGGGCGGTGGGGAAGGTAGCGCAGTGGCCGGCCAAGGCCGCGTCAAGGCGGCCTTGGCCGGCGGGGTGCTTATTGCTTCATCGCGCGGCGCATGGCGTCGGCGAAGGCGCTGTTGGCGGGTGCCGGCGCGGCAGCCTTGGCCGGCGCGCCCCCGGGGCGCGGGCCGCGCGAGGGACCGCGGTCGCCCGCCGGGCCGCCCGGCTTGCCGCGCGCCTGGCCAGGCTCGTCGTCCAGGCGCATCGACAGGCCAATGCGCTGGCGCGGGATGTCCACCTCCATCACCTTCACCTTGACGATGTCGCCGGCCTTGACCGCGTCGCGCGGGTCCTTGACGAAGCTGTGCGACAGCGCCGAGACATGGACCAGGCCGTCCTGGTGCACGCCGATGTCGACGAAGGCGCCGAACGCGGCGACGTTGGTGACGCGACCTTCCAGGATCATGCCGGGGCGCAGGTCCTTCAGGTCTTCCACGCCCTCGGCGAAGCTCGGTGCCACGAACTCGGGGCGCGGGTCGCGGCCGGGCTTCTCCAGTTCCTTGAGGATGTCGCGCACGGTCGGTACGCCGAAGGTCTCGTCGGTGTACTGCTCGGCCTTGAGGCCGCGCAGGAAGCCGGTGTCGCCGATGATGTTGCGCACCTCGCGGCCGCACTGGGCGATGATGCGCTCGACCACCGGATAGGCTTCCGGATGCACCGCGGAAGCATCGAGCGGATTGTCGCCGTTGGGCACGCGCAGGAAGCCGGCGCACTGCTCGAAGGCCTTGTCGCCGAGCCGTGGCACCTTGAGCAGCGCCTTGCGGTTCGGGAACGGGCCGTGGGCGTCGCGGTGCTTCACCACGTTCTCGGCCACGCTGGCGGACAGGCCGGCCACGCGCGACAGCAGCGCGGCCGAGGCGGTGTTCACGTCCACGCCCACCGCGTTCACGCAGTCCTCGACCTTCGCGTCCAGCGCGCGCGCCAGCTTCACCTGGTTCACGTCGTGCTGGTACTGGCCCACGCCGATCGCCTTGGGCTCGATCTTCACCAGTTCGGCCAGCGGGTCCTGCAGGCGGCGCGCGATGGAAACGGCGCCGCGCAGGCTCACGTCGAGGTCGGGGAATTCCTTCGCCGCGGTTTCCGAGGCGGAATACACCGAGGCGCCGGCCTCGCTCACCACCACCTTCGACAGCTTGTGCTCGGGATGCGTCTTGGCAAGGCCCTTGATGAGTTCGCCCGCGAGCTTGTCGGTCTCGCGCGAGGCGGTGCCGTTGCCGATCGCGATCAGGTCCACGCCGTGCTTCTGGCACAGCCGCGCCAGCGCGGCCAGCGATTCGTTCCATTGCCGGCGCGGTTCGTGCGGGTAGATGGTGTCGGTGGCCAGCAGCTTGCCGGTGGGATCGACCACCGCCACCTTGCAGCCGGTGCGGATGCCGGGGTCGAGGCCCATCACCGTCTTCGCGCCGGCGGGGGCGGCCAGCATCAGGTCCTTGAGGTTGTCGCCGAACACACGGATCGCCTCGTCCTCGGCGCCTTCGCGCACGCGGCCGAACAGGTCCAGCGTGAGGTGCAGGTGAAGCTTCACGCGCCAGGTCAGGCGCACGGTCTCGCGCAGCCAGGTGTCGGCGGCGCGGCCGCGGTCGTGGATGCCGGCGTGCGCGGCGACGCGGCCCTCGCCTTCCAGGTGGCCCTGTTCGGCGTCGAGCGCCGGCTGCAGTTCGAGTTCGATGATGCCCTCGTTGCGTGCGCGCATCAGCGCCAGCAGGCGATGCGAGGGGATCTTGCCGATCGGCTCGACGTGGTCGAAGTAGTCGCGGAACTTGGCGCCTTCGCTTTCCTTGCCCTCGACGACTTTCGCGCGGATCTGGCCCTTGTCCCACAGCCAGTCGCGCAGCTCGCCGACCAGGTGGGCATCCTCGGCGATGGACTCCATCAGGATGGCGCGGGCGCCGTCCAGTGCGGCGCGCACGTCGGGCACGCCCTTGTCGGCATCGACGAACGGCTCGGCCAGTGCTTCGGGCGACTGCGTGGGGTCCTCGCGCAGGCCGGTCGCCAGTGGCTCCAGTCCGGCCTCGCGCGCGATCTGCGCCTTGGTGCGGCGCTTGGGCTTGTAGGGCAGGTAGAGGTCCTCCAGCCGTGCCTTGGTGTCGGCGGTCAGGATGTCTTCCTTGAGCGCATCGCTCAGCTTGCCCTGTTCCTCGATGCTGGCGAGGATCGCGCCGCGGCGGTCCTCCAGTTCGCGCAGGTAGCGCAGGCGCTCTTCCAGCAGACGCAACTGGGTGTCGTCCAGCCCGCCGGTCGCCTCCTTGCGGTAGCGGGCGATGAAGGGCACGGTGGCGCCTTCGTCGAGAAGATCCACCGCCGCGCGCACCTGGTCGGTCTTGGCGGCGATGTCCTGGGCAATGCGTTGTTCGATGCTGAGCATGGGGCGGATTCGGTTCCTTGCGATGAAAGACTGCCGGCGGCAGGAGCGGGATGGTAGCAAGCGCGCCAGGCCATGGCCGCGGCAGTGAAACGAAAACGGCGCCGGCCAGGGGCCGGCGCCGCCGAGAGGTTGGCGCGGTCAGGCGTTGAAGGAGTTGCCGGAGGATTTCGGCGCGGCGTCCTTGAACTCGCTGGCGCGGCCGTTGAGCACCAGCGTGCCGGCGACCAGGTCGTGCAGGCCCTGCTTGCGGCGGGTGAAGGCGACCATCAGGAAGCCGATCAGCAGGATGATGTAGCTGAGGAACTTGGCGGCATAGCGCCCCACGGCGCGCAGGAAGCTGATGCGCGAGCCCTGCATGTCGGTCACCCGGATGCCCAGGGCGAGCTTGCCGACGGTCGCCTGCCACGCGGAGCTTTCACAGATGGCGAAGTACAGCCAGCCCAGCACGGTATTGATCAGGTTGTAAGGCCACAGGGTGGCCTGGGTGTGCTGCCAGGCATGCATGAAGCTCACGCCATTGAGCATTTCCTGCTTCATCGCGGCCTGCGCGGCTTCTTCGATCGCGTTGAAGCCGAACAGCATGCCGATGAACCGGAAGACCACGTAAAGCAGGATGGTGTCGATAATGAAGGCCGCCAGCCGCTTCCAGAACCCCGCGTAATCCTCCAGCGCCGCGGTGTTGGTCTGCGGCAGGCCCTGCAGCGGCGCGGCCGGGGCCGAATAGGGGGTGTCCCCGGGCGCCGTCGCCGCGCTGCGCCGCTCGTCGGGGAACAGCACCGACAGCGGCTGCCAGTCGGCCAGGCCGTCGTACCAGGCCAGGTCGTCGCCGCTGACCTGGCCGCTGCGCAGCCATTGGCGCACGTCCTCTTCCTTGTAGGGGCCGTGCCGTTCACCGTCCCGACCGATCCAAACGTCCATCGCCTGCTCCCGTGCTGTGGATGCCGAGCCGGCATGATGCCACGAGCGCGACGTGCTGCGCCTGCCGGAAGTCCTTGCCGGGGAAGGGCGCCTCAGGCGGCGTGGCGCTTCAGGTGCACCAGCAGCAGCGAGATCGCCGCGGGGGTGACGCCGCTGATCCGCGCCGCCTGGCCGACCGTGGCCGGCTGGCTGCGCTTGAGCTTGGCCAGCACCTCGGCGGACAGGCCGCGCACGGTGTCGTAGTCGAAGCCGGCGGGGATCGCGGTGTGCTCGTGGCGGCGCTGGCGCTCGATTTCCTCGCGTTGGCGCTCCAGGTAGCCGGCGTATTTCACCTGCACCTCGACCTGGGCGGCGACGTCGTCGCGTGCCACCGCCGGGCCGAGGCCGTCCACGCGGGTGAGCGCGGCGTAGTCCACCTCGGGGCGGCGCAGCAGGTCCAGCGCGCTGGTCTCGCGGCTGACCGCGATGCCGAGCCGGCGCCCGACCGCCGCGCCCAGCGCGTTGGCCGGCGCGGCCCACAGCGCGCCGAGGCGCTGCGTCTCGCGTTCCACCGCTTCGCGCTTGGTGCGCAGCGCGTCGAAGCGCGGCTGCGGCACCACGCCCAGTTCGTGGCCCTTTTCGGTGAGGCGCAGGTCGGCGTTGTCCTCGCGCAGGTGCAGCCGGTACTCGGCGCGCGAGGTGAACATGCGGTAGGGCTCCAGCGTGCCGTTGCTGGTGAGGTCGTCGACCAGCACGCCGAGGTAGGCCTCGTCGCGGCGCGGGTACCACGGCGCCTTGCCGTGCACGGCGAGCGCCGCGTTGAGGCCGGCCAGCAGGCCCTGCGCGGCGGCTTCCTCGTAGCCGGTGGTGCCGTTGATCTGGCCGGCGAAGTACAGGCCCGGGATCGCCTTCGTCTCCAGCCACGGCTGCAGGCCGCGCGGGTCGAAGTAGTCGTACTCGATGGCGTAGCCGGGGCGGGTGACGTGGGCGTGCTCGAAGCCCTTGATCGAGCGCACCAGCGCCAGCTGCACGTCGAACGGCAGCGAGGTGGAGATGCCGTTGGGGTAGATCTCCAGCGAGTCCAGCCCTTCCGGCTCGATGAACACCTGGTGCGAGCCCTTGTCGGCGAAGCGCACCACCTTGTCCTCGATCGACGGGCAGTAGCGCGGCCCCACGCCCTCGATCTGGCCGGTGTACAGCGGCGAGCGGTCCAGCGCGCCGCGGATGATCTCGTGGGTGCGCTCGCCGGTATGCGTGATCCAGCAGCTCGCCTGGCGCGGATGCTCGTCGCGCGTGCCGAGGTAGGAGAACACCGGCGCCGGGTCGTCGCCGGGCTGTTCCTCCAGGCCGGTGAAGTCGATGCTGCGGCGGTCGATGCGCGGCGGCGTGCCGGTCTTCAGGCGCTCGGCCGCCAGCGGCAGGGCGCGCAGGCGTTCGGCCAGCGTGGTGGCGGGCGGGTCGCCGGCGCGGCCGCCGGCGTACTGGCTCGGGCCGATATGGATGCGGCCGGCGAGGAAGGTGCCGGCAGTGAGCACCACGCTGCGCGCCCGGAACGCCAGGCCCATCTGCGTCACTACGCCAGCGACCCGGCCACCTTCCAGGATCAGGTCGTCCACCGCCTGCTGGAACAGCTCGAGGTCCGGCTGGCTTTCCACGATGCGGCGGATCGCGGCGCGGTACAGCGCGCGGTCGGCCTGGCAGCGCGTGGCGCGCACGGCCGGACCCTTGGAGGCGTTGAGCGTCCGCCACTGGATGCCGGCCCGGTCCGCCGCGCGCGCCATCGCGCCGCCCAGCGCGTCGATCTCCTTCACCAGGTGGCCCTTGCCGATGCCGCCGATGGCCGGGTTGCAGCTCATCGCGCCGACCGTCTCGATGCTGTGGGTGAGCAGCAGCGTGCGCGCACCGGTGCGCGCCGCGGCCAGCGCGGCCTCGGTGCCGGCATGGCCGCCGCCGATGACGATGACGTCGTAGTGCTGGGGATGGAGCATGGTCGTGGGTTCGGTCGGGCGATCACGTCGCGGGACGCGGGCGGGCGCCGCATGGACGGGCCCGTTCGCGATGGCTGCCAGGTCGCGCGTGGCGCGCCTGCCAAAACAAGCGCTTATGGTAACCCGCGGCCGTGCCCGGTGCAGTTCGACGCGCGGCCGCCGTCGTGCGGCATGGGTATGGCACGCATTCTGCATGTTGAATCCCCGCACTTTCGAGGGCAGACGCAGCGCGGCGACGCGCGCCGAGGTTGGACAGACAGGGGTCCGACCGCGTGCCGAGAGAGGAAGCAAGGACGGCGCCCCGGGTCTCCCTGGGCGCCGTCGTCCTTTCCGGCGCCTGCATTCCTGCGGGGCGCCCAACGCAAAGCCCGCGCAGGGCGCGGGCTTTGGCGGGAAGAGATCTGGCGCCCGGCGGTCTCAGGAACAGGGGGAATCCAGGATGACCGTGTTGCCGGGCGCCAGAAACCGTGGAACGGGTGGCGCTGGGCAGCTTTTCGCTGCCGTGAGCGTGGGGCGATCATGGCTCCGGGCATGTGAACATGGAGTGACTGAAATGCGCTTTTGTGCCGGATCACGGCAGCAGCTGACGCAATGTGTCAGCTTGTGATCCAGGCCCGTTTGCGACGTGATGCAAATCACGTTGTGGCATGGCTGATGCAGCCCCTCCGGCATACACGGAGGCGACGCATGAACATCGACCACGACATCGCGCCCATCTATCCGTGCCACGACCTCCTTGTGGAGATCGGCAAGGTCGAGATGGCGATGGACTACCTCGCGCGGCACGACGATGCCCGCCAGGCGCAGCTGCGCGCGCGGCTGGCGTCGCGCATGGACGACCTGCGTGCCGAGTGGCGCCAGCTGGCCGGCTGAGCGCGTGCCTCAAGCTTTCAGCATGTTGCCCAGGATCTCGCCCAGGTTGCGCGACAGCGCGGGGCGCGCCGCCAGTTGCGCCATCGCCTGCCGGGCCGCCTCGCGGCGCACCGGCTCCAGCCGGTTCCAGCCGTTGAAGGCGGTGGCCAGGCGCGCGGCGATCTGCGGGTTGAGCGCGTCCAGCTCGGCCAGCCGCTCGGCGTACAGGGCGTAGCCGGCGCCGTCGGCGCGGTGGAAGCCGCTGGGATTGCCGCTGGCCCAGCTGCCCAGCAGGGCGCGTGCGCGGTTGGGATTCTTCAGGGTGAACTTCGGATCGGCCTCCAGCGCGCGCACCCGCGCCAGCGCGGGCTCGCCGGGGACCTGCGCCTGCACCGCGAACCACTTGTCCAGCGCCAGCGCGTTGTCGTCGTAGCGCGCGCGGAAGTGCGCCAACGCGGCCGCGGCCTGCGGCGCCTGGTGGTGCACCAGCACGGCCAGCGCGGCGAGGCGGTCGGTCATGCCGGTCGCATGGTCATACTGGGCCGCGGCCAGCGCGAAGGCCTGCCCGGCATCGACCAGGGCCAGCAGTTCCAGCACGCGGCGCTTGAGCCGACGCGCGGCCTGGCCGGCGGCGCCGAGGTCGAGGCCGGCCGGCGCGGCCAGCGCCCGGTAGCGCGCATGCAGCGCGTCGGCGCCGATATGTTCGGCCAGCCGGCGCTGCAATGCCTGGCGCAGCGCGTGGATGCGCGCGGGGTCGGCCTCGGCCTGGCGGTCGGCCAATTCGAGTTCGCCGGGCGGGGTGAGCAGGCCGGCGAGCAGGGCGGGATCGAGGCCGTCCCGCGCAAACAGCGCGGCCAGCGCGGCGCACCAGGCGGCCGGGGCCGCGTCATCGCCGCCGTCGCGCAACGCATCGTACGCGCGCGCGGCGAGCTGCTGGCCGGCCTCCCACCGGTTGAAGCCGTCCGCGTCGTGGGTGAGCAGCAGGGCCAGCTCGTCGGGGGCGTAGTCGCACTCCAGGATCACCGGCGCGGAGAAGCCGCGCAGCAGCGAGGGCACCGGTGGCGCGTCGACGTCGCGGAACACGAAGCGCTGCTCGGCCGCGGCCAGCACCACCACGCGCTCGGGCGCGGGCGGCTGGTCGTCCAGGTGCAGCGGCAGCATGCGGCCGCCGTGGTCGAACAGCGCCAGCTTCACCGGGATCGGCAGCGGCTGCTTGAGCGGCTGCCCCGGCGTGGCCAGGGTGTGCTGCGACAGCGTGAGCGCGTATTCGCGACGGGTGGCGTCGTATTCGCCGCACGCCTTCAGCCGCGGCGTGCCGGCCTGGCCGTACCAGGCGAGGTAGGGCGCGAGGTCGATGTCGTTGGCCTCGCCTAGCGCGGCGAGGAAATCCTCGAGGGTGGCGGCGCGGCCGTCGTTGCGTGCGAAGTACCGGTCGGCGCCGCGGCGGAAGCCCTCCGCACCCAGCCGCCCGGCCAGCATGCGCACCAGCTCGGCGCCCTTCTCGTACACGGTGGCAGTGTAGAAGTTGTTGATCTCGCGGTACTCGGCCGGGCGCACCGGATGCGCCAGCGGGCCGGCGTCCTCGGTGAACTGGGCGCGGCGCAGCAGGGCCACGTCCTCGATGCGCTTCAGCGGCGCGGAGTTCATGTCGGCCGAGAAGCTCTGTTCGCGGAACACGGTGAAGCCCTCTTTCAGCGAGAGCTGGAACCAGTCGCGGCAGGTGACGCGGTTGCCGCTCCAGTTGTGGAAGTATTCGTGCGCCACGACGGCCTCCACCGCACGGTATTCGTCGTCGGTGGTGGAGTCGGGATCGGCCAGCAGGTACTTCGCGTTGAAGATGTTGAGGCCCTTGTTCTCCATTGCGCCCATGTTGAAGTCGTGGGTGGCGACGACGTGGAACACCTCGAGGTCGTAGTTGCGACCGTAGGCCTGCTCGTCCCAGCGCATCGCGCGTTCCAGCGCGTCCAGCGCGTAGTGGCAGCAGTCGATCACGTTGGCCTCGGACCACATCACCAGCTTCACCGCGCGGCCGTCGGCGGTGGTGTAGCCGCGCTCGAGCTTCTCCAGCCGGCCGGCGACCAGGGCGAACAGGTAGCTGGGCTTGGGGTGCGGATCGACGAAGCGCGCCCAGTGGCGGCCGTCCGCCAGCTCGCCCGCGCCGTCGGGGTTGCCGCCGGCCAGCAGCACCGGGAAACGCGCCCGGTCGGCGCGCAGGGTGACGGTGTACCGGGCCAGCACGTCGGGCCGGTCGGGGAAGAAGGTGATGTGGCGGAAGCCCTCCGCCTCGCACTGGGTGAGCAGGAAGCCGGCCTCGCGCGAGCCGGACAGGTACAGGCCTTCCAGCGCGGTGTTCGCCGCCGGCTTCAGGCGCACGCGGGTCTCCAGCACACTGCCGTCGCGGGCGCCGTCGACTTCGAGCGAGCGGTCGTCGTGGCGGTACTCGCCAGCATCCAGTGCGCGGCCGTCGAGGGCGATGGCGAGCAGATCCAGGCCTTCGCCGTCCAGCTGCAGCGGCGCATCCTGCGCTTCGTCGCGGCGCAGGTGCAGGCGCGCGGCGACCTCGGTGGCGTCGATACCCAGGTCGAATTCCAGCTCCACGCGCTCCACCCGCCAGGCGGGCGGGCGGTAGTCGCGCAGGCGGGTGGGGGCGGGGGCGTGTTCGGGGCGTGCGCTCATGCGGAAAGCCATGCGGCAGGGGGATTCGTTCAGGCTAACATGGGGTGCGTTACGCACAGGACAAAGCCGATGGGCCGCTATGCCGCAGAACGCGCCATGCTGGGCGCACAACCGATCGTGGTGCTGGACGACGGCGCGGGCCGGCGCGTGCGCATCGCCTGCCACGGCGCCGCGCTGCTGGGCTTCGAGGTGCTGCGCGCGGGCCGCAGCTTCGACATCGCCGACGGCAACCGCGACGAAGCCGAGATCGTGGCGCATTCCGGCTCGCGCTTCGCGATCATGGTGCCGTTCGGCGGGCGCATCGCCGACGCGCGCTACACCTACGACAGCCAGGTGCAGGACCTGCAGCCGGGCGTGGCCGGGCCGGACCGGGGCTTCCGGCACGGCTTCGTGCGCGGCACGGACTTCGAGGTCCGTGCGCTGGCCGCGGACGCGCGCTCGGCGCGGGTGACGCTGGCCACTTCGGCGATCCGCCCGCGGCCCGGCTACCCCCACGCGATCGACCTCGCGGTGACCTACGCGCTGGATGCCGCCGGCCTCGCGCTGGACGTGGCCTTGCGCAACGTGGGCGACGGCGACGCGCCGTGTTTCTTCGGCTGGCACCCGTACTTCCGCGTCGGCGACGGCATGGCCGACGACTGGGACCTGCAGATTCCCGCGCAGACCCTGATCCGCACCGGCGCCGACCTGATCGCGCTGGATGGCGCCGCCGCCTACGTGGCGCTGGACGACGCGCCGGCGCTGGACTTCCGCGAGTCGCGCCGGATCGGCGACCACATCATCGACCAGGGCTATACCGACCTCGACGCGGAGGCGGACGGCCGCATCCGCACCCGCCTGCGCGACCCGGACAGCGGTTTCGGCCTGGCCGTGTGGCAGGAGCACGGCGTGATGCACGCCTTCACCGCCGACACGATCAGCCGCAGCGTGCGCCGCGCGGTGGCGCTGGAGCCGATGGAATGCATGGCCAACGCGTTCAACCGTCCCGAATGCGCGGACGCGATCCGGCTGGAGCCGGGCGCCGAGCGCCACTTCCGCTGTGGCGTGGAGATCGAATCGCCATGAGCGCGCTCGACGTGCTGCCGACCCCGGCGCAGGTGCGCGATGCGGCCGCGCGCATCGCGCCGCACGCCACGGTGACGCCGGTGTTGCGCAGCGCGGCGCTGGACCAGCGCGTCGGCGCCGCGCTGTTCTTCAAGTGCGAGAACCTGCAGCGCGGCGGCGCGTTCAAGTTCCGCGGCGCCTGCAACGCGGTGTGGTCGCTGGCGGACGGGGAGGCCGCGCGCGGCGTGGTCACGCACTCCTCCGGCAACCACGGCAATGCACTGGCGCTGGCCGCCGCCACCCGCGGCATCCAGGCGCACGTGGTGGTGCCCGAGGGCGCGGTGCAGGCCAAGCTGGACGCCATCGCGCGCGCCGGCGGCACGCTGCATCGCTGCGCGCCCACCCAGGCCGCGCGCGAGGCGATGTGCGCCGAAGTGCAGGCCCGGACCGGCGCGACCCTGGTGCATCCCTACGCCGATACGCGGGTGATGGCGGGGCAGGGCACGATCGCGCTGGAACTGTTGCGGCAGGCGCCGGGGCTGGACGCCGTGATCACGCCCGTCGGCGGCGGCGGGCTGGCCGCGGGCGTGGCGGTCGCGGCGCATGCGCTGGCGCCGGACGTCGCGCTGTTCGCCGCCGAGCCGGCCGGCGCCGACGACGCGGCGCGCTCGCTGGCCGCCGGCCGGCGCGTCACCGACGTGGTGCCGGACACGGTCTGCGACGGCCTGCGCGCGCTGGTGGGCGAACGCAACCTCGACGCGCTGGGCGCGCACCGCGTCGAGGTGATCGCGGTGGACGACGCGGAAACCGTCGCCGCGATGCGGCTGCTGTGGACGGAACTGAAGCAGGTGGTGGAGGTATCCAGCGCCACCGTGCTGGCGGCGCTGCTGAAGGCGCGCGGGCGCTTTGCCGGCCGCCGCGTGGGCGTGGTGCTCACCGGCGGCAACGTCGACCTCGACGCGCTGCCCTGGCGCGGCTGATCAGGCTGCCGCGGATTCCCCGGCCACCGTCCCGTCCGTGGCCGCGGGCGGCGCCGCGGCATGGCTGGGCGGGTGCCGCGCCAGCGCGTGCAGGTCGAGCTGGTCGACCGGAACCGGGCGCAGTGTGTCCGGGTCGAACGCCACCTCGCCCGGCGTCCAGCCTTCGCGCCGGAACACCGTGCGCAGGAAGCGCTTCGTGGATGCCCAGTGCAGGCCGAGCAGGCCGTAATCGTTGTCCGCGTCCACCACCGGGTCGCCCACGCCGGTGGGGCGCGGCGGTTCGCCGTACAGCGCGGTGCCGAACAGCACGTCCCAGATCGACAGCACCTGGCCGAAGTTGCAGTTGTGCAGCTTCGGCCGCTCCGGGTCCACCAGCATGTGGTGCAGGCGGTGGAACCTCGGGTCGACGAACACGCGCCCGAACAGCCGGCCGAAGCCCAGCCGCGTATTGGTGTGCGACAGGTTCTGCACCAGCTCGCCCAGCAGCATCAGCCAGGCGAACTCGTCCGGGTCCACGCCCATCGCCAGGCCCACCACGGCGAGGATCATCGACTGGATGAAGCCGTCGATCAGGTTGCCGCGGTCGTTGGTCCAGCAGCTCATCTGCCGCGTGCTGTGGTGCATGCTGTGCAGCGCCCACCACCACGGCAGCGCGTGCTGGGTGCGGTGCATCCAGTAGTACGTGAAGTCGTAGACCACGTAGTACACGCCGAACAGCACGTAGGGATGGCCGTTGAACCACGGCGCCCAGTGCGTGATCGCCAGCGGCGAACCGGTGCCGGAGGTGGCGGCATCCGCGCCGCCGAACAGGTGGCTGAACGGCATCAGGATCAAATAGGTGAACAGCGGGAAGATGCCCAGCAGCATCATTACCGTGTAGTTGCGGTCCACCAGGGTGAGCCTGCGGTCGCTCCATTTTTCCGCCGGGAAGAAGGTTTCCAGCGGACGGAAGACGAAGCCGATGATGCCGATCTGCAGCGCCGCGATCAGCAGCGAGGCGGCGATGTCGCGCGGGTCGCCGGAGAGCTTGCCCAGGTGCAGCAGGTCCAGCGCCGGCGCCACGGCATGGCTGCTCAGCCAGTCGACCAGGTGGGACCACAGTTGGGGCAGGGAAGGCATCGGCGTATCGAGGGGGACGACGGAGGCGGATGATAGCGCCGCTGCTTCACGGTGGCGCTGAACGCCGCCGCAGGCGCAGGCCGCTCACCGCGCACAGGCCCAGCAGCACGAAGACGATGCCCAGCCATTCCATCGCCGTGGGCCGCTCGCGCAGGATCCACCACGCCAGCAGCACGCCCACGATGGGCACGCCCAGGCTGCTCACGCTGGCGACCGTGGTGGGCAGCCGGCGCAGCACGATCGACCACAGCCACCACGCCAGGCTGGAGGCCATCAGCACGCTGTAGGCCAGGCCGGCCACGAAGGCGCCGCTCCATTCGATGGGCCGCTGCGGCACCGCCAGCGCCACCGTGCCCAGCGCCACGCCGCCGGCCAGCATCTGCCACGCGGTGAGGCCCAGCGCGGAGACCGCGTGCTGGCGGAACAGCCGCTTGCTCAGCACCGTGCCCGCGGCCCAGGCCACGCCGCCGGCGACCGCCAGCACGGTGCTGGCCGCGTTGCCCAGCCCGCGCCAGGGCTCGATGATGCAGACCAGGCCCAGCGCCGCCAGCAGCAGGCCCAGCCAGTGCCGGCGGGTGGGGCGTTCGCGCAGGATCAGCCAGGCCAGCAGCACCGCCCAGAACGGCATGGTGTAGGCCAGCAGCGCCACGTGGCCCGCGCCGCCGCGGACCAGCGCCCATTGCTCCAGCCCCTGGAAGGCGGCGGTCTGGCACAGGCCGATCAGGATCGTCGGCAGCAGCGGCGGCGGCTTCAGCGACTGCCGTGCCAGCAGCATGGCCGCGAACAGCACCGCCGCGCCGAGCAGGTAGCGCAGCGCCGCGAAATCGAACGGCCCCGCATAGGCCAGCACCTGTTTCATCACCACCCAGCTGTAGGCCCACAGCAGGATCGTGGCGAGCAGCGCCAGCACGGCGCCGCGCGGCGGAGAAACGGAGGGTGGCATGGGCGTCGGCGGCCGGGAAAAGCGCGAGTGTACGCTTTCGCCGGCGCCGGGAAGCCGCGCCGGAGGCGGCTGCGCTACATTGGCCGCTTCCACGGAGAACCCGCATGCGACGCTGCCACTGGGCCACCGCCGACGACGCGCTGATGTGCGCCTACCACGACACCGAATGGGGCGTGCCGCTGCACGACGACAACGCGCTGTTCGAGTTCCTGTGCCTGGAAGGCGCGCAGGCGGGCCTGTCGTGGCGCACCGTACTGGCCAAGCGCGACAACTACCGCAAGGCCTTCCACGGCTTCGACATCGCCCGCGTGGCCGCGATGAAGCAGCGCGAGCTGGAGAAGCTGCTGCTCGATCCCGGCATCATCCGCAACCGGCTCAAGGTGACGGCGGCGCGCGACAACGCCGTCGCCGCGCTGGAGGCGATCGCGGAGTTCGGCAGCCTGGACGCCTACCTGTGGTCGTTCGTGGACGGCAAGCCGTTGCGCAACCGCTGGAAGGACCGCAGCGAAGTGCCCGCCAGCACGCCGCTGTCGGACCGCATGAGCAAGGCGCTGAAGAAGCGCGGCTTCCGCTTCGTCGGCACCACCATCTGCTACTCGCTGATGCAGGCCACCGGCATGGTCAACGACCACCTCGTCGGCTGCTTCCGGCATCGCGTTTCCTGACGGAGGATCGGCGGCATGTTCAACCAGGACCACCTCGCCGCAACCGGGCTGGCGATGCGGCCGGCGACCGCGAAGGACGCCCCGTTCCTGCAGCAGTTGTACCGCGCCACGCGGGCTGACCTGCTGCAGCTCGATCTCGGCCCGGCGCAGGCGGAAGCCCTGGTGGCGCAGCAATATGAGGTGCTGCAGGCCGGCACCGCGGAGGCGTTCCCGAACGCCATGCATTTCGTGGTCGAGAAAGCGGCCGGGCGCGTGGGCGCGGTGATCGTCGACTTCGGCCCGGCCGAGGTGCGGCTGGTCTACCTGGCCCTGCTGCCGGCCGCGCGCGGCCAGGGTCACGGCCAGCAACTGGTGCGGGGGCTGCAGCAGGCGGCGGCGCGCGCGGGGGCGCCGTTGGCAGTCACCGTGTGGCGCAACAATCCGCGCGCGCGTGCCTTGTACCTGGCGCTGGGCTTCGTGGTAGAGGAGACGCTGCCGGCGGCCGAGCGGCTGGTGTGGTATCCGCCGGCGCGGCCGAGGGTCGTGATGTCGTGAGTCAGTTGAAGACGATCTGGAAATACGCGCTCGCCTGATCGCGGCCCAGCGCCGCCAGGCGACCGACCCAGATCCCGTCCACCCGGCCCAGCGCAGGAAGGTCGATGGCGCACAGGCCGTCGATGAAGGCGGTCGGCTCCAGCGCCGTGAGGGTGACGGTGAACGGTGTGCGCCGTTCGGCCGGCGCGCCCGGCATGCGCGAGCGCGGATGTTCGTGGATGGCGTCCACGCGCACCGGCAGCGGGTGGCCGTCGGGCAGGATCAATCGCTGCGGCTGCGCCAGCAGCGGAGCGAAGTGGGAAGCTTCGAGTCGGTCGAGCATGCGTGGCCCCGGGCAGCCGCAGCGGCGACGGCCGCTGCGGCGTGGTACT
Source organism: Fulvimonas sp. R45 (assembly GCF_030504985.1). Classification (GTDB taxonomy): domain Bacteria; phylum Pseudomonadota; class Gammaproteobacteria; order Xanthomonadales; family Rhodanobacteraceae; genus Rhodanobacter_A. The sequence goes on from NZ_JASERU010000024.1 coordinate 16,536, forward strand.
CAATCGCGCGGCGGGAAGATGCCTTCCAGCGCAATGCAGAAGTTCAGCACCAGGTACGGGTTGAGCAGGGAGAACGGCAGGTTGGAGCCGGCCATCCCCACCTGCACCGAGCCGCTGACGCCGCCCATCTTCACGGGGCTGTTGAGCGCGTCCGACCAGATGGTGGCGCTGCCCGGGCCGCCTCCGCTGGCCCCCAGGTACATGTTCGTGTCGGTCGGCGTATTGGCCGGGTGGGACGTCGTTCCGGCGACCTGCACGGCCGTGCTGGCCGTGGCGGCATGGGTGTGCGCAGGCATGTTGCCGAGGGTCAGCGTGGCGTTTTCCGTGCCCGCGGCCTGGCCCAGGTTGTACGTCGACAGCCCGGGCGCCTGGCCCATGTTCAACCCCGCGCGGCCGCGCAGGTCGGGCAGGGCGAAGGTGGTCTGGCCGTTGCCGCCGTAGCTGGTGCCCAGCAGCGAGAAGAGTGCCGTGTTCTGCGCGATGCCGAGGATCTGGCCGCTGCAGTTGGCCCAGCCGCGCGGCGCGAAGTTGAAGCCGAAAGCCTGGATGGTGCCGAGATACACTTCCATGGAATACCCCCTGATTCGATATGGACAGGGATGCTTCCACGTACTTGCCGACGAGCCTGGCAGGTGCGGAGAAGCATCATGCGAGGCCGCCGGGTCCGACAAGCGGCGCGAGCATTGTGCAGCCTGCCGGCCGTCATGGGAAACCCGCCGCGCCCGGTCGGCGGTGACAGCCGGCATTTGGGTGTTACCATCACCCAGCTTGGGGGGAGCGTGTTGCAGCGCGCGGAATCAGGGGGGTCGATGGAACGCAAGTTCCATTTCGTTTCGGGCTTGCCGCGGTCGGGATCGACCCTGCTGGCGGCCCTGCTGCGCCAGAACCCCCGTTTCCATGCCGGCATGACCAGTCCCGTGGGTGGGCTGTTCGCCGGCATGCTCGACCAGTTCAGCGCGGGCAGCGAATTCGGTCCCGTGCTCGACCGTGACACCCGCCGCCGCCTGCTGCGCGGGTTGTTCGACAGTTATTACGCCGACCAGGCGGACAAGGCCGTGCTGTTCGACACCAACCGGCTGTGGAGCGCCCGGTTGCCCGCCGTGGTGGACCTGTTCCCCGGCGCCAGGGTGATCGCCTGCGTGCGCAACGTGGCGTGGGTGATGGACAGCCTGGAACGCCTTTATCGGGCCAACCCCTACGAGCAGACCAAGCTCTACGGCAACGACGCGGAGCGCAACACGGTCTACAGCCGCCTCGACACGCTGGCGCAGTACAACCGCCTGGTCGGCTTCGCCTGGTCGGCGCTGAAGGAGGCCTACTACGGCGCCCAGGCCGACTCGCTGCTGGTGGTCGAGTACGAGCTGCTGGCGCGCTCGCCCGAACGGGTGCTGCGGCTGGTCTACGAGTTCCTCGGCGAGCCATGGTTCGAGCACGACTTCTGCAACGTGTCCTATGACGCGCCGGAATTCGACGCGGCGCTCGGAGTGGCCGGCCTGCATCACGTGCGGCCGCGGGTGGAAGTCCAGCCGCGCCGCACCGTGCTGCCGCCGGACCTGTTCGAGAAATACGCACAACTTTCGTTCTGGCGCAGCGGCGACGGCAGTGCCGCGCACGTGATCCGGGCGAAAGCCGATTGACTGCCCATTGACTGCCCGCGGCGCTCCGGCCGCAGCGCAATACCGTGACAGGGGTGATCCACATGGCCTGGTTCAAGCGCACTACCCGCAAGCCGACCGCATCCGACGCGCCCGCTGCCGGCACCAGCCTGCCGCCGCGCCGGCCGCTGGCGCTGGCGCTGGAGCCGCGCGTGATGTTCGACGGCGCCGCCGTGGTCACCGCCGCGCAGTTCACCGCCCCCCCGCCGGCGCATGCCGCGCCCGCCGCGCACGACGTGGCGCACGACGTGGCCCGCCACGAGCCTGCCGCGCTGCTGCCGCACGAGCTGGCGCAGCGCGTCTTCCACGACCCGGGCGACCACGACGCTGCGGCCCACGCGGCGACGGCCGGCGGTCGCAACGTGCTGTTCGTCGATGCCCGCGTGCAGGACGCCGGCGAGCTGCTGGCCCACGTGCGTCCCGGCACCGAAGTGGTCTACCTGGACCAGGGCCGCGACGGCCTGACGCAGATGCGCGACTACCTCGACGCGCACCCCGGTGCCGCCTCGGTGCAGATCATCGCCCACGGCAACGACGGCGACCTGTGGCTGGGCGGCACCTACCTGTCGGCCGACAACATCGGCCAGCACGCGGGCGAGCTGGCGCGGATCGGCGCCGACATGCGGCCCGGCGGCGACATCCTGATCTACGCCTGCAACACCGCCGCCGGCGACAAGGGCGCGGCCTTCGTCACCTCACTGGCCCAGCTCACCCATCGCGACGTGGCCGCCTCCAACGACCGCACCGGCGCCGGCTCCGACTGGGACCTGGAAGTCACCACCGGCACCATCGACGCCACGCCGGTGCTGTCGGCGGCCGACGAGGCGGGCTATGCGCACGACCTGGCCACCCTTACCGTCACCACCAATGCCGACAGCGGCGCCGGCTCGCTGCGGGCCGAGATCGCCGCCGCGGGCAACGGCGACACCATCACCTTCGCCAGCGGCATGACGATCAGCCTGTCCACGCATGCCGCGGGTGATTCGCTGCTGGTCATCAACAAGAACCTCACCATCGAGGGCGACATCGACGGCAACGGCACCGCCGACGTGATCCTGGACGGCCATTACAACGGCCGGGTGGTGGACATCACCGCGGGCAGCACGGTCACCCTGGATGGCCTGGTGATCGAGCACGGCCTGCTTTCGGGGAGCGGCGGCGACGGGACCAGCGCCGCGGCCCTGAATGGCGGCGACGCCCTGGGGGCCGGCATCCGCAACGCCGGCAGCCTGACCCTGAAGGACGTGACCGTCACCGGCAACCGGGCGGCCGGCGGCGGCGGCGCGTCCTTTACGTCGAACAACAACGTCTACGGCGCCGGCGGCACGACCTACGGCTTCGGTGGCGGCGGCGGCGGCGGCTACGCAGGCATCGGCGGCGGCGCCGGCGGTGCGGCGAACATCACCAACCCGAGCGGCGCGGGCCGCACCCTGGGCAGCAACGGGATCGGCGGTACCGGTGGGCAGTCTTTCGACTACGGCGGCCACGGTTACGGCGGCGGTGGCGGTTCGACCACCGGGGGCGTGGGCGCCTACCAGGCATCGACCCTTGGCGGCGGCAGCGGCGGCACGGCCGGCGGCATCGGCGGTGGCGGTGGCGGCTGGGGCAATACCGGCGGCGCCTCGGGGCGCGGCGGCGATGCGGCGGGCGGCATCTTCAACAGCGGTACGCTGACCATCCGCCATTCGAGCATCACCAACAATGCCGCGGCTGGCGGCGGCGGCGCCGGCCCGTCGTTCGGCGGGGGCTCGACCTACGTGGCGGGTGCCGGCGGCGTAGCCGCGGGCGGCATCCTCAATCGCGGCAGCTTGCAGATCGATACGGCCACGGTCGCCTCGTTCAGCGGCAACGCCGCCGCGGGCGGCGAACGGGGCGAACTGGGCAGTTCGAACCCCTCGCACCCGGCGACGACCAGCCAGCCGGATTCCATGAATGATGCCGGCGGCAGCAGTACCACACTGCCGTCCGCAAGCATCACCAGCGCCACCTACAACGCCGCCACCGGCGTGCTGACCGTGACCGGCACCGACATGACGGCCGGCGACACGATCGATGCAGGCAAGCTCACGCTGACCGGCCAGGGCGGCGGCAGCTATACCCTCACCTCCGGCAGCGTGACCGCCAGCAGCGGCACGACGTTCTCCATCACGCTGAACGCGGCCGACAAGCTGGCCGTCAACGGCCTGCTCGACAAGAACGGCACCCGCTCGGTCGACGCGACGACCTTCAACCTGGCCGCCGCCGCCAACTGGGACAGCACGGCCGGCGCCTCGGCCGACCTGAGCGGCAACGGCATCACCGTCGGCAACGTAGCGTCGCCGACCATCACCTCCGCCACCTACGACGCCAATACCCATGTATTGACCGTCACCGGCACCGGACTCGTCGGCACGCTCGGCGCGAACAACGACATCACCGTCTCGAAGCTGACCCTCACCGGCGAGGGCGGCGCCACCTACACGCTGACCAGCGCCAACGTCGAGGTCACCAGCGCCACCTCGTTCTCCGTGACGCTCGACGCCACGGACCGGGCGCAGGTCGAGCAGATGTTCAACAAGGACGGCACCAGCTCGACCGGCGGCACCACCTACAACCTGGCGGCGGCGGACGACTGGGACAGCGTCATCAACGATACCGACACGTCCGATGTCGCCGGCAACGGCATCACCGTCAGCAACGTGGCGGTGCCGGCCATCACGTCGGCGACCTACGACGCGGGCACCGGCACCGTGGTGGTGACCGGCACCGGCTTCCTGCCGTTGAACGGCGCAGCCAACGACATCGTCGCCGACAAGTTCACCTTCACCGGCGAGGGCGGGGCCACCTACACGCTGACCGACACCGCCAATGTCGACATCACCTCGGGCACCAGCTTCACGCTGGTCCTGAGCGCCACCGACAAGGCGGGCGTCGACGCGCTCGTCAACAAGGACGGCACCAGCTCGACCGGCGGCACCACCTACAACCTGGCCGCCGCCGAGGACTGGGCGGCCGGCGCCGACGCGGCCGTGGTCGTGGCCGACACCACCGGCAACGGCATCACCGTCAGCAACGTGGCGGTACCGGCCATCACGTCGGCGACCTACGACGCGAGCACCGGCACCGTGGTGGTGACCGGCACCGGCTTCCTGCCGTTGAACGGCGCAGCCAACGACATCGTCGCCGACAAGTTCACCTTCACCGGCGAGGGCGGGGCCACCTACACGCTGACCGACACCGCCAATGTCGACATCACCTCAGGCACCAGCTTCACGCTGGTCCTGAGCGCCACCGACAAGGCGGCGATCGACCGGATCGTCGACAAGGACGGCACCAGCTCGGCCGGCGGCACCACCTACAACCTGGCCGCCGCCGAGGACTGGGCGGCCGGCGCCGACGCGGCCGTGGTCGTGGCCGACACGACCGGCAACGGCATCACCGCCAGCCACGTGGATGCCACGCCGGTGGTGACCTCCAGCGGCGGCACCACCGCCTTCGTCGAAGGCACGCCGGTGGCGGTGGACGGCGGCCTCACCCTGGGCGACGCGGACAACGCCACCCTGGCCAGCGCCACCGTGGCGCTGACGGGCGGTTTCCATGCCGGCCAGGACGTGCTGTCGTTCGCCAACGACGGCAGCACCATGGGCAACATCACGGCCACCTATGACGCCGCCACCGGCGTGGCGACGCTGACCTCGGCGGGCGGGACGGCCACGCTGGCACAATGGCAGGCGGCGCTGCGCGCGGTGACCTACACCGACACGTCCGACGATCCGGACAGCAGCGCCCGCACGGTCAGCTTCACGGTCAATGACGGCACCCGCGACAGCGTCGCCGCCGCCAAGGCGGTGAGCGTCACCGGCGTCAACGACGCGCCCACGGTATCCGCCATCGCCAATCCCGCGCCCCATTTCACCGAGGGCGGCAGTGCGGTGGCGCTGTTCGCCGGCGCATCCATCAACACGGTGGAAGCGGGCCAGGACATCCACGCGCTGACCGTGACGGTCGCCGGGGTGGCCGATGGCGCCGCGGAAATTCTCAGCGTGGACGGCACCGCCGTGGCGCTGACCGATGGCAACAGCGTCACGACCGCCACCCACGGCTACACGGTGGCCGTGACGCTGGCCGGCGGCACCGCCACCGTCGCCATCACCCGGCCCGGCGACTACAGCACCGCCGACGCGGAGGCGCTGGTCAACGGCCTCGCCTACAGCAACAGCAGCGACAACCCCACGGTCGCCGGCGGCCGCACCATCACCCTGGCCAGCATCCAGGACAACGGCGGCACCGCCAACGGCGGCGTGGACACCGCCACGCCCGGCATCGGCGAGACCGTCGTCCTCACCGCCGTCAACGATGCGCCGGTGGTGACCACCAGCGGCGGCGCGGCCAGCTTCGTGGCCGGCGACAACGTCGCCAGTGCGCCGGTGGCGGTCGACGGCGGCCTCACCGTGTCGGACGTGGACAACACGTCGCTGGCGTCGGCGACGGTAAGCGTCACCGGCGGCTTCCATGCCGGCGAGGACGTGCTCGCGTTCGCCAACGACGGCACGACGATGGGCAACATCGCGGCCAGCTACGACTCGTCCACCGGCGTCATGACGCTGACCTCGGCGGGCGGCACGGCGACGCTGACGCAGTGGCAGGCGGCGCTGCGCTCGGTGACCTACACCGACACGGCGATCACCCCCGACGCGGCCACGCGCACGGTGAGCTTCACCGTCAACGACGGCACCGACGACAGCACGATCGCCACGCGTGCGGTGACGGTGACCGACGTGGACCAGACCCCGGTCGTCACCGCCACGGGCGGCACGACCGGCTATACCGGCGGCGCCGCGGCGGTGACGATCGACAGCGGCATCGCGGTGAGCGACCGGGACAACGCCACGCTGGTCTCGGCGACGGCCAGCATCGACGCCGGCAACTTCCAGGCCGGCGACACGCTGGCCTTCAGCAACACGTCCGCGGCGACCTACGGCAACATCGTCGGCAGCTACGCCGCCACGACGGGCGTGCTGACGCTGACCTCGGCGGGCGGCACGGCGACGCTGGCGCAGTGGCAGGCGGCGCTGGACGCGGTGACGTTCTCCGCGGGCGCCGCCACGCAGCCGGGCGACCGCGCGATCCATTTCGCGGTCAGCGACGGCACCAAGAGCAGCGCGGTGGCTACCGACACGGTGTCGGTGGACGCCCCGCCGATCCTGACGGCCGACGCAGGCTCGGCCGCATTCGTGGCCGGCGACAACGTGGCCGGCACGCCGGTGGTGGTGGACGGCGGCATCACCGTGACGGACCTGAGCAGCGGCACGCTGGCGTCGGCGACGGCAAGCATCACGGGGGGCTTCCACGCCGGCGAAGACGTGCTGTCGTTCACCAACGACGGCGCGACGATGGGCAACATCGTCGCCTCGTACAACGCGGCCACCGGCGCGCTGACGCTGACCTCGGCGGGCGGCACCGCCACGCTGGCGCAATGGCAGGCGGCGCTGCGCTCGGTGACCTACACCGACACGGCGATCACCCCCGACACGACCACGCGCACGGTCGGCTTCACCGCAGTGGACGGCAATGGCCATGCCAGCGCCACGGTGGCCCGCACGGTGACGGTGACCGACGTGGACCAGACGCCGATCGTGACCACCACGGGCGGCACCACGGACTACGTCGGCGGCACGTCGGCCGTGACGATCGACGGCGGCATCGTGGTGAGCGACCTGGACAACACCTCGCAGTCGACGGGCATCGTCTCGATCGCCGGTGGCTTCCACACCGGGGACACGCTCACGTTCGTCAACACGAACTCCACGACGTTCGGCAACATCGTCGGTTCGTACAACGCGGCGACGGGCGTGCTGACGCTGACCTCGTCGGGCGCGACGGCGAGCAACGCCCAATGGGCCCACGCCTTGTCGGCGGTGACGTTCTCGGCCAGCGGCTCGGCCACGCCGGGCAGCCGCACGATCGACTTCGCGATCAACGATGGCTCGAAGTCCAGCGCGGTGGCCACCGACACGGTGGACGTCCTCGGCCCGCCGCAGATCACCACCGACTCCGGCTCCACCTCGTTCGTCGCCGGCGACAACACGATCTCGACGCCGGTGGCGATTGACGCCGGCCTCACCGTGACCGACGCCAGCAGTTCGACGCTGGCGTCGGCAACGATCGCCATCACCGGCAACTTCCATGCCGGCGAAGATGCACTGTCGTTCACCAACGACGGCGCGACGATGGGCAACATCGTCGCCTCGTACAACGCGGCTACCGGCGTGCTGACGCTGACCTCGGCCGGGGCCACGGCCACGCTGGCGCAGTGGCAGAGCGCGCTGGACTCGGTGACGTACACGGACACGGCGGTCACGCCCGCCACGACCACGCGTACGGTCAGCTTCACCGCGGTGGACGGCGCAGGCACCACCAGCAACACGGCCACGCGCACGATCACGGTGACGGCCGTCGACCAGACGCCGATCGTGACCACCACGGGCGGCACCACGGACTACGTGTCCAGCACCGTGGCGGTCACGATCGACGGCGGCATCACCGTGTCCGACCTGGACAACGCCACCCAGTCCTCGGCCACGGTCGCGATCGGCGCGGGCTTCCACAGCGGCGACGTGCTCGGTTTCATCAATACCAGTTCGGCGAACTTCGGCAACATCGTCGGTTCGTACAACGCGGCGACAGGCGTGCTGACGCTGACCTCGTCGGGTGCGACGGCGACGGATGCGCAGTGGTCCAACGCGTTGTCGTCGGTGACCTTCTCCAGCGCCAGCACCAGCTACGGCAGCCGTACGATCGAGTTCGCGACCAACGACGGCTCGAAATCCAGCGCCGTGGCCATCGACACGGTCGATCTGCTCGGCCTGCCGAAGGTCACCGACGTCAGCAGCACCACGCCCGACGGCAGCTACAAGGTCGGCGACACGATCTACCTCACGGTCACCTTCGATCAGGCGGTCGTGGTGGACGACGCGGGCGGCACGCCGACCTTGCGGATGGAGACCGGCAGCATCGACCACGACGCGGTCTACGTCTCCGGCTCGGGCAGCGACACGCTGACCTTCGCCTATACCGTGCAGGCCGGCGACGCCAGCCCCGACCTGGACTACGCCTCGACCTCGGCGCTCACGCTCGACGGCGGCACCATCCGCAGCAGCGCAGGCGTCGATGCGGTACTGACCCTGCCGGCCACGGGCGGCGCCCGTTCGGTCGCCGGCCAGCACGCCATCGTGGTGGACGGCATCGCCCCGACCGTGGTCTCGGTCGACGCGCCGGCCAACGGCACCTATGTTGCCGGCCAGCAGCTCGATTTCACGGTCAACTACAGCGAAGCGGTGACGGTGGACACCAGCGGCGGCACGCCCCGCATCGCCGTCACCCTGGACACCGGCGGCACCGTCTACGCCGACTACGTGTCCGGCAGCGGCACTACGGCGCTGGTATTCCGCTACACCGTGGCGGCCGGGCAGAACGACGCCACCGGCGTCACCCTGGCCGGCGCCATCGACACCCACGGCGGCGCCATCCACGACGGGGTCGGCAATGCCGAGGTCGATGCGCTCAACGGCGTCGCTTCGACAGCCGCCGTGCTTGTCGATGCCGTGCCGCCCACGGCCAGCATCGCGTTGTCCGACGTGGCGCTGAAGGTGGGCGACACGTCCACCGTGACCATCACCTTCAGCGAGAAGGTGGTAGGCCTCGACGTGGGCGACTTCACCGTGGATCACGGCACCCTGAGCGGCCTGGCCACCACCGACGGCGGTGTCACCTGGACGGCGACCTTCACGCCCACGGCCGACGTGACCGACGCCAGCAATGCCATCACCCTGAACAACGCGGGTTACACCGACACGGCCGGCAACGCCGGGGCGGGCACCACGACGTCGCCGAACTATGCCATCGACACCACGCGCCCGACGGCGACCATCGCCCTGTCCGACGTTGCGCTGAAGGTAGGTGATACCAGCATGGTAACCATTACCTTCAGCGAAGCGGTAAGCGGCCTCGACGCCAGTGACTTCACCGTCGACCATGGCACCTTGAGTGGCCTGGCCACGACGGACGGTGGCGTGACGTGGACGGCCACGTTCACGCCCACGGCGAACGTCACCGACGCCAGCAACGTCATCACCCTGGACAACACCGGCTACACCGACGCAGCGGGCAACACCGGCACAGGTACCACGGCGTCGCCGAACTACGCCATCGACACGGCACGCCCGACGGCGACCATCGCCCTGTCCGACGTGGCGTTGAAGATAGGCGACACGTCCACCGTGACGATCACCTTCAGCGAGGCGGTAAGCGGCCTGGATGCCAGCGACTTCACCGTGGATCACGGCACCTTGAGTGGCCTGGCCACGACGGACGGTGGCGTGACGTGGACGGCGACGTTCACCCCGGCGTCGAACGTCACCGACACCAGCAACGTCATCACGCTGGACAACACCGGCTACACCGATGCCGCCGGCAACACCGGCACGGGCACGACCACTTCACCGAACTACGCCATCGACACGGCACGCCCGACAGCGACCATCGCCCTGTCCGACGTGGCGCTGAAGGTGGGCGACACCAGCACGGTGACCATTACCTTCAGCGAAGCGGTGAGCGGCCTCGACGCCAGCGACTTCACCGTGGATCACGGCACCTTGAACGGCCTGGTCACGACGGACGGTGGCGTGACCTGGACGGCGACGTTCACGCCCTCGGCCAACGTCACCGGCACCAATAACGTCATCACGCTGGACAACACCGGCTACACCGATACCGCCGGCAACACCGGCACGGGCACGACCACTTCACCGAACTACGCCATCGACACCGCGCGCCCCACCGCGACCATCGCCCTGTCCGACGTGGCGTTGAAGGTGGGCGACACCAGCACGGTGACGATCACCTTCAGCGAAGCGGTGAGCGGCCTCGACGCCAGCGACTTCACCGTGGATCACGGCACCTTGAGCGGCCTGGCCACGACGGACGGGGGCGTGACCTGGACGGCCATGTTCACCCCGGCGGCGAACGTCACCGACACCAGCAACGTCATCATGCTGGACAACACCGGCTACACCGATACCGCCGGCAACACCGGCACGGGCACGACCACTTCACCGAACTACGCCATCGACACCGCGCGCCCCACCGCGACCATCGCCCTGTCCGACGTGGCGCTGAAGGTGGGCGACACCAGCACGGTGACGATTACCTTCAGCGAAGCGGTGAGCGGCCTCGACGCCAGCGACTTCACCGTCGACCATGGCACCTTGAGCGGCCTGACCACCACCGACGGTGGCGTCACCTGGACGGCCACGTTCACGCCCGCGGCCAACGTCACCGACGCCAGCAACGTCATCACGCTGGACAGCACGGGCTACACCGACGCGGCCGGCAACACCGGCGCCAGCGTGGCGCACTCGCCGGATTACGCGGTGGATACGCAGCCGCCGCAGCTGCTTTCGATCGCGCGCAATGATGCGCAGACCAACAGCGGGCAGCATGGGGTGAGCTACACCATCACCTTCAGCGAGGACGTCACCGGCCTCACCACGGCGGACCTGCAACTGGTGCTGGGCGGCAACGCGCACGCCTCGATCCGGCAGGTCACGGCCGTGGACGGGCATACCTACGTGGTGCAGCTCGACCACGTGGGCGGTACCGGCTCCCTGCGCCTGGACATGGCGCCGACCGGCATCGCCGACCTGGCCGGCAACCCGCTGGCGGCGGGCGGCCAGGGCGAGGTCTACACCATCGGCGGCGTGCAGCCGGTGCTGTTGCCGCCGCCGGAGCACGCGACGCCGCCTGCATCGCCATGGTTCACGCCACCGGCGCTTGTGCCGTCGTCCGGGACGGGGGCGTTGCCGACCATTGATTTCCAGCCGGCGGTGCCGGCGTGGCAGGCGGGTGGACTGGCGTTCGGGCAGGCAGGCGATGTGTCCGGCCTGGGCGGAATGTCGCACGTACCGCCCGATCATGCCTTGCCGGACATCGTCGCCGTGCCCAACGTACTGCCACTGGACGCGGGGTCGGCGTTCGCGCTGCCGCTGGCCGGGCCCGCCGGTCGCGACATGCCCGTGCAGGTATCGCTGGCCGATGGCCGGCCGCTGCCGGACTGGTTGCATTTCGACCCGGTGGCCGGCGTGCTCGCGGGCAAGGCGCCTGCCGGTTCGGGCGAGGCGCTGGTGCTGCGCGTGGTCTACATCGATGGCCACGGCCAGGTGCATGCCCGCACGCTGGAGTTGCGCGTGGTCGGCGGCACACCGGTGCACGGGGCGCTGCCGGGACGGCACGGCGCCGATGCCAGCGTGTCGCCACCATCGCCGCTGCCGGCCGGCAAGCCGCCGCTGCATGCGCAGTTCGGCGCAGTGCGCCAGGCCGGCCTGGTCGACCACGCCGCCTTGCTGCGCCAGCTCGCCGTGGCGCAGCGCCACGCCTCGACGACGGTGGCGCCATGAGCCGCCGGAAGCCGTCCCGTCGTTCCCATTCCGCTTTTCCCTTTTTGAAGAGGTGTGCCTTGGACTCCGCCATGAAGCCACGCAAGATTCTCGCCGCCACGCTGGCCACCGTCCTGCTGGGCGGCTGCGCCGCCCACCTGCAGCCGATCACCCAGGCCGAGCGCGCCGCCGCGGTCCAGTCCGACGAGCAGGCCATGTTCGGCCACCAGGCGCCCGTCGCCGGGCCGATCACGCTGGACGAGGCGATGGCGCGCGCGCTGAAGTACAACCTCGATCACCGGGTGAAGATGATGGAGGACGCGCTGGCGCACCGGCAGCTCGACCTGGCCAACGTCGACCTGCTGCCCCAGCTCACCGCCTCGGCCGGCTACACCTCGCGCGACAACGTGCTGGCCTCGTCCTCGCAGGACATCTACACCGGCCAGCAATCGCTGGTGCCGTCCACCTCCAGCGATCGCCAGGCCCGCAATGCCGGCCTCGGGCTGTCCTGGAACATTCTCGATTTTGGCGTGAGCTACTACGCCGCACACCAGCAGGCCGACCGCGTGCTGGCCTCGCGCGAACGTCGCCGCAAGGTCGTGCAGATGCTCATGCAGCAGACCCGCCAGGCCTACTGGCAGGCGGCCGGCGCCCAGAAGCTGCAGGCGCAGATCGCGCCCTTGCTGGCCCAGGCGAAGCAGGCGCTGGACGACTCGCGCACCATCGAGAGCAAGGGCCTGAACGACCCGCTGAAGTCGCTGGCCTACCAGCGCGAACTGATCGACACGGTGCTGCAGCTGGAAGGCATCCGCGACGAGCTGGCGCAGGCCAAGCCCAAGCTGGCCTCGATCATGGACCTGCCGCCGGGCAAGCCGTTCCAGCTGGCGCCGCCGAGCAGCTTCCCGATGCCGGCGCTGGACATCGCACCGGACAAGATGGAGCAGATCGCGCTGATGCACCGGCCCGAGCTGCTGGAGGCCGACTACCAGGAACGCATCGGCCTGGCCGAGACCAGGAAGGCGATGGCCAAGCTGCTGCCCGGCGTGGAACTGAGCGTGGGCGCGCACTACGACAGCAACGACTTCCTGGTCAACAACACCTGGCGCGACGCCGGCGTGCAGGTGAGCTGGAACCTGCTCAACCTGTTCAACGCCAAGCGCATCAAGGCCGCCGCCAAGGCGCAGTACGACCTGGCCCGCGAACAGCGGCTGGCGCTGAACATGGCGGTGCTGACCCAGGTGCACGTGGCCTGGATCGACTACAACAGCCGGCGCACCCAGTTCGAGCTGACCCGGCAGTTGAACGACGTCGAGCAGCGCATCCTCGAACACACCCGCAACGCCACCGAGGCCAGCGCCGAAGGCAAGCTGGCCGAGATCCGCGCCGCCACCAGCGCGCTGATGTCCGAGCTGCGCCTGTACCAGAACTACGCCGCCTTCCAGGGCGCCTATGGCCAGATGATCGCCAGCCTGGGCCTCGACCCGGTGCCGGCCAAGGTGACCGGCTACGACCTGCCGACCCTGAGCAAGGCCATCCGCGACACGGAAAGCGAATGGGCGCACCCGTCCACCACGGGGGCCGTCGCGAAGTGACGAAAGGTGCGATGGCAGTCGCCGCCACGTGGGCGGCATGCGCGGGACTGGCGCTGGCGCAGGTGGCGCCGGTGCCGCAGGCCGGGGAAGGCGGCGGGCGCATCCGTGCCCAGCTGGCCGCGCCCAGCGATGTGGAGATCTCCAGCGAGATCGCGGCCAAGATCGCGCGCCTGCCGCTGAAGGAAGGCGACAGCTTCGCCAGGGGCGCGCTGCTGGTGGAGTTCGACTGCGGCCTGTACCGGGCGCAACTGGCCAAGGCCCAGGCCACCGCGACGGCGGCGACGCGCCAGCTCGACGTCACCCGGCAGCTGGCCAAGCTGCATTCGGTGGGCGCGATGGACGTGGCCCAGGCCCAGGCGCACGCCAAGGAAGCCGCCGCCGATGCCGACTACATGCGCACCACGGTGGACAAGTGCAGCATCCGCGCGCCGTTTACCGGCCGCGTGGCCAAGCGCGACGCGGCGCCGTACGAGTACGTCGTGCCGGGCAAGCCGCTGCTGGAGATCCTCGAAACCGGCGCGCTGGAAGTGAAGCTGATCGTGCCCTCGCGCTGGCTGGCCACGCTGAAGCCGGGTACCCGTTTCGTGCTGCACATGGACGACCTGGGTACCGACGTCGATGCCGAGGTGGTGCGCATCGGCGCGCGTATCGATCCGGTCAGCCAGACCGTGTCGATCAGCGGCCGCATCGTCGGCGAGCAGCCGCGGCTGCTGCCCGGGATGAGCGGCTGGGCCAGCTTCCCCGGCCACCCATGAGCACGGTCAACGCGTCCATCCAGGGACTGCTCGGCCTGCTCCAGCTGGGCCAGCGCGCGCGCGCGGCCGATACCGCCGAGGCGCTGGGCTTCATCGCGGTGAACGAGGCGCGCACGGTGTTCGCCTATCGCCAGGCCGCGCTGTGGCGTGAGGGCGCGGGCGGCGTGGTGGCGCTGTCCGGCGTGCCGCAGGTGGAACGCGATGCGCCCTACGTGCAATGGCTGGCGCGGCTGTTCCGCGCGATCGCCCCGGTGAACGCGCCGAAGGCGATCGACCCGGCGGCGCTGCCGGTCCTGCTGGCCGAGGAATGGTCGACCTGGCTGCCGCAGCATGCGCTGGCGATCCCGCTGGTCTCGTCGGTGGGCGGCGTGCGCGGCGTGCTGCTGCTGGCCCGCGAACAGGCGTGGTCGGACGAGGAGAAGGCGCTGGCCGGCGAACTCGGCGCCCTGTTCGGCCATGCGCTGCACGCGCTGCGCCCGCGCGAGGCGTTGTGGCAGCGCGTCCGCGGCCTGCTGCGCCAGCGTCGCGCGTGGTGGAAGGTGGCGCTGGGCCTGCTGGTGGTCAGCCTGGTCCCGGTGCGCCTGTCCGCGCTGGCGCAGGCCGAGGTCACCCCGGTCGACCCGTTCGTGGTGCGCACGCCGCTGGACGGCGTGATCGACCGCATGCAGGTGCAGCCCAACCAGCCGGTGAAGGCCGGTACGCCGCTGTTCGACCTGGACGCCACCACCCTGCGCAGCCGCTACGACGCCGCGCGCAAGGCCTTCGAGGCGGCGCAGGAGGAATACCAGCAGAGCGCGCAGCAGGCCGTCACCGACGACAAGAGCCGGCTGGAGATGGCCGAGCGACGCGGCGACATGGCGCAGAAGGCGGTCGACATGAACTTCGCCGCCGACCAGCTCGCCCGCGTGCAGGTGAAGGCCGCGCGCGAGGGCGTGGCGGTCTTCGCCGACGTCAACGACTGGACCGGCAAGGCGGTGTCGGTGGGCGAGAAGGTGCTGGTGCTGGCCGACCCGGGCAAGGTGGAATTGACCGGCTACCTGCCGGTGGCCGACCAGATCGCGCTCAAGCCCGGCGCCGACGTCACCTTCTACCCCAAGGCCTCGCCGTTCACCGCCTACCATGCCAGGGTGGAAACCGTGGCCTATCGCGCCGCGCCCACCGACGAGGCGGTGCTGGCCTACCGGGTGAAGGCGCGCTTCGTGTCAGGCGAGCCGGTGCCGCGGCTGGGCCTGATGGGCACCGCGCGGCTGTACGCCGGCCGCGTGCCGCTGATCTACTACCTGCTGCGCCGGCCGCTGGCCAGCCTGCGGCAGTGGCTGGGCTGAGCGCATGCAGGAAGCTTCCGCCACGCCGCCGCTGCGGTTGCCGCCGCTGCGCCAGGAACTGACCCTGCGTCCGGCGCCGGCCGCGCCCGACGGCACGCCCACCTGGACCCTGCACGACCCCGCCGCCAACCGCTTCTACCAGATCGGCTGGGCCGCGTTCGAGATCCTCTCGCGCTGGACGCTGGGCGAAGCCGACGCGGTGGTGGCCGCGGTGAACGCGCAGACCACGCTGCGGATCGACCACGATGACGTGTCCTCGCTGCTGCAGTTCCTGTCCAGCCACCACCTGCTGATGGCCGCCGGCGCCCAGGACAGCGAACAGCTCCGGCAGGCGGCCAGGCGCCACCAGCTGTCGGTGGGCAAGTGGCTGCTGAAGAACTACCTGTTCCTGCGCGTGCCGCTGGTGCGGCCGATGCCGTTCCTGCGCCGGGTGTCGCCGTGGGTGGGTTTCGTCTACCGGCCCGCCTTCTGGTGGCTGGTCGGCGCGGTGGCCCTGCTCGGCCTGTACCTGGTGTCGCGGCAGTGGGAACACTTCGCGCACACCTTCCACGCCTACACCACCTGGCAGGGCCTGCTCGGACTGGCGCTGGCGCTGAGCTTCGCCAAGGTGGTGCACGAGATGGGCCACGCGCTCACCGCCTACCGGCACGGCTGCAAGGTGCCGGCCATGGGCGTGGGCTTGCTGGTGATGTGGCCGGTGCTGTTCACCGACACCAGCGAGGCGTGGAAGCTGCCGTCGCGGCGGCAGCGCCTGCAGATCGCCATGGCCGGCGTGCTGGCGGAACTGGCGCTGGCCGCGTTCGCCACCTTGCTGTGGAACGTCCTGCCCGACGGACCGCTGCGCGCCGGCGTGTTCATGCTGGCCACCAGCACCTGGGTGGCGACCCTGGCGATCAACGCCAGCCCGTTCACCCGCTTCGACGGCTACTACGTGCTGAGCGACTGGTGGAACGTGCCCAACCTGCACGAGCGCGCGTTCGCGCTGGGCCGCTGGTGGCTGCGCGAGCAGTTGTTCGGCTTCGGCGATCCGTTGCCGGAAGTGTTCCCGCCGCGGCTGCAGCGCAAGCTGATCGTGTTCACCCTGGTCACCTGGGTGTACCGCTTCGTCCTGTTCCTTTCCATCTCGCTGCTGGTGTTCCACTTCTTCTTCCGCGCGCTGGGCATCGTGCTGATGTGCGTGGAGCTGGGCTGGTTCCTGGGGCTGCCGATCCTGCGCGAACTGCAGGTGTGGTGGCGTCGCCGCCACGGCATGCACTGGAACCGGCGCACCGTGCGCACGGCGGTGCTGGCCGCGCTGCTGGCCCTGTGGCTGTTCGTGCCGTGGCAGAATGCGGTGCGCGTGCCGGCGGTGCTGGAACGCGCGCAGGCGCAGGTGGTGTACGCGCCGCGCGCCGCCGAGGTGGTGCAGCTCAAGGTGCACGATGGCGACATGGTGCATGCCGGCGAGGTGCTGCTGGTGCTGCGTTCGCCGGAGCTGGATTACCGCCTGAAGGCCGCCGGGCAGCAGGCTGCGCGCAGCAAGTGGGAACTCGACCAGCAACCGTTCAACGACGACCTGCGCGCGCTTGGCCCGGCCCTGCGCAAGCGCTGGGAAACCGCGCAGCAGCTGGTCGACGGCTATCGCGCAGAACAGCAGCGGCTGACCCTGAAGGCGCCGTTCGACGGTCGCGTGGTCGACGTCGACCCGGCGCTGCACCAGGGCGGCTGGCTGCGCGGCGGCGAGCAGGTGCTGGGCGTGATCGGCGACGCCGGGGTGAAGGGCGAGGCCTTCGCCGGCGAATCCGACCTGGCGCGCCTGCGCGCCGGCCAGCGCCTGCGTTTCGTGCCGCGCATGCTGGAGGCGGCGGAGCTGCACTGCACGGTCGGCGGCGTGGACCGCCTCAACCTGGCCTCGCTCGACGAACCGTACGTGGCCAGCGTCTACGGCGGCCCGATATCGAGCCTGCATCGCCCCGACGGCACCCTGGTGCCGCTGGATTCCACCTTCCGCGTCCGCTTCGGCCACTGCGACCGCGACGCCTACGAACCGGCCAGCGAACTGTCGGGCCAGGCCGTCATCACCGGCGAGTCACGCAGCGTGGCCGGACGGTTCCTGCGCTGGCTGACGGCATTGCTGCGCCGCGAGGTGAGCTTCTAGAAGCTGCCCGCGATCTGCCCGGCCGCCCCTTCCCGTCATTCCCGCGCAGGCCACTGCTGTCCGGGATAATCCGGGGACGCCGCTGGAGAGTGAAGGTCCAGGCTGTTTATACGAGATGCAGCAAGGGGGCGACTTCATTTCTGGTAGCGACCACCTCTCCGGCTCGTCATCCCGGCGCAGGCCGGACAAGCGCGCAGCGCGCAGAACGCCCGCAGGGCGGCTCCGAAGGGGCGAGCGCAGCGAGTCATCCAGTAGCGACCACGCTTACTCAGGCCGTACGGCTACTGGATGACGAGGACAAGGGCCTGGGCACGGGCAAGGACGACTACGGCCTGTCGCTGGACCTGTACAAGGTGGTCGGCGACTGGACCACGTTCGGCGGCGTGGGCTGGATGAAGTACACCAGCTCGCAGTACATCCAGCTGAAGAACGCCTTCAACGCCAACCTCGGCGCCGAATACAGGCTCAGCCGCGACGACAGCTTCGGCGCGTACTACTACTACCGCCAGCGCGTCGCCGAGGGCGGCGCGCCGCAGAGCGAGCTGACCGGCTACTGGAACCACAGGCTCGGCGACAGCTGGCGCCTGCAGGCCTACGTGATGGGCGGCTTCGCCGACGGCAGCCCGGACTACGGCGTGGGCGCCACGCTGAAGTACACGTTCTGATCTATCTCCCGGATGCCGTGCGCCCCGGCGCACGGCATCCCGTGTCAGCGCCGCCGCGAGCCGCGCAGGCTGTCGATCGAGAAGCTGGCGATCTCGCCGCCGCCCGGCGTCCGGCGCGACTGGCCGGGCGGCGGGCCCCAGGCGTGCGCGGTCACCACTTCCCACGTCGCGGGGATGCGGCCGTCCACGCGCATCGCCTCGTAGGCGTCGAGCATGGCGCGGTAGCGCGACTTGCGGGTGAGCCCGCGCGCGCGCGCGGCGTCGGCGTTGGTGGCGCCCAGTCCCTGCAACTCTTCCAGCAGCTTGCGCGGCGCGCTGTAGGTGAGCGTGTAGCGGTCCACGTCCAGCACCGGGTCGCGCAGGCCGGCGTTGATCATCGCGTCGCCCACGTCGTGCATGTCGAGGAAACGGCTCACGTGCGGCTGGCCGTCGGCGGCGGCCCAGGCGGCGCGCAGTTCCTTCAGCGTGTCGGGGCCGAAGGTGGAGAAGGCCAGCAGGCCGCCCGGCCTGAGCACGCGCACGCACTCGCCGAACAGCGCGGGCAGGTCGTCGATCCACTGGAAGCACAGGTTGGAATGCAGCACGTCCACGCTGTGGTCGGGCAGCGGCAGCGCGGTGGCGTCGGCGCAGACGCGCTGGAACGGCTTCAGCCAGCCGCTGTGGCGCTTCGCCTCGCGCAACATGGGCAGCGCGGCGTCCAGCGCGATCACCCGCGCTTTCGGCCAGCGCTTCTTCAACTGCGCGGTGCCGCGGCCGGGGCCGGCGCCCACGTCGACGACCAGCGACGGTTCTTCCAGATAGAAGTCCAGGCGGCCGAGCAGGGTTTCCTGCACCTCGCGCTGCAGGGCAGCGTGGCGTTCGTAGCTGTGCGCGGCGCGGCCGAAGTGGCGGCGCACCTGCGCGCGATCGACGTGGAATCCGCTCATGCCGTGGCCTCCGCCGCGAAGCCGGCCAGCAGCGGTTGCAGTGCTTCGGCCACCGCGCCGGCATGGCCGAAGAACGGCGCGTGGCCGGCGTGGGCGACTTCGGTGAACCCGCCGCGCGCGGCGTCGGCCGAGGCCTGCATGGCGAGCGGGTGCACCAGCCGGTCGCGGCGGCCGGCGATCCACGCGTTCGGCACCGCGAGTTGCGGCAGGCGGTCGCGCAGGTCGGCGGTTTCCAGCACCCGCAGGCCCTCCTGCAATACGCGCAGTTCCGGCTCGCCGCGGGCGAAGGCCAGCGCGCGCAGCTGGCGCAGTTCGGCGCGCGGGTCGGGGCTGCCCATCGCCTCCAGGGCCATGAAGCGCTCCAGCGTGGCGTGGTAGTCGGTTTCGAGGTCGCTGGCGAGCTGCTGCACCATCGCGGCGTCGTTGCCGTGCGGCCAGTCCGGTGCGCGCAGGAAGCGCGGCGTGGCGCAGAGCATGGCCAGGCCACGCGCGTGACGCGGGTTCTCCAGCGCGGCGGTCAGCGCCACCAGCCCGCCCAGCGACCAGCCCAGCCACACGGCCGGCGGCGTGGCGGCGGCGATGGCTTCGGCGCAGGCGCGCGGCTCCAGCGGCAGGCCGCAATCGCGCGAGCGGCCGTGGCCGGGCAGGTCCACCACGTACATCGTGCAACGCGCCTGCAGCGCCTCGACCAGCGGGGCGAACAGGCCGCCGTGCATGGCCCAGCCGTGGATCAGCACCAGCGGCACGGGGCCGTGGCCGGCCTGTTCGACGTAGAGCGTCATGCGCGAACTTCCACGGTCGTGCCTGTTTCCTTCTCCCCTCCGGGGAGAAGGTGGCCCGACCTGCCGGTGTGGATGCACCCGCGGAACGGCGAAGCCGCCCCGTAGGGCGAGCGCCAGGGATGGCGCGAGTCAGGGCCGGATGAGGGGCGGGTGCTCGCGGAGGTGTTGACGGGGGCGTGGCTTGTAGCCGTGCCGTCGCAAGGTTGGCCCCTCACCCCGGCGGGGAGAGGGAGCAAATCCGGGCCCAGCGTGCCGCGCTCGTCGAACACGAAGCAGCCGCCCTCCCAGTGCGCGCCGCCGGTGTCCTCGAAGTACTTGAGGATGCCGCCGTCGAGCTGCAGCACGTGGTCGATGCCCATCGCGCGCAGGTGCAGCGCGGCCTTCTCGCAGCGGATGCCGCCGGTGCAGTACGACACCACGGTCTTGCCCTCGTAGCGCGCGCGGTCGGCGGCGACGGCGGCGGGCAGCTCGGTGAAGCGGGCCAGGCGGTAGTCCACCGCCTGCGGGAACTTGCCGGCGTCGGTCTCGTAGGCGTTGCGGGTGTCCAGCAGCATGACCTCGCGGCCGTCGTCGTCGTGGCCCTGGTCGAGCCAGCGCTTGAGCGTGGCCGCGTCCACCGCCGGCGCGCGACCGGCTTCCGGCCGGATCGCCGGCGCGCGCAAGGTGATGATCTCCTGCTTCAGCCGCACGCGCAGGCGGCCGAACGGCGCCGTGTCGGACCACGACGCCTTGGCCTCCAGCCCGGCGAAGCGCGGGTCGCCGCGCAGTTCGTCCATGAAGGCGCCGACGGCTTCAGGCGCGCCGGCGAGGAACAGGTTGATGCCTTCCGGCGCAAGCAGGATGGTGCCCTTGAGCGCGAGGGCCTCGGCGCGCGCGCGCAGGCGCTCGCGCAGCGCGGGCAGGTCGTCCAGGCCGACGAAGCGATAGGCGGAGAGGTTGAGGACAGGCATGCAGGGAAACGGGCGGGATCGACGCATGATTATAGGCGGTGTGCCCGCCCTCCTCGCCGACACCGCCGCCGGCCGCGGCTGACACGCCGCGACCCGGCGCACGCACGCGGCGTCGCGGTGCGCGACGACAGACCACGGCCGGGGCCTCGGGGCACGCTGCACCGGCCCCGATCCGGGGCGTGCGACCGGAAGGACTCGACATGAAGACAGGCATGGTCATCGCCGCCGCCGGGCTGCTTGGGCTCGGGATTTCCGCGGCATCCGCGCAACCGGCGGCGGTATCCGCCGCAGCGGCCGCGCGCTACACCGACCTCACCAACACGCTGCAGGACGATGCGGACATCGATGCGTGGTACGGCATCACCAACGCCCTGCGGCGCGACTTCGACGACATCTGCGGCGACACCTTCTGCGAGGGCGACTACAGCGACATCATGTCGTTGCGTTTCGTCTGTTCCGCCGACGCGGCGACGGGCGAGATCGGCCAATGCGTGTGGAGCTTCGCCGCCAGCGACGAGCGGATCGGCGAACGTCATGGACGGGTGCGTGCGTCGATTCCCGGCTGGCGCTGCGTCAGTCCGCTGGCGCCGCACACCACGGTCCACGAACTGCTGGCCGCGCTGGCGGTGGCGCATCCGCTGCAGGCGCCGCTGCCGCGGACCGGGGCCACGCTGTACGACGGGCTCAGCGACTGCCTGTAGCGGCGGCATGACCGGGTTCCGGGGCGTGGCCATGCAGGCAATCGGCCAGCGCATCGAGCAGGCGGTCGACGTCGGCCTCCCCATGCGCCGCGGACAGGGTGATGCGCAGCCGCGCCTGGCCGCGCGGCACGGTAGGCGGGCGGATCGCGCCGACCAGGAAGCCGCGTTGCTCCAGCGACCGCGCGGCCTCCAGCGCGGCCTGCGCATCGCCCAGCAGCAGTGGCTGGATCGCGCTGGGCGACGGCAGCAGCGGCAGGCCGAGTTCGCCCGCGCCGGCGCGGAAACGGGCGACCAGCGCGGCGAGCTTTTCGCGGCGCCAGCCTTCCCCGCGCGCGAGGACGACCGCGGCATGGGCGGCCGCGGCCAGCGCGGGCGGCATCGCGGTGGTGTAGATGTAGGGGCGGGCGAATTGCACCAGCCCGTCGACCAGCGCGGCGGAGCCGGCGACGAAGGCGCCGCTGCAGCCCAGCGCCTTGCCCAGCGTGGCCATCAGCACCGGCACCTCGCGCGGGCCGAGGCCGGCGGCGGCCACGCTGCCGGCGCCGTCCGTGCCCAGCACGCCGAGGCCGTGCGCGTCGTCCACCATCAGCGTGGCGTGTTCGCGCGCGCACAGCGCGGCCAGCGCGGTGAGCGGCGCCACGTCGCCGTCCATGCTGAACACGCCGTCGGTGGCGAGCAGGGCGGCGGCGCCCGGCCGGCCTTGCAGCTGGCGCGCGGCGGCGTCGGCGTCGGCGTGCGGGTAGCGTTTCAGCTCGGCGCCGGCGAGCCGTACGCCGTCGAGCAGGCAGGCGTGGTTGAGCTTGTCCTCGACGCAGACGTCGCCGCGTTCCAGCAGCGCCTGCAGCGTGCCGAGGTTGGCCATGTAGCCGGTGGAGAACAGCAGCGCGCGTTCGCGGCCGGTCCACTCGGCCAGCGCCTCCTCCAGCATCGCGTGTTCGCGGCGGTGGCCGCAGATCAGGTGTGCCGAGGTGCTGCCCACGCCTTCGTCGTCGGCGGCGCGCTTCAGTGCGGCGATCAGCTGCGGGTGCTGCGCCAGGCCCAGGTAGTCGTTGCCGCAGAAGCCGAGCAGGCGGCGGCCGCCGGCTTCCAGCCAGGCGCCCTCGGCGTGGTCGATCGCGCGCAGGCGCCGGCGCAGGCCGTCGCGTTCGCGTGCGGCCGTCTGGACGGCGATGCGCTGGAGCAGGTCTGGACGGGTCACGACGTGTGCTTCAGTTCAAGGGGCCCGGTGCGTACCGGCGACCCCACCCGCGCACTGCACGGGCGCCACCGGGTGAACCCCGTTCCCGACAGCCGGAGAAAGACTCCGCCGCGCGACGGCCACGGATCACGCTGCCGCGCTGCAGCCGCAGCCGTGGCCGCAGCCGGCCGCCTCGCTTTCCAGGATGTCGGCGTGCACCGTGCCCGGCTGCTCGACCACCTCCATCGCGCGCAGGTCGAGCCGGCGGAACAGCGCCTGGTCGTGTTCCACGTCGGGGTTGCCGGTGGTAAGCAGCTTCTCGCCGTAGAAGATCGAACCGGCGCCGGCGAAGAAGCACAGCGCCTGCACCGCGTCGTCCATCTGCTGGCGGCCGGCGGACAGCCGCACCACCGAGCGCGGCATCAGGATGCGCGCCACCGCGATGGCGCGCACGAACTCGAATGGATCGAGCTTCTCCTGGTTCGCCAGCGGCGTGCCGGGCACCGCCACCAGCTGGTTGATCGGCACCGACTCGGGGTGCGCGGGCAGGTTGGCCAGCGCCTGCAGCAGGCCGGCGCGCTGCGCGCGCGTCTCGCCCATGCCGACGATGCCGCCGCAGCAGGTCTTCAGGCCGGCGTCGCGCACCTGTTCCAGCGTGTCGAGGCGGTCCTGGTACTCGCGGGTGTGGATGATCTCGCCGTAGAACTCCGGCGCGGTGTCGATGTTGTGGTTGTAGTAGTCCAGGCCCGCGTCCTTGAGCTGCTGCGCGTGGCCGTCGCCGAGCAGGCCCAGCGTGGCGCAGGTCTCCAGGCCCAGGTCCTTCACCGCACGCACGATCGCGGCCACCTTGGGAATGTCGCGGTCCTTCGGCCCGCGCCACGCCGCGCCCATGCAGAAGCGGCTGGCGCCGGCGGCCTTGGCGGCCTTCGCGCGCGCCAGCACGTCGTCCACGTCCATCAGCTTCTGCGCCTGCACGCCGGTGTCGTAGCGGGCCGCCTGCGGGCAGTAGGCGCAGTCCTCCGGGCAGCCGCCGGTCTTGATCGAGAGCAGGGTGGACACCTGCACCGCGTTCGGGTCGTGGTGCGCGCGGTGCACCGTGTGGGCGCGGTAGACCAGTTCGTTGAACGGCAGGTCGAACAGCGCGAGCACTTCGTCGCGCGTCCAGTCGTGGCGGATCGGAGTATCGGTCACGGCGATGGCTTCGTGGGGAGACGGGCGGCGAGTGTGGAAGCCGCCCGACAAGCTGTCAACCATGAGACATGGACTGACAGTTGACGATGCGCCGGCGCATGGCGGCACTACCATCGGCATCGGGACACAGGGAGAACGGACGTGCGGAAGAACGCGCAGGCATGGATCGCCGGCATCGGGCGCTGGCTGCTGCCGCCTCGTTGCCTGTTGTGCGGCGTCGCTGGCGACGGCGACATCGACCTGTGCGCCGCCTGCGCCGCGGAGCTGCCGCGCAACCGCAACTGCTGCGCGCGCTGCGCCTTGCCGCTGGCCGCGCCCGCCGCGCTGTGCGGCCTGTGCCAGCGACACCCGCCGCCATGGGACGCGGCCTGGGCGCCATTCCGTTATGCGTGGCCGCTGAGCCGGCTGGAATCGGGCTACAAGTTCGGTGCCGAGCTGGCCGCCGGTCGCGCGTTGTCGGCGCTGTGGCAGCGCGAGCCGCCGGTCCTCCCGTTGCCGCAACTGATCCTGCCGGTGCCGCTGCACCACGCGCGCCTGCGCCGGCGCGGCTACAACCAGGCGCTGGAACTGGCCCGGCCGCTGGCGCGCCATTGCGGCGTACCGTTGCGCCACGACGTGCTGCAACGCCTGCGCGCCACCGACGCGCAGACCGAACTCGACGCCGCCGCGCGCCGCCGCAACGTGCGCGGCGCCTTCGCCGTGCGCGCCGGCCTGGCGCTGCCCGCCCACGTGGCGGTGCTCGACGACGTGATGACCACCGGCGCCACCCTGGCCGAATGCGCCCGCGCGCTGAAGCGCGCCGGCGTGCGACGGGTGGACGTGTGGGCCTTGGCGCGTGCGCCGTCGCCGCGCGGTTAGCGGAAGGGCCGGCATGGCGCCTGTCCGGGGCCGGCGTGGAGGCGGCAATCGGACGCAAGGGCGGCTGCCAAGCTGGTCACGCGCAGCATGCGTGCCCCTCCACGGACGCGGGTCGGGACGCAGGCATGCCTTGGCCGCGTGCCGCACTTCGTCAGGCGCCCCCTGCCCGCGCCCCGGCCAGGAGCCCCCATGCCCGTCGACGAACAGTTCCTGCGCGAGGCCATCACCCTGGCCCACGACAACGCGGGCTGCGGCGGGCGCCCGTTCGGTGCCGTGGTCGTCAGGGACGGGGACGAAGATCTCTACGCGTATCGGCGCCGCCAGGTCGGGCCGGGCTGACGATCTACTTCACCGCCAGCGCCAGCACGATGCCGATCCACACCGCCAGCCCCCACCAGTTGTTGTGGCGGAAAGCGGCCAGACACGGGCCGCGTTCGCGCCTGCGGATCAGCCACAGCTGGTACGCGAACAGGCCGGCGGCGACCAGCAGCGCCAGCCAGTACGGCCAGCCCAGCTGCGCGCGCTGGCCCACGAACAGCATCGCCAGCAGCAGCGTCGCCATCAGGATGCCGAGGATCGGCAGGTCGGCGTCGCCGAACAGGATCGCGGTGGACTTCGCGCCGGCCTTCAGGTCGTCGTCGCGGTCCACCATCGCGTACTCGGTGTCGTACACCACCGACCACAGGATGTTGGCGATGAACAGCAGCCAGCCCAGCGGCGGCACCGTGCCCAGCACGGCGGCGAACGCCATCGGGATCGACCAGCCGAACGCCGCGCCCAGCACCACCTGCGGCAGGTAGGTCCAGCGCTTGGTGAACGGGTAGGTCGCGGCCAGCGCGGCGCCGGCGAAGGACAGCTTGATCGTCAGCGCGTTGGTGAACAGCACCAGCACGAAGGCGAACGCCAGCAGCGCGGCAAACACCACCAGCGCCTCGCGCGGGGTCACCCGGCCGCTGGCGATGGGCCGTCCCGCGGTGCGCGCCACCTGCGGGTCCAGCTTGCGGTCGGCGAAATCGTTGATCGCGCAGCCGGCCGCGCGCATCGCGAACACGCCGAGGGTGAAGATCACGAGCAGCTTCCACGGCGGGAAATCGCCCGCCGCCAGCCACAGCGCCCACCACGTCGGCCACAGCAGCAGCAGCGCGCCGATCGGGCGGTCCATGCGGGTGAGCACCAGGTAGTCGTGCGCCTTCTCGCGGTAACGCGGGGGCAGCTTGTGCAGCAGCCAGTCCAGCACGCGGCTGGCGCGGGTGGAGCTGTCGGCCGGACGCGCCGTGGCCGGTGCGGCCGCGCGTCGCGTCGGCAACGACGCCGGGGGAGGGGATCTGCGCCGCTGGCGCTTGCGCGGGGTGGGTGCCATCGGCCCAGTTTAGCGTGCGCGGGCGACGGGGATGGCGTGATGCGGCGCAGGAAACGCACCGCTTTGCCCGGGCGCGGGATGCCGGTGTTCAGCGGTCCAACGGACTGGTCACGCCGTGCCCGCCGCGGTTCAACACGTGCGTGTAGATCTGCGTGGTCTTCACGTCCTTGTGGCCCAGCAGTTCCTGGATCGTGCGCAGGTCGTGCCCGGCTTCGAGCAGGTGCGTGGCGAAGGAGTGGCGCAGGGTATGGCAGGTGGCCGGCTTGGCGATCCCGGCCCGGACCCGGGCCGACTTCACCGCGCGCTGCAGCGACGATTCGTCGAGGTGATGGCGCCGCTCGGTACCGTCGCGCGGATCCAGGCTGCGGACCGACGCGGGAAACACGTACTGCCATCCCCACTCGATGGCGGCATCGGGGTATTTCCGGGCCAGTGCGCCGGGCAGCCACACCCGCCCGAAGCCGGCCAGTTTGTCGCGTTCATGCAGGCGTGCGGTTTCACGCAATTGCGCCTGCAACGGCTCCCGCACCGCCAGGATGGCCAGGAACCGCTCGACCTCCGGCGCGCCCATGTCGGCCGGGTGCCGCTTGCCATGGGCCAGGATGAAGCGCCGTAACCACCCGACATACGCCTCCTCGCTGCGCCGGGCCATGCCCAGCCTGCGCATGCGCCCGCGCACCTGATCCAGCAGCTTCGGGCGCCGTTCCGCCGCGTCGCTTGCCCCTTGTGCCGCTTCGTGGAAGGATGCGGTCATCATCGTCTCCAGCGTGGCCAAACGCTGCGAGATTAGGCGGCAGGATTAGGCTGCACACAGGGGAGAAAGTCGTTGATTCTTGTAGGGCAATGCCGTGCTGCGCGCGTTGACTGCGCGGGATAGGCTGCGGGATTACATTGCATTTTGGGATCTACTTTGAGTTAGAACTCACCATGCTTCGATGGCTCGCAGAAAAAATTCCGGCGCATCTCCCAAAGGCGTTTGTCATTGGGCTGGCTTGCTGGGGCGTGGCTGCAATACTCATGGGCGCTGCCTTTGCGTGTGTAAAACTTGGCTGGCATGCCGCCTACATGATGGTCTTCGCAGCTATCTTCATCTGCATTCTTGGCTTCATGGGGAGCGTCGCTTGGTTCCTGGTGGAGCGAACCTCAGGTCGCGTAACCAAGTGGCGCGGCTAAGTTCTAACAACTCGTGTATGGACTCCTCATGCAACTAGCCCGGAGTGCTGCAGCAGTCGATGCGGGGTGAATGAATCGGTTGCAGTCGTGTATTCGGCCTTGGGGTGAGCGAA
>NZ_JASERU010000025.1 GCF_030504985.1 Fulvimonas sp. R45
GGCGCTCGGCTACTTGTCACCCAACGACTATGCCAAGAAGCTGAAGCAGGCCGCTTGACTCCGTGCTTCTTGGCGTCCGCTCTCAGGGGGCAGGTTCATGTAGAGGTAGGTGGGGCGCAGATACTTGTCGACTGCCGAGAAGTCATCCCACTGGAGCCCAAGCTCGTCAAGGAACTCCTTGTAGGCCCGCAGCCCTTGCGCCACGGGGTTCAGCGAAGACACTTTATGAGGTTTAGTCCATGCACGGTCCAACAGCCACATGCATGCTGGGGCCCATGGTGATCCGTCAGCATTGAGCACCAGAGGGAATTGCGGAAACGTCTCCCACTTCATTTTCTGGGAGGCGCGCAATTCACGCCAATACCGGATCCGCTCCCCCTTAACCCGATGGTCTACCGGGATGCGTCCGGGTGCCGGTCCATCAGCGACCCGGGTATTGCGGAAGATAGGGAGCGTGTAGACGGATGGCGTTGGTGACACGGGAGGCGCCGCTTCGAAACAGACGCATTGTGTCCATGCGACAACTACCTGTCAAACGACCGTCCAAACCCAAAACCTACACATTGAACAGGAAGTGCAGCACGTCGCCGTCCTTGACCACGTAGTCCTTGCCTTCCTTGCGCAGGCGGCCGGCGGCGGCGGCGCCCTGTTCGCCCTTGTACTGGATGAAGTCGTCGTAGGAGACCGTCTCGGCACGGATGAAGCCGCGCTCGAAGTCGGTGTGGATCACGCCGGCCGCCTGCGGCGCGGTGTAGCCGCGCCTGATGGTCCAGGCGCGCACCTCCTTCACGCCGGCGGTGAAGTAGGTCTGCAGGTCGAGCAGCCTGTAGCCGGCGCGGATGACGCGGTTGAGGCCCGGCTCGTCCAGGCCCAGGTCCCTGAGGAACTCGTCGCGGTCGGCGTCGTCGAGCTGGGCCAGCTCCTCTTCGATGGCGGCGCACACCGGCACCACCTCGGCGCCCTCTTCCGCGGCGCGGGCGCGCACGGCGTCGAGATGCGGGTTGTTCTCGAAGCCGTCCTCCAGCACGTTGGCGATGTACATCAGCGGCTTCAGGGTGAGCAGGAACAGGTCGCGCACCAGCGCCTTTTCCTCGTCGTCCAGCTTCGCGCTGCGCGCCGAGCGGCCTTCGTTGAGCGTGGCGGCGAGCTTCTGCAGCACCGGCTTCTTCGCCAGCGCCTCCTTGTCGTTGGCCTTGGCCGCGCGCTCGGCCCGGTTCAACGCCTTCTCCACCGACTCCAGGTCGGCCAGCGCCAGCTCGGTGTCGATCGTCTCGATGTCGGCGATGGGATCGACCTTGCCCGCCACGTGCACGATGTCGCCATGCTCGAAGCAGCGCACCACGTGGGCGATCGCGTCGACCTCGCGGATGTGCGCCAGGAACTTGTTGCCCAGGCCCTCGCCCTTCGAGGCGCCGGCGACCAGGCCGGCGATGTCGACGAACTCCACCGCGGTGGGGACGACCTTCTGCGGGTTGACGATCGCCGCCAGCGCGGCGAGCCGCGGGTCGGGCACCGGCACCACGCCCACGTTGGGCTCGATGGTGCAGAACGGGAAGTTCGCCGCGGCGATGCCCGCCTTGGTCAGCGCGTTGAACAGGGTGGACTTGCCGACGTTGGGCAGGCCGACGATGCCGCATTTGATGCCCATGGAGACTCCGGAATATGTGCTGTCCAGGCGTCATTCCCGCGCAAGCGGGAATCTATTGGGCCATGGCGCGCCCAACGCAGGATGGATCCCCGCTTGCGCGGGAATGACGTCAAAAAACCTACTTGCCATCGACGGTATGCAACTGCTGCATCGCCTTGTCGAACTGCCCGCCCACCGCCAGCGGCAGCACGTCCAGCGCGCGGCCGATGCCGCCGAGGATGGCGTCCTCGTCCTGCGCCGACGGCCGGCCGAGCACCCAGGGCGTGACCTTGTCCCGGTGGCCGGGGTGGCCGATGCCGATGCGCAGCCGGTGGTACTTGCCGTGGCCCAGGTGCGCGGCGATGTCGCGCAGGCCGTTCTGGCCGCCGTGGCCGCCGTCGAACTTCAGGCGCACGGTGCCGGCGGGCAGGTCCAGGTCGTCGTGGGCGACCAGGCATTCCTCCGCCGCGATCTTGTAGTAGCGCAGCGCGGACGCGACCGCGAGGCCACTCTTGTTCATGAAGGTGGCCGGCTTGAGCAGCCATACCGGCTCGCCGCCGACGCGCACCTTGCAGGCCTCGCCGTGCAGCTTGCCGTCGAAGCCCCAGCGCCCGCCCTGGTCCGCCGCGAGGGCGTCCACAAGCCAGAACCCGGCGTTGTGCCGGGTCCTGAGGTATTCGGCGCCGGGATTGCCCAGGCCGACGATGAGTCGAAGCCCCGCCATGCGAAACGTCGCGCGCGGCCCGCACCCAGGCCGGGTGCGGGCCGCCGCGGCTTACTTCTTGGGCTCTTCGGCAGCCGGCTTGGCCTCGCCCTCGGCGGCTTCGGCGGCCGGCGCTTCCTCGGCCTCTTCCTTCACCGTGTTGGCGGTGACCACGGCCACGTCGTGGTCGGCGCCCAGGTGCAGCGCCACGATCTCCACACCCTTCGGCAGCTTCAGCTGCGACAGGTGGACGATGTCGCCGGGCTTGAGGTCGGCCAGGTCGAGCTCGATGAACTCGGGCAGGTCCTTCGGCAGGCAGGACACTTCCACTTCGGTCAGGTTGTGCGAGATCACCACGCCCGAGGTCTTGCCCGCGGCCGACTTCTCCTGGTTGAGGAAGTGCAGCGGCACGTTCACGCGGATGGCGTGGTTCTCGTCGATGCGCAGGAAGTCCATGTGCAGCATCTGCTGCTTGAACGGATGCTTCTGCCAGTCGCGCACCAGCACCTTCTGCACCTTGCCGTCGACGTTCAGGTCGAGCACCGAGGAGAAGAACCACTCGTGCTTGGCGGCGAGCAGGATGGTGTTGTGCTCGATCTGGATGCTCTGCGGCGGCTGGCCGGCGCCGTAGACGACGGCAGGCACCATCGCGGCACGACGCAGGCGGCGGCTCGCACCTTTCCCCTCGTCCTTGCGGCTCTGGGCCTTGATTTCATGGGTCTGGGACATTGTTGTTGCTACCTAGGCTGTATTTGCCCGCCTCGCGGCGGACGGTCGACTTCCCCGCGACCAGGGAAGTCCGTTACTTCCACGCGGCATCCTGCCGCGGAAAGCCGAACATCAAAACCGCCCATCCTGAGCGGACTTTCAGATTTTCAGTCCACGTACAACGAACTCACCGACTCGCCGAAGGCGATGCGGCGGATCGTCTCGGCCAGCAGCTCGGCCACCGAGAGCTGGCGGATCTTCGCGCACGACCGCGCCTCGGGGCGCAGCGGCAGCGTATCGGTGACCACCAGCTGGTCGAGCTGCGAATTCTCGATGTTGCCGATCGCCGCGCCCGACAGCACCGGGTGCACGCAGTAGGCGATCACCTTGCGCGCGCCGCGTTCCTTCAGCGCCGCGGCGGCCGCGCACAGCGTGCCGGCGGTGTCGACGATGTCGTCCACCATCACGCAGGTCTTGCCGTCCACGTCGCCGATGATGTTCATCACCGTGGCCACGTTGGCCTTCGGGCGGCGCTTGTCGATGATCGCCAGGTCGGCGTCGTCCAGCCGCTTGGCGATGGCGCGCGCGCGCACCACGCCGCCCACGTCCGGGCTGACCACGATCAGGTCGTCCAGCGAGTGGTGGCGCCAGATGTCCGCCAGCAGCAGCGGCGAGGCGTAGACGTTGTCCACCGGGATGTCGAAGAAGCCCTGGATCTGGTCGGCGTGCAGGTCCACCGTGAGCACGCGGTCCACGCCGGCGGTACCGACCATCTTGGCCACCATCTTGGCGGTGATCGGCACGCGCGCGGAACGCGGGCGGCGGTCCTGGCGGGCATAGCCGAAGTACGGCATCACCGCGGTGACGCTGGCCGCCGAGGCGCGCTTCAGCGCGTCCACCAGGGCCAGCAACTCGAACAGGTTCTCCGCGCTCGGCGCACCGGTCGGCTGGATGACGAACACCTCCTGCCGGCGGACGTTCTCCTCGATCTCGATCTGCACCTCGCCGTCGCTGAACTTGCCGACCAGCGCCTTGCCCAGCGGGATGCCCAGCCGCTGGGCCACGCTCTCCGCGAGGCCGCGGTGGGCATTGCCGGTGAACAGCATCGGGGTGGGCGTATCCACGGGCGCTTCCTTTGAAACGAAGATCTGACGAGATGGCTGGGGCGGCAGGATTCGAACCTGCGAATGCCGGGATCAAAACCCGGTGCCTTACCGCTTGGCGACGCCCCAGTGTGCGATTTGCCTAGTTGTTCCCGGCCGACGCCCCGCGGTGGCGGGCCAGCGCCTCGTGCAGGGGCGACAGCCCCACGCCCGCGGCCACCCACGCACCGAAGCACGCGGGACAGCGCCTGACCACCGCCTCCGCGCGCTCGCGCGTGGGCATTTCCAGGAACACGCACCCGCCGCTGCCGGAAAGCCGCGCCGGGCCGAACGCGCCGAGCCAGTCCAGCGCCGCCGCCACCTGCGGGTGCCGCGCGCGCACGACCGGTTCGAAGGCGTTCTCCGCCGCATCGCCGGAAACAAAGGACGAAATTGTCGCCGGCGCCGCATTTCGTGTCAATTCAGGCGCTTGAAACAGGGCCGCGGTGGGCACGTGCGTGCGCGGGTCCAGCACCGCGTACCAGCGCCGCGGCAGCGCCAGCGGCGTCAGCCGCTCGCCCACGCCCTCGGCCCAGGCCGAGCGGCCGCGCACGAACACCGGCACGTCGGCGCCCAGCTCGCGACCCAGCGCTGCCAGCGCGTCCTCGTCCAACCCGGCGCCCCACAGCTGGTTGAGCGCCACCAGCACGGTCGCCGCGTCCGAACTGCCGCCGCCCAGGCCGCCCCCCATCGGGATGCGCTTGGCCACCTCGACCTCGGCGCCCGCCGCCACGCCGGCGCGCTGGCGCAGCAGGCGGGCGGCGCGCACGGCCAGGTCGTCCACCTCGGCCACGCCGGGCACCTCGCCGAGCCGGCGGATCGCGCCGTCGGGGCGTACGCGCAGGCGCAGCTCGTCGCCACGGTCGAGCAGGCGGAACACCGTCTGCAGCTCGTGGTAGCCATCGTCGCGGCGACCGGTGATGCGCAGGAACAGGTTGAGCTTGGCCGGCGCCGGCCAGCGCGTCCAGCCGTCCGGCGCGGGGGCCAGCGCCCGGCGCATGTAGACGCGCAGGTGCATCGGGAAGCCGCGCTCGCGGTCCTGCTCGCGGTGCCGGGCCAGCGCCGGCGTGTAGCGCTCCGGCGCGATCGGCGCGAAGCCGTGGCGGGCGTAGAACGGCGCGTTCCACGGCACGTCGGACAGCGTGCCCAGGTTGATCGCCGGGTAGCCGGACTCGGCGGCCCAGGTGCAGGCGTGCTCCAGCAGGCGCGCGCCGATGCCCTGGCGGCCATGGCTGGGGCGCACGTCGATCTCGGCGATGGTAGCCTCGCCATCTTCCACGTCCACGCCGACGTAGCCCGCTTCGCGGCCTTCCGCGTCCAGCGCCACCCACACCCGGCCGCGGCCGATGGCGTCGGCCAGCACCTCCGCATCGCTGGGCGTGCTGGCGGCATAGGAGGGCCAGGTGGGGTGGCCGCGGAACAGCTCCAGCGCGGCGCGCTCGATGTCGCGCAGCGTGTCGACCTGGTCGGGGCGGGCGGGGACGATGGTGCAGCTCATGCGCGGCAAGCCTGGCGGGCTTCGCGCGGCACCGGCCGCGCGGGACGCGCAGTCTAGCGGATGGTCCAGCTTTCCACCGACAGACGCACCTTGTACGGCGGCTTGGCCGCAAAGATGGTCGTCGGCAACGGCGGCTGCCGTGCGGTATCCCAGGCGCGGTAGTCCACCGCCCAGCCGTCCTGCTGCAGCAGCGAAGGCAGGCCGTCGGCACCGAAGCGCAGCTCGGCCGGGCCGCTGTCCGCGCGCAGGCCCCGCACCCAGGCGCGCAGGTCGCGCAGCGGCACGGTCCAGCCCAGCGCGCGCTGCATCAGCGCTTCCGCGTCGGCGCCGTGCAGCGGGCCGCCGCGCACGCCTTCCAGGGTGGCGCCGTCGGGGCCGCCGCTGAGGCGGAAGTCCGCGCCGCTGAGCGCCGGCCCGTGCAGCACGAATTCGTAGTGGTCGCCGTCCTGGGTCCAGCTGAGGCTGCCACTGCCGCCGTTGCGGCCGTCGGAGACGCCCAGCCGGCCCTGCAGGGTCCAGTGGTCGACGCCGGCCAGCTGCTGCTCGCGGGCCTGCTGCTTCGCCAGCATGGCGGCGTCGCCCGGCAGGCGCACGGCCTGGCGCGGGGCGCAGGCGGCCAGTCCCAGCGGCAGCAGCGCCGCCAGCCATCGCAGGTGTCGTCGGTTCATGGATGCAGCCGTTTCAGCGCGTCTTGCAGGGTGGCGTTGTGCGGGTCGAGCTTGTGCGCCTCGTCGAACAGCTGGCGCGCCTCCTGGTGGCGGCCCTGCTTCCACAGCACCTCGGCCAGGTGGGCGCCGATGTCGGCGTTGCGGCTGGCCTGCCACGCGCCACGCAGCACCGCCTCGGCCTGGTCCAGGTGGCCCAGCCGGTACTGCAGCCAGCCCCAGGAGTCGGCGATGGACGGATCGTCGGGCTTGGCCTTGCGCGCCGCGGCGATCAGTTTCTCGGCCTCGGGCAGGTCGCGGTCGGCGTCGGCCAGGGTGAAACCGAGCGCGTTGCTGGCCTCGACGTCGCCGGGCTTGAGCTTGAGCAGGTGGCGGAAGTCGGCCACGGCGGCGTCGATGCGGCCCGCCTCGGCATAGGCCAGGCCGCGGCCGTACAGCAGCGCGGGATCGTCCGGCGCCACCTGCAGGGCGTGGACGAAGGCGTCGACAGCCTCGTCGTAGCGCTGTTCGCGCATGTACAGGTCGGCGTCCACCTCGTAGGCCTGGCGCAGTTGCTTGGGCTGGTCGAGGTAGTCGGCCTGCATCTGCGCCAGCTGTTCGTGCGCCTGCGCCGACTTGCCCTGCGCCTGCAGCAGCACCGCGCTGCGCAGGTCGGCGTCAAAGGCGTGCGGGTCGTCGTCGGCGACCTGGGCGTACCACTTCAAGGCATCGTCCGGACGGTCCAGCGTCTCGGCCAGCTGGCCCAGCAGGTAGGCGCCGTCGGTGCGCTGCTCGTCGGAGGCATGGCCAAGCTGGTCGTAGATCCGCGCCAGCGCCGCGCGGTCCTTCGCGGCCGCCGCCAGGCCGGCGCGCATGGCGTAGGTGTCGGTGTCCTGCGGGCCGTTCTCCAGCACGCTCGCGGCCTGCGCCGCGTCGCCGCCCTGTTGCAGCAGGCTGGCATAGGCCAGGCGCAGGCGGATGTCCTTCGGGTCCTTCGCCTGGGCCTTGCGGAACAGCGCCATCGCGCCCTTGCGGTCGCCGTTCCTGAACTTCATCTGCGCCGCCCAGGCGTAGGTCTCGGCGCTGTGGAAGCGCTGCATCGCCGCGTCGGCGATGTGCCGGGCATAGGCGTGGCGGCCGAAGTGGTCGCCCATCTCGCTCATCGCCAGCCAGGCCTGCGGGTCGGCCGGCAGGCGCTCCGGCGTGGCCAGCGCCTCCAGCAGGCGCCCGGCCACCGCCGGGTCGCGGCTGCCAAGCAGCACGCGGCCGAAGTCGCGCCAGGCGTTCTTGTCGCCGCTGGCGGTCAGCTTTTCGAGCTGGAGGCGGGCCTCGTCGGTGTGGCCGCCGTCCAGCGCCAGCTGGGCGCGCAGCTGCGCCAGCGGCGCCGGCTTCGCGCCCAGCGCCTGCCAGCGATCCAGCGCGCGCCGCGCGGCCGCGTCGTCGTGCACGGCGATGGCCAGCGCCGCGGCCTGCCCGGCCACGCGCGGGTCGTCGGACAGGGTGGCCGCCTTGCCGTAGGCCGCCGCGGCCGCCTTGAGGTCGGTGCGCGCCAGCGCCATTTCCCCGGCCAGCAGCTGCGCGGTGAGGTTGTGGTCGTCGTCGGGGATGGCCACCGTCAGCCGGGTCAGCGGCTGTGGCGAAGCCGGCGCCGGGGCCGCCTGCCGGGCCGGCATCGCGGCACAGCCGGCCAGTCCCAGCAGCATCGCCCCGCTCGCCGCAAAATGCCGCAGTTGCTTGAACTCCAAGGCCCCGCTCAGCACACTAGTCACCATCCATCCGCCGGTTTCGGCCCTGTCGGCCTGTCCAAGCTAGTCTACGCCGACGGAGATGCCCGCCGCCTTGAATCCTCTCACGCCATGCCGCTGATCGCCCTCGGGCTCAACCACCTCACCGCGCCGGTCGGCCTGCGCGAACAGGTGGCCTTCGACGCGGACAGCGCCGCCCCGGCGCTGCGCGAGCTGGCGCACGAGCCGGGCGTGGAGGAGGCGATGATCCTGTCCACCTGCAACCGCACCGAGCTGTACGTCAGCGTGGCGGCGGGCGCGGAGCAGGTGCCGGGCGACTGGCTCAACCGCCACCACCGTCTGACCCCGGGCCGGCTGGACGAGTTCCTCTACCGCCACGACGAGGACGCCGCCGTGCGGCACATGTTCCGCGTCGCCACCGGGCTGGACTCGATGGTGCTGGGCGAGCCGCAGATCCTCGGCCAGGTGAAGGACGCCTACCAGTTGGCGCGTGAGGCGCAGGCGCTGAAGGCGCCGATGGACCGCCTGCTGCAGCACACCTTCGCGGTGGCCAAGCGCGTGCGCACCGATACCCGCATCGGCGCGCACACCGTGTCGGTGGCGTTCACCGCGGTGCGCCTGGCCGAGCAGGTGTTCACCGACCTCAAGCAGGCCTGCGTGCTGCTGATCGGCGCCGGCGACACCGTCGAGCTGGCCGCGCGCCACCTCGCCGACAAGCAGGTGCGCCGGCTGATCGTGGCCAACCGCACGCTGGAGAACGCGCAGGAGCTGGCCGGCCGCCACGGCGGCTACGCGATCGCCCTGCACGACCTGCCGCAGCACCTGGCCGAGGCCGACATCGTGCTCGCCTCGACCGCCTCGCGGCAGCCTGTCCTCACCAAGCCGATGGTCGAGCAGGCCATCGCCGCGCGCCGGCGACGGCCGATGTTCCTGGTCGACATCGCCGTGCCGCGCGACATCGACCCGGCGGTGGGCGCGCTCGGCGACGTGTTCCTCTACGGCATCGACGACCTGCGCCAGGTGATCGACGACAACCGCCGCTCGCGCGAGGCCGCGGCGCGCGAGGCCGACGCCATCATCGACCTGCAGGTGGAGCGCTACATGGCCTGGCGCCGCGCGCTCACCCTGAAAAACCCCGCGCTGGACCTGCGCCAGCACGCCGAGCGCTACCGCGACGAGGTGCTGGCCAAGGCGCAGGCGATGGTCGCGCGCGGCAAGCCGGCTGAGGAGGCGCTGGCCTTCCTCGCCAACACGCTCACCAACAAGCTGCTGCACCACCCCAGCGCGCGGCTGCGCGAGGCGGCACTGAACGGCGACCTGGACCTGCTGCACGCCGCCGGGCGCCTGTACGCCGGCGACGACGAACGCGACGACGCCTAGC
This sequence comes from Fulvimonas sp. R45, assembly GCF_030504985.1. GTDB lineage: Bacteria > Pseudomonadota > Gammaproteobacteria > Xanthomonadales > Rhodanobacteraceae > Rhodanobacter_A. The sequence goes on from NZ_JASERU010000025.1 coordinate 9,449, forward strand.
GAGGGCGGCTGGCTGCCGCTTCCGGATCCGCCGCGGCCCGCGCCGCCCGCCCACCCGACCGCCCCCGCCATGACGCCCTCCATCCGCCGCAAGCTCGAAGCCCTCGCCGAACGCCACGAAGAAGTCGGCCTGCTGCTCGGCCAGCCCGAGGTGCTGGCCGACAACGCGCGCTTCCGCGAGCTGTCGCGCGAGTACGCCCAGCTCGAGCCGGTGGCCGCCGCGCTGCGCGAGCACGACCAGGCCGGACGCGAGCTGGCCGACGCCCGCGCCATGCTGGACGACCCCGACCTCGGCGACATGGCCGCCGACGACGTCGCGCGGCTGGAACGGCGCCTGGCCGAACTCGACGATGAACTGCAGATCCTGCTGTTGCCGGTCGACCCGCGCGACGAGGCCAACCTGTTCCTGGAAGTGCGCGCCGGCACCGGCGGCGACGAGGCGGCGATCTTCGCCGGCGACCTGTTCCGCATGTACGCGCGCTACGCCGAGCGCCGGCGCTGGCAGGTGGAGGTCCTCAGCGAGAACCCCGGCGAGCACGGCGGCTACAAGGAGATCGTCGCCCGCGTCGAGGGCAAGGGCGCGTTCTCGCGGCTGAAGTTCGAATCCGGCGCCCACTGCGTGAAGCGCGTGCCGGCCACCGAGTCGCAGGGCCGCATCCACACCTCCACCGCCACCGTGGCGGTGCTGCCGGAACTGGACGAGATCGAGAGCATCGAGCTGAACCCCGCCGAGCTGAAGATCGACACCTTCCGCGCCTCCGGCGCCGGCGGCCAGCACGTCAACAAGACCGACTCGGCGATCCGCATCACCCACCTGCCCACCGGCACCGTGGTGGAATGCCAGGACGAGCGCAGCCAGCACAAGAACCGCGCCCGCGCGATGAGCCTGCTGAAGGCGCGCCTGCTCGACGAGGCGCAGTCGAAGCAGGCCGCGGCGCAGGCGCAGGAGCGGCGCCTGCAGGTGGGCACCGGCGACCGCAGCCAGCGCATCCGTACCTACCGCTACAAGGACAACCTCGTCACCGACCACCGCATCGGGCTGAACCTGTATCGTCTGCCGGAAATCATGGAAGGCGACCTCGACGAACTGATCGACGCGCTGGTGCGGGAACACCAGGCCGACGAACTGAAATCGCTGGCCAACCCTGCATGAACATCGCCATACCCGTCGACATCAAGGGCACCCTGCAACAGCTGGCCGGCCTGCTGGAACGCGGCCGGGACGCCGAGGCCGTCGCCTTCGCCGCCCGCGCGCGGCGCGACTTCCCGGTGGCGCCGGAACTGATCCGCCTGCACGGCATCGCACTGCTGCGCTGCGGCCGCCGCGGCGAGGCGCGCAGCGCGCTGGCCCGCGCCGCCGAGCTGGCGCCGCAGAGCGTGGAGATCCAGTGCAACCTCGCCACGCTGGCGCTGGAGGACGGCCAGGCCGATGCCGCGATCGAGCGCCTGCGCGCCGCGCTGCGGCGCACGCCCGGCCACCCCGCCATCCTCAACGGCCTGGGCACCGCGCTGATGGCCGCGGCCCGCTACCCGCAGGCGCGCGAGGCCTTCGCCATGGCCACCCACGGCGCTCCCGGCCACCCGGGCCTGCGACTGAACCTGGCCGCCGCCGAGCTGGAACTGGGCCATGCCGGCCAAGCCGAGACGCACGTGCGCGAGGCGCTGCAGATCGCGCCTGCGCTGGACGGCGCCCACGCCCTGCTCGGCCACGTCCTGCGCGCGCAGGGCCGCGCCCGCGAGGCCGCCGACGCCTGGCTGCAGGCCGAGCGCACGGCCCCGCACAACCCCCGCTACCCCTACGAGGCCGGCCTGATGCTGGACGAGGCCGGCGACCTCGGCGCCGCCGCCGACGCCTGGCGCCGCGCCCTGCAGGCCGATCCGCAACTCGCCCCGGCGCTGAGCCAGTTGCTGTACGCGCAGCGCCGCCGCTGCGACTGGCGCGAGCTGGACGAACTGTCCGCCCGGCTGCGGCAGGCGGTGGCCGCGCACCAGCCGGGCATCGGCCCGTTCGCCTTCCTGGCCGAGGACGCCGGCGCCGCCGCACAGCGCCGCTGCGCCGAAAGCTACGCCGCCATGATCGAACAGCGCACCGTGCCGCTGCGCGTCCAGCTCGACCTGCGCCCGTCCGCCCCGGCGGCCGGCGCGCCGATCCGCGTCGGCCTGGTCGCCGACGGTTTCGGCGAGCACGCCACCGGCCTGCTCGTGGTGGCCATGCTGGAGGCGCTGGCCGGCAGCGACCTGGACATCCATCTGTTCGCGACCACGCCCGACGACGGCGGCGCGATCCGCCGCCGCCTCGCCGCCGTGTCCACGCTGCACGACCTGGCCGGGCAGAACCCGGCGCAATGCGCGCAGCGCATCCATGCCGCCGGCATCGAGGTGCTGTTCGACCTCAACGGCTACTGCGGCAAGGACAACGTCGAACTGATGGCGCTGCGCCCCGCGCCGGTGCAGGTGAACTGGCTGGCCTACCCCGGCACCTCCGGCGCGCCGTGGATGGACTACCTGCTGGCCGACGCCACGGTGCTGCCCGATGCGCTGCGCCCACACGTCAGCGAAAAGCTGCTGCGCCTGCCGCGCTGCTACCAGCCCAGCGACACCACCCGCGAACCCGGCCCGCCGCCCAGCCGCGCCTATTGCGGCCTGCCCGCGCAAGGCACCGTGTTCGCCTGCTTCAACAACGCATGGAAGATCAACCCGGCCTCGTTCGCGCGCTTCATGCTGGTGCTGCAACAGGTGCCGGACAGCGTGCTGTGGCTGCTCTCCGGCCCCGACGGTGCCAACGCGCGCCTGCGCGCCGCGGCCGCCGCGCTGGACGTGGCGCCGGAGCGGCTGGTGTTCCTGCCGCAGTTGCCGCACGCCGAATACCTGGCCTGCTACGCCCACGCCGACCTGTTCCTCGACACCCTGCCCTACAACGCCCACACCACCGCCTCCGACGCGCTGTGGGCCGGCTGCCCGGTGCTCACCCTGCGCGGCGACACCTTCGCCGGGCGCGTGGCCGCCAGCCTGCTCGAACACGCGGGGCTGCCGGAACTGGTGGCCGAGGACGAGGACGGCTTCCTCGCCACCGCGGTGCGCCTGGGCGGCGACCCCGCCGCGCTGGCCACGCTGCGCCGCCATCTGGTGCAGCAGCGCGCGGCGAACCCGCTGTTCGACATGGCCGCCTACGCGCGCGACTTCCGCCGCGCGGTGCAGTGGATCAGCACCCGCCACCGCATCGGGCGGCCGCCGGTCGATCACGACTTGTAGGCTGGCCCGGGGCTTGCGGATCACTCGATCCGCGGCCGGACGCTCGATGACCTCGCAGGCGCTCAGCCGACGACGTGGAAGCCCGGCCCGTCCGGCGCCCCGGCGGGCTCGCGCATCACCGATTCCACCTCGGCCGCGGGCGGCCCCTGCCACAGCCAGCGCTCCAGCGCGTCGAGCGCCGCGGCGTCGCCGCAGGCCAGCACCTCGACGCGGCCGTCCGGCAGGTTGCGCGCATGGCCGGCCAGGCCCAGTCCGCGCGCCTGCTCGCGGGTGCTGGCCCGGTAGAACACGCCCTGCACCCGACCGCCGACCAGGAAGCGCGCGGCAGGCATCAGCGGGGCTTCGCCGCGATCGCGGCGCCCAGCTTCGCGCCGTCCACCGGCCCCATGAAGCGCTGCGCCACGCGGCCGTCGGGCGCGATCAGCCAGGTGGTGGGCAGGCCGAGCGGCTCGTCGAAATCCTGCGGCGGCTTGTCCAGCGGGACCTGGGCCACCGGGTAGCTCACCGGGTGCTTGCGCAGGAAGGCGCGGATCTCGGCCGGCGCGCTGTCCTCGTAGGCCAGGCCGATGGCGCGCACGTCCGGGTGCGTGGCCACGAACTTCGAGATGTCGGGCATCTCCTTGATGCACGGCACGCACCAGGTGGCCCAGAAATTCACGATCACCCAGTGCCCGCGCTGCGCGGCCAGGTTCCATGGCTTGCCGTCCAGCGTGGTGATCTTCAGCGCGGGTTGCGCCGGCATGGCCGCAAAGGCGGGCGCGGCGACGGACAGGGCCAGCAGGACCGGCAGCAGGCGCAGCAGTTTCATGGAACGGATTCCTCGGCGGGACCGGACGGGGAACCGGCAGGATAGGCCCGGTCGAGCCGCGTGCCCAGTGTCGCCTTGAGGCCGCGCGCCATGTCCTCGAGCAACGCGAGCAGCTCGGACGGCAACGCGATCTCCAGCCCGGCGGCATCCTTCGCCGGCTCCAGCGGCAGGCGGCAGCCGCTGTGCGCGTACACCCGCAGCAGGTCGGTGCTGTCCAGGCTGCGCGACAGCAGCCAGCCGCCGGCCTCGCTGCGCTGGATCAGGTCGGCCTGCTGCAGGGTGCCGAAGCAGGCGGCGATGGCGGTGCCGTCCAGGACCGGCTCGGCCAGTTGCACGCTCGCCGGGTCCACGCATTCGCCGCTGCGCTGCGCCCGCACGAAATGGCCCAGCACCGCCAGCAGGCCGAGAAACTCGGCGTCCTTCGGCAGCGCCTTCGCCGCCGGGCGGTACTCGAACGAGGAGATCGAGGCTGCGATCGACGCGCCCAGGATCACGATGATCCACGACAGGTAGATCCACAGCAGGAAGATCGGGATCACCGCCAGCGCCTTGCCGTAGATCTGCTGGTAGGTGTGCCCGCCGTGCACGAACAGCCGGAAGCCCCAGCGCGCGACCTCGAACAGCACCGCGCCGAGCAGCGCGCCGATCGCCGCATCGCGCTTCGACACGCGCCGGTTCGGCACCACCGTGTACAGCAGCCACAGCGTCACCAGGGTCACCACGAACGGCAGCACGCGCAACACCACGCCGCCGGCGCCGAGCTGGCCGGCGGTCTCGTTCAGCAGCGGCAGCGCGGTGATGTAGGAACTGGCCGCCAGCCCGCCCACCACCAGGATCGGCCCCAACGTCAGCGCCGCCCAGTACAGCAGCACCCGCGAGCTCCAGCGCCGCGGCTGGTGCACGCGCCAGATGCGGTTGAGCCGGTCCTCGATGCTCACCATCATCGAGACCGCGCTGAACAGCATCACCAGGATGCTGATGCCGGTGAGCTGGCTGGCGTTGCTGGCGAACTCCTGCAGCGCCACCTGCACGTGGTGGCCGGCGGCTGGCACGAAGTTGTGGAACACGAAGTCCAGCAGCGTGTCGCGCGCGCCGGCGAACACCGGGAACACCGAGAACATCGCCAGGCCCGCCACCATCAGCGGCACCAGCGACACCAGCGTGGTGTAGGACAGCGCGCCGGCGGTCTCGAAGCACTTGTCGTCGAGGAAACGCTGCCACAGGAAGCGGCCGAAGGTGAGGCTGCGGTCTCGATCGAAGCGCCAACGCATGGGGGTCCCTGTGGGCCGGTCCGACATCGCCGGTACACTAGCGCATCGCCCGTGAACGGCCCACCCACGCATCGAGCCGCATGAACGAGATCCTGGTCCTCTACTACAGCCGCACTGGCCACACCGCACAGCTGGCGCGGCTGATCGCGCGGGGCATCGAGGAAGTGCCCGGCATGCGCGCGCGCCTGCGCCAGGTGCCGCCGGTGGCGCCGGTGACGGAGACCGCGCAGCCGCCCGAGCCCGACGAGGGCGCGCCCTACGCCACCAGGCAGGACCTGGCCGACTGCGCCGGGCTCGCCCTAGGCAGCCCGACCCGCTTCGGCAACATGGCCGCGCCGCTCAAGCACTTCCTCGACGGCACCGGCGCCGAATGGGCCAGCGGCGCGCTGGTCGGCAAGCCCGCCGCGGTGTTCACCTCCACCGGCACCATGCACGGCGGCCAGGAAAGCACCCTGCTGACGATGGCGCTGCCGCTGCTGCACCATGGCATGCTGCTGCTGGGCATCCCGTTCACCGAGGCGGCGCTGTCCGCCACCCGCAGCGGCGGCGCGCCCTACGGCGCCAGCCACGTCGCCGGCGCCAAGGGCGAGCATGCGATCAGCGAGCACGAGCGCGAGCTGGCCCGCGCGCTCGGCCGCCGCCTCGCCGACACCGCGCGCAAGCTTGGGGGCGCCGCATGAACGCCCGCACCGCGCTGCCCGCCGAGCAGAAGCTGGGCCTGGCCGCCTGGGCCGCGCTGGTCGCGCTGCAGGCACTGTGGCACGGCTGGCTGCAACCGCCGCGGCACATGCCGGTGCCGCTGGCGCTGTCGATCGCGCTGGTCCCGCTGCTGCTGCCGCTGCTCGCGCTGCGCAACGTGCGCCGCGCCCTGCTGTGGGTCGGCATCCTGGCCCTGTTCTACTTCTGCCATGGCGTGGCCGAAGCCTGGAGCGCACCGGCCGAGCGCATCCCGGCGCTGCTGGAGATCGCGCTGACCCTGCTGCTGATCGGCACGCTCGGCGCCGGCGTGCGGCGGCCGCGGCGCTGAGCGCGGCTCAGGGCCGCGGCCACGCCTCCGCCGCGGTCAGCGCCGCCACGGCGACCAGCAACGCGCCGACGCAACGGGTAGCCCACGCGCCGGCGGCGGGGCGGCCGTGCAGCCACCCGCGCACGCGGCCCCCCAGCAGCGCCAGCGTGCCGTACACGCCGCCCTGGGTCAGCGCGATGATCGCCCACAGCACCAGCGCCTGCAGCCACAACGCGCCATCGGCCGGGCGCAGGAACTGCGGGAAGATCGCCAGCATGAACAGGTAGGCCTTGGGATTGAGCAGGCAGGTGAGCATGCCCTGCCGGAACGTCGCCGCCCACGGCAGCGCCTGCCCCGCCGCCGGCGCCTGCAGCGTCGCGGTAGCGCGCAGCAGCGCGACGCCGATCCAGGCGATGTACAGCGCGCCGGCCAGCAGCAGCGCCCTGAACACGCCCGGCACCAGCTTCACCAGCACGCTGATCCCCAATGCCGCCATCAGCACGTGGCACAGGCCACCGGCCACGATGCCGCCCACCGCGGCCAGCCCCCGCGCACGGCCGCCGCTCAATGCGCTGCCGAACACGAAGGCCATGTCCAGCCCGGGCAGCGCGATCACCCCGAACACCACCACGAAGAACAGCCACAGCTGCGCGGCATGGCTCATGGCGCCGTTCCCGCCACGTCGGGCAGCCAGCGCAGCCGCGAGCGCGGCGTCGGGTCCATTACCACCCGCTCCGGCTCGCCGCGCAGCAGGCCGCCGGCATCCAGGGCGCTGGCGGCCGCGCGCATCGCCGGTTCCAGCGCATGCAACGCGGCCTCGTCGCGCACCACGCCCAGCCAGACCAGCCACGGACCGTCCGTGCGCACCGGTAGCTGCGGGAAATTGTTCGGCTCGTCCAGCGTGACGAGGATGCCGGCCTGGCGCACGCCGGCACCGCGGTAGCGTTCGAATTGCGCTTCCGCATGCGCCGCCAGCTCCCGCTCGCTGCCCTTCTTCGCCGCGAAGACCTGCATCACCACGATCCCCCGCGCGCCGTGCGGCTCGTCCACCGGGTCCACCGCCGGCAGCACGGCGACGCCGGTGTCCGGCCGCAGCGGGCGCAGCAGCAGCACGTCGTCGCTGTCGGGCAGCAGCGCGTTCACCTTGGTGCGGTGCTCGCGCCACAGCGGCCCGTAGTAGAACCGCGCATCCGCCACCGGCCGCGCGTGCATGTCGTGGAAGCCGCGCAGCCAGACGAACCGGTCCGGCTGCCCGCGCGGCAGGAACTGGCCGAACACCATCGCACCGAGCTGCTCGAAGGCCTCCGGGAAATAGGTGTCGAAGTAGCTGGCAAAGCGCGCGCGTCCGCCGTGCGTGGTGGTGTAGCGGCGCAGCTCGACGACCTGGAAATCGTGCAGGTGCGCCACGGTGTCCATGCCGGGCAAAGCCCCGGGCGATGGCCCGGTCGCGTTATCGCCCGCTGCCGACCCGGCTGCGGCTGGCGTGCCCGCACCCAGCGCGACGATGGAAAACAGGCCCAGCAGGCGGCGGAACGTGGACTTCATGGCGACTCCCCAGTGGCGGACATGCGCGCACGCTACGGCGTAATCAGGACATAACCCGCCCTGATGAATCGCTACACTGCGCGCATGACCCGGCCCACCACCCGCCTGCTCGCCGTACTGGAACTGCTGCAGAGCCGCGGCCGCGCCAGCGGGCCGGAACTGGCGCGGCAGGTGGGCGTGGACGGGCGCACCCTGCGCCGCTACATCGTGGCGCTGGAGGACCTGGGCATCCCCATCGCCACCGAGCGCGGGCGCCACGGCGCCTACGCGCTGGTGCCCGGCTTCAAGCTGCCGCCGCTGATGTTCGACGACGACGAGGCGCAGGCCCTCTCGCTGGGCCTGCTCGCCGCGCAGCGGCTGGGACTGGCGGGCGCGGCGCCGGCCGTGGCCGGCGCGCAGGCGAAGCTGGCGCGGGCGATGCCCGAGCGGCTGCGGAAGCGCGCGCTGGCGATCGCCGACACGGTGCAGCTTGATCTCCATCCGTCCGGCGCGGCGGGCGGCGACGACGCGCTGGCCACGCTCACTGCCGCCGCGCAGGAACGCCGCCGCGTGCGACTGGACTACACCGCTCCGCCGCAGCGGCGCAGCGAGCGCGAGGTCGATCCCTACGGCCTGGCCTGGCGCGCCGGCGCCTGGTACATGGTGGGCTGGTGCCACCTGCGCCGAGGCCTGCGCTCGTTCCGGCTGGACCGCATCGGCACGGTGTGGGCGCTGGACCAGCGCTTCCGGCGCCCGGACGGTTTCGACGCGCTGGCGCAGCTCAACGCCAGCATCGCCGGCATGCCGCGCCGCCACGCGGTGGAGGTGCTGCTGCGCGCCGACCTGGACACGGCGCGCCGCGCCTTCGCGCTGGACTTCGGCCTGCTCGAACCGGCCACCGGCGGCGTGCTGTTGCGCAGCAGCGCCGACGACCTGGGCTGGTTCGCACGCGAACTGGCGCGGCTGCCGTTCGCGTTCGAGATCCGCCGGCCGGCACCACTGCGCCACGCGCTGAAGCGGCACGCGGCGAAGCTGCAACGACTGGCCGGCTAGCGTCTCTCAGAGCCTGTTCAAGATCTCCCCGTGCTCGCGTTGCCTTGCCCTGGCCGCCCGGTGGGAGTGCGTGGCGCAGCGCCTGGCTGGCGGGCAGAGCCTGCCCCTGCGAAGGCAGGGGCCAAGCCGCGCGCTGCCGCGTGGCGGCCAGGGCAAGGCAACCCGGAGGGCCGGGTCTGTTGGCCCACAGACCGGCGTCATCACTCAGTCGTGGACGGACGTCCACGCCTTCCCTCTTCCTTGGTCTGCGCGCAAACAGCTCCCGGCGCGGGCCGCGGGGAGATCTTGAACAGGCTCTCACGCGGCACGCACCGCGACGTGCCTATACTCGTGGACACCACCTGCCCGGAGCCGCCCATGGGATTCCTGCAAGCCGCCCCGCAGTTGCCGCACCCTTACCGCAGCGACCGCCTGCTGCACGCGCTGCTCGACCGCGTCCTGCCCGCCGCGCGCCGCGCCGCGCTGGATGCCGACCTCGACGCGCTGGGCGACCATGCCCTGACGGCGTGGCATCGCGCCACCGCCGCCACGCGACGCAAGCCGGTGCTGACGCAGTGGGACGCCTGGGGGCGCCGGGTCGATCGCATCGAGCTGACCACCGCGTGGCAGGAAGGCCCCGGCGTCACCACCCGCCACGCGGTGCTCGCCAGCGGCCACGAGGCCCACGAGCACGCGCGGCTGGAGGAATTCGCGCGGGTCTACCTCTACCACCTGGCCAGCGAGTTCTACACCTGTCCGCTGGCGATGACCGACGGCGCGGCGACCGCGCTGAAGGCCTCAGGCAACCGGTCGTTGATCGAGCGCGCCCTGCCGCATTTCCTCAGCCGCGACCCGGCCTCGTTCTGGCTCAGCGGCCAGTGGATGACCGAGACGCATGGCGGTTCCGACGTGGGCCACACCGAGACCGTGGCGCGCCGGGACGTCGATGGCCAGTGGCGCCTGTACGGCCGCAAGTGGTTCAGCTCCGCCGTGGTGGGCGAGGCCGCGCTGGCGCTGGCGCGTCCGGAGGGCGCCGACGACGGCGCCGGCGCGCTGGCCCTGTTCTACGTCGAGACGATGGACGGGACGGAGCGCAAGCCGGAACTGGCCATCGACCGGCTGAAGGACAAGCTCGGCACGCACGAACTCCCCACCGCCGAGATCCACCTCGACGGCCTGCCCGCCTGGCCGCTCGGCGAGCTGGCGCACGGCGTGCGGCAGGTGGCGCCGATGCTCAACGTCACCCGCAGCTGGAACGCCGTCTGCGCCGTCGCCAGCATGGCGCGCGCGATCGCCCTGGCGCGCGACTACGCCACGCGGCGACAGGTGTTCGGCCGCCCGCTGGTCGAGCACCCGCTGCACGCGCGGACGCTGGCCGACCTGCAGGCCGAGTTCGAGGGCGCGTTCGCGCTGGCCTTCGAGGTGGCGCACCTGCTCGGACGGGTGGAACACGGCGCGGCCGCGCCGCACGAAGCCGCGCTGCTGCGCCTGCTGACGCCGCTGGCCAAGCTGTGGACCGGCAAGCTGGCCGTGGCCGTCTGCTCCGAGGCGCTGGAATGCTTCGGCGGCGCCGGCTACATCGAGGACACCGGCCTGCCCCAGCTGCTGCGCGACGCGCAGGTGTACGCGATCTGGGAAGGCACCACCAACGTGCTGTCGCTGGACAGCCTGCGCGCCCTGGCCGGCGACGGCCTCGGCGCGCTGCGCACGGCCGCCGCGGTCTGGCTGGACGGCAACGACGACATGCACGCGGCCGGCGCGGTCCGCCAGGCGCTGGACGCCGCCGCCCGCTGGCTGGACCGCCACGGCGCCGTGCGCGCCACGCAGGAGGCCGGCGCGCGCGGCCTCGCGCTCACCCTGGCGCGCTGCGCCGCGGCGGCGTTGCTGGCGCGACAGGCCGCGTGGGCCGCGACGCGCGGCGACCGGCGGCCCGCCGCCGCGCTGCGGCGCTTCGTCGAGCACGGCCTCGACCGGCTGGTCGCGCCCGGGACGGACGACACTGGGTTGCTGCTGGGCTGAACGTGCCGGCCTGTCCTCCACCCCAGCCGCCCGCCACGCTCGACCGGACGGTACGACCGGCCGCCATGGCGGCCGGCTGGGGTCGACCGGTCCGGCGGGATAGAATGCGCGCCTTCCCCTCACGCGGTTTCCGGCCATGCAGCACCTGACCATCGTCACCACCGGCGGCACCATCGACAAGATCTACTTCGACGACAAGTCGGACTACAAGATCGGCGCGCCGCAGATCGGCGAGATCCTCGGCCAGCTCGGCGTGGCCTTCCAGTTCGACGTGATCCCGATCCTGCGCAAGGACAGCCTGCACGTCACCGACGAGGACCGCGCGCTGATCCGCTCCACCATCGAGGCGCAGCCGCACCGCCACGTGCTGGTCACCCACGGCACCGACACCATGGTGGAGACCGCGAAGGTGCTGGCCGGCATTTCCGGCAAGGTGATCGTGCTCACCGGCGCGCTGAATCCCGCGCGCTTCCAGGGCTCGGACGCGGTGTTCAATATCGGCTGCGCGGTGGCCGCGGTGCAGACCCTGCCCGACGGCGTCTACATCACCATGAACGGCCGCGTGTGGGATCCGGCGAAGGTACGCAAGAACCGGGCGGAGAACCGCTTCGAGGAAGCGAAGGGCTGAGGTCTACCTTTCTTCCTCTCCCCCTGCGGGAGAGGGAGAAAACCGTCAAAGCATGCCGGTTTCCAGCTTGGCCGCGTCGGACATCATCGAATGGTTCCATGGCGGGTCGAACACCAGGTCGATATCGGCCTCGGCCACGGTGGGGATCATCTCCAGCTTGGTGCGCGCGTCGTCCACCAGGATGTCGCCCATGCCGCAACCGGGGGCGGTGAGGGTGAGCTTCACGTAGATCGTGCGCCGGCCGTCCTCGCGCTGCTCCAGGCTGAGGTCGTAGACCAGGCCCAGTTCCACCACGTTGATCGGGATCTCCGGGTCGAACACCGTGCGCAGCTGGTCCCAGGCCAGCTTCTCGACATCGGCGTCGGTGGCGTCGGCGGGCACCTCGATCGGCGGCGGGGGTTCCTTGCCCAGCGCATCGGCGTCGACGCCGGCGATGCGGAACAGGTTGCCTTCCACGTAGACGGTGAAGCTGCCGCCCAGGGCCTGGGTGATGTAGCCGATCTGCCCCGCGGGCAGGGTCACGCCCTCGCCCTGCGGCACCATGACCGCCGCGCAGTCGCGGGCCAGGGTGAAAGGTTCGCTGCTGAGACTGAAGCCGCTCATGCCGTCCTGCCAATGGGGAAAGCGGGCGGCCGCGAGGCGGCGGCCCGGTCGTCTATTATGCCGGCTGCGCGCGGCGCCGGCCCTGCTCCAGATCAGGCCGGCGCCGCCGCATATCAAGCCAGGTTGCCGCAGCGGGCGCCGCCGGCGCCACGCACGACCTAGAATGCCCCTTTGCCTGCAAGGAAACCGCGTGCCCTTCACCGCCCCGCTCCCCGCCCGTTCCGCGCCATGAGCGCGGGTGCGCTGTTCGGCGCCGTCTTCGCCGCCTTCTGCGCGGCCATGCTGGGCCTGGCCGCCGGCGCGGTATGGATGCTGCTGGTGGTGTTCCTGGGCCAGACGGCGCCCTGGCTGGCGCTGCCGGCGGGCGCTCTGCTGGGCCTGGCGATGCGCTTCTGGGTCTGCCCGCGGCAGCGCGCCGGCGCCGCCGTGCTGGCGGCCGCGGCCACGCTGCTGGCGGCGGGCTACGTCTGCGTGCTGATCGCCGCGGCGCGGATCGCCGGCAGCCTGGGCATCGGCCTGGTCGACGCGTTGCGCACCGCCGGCCCGGTCATGCTGCTGGCGCTGGCGCGGCTGGGGCTGGCGCCCGCCGCGCTGGCCTGGTTCGCGCTGGGCGCCGTGCTCGCCGCGCTGGTGGCGGCGCAGCGCGCGGTCAGGCGTCCAGCGCCTTGAGCTGCGCCACCAGCTCGCCCGCGGCGGCCTGACCGTCGCCGTACAGCATGCGGGTGTTGTCGGCGTAGAACAGCGCGTTCTCGATGCCGGCGAAGCCGGTGCCGCGGCCGCGCTTGATCACGATGACGTTCCTGGCCGCCGCCACGTCGAGGATCGGCATGCCGTAGATCGGCGAGGCCGGGTCGGTCTTGGCCATCGGGTTCACCACGTCGTTGGCGCCGATCACCAGCGCCACGTCGGTGGCGGGGAACTCGGGGTTGATGTCGTCCATGTCGGCGATCAGGTCGTACGGCACGCCGGCCTCGGCCAGCAGCACGTTCATGTGCCCGGGCATGCGGCCGGCCACCGGGTGGATCGCGAACCTCACCTTCACCCCGCGTTCGATCAGCAGCCTGGCGAACTCCCACACCTTGTGCTGCGCCTGCGCCACCGCCATGCCGTAGCCGGGGACGATGGCCACGCGCTCGGCGTAGGCCATCATCACCGCCGCGTCGGCGGCCTCGATCGGCTTCTGGCTGCCCGCGATCTCCTGCGCTGCGCCGCCCGCCGCGGCGCCGAAGCTGCCGAACAGCACGTTGCCCAGCGAACGGTTCATCGCCTTGGCCATCAGCTGGGTCAGCAGCGTGCCGGCGGCGCCCACCACCATGCCGGCGATGATCATCGCCTCGTTGCCCAGCACGAAGCCCTCGAACGCCACCGCCAGCCCGGTGAACGCGTTGTACAGCGAGATCACCACCGGCATGTCGGCGCCGCCGATCGGCAGCGTCATCATCAGGCCGAACAGCAGGGCCAGCACGAAGAACGCCGCGGTCGCCGGGACCGTCAGGTGGCCCGTCGCCAGCATCGCGCCGTGCACCAGCGCGAGCAGCAGGATCAACAGGTTGACCGCGCGCTGGCCGGGGAACACGAAGCGCCGGTCCATCCAGCCCTGCAGCTTGGCGAAGGCGACCAGTGAGCCGGAAAAGCTCACCGCGCCGATCAGCGCACCCAGCACGCCCAGCACCAGCTCCACCGGCGACAGCGGCGCCACCGCCGCGACCGGGTGCAGCGCGTCCAGCGCCCAGCTTTCCGGCCGCAGCGGCGCGGTGTCGGGCACCGCCACCGCGGCGCGGCGTGCGTGCGCCACCAGCTCGACCGCGCCGATCGCCGCCGCCGCGCCGCCGCCCATGCCGTTGTACAGCGCCACCATCTGCGGCATCGCGGTCATCGCCACGCGGCGGCCGCTCCACCAGGCCGCGGCCACGCCGATAACCACCGCGGCGAGGATCAGCCCCCGGTTGTGCATGTCCGGCAGCGCGAAGGTGGCCAGCACCGCCAGCAGCATGCCCACGCCCGCCCACACGATGCCGCCGCGCGCGGTGCGCGGCGAGCTCATGCGCTTCAGGCCCAGGATGAACAGCAGCGCGGCGATGAAATAGCAGGCACGCACCAGCGTGGGCAGCCAGCTCATGCCTGGTCCCCCGGCTTGCGGCTGGACTTGAACATCTCCAGCATGCGCTCGGTGACCACGTAGCCGCCGGCGGCGTTGCCCGCCCCCAGCAGCACGGCCACGAAGCCCAGCGCCGTCTCGAACGGCGTGCGCGCATGGCCCAGCGCTATCATGGCCCCCACCAGCACGATGCCGTGGACGAAATTGGAGCCGGACATCAGCGGCGTGTGCAGGATCACCGGCACCCGCGCGATGATCTCGTAGCCGGTGAACGCGGCCAGCATGAAGATGTACAGCGCCAGGAACCCGTCGAGCATGTGCTTCCCCCGCCTCGCAGCCGTGTCCGCCGCATCATACGGTAGATGGGATGCCCCGATCAGTTCCGGCGCGGAACCCCGCGCCGGCGGCGCCTCGGGGTCAACCTGCACCGGCCTGCCGCGTTGAACGGGACATCCAACCCGATGGGCCCCAGGGATGCGCAGCCGGACCATGCCGGGGACGACGCCATGAACGGCCTCGCCCCCACCTTCGACGAAGCGGCGCTGCTGGCCGGCGAAAGCCGGCCCGTCCCGGCCACGCTGGACGCGTTCCTGGCCCAGGTCGAACGGCGCGCCTTCCGCGTCGCCGAGCTGCACCTGGGCCACCGCGAGGACGCGCTGGATGCGGTGCAGGACGCCATGCTGCGGCTGGTGCGGCACTACCGCGACAAGCCGCCTGCCGAGTGGATGCCGCTGTTCTGGGGCATCCTGCGCCGCCGCGTGGTGGACCTGCAGCGCCGCCGCAAGGTGCGCTCCATCATGGTCGGCTGGCTCGGCGGCGGGGTCGACGAGAACGGCGACGAGCGTCCCGCCTGGGAGCCCGCCGACAACGCCCCCGGCCCGCTCGACCGCTTGCGCGACGCGCAGTCGTACGCCGACCTGGCGGCGGCGGTGCGCAAGCTTCCCCGGCGCCAGCGCGAGGCTTTCATCCTGCGCGTGCTGGAAGGCCTGGACGTGGCGGAAACCGCCCAGGCCATGGGCTGCTCCGAAGGCAGCGTGAAAACCCACCTGTCGCGCGCGATGCACAACCTGCGCGACCAACTGGAGGACTGGCGATGAACGACACGCCCGACCCGTCCCTCGAACTGCGCGCCCGCGCGCGCTACCGCGACGCCCTGCAGCGCCTGGACCCGGCCACCGCCGGCCGCCTGCGCGCCGCGCGCCGCACCGCGCTGGCCACGGCGCAGGCTCCCGCGCACCATCGCATGCGCACCCTGCTGCCGATCGGCGCGCTGGCCGCCGTCGCGCTGGCCGCGATGATGGTGTGGCAGCCGGCCGGCCGCGACGGTGCCCCCGTGCCGGCGGCCTCGGCGATCTCCACCAGCCCGGAAACCGCCAGCAGCGAACTGCCGCCCGACGCCGACGGCACCGATCCGAAGCTGTACCAGAACCTGGACTTCTACAGCTGGCTCGCCTCCACCCATCAGGCGCAGTCCGGGAGCACCTACTGAACCATGAGCGCGCGTTCCGTCCCGTTCCTGCTGGCGCTGATCCTGTCGTGCGGCCTGCCGTACGCGCTGCGTGCCCAGGCCGCGCCGCACCCCTGGCGCAGCCTCACCCCGGCGCAGCAGGACGTGCTGGCGCCGCTGCGCGACAAATGGGACAGCCTGCCGCCGCACCGGCAGGACCACCTGCTGCAGAAATCCGCGCGCTGGGTCAAGCTGCCGCCGCGCCGGCGCGAGGAAGTCCGCCAGCGCATCGAGCGCTGGCAGCGGATGACGCCCGCCCAGCGGGCCTCGGTGCGGCACGACGTGGAGCGCTTCCACCGCCTGCCGCCGGAACGCCAGCAGCAACTGCGCGCCGCCTTCGAGCGCTTCCAGCAGTTGCCGCCGCAGCAGCGCGAACGGCTGCTGCAGGAATGGCAGTCCAAGAGCCCCGCCGAACGGCGGCAGTGGCTGCACGACGCGGGCCCGCGCGGGGCGGTGCCGCCGCCGAGCATGCGGCCGTTCGGGAAGCCGGGACGCCCCTGAGAGCCTGTTCACGATCTCCGAGTACCTCGCGTTGGCCCACAGGCCGACGTCATCGCTCGGTCGTGGACGGACGCCCACTCCCTCGCTCTTCCCTGGCCTGCGCGCAAACAGCTCCCCCGGCGTGGGGGCACTTGGAGATCGTGAGCAGACTCAGGGAGCCGCGCGCCGCGCCGCCCGGGCGCGGGCTCAGCCCTGGAACACCCTCTCCCCCGCCCGCACCACGCAGCTCTTCGCCACCAGCTCGTCGCCGAAGTCCGGCTGCAGGGCGCCGTCCTCCAGCAGCAGCTCGACGAAGTTGCGCAGGTTGCGCGCGTACATCTCCGAGGCGTGCAGCGGCGCGCCGGCGGGCAGGTTGAGCGGCCCCAGCACGACCACGCCGCCGTGCTCCACGCGCTCGCCCGGCCGGGTCAGCTCGCAGTTGCCGCCGCCCTCGGCGGCCAGGTCCACGATCAGCGCGCCGGCCTTCATGCCTTCCACCATCGTGGCGGCGAGGATCCTGGGCGCGGGGCGCCCGGGCACCGCGGCGGTGGTCACCACCACGTCGAACGACTTCAGCCGCTCGGCCAGGGCCTGCTGCTGCGCGGCGCGCTCCTCGGCGGAAAGCTCCCGCGCGTAGCCGCCGCTGCCGGCGGCGCTGACGCCGAGGTCGAGGAACTTTGCGCCCAGCGACTCCACCTGCTCGCGCGTCTCCGGGCGCACGTCGTAGCCTTCCACCTGCGCCCCCAGCCGGCGCGCGGTGGCGATGGCCTGCAGGCCGGCCACGCCGGCGCCGATCACCAGCACCTTCGACGGGCGGATGGTGCCCGCCGCGGTGGTCAGCATGGGAAAGAACTTCGGGCAGGCCTCGGCCGCGACCAGCATGGCGCGGTAGCCCGCCACCGCGGCCTGCGAGCTGAGCACGTCCATCGCCTGGGCGCGGGTGGTGCGCGGCAGCAGCTCCAGCGCGAAGGCGGTGAGCCGGCGCGCCGCCAGCGCGTCGAGGCGGGCGCCGGCGCCGTAGGGACGCAGCTGGCCGACCACCATGGCGCCCTCGCGCAGCTTCGCGAACACCGCATCGTCCGGCGGCAGCACGCAGGCCAGCAGGTCGGCCTGCGCCAGCACCGCGCCGGCATCGGCGAATTCCACCCCGACGTAGCTGGCGTCGGGGAAGCCCGCGGCCGCGCCGGCGCCGCGTTCCAGCAGCACGCGCAGGCCCTGCTCGCACCACTTCCGCGCCACCTCGGGCGTGATCGCCACGCGTCGCTCGTCGGCGGCGGTTTCGCGCAATGCGGCCACGGTGATCGGCATCGTGCATCCCCTGCGGATTGGTTTCCCCATCGTAGCAGGCAGCCGCCGGAGGCGGACGCGGGCGGCGCCGGCTTGCCGCGCGGGCGCGTGCCGGGAGTAGACTGGCCCGCCGGCCGGCGTTCGGGCCGAGGTCGCGGGGGTGGCAACCGGAGACCGCGCTACCGATGACCGAGACCGCCGAAACCCTGCTGCGCGAAGCGCGCCTGGCGCGCGAACGCGCCTATGCCCCCTACTCGCATTTCGCCGTCGGCGCCGTACTGCTGGCGCGCGACGGCCGCCGCTTCGCCGGCTGCAACGTGGAGAACGCCGCCTACGGGCTGTGCAACTGCGCCGAGCGCACCGCGCTGTTCTCCGCCATCGCCGCCGGCTGCGCGCCGCGCGACTTCGCGGCGCTGG
The DNA here is from genome assembly GCF_030504985.1 of Fulvimonas sp. R45. Classification (GTDB taxonomy): domain Bacteria; phylum Pseudomonadota; class Gammaproteobacteria; order Xanthomonadales; family Rhodanobacteraceae; genus Rhodanobacter_A. The sequence goes on from NZ_JASERU010000025.1 coordinate 27,380, forward strand.
CGGTGACCGCCGACACCCCCGCGCCGGTCAGCCCCTGCGGCGCCTGCCGCCAGGTGCTGGCCGAGCTGTGCGACGCGGACATGCCGGTATGGCTGGGCAACCTCGCCGGCGCGGTGCGCGAGACCAGCGTGGCGGCGCTGCTGCCCGGCGCGTTCACGCTGGAGGCGGTGCGGTGACCGGCCGGTTACCATGACCGCTCCCCATACGCAGCTTTCCCCCATGTCCGCACCGCTCGAACTGCTGCAACAACGCCACTCCGTCCCATCCCGCCAGCTCGGCGAACCGGCGCCCGACGACGCCACCCTGCGCGCGCTGCTGCAGGCGGCGATCCGCGTGCCCGACCACGGCAAGCTGGTGCCGTTCCGGCTGGTCGAGCTGCGCGGCGAGGCCAAGCTGCGCTTCGGCGAGAAGCTGGCCGCGCGCGCCATCGCGCGCGACCCCGGACTGCCCGAATCCAAGCGCGAGAAGGAACGCCTGCGCTACACCTTCGCGCCGCGGGTGATCGTGGTGGTGGCGCGACTGCACCCGGAAAGCTCGGTGCCGGAGATCGAGCAGCTGCTGTGCGCCGGCAACGTGGCCTACAACCTGCTGCTCGGCGCGCACGCGCTGGGCTACGGCGCGCAATGGCTTACCGGCTGGGCCGCCTACGACGGCGAAGCCGCGCGCATCCTCGGCCTGGCGGAGAACGAGCGCGTGGTCGGCTTCGTGCACCTCGGCACCCCGCAGATCGAGGTGCCCGACCGCGACCGTCCCGCGCTGGACGGACTGCTGACGACATGGACGCCGTGAGCGCCAGCGGCCAGCCGGGCACGCGGGCGTCCGCCGCCCACCTGGTCGACGGCAGCCTGTACGTGTTCCGCGCCTGGCACTCGATGCCGGACGAGTTCCGCGACGCCGAGGGCCGCCCGGTCAACGCCGTGCACGGCTTCGCGCGCTTCCTGTGCGAGCTGCTGGAGCGGGCGCGGCCCGAGCGCGTGGCGGTGGCCTTCGACGCCTCGCTTACCACCTCGTTCCGCAACGCGATCTACCCGGCCTACAAGGCCAACCGCGAGCTGCCGCCGCCCGAGCTGGAGCACCAGTTCGTGCTGTGCCGCGAAGTGGCCGCGGCACTGGGCGTGACGGTGCTGATCGACCACAGCTACGAGGCCGACGACCTGATCGGCAGCGCGCTGTGGAGCCTGCGCGGGCACGGCGTGCCCAGCGTGATCGTCTCCGCCGACAAGGACTTCGGCCAGTTGCTGGGCGAGCACGACGAGCAGTGGGACTACGCGCGCAACCTGCGCTGGGGCCCCGCCGGCGTGCACGAGAAGCTGGGTGTGCATCCGCACCAGCTGGCCGACTACCTGGCCCTGTGCGGCGACGCGGTGGACAACATCCCCGGCGTGCCCGGCATCGGCGCCAAGACCGCCGCCGCCCTGCTCGCCCACTTCGGCAGCCTCGACGCGCTGCTCGAGCGCGTGGACGAGGTGGCCTTCCTGCGCCTGCGCGGCGCCGCCGCCTGCGCCGCGCGCCTGCGCGAGCACGCCGAGGCCGCGCGGCTGTACCGCCGCCTCACCCGCATCGCGCTGGACGCGCCGGTGCAGGAGCACGTCGACGCGCTGCGCCGCCGGCGCGTGGACGAGGCCCGGCTCGAGGACCTGTGCGGCCGCCTGCGCTTCGGTCCGCTGACGCGGGCGCGGATGAAGGCCCTGCTGATCGCGGCCTGATGTCCCGGGCGACGCGCGCCAGCTAGCATCCACGCCATGCAGGGCGTCCCCGGCCAGTTCGACCATCCTTCCGATTCGGCGCAGTTCCGGCACCCGCCGCACCGCGCCGGGGTCGAACTGTACCGCGCGCACATCGTGCGGCATGCCTTCGAGCTGCACTGCCACGACGGCTTCGGCCTGGGCGCGATCGAATCGGGCGTGGAGCGCTTCCGCTACCGCGGCGGCCAGCACCTGGCGCCGCCCGACTCGCTGGTGACGATGAACGCCGGCGAGCTGCACACCGGCCGCGCCGAGACCGAGGATGGCTGGCACTACCGCATGATCTACATCGACCCCGCGCTGGTGGCTCAGATCACCGGCGAGCCGGGCTGGTGGTTCGACCGGCCGGTGGGCATGGACGCGGCCGGCGCCCGCGCGGCCACCGCCCTGCTCGACGCGCTGTGGCGGGCCGACGAGCCGCTGGCGTTCGACAGCCTGCTGTCGCGCCTGCTCGATCGCTTCCGCGCCCACGCCCGCGTGCCGCGCCCGGCGCCGGCGCAGGCGCCGGTCCGCTTCGCCCCCGTGCTCGACTACCTGCACGCGCACCTGGCCGAGCGCCTCAGCCTCGACCAGCTGGCCGCCGTAGCCGGGCTCAGCCCGTTCCACTTCCTGCGCCAGTTCCGCGCGCAGCACCACGCCACGCCGCAGCAGTGGCTGATGGCGCTGCGGCTGTCCCGCGCCAAGCGCCTGCTCGACGCCGGCGAACCGCCGGCGCGGGTGGCGGTGGATGTCGGCCTCAGCGACCAGGCGCACCTCACCCGGGCGTTCGCGCGCCGCTACGGCGTGACGCCGGCGCGCTACCAGCGCCAGGTCCTGCGCTGACCGCAATCCGGTACAAGACGCCGGCCGCGCGGGTCGCCATGCTGCGCCCATGTTGAACGGCATCCTCTACGCGCTCGCGGCCGGCCTGATGTGGGGCCTGGTGTTCGTCGCCCCGCTGCTGCTGCCCGGCTACCCCGCCGCGCTGCTGTCGGTGGGGCGCTACCTCGCCTTCGGCCTGATCGCGCTGCCGCTGGCCTGGCTGGACCGCGCCGCGCTGGCGCGGCTGGGACGTGCCGACTGGATCGAGGCGCTGAAGCTGGCCGCCGTGGGCAACCTGCTCTACTACCTGTGCCTGGCCGGCGCTATCCAGCTGGCCGGGGCACCGCTGCCCACGATGGTCATCGGCACGCTGCCGGTGGTGATCGCGATCAGCGCCAACCTGCGCGACGCGCGCCGCGACGGCCGCCTGCCCTGGCGGCGGCTGGCGCCCTCGCTGGCGCTGATCGCCGCCGGCGTCGCCTGCGTCGACCGCAGCGAACTGACGGCGCTGGGCGACACCGCCGCCGACCTGCACCGCCTCGCGCGCGGCTTCCTGCTGGCCTGCGCCGCGGTGGCCTGCTGGACCTGGTATCCGCTGCGCAACGCCGACTGGCTGCGCCGCCATCCCGGACGCAGCCCGCGCGCCTGGGCCACCGCACAGGGCGTGGCCACGCTGCCGCTGGCGGCGACCGGGTACCTGCTGCTGTGGTGGTTCGCGCCGACCGGCGCACATGCCTTCGCGCTGCCGCTGGGACCGCAGCCGCTGCGCTTCGCGGCGCTGATGGCGGCGATCGGCCTGTTCGCCTCCTGGCTGGGCACCGCGTGCTGGAACGCAGCCAGCCAGCGCCTGCCCTCGGCGCTGGCCGGCCAACTGATCGTGTTCGAGACGCTGGCCGCGCTGGGCTATGCCTACGCGCTGCGCGGCCACGCGCCCGCACCGCTGGCCCTGCTCGGCATCGCCCTGCTGGTGACCGGAGTGGCGCGGGCGGCGCGGGTGCGGCCGGTGCCGCTGGCGTAGGCCGTCGCGCTTGTCGATGCCATGTCGCCGCGGCACCATGCAGCGTCCATCCCCACGCACGCCCGCCGATGCCTTCCAGCCGCACTGCCCTTCCCGCCGACGCCGACGCCCCCGAGGAAACGCTCTACGCGGGCCGCTGGCTCAGCCTGCTCCGTCGCGGGCGCTGGGAGTACGCGCAGCGCAACAACCCGGGCGGCGCGGCGATCATCGTGGCGGTGACGCCCGACGACCGCGTGCTGTTCGTGGAGCAGTACCGCGTGGCGATCCGCCAGCGCACCATCGAGATGCCGGCCGGGCTGGTGGGCGACCTCGCCGGGCAGGAAGACGAAGGCGTGCTGCTGGCCGCCCGGCGCGAGCTGGAGGAGGAGACCGGCTGGCGCTGCGCCCGCGCGGTCCTGCTCCACCAGGGCCCGTCCTCGGCCGGCATGAGCACCGAGATGATCGCTTTCGTGCGCGCCTTCGACCTGACGAAGGTCGGCCCCGGCGGCGGCGACGCCAGCGAGAACATCGTGGTGCACGAGGTGCCGCGCGCCGGCGCGAGCGCATGGCTGTTCGCCCGCGCCGCCGAGAGCTACTCGATCGACCCCAAGCTGTTCGCGGGGCTGTGGCTGCTGGAGCACGGCGAGGCCTGAGCTTCGCGGATCCCGGCCGCACCGCACGGCCGGGTGCCCGCCCCCTCGGGGCCTGTTCACAACCCGCCTGCCGGACAGCCCCCGTCGTTTCTTTTCCAGGCAAACAGGAAATCCGGCTGGACAACCGATGACAGCCCCCGGCTCGTCATCCCGGCGCAGGCCATTTGTCCGGAACAGTGGTTGATGCCGGTCAAGAGCTTGCACCGAAGATCGGCAAACAGCGTGCGGGGAAGACCACCGGCGGCCTCGAAGGGAGAGCGAAGAAAGCTCCCTCCCCTGCGCGCAGGGGAGGGCTGGGGAGGGGTGCTTTTGGCTTGAAAGCCAAAGCGTTACCCCTCCCAACCTCCCCCTGCGCGCAGGGGGAGGAGCTCATCCAGCGGCAGGAAATAGTCCGGACAGCCGTGGGCGCAGGCCGGGATCCAGTAGCCGTAGGATCGTCAACAGACTCTAAAGCCCGCGCCCGGGCGGCCGATACAGGAGCCGACGTCGCCATGCGACCTGACTCTCGGACCGCCCATGAAGACCCTGCTCGCCTCCGCCCTGCTGCTGCTCGCGCCGCTGGGTGCGCACGCCGCCTGCTCCGCCAACGATTTCAAGATCCAGGACTTCAAGATCAAACCGGTGTCCGGCGGCTTCGGCCCGCGGATCAGCCTCAGCGGCGAACTGGTGAACAACTGCGGCGCGGCCGCCGCCGCGCAGGTCCGCATCGTGGCCAAGGACGCCAGCGGCAACGTGCTGGCCAGCAAGCAGGGCTGGCCGGCCGGCACCTCGAACATCTCGCCGGGGCAATCGGTGAACTTCGACCTGGGCCGGCTGTTCCGCTACCAGCCGAGCATGGAGTCCTTCACGGCCAGCGTGAGCGACGTCCGCACCTGGTGAGCCGCGCTCCCGGGCTTCGCCGCAGGGCCCCGCGAGGGGCCCTTTTTTTGTGCCTCAGTGCAGCGCGAACAGCCGGTCGAACCCGGCCACGCGCAGCGTGCCGCGCAGCGCGCTGTCGACGTTGACGATGCGGATCTCGGCGCGGTCGCCGCCGGCGTGCTCGCGCAGCAGCAGCAGCATGCCCAGCGCGGAGCTGTCCATGCGGGCGACCTCGCCCAGGTCGACCACGTAGCTGCGCGCGGGCCGCACGGCGCCGAGGCAGGCCTCGTGGAAGTCGCGGTGGACACTGAAATCGAAGCGCTCGCCGAGCTGCAGGGTCAGGCAATCGGTTTCGCTGTCGTGATGGGCGGTGATGCTCATGGCTTGACTCCGGTGGCGGTCGCGCGGCCGTGCACGGGCCGCGGGTTCAGAACAGCTCGATCTCGCCGGCGTCCATCGAGCTCTGCAGCGCCGGGCCGCGCGAGCGCAGCCGCGCCTTCTCGCGCTGCACCGCCAGCCGGTTGCGCACGCGCCCGGCGTGCTCGGCCAGCACGCCGGCGTCGATCGGCCCGCAGGCCAGCGTCTCGATGTCGCGCGTGCACTCGGCGGTGATGTCCTGCAGCTCCACCAGCCGCGTACGGGTCTGGTTGATCAGCTGGCTGAGGATGTCCTCGAACTGCAGCGAGCGGATGGTGGTGGAAACGTCGCTGCCGAGGCCGCGGTTGATCTCCACCACCTGGTCGGCGACTTCGCTGGCGCGGGCGTTGCTGCGGGTGACGTGCTCCATCATCGCGTCGATGCCGCCCTTGGCGGACAGCGCCACGTTGAGGTCCTGCGCGGCCAGCGCCCCGACCAGGCCGCGCAGCTGCTCCATCGAGGCGCGCGCGCGCTCGACGTGGCTGCCGATCTGCTCGTTGAACTGGTTGGAATGGCTGGCCAGGTTGCGGATCTCGCCGGCCACCACCGCGAAGCCGCGCCCCGCCTCGCCCGCGCGCGCCGCCTCGATGGCCGCGTTCAACGCCAGCAGGTTGGTTTCCTCGGCGATGGTGTTGACGTTCCTCAGCAGGCCGAACACCGCGTCCATCTCCTTCGCGGTGCCGTCGATGCGGTAGACGATGCGCAGGCTCTCGCGCGAGAGCTGCACGATCAGCCCCACGAAGTGTTCCAGCAGGTCGCCGGTGCGCGCGGCGAAATCCTGCATCGAGACGCCGTCGCGCTGCGCGTCGATGATCTGCTTCAGCAGCGATTGCTGCTGGCCGGTCTTGCGCGACAGGCCGTCGAAGCCGCCGCCCAGCTCGGAGACCGCGTCGCGCAGCAGGTCCAGCGCCTGGTGCAGCTCGCGCGCGGCGTGACCGAGCTCGTCCACCAGCGCGCCGCGCACGTCGTCCAGCGCCTCGCGCACCGGTTCGTGGTCGGGCACCGGCGCATCCGCATGGGCGGCCGCGCCGAGCCGGTGCGCCTCGACGATCCACGCGGCGGTCACCGCGACCAGCAGCAGCGGCGCCAGCCAGGCCGGGTGCCAGAACAGGGCGGTCGCCAGAGCCAGCGCACTGGCGCCGAAACCGAGCGGATGGCGGACGACGGGAAGACGGGCGAAAGACATGGCGGTTCCGGGATCAATGGATGGCAGCGGTGGCGGCGACGGCCGCGGGACGGCTGGCCAGGGCGAGCAGGCGCGCGGCGATGCGCTCCAGCGGCAGCGCCTCCTCGGCGGCGCCGAGCTTCCACGCGGCGCCAGGCATGCCCCAGACCACCGAGCTTTCCTCGTCCTGCACCAGGGTGCGCGCGCCGGCCTGACGCAGTTCCAGCAGGCCGCGCGCCCCGTCGTCGCCCATGCCGGTGAGCAGCGCGGCGACCGTGGCGGCGCCGACGCTGGCCGCCGTCGAGCGGAACAGCACGTCGACGCTGGGCTTGTGGCGGTTGACCTGCGGCCCGTCGTGCAGGCGGCACACGTGCCGGGCGCCGTCCCACATCACCAGCAGGTGCTGGCTGCCGGGGGCGATGTAGGCGTGGCCGGGCTGGATCGGCTGGCCGTCGCGCGCCTCGCACACGCGCATCGCCGAGCAGTGGTCCATCCGCGCCGCGAAGGGTCCGCTGAAGGCGGCCGGGATGTGCTGGGTGACGACGATCGGCGGCGCGTCGGGCGGCATCGCCTCCAGCACCGCGCGGATCGCCTCGGTACCGCCGGTGGACGCGCCCAGCGCGATGATCGGGCTGCCGCCGCGCGTGCCCGGCGTCTGCGAGCGCGGCAGCACCGCGTCGGCGGACAGCCGCGGCGCCACCTCCAGCCGGCGCACCGTCGCGCGCGGGCGCGGCCGCGCCCGCGCGGCGGCCTTCACCTTGGCGCAGATCTCGGCGGCGCCGGCGGCGAGGCTGTCGGCCAGGTCGCTGGCCGGCTTGGCGAAGAAGTCGACCGCGCCCAGTTCCAGCGCGCGCAGGGTGACCTCGGCGCCCTGCCGGGTCAGCGAGGACACCATCACCACCGGCATCGGCCGCAGCCGCATCAGGTTCTCCAGGAAGGTGAGGCCGTCCATGCGCGGCATCTCCACGTCCAGGGTGAGCACGTCGGGGGCGAGCTGCTTGATCTTCTCGCGCGCCACCAGCGGGTCCGGCGCGGCGCCGACCACCTCGATCGCCGGGTCGGAGGCGAGCATGGCCGACAGCAGCTTGCGCACCAGCGCGGAATCGTCGATGACCAGTACTCGCACTCTTTCCATTGCCGGTTTCCCGTCTCGCTGTTCATGGATGGAACGGACGCCTCGCGCGCCGCCGCGGCCTGCGCCGGGCCGGCGCGTCAGAACAGCTCCACCTCGCCCTTTATCGGATCGTTGGCCAGGCGCTTGAGGTACGAGCGCTCCTCCGCCGCCAGCGCCACGTCGCCGCCGCGCTGCAGCAGGCGCACGCGCGCGCGCCCGCTGGCGGGGAAGAACTGCACCAGCCGCGGGTGCACGTCGCCCAGGTCGGACGCCACCAGCTGCAGGCGCTCGGCCTCGATGTAGCGCTGCACGAACTCGATGTTGCGCCGGCCCACGTCGGTCATCTGCGCCAGCACGCGGCCGCCGCCGAAGACCTTCACCGCCAGCTCGCCGCGCAGGCCGCCGGCCTTGAGCACGGCGTTGATCAACTGCTCCATCGCGTCGCTGCCGTAGCGCGCCGCGCGTCCGGCCACGCCGGACCAGTCGTCGCGCCCCGCCGCGCCGGCGGGCGGCGCCGGCAGCATGAAATGGTTCATGCCGCCGATGCGCCGGCGCGCGTCGTACACGCAGGCGGAGACGCAGGAACCCAGCACGGTGGTGATCACCTCGTCCTGCGCGCTCGCGTAGAACTCGCCCGGCAGCAGCTTCACCGCGGTGCGTCCGTGCGCGCTGTCCCAGCAGCGGCGCAGGTGCTCGAAGCCCGGCAGCGCGTCGGCGAGGGCGGCCGCGGCGCTCATGCGCGCTTCCGGTAGACGGTGCGGCCGACCAGCTCGAAGGCGTCGGACAGGCCGTGCATCGACTCCGAGTGGCCGAGGAACAGGTAGCCGCCCGGCTCCAGCATCGCCGCATAGCGCTCGAACAGGCGCCGCTTGGTGGGCTGGTCGAAATAGATCACCACGTTGCGGCAGAAGATCGCGTCGAACAGGCCCTGCATCGGCCACTCGTGCAGCAGGTTCAGCGGCAGCACGCTGACCAGCTCGCGCAGGCGCGGGTGGACGGCGGCGTAGCCTTCGTATTCGCCGGAACCGCGCAGCAGCCAGCGCCGGCGGCGCGCCTCGTCGATGCCGCCGAGGCGGTCGAGCGCGTACACGCCGCGGCGCGCCTGCGCCAGCGCCTGCGGCGACAGGTCGGTGGCCAGGATGCGCGCGTCGACCGCACCGGCCTCGCGCGCCAGCGCCTCGGCCAGCACCATCGCCAGCGCGTACGGCTCCTCGCCGGTGGCGCAGCCGGCCGACCACAGGCGCAGGCGGCCGCCGTGGCGACGCTTGCGTTCCAGCCAACGCGGCAGCAGTTCGCATTCGAGCAGTTCGTAGTGGTGCGCCTCGCGGAAGAACGCGGTGACGTTGGTGCTGATCGCGCTGGCCAGGTCGCCCAGCTCGCTGTCCGGGTCGCGCCGCAGCAGCTCGCAATAGCTGCGGAAATCGCCCAGGCCGAGCCCGCGCAGGCGGCGCAGCAGGCGCCCCTGCACCAGCTGGCGCTTCTGCCCGCCCAGCGCGATGCCGCAATGGCGGTGCACGAAGTCGCGCAGGAACTGGAACTCCGCATCGCCCAGCACCGGGCCGCCGGCCGTCGCCGCGCCGTCTTCGGCCAGCACGCCGGCGGCCATCGCTCAGAACTCCTTCCAGGCGCCGGCGTCGGCCGTCTCGGGCTCGCGCGCGGCGCGCGGCGGCGCGTTGCGCACGGCGGCGAACACCGCCTCGGCCTCGGCCACCGCCGTCGACGGCCGCGGCGCGGGCTCGGCGGCGCGGCCGCCCAGCTCGAAGAAGCCCACCTGCCCGCTCAGCTCGGCAGCCTGTTCCTGCATGGAACGCGCGGCGGCGGCGGCCTCTTCCACCAGCGCGGCGTTCTGCTGGGTCATCTCGTCCATCTGCAGCACGGCATGGTTCACCTGGTCGATACCGGCCGACTGCTCCTGGCTGGCGGCGGCGATCTCGGCCACGATGTCGGTGACCTTCTTCACGCTCTCCACGATGTCGGCCAGCGCCTTGCCGGACTGGTCCACCAGGGTCGAGCCGGCCTGCACCTTGTCCACGCTGTCCTTGATCAGCGCCTTGATCTCCTTCGCCGCGCCGGCCGAGCGCTGCGCCAGGTTGCGCACCTCGGCGGCCACCACCGCGAAGCCGCGGCCCTGCTCGCCGGCGCGCGCGGCTTCCACCGCGGCGTTCAGCGACAGCAGGTTGGTCTGGAAGGCGATCTCGTCGATCAGGCCCACGATGTCGGCGATCCTGCCGCTGGACTGGTTGATCTCGCGCATCGCGCCGACCGCCTGCGCCACCACCTCACCGCCGCGCTCGGCCTGCTCGCGCGCGCCGCGGGCGAGCTGGTTGGCGTGGCTGGCGTTCTCGGCGTTCTGCTTCACCGTGGAGGTCATCTGCTCCATCGAGGAGGCGGTCTGCTCCAGGCTGGAGGCCTGTTCCTGGGTGCGCTGGCTGAGGTCGTCGTTGCCGCGCGCGATCTGCTGCGCGGCGGTGCTCACCGCGCCGGCGCCGTGCCGCACCTCGCCGACGATGGCGGCGAGCCGCTCGTCCATGGTGCGGAAGGCGTCGAGCAGGTCGCCCAGTTCGTCGCGGCGGCCGGCCTTGATGTCGTGCCCGAGACGTCCCTCGGAAATGGCGCGGGCGACGCGGCCGGCGAAGCGCAGCGTGTCGACGATGTAGCGGCTCAGCGCCAGCGCCATGAACAGCGCCAGCGCCAGGCCGGCCACCAGCGCCGCCACGCTCGCCGCGCGCACCACGCGGAAGCGCTTCAGCTGCGTGTCGTACACCCGCTGCGCCGCCACGCGCTGCAGGTCGACGACTTTGCCGAGCGCGTCCTGGCGCTGCATCATCAGCGGCCGCACTTCCATCTCCAGCACGTCGCCGGAGCCCGGATCGGCCTGCTTCAGCGCGTCGAGCATGTCCTTCACCGCGCTGTCGTAGTCGGCGTCGGTGGAAGCGAAGTCGCGGTACTGCTTCGCCACGTCGCCGTCCATGGCGAGGCCGGCGATCTGCTTGCGCAGCGCGGCGATCGCGTCGCGGTACTTGCCGGACTCGGCCAGCTTCTGCTTGAGCTGGTCGGGCTTGGCCACCACGCTGGACGCCTCGCCCAGCACCAGGAAGGACATCAGCGAGCGCTGCGCCAGCTGCGACACCAGCTGCGCCGGCACGATCTCCTCGTCGTACATCAGGCGCATGTTGTCGCTCTGCACCTGCAGCGAACCGAGCCCGACCGCGGCGCCGCCGATCAGCATCAGCACCAGCATGCCGAGCACCAGGCGCAGGCGGCCGCGCACCGTGAGGGCGGAGATCTTGAACTTCAGTTTCGGCATTTTCATGGCGGTTCCTGTCAGGGCCGTCGTCAGGCCACGGCTTTCACGTCGGTGGCCGCCGGCAGGGCGGCCTCGAGCATCTGCGCGTCCTGCGGCTGCAACAGCTTGTCCACGTCCAGGAGCAGCACCATGCGTTCGGCGACCGCGGTGAGCCCCTTCAGGTATTCGGTATCCACCGCGGTGCCCATGTCGGGCACCGGCTTCACCGCGTCCGCGGCCACGTCGAGCACGTCGGAGACGCCGTCCACCACCACGCCGAACAGGCGCCCGGCCACGGTGACGATCACCGTCACGGTGGTGGCGTCGTAGTCCTCGCGCGGCAGGCCGAAGCGCAGGCGCAGGTCCAGCACCGGCACGATCGCCCCGCGCAGGTTGAGCACGCCGAGCACGTAGTGCGGCGCCTGCGGGATGCGCGTGACCGCCGTCCAGCCGCGGATCTCGCGCACCGCCAGGATGTCGATGGCGTACTCCTCCCGCGCTAGGTGGACGGTGAGGTACTGCGACTGGATTGCCTCGCTCGGCGCGTGCTCGGACATGGTTCGCCTCGTCGTCGGGGCGCCGCGCGCTCCCGTTCGGGTGGAAGATCGGCGGCGGCGCGGGAAACTTGAGGCCCGGGCCGTTCACGGTCTCCGGGGGGCCGCGCCACGGGCCGCTTCAGGCCGCGCGGCGACGGCCCTGCATGCGCACCAGGCCGGGGATGTCGACGATCAGCGCCACCGAACCGTCGGCCAGGATGGTGGCGCCGGACACCCCCTGCACGCGCCGGTAATTGGCCTCCAGCGACTTCACCACCGCCTGCTGCTGGCCGACCAGGCCGTCCACGAACAGGCCCGCGCGGCTGCCGTCGCCTTCCACCACGATCATCAGGCCGCGCGGAATCTCGCGCACCGCGCCCTCGCAGCCGAAGGCCTCGTGCAGGCGGACCACCGGCAGGTAGTCGCCGCGGAAGCGGAACAGCTCGCCGCCGCCGGGCATGGTCTTGATCGCGCCGTCGTCCAGTTGCACCGATTCCACGATCGACACCAGCGGCACGATGTAGCGCTCGTCGCCCACCGCCGCGGTGAGGCCGTCGATGATCGCCAGGGTCAGTGGCAGCACGATGGTGAAGGTGCTGCCCCGCCCCGGCGCGCTGCGCACCGTCACCGTGCCGCCGAGGTCGGCCACGTTGCGGCGGACCACGTCCATGCCCACGCCGCGGCCGGACAGGTCGGTGGTGACCGCCGCGGTGGAGAAGCCGGGCCGGAAGATCAGCTCGGCCACGGCATCGTCGTCCATGCCCTCGCCGCTGGCGACCAGGCCGCGCTCGACTGCCTTGGCGACGATCGCCCCGCGGTTCAGGCCGGCACCATCGTCGACCACCTCCACCACGATGCTGCCGCCGCGGTGCGAGGCCTCCAGCCGCAGCGTGCCGGCCTCCGGCTTGCCCGCGGCGCGGCGCCGCTCCGGCGTCTCCAGACCGTGGTCGATGGCGTTGCGCACCAGGTGCACCAGCGGGTCGCCGATCTTCTCCAGCACGGTCTTGTCCAGCTCGGTGTGCTCGCCGGCCAGTTCCAGCCTGACCTGCTTGCCCAGCTTCTGGCCGATGTCGCGCACCATGCGCGGGAAGCGGTTGAACACCGAGGCGATGGGCAGCATGCGGATGCCCATCACGCTCTCCTGCAGCTCGCGCGTGTGGCGCGCCAGCTGCACCAGGCCCTGTTCCAGCATGGCCAGCCGCGAGGCATTGGCGCCCTCGCGGAAGGTGTCGAGCATGGACTGGGTGATCACCAGCTCGCCCACCAGGTTGATCAGGCCGTCGATCTTGTCGATCGACACGCGCACCGAGCCGGACTCGGCGCCCGCCTCGCGTGCCGTGCGCGCCGGCGTCGCGGCCGCCGCGGGCACGGATGCCTGCGCGGGCACCGCCGGCGGCAGCGGTTCGATCGCGAGGTCGCACTCGTCCTCGACCCAGTCGAACACCGCGGCGATCGCCGCGCGCTTCACGTCGCCACGCAGTTCCAGGCGCCAGCCGAGGTGGCATTCGTCCGGGTCGAGCGCCTCCAGCGCCGGCAGGCGGTCGAGCTCGGCGGTCACGTCCAGCTCGCCCAGCGCCGCCAGTTCGCGGAGCAGGCGCAGCGGATCGTTGCCGCTGGCCAGCATGCCGCGATGCGGGCGGAAGCCGATGCGCCACGCGCCGGGACCGCCCTTCGCCTCCATCGTGGCCGCCGCCGGTGCCGCGCGTCCCATCACGGCGGCCAACTCGCCGCGCAGCGCGTCCGCCGCCGCGTCGATCAGCGGCTGGCCTGCCTGCGCCTGGGCGAACATGCCGCGCAGGCAATCCACCACGCGCAGCAGCAGTTCGATGGTGGCGCCATCGATCGCGCGCCGGCCGTCGCGCAACTCGTCGAGCAGCGACTCCGCCTCGTGGGTGAACGAGGACATCTCCGGGAAACCGAAGATGGCCGCGCCGCCCTTGATCGAGTGCGCCGCGCGGAAGATGCCGTGCACCAGCTCCGCGTCGCCGCCCCCGTCCAGCGCCAGCAGCGAGGACTCCATCGTGTCCAGCCCTTCCAGGCTTTCCTCGATGAACACCTGTTGGAACTGCGCCAGCCCGGACGCGCCCATGGACCGGCCCTCAGCCCAGCACGCGCTTGACGGTGGCCAGCAGCTGCTCCGGGTCGAATGGCTTGACCAGCCAGCCGGTGGCGCCCGCCGCCTTGCCTTCCATCTTCTTGTCCGCATGCGATTCGGTGGTCAGCATCAGGATCGGTACGCCGCGGTAGGCGTCCAGCGCGCGCAGCTCGCGCACCATGCTGATGCCGTCCATCACCGGCATGTTGACGTCGGCCAGCACCAGGTCGAAGCGTTCGCCGCGGGCCGCGCCCAGCGCCAGCTCGCCGTTCTCGGCCTCGCTCACCTCGTGGCCCGCGCCGCGCAGGGTGAACGCCACCATGCCGCGCATCGAGGCCGAGTCGTCCACCGCCAGAATCTTCGCCATCGTCGATCTCCGAAAAAGTCAGGCCGGCTGCGTCGCCGGCAGGTCCAGGGCCCGGGCCAGGCCGAGCAGGCCGGCCGCCTCGCGCAGCGCCGCGCTGGCGCCGTGCCAGCGCACCGCGACGCCGCGCGCCACGGCATCGCGGCGAAACGCGGCCAGCAACTGCAGCGCGCTGGTGTCCACGCGCTCCACCGCGGCCCCGTCGAGCACGCAGGCCGGTCGCGCCAATGCCGAGCACAGCGCGGCGTGCAGCGCCGGCGCGGCGGCCATGCGGCAGTCGGCCGGCAACGCGACCCGCGCCTCGTCGTCCTTCCGTCCAGCCATCGCCCCGCCTCGCCTCAGCCCGTCTGCGACCGGTATCGGCAGCTTGCGCGCCGGCTTGAGGGCCGGCCCGCGCGGCGCGGCGCTCAAGTTCATGTGATGCCGGCCGATGCATCCCGCGAACGCGCCGCTCGGGATGGCGCGCCCGCACAGGTCCCGCTTGATCATCCAGCCCACCAGCCTTGCCGCGCTCACTTGGGCCGGTGCCGCTTCCGGCGCCGGCGCCGAGGCGTGGCGGATCGGCAGCGTGCTGTCGGCGCGCCCGCTGGGCACCACGCCGCAGGGGCTGCTGGTGCTGCAGATCGGCGCGTTGACGGTGGAGACGGACACGCCCGGCGCCGGCGCCCGCCTGCCGGCGCAATTCCAGGTGCGCGTGCTGAGCCTGGGCGCGCAGCCGCAGTTCGAGGTGGTCGGCCCGGCCTCCGCCGGTCAGGCGCTGGGCCGCGCCCTGCGCGAGCGCCTGCCGCAGCAGAACGGCTACGCCCCGCTGCTGGCGACCGTGGCCGCGCTGGCGCAGCGCCCGCTGCTGCGCGTATTGCCGGCGTACGTGCGCACGGCGCTGGCGCAACTGGAGCAGAGCCTGCGCACGCCCGCCGAAATCGCCGACGCGGACGGCCTGCGCCAGGCCGTGCTGCGCAGCGGCCTGTTCCTCGAGGCCGACCTGCTGGCGACGCCGGACGCGCAGCCCGTCGAGGACGACTGGAAGGCCGCCCTGCTGCGCCTGGCCGCGTCGTTGCAGGACCTGCCTCGCGGCACGCCCGGCGCGCGCGTTCCCGCCGACACGCCGCCGCCGTTGCAGCAGCGCGGCCTGCAGGCGCAGCCACGCGCGCCGCTGGCAACCGAGTGGCCGGAAGCACGACCGGACGACGCCGCGCGCCTGCTGCCGCAGCTGCGCGACGCCACCCATGCCGCGCTGGCGCGGCTGGAAGTGACCCAGCTCGAGGCCGGCGCGCTGCCGGCGCGGCTGGTCGAGATTCCGCTGCAGGGAACGCGCGGCCACGACATCCTGCAGCTGCGCATCGAACCCGGCGCGGCGGACGCCGGCGAGGACGCGGCCTGGACCCTGGGCTTCGCCATCGACCTGCCCGCGCTGGGCCCGCTGCACGGCGAACTGCAACTGCGCGGCCTGCGCCTGGCGGTACGCCTGTGGGCGCAGCATGCGCCTGCGGTGGAACGGCTGGAACGCCGCTTCGCCGCGCTCCGCGAGCGCCTGGCCGGCAGCGGCCTGCTGCTCGACCAGCTGAGCTGCCAGCACGGCCTGCCCCAGCCTCCCGGCCCGTACAGCCAGGTGCTGCTCAAGGCCACCGCATGAATACGCTGCCGTCACCCCAGCGCAAGATCAGCCTCCGCCTCGCCGCCGACGGCGTGGACGTGCCGCCGCTGCCGCCGGAACCGCTGCACGCGCTGCTGGCGCGCGCCCGCGCGCTGGGCCTGCCGCTGCACCACGACGCCCAGGTCGCCGGCCTGCTGTGCGCGCTGCGCCTGCGCGAGGACGTGCCGGCCACGCTGTACGCCGCCGCGGCCGCCGTGCTTGCCAGCGTCTATGACGCCGAGGCAGAGGATCATTAGCACGCGTTCCGCCCCCCTGCCGGGAGCACTATTCATCCGCCGATCTTCATATGACACGGACCATGCTGGTAAGTGGCATAGCGGACGCTGGAAACAAAAAAGGCGCCCGCGGGACTCCGGGCGCCTGCTCCTGCTACTCCTGGCCAACGCAGGTGCGCGACGCTGTAGACGCAAGCAGCGTCGCAGCGTCGGATCGACCCCAGCCGGGCTAGGTCGCCTGCTGGACTGACAGCAGATATATCTGTATGCCGAGGTTCTCGAAGGTAGCCGTCGTATTGCTGCCGATGTTCATGGCGGCCAGCTTGTTGCCCTTCGCATCAGTTACGACCACGTGATAGGACGGCCCGAAGTGCGGATCGACCTTGTCAGGCGTGATGCGAAGACGCACGAGGCCTTTCCCCTTGAGCGCCACAGGATCCGTTAATTTCCCGGGCACGACATCGAGGTCGAGCGGCGGCGAATACAGATCGGTCCGTACCTTCACATGGAACACCTGCGTCCCCTGGATGGGCGCGTGAGTATCACCCGGTGCCGCCATAGCTGTTTGAGCAAAAGCGGCACCTGCGACCGGAACGCTTGCTGCCAGGATCAATCCCATCGCGCCCGCACTCTTCAGAAAGTCGCGGCGACCACGTTCTTTGTTCTTGCTGTATGGACCGGGGAGATGGGTTACACCCGTGCCAGGACATGGGTAACAGTCTAGTCGGCCTCGCGCATGTCGATGGTGGCGAGGCGGTGGTGGACGA
>NZ_JASERU010000026.1 GCF_030504985.1 Fulvimonas sp. R45
TGCCGGTGGCGCTGGTGCCCAGGTCCTGGCTCTTGAAGCCGGACAGCACGCCGGCGTGCTGGTTGCCGGTGAACCACGCGGCGGCGTTGCCGGTGGCGCCGGAGGGGCCGCCGGCCCTCTGGTTGTAGGGGGCGTCCGGGTTGCCCTGGCCGTTGTAGAGGCTGGCCACCACGACGGGCCGGTCGATGTCGCCTTCCAGGTAGTCGAGCCACACCTCCTGGCCCACGCGCGGCAGCATGGCGCTGCCCCAGTTGCCGCCGGCCAGCGGGGTGGCCACCCGTGCCCAGGTGCCGGCGCCGGCATCGGCGGGGGCGTTGGCGTCGCGCGGGTGGTCGAGGCGACTGGCGGCATGGCCGCCGCGTTGCCAGTGCTGCTGCACCACCACGCGGTGGTCGCGGTCGGTATGGAGGGGCGTGCCGTTGCCGACCACGATGGCGCTCTGGCTGCCGCTGGCGCTGGGGGCGGGATGGCGGCGCAGGCCGTGGCCGGCCGGCGTGCGGGGGCGGTAGGTGCGGGCGACGGGCAGGGCGGTGAAGGTGTTGGTATAGAGCGGGAGGTGGTCGTTGCCGAGGGGGGCCGGGGTGGCTTGATCCGCAGGATGCCGGTCTTTCGCGAGCATCTGCCCCTCACCCAGCCCTCTCCCCGTGGGGGAGAGGGTTTTGAAAGCCTGTCCCAGCGCCTGTTCGATGGCGCCCTGCACGTCGGCGTCGAGGTTGTTGCGGGCGTGATGCTCCACGCGCAGGCAGGCCAGCGGCTCGGCGTCCTGGGTGGGGTGTTCACTGAGGCGGAAGCTCCGGCCCGGCGCCAGCCGGCGCACGCTGCCGCTGCCGTCGACGAGGCAGGCGTCGACGTGCCGCGCATCGAGGTGCTGGCGCGCGCGCAGCTGGCCCTGGGCGTTGCCGGTCCAGGCGTAGGGGCCGGCGGTGTCGTCGTCCAGCGCATCCACGGCGGGGCCGTCGGCCTGGGCCTGGGCGGGGCGCAGCGAGAGGCTGCGGTAGTCCCAGCTGGCGCGGGCCACCTGGCCGGTCTGCCAGCGGCGCACCGGCGCCCAGTGCTGGATGGTGTCGTCGCGCTCGGTGGCGTCGCTGCGGTGGTAGCGCACGGTGATGGCATCGCCCGCCTTGAAAGCCTCGTTGCTGTCCGCCAGCACCAGGGTGTGGCTGCCGAGGGTGGGCGAGGCGGCATCGCCGGCGTGCTCGAACCAGTAGAACAGGCCTTCCTCGGCGAGCAGCCGTTCGACGAAGGCGAAATCGGATTCCTGGTATTGCGAGGTGAGGCTGCGCTTCAGATAGGCGGACCGGTCGGCCAGTTCCCAGCGCCAGGCCGGCGCCACCACGCCCCGGGCGTAGTGGCCGAAGATGCGTTCGACGATCTCGATGACGCTCAGGTCGCGAAAGGCGAAGCTGTCCTGGCGGTAGCGCAGCAGCGCCAGCCAGGGCTCGACCACCAGCCGGTAGCGCGCCATGCCGCCGTTGCTGCCCACGCGTTCGAACGCGGTGACGTGGCCGTGGAACGGGCGCAGGTCGGTGCGCGAGTCGGCGGTGAGCAGCTCCAGCAACACCGGCGCGCCGGTCAGCGTCTCCAGCGGCAGGTGGGCGTTGGGCGACAGCGCGGCGAGCTCGAAGCGGAAACCGCCCTGGTCCACCGCCTCCCAGCCGTCCAGCCGTTCGGCCACCAAGGTGTCGCCGCCCAGCGGGGTATGCAGGCGCAACAGGCGGTCGTGCTGGCGCGCCGCGCCCCAGAGGATCTGCATCAGGTCCATTGCTGCCATGGGAGTCATCCGTTGTCCGTGTGCCTGCGATGCCGGGGCGGCGCCGGTCCGCCCCTGCCCGTGCCTCGAGCGTGGCTTATGCGGTGATGTCGACGATGTGCAGCTGCGGGCGTTCCTTGCAGCGCAGGTGGTAGCTCGCCTTCCCCACGCGCAGGGTGATGTGCGGGTTGGGATCCGCGCCGCGCTGCGCGTCGCCGGTGCCGCCCGCGTGTACGGTGGCGCGGGCGGACCACGTCTGCTGCCGCATCTGGACGAGCAACTCGCGCGCCCGGTGGTAGGCCGCGTGGGACGCGCTGTCCAGCAGGTCGACGATCACGCCCGGGTCGAGCTTGGCCCAGCCGCGCCGGGTGAGCATCACCGGCTGGTACTGGTTGCGCCAGTCCGGCGCGCAGTGCTTGAGGATGGCTTCGCGTTGCTGGTTGTTCATGGCGACCTCCTGGTCACTTCACCGTGTATCTGAAAGCGCCGTGCTTGTCGGCGCCCACCTTGATCTTCTGGATCGCGCCGCCTTCGGCCATGCGCGCCAGCACGCTGTCGGCCACTTCCGGCAGCAGGCTGCCGTTCAAGATGTGGTCGACGTTGCGCGCGCCGGTGTCCACCTCGGTGCAGCGCGCCAGCACCGCCTCGACCAGCGCGTCGTCGTAGGCGAACTCGGCCTGGTGGTTGGCGGCCACGCGCCGGCCGATGCGGTCGAGCTTGAGCCGGATGATCCGCTCCAGCACGTCGTCGCTGATCGGGTAGTACGGGATCACCTTCATGCGGCCGAGGAAGGCGGGCTTGAAGGCCTTGTACAGCACCGGGCGCAGCAGTTCGGCCAGCGCGTCGGCGGCGGGGATCTCCTCGGCCGGCTTGTTGAGGCAGGCCTGCATGATCTCGCGCGAACCCACGTTGCTGGTGAGGATGATCAGCGTGTTGCGGAAGTCGATCTCGCGGCCTTCGGCGTCGTCCATCACGCCCTTGTCGAAGACCTGGAAGAACAGCTCCAGCACGTCCGGGTGGGCCTTCTCGATCTCGTCCAGCAACACCACGGAGTACGGGCTGCGCCGCACCGCCTCGGTGAGCACGCCGCCCTCGCCGTAGCCCACGTAGCCGGGCGGCGAGCCCTTCAGGCCCGACACGGTATGGGCCTCCTGGTACTCGCTCATGTTGATGGTGATCAGCTTGCGCTCGCCGCCGTAGAGGATGTCGGCCAGCGCCAGCGCGGTCTCGGTCTTGCCCACGCCGGAGGGGCCGACGAACAGGAACACGCCCTTGGGCTTGTTCGGGTCTTCCAGGTTGGCGCGCGCGGTGCGCACGCGTTGGGCGAT
The DNA here is from genome assembly GCF_030504985.1 of Fulvimonas sp. R45. Lineage (GTDB taxonomy): Bacteria > Pseudomonadota > Gammaproteobacteria > Xanthomonadales > Rhodanobacteraceae > Rhodanobacter_A. The sequence goes on from NZ_JASERU010000026.1 coordinate 3,079, forward strand.
CGCGTCCAGCGCGTGGTCCTGGCCGATCACGCGCGCCGCCAGCGAGGGCTGCAGCTGGCGCACGGTGCGGATCTCGTCCTTCACCATCTTGCCGAGCGGGATGCCGGTCCAGGCGGCCACGATCTCGGCCACCACGATGCCGTCGACCTGGATCGGGATCAGCGGGGACTCGCCCTGCAGCGCGGCCAGCTCGTCGTAGAGCTTGTGCAGCTCGGCCTTGCGCGGATCGGCATCGGCCGCCCTGGTGGCGGGTTTCTTCTTCTTCGCGGCGGGCTTGTCGGCGGGCGCGGCGGCTTCGGCTTCCGCGGGCGCGGCGGGTGCGTTCTCCAGCTCGGCGCGCAGCGCCTTGATCTTCGCCACCACGGCGCGCTCGGCTTCCCAGCGCTGCTCGTCGGCCTCGAGCCTGGCCTCGACCTCGGCCTGCTCGGCGCGCAGCGCGGCGAGGCGCCTGTCGTGGCTGCCGCCGGCGGCGACCTCGCGCTCCAGCGCGCCGGCCTCGGCGGCGAGGCGGGCGAGGCGCTTGCGCGCGTCGTCGATCGCCGCGGGCGTGGCGGTCTGGCCCAGCGCCACGCGCGCGCAGGCGGTGTCGAGCACGCTGACGCCCTTGTCCGGCAGCTGGCGGCCGGCGATGTAGCGGTGCGAGAGGCGGCAGGCCTCGGTGACGGCCTCGTCGAGGATGCGCACGTTGAAGTGCTTCTCCATCAGCGGCACCATGCCGCGCAGCATCGCGGCGGCCAGTTCCTCGCCGGGCTCCTCGACCTTGATGACCTGGAAGCGGCGGGCCAGCGCGGCGTCCTTCTCGAAGTACTTCTTGTACTCGCCCCAGGTGGTGGCCGCGATGGTGCGCAGCTCGCCGCGCGCCAGCGCGGGCTTGAGCAGGTTGGCGGCGTCGTTCTGCCCGGCCGGGCCGCCGGCGCCGATCATGGTGTGCGCCTCGTCGATGAACAGGATGATCGGCTTCGGGCTCTTCTTCACCTCGTCGATCACGTTCTTCAGGCGGTTCTCGAATTCGCCCTTCACGCTGGCGCCGGCCTGCAGCAGGCCCATGTCCAGCGTGTGCAGCTCCACGCCCTGCAGCGGCGGCGGCACGTCGCCCTCGGCGATCTTCAGCGCCAGGCCCTCGACCACCGCGGTCTTGCCCACGCCGGCCTCGCCGGTGAGGATGGGATTGTTCTGGCGCCGGCGCATCAGGATGTCGATGGCCTGGCGGATCTCGGTGTCGCGGCCGACCACGGGGTCGAGCTTGCCGTCGCGCGCGCGCTGGGTGAGGTTGGTGGTGAACTGGTCCAGCGCGGGCGTCTTGCCCAGCGCGTTGGGCTGTGGCGCGGCGGCTTCCTCGCCGTTTTCGCCAGCGGCGGGCGCGTCGGCGAAAGCCACGCTCTCGCCGGCTTCGCTGGAACCCTGGGTGGCCCTGGCGAAATCGTGCTTGATCTCGTCCAGCTTGAAGCGCGCGAACTGCGCCGAGGCACGCTGCGCCAGCTGCGCGAGTTCCGGCTGAGTGAGCAGGGCCAGCAGCAGGTGGCCGCTGCGGATGCGGGTGGTGTGCGCGTCCAGCGAGGCGATCAGCCAGGCGTGCTCGAACAGCGTGGGCAGGCGCGGCGAGAACACCGGCGTGCGCGTGTTGCCGTCGCGGAAGCGCGCGATCTCGGCGGTCAGGTCGCGTTCGAGCTGTTCCAGGCCCACGCCGGAATGACGGGCGATCACCGCGAAATCGCTCTGCGGCTGTTCCAGCAGGGCCAGCAGCAGGTGTTCCAGGTCGACCTCGTAATGCCCGCGCGCCATGCACAGGTTGGCGGCACGCTCGGCGGCGCGACGGCAGGTGTCGTCCAGTTTCCCGATCAGGGTCTTGAGGTTGATGCTCATCCAGTGAGTGCCTTAGTTCAATGTGTGTACGAGATAGCTGGCGTCGGCGCGGTGGCCGCCGGCCGGGCGCGTGTTGACCATGGCGTCCCAGCCCAGACGGCCGCCGGTGGCCGCGGTGAGGCCGGTGGGACGCACGTCGTCCCGGTGCAGCACCAGCCGCACTTCGTATTCCAGCGCGTCGCCGCCGAGCAGGGTGAGCCATTTGGCCAGCGCCGCCGCGGCCTTGCCGCCGGGCAGGAAATCCTCGAAGCGCGCACGGCGCAGCGGGCCGATCCAGAGCCGGATGCGCAGGTCGCGCTGCCACACGCGCTCGCCGGCCAGCGCGGTGCGGCCCAGCACGGCGTTGCGGCTGCCCAGGCGCGAGTGCTGGCTGGCCGGCACCGCGTACCACGCGCCGGCGAACTGTTCCACGCGCACGTCGGCGCTGAAGTATTCGCGCAGCATGCCTTGCAGGAAGGCGCCCGACAGCGGCCGCTGGCCCACCCCGGCGGCGTAGTAGGCGATGGCCTGGTCGAACACCGCGCCACGCCCCTTGGCCAGCTTCGCGCGCAGCGCGGGCGAGCCCATGCCGGCCAGCGACAGCACCAGCGGCAGGAAGCGTTCGCGCCGGTCCAGTTCGTACTGGAAGGCCAGCCGGTATTTCTTCCACGCGGCGTAGAACAGCGCCACCGCGCGGTTGTTGAAGATGTCCAGGAAGGCGCGCGCGGCATGGTCGCGGTGGTAGGTCTCGCGCTCGCCCAGGCGCTCGGTGTAGCCGAACGGCAGTACGCCCTGGCCGCCCAGCATGCCCATGAAGGCCGGGGTGATGTCCACCTCGGCCAGCGCGGACCAGTCCGCCGGCTCGCCGGTTGCGGCCGGGTCGAACGGCGCGTCTTCGGCGGCGTAGGCGCGCAGCTGCTCGATGTCGCTGGCGGGGAAGCCCATCGACAGGGTGTTGCGGAAGCGCAGCCGCCGCGTCACCACGTCCTGCGCGCGCACGCCGTTGCGCACGAACACGTGCTCCAGCACGCGCACGGCCTGGAAGAACTGGAAGCGCTGCGGCGCGGCGAGCAGCCGCTGCGCTACACCAGGGTCGATTCGCCGCTTCGCGCCGGGCATCGGATCAGTTCCTCGCCGCTGCGACTGGACAGCAGCACGAGCTGGGTGAAGCTGTTCGCATGCACGTACAGCCCGAAGAAGTGGTCGAGCACGCTGGCGAACGCATGGATGCCGGTGCCCACGAAATGGTCCTCGTCGATGGAAAGGCGGATCTCGGTGCCCCGCGCCACGCTGGCGAAATGCCGCCCCGGCAGCCACGCGGTGACGGCCTGGTGGGCCAGCCCGGCAATGCCCTCGATCATCCGCGACGAGATGGGCGAGCGCGGCAGGTCGTAGAGCCGGAGCATCTCCTTCAGCGCGGTGGCGCCGCCCTCCACCAGCGAGATGTGGTTGAGCGACAGGTGCGAGATCAGCCGCCACTGCGCGCCGCGCCCGGCGTCGAAGCGCAGCGAGGGCGTCGGCTTGCGCAGCAGCGAGATGCTGCGCGCCACCGAGCCGCCCTCCATGGTGAGGTCGCCGCCGGGCACGCCGTAGGCCAGCTGCGACGGCAGGTCGCGGTTGCTGCAGGTCAGTTCCAGGCTCAGCACGTCGGTCTGCGGCATCACCGGGTCGAAGTTCACGTCGACCATGGACAGCTCGAGCTCGTAGCCGGGGCTCTGCCGCGCCACCGCCTCGTTGCGGTGGGTTACCCAGTACTGCCCGGCGTGTTCCGGGCTTTCGCCGTGGCGCAGCGAGTAGAACGGGCGGAACTCGACGATGGATTCGCCCTGCGCGGTCTGCTGCACGCGCGCCACGCTGTCGATCGAGTGCACCTCGAAGGCATAGGCGCGGCGGGCGTCGGCCACCACCGGGTAGGACACCGCGGCGTGGGTGACGCGGATCGGTTCGGCGCGCTGGCGGAACAGGTTCACCACCGGGGTGCAGCCCAGCGCCACGTTGGCCGGCGACAGCGTTTCCAGCAGCCGGGCGGGCACCGAATCGGCCGCCACGTCGCGCAGGATCAGGTGCAGCGCGAAGCGCTTGCCGCCGACCTTGCCGGCGCGGCGCAGGTCGATGTCGAAAAAGCCGAATTTCTCGGGGAAGGCGAACAGCTCGGTGAGCAGGCGGTAGGCCGGGTGCGAGCGCGCGGGGTAGTCGATCAGCGCCTCGTCGTCAGCCATGCCCACCGGCGCCAGCGGGCTGGTATCCAGCCGCGTCCAGCGGCCGCTGCCTTCCGGTTCCACCCAGGCCTGCTCCACCTTCAGCGCGAGCACGTCGCGCAGCACCGCGCAGAACGAAGGTTCGCCGTCGATGAACGCGCGCACCTTGTCCACGCCCAGCGCCTCCAGCGAGGGGTGCTGCGACTGCAGCTCGAAACGCAAGGTGATCTGCGCGCCGGCCTGGGGCGGCAGGCGCACGTGCGAGGGCACCTGCGCCACCGCCAGGAACTGCGCCGCGGCGATGCGCAGCGGCGCCAGCACCACGTCGTAGGCGGTGCGGAATCGGCACGGGCCGCCACGCACCGGGCGACTCAGCAGTTCGGTGCCGCGCGGGATCGTCACCGGCGCGGACAACTGCGCGCCGGCCTGGCCCAGGTCGAAGCGGGCGATCGAGCAGGACGGGAACGGGCGCAGGTAGTGCGGGTAGAGCACCTCCAGCAGCGCCTCGGTGAACTCCGGGTAGTCGTCCTCGATCTTCTTCGAGATGCGCGCGCCCATCAGCGCGAACGACTCGATCAGCCGCTCGACGTGCGGGTCCTCGCTGACGTCGCCGACCAGCAGCAGGCGGCCGGCGATCTTCGGGTAGCGTTCGGCGAAGTCGCGCGAGTAGCGCCGCAGGAATGCCAGTTCACGCTCGTAGTAGGGGAGCAGGTCTTCCATCGGTTCCCATGTGCCCGCAGGTCTGCGCGCCCTCGGTTCAGTCGGATGTTGCGTCGTCGCGTTCGGTGAAGTGCTTCGTCATGCCGCGCGGAAAGGTGGCTGTCCCGGAGCGTCCGGCAATACGGCCGGGGCGGGTCCGGTCGAGCCGTGGTTCCACGGCATCGCCTACGGCGCCTGTCCTCATACCGCCGCCGCGCGGCGGTTGCGGCTGACCGAATACTGCAGCGTGGTGGGTTGCAGCAGGGCGTCGAAGTTGATCGGTTCGCGCGACGGGTGCACCACCAGCAGTGCGCTGATCGAGAAGCGCAGGGCGCCAGTGGCGCGCTGGTCCTGGTCCAGCAGCACGCGGACGTTGGTCAGGCGGGGTTCGTGGCGCGAGATCGCCAGTTCCAGCGAGCGGCAGATGAAGGCGCGGTCGTCCGAACTGGCCAGGCTGCGGCCGGAGAAGTCGTGGATGCCGTAGGTGGCGAGCGAACGCTGGCAATGGGGGAAGCGCTTGAGCACGTCCTCCGCCACCACGAAGCGGTTGTTCAGCAGGCCTTCGACGTCGCGTGCCACCGAGTCCTTGAATTCCTCGTTCGACATCCGCTTCACCGTGCCGAACGTGGCATCACGCGGTGCGTCGTCGAACAGCTTGTCCAGCAGGCTCGGCTCGAAGCCCTTCATGGTGCGACTCCTCCGCCGGGCCGCCGCAGGCGTCCGGCCGGTGTTCCGGAAGCCTTCCGCCTGGGAGCGACACGGCGCCGCGGTTGCCCGTGGCGCCGCGCCGTCCGTTCCAGTGACGATCAGGCCGTGAAGGTCTTGTCGTTCTTGGTCAGGCTCCAGGCGCCCTGCGAGGTGCCGCCCTGGCCACCGCCGACCTTCTGCTGGGTGTAGCGCCACTGCACCGCGGCGTACTTCAGCGCGACGGTCTCGCTGGGCAGCGCCTCGCCCTGCACCGACGGGGTGATGCTGGAGATGATGGCGTTCTTGAGCTGGATCTCCAGGTACTTCACGCGCTTGCCATCGCCATCGGCACGCATGAAGTCCACCTGCACGGAACCCACGGTCTTGCCGCTCGAGCACAGCTCGAACAGCTGCGGGCTGGTCACGTCGATTTCCTTGGTGAACACCATGTCGCCGTGCTCGCAACGCTCGGCGGTGAGGCCGCCCACGCTGGAGGCAGTGGCCGACTTGGGCTGCAGGATGTGGTGCGACCAGGTGTTGATTTCGATCCAGTGCGTGTGATCCTTGTCCTGGGACTCGCCCTTGATGTCCGGGCCGCTGAACTTGAGGTAGATGTCCTTCATGGTTTCATCCTTGACGGAAAAAGTTGGGAACGAGGGTTGGGACTACCACGCGCATCCCGGGGCGGGCGCGCGCCTGTTGCGCCACGGCGAAGGGATCAGGCCTTCGTCGAGGATGGCAGCTCGGCCACGAGCCGCAGCGATACCGAAAGCTCGTCGAGCTGGTAGTGCGGACGCAGGAAAGCCACCGCGCGGTAGGCGCCGGGACGGCCCGGCACCTCCGACACCTGGATGGACGCTTCGCGCAGCGGGAACTGGGCCTTGGCCTCCTGCGTCGCGTTGTCGTCCAGCAGCACGTACTGGGTGATCCAGCGGTTGAGGAAGGATTCCACGCTGGAGGTGGAGGCGAAGCTGCCGATCTTGTCGCGCATCATCGCCTTCAGGTAGTGGGCCACGCGCGACACCGCGAAGATGTACTGCAGCTGCGCGGACAGCGACGCGTTGGCGTTGGCCGCGTCGGTGTTGTACTTGCGCGGCTTCTGGATCGACTGCGCGCCGAAGAACGCCGCGTAGTCGGTGTTCTTGCAATGCACCAGCGGGATGAAGCCGAGGTCGCTGAGTTCCTTCTCGCGGCGGTCGGTGATGGCGATCTCGGTGGGGCACTTCAGCGCCACCTCGCCGTCGTCGGTGCGGAAGGTATGCGTGGGCAGGTCCTCGACCAGGCCGCCGCCTTCCACGCCGCGGATCGCCGCGCACCAGCCGAAGTCCTCGAAGGCGTGCGTGAGGCGCGCGCCGAAGGCGTAGGCGGTGTTGCACCAGAGGTACTTGGAGTGGTCGGTGCCGTCCACGTCCTCGACGAAGTTGAAGCCCTCGACGGTGGTGCCGTCCTTGGGGTTGTAGGGCAGGCGGCCGAGGAAGCGCGGCAGGGTGAGCCCGACGTAGCGGCCGTCCTCGGAATCGCGCAGCGACTTCCACTTGGCGTACTCGACGGTGTCGAACACCTTGGCCAGGTCGCGCGGCTTGCCCAGGTCGGCGAAGCTGTCCAGGCCCATCAGCTCGGGCGCGGCGGCGGAGATGAACGGCGCGTGCGCGGCGGCGGCCACGTGCGACATCTGCTCGACGAAGTACATGTCCTCGGGCTGGCGGCCGAGCTGGTAGTCGCCGAGCAGGGCGCCGAACGGGGCGCCGCCGAAGGTGCCGAACTCCTCCTCGTACACCTTCTTGAACAGGGTGCTCTGGTCGAAGTCCAGCGCGGAGCGGAAGTCGCGGTTCAGCTCCTTCTTGGTGGCGTTCAGCACCTTGATCTTCATCATGGCGCCGGTGGAGGTCTGCTCGCACAGGTAGTGCAGGCCGCGCCAGCCGGATTCGAGCTGCTGGAACTCCGGCGCGTGCATCACCGCGCTGAGCTGCTCGGAGATCATGTGGTCCAGTTCGGCCACGCGGGCGTCGAGGGTGCGGTTGAGGTTGTCCGACACCACCACGGTGCCGCTCATCACCTCGCGGGCGAGCTCGGAGATGATGTCGCGCGCGCGCTGGTGCTCGGCGCTGGACTTGGCGACGCGGCTGCGCTCGACGATCTGGTCGAGCAGGCTTTCGTTCTCGACGACCGCCGCCGGGGCGCCCGCGCTGCTGGCTGCTTCGGTGTTCATGCCTGCTCCTCGCCCGACTCGGCGCCGATCTGCTTGAGCTTCTCGGTGTTGCTGAGCACCTCGTTGAGGATGTCCTCGAGCTTCTCGTTGCCGGCCAGCTTGTTGCGCAGGTCGGCCAGCTTGTTGCGTGCCTCGAGCAGCTTGCGCAGCGGCTCCACCTGCTGCACCACGGCCTCGGGCCGGAAGTCGTCGATGGACTTGAAGTTCAGTTCGACGCCGAACTCGCCCTCGCCGCCGATGGTGTTGGGCACGCGGTAGGTGGCGCGTGGCGTCATGCCCGACATCACGTCGTCGAAGTTGTCCAGGTCGACGTTGACGAACTTGCGGTCGCGCAGGCGCGGCAGGGGCTGGTCGGGGTTGCCGCTGAAGTCGCCCAGCACGCCGACCACGAAGGGCAGTTCCTTCTGTTCGATCGCGTCGCCCTTTTCCACCTCGTAGGTGAGCTGGACGCGGGGTGGGCGCACTTTCTGCAGGCGCTTCTGGATGCTTTCCTTCTTGGCCATGTCTATCTCTCCGATGATGGGCCGGTGGCGCCGGTCAGAGGCCGCCGCCGGGCAGCGCCTGGAAGGGGTTGTCGCCGGACGGGGCGGATGCGGCGGGCGCCTGGGCCGGCTGCGGCGCCTGCTTGGCGGGCGCCGCGGGGGGCTCGGCGCGGTGCGCGACGCGCCGGCGCACCGGCCTGTGCTCGGGCTGGGCGGCCGGCGGCACCAGCACGTCCTGGCCCAGCGTCTCGCGCATCTTCGCGGCGAGCTTCTCGGCCTCGACGTGCGCCGGTCCCTGCTGGTTGGTCTCGTCGTGCAGGCGGCCCAGCGCTTCCACCGCCACGCGCAGGCCGGCGATGGTCAGGATGCTCTCGGCGTTGGTGTCCGAGGGATTGCGCTGCAGCACTTCCTGCGCATCGACGATGGCGCGGCCGTAGTTCTGCTGGTCGAAGTTGATCTGGGCGAGCCGGTACCACGGGGTCTCGCGGGTGGGATCGGTGGCGGCGGCCTTGCTGTACAGCGCCTTGGCGCCGTCCACGTCCTGCGCGTTGTAGCGCGCGTCGGCCTGCTGCATCAGCTGGTCGTAGGGGTGCGCGGGCGGCTGCGGCTTCGGCTTGGAACGGTGCAGCATGCTGCATCCGGCCAGCGCGGGAACCAGCACCACCATCATGGCAGCGCGCGCGTGGGTGATGTTCACCGGTAAATCTCCCTGTCATCCTGATCGACTGCTACCCACGACATGCACGGGTGTCGCGCCTGTCCCAAGGTATCCGCCGCGCCGTTCTATACGACCGCGTCTGGTGATGCAAGTCGCAATTTCCGGAAACGCAGGCCAGTTATCACTATTGCCTGAAAGGCTGCAGCATGATGAACGTGGAGGAGGCTGTCGCGCGTAGGATGGCGCCGTGACGACGTTCGCACGCGCGGGCATTTCGCCGCCCGCGCGCAGGCGCGGCGGTCACCAGGTCGACGCGGAGACGTATTCAGACACGTCTATCAGGATCGGACTACAAAGCATCGGGCGCTTCCCTGTGAAAATTCCACGGAGTTCTTCCGCATAGCCATGGACATGCACTCCCTCTTCCGCCGTTGTCTGGCCGCGCCCGCGCTGGCGCTGCTGCTGTCCGTGGCCGGCTGCGCCAGCGGCGGCGGCGCCGTGCCGTCCGCGACCGATGCGGTGCCTGCGGCGGGCGACGCGGCCAGCCAGGCGAGTGGCGCGTCGGATGCCGCCGAAGGGCCGATCACCCGCATGATGCAGGCGGTCGGCCTGGCCAGGAAGGCCGTGCCGAAGCCCACCGAGCAGCAACTGCCGTTGCGCATCTTCACCGCGTCGAACCTGAACGCGGGGCCCGGGAGCAAGGCGCTGGCGCTGGTGGTGAAGGTCTATCACCTGCGCTCGCTCGACCGTTTCCAGCAGACGCCGTTCGACGCCTTCCTGGACAAGGACAAGACCCGCGCGGCGCTGGGCGACGACCTGATCGACGGCCGCGAGATGCTGCTGCTGCCGGACCAGCACTACGTCAGCACCGAGCACATGCCGCTGGACACCCGCTACCTCGGTTTCGTGGCGCTGTTCCGTGCCCCCGCGGCGCAGCGCTGGCGCTTTGCCTACGACGTGAAGCGCTCGACCGCCGGCGGCATCACGCTGGGCGTGCATGCCTGCGCGATGTCTTCCACCGATGGCGCGCTGGTCACCGAGTTGCCGGATGATCCGGGCTCGCTGGCCTCGGTGCATTGCCCGAGGCCCGGCGCATGAGGACGCGTGCCTCCGGCGCTCGTCCGTTCCAGGGTGCCGTCTTCGGCGCCGGTTCCAGGCTTGAGATGAGGCTCCCGTGAGTCAAGCAGCGAAGCTATTCTGGGGCGAGGGACTGTTCCTGCGCCCGCAGCATTTCCAGCGCCAGGACGCCTATCACGAGGCGCGCCTGCACGAGGTCAGCCAGGCCCTTCACCCATACGGCTGGGGCGTGCGCCAGGTGCGCTTCGACAACCAGAGCCTGGCCAGCGGCACCCTGCGGCCGCTGCAGGTCTCGGTGGTCTTCCCGGATGGCGAGCTGTACAACGCGCCCGACACCGACGAGCTGCCGCCGCCGATCTCGCTGGAAGGCCTGCCGCCGGGAACGCAGGAGGTCACCGTCCACCTCGCCCTGCCGCTGCTCAAGGAATACGGCGGCAACTGCGCCCGCGACGAAGCCGACGCCACTGCCCGCTACGTGCAGGACAACGTGCAGACGCCGGACGTCTATTCCGACGCGGCCGAGGCGGAGCTGGCCTACCTGAAGAAGGCGGTTCGGCTGCTCACCGACGACCAGCCGCGCGACGCCTTCGTCAGCGTGCCGCTGGCGCGCCTGCGCCGCGGCAGCACCGGCGGCTTCGAGGCGGACCCGCACTACGTGCCACCCTCGGTGAGCCTGCGCGCATCGCCGGTGCTGTTCCTGCAGCTGCGCCGGCTGCTCGATGCGCTGCAGGCCAAGGCGCAGGCGCTGTACGGGCTGCATCGCGAGCCTTCGCAGCACATCATCGAATTCCGCTCCGGCGACATCGCCTCGTTCTGGCTGCTGCACACCGCCAACGCCGCCTTCGCCGCGCTGGCGCACCTGTACCAGCACCCCGGCCTGCCGCCGGAGCGGCTGCACCAGGAACTGCTGCGCCTGGCCGGCGCCTTGCTCACCTTCTCGCCGTCCTACCAGCTCTCCGACCTGCCGCCCTACCAGCATGCCGATCCGGGGCCGGGCTTCGACAAGCTGTTCCGCATCATCCGCGAGCTGATCGACACGGTGATTTCCGCGCGCTACTTCGGCATCGCGCTGACCGAGGTGCGCCCGTCGTACCACCTCGGCCGCATCGATTCGCAGCGCATCGACGAGAAGAGCGCGTTCTACCTCGCCGTGAGCGCCGCCATGCCGGCCGCCGAGCTGGTCGGCGTGGTGCCCGTGCGCTTCAAGGTCGGTGCGCCCGACGACGTGGAGAAGGCCGTGCTGTCGGCGCTGCCCGGGGTGGGGCTCAGCCACTCGCCGCAGGTTCCCGCCGCCATCCCGGTGCGCCCGGGCAGCACCTATTTCGCCGTCGAAGCGCGTGGGCCGCTGTACGAACGCATGCTCAAGTCGCAATCGATCATGATCTACGTGCCCGCCGGCATTCCCGAACTCAAGCTCGAACTGATCGCCCTGACGCCATGATGGACAACCGCGCCACGCCCAACGCCACGCCTGCCGATGCGACTCCCGCCGAGGCGCCGCGCAGCTTGCTCGACCTGATGTCGGACGGCTTCTACATGCTGCTGCTGGTCAAGCGCGGCCAGGTGCCGCTGGCCGAGCAGCCGTTCGCCGATGCGGTGCGCCAGTTCCTCGCCAACATGGAGCGCAGCGCCAGCCGCCAGGGCATCGCCGCCGAGGACATCCACGCCGCCAAGTACGCCTACTGCGCCGTGGTGGACGAGGCCATCCTCGGCTCCGGCTGCAGCTTCCGCGACGAGTGGGCGCGCAAGCCGCTGCAGCTCGCGCTGTTCGGCGACCACCTCGCCGGCGAGAATTTCTTCGTGCGGCTGGAACAGCTGCGCGCGCAGGGCGCCGCGCGCCTGCAGTCGCTGGAAGTCTGCTACTTCTGCCTGCTGCTCGGCTTCGAGGGCAAGTACCGCCTCGAGGGTACCGAGAAGCTCGGCTACCTCACCGCGCGCCTGGGCGACGAGATCGTGTTCCTGAAAGGCAAGCGCACCGGCTTCGCCCCGCACTGGGCCCCGCCGGACAAGGTGGCGCACGTCCTGCGCCGCACCGTGCCGGTATGGGCTGCCGCCGCGGTGCTGGCCGTGGTCGGCCTGGTGGGTTACTTCACCCTGCGCTATGCCTTGCAGAAAGACACCACCCAGCGCCTGGCTGCGTACCACGACCTGGTGCAGATGCCTGCGCGCACGGCGAGCCTGACCATCACGTTGCCCTGAGCTGGCATGTCGCGCGCGTTGCGCGCGACACTCGCAGTGGAGTAGGGATACGCGGGTCTTCGCCCTTGTCCCCAGCTCGCGTCAAGACTGAATTGCAGCACTGCGGCTCAACTTGACGTCATCATGTCGTCGGTACGTCAGTGCACACTCGATGCGCTGCCTGGTGCTTGCGGTTGCGCGGGCGCATCGACGAACTCGATGGTCTTGAGGACGGCCATGATCTTGGGCAGCCTGCTGGCCGAGGGCGGCTGCGTGACACCGCGAATCTGCGTGCGACCGCAGAGTACCTGCGGGCCATTGTTCTCGACGAGGCAGAAGTTGAAAAAGCGCGACCGCCGGTCAGCGTCGGCGTAGTAGATCTGGTCGACGGCAGCACCGATGCCTTTCCAGTTCTTACCGGCAAACTCGATGAGTTTGAACTTCTGCTTGGGCTTGAAAGGCTCGTTGAAGTCGAGGTCGATCCATTGGCCGCCTACTGGCTTGGCGCCGATTTGGTCGTATACATCGGAATGCGACGCGCCAGTGTAGCACTTTACAGAAAAGCTCCATTCCTCCGTTCCAGGTGCCGAGTACACCGCTCCCTTGATGGAGGACTGATCATCTACGGACAAGCCCCCTCCATTCAACTGCACTGTGAAACTGCACTTTCCAGCGACGTAGACTTGACTGGAAACGGTGTGTGGACTGGGTGTTGGAGATGCATCCTGTACGCCAGAGGCGTTTTTTTGCGCACAAACCGTGGATGCCATGCAAAGCATCAATGCACTTACGAATACACAACGCTTCATGGCCGCCTCGGCTTGTAGTTTTGGGGTTCGTTTGGGTGGTTCGAGCCGGGAAACGCAGGCGTGTCCATCAGCACGACTTCGCAGCTGTTGTAGGCCTGGAATCGCGCCACGATGCCGTTGACGCTGGCGTAGTGCGTGGAGGGATGCCCCACGTTGACGGTGGCCGCCACGTTACCCATACCTGCACTGGTGTAGTACGTATGGCTGCCCGCACCCGTGGCCGGTTTGGTGGCGCGCTGATTGGCGGGCTCCGCGTCGGCATGCTGCGATGCGTAGCTCCAGGCCCAATAGGCGCCCGCGCTGTCGGCGGCGACGAACGTCATCTCACCAACATCATCGCGCCAGCCCTTCATAGACGCGGCTGCCACAGCTGCTTCCAATGCCATCAACGGTGCATTCGAGCCCTCTTTGTCCGCCTTCCGTTGCGCCGCGTCCAGCTTCTTGGCCAAGTCGTCGTCCACGTTCTTGCCGACGAAGCGCCAGTACTTGACGTAATTGTCTGGCCAGGTGAGCTGCAGGAAGCCCCGGCCATCCCACGGGTAGTAACGCGTTGATGAATTGTCCTCATGCAGCGTGGAAAACCACATCGTTTCCTGCATCGCGTTGGCATAGAACGCCGCCATACGCAGTGGTGTGACGATGCCGTAACGCCGGCAAGCCTTGTTCAACTCGACGTGGTAGTTCGCGACCAGCGACTTCCTGACACCCACGTTTTCCGATACCCACGCATGCCCCGCTTTCCGCATTGCCGTCATGGGGAACAGCTGGAACATCTCGTCGGCGCTCAGCCAGCCGCACTGTCGGAACACCCGCACGAACTCGCGCGGATGGAAGTGCCAATGCTTCGCGGGGATGCCAAGGTTTGCCTCTTCCCAGAAACACATTGCCTCGGCATGCTTCTGGAACTTCGGGAAGTCCTGCGGCTTCAGATACGACCCGGCCATGGGTCCGCCACCCGGTGGCGTCTCCTTGGTCAGCCATGACCAGCGCGCTGCGATGCTGCCTTTCTCCCACTCGGTGGTGAACTGGCAGATCGTACGCGCCAACCGCGTCTGCATGTCCGCTCCACCGACCTTGCCCAGCGCTTTCGCCTGGCGGTCCTTGCTGGCCCCGCCGGTGTCGCCGAGGATCAGATCGACGAGCGCGGCGGAGTGGCAGCGGCTGTCCGTGTCCGGGTCATCACCCACGATGCGCCAACCGGCCCAGTCGGGAAAATCGGCATCGCTGCAGGCATGGACGCCCTGGGCATGCAGGTTCACCCAACCTTGCCCGCCCGGGTAGGCCACCAGCTGCCAGTTCGGCAGGTTGGCGGTGTCGCCCACCGGGTCGAGCACGCGGCCGAAGCGCAGCAGCTCGTAGGCATCGCGCCCCACCGCCTGCTGGGCCGCGGCCAGGGCAACGGCCTGGTCAAACAGGGCAGCATCGGCGGGCACCGGCACCGTGCCCACACTCTGGCCATCCGTGCGGAGCGTGACGGCCTGTGCTTGTCCGGCCCGGCTCAGGCTCATGGCCACGATCAGGTCGTCGCCGCTCGTCCACGCGGGGGCCGGCAGCGCGGTGGTTTCGGTGAACGGCGTGGGATGGGCGGGTGATGCCGGCACGTGGTCGTAGAACGGCGTGCCGGCCGGCAGGCGCAGGTAGACGGAGCCAAACACCGCCGTCTTGCGCCCATCCTGACCGGTGGGCAACGCGCCGGACGCGCGGCCCACCAGGGCAGCGAGGTTGGCGTCGTCGCAGATGATCTCGAAGTGGATCAGCCCCGCCTCGCCGTCAATGCTTCCGGCCTGGCCCAGCTCGTCCTTGCGCCAGACCTTCTGGCCCTGCTTCACGCTGGGCGCGATCCGGCTCAAGTGCAGGGCGATCGAGAACCAGACCACGGTGACGCCTTCGCCGATCTCAGTGGTGTGTTTGACGATGACGCAGCCGTTGTCGGTCCAGCCGCTGTAGTTCTGCGGATCGTTCGGGTCGTTGTTGGGCCGCTTGGCGGTACGCACGTAGGCCACGGTGCCGTCCGCGATGGCGCACACCGGCAACATGCCTTGAGGTCCGCGCGGCGCGCGCAGATGCACGCCTCCGTGCCATGCGAAATCCTTACCGAGCGGGAAGGCACCATCGCCGAAACCGCCCACGTCCATGGCTTGCCCGAGCCACGCATCGTCGCCACTGGCGGGACCCTGCGGCAAAAAGGGAGGACTGATGATCATTGCGGTGTCCTTACCTCGATCTCGGATAGTTGCCGTGGAACGTGACCGTGCCCTCCGGCAACTTCAGCAACTGCGCC
Organism: Fulvimonas sp. R45; assembly: GCF_030504985.1. Classification (GTDB taxonomy): domain Bacteria; phylum Pseudomonadota; class Gammaproteobacteria; order Xanthomonadales; family Rhodanobacteraceae; genus Rhodanobacter_A. Next base: position 18,199 of record NZ_JASERU010000026.1, read on the forward strand.
GCTTGGTTTTCCCCGCCCAGCCAATCGTGCGTCCCGCTCTTGACCGTGAAGTTCCCAGGGCAGGCGATGGTGATGTTCGGGCCGTCGAGGGTGATGGTGCTCTGGCCGGCCTGTAGCACGATGGTGTTCTTCGCCAGTACGTTGATGCGATCGGTGGTGCTGGTGACGGTCACCGATTGATCGGCGAGGATCTCCAGTGCGTCGGTATGCGCTTCCAGGCTGACCGGGCCGTGGTTGGCGACGAGCTTCATGCCGCCGTCGGCGGCGTAGAGGCCGGCGTTCTGGCCGGCGGCGAGGGCGAGGGTGGCGCCGGCGGCGAGGTGCGTGTCGCGCTGGCTGGTGAGGTGCTGGTGCCCGCCGGCGAAGAGGGCGGCGCTGGCGGGGGTGGTGAGGGCGAGGCTCTCGGGGGTTTCCAGCAACGCCACGGGCTGGGCGAAGCGTTCGACCGGGTCGCCGCCGCTGCGCTGGTCGCCCCGGGGCTTGGTGGCGGCCTGGCCGTTGACGGTGCCGGCGTAGTGGCCGTCCTGCTGCGGGTCGATGGCCTGCTGCAGGTCGGCATGGGCCGGGTTGGCCTGGAGTGCGGTGGCCTTGGCTTGCATGGCGGCGCTGTCCAGCCGCTGGGCGGTGGTGGCGGCGGCCTTCAGCTGGCCCACGGCCTCGGCGGCGTCCATCGCCGTGGACTGGCCTTGCGGGCGGGCGGTGCCGGAGACGAGCACGCCTTCGCCGGCGCGGACCAAGGCCCAGCCGGCGGTCATCAGCTCGAAACCTTCGCCGCGGTAGGCGCCGCGCGTGTTGCCTTGCTGGTCGACCAGGTAGCCGAGGTTGAGCTGGCTGTCGGCCACGCTGTGGGCGAGGCTGTGGCGCAGCTGGCTGCTGGCGTCGTCCAGCACCCAGCGGGCACCGGGCTGGCCGGCGAGGGTCTGCGTCTGCAGGCCCGAGAGCGTGCCGGGATGGTTGGCGCTGCTGCCTTCGCCGGCGGCGAAGGGCGGCGCGGCCTGGCCGTTGTAGAGCGTGCCGACCACCACCGGCTGGTCGATGTCGCCGTGGGCGTATTCCACCAGCACCTCGTCGCCGAGACGCGGCACGAAGCTGTGGCCGTGGTGGGCGCCGGCATTGGCTTCGGCCACGCGCACCCAGGTGCCGGCGTGGTCGTCGCCCGGGGCGTGGCCCTCCGGGTTGCTGCGGCTGGCGGTGTCGGTGAGGCCGCCGGCCAGCGGCGCCACGCCCCGTTGCCACCAGAATTGCACCCGCACCTGGTGGTCCCGCGTGCCGGTGAGCGCGGCGCCGGGCACGCCGACCACGAGCGCGCTGCCGCAGCCGGGCGCCAGCGGCTTGTCGCGGTGGTCCGGGGCGATGCGGGTGCCGGCGGGAATCGCGAGGAAGGTATTGCGGTAGCTGCCCTTGCCCAGCGCATCGTCCGCCGCGTGGCCGAGCAGGTGCGGCAGGTCGGTGCCGAGGTTGTTGGTGGCGCGGTGTTCCACCCACAGCGGCACGAAGGCCTGCCCGGTGAGATCGGGATGGCCGGCGAGGGCGTAGGTCTTGCCCGCCTCCAGCGTGCGCACGGCGCCCTGGCCGGGGAAGCTGCGCGCCAGCAGGCGCAGCGCATCGAGGCGGGCAGCGGCCTGGCGATCGGCCTGCCCGGCGGTGTCGAAGCGGTGCGCGCGATCGGCCTCGAACACGTCCAGCGCGGGCAGTTCGGGCGCCGACCCGCCGGTCTCGGCCTGGGCGGAGCCGCTGACACCCTGCACCTGGTCGGCGGCCCAGCTGGTGGTGGCGACCTGGTCGGGCACGACCTGGCGGCGTTCGGAGAACAGCGTGATGGCGTCCTCGGCCTCGGTGGCGTCCACGCGGTGGAAGCGGATCGCGGCGGGCTCGCCGGCCGGCAGCGACTGGCTGGCGGCGGGGTCGAACACCACCAGGGTATGGCCGGGGCCGTCGCCGGCGCCGCCCTGGTCGTGCTCGAAGCGGAACGACAGGCCTTCCTCGCCCAGCAGGCGGCGCACGAAGTCGGCGTCGGTCTCGCGGTACTGGGTGCAGACGGGGCGGGTGCGCAGCGTGGCAGTGCTGTCGTTGCGCCAGCGCAGTTCCGGGTGGTCGCCGAACACCTGGCCGATCACCTCCAGCGCGGTCTTGTCCTGGACGATGAGCGTGTTGCGGCGCAGGCGCAGGAAGGCCAGCGCGGATTCCACCACCAGCCGGTAGCGCGCCAGGCCGCCATCGGCGCCCAGCGCGGCGGCGTGGGTGACGTAGCCGTGCCAGTCGCGGCGGCCACCGTCGGCGGTGGCCACGCCCAACCGGACCGGCCGGCCCGGTAGCGGCTGCAGGTCGATGAAGGCCGAGGCGCTGACGCAATCCAGCTCGAAGCGGAAGTCCTCGTTGACGCCTTCGCGGCCCTGGAAGCGTTCGACGATCAGGCCGTCGGCCGCGGCCGTGTCGAGGGTGATGAAGCGCGTGCGCTGCGAAAGCAGGTTCAGCCAGGCGGAAACATCCATTGCTTCCATGTGTCAGTCCTCAACCACCGTGCATGTCCGGGTCCCTGTCCCCGGAGCATATCGTCTTGCCCACGGCGTGGCGCGTCGCCGGGGCGGAATCGGAGAAACCCGACACGTTTTGCCGGCCGCGCGCAGGCCGACGCCGGGCGGCTAGTTCCTGCTGATCCGGAAATCGATGCGCCGGTTGCGCGCGCGCCCGGCCTCGGTGCCGTTGTCGGCGATGGGGTTGTCCGGGCCCTGGCCGCTCACCGACAGGCTGGCGGCCGGAATGCCCTTGCCGACGAGGTAGGCCTTCACCGCGCTGGCGCGGGCCAGGCTCAGCGCGATGTTGGCCTGCCGGTCGCCGGTGTTGTCGGTGTTGCCGACGATGGCGATGAACGGGTCGTCCAGCTTGCGGATCGCCGTGGCCATCTCGTCCAGCACGCCGCGGCCTGCCGGGGTGAGGATGGCGCTGCCGCTCTGGAACTGCACCGTGCGGTTGGCCAGCGCGTCGTCCAGCACCTTCTGCCTGGACTGGCCGATGCGCAGGTTCTGCTTGATGCCGTAATGCGCATCGAAGGCGCTGGACAGTCCGCTGAGCACCTGCTGGCGCACCGCTTCGTTGGGCACCTCGCCGCTGATGTCGATGGTGTTGCCCTGCACCTCGAGCTTGCCGTGCGTGACCTGCTTCAGCCCGGGCGTGATCGCGCCGGCCACGTACTGGCTCCAGTTGGCGGGCGTCACCACGCCGCCGACCTCGACGTGGTCCACCACGCGGTCGGCGCCGTAGACCTGGCGCAGGCGTTCCAGCACCGAGGCCTTGGTGGTCTCGTTGGGCACGGTGCCGCTGACGACGACCTTGCCGTCGTCGCCGGACGCGGGCGTCGCCTGGGCCAGCGCCGCGGCGCTGGCCAGCATCAGCAGGCTTGCGACGAGTATCCGCATGGTCATGCTCCCAGAAAGGTTTCGCGGAAGGTGTTGCGCGCGGTGCGCAGCGAGAGGCCGCCCTGGTCGGCGTAGGTGGACAGCTTGCGCAGCGCGGGGTCGTCGTGCACGTGGTCCTCGACCCATTCGGGGTCGTGCAGGGCGATGTAATCCTGTTCGGCCACGCGCGGGTCGAACATGGCCTGCAGGCTGCGCCCCTGCATGCCGTTGAAGCCCACCGCCAGCGCCGGCTGCGGGCCGTGGCGCAGCAGCACCAGCAGCTCGAAGTCGGCGCGGGCCAGGAAGCCGGAGACCAGGTCCAGCCACAGCGTGGACGCCAGGTTGCGGTACAGCGGGTCGCGCGGCAGCGGCAGCAGCAGGCCCTTGCCGATGCGCGCGGCGCCGCTGCTCATCACCGGCTGCAGCAGGATGCCGAGGCCGAGCAGGATGCGCCGCATCGAGACGCTTTCGTCACGGCCGCCGAGCAGGGCCTGCAGGCTTTCCAGCGTCTGCATCTCCAGGAAGTCCTGGAAGGCGGGGTTGAGCGATTCGTACAGCACGTTCACGTTGGCGCGGTTGTCCGCCAGCTCGCCCAGCGGCATGGCGGGGTCGGGGGCGTGGCGCGCGGCCAGCGTCTCGCGCTCCAGCCGCGACCACACCCGCGAGAAGGCCAGCGGGCTGCGCGAGAGGAAGGCCAGCGGCTGCGGCACTTCCATCGACACCGCGGTCATGAACGGGAAGCGCCGGCCGGAGGCGTCGGTGCTGGGCAGCAGGTGGCCGGCGATCGCGGTACGGCTGCGCGAGCCGAGGATCGCGAAGTTGAGCGGGTGGCCCATGTCGTAGAGCTGCTTCCAGGCCACGTCCTGCGACAGCTGTTCCAGGCCCTGGCCGGCCCAGCGGTCGAGCATGGCGATCAGCTGGTGGTTGTTGCCCGGCGCCTTGAGGAAGTCGCCGCGGCTGGGCAGCTTGCCGAAGTAGCTGATGTTGAGTGCGAGTTCGCCGTTCATGGCGCTCCCTCCATGGTGGGCTGCTTGGAGCCGTCGATGCTGCCGGCGACGGCGGCCGGCAGGCTGACGCCCTGCAGGCCCTGCTTCTGCGAACCGTCGGCGTTGGTCTGCGCGCCGCTGACCAGCTTCAGGTGCACGGTCACCGCGATGGCGTCGCGCGTCCAGGTGAGCGTGTAGTTGCCGCCGCCGTTGTTGGTGGCCTTGGCGGCCTTGATCAGCATGCCCAGCGCCTTGTCGCCGGCGAAGTCGGCCACGCTTACCGTGCGGCCGTCGAAGGTCACCGCGCTGACCTGCGCCACCGCGTTGGGCTGGCTGCCGTCCCAGGTGAACGGTTCCCAGGTGGGCGGGGTGTTGCGGTAGCGCAGGGTGTGGCCGTTGATGTTGATGGTGTACTCGCTGATGCCGCCGCTGCCCGGTTCGGGCTGGATCATGAAGACGATCTGGTTGCCGCCGGCGGCGGTCTGGCCCAGCGGCGCCACCCATTGCGCGAAGCCGGCCATCAGTTTCGGCGAGAGCGTGATGCCCATGTCAGCCCACTGCTTGGCGGTGAGCGTGTCGCCGCGGCGGTCGACCAGCGGGCCCAGGCCGTCGCCGGCGAACTTGGCGATGGCGCCGGAGGGCCCGAAGACCTGGCCGATCTCGGCATCGGTGGCCTGGATCTGGCCGTGCGTGTCGAACGGGTATTTCCGCGCCAGGTTCTGCTCGAACGGCGTGTACACCTGCGCCGTCCAGATCTTGTTGACCTCGGTCTCGGTCGGCGGCACCAGTGCCTGGAAGGCCTGCATCAGCGGGCGCAGCAGCAGCGGGCGCAGGGTGTTGCGCTGGCGGTCGTCGAGGCCGTCGAGCATCTGCTCGTCGACCAGCTGCAGGCCCGACGAAAGCTCCGAACCGCTGCCGCCGAGGGTCTTCTGCATCAGGTCGCGCGCGCCGGGGCCCGGGTCGCCCTGGTTCTTGATCGCGTTGAGCCGGGTGCGCAGCTTGGCCAGCATGTCGAGGTAGTTGTTCAGCAACGGCGGGTTGTTGTCGCGCGCCACCATCAGCCGGGCCACGCCCGCGAAGGCGCTGCCCACCGGGCCGGCACGCAGCTTGCCGTCGCTACCGGGCGCCTTGACGTTGTCCAGGTTGACGTCCACGCCGGCCGGCGTGCGGCGCAGGATCACCCGCTTGAACCATTCCACGAAGCCGCCCTTGGCCGACTTCAGTCCCTGGTCCACCAGCGAGGGGTTGTCCCAGGACGTCTGCCGGTAGACCGTCTCCAGCAGCTTGCGCATCGGCGAGTCCTGCGGGTCGCCCAGCACGTTCATGTCCTTCACCGCGGCGTCGAAGCTGCCGAAGACGGTCACCGACACGCCCTGCAGGAACTTCTGCCACTGGGCGACGTAGTCCTTGTCGTAGAGCGTCTCCAGCTGCTTCTGGATCTGCTCGGGGCTGCCGGACAGGGTGAGATCGGTCTGCTGGGTGGTCTGCAGCACCCAGTCGGTGGCGTTGAGCTCGTTGTTGGCGGCGTCGCGGATGGCGTCCTTGACGTAGCCTTCCCAGGCCTCGCGGGTGAAGGTGCCCGGGATCGCGTAGCTGCCCGCCAGCAGCCCGCCGCCCTGGTCGCCCAGGATCGAGGCCACGCTGACCGACGGATAGCGGGTGGCGGCGCGCGCCTGGATCTCGGCGTACACGCGGTTGATCGCCGGCATGCCGCGCATCACGTGGCGCAGCGCCTGGCGGGTGTCGTCCACCAGCGCCACCTTGTCGTCGATGGTGGGCCAGCCGGGCTGGTCGTACTGGGCCACGTAGAAGCTCATCAGGCGGTCGGCGCTGCCGATCAATTGGTCGCGGGTCATCATGCCGCGGTTGGCGTCCAGCCATTCGCGCCAGAAGCGGGTGAGCTGGTCGGACAGGTGCACCGGCTCGACCCGGCCGGGATCGCCCAGCATCAGGTAGGCCTTGAGCGCGTTGTAGGCGTCCTGCGCATTGGTGGGCGAGGGCGCGAGGTAGGTGCCGGGCGGTGCCTGCGCGGCGCCGGCATCGGTGCCGGGCCTGGCCTGCACCAGTTGGTCGCGGTGCGCCACCACCTTGTCGAGATAGGCCTCCAGGTTCTGCGCCACCGGCACCAGCATCAGCTGCTGCATGCCCTGGAAGTATTCCGCGCGCAGCCGGTGCTCGATGTTGCCGCCCTGGTACAGGCCCAGGCCCAGCATCAGCGGGTGGTCGTGGCGGTAGGTGTCGAGCTGCTGCAGCCGGTCCTGCAGGATCTGCAGCGCCTGCAGGCGCGACTGCAGGTCGATGCGGCCCTTCTGCATCTCCACCACCTTGTCCAGGTCGGCCTGCACGTTGGCCACCAGCTGACGGTTGTTGGTGTACGACCAGGCCCAGCCGCCCAGCGCCAGCCCCAGCGCCAGCGCCGAGCCCAGCAGCACCGCATAGCGCGTGCGCATGCGGTGGCGGCTGGAGTACTGCCGCACCAGCTGCCTGTCGGCGAAGATCACCTTGCGGAACAGGTCGAGCAGGAAATAGCCCTTGGCCGAGGTGGCGCCGTTCGCGCCGCCGTTCGCGCCGTCGGCGCGCGACAGCCCGTAGCGCTGCGCGATGCGGTCGGAGGCATGGTGCACCGAGGCCGCTTCCTGCAGCGCGCTGGTGAAGTAGAAGCCGCGGAATACCGGGCGGAACTGGAACGGGTTGTCCTCGAACAGCGTGGTGATGAAGGTGCGCAGCGTGGCCTTGATGCCGGTGAACTCCAGCGGCAGCGTGAGCAGGCCCGGCGCCAGCGCGTTGCCGCGGTTGAGCGACATCTGCGACAGGCTCATCTCCTTCAGGCCTTCGGAGAGCTCGTCGAAGTAGCGGTCGAACTGCTCCACCGCGTTGATGTTGCCGTCCGGCTGGAACGGCAGCGTGGTGCCCCACACGCGCTCGCGCTCGGCGTCGTCCAGGGTGTGGAAGAAGTCGTTGAAGCCGGCGATCAGGTCGGCCTTGGTGAACACCACGTAGACCGGGGCGATCACCTCCAGCCATTCGGTCAGCTCCTGTACGCGCTGGCGCAGGTTCTTGGCCAGGTTGATCGCGAACTCGGGGCGGTTGCCGGTGAGCTCGGCGATGCTGGCGGCGATGACGATGCCATTGATCGGCGCGCGCGGGCGGTGCTTGCGCAGCAGCTCGAGGAAGCTCAGCCACTCGCTGCGGTTCTCGTCCTGCACCGAGTAGCGGCCGGCGGTGTCGAGCAGGATGCCCTCGGTGGTGAAGTACCAGTCGCAGTTGCGGGTGCCGCCGATGCCCTGCACGATGCTGCCGTGGTTGTCGGCAAACGGGAAGCGCAGGCCCGAGTTGACCACCGCGGTGCTTTTGCCTGCCGCCGGGTTGCCGATGATCATGTACCAGGGCAGCTCGTACAGCGCCTCGGTGCCGCGGGTCTGGCCCAGGCGCGAGGTCTTGATCGCCTTGACCGCCTCGCGCAGGCGTTCGCGCAGCGCGTCGACGTCGGCGTTGCGACCCTGGCCGCCCGCGCCCGCGCCGGCGTTGGCCGATGGCTTCAGCAGCGCCTCGCCCAGCTGCTCGGACGAGCGGCGCGCGCGCAGCCGGCGCAGGACCCACAGCACGATCAGCACGACCAGCACCGCCACCAGCGCGACGCCGATCCAGAACGCGATCATCTTCAGCGTATTGCGCCCCAGCAGGAACAGCGCGGCCATGACCGCGATGCCGATCACGGCGAGCGTGCGCGAATCGGTGAGCAGGTAGCGGAGACGGTTCATCGGAAGCGGATTCCTGTCATGCCAACGAGGGAGTGGTGGTGCCCGGCGCGTTCGCCGTCGGCGGCGTCACCACGGCCACGGCGCGAAGGCTGGCGTCGTGGTGGGAAAGGATCGCGGCGGGCTGTTGCGTTTCCGCCGCCAGTTGCGCGGCCACCGCCACCAGCGCCAGCGCGAGCGCGGCGCCGCATTCGCCGTTGGCCACGCCGAGTGGCAGCAACGCCTCGGCCGGGTCGTGCTCGGGCAGGGCCTGCTCGGCCAGGTGCATCGCCTCGGCCGTGCGGCTGCCGCGCAGGTCGGTGTCGCCGACCAGCGGCGCGGCCGCGCCCGCCTCCAGTCCGGCCTGCGCCAGCGCGTGGCCGAGCAGTTCGCGCAGCGTGTCGGCCTGCAGCCGCTGCGGCGCGTCCACCGGACGCTCGCGTCGCGCCACGCGCAAGCGGTGCAGGTGGGCTTGCGCCGTTTCCGGCCGCGGCGAAGGTGCGGCCAGCAGCAGCGCTGCGGCGCCTTCGCCGGGGACCTGGCCTTCCGGACGGCGCGCGCCGTGGAGCCGGCGGGCGGCCTCCCACGCGCGGAGCGTGGCCTCGTCCAGGTTCGAGTCGCTGGCCAGCAGCAGGCGCGGCCCCGGCGTGGCGTCGCCGTTGAACGCGCAGTTGAGTTCGTCCAGGCGTCGCAGCGCGGCCGCGCCTTCGTCGATCGCGCGCACGTCCAGCGCAAGCTGTGGCGCGGCCCAGCCCTGCGCGGCCAATCGCCCGGCAAGCCAGGCCTGCGCGGTTTGCCGTTCGGCGTCGCTCCAGCGCGCGGGCAGCAGCCATTCCAGCGTCAGCGCCGGCGTCGGGGCCCGGGCGGTTGCCGCGCGCAACGGCTCGAAGTGTTCCTCCAGCATGCGTTCCGCCAGCGTCCCGGCCAGCGCCAGCGTGCGCAGGCGCGAAGGATCCCAGTCCTGCGCCTCGTCCGGCAGGCTGGCGTCGAGCGCGTCGGTATCCACGTCCGCCACCTCCGCGGCGAAGACCGGCAGGCCCTGGCTGTCCCGCAGTTGCGGATGCAGGGCGGGGCGCTGCGCCGCGCTGGCCGCCGCGGCCAGCGCCGCCGGGGAGTCGCCGGCGGCGAGCAGCGCATCGGCCGCCAGGATCGGCAGCCGCCACGCCAGCGAGGGATCGTCCGGCGCGGTTGGGGCGGGCGCGTCCGCATCGTCCGGCGCGGTCGCGGCGGTTTCGCGCCGGCGTTTCGCCGCGTCGATGCCCTTGCGCAGCAGCACGAAGCCGAGCAGCAGGCCCAGCGGCAACGCCACCAGGTACAGGCCCACGTCCACGCCGTTGGGCACGCGGTTGGACGCGCGCCAGCGCAGGATCATGGCGCACCACACCGCGCCGAAGACCAGCGCGGCGAAGGCAAGCGGGCGCAGCAGGGAGCGTCGTTCCATCGGCGGTCACCTAGGTTGTGGAGACGGAGCGCTGCCCGTCCAAGGCAGTGGGGTTTTTCATCAGTGGTCGATACCTGTTGAGGGATTGACTGCGGGCCAACAAGGGAAATGCAGAGCCATTAGGCTTATTCCACCCACCTGCCTTTCTGTTCGAGCAGCAGTTTGTCACCCCGGGTCACATCCAGCGCCCCGTCGTCAGAGACCGTGTAGGCGATGTCCCCGTTCTTGAACGTCCATCCCAGATGGCGACACGGTGTTGTGCCGTCCGGGCACATGTGGACCAGCGCCTTTCCGCGCAGGGTCAGCGCCGCGCCGGTCCGCCGATCCACGCCGGTATAGACCACATCCTTGCAGGCGACGTCGCCTTCTCCGCATTGCTCGGCGATCACGACGACGTACTGGGGCGTGACCAGCACACCTGCTTCGGCTGCACGTAGCCAGCACAAGGAAAATAGAATCCCGATTGCACAGAGGGTGGGCTTTTTCATGTCACCACCTCTGGTAGACGCGATGGTTGCACACATTCAGCTCTGCATCGCAGCGGTTGTCCGGATCGTTGTCGATTCCAGGCCAGAGTAGAATTGTGCAGTATGGCTTAGGCATGACATGTCACTGCCAGTAACTGGCCTTGCGTTTGAGATGCACGGTCTGCGCATTGCCTGAAAACGTACCCGTCAGTTCGCCATTCGTTATCTTGCCGCGAGACTGATCGGCGTGGATCGATGGAGGCGGGAAGGGTGAAGGAGATGGAATTGCCCTCGAAAGCTCGCGGCGCCAAGTGCGTCCGAGGTTGTGCGAGAGAAGCATGATGGGGGGGATGTTCGTCGTCATCGGCGCTGGTTCAATCCGGACAGTTGCCCGAGCCGATGCCATATCCGAAATCGACGTAATAGTGGGCGAAAGGCGGGGCTGCCTTGGTGCCGTGGCGCAAATAGAGGTTGATGCCTTCCGACCCAAAGCATGAGTCTGCTTCATCGGGTTGCCTCGAATCTTTTTGAAGCAGCTCGTAGCCGCCGTCGTGTATGGCTGCACTCGATATGCCCCAGACAGCCATGGCGTTCGGGTTGTCGGATGAAATGCTGCCTTGTGGCACCTTGACGCGGAACACCCATTGCGTCGTGGTCTGGTCCGATTCGGCGTCGCTGAAGAAGTTCTCGCGTCCCTTGGGCGTCGCTGCCGGGCCGAGCACTTCGGCGCAGCAGGTGGCCTTGAGCGTGGGGCCGGTGCTCAGGATATGGATTCGCGTATGGGCGTCTACATCCCGATGGTCCGTGAAGAGCAGCCAGCCGCCGTTGAGGTCGGTGCTGATGACGCCCAATGATGGCGGCTTGACGTGCGCCGTCGCGCAGCCGAGCAAGAGAAACGAAGCAAGACAAGCAAGCAGGTATCGCATAGGTTCAGTGCCCGTCGTCCGACCAGTGGGGATGGTCGTGCACAAGTTTGATGACGCCGTAGGACCGGCCGAGAGCATAGAGGTCGGAATTCGTCGCTACCTTGGTTTGGTGCCCCGCACCGTCGGTAAAGGTCTTGCCAAAGTAGTGAGTAATGGTCATGTCGATGGCTCGCCGCTCGGTGTGCCGAGTATCGAGTGCTGGCGCGTAGACGATGTCGTAGCCGCGAACCATTTGCTCCGCGGCCTTGCGTGCTTCCGCCAAGTCCGGCTTGCCCTCGCTGTCCAAATGAGCCCAGTCGATATTCACGCCCTGCATGGCAGGAACGGTAGTCGGGTCCGCGCCGTCATGCCCTATCTTGTAGGACCAGTGCATGAGATAAGCGCGCTCGGGAGGGCGGTACGTGGTGGAAATGACAACCGAGGCCCCGCCAGCACGCAGTGCGGCGATGAACTTGTCTACATTGCCGGCGAATGGCTGGACGAGATCCGTTGTCGATGTGCTGACGGGATAACGAGCGACCCATTGGGAGCCGCTTGGCTCGCCATGGTGGGATTGCGGAGGCGCTGCGGGTTCCGCAGGCGCGGCCTGTTGGTCTGGATTGCTGAAAGCTGCTTGCGCGTGCCGTGTGTCGCCGAGGTGTGACGTCGCAGCATTGGCGTTTGATGATGCTGCGCGGCCTGACCCGGCACTGCTACTTCCACCACCACCTGCCCCCGTCGTGGTCACGCTCTGCCCCGCGATCAGCGTGGCGCCGCAGGCGGTCTTGTCGCCGTGGCGGGCGACGGGCTGGCCCATCACGATCATGCTGCTGTCGCCGGTGGCGATGGTGGTGCTGCCGCACTTGGGGCAGGTGACCTTGTCGCCGACGCGGGCGATCTGCTTGCCGTGGGTGGTGGCCGTGCTGGTACCGCCGACGACGGTGCCGCCGTGGCTGGTCTTGTCGCCGATGACGATGAACGGTTGCGTCATGTCGGGTTTCCTTACCGAAGTGTCCGTGGACCGCGTGGCTACTGGCGCCAGCGGGGTCCCTTGCCGGGCTTGTGCAGCTCCACGTGGCCCAGGTCCATCATTTTCCAGCTTCCGCCCCAGACCAGGCCAGCGGCGGCGGCGACTTCGCCGTAGAGCCGGTAGCCGCGCATGGCCCACGGGTCCTTCTCGGAGATCACCAGCTTGCCGTCGCGGTAGAACGCGCAGTCGGCGGCCAGGCCGTACTGGTGGTAGCTCTGGTAGGCCCCCGCGTTGGTCACGCTGCTGCCCTGGGCGGCGAGCATGGCCTGCCGTTCGGGACTGCGGTAGCCCTCGATCAGCGCCATGTCGTAACCGTAGCGTTCTTTCATGATCTTGAAAACCACCAGCAGGCGCTGCCGGAAATCGGCGTCGAGCTTATCCCAGTTGCGGCTGGCGAAACCGAGATCGGGTCGAATCATTTCGACTTCGCGGGTGACGAAGACCTCGGGCGGCAGCGCGGGCGGCGGCACCAGTTGCTCGCCCTTGAGCAGGCTGGCGACCAGCGCGGTGGTGTCCTGGTCGGCCTGCTGCGCCATGTCGTAGCCGTCCAGCATCACGTGGCGGCGCAGGCCCACGATCAGCGCCGGCGGCAGCAGCAGGATCAGCGCCAGCGCCAGCAGCAGCGCCCAGTGCCGGCGCAGCCGCGCGCCCAGGTCGGTCGCATTGCCGTGCGCCTGGTGCGCGCCGCTGCGCAGTGCGTCGCCGGAACGATGGAGTGTCCGTTTTGTGCGCTCCATCACATGTCGGGTGCGGCGTGCGAGTTGCCGCTGCAGCGCTTCGCGCGCTTCCGGGAAGCAGATCAGCCACAGCAGCAGCAGGGCGGCGGCGAGCAGGCCGGCAAGCCAGCCGAACAGCGGATCCATGGAACGGCGCAATCCTTTGTCGTCGAGGGGTTCGGCGGGCCGCGAGCCTGCATGCATGGTGGCGCGTGGCCCGTCCCGGACAGTGCGGCGGGTCTTGGACCGTGCCGCGCGGAGCTAGTATGGTGCGCGCAGCCCGTCCGGTGGCCAAAGCTTAAAGGGAGTTTCGCTTGGATCCGAAGGAACAACGACCGAGAAGCCCGAGCCTGCTCGCGAGCGACGGCGACGGAGCGGCTCCGGCTGCATCGCGGGAGCGCATGCTGTCCGGCCTGAAAGAACCGGCGCCCCCGCCTGCCTCGCGCCGGCGCCGCTGGCTGTGGCCGGTGTCGCTGGTGCTGGTGGCCGCGGTGGCGCTGTTGTCGCTGGGCCTGGGCGGCGTCTTCGACGGCGCCGGGCCGAAGATGGCCGCACGCGCGCCGGCCATGGGCGACGGCTCCGCGGAAAACGATGCGGCCCGGGCCACGGCGAATCCTGCGCCCCGCACGGCGGTGATCCTGCCTGAATCGCCGGAGGCGGCGGTCGCGGCCTCCGTGCCGGCGCCGTCGACCAGCGTGGGCAAGGACGCGGCGGCGCTGAGCGCGGTGTTCTCGCCCCTGGCGCAACCGCGCAAGCCGGCTGCCGCGCCACGGCCACGGGCGCGTCGCGCCGGCAGTGCCGGCGGCGATTCCGACGTGACCCTGCTCACCGCGCTGATCCAGCACGTGGAGGTGGAAAGCCCGGCCGCGCGCAAGGCGGCGCGGGCGGCGCGCCATGCCGAGCCGCGGACGGACCTGCCGGTGGATTCCATCGAGGCCCGCATGCAGGCCTGCCCGGCCGCCAACACCGAGGCCGGCCTGCGCTGCCGGCAGCGGATCTGCGCGGGCCATGCGGGCGAGACCGCCGCCTGCCCCGCGGCCGCGGACGGCGCCTGAGGCGGCCGTCGACCGGTTCGCGGTGGCCGTGCGGCGTCTCGCCGAAGCGCCGTCAACCGTGGTCGGGCTCGTCGCTGCCCACGTCGAGCAGGTCCTCGAGCTGGCCCAGCGCCGGGTTGTCCTTCAGCACCGTCTTCAGCCACACGTGCAGGGGCATGTTGCCCCAGCGCGCGGCCTTGTCGGCGAGGTAGGCGACCGGGCTGTGCGGCTCGGTGCGGCGGAAGAAGTCGGCCACCCGGCGCAGCTGCTGCAGCGCTTCCTTGCGCGAGGTGATCTCGCCGGCCGGCCGGTTCGCGGCCGGCACGGATGCGGCGCCCTCCGGCGCCTCGCCGTCGGTGGGCAGCGGCGGCGGCGCGGCGGCCTCGGCCAGCGCCACGCCGGCGGTGGCGGCCATGCGCAGCGCGGTGGCGCCGACGTCGTCCAGCGCGTCGCGCGCGGCGCCGAAACTGGGGCCATGCTGGCCCAGGCGCGCGTCCACCACGGCTTCCAGTTCGCGCAGCGCGGCCTGCGCCAGCGGCACCTGCTCGGCCAGGCGCTGGTAGAAGTCGAACGGCGTGGCCGAGCGCGCGGCGTCGATGCGCGCGGGGTCGGGGTAGGCATCCGCGTCTCCTTCGCCGCCGCGTTGCCCGCGCGCGGCCGCTTCCAGCGCGGCGGCGTCGAAGCGGCCCTGCGGCGCGTTGGTGAGCGGGATGGAGCGGATCCACGGGATCGACTGCGACAGCAGCCAGCCGAGGTTGCCGATGCGCAACTCCTGGTCGTCCTCGTCGGGACGGGGATGGATCTCGTCCCAGTAGCGCTCGCACAGGCCGGCCACCAGCCGGTAGCCGCCGGCCAGCCCCGCGAAACCGTCGGTGCGGGTGAGCGCCTCGGCCAGCCAGACGGCCAGGCGCAGGTCCTTGCTGCGCGTGCTGAGCAACTGCCCGCACTGGCGCGACACGGCGAACCAGTCGGCGCTCTTCAGCTCGGTCACCCACTCGCCCTGGTCCAGCGTGGCGTCGTCGCTGCGGCGGGCTTCCTGGATGGCGTCGAATTCCGGCGAAAACGAGAGGTCCTCGCCGCAGGGCGCGGCGTCAGAAACCGGTTCGAGCAAGGCATCGATGTCGATCATGGCGGCAATCCCTGGCGGGCGTCGGTGGCGTGGCGCGCGACGGCGGAGCGCCCGATGGTAAGCGATTCGCCGCGCGAGGACTGTCGGATTTCCCGCACAACGGAATGTGCCGCCGTGGACAGACTCCGGCGCCGCAACGCGGTACTCTCCGGCCGTTGTGCCCGCAGGGCGACGTGGCGCCCGACAGGATCGTTCGACCAAGGAGAAGGATGGTGGACACCCCCCACATGTTCGCTTCGGCCACGGCCGCACTGGCCACCTTCAGTGACGCGACGCGCCTGTACGCGCTGGAAGGCGGGGGCCCGCTGGGGCAGTTGCAGGTGGAGCGCTGGAGCGGCAGCGAGGCACTGTCCGCGTGCTACGTGTGGACCATCGACGCCCTGTCCACCGACGCCGGCCTGTCGCTGGACGCGATGCTCGGCCAGCGCTGCGCGCTGCGCACCACGCTGGCCGACGGCGGCCGCATCCGCCGCTCGGGCCTGGTGCGCGAGGCGCAGCTGCTCGGCGCCGACGGCGGGCTGGCGCGCTATCGCCTGGTGCTGGTGCCGTGGCTGTGGCTACTTTCGCAGGGACGGCACAGCCGGGTGTTCCAGGACCAGGACGTGCTGGCCATCGCGGAGGGCGTGTTCGCCGACTACGCGCCGTACGCGGCGTGGAAGGTCGCGCCCGATGCCCGCGCCCTGCTGGCCGATGTGCGCCCGCGCAGCTACGCCGTGCAGTATCGCGAGACCGACCTGGCCTTCATCGAGCGCCTGCTGGCCGAGGAAGGCCTGGGCTACGCCTTCGTGGAGGACGCCGAGGTCGGTGCCGGCCACGCGCTGGTGATCTTCGCCGATTCCGGCCAGTTGCCGGAGGACGCCAGCTCCGCCGCCGACCCGTTCGGGCGCGGCATCCGCTTCCATCGCGTGGCGGCGGTGGAGGCCAGCGACACCCTCCAGGCGCTCGGTCCCGCGCGCGCGCTGGCGCCCGACGCCGTGACGTGGCTCAGCCACGACTACAAGAGCCTTGCCGCCACCGCCGCCAGCGTGGCGCTGGACGGTGCCCAGGGGCGGCGTGAGGCCTACGACCCGGTCGGCCCCTACGCCTTCGCCGACAGCCGCGAGGCGCAACACTACGCGCAGCTGGCCGCGCAGGCCCACGAGGCGCGCCAGCAACGCTGGGAGGGTCGCGGCACCGTGCGCACCGCGCGTGCCGGCACGCGTTTCCACGTGGCGCAGGCGCCGTGGGAAAGCGCCAGCGCGGCGATGCCCGAAGGCTTCGTGTGGACCGCGCTGTCGCACGCCGGCGTCAACAACCTGCCCGGCGCATTGAAGCACGCGGCGCAGGTGCAGCTCGGCGCAGCCGACGAGTCGGTGGCCGAAGCGCACCACGCGGTGGCGCCGGCGCTGTGGACCCGCGCCGAAGCCAACGGCTACGCCCAGCACTTCGACGCCGTGGACCAGGCGCGCCCGTGGCGCCCGGCGCTGACCGACGGCCACGGCACCCGGCTCAATCCGCGTCCCACCGCGCCGGGCGTGCAGACCGCCATCGTGGTCGGCGCGCAGGGCGAAACCAGCCCCGGTGCCGGCGGTCCGCTGCACACCGATGCGCTGGGCCGGCTGAAGGTGAAGTTCCACTGGATGCAGGGCGGCGCCAGCTGCTGGCTGCGCAGCACGCAGCGCTACGCCGGCAACGGCCACGGCGCGCAGTTCCTGCCGCGCATCGGCCAGGAAGTGCTGGTGAACTTCATGGACGGCGACATCGATCGCCCGGTCATCGTGGGCGCGCTGTACAACGGCCAGGGCGAAGCCGGCATCGCGCCCAGCCCCGGCCAGGGCGAAAGCGCGCCCGACGGCGCGGCCTACGCCCAGGCGGCGGACTTCGCGCCGAGCGCGCAAGGCAACCTCGCCGGCGGCCACAGCCCGGCCTGGCACGGCCAGAGCGCCGACGCCGCGGGCCACGCCAACGCCGCCGCGCTGTCGGGCGTGAAGACGCAGGGCTTCGACGGCCACGGCTACAACCAGCTGGTGTTCGACGACACCGACGGGCAGGGGCGGGTGCAGTTCGGCACCACCCAGTCCGCCACCCAGCTCAACCTGGGCCACCTGATCCACCAGGCCGACAACTACCGCGGCAGCTTCCGCGGCACCGGCCTGGAACTGCGCACCGACGGCTACGGCGCCGTGCGTGGCAGCAAGGGCGTGCTGCTCACCACCTACAGCGCCAGCCCGGGGGAGCCCGCGGCCGACGCCACCGCGGTGGGCGCCCTGCTCGGCCAGCACGCGCAACTGGCCGAAGCCCTGAGCCAGGCCGCCGCCACCCACCAGGCCGTGCCGCTGGCCGGCCACGAAGGCGTCAAGGCCGCCAGCCAGAGCCAGCTCGACGCCCAGGCCGCGCCGCTCGGGGCGCTGCGGCAAAGCGCCGTCGACACCGTCAGCAGCGACGACTTCGGCGCCGCCGCACCGGACCGCGGTGCAGCGGCCGTGCCGCACAGCGCCGACGCGCTCACCACCCTCGCCGCGCGAGGCGGCCTCGGCGCGGTGGCGGGCCAGTCGCTGCACATGGCGGCCGGCGAGACCCTCAACCTCGGCAGCGGCCAGCACGGCAACCTGGCGGTGGCCGGCCAGTTGCGCATGCATGCCGGCCAGGCCATCGGCCTGCTCGCCGGGGCGCAGAAGGCCGATGGCGTCGGACTCAACCTCGTCGCCGGCAAGGGCGCGCTGGAAGTGCAGGCCCAGCACGACACCCTGGCCCTGCGCAGCAAGGGCGACCTCAGGCTGATCAGCGCCAACGCCGCGGTGGAACTGGCCGCCAAGCAGGCGGTGCACCTGGCCAACAGCCAGGGCGCCTTCCTCACCATCGAAGGCGGCAACCTCACCTTCGGGTGTCCCGGCAAGCTGACGGTGCATGCGGGGAATCACAAGCTCGAGGGCGCTACGCAGTTGTCGCGGGAGATGAACCAGTGGAGCGAGCCGAAGTTTGATCAACGGGTGAAACTGGTTACGCGCAGCGGCAAACCGGCGCCCAATCAGCGTTATGAAATTCATCGCGACGACGGCGCGATCATCAAGGGGGTGACGGATGGCGAAGGCTGGACGCAGTTGCAGAAAGGTATGAGCCTCGATGGTATATCCGTCAAATGGCTTGGCAAGGCCTGAATCAAATCAAGGAAGCAGCTCATGGCAGAGGAAAGCACGCAGCCACTGGAGCAACAGGCACACCACGACGGCAGCGTCACGGCTCGTACGCGTTTAACGCCGGTAAGCGAAGTGAAGCGCGGTTCCATAATTGTACCGCCGACGACGGTCGTTCCCGTGATCTTCGTGCCGGGCATCATGGGGTCGAATCTGCGCGACGCCAAGACGAAGGAATCCGTCTGGAACACCAATTCGACGGTCAGCATCTTGCTGCAGTGGATATTCCGCTCGGCCAGTACACGCCAAAGCAAGCTGGCGCCGAAAAACGCCGAGGTCGATACCACGGGCAAGTGGTACGGCAAGAGCGCCACCGTACACGACGAGAAAGACGGCGAGGCGCGTGGGCAGGGCACCACCTCGCGGGCGTTTTACGGTGATTTCGTGCGCTGGCTGGATGACCATTTGAATGGGAACGACAAGGCCACTGCTCAGGGCGTGCCTTCGCCATGGAATGCCATGGTGAACAAGGGCATTGATGCATGGAATCCGGAGAAAATGCCGCAGGCCCTGACACAGGAAAATGCCGACTTTGCCTGGGACAACTTCTTCTGCCCCGTGCATGTGCAGGGCTACAACTGGCTGCAAAGCAACGGCGAATCGGGCAAGGACCTGGCCAAGGTCATCAAGGACGTCATCGCGCAGTGGAACGGCAAGCCAGACGGCAAGGACGGCGCGGTCTTCAAGTGCGAGAAAGTCATCCTGGTCAGCCACTCGATGGGCGGGCTGGTCACGCGTGCCGCCGTACATCCGGACTTCGGTGCTGCAGCCGACCTGGTGCTCGGCATCGTACATGGCGAACAGCCAGCCAACGGCGCGGCTGCAGCCTATCACCATTGCCGCAGCGGCTATGGCGGTGTCTCCGGCTGGGTGCTGGGGCGCAACGCCGCGCAAGTAACAGCGGTATTCGCCAACAGCCCGGGAGCAATGGAGTTGCTGCCGAACCAGCAGTATCCAGCGAAGTGGCTCAAAGCCAGGGTTGGGAGCAACCCGGCGGCGGTGCTGGAATTGCCGGAGACTGATCCGTACGTCGAGATCTATCTTCAAAAAAACCCATGGTGGCGATTGATAGATCCATCATTGATAGATCCCTCTAAAAAGTTACATCAACCTTGGGTGGCTTATTACAAGCAAGTAAATATCGTTGCGCAGTTTCATAGGTCATTGGCAACGACTTATCACCCTCAGACCTATGCTCATTACGGTGCCGATACAAAAAAATACCCGGCTTGGGGAGATCTGGTATGGCACAGCGAGACAGGCGTGGGCGTAGACCAGTCCGAGCTGCTCTTGGCCAAGCCAGCCGAGGGCAGTAATCCAGTATCCGTGCTTGCTGGACAGACATTGCGCTTCTCCATTGTCGATCCGCAGGAAGTGGGTTATCCGCAACCCGGCGATGGCACTGTACCTGCCTGCTCAGGCGAGGCGCCCAACGTGCAAGGTGGCGGCAGCGTCAAGCAGAGTTTCCGGCTGACCGGTTTCGAGCACCAAGGAGCCTATGACAACGATGCCGTGCAGCAATCTACGCTTTATGCCATCGGCATGCTGTTGCAGCAGGCGCACGAGTTATGACCGAGGTGAATCGACATGACCTATTGCATGCGAGCGCTGTGTCTGACGTTGATCGTTGGCATGGCTGGCTGGAACGTGAACGCTCTAGGAGCCACTCCCATGTCTAATACTCCAATCTCATTCTCGCTTTGTGCGGGGCGTCTTGCGGTCGATTTGCCGACGGATGCAGAGGCTACGCTGGATGCGACATATAAGTACATTGAATCGCAATTGCCCAAGCCTGCAGCAAGCTTCGATGCGATCAAGCAACAGCTCGAAGCATCTGCAAACAGGTATGGCGCTCAAAAAATAGCTCGAGATCCATATGCTGATAAATTGGCACGAGCTGCCGGCTTGGATCCAAGTAAGCTCAATGCGACTACGCAGCTCCTCGGATTTCAAGTGGATGACAGGGCACGACAGGCTGCCATTGGCTACCAGCCGGATAAAAAATCTATCGGTATCGTTGTTGACGTTCACAAATTTATTGATGGGAGCGATTATGTATTTAAAAGCAATGCAGATGGCGCTGATCAATATCCATTAATACAGAAGGCGGCTTGGGATGCCGCTACACATTTCCAGCCTTTGTCTGGCCGGGCCCAGCCTAGCGGTCCTGGTTTCTGTGTCGCCGGTGGCATGTTTGCCGATGACGGCCGCCCGCCGGTGCATGAAAGCTTTACCTTGGTTGTGCACTTCAAGAATCACCCGGACGCCAGGTTCACCATCGATGCCCATGCCATCGATCGCGTGAACACCGACGAGCCTTCGCTCAAGCACCGCGTGGACAGCGAGTTGGGCATCTTGCGTGCGAACGTCGGCGGCCATGTCGGTGTGCTGGTGCGCGGGGAGCGCGAAGCTGCCGGGCAGCAGGGTTACCAGATCGGCCTGAGCGTGCCCAACGACACGGTGCCGAACACCACCGCCTACAAGTTCTTCTGGAGCGCCGATGGCGTGCCCAACGACGTCACTCGCCCGTTCATGGAAGTGGACCTGACCATCCAGCCCGACGAGCACAAGCCGGCCACCATCAGGACGGCAGATGAAGCCAGAGCGTTGTGGGATAACTTGCTGCATGGCCTGCGCATCCGGCCGGGTGCCGCGCTTCGTTAGATTCGCCATACTGACCCCTGGGCTGGCATGAAAACACCCGCTGAGGCTTAAGCTTTAGCGGCCTGACCTGTGCAGGAACCGCTGGGTCATTACATTAGACCCGACGTCCCCCCGCTTTGAGTAGCGGGTCGGTTTAGAGTCCTGAGTTACTTTAACTGCTTCGCGTAGGCGGCGGGTGTCAGCCCGCCCAACGCCTTCTTCGGTCGCTCCTCGTTGTATTCCCGCCGCCAGCGTTCGATCTCGGTGCGGGCGTGCAGCAGGCTGGGAAACCAGTGTTCGTTGAGGCATTCGTC
>NZ_JASERU010000027.1 GCF_030504985.1 Fulvimonas sp. R45
CAAGGCATCGGCCGCCTCCTCCGAACTGACCGATGCAAAGTCTGGATGTGTCCACCATGTCCCCGAACACCTGTCCACCATGTGTCCGGGCTAAACACCTTCGGGGAGGAGGGGGACATCGCCCGCTTTGGCTTCCTCTCCCCTTTGGGGAGAGGATTGAGGTGAGGGGCGGGTGCTTGCGGGAGCGCTTCCAAGAATGAGCTTGTCGCGAGGCTGGCCCCTCACCCCGGCCCTCTCCCCGGAGGGGAGAGGGGGAGATCATGGCTCCGTCACAATTCTTCGCGGTGCCTGCTTTGGCTTCCTCTCCCCTTTGGGGAGAGGATCGAGGTGAGGGGCGGGTGCTCGCGGGAGTGTTTCCAAGGGCGAGCTTGTCGCGAGGTTGGCCCCTCACCCCGGCCCTCTCCCCGGAGGGGAGAGGGAGGTTACGGCTCCGTCACCGGCAGCGCGATGTAGCTGGCTTCGCCCGGCCCGTGGTAGACGCGCTGGGTGGCCTTCACGTAGTCCGCCGGCCTGGCCAGGAAGATGTTCGGCACGAAGGTCTGCGGGTTGCGGTCGTACAGCGGGAACCAGCTCGATTGCACCTGCACCATGATGCGGTGGCCGGGCAGGAACACGTGGTTGGCAGCGGGCAGGTCGAAGCGGTAGGCCAGCGGCTTGTCGGGAGTCAGCGCCGCGGGCTTGTCGAAGCCGTTGCGGTAGCGGCCGCGGAAGATGTCCATCGCCATCGCGAGCTGGTAGCCGCCCATCTCGGGCTGCTCGGCCACCTGGTCGGGATAGACGTCGATCAGCTTCACCACCCAGTCGCTGTCGGTGCCGCTGGTGGAGGCGACCAGGTGCACCACGGGCGCGCCGGCGATGGCCAGCGGCGCGGTCAGCGGCGCGGTTTCGTAGCTGAGCACGTCGGTGCGGCCGGAGGCCTCGCGCTGGTCGTCCACCAGCCATTCGGACCAGGTGAGGCCATGGTCGTAGCCGATCGGCTGGATCGGCCGCGCGCGGAACGGCACCGGGTGGGCCGGATCGGAGACGTATTCGTCGTAGGCGGTGCCGCCCGCGGGCGCGTCGAAGCCGAGCTGCATGCCGGGCTGCAGGTACAGCGCGCGATCCTTGCCGGGGCAGCCGCTGTCGCAGGCCAGCGGCCAGCGCTGCAGCCGCTGCCAGCGGTCGGTGCCGGTCTGGAAGGCGGTGACCGGGGCGAGGTCCGCCTTCGGCGCGCCATCCTTGAGGTACTGCGCGAGGAACGGGCGCAGGATGTGCTGGCGGAAGTACTTCGCGGTATCGCTGCCGAAGCGGATCGCGCCCAGCGAGCTGCCTTCCGCGATCTCCTGGCCGTGGTGCCACGGGCCCATCACCAGCTTCACCATGTTGCCCGTCTTGTCCTTCGGCTTGATCGCGCGGTACACGGCCAGCGCGCCGTAGATGTCCTCCTGGTCCCACAGGCTGTGCACCAGCATCACCGGCACGCTGAGCGGCTGCGCGGCGAGCAGCTTGTCCACCGCCTGCTGCTGCCAGAACGCGTCGTAGGCGGGGTGGGCGAGGACCTTGTCCCAGAAGCCGAGCTGGCGCATGCCGTAGGCGTCGGCCAGCGCGCCGGCGGAGCCGTAGTGCATGAACAGGTCGTACTCGTCGTGGTAGTTCGTCCACCACTTGTACTTGTTGTCGCGGCTAGCCTCCTGCTCGTAGATATAGCTGAGGTTCTGCTGGCGGAAGGCGCCGTGGTGGAACCAGTCGTCGCCCATCCAGCCGTCGACCATCGGGTTCATCGGCACCGCCGCCTTCAGCGCGGGGTGCGGGTGCACCAGCGACATCAGCGGCTCGAAGCCGTCGTAGGAGATGCCGATGGTGGCGACCTTGCCGTTCGATTCGGGGAGGTTCTTCACCAGCCAGTCGATGGTGTCGTACGTGTCGGTGGCGTCGTCCACTGGCGTGGGGTTGAGCGGGCCGTGCACCGGCCGGTTCATCACGTAGTCGCCCTCGGAGCCGTACTTGCCGCGAATGTCCTGGATCACGCGGATGTAGCTGTCCTCCGCGATCACGTCGGCGGCGTTGTCGTAGCCCTCGAGCAGCGGTTCGAGATGGCCGCTCATGAAGTTGTGGGTGAGCTGGTGCGCGTCGTAGGGCGTGCGCGTGAGCACGATGCCGGCGTGCTGCGCGCCCTTCGGCACCAGGATCACGGTGTTGAGCTTCACGCCGTCGCGCATCGGGATCATCACGTCGCGCTCGACGTAGTCGAAACCGCCGGTGGCCGGCTTGAAGCTGGCCGGCGTCTCGCTGGGATAGTCGGGGTATTTCGGCGGCGCGTCCTGTGCGGGCAGGATGCCGGTAACCGAAAGCAGGAAGGCGAACAGCGCGGGCTTCAGCCCCGCGGCGAGGCGGCGCGGTGTCATGGCGGTCGATCCCCTTGGTGGATGCAACCGGTCCAGCTTACTGCGCCGGGCGGCCGCGAGGGCGGCCGCATGCGCGAAGCGCACGATGGAAACGAAAACGCCCGGCACCGCCGGGCGTTTTCGTTTCCGCAGGGAAGGGGCTCGTCAGGGAGCGGCCGAGGCGACCGCGCCGGTGCCGGCGGAATCCACCGTCAGCGAGACGCGGCGGTTGTCGGCGCCGCGATCGTGGCTGGCGCCCTTGGCGACCTGGCGGTCGGCATCCTCGCCGTAGCTCACCGCGCGCACCTGGTCGGCGTTGAGGCCGCTCTGCACCAGGAAATCGCGCACGGCCTTGGCGCGCTCCATGCCCAGGTGCTTGTTGTAGGCGCGCGAGCCGGCCGGATCGGCGAAGCCTTCCACCGTGATCAGCGCATTCGGGTGGTACTTGCTCATGGTCTCGGCGAAGTTCTGCAGCGCGGGCTTGTCCTGGTCGTTCAGGGTGCTGCTGTTGAAGGCGAAGTGCGCCACGGTGTCCACGCTGACGCGGCCCTGCATCGCGGTGATCTGCGCGTCGTACTTGGAGAACTGCGACTGCATCTGCTGCTTGATCGCGTCGATCTGCTGCTGCTGGTCCTGCTGCTTCTGCTGCAGCTGCTGGATGGCGGCGTTGAAGTCGTCCTTCTTCACGTATTGCGAGCAGCCCGCCAGGCCCACGGCCATGAGGCTTGCCGCCAGCACGGCGGTTCGGGTGGTGCGGATGTTCATCGCGTGTCTCCTGGTGGGTGCCCGCGACGCGATGACAGCAGCGGCGCGGGTCGTTCGAGGAAAGCATGTCGTGTGCTGTCTTTTCGAACCTAACCCATGTCGACGCGCACATGCGCGTTTCGCGGCTCCGTCGCTGCGCTGATGTTCAGCTTCCTGCACAAGAAGAAAAATTTGTGTTGCGTCGTTGCGTGCACGCATCACAAAAAGCGCGATCGCATCGTGTGCAGCAGGCTTTTGTTCAGGCTTCGGCGCGGTCAGCGCTTCGGCGCGCGAATCGCCGCGGAGAAATCCTCGCCGGGCCGGCTGGCGCGCGCGCGTTCGGTGATGCGCGCGCGCCGGGTCCATTCGTCCAGCGTCAGCCGGTGGTCGAGCGCGCCGACCTGGTACAGGTAGCCGGGCAGGTAGCCGGTGAGCAGCAGGCGCACGTCCCACGGCAGGCCGGGATCGAGCTGGCGCGCCATGCGGTAGACCACGGTGGTGCAGTTCGAGGTGACGGTGTTGTAGAACTCGGGCGTGGCCGCCAGCCGGTTGGCGGTGCCGACATAGGACAGGAACAGCGCGCGCATCGCGCCGCGGCTCATCGACAGCGGGTAGAGATAGTCGTCTTCGCCGCGCACGTTGGTGCGCACGCGGATCACGTCGCGCTCCGGCGCGGCGATCAGGATCGCCTCGAAGTCCTTGAAGAAGCCGCCGATGGAGGAGAACCGCTGGCCGCGTCGCTTGCGGATCTCCACCGAGAACACCAGGTGGCGGCCGTCGTCGAAGCCGAACGAGATCATCGCGTGGGCGATCGCCTTGCTGCCCCAGTGCGACAGCACGGCATCGGCGGAGACCAGCCGGTCGAGGTCGTAGGTCCGCGTTTCCCAGCGCGCGTCGTAGTCGTCGTCGCTGCGCCAGGCGAAGTCGCGCACGTTGTGCAGGGTGACCGTGCTGCCGTGCACCTCGCCGGTGAGCAGGCGCGAGACGTCGTCGGCCCACGCGCGCTGATGGGTCGGCGCGATGGTGGACCACCACGCCAGCAGCAGCGCATACATCAGCGCGTAGCCGCCCAGCGGCCACCACGTGCGGCGCAGCAGCGCCACGGCGGCCAGCGACAGCACGGCCGCGATCCATGCCGTGGCGCCCAGTGCGCGCAGCACGCCGCCGCCGGGCAACTGGTACCACAGTGCCAGCGCGCCCCAGGCGCCGGACAGGAATGCCACCAGCGCGCCCAGCACGAGCGACACCACCCTGCCGATCGCCCGCAAGCTGCCCATCGCGTCCGTCCTGGCCGTTGCCGATGCGCCAGCCTGCCGCGTCGCGCGCCGGATGGCAACGCCACCGCGCGCGATGGCTACAATCGCCGCGGGAAGACCGGAACGGAGCCGGATGAGGCAGGGAACCACCACGCGGGGCTGGGCATGGCGACTGGCGCGGCTGCTCGCGCCGGCGCTGCTGCTGTGCACGGGCGGCTGCGCCATGGTGGGCGTGAGCCAGCTCAAGCCGCACGACGTGGTGACCGAGCGCCGCGCCGACGTGCTGGGCTCGGGCCAGCTCAGCGACAACACGGTGCAGGCGCTGAACGTGGTCGCGCTGGGCGCGAAACAGTGCATGCAATCCTTCGACACCTGCAGCGGGATCGTCGAGCACTCCACCGCCCTGGACGAGGAGCGGCGGCTGTCCGCGCTGTCGGAGCTGTGGCTGGGACGCGCGCTGCGCGGCGACCGCGGCCCGGCGATGGACGACGCCACGCTGGACGCCTACCTGCAGTGCGCGCGCTACGCCTACGCCTACCTGTTCTACACCGCGCGCACGCCGGCCAGCCGCGTGTTCGACCAGCGCCAGGCCAAGGTGATCACGTTCTACGACTACGCCGTGGAGCGCGTGGTGGGACGCTGGTTCCAGGAGCTGCCGAAGCTCGGCGCAGGCTGGAGCCGGGCGCAGCTGGCGGGCTGGACCGTGCTGCGCCCGGACACCGACCTGCACCTGCGCGACGTGCCGGCGGAGCTGATCCCGGCCTCCGCGCTGCGCTTCAAGGGCCTGCGCAACGTATACCGGCGCGACGGCTTCGGTTCCGACTTCGTGGCGGTGGCGCCGCCGCGCGCGGCCGATGCGCCGGCCGCACCATGGCGCGAGCCGCGCTTCGCCGCGATGACCGGCGTGCTGGTGTTCGGCGGCAACACGCTGGACGAGGTGCTGGCCACGAAGCAGGTGCAGCTGCTGGCGCGCGATCCCTACCGCGACGCCAGCGTGGACATCGCCGGACGCGAGGTGCCGCTGGGCGCCAACTTCACCGCGCCCTACGGGCTGTGGCTGGCGCGCTCGGGCTTTGCCATGCAGTCGATCCGTTCGCTGCTGGGCCGGCAGGGCGGCCTGCGCGAGCCGCGCGTGCTGCTGATGCAGCCGTACGACCCGGGCCGCATGACGGTGGTGATGCTGCACGGCCTGGCCAGCAGCCCGGAAGCCTGGATCAACGTGGCGAACGAGGTGCTGGGCGACGAACAGCTGCGCCGCAACTACCAGGTGTGGGAGGTGTACTACCCCACCAACGCGCCGATCGCGGTGAACCTGGCGCGCATCCGGCAGGCGCTGGACGCCACGATCCGCCATTTCGACCCGTCCGGCACGGCGCGTGCCACGCACCACATGATGCTGGTGGGGCACAGCATGGGCGGCGTGATCGCGCGCCTGCTGGTGTCCTCCAGCGGCGACCGGCTGTGGGGCCTGGTCCCGGCCGGCCGCGACCTGTCGCCCGCGAGGCGCGCGCGGCTGCGCCAGCGGCTGGCGCCGTACCTGCAGTTCTCGCCGATGCCGCAGGTGGACGCGGCGGTATTCCTGGCCGCGCCGCACCGCGGCACGCCGTTCGCACGGCACCGGCTGGCGCGCTGGCTGGCCGAGCTGATCCGGCTGCCGGTCAGCCTGCTGCAGGAGGTGGCCGGCATTTCCGACCTGCTGCAGGACGCCTCGGGCAAGGCCGCGCCCATCCACGTGTCGAACAGCGTGGGCAACCTCAGCGACGCCGATCCCTTCATCGCCGCCACCGCGACGCTGCCGATCTCGCCGCAGGTGCGCTACCACTCGATCATCGGCCTGTACAAGCCGCGCGGATCGTTGGCGCAGAGCAGCGACGGCGTGGTGCCCTACGCCAGCGCGCACCTGGCCGGCGCCGCTTCCGAAGTGGTGATCCCGTCCTGGCACAGCGTGCAGGAGACGCCCGCGGCGATCCTGGAGCTGCGGCGCATCCTGCACCTGCACTTGCAGCGGGCGCAGGCGGTCGTCGCGCCGGCCGCGCGACGGCCCTGACCGGTTCTCAGTCGACCACGAAGAGACGCGCGCCGGTCGGCGTGGACGACCGGTGCGCCGCGTCGCCGTGGTCGGAGACCTGGTAGCTCATGCCGGGCGTGAGCACGAAGCGGCGACCGTCGCGCAGCTCGCTGTGCAGCTCGCCTTCCAGCACGTACAGCACGTGCCCGCGGTCGCACCAGTGGTCGGCGAGGTAGCCCGGGCTGTATTCGACCAGCCGCACGCGCAGCTCGCCGGCCTGGAACGTGCGCCACAGGGCCTCGCCGGTCTCGCCGGGGTGGCGGGTCGCCGGCACGCTGTTCCAGTCGGTCACGGTGAAGGGCAGGGCGGGCAGCTGCATCGGGGACTCCGGGGGAGTGGGCGGGTGCGCACCATGGCACCGGAACTTCCGGGGCGGATGGCCTGCAAGTCACGGGACGGGCAGGCGCCCGGATGCGTTCCGGGCGCCTGGCTCCGGCTCAGGCGAGCGCGGGCAGCGTCGCCACGCCGGCTTCGATCGCCGCCTTGTGCGCCAGCGTGCGCGGCAGGATGCGGGCGAAGTAGAACGCGGCGGTGTCGCGCTTGGCCTGCTTGAACGCCTCGGTCTGGTTGCCCGCCTCGGCGGCCGCCACGGCACGCGCCCAGAAATAGGCGAGGGTGACGTAGCCGGAGTACCACAGGTAGTCCACCGCGGCGGCGCCCAGTTCCTCCGGATCGGCCTGCACGCGCTGGGCCAGCGCGAGGGTCAGTTCGTTCCATGCCTTCAGCGCGGCGCCCAGCGGCGCCACGAAGGCGGCGAGCTTCGCGTCGCCCGCGTGCGTCTTGCAGAACGCGCCGATCTCGGCGGCGAAGTGCCTGAAGCCCACGCCCTGCAGCTGGAGGATCTTGCGGCCCAGCAGGTCGGCGGCCTGGATGCCGGTGGTGCCCTCGTACAGCGTGATGATGCGCGCGTCGCGCACGAACTGCTCCATGCCGTTCTCGCCGATGTAGCCGTGGCCGCCGTACACCTGCAGCGCTTCCTTGGTGCACTCCTGCGCGAGTTCGGTGACCACGCCCTTGGCGATCGGGATCAGGAAGGCGACCAGCTCGCCGGCCTGCCTGCGCTCGGCCTCGTCGGCGGCGCGCGCCTCGATGTCGGTCTGCAGCGCGGTGTACAACAGCAACGCGCGCGAGCCTTCCACGAAGGCGCGCTGGGTCAGCAGCATGCGGCGCACGTCCGGTTGCACCAGCAGGTTGTCGGCCGCCTTGTCGGGGAACTTCGCGCCGGACAGCGCGCGGCCCTGCAGGCGCTCGCGCGCGTAGTTCAGGCTGTTCTGCCAGGCGCGTTCGGCCAGCGCCAGGCCCTGCACGCCCACGGAGAGGCGCGCGGCATTCATCATGGTGAACATCGCCGCCAGGCCCTTGTGCGGCTGGCCGATCAGGTAGCCGGTGGCGCCGTCGAAGTTCATCACGCAGGTGGCCGAGCCCTTGATGCCCATCTTGTGCTCGATGGCGCCGGCGAAGGCCGGGTTGCGCTCGCCCAGCGAACCGTCCGCGTTCACCCTGAACTTCGGCACGATGAACATCGAGATGCCACGGCTGCCGGGCGGCGCGTCGGGCAGGCGCGCCAGCACCAGGTGCACGATGTTCTCGGCCAGGTCGTGCTCGCCGGCGCTGATGAAGATCTTGGTGCCGCTGATCGCATAGCTGCCGTCGGCGTTGGGCTCGGCGCGCGTCTTCAGCAGGCCGAGGTCGGAGCCGGCCTGCGGCTCGGTGAGGCACATGGTGCCGGTCCAGCGGCCTTCCACGATCGGCATCATGTAGGTCTTCTGCTGCTCGGGGGTGCCGTGCAGCTCCATCGCGTGGCAGGCGCCTTCCGACAGCAGCGGATACAGGCTCCACGCCAGGTTGCCGGACTGGAACAGCTCGGTGGTGGCGATG
The DNA here is from genome assembly GCF_030504985.1 of Fulvimonas sp. R45. GTDB lineage: Bacteria > Pseudomonadota > Gammaproteobacteria > Xanthomonadales > Rhodanobacteraceae > Rhodanobacter_A. Next base: position 8,310 of record NZ_JASERU010000027.1, read on the forward strand.
CCGACCACGCCCGGCAGCGCCTGGCCGCCGAACTGCTCCTGCGCGGTGAGGCCGGCCCAGCCGCCTTCGGCGAAGGCCTTGAAGGCTTCCTTGAAGCCCTTCGGCGTGGTGACCGTGCGGGTGGCCTTGTCGTAATGGCAGCCCTCGGCGTCGCCCGGCGCGTTGGTGGGCGCCAGCACCTGCTCGGCGAGCTTGCCGGCCTCCTCCAGCACCGCGTCGAGCAGGTCGCGGGTGTGGCCTTCGCCGCCCTGCAGTGTCGTGAGGATGGCCTCGGCGCCGAGCAGGTCGAAGAGGGCGAAGCGCTGGTCGTCCAGCGGGGCCTTGTAGAGGGTCATGGCGGATTCCTGTCGGTGTGGTGCGTGATCAGCGGTACGTATCGGGGATGCCCGGCACCGGCGAGAGCCAGTCGTTGCCGTGGAAGTCGAAGTCGCGTGTTTCCGGCGCCTTCTTCTCACCCTGGTCCTGTTCCGGCGTGGCCCGGACGCTGCCGTTGACGCGATAGGCGAGCGAGCCGGCGCTGCCCTTCGCCGCGATGGCGGCCAACGCCCTGGCCATCGCCGGTGTGGGCAGCACGTCGAGCGTGGTCACGTCGCCGGACAGGGCGGGTATGTCGCGCCGGAAATCGGCATGCAGCCGCACCGGCACGCCATCGGCCACCTGCAGCGTGCCGTCGATGGCGAGGAAGGTCATGCCGGTGTAGCTGTTGTTCTGGATGCGCAGGGTGAGGTGCCACAGCCCGTCGGGCCGCACCTCCATCTGCTGGATGGTGATGGTGGGCGGGTAGACGCTCTTGCGCGGCGGGCCGCAGGCGGCGAGGCCGGCGGCCAGTGCGACGAGGGCGATGCAGCGGAGCAGTCGTTTCATGGCGCACCTCAAACGATTGTTTGAATCCTAGCCGAAGCGCGGGCCGAGGTCCAAGCGGCCGCGGCGGTTCCCATCGCCGCGGCCGGCAGGCATCATGGGCGATTCCACCCGCATCCACGGAACGCCATGACCCGTCGCATCGTCGCCCGTCGCTCGCCCATCCACGGCAATGGCGTGTTCGCCGTCGCCCCGATCAGGAAGGGCGAGGAGGTCATCGAGTACAAGGGCACCCTGATGACCCACGCCGAGGCCGACGAGTTGTACGGCGACGGCGGCGAGACCGGCCACACCTTCCTGTTCACGCTCAACGACGAGTACATCGTCGATGCCAACCGCAAGGGCAACACCGCCCGCTGGATCAACCACAGCTGCGCGCCGAACTGCCGCGCGCTGATCGAGGAAAGCGCCAGCGGCGACCCGCGCCGGGACCGGGTGGTGATCGAGGCGATCCGCAACATCAGGCCGGGCGAGGAGCTCACCTACGACTACGGCATCACCCTGGACGTTCCGCACACCGCGCGGCTGAAGAAGCTGTGGAAGTGCCTGTGCGGCGCGCCGAACTGCACCGGGACGCTGCTCAAGCCGAAGCGCTGACCGGCTCACCCTGCGGTCACGTTTCCGGCACGCGGCGCCGATGCGGCGCGCGCCATGCTGTGGCGCCCGTCCGGAGAACGCCGCCATGAACGCACCCCGCCTGCGCAACCGCCGCATCGCCATGCTCGCCACCGACGGCTTCGAGCATTCGGAGCTGACCGAACCGAAGCGCCTGCTGGAGCAGGAAGGCGCCGAGGTGCAGGTGATCGCCCCCGGCGACGCCGCCGAGATCCGCGGCTGCGGTGGCGACTGGAACGGCAAGGTGCGCGTGGACCTGCCGCTGGACGGTGCCGACATCGCCGGCTTCGACGCGCTGGTGCTGCCGGGCGGGGTGATGAATCCCGACAAGCTGCGCCTGCATCCGGAGGCGATCGACCTGGTGCGCCGCTTCGGCGGCACCGGCAAGCCGCTGGCGGCGATCTGCCACGGCCCGTGGACGCTGATCGACGCGGGACTGGTCGAGGGCAGGCGGCTCACCTCCTGGCCCTCGCTGCGCAAGGACCTGGAGAACGCCGGCGCGCGCTGGGAGGACAGCGAGGTGGTGCGCGACGGCCCGCTGATCACCAGCCGCAAGCCGGACGACATCCCGGCCTTCGCCAGCGCGCTGATCGAGGTGCTGGCGATGGCGTGAGGGCTCGTGCCGCACGACTTCATTTCCAGTGTCGACGACCTGTCCGGCTCGTCATCCCGGCTTGCGCCCCACTACTGTCCGGAATAATTTCGAACACCCGCAACCTGTGCGGTACCTATCCGCCATGCGCATTTGCTCGTCATCCCGGCGCAGGCCGGACAAGCGCGCAGTGCGCAGAACGCCCGCAGGGCGGCCCCGAAGGGGCGAGCGCAGCGAGTCATCCAGTAGCGACCACGCTCACTCAAGCCGCACGGTGACTGGATGACCAGACCTTCGTCTGTTGATAAAGCGCCTCCGGCCCGCGGCGGAATGACGAGCCGGAGGGGTGGTCGCTACCAGAAATGAAGCCGCCCCCTTGCTGCATCTCGTGTAAACGGCCTGGGCATTCACTCTCCAGCAGCGCCCCGGATCATCCCGGACAGCAATGGGCTTGCATCGGGAATGACGAACTAGAGCGCGGTGCCGTACCCATCACGCGGATGGTGTGTGTTCACGAGGAGGGAAAGGGCTTGTGCTCCGGCGAGTTCTGCGGCTCATGCGGCGCCTCGCTTTCGGGCAGGCGGTGCTTCGCCGGACCCTTGCGCGGTATCGGTTGCGGCTCGGGGTAGCCCTTGGTGCCCGCCGGTGGCCGCACGTCATCATCGCTTTGGCGCTTGCGTTCCTCACAATCGTGGTCGTAGCCGAAGGCGTCGCATCTGGAATCGTCGCGTCGGTCGTGCTGCATGGTCGTCTCCGCTGCCGCCAGCGCCCACGGGCGCGATGCGGGCATGCTGGCGGGCCCCGCGTGCCACGCGGCGTGAAGGGCGCGCAGGTGGCGCGTCAGCGTCTCTCAGAGCCTGTTCACGATCTCCGCGTAGCCCGCGCCGGGAGCTGTTTGCACGCAGGCCAAGGAAGAGTGAGGGGGGGACGTCCGTCCACGACTGAACGATGACACCGGCCTGCGGGCAAACAGACCCGGCCCTTCGGGTTGCCTTGCTTTGGCCGCCATGCGGCAGCGCGCGGCTTGGCCTGCCCGCCAGGCAGGCGCTGCGCCACGCACTCCCACCTGGCGGCCAAAGCAAGGCAACGCGGGCCACGCGGAGATCGTGAACAGGCTCTCAGGAATCGACCGGACCATCATTCATCCGGGCCGTCGGGTGGTTTCCCGGGCACGGGCGCGCCGGGGCCGGGTGCCGGCACGCTGGCTTTCTGCAGCGTGCCGATCGTCACCGTGCCGTACCACTGCGCGTCGCGTGCGGCGAAGTATTTCCCTGGATCCAGCAGCGCCGGGTCGTAGGTGCCGCAGCCTTCCCTGGGAACTTCCACGCCGCCGAGGAAGAGCGACAGGCCGGTGCAATCCGTCTTCGCTTTCATGGCATCCAGCTCCGTCGCGGCGGCTGTCCGGACGCCGTAGTCGAAGCCGGTGTGCGACCCGGTGAATGCCCTCTTCGCGTCGAACAGCGCCAGCTTCATGCGCTGTTTGGCGATGTCGTCGCCGTACTCGCGCCGCAGCGTGCCCAGCCGTGCCTGGGCCTCGTCGTGCTGCGCCGTGGACAGCATGGCGCAGACCCCGTCGCGGGCCTGCACGTAGGCGGGGTAATTGCGCTCGGACGCAAGCGTCATCCACGCGCAGGCGGTGGCGAGGTCCTTCGGGACGCCGCGGCCATGGAGATACATCATCCCGATGCTGAGCTGCGATAGCTTGTCGGCGTAGCGCGCGCCGTACTTGAAATACTTGAGGGCGTCCTGGTACTTGCCGGCGAACAGGTTCCGCATGCCGGCGAACTGGCCGAACAGATCGGGATGCCCCCAGGTCGAGGCATGATCCATCGCTTCGAGGATGCCCTGGATCTTCGGGTTGGACCGGGGAGGAGGAGGCGTGCCGGTTCCAGCGGACGCGGCATCGGTGGCATGGACGGAGGTATCGGCGGCCCGGTCGGCATGCGCCACCGCAAAGGCATCCAGCAGCAACGCGCACGATGCGGCGGCAAACAGGGTCGATCGCTTCATGGCTACTCCTTGTCGTCGAGCTGAGAGCTTGCTTCCTGCTACTGATACACCCTCGGGCCAGGGTATATCGGCTCCGGCATCTTCGCCATCCCGCGCCGTACCGCGATGCCGGGCGCGGTGCCCTGCAGGGATTCAGACCCTGAACCCCAGCGTGGCCTGCACCGCCTGCTGCCAGCCGGCGTAGAGCGCCTCGCGCTGTTCCGCCGGCATCGCCGGCTCGAAGCGGCGGTCCACCGCCCATTGCCGTGCGATGTCCTCGCGGCTGGCCCAGAAGCCGGTGGCCAGGCCGGCCAGGTAGGCGGCGCCCAGCGCGGTGGTCTCGGCCACCTGCGGGCGCAGCACCGGCACGTCGAGGATGTCGCTCTGGAACTGGCCGAGGAAGTCGTTGGCGATGGCGCCGCCGTCGGCGCGCAGTTCCTTCAGGCGGAGGCCGGCGTCGTTCTCCATCGCGGCCAGCACGTCGCGGGTCTGGTAGGCCATCGACTCCACCGCGGCGCGCACGAAGTGTTCCTTGCTGGTGCCGCGCGACAGGCCGAATACCGCGCCGCGCACGTCGCTGCGCCAGTACGGCGCGCCCAGGCCGACGAAGGCCGGCACCATGTACACGCCCTCGCTGCTGCGGGCGCGCTCGGCGTATTCCTGCGAGTCGCTGGCCTTGCCCAGCATACGCAGGCCATCGCGCAGCCACTGGATCACCGAACCGGCCACGAAGATGCTGCCTTCCAGCGCGTATTCCACCGTGCCGTCGAGGCCCCAGGCGATGGTGGTGAGCAGGCCGTTCTTCGAGGCCACCGCCTGCTCGCCGGTGTTCATCAGCATGAAGCAGCCGGTGCCGTAGGTGTTCTTGGCCATGCCGGGCTCGAAGCAGGCCTGGCCGAACAACGCGGCCTGCTGGTCGCCCGCCACGCCGGCGATCGGCACCTGCTCGCCGAAAAAGTGCTGGCCCAGGGTGTGGCCGTAGACCTCGCTGCTGGAGCGCACCTCGGGCAGCATCGCGCGCGGCACGTCGAGCATGGCCAGCAGCTCGTCGTCCCAGCATTGGCGGTGGATGTCGTAGAGCAGGGTGCGCGAGGCGTTGGTGGGGTCGGTGACGTGGGCCTTGCCGCCGGTGAGGTTCCAGATCAGCCAGCTGTCGACGGTGCCGAACAGCAGCTCGCCGCGCGCGGCGCGCTCGCGTGCGCCCTCCACGCGATCGAGGATCCACTTCACCTTGGTGCCCGAGAAATAGGCGTCGATCAGCAGGCCGGTGCGTTCGCGCACCAGCGTCTCGTAGCCGCCGGCCTGGAGTTGGTCGCAGATCCCGCGGGTCTGCCGCGACTGCCACACGATCGCGTTGTACACCGGCTGCCCGGTGGCCCGGTCCCATACCACCGTGGTCTCGCGCTGGTTGGTGATGCCGATGCCGGCGATCGCGCGCGGGTCGACCTGGGCGTTGTGCATCACCTCGGTGATGGTGGTGAGCACGCTGGTCATGATCTCGCGCGGGTTGTGCTCGACCCAGCCCGGCTGCGGGAAGACCTGCCCGAACTCGCGCTGCGCGATGCCGGCGATGCGGCCGGCGCGGTCGAACAGGATCGCGCGCGAGCTGGTGGTGCCCTGGTCGATCGAGAGGATGTGGGTCTTGTCCATGCCGGTCTTCCCGTGAAGTCGTGGGTGAGTGGCGCAGCCATGCCCGCGCGCCAAGTGCTTTACCTGTCATGCCCGCGGAAGCGCATGGCCGTCCGGAATAATTTCGAACACCTGTGGCTGTGCGACATCGCGCTCTGGCTCGTCATTCCGGCGCAGGCCGGAATCCAGTAGCCGTACGGCTTGAGCGAGCGTGGTCGCTACTGGATGACCCGACCTTCGTCTGTTGATAAAGCGCCTCCGGCCTGCGCCGGGATGACGAGCCGGAGAGGTCGTCGCCATCCGTGATACCGGAGCGCGTGTCGCATCAAGCCGACGGATCGATCGCATCGCCCGCCGCACCGGGTTGTTCCCGCGCCCGCTGGCGCGCCGGCAGGAACGGCAGGATCAGCCACTGGTAGCCGGCGGCGCCGACCACGCCGCCGATCAGCGGGCCGACGATGGGGATCCACCAGTAGTGGTCCGGCGACGGCAGCGCGGACGAACCCCAGCCGGCGAGGTAGGCGAACAGGCGCGGGCCGAAGTCGCGCGCGGGGTTGATCGCCCAGGCTTCCAGGTAGCCCATCGAGGCGCCGATGGTGGCCACCAGCAGGCCGATGATCAGCGCGCCCGAATTGGCCTTGGGCGCCATCTCGTTGTACTGCTCGGTGATCGCGAAGATGCCGAACAGCAGGAAGGCGGTCAGCACCACCTGGTCGAGCAGGGCGTGCATCGGCGTGACCGCCAGGCCCGGGTGGGTGAAGAACACACCGGCCGCGCCGCCGGCCGCGCGGGTGAGCTGGTGCGCCTGGTTGTAGTGGTCGATCACCGGCGAGAACAGCAGGTAGACCACGGACGCGCCCAGGAAGCCGCCGACCACCTGGGCCGCCGAATAGGGCAGCACCTTCTTCCACGGGAAGCCGCGGAACGCGGCCAGCGCCAGCGTCACCGCAGGGTTGGCGTGGGTGCCGGAGACCGAGCCGGTGACGTAGATCGCCAGCGTCACCGCCAGGCCCCAGGCCATGCACACGCCCCAGTAGGAACCCGCGTAGGGGCTGGGGTCGTAGAGCACGTACATGCAGGCGACCGAGTCGCCCAGCGCGATGATGATGAAGACGGCGACGGCTTCGGAGATCAGTTCGCCGAGCAGGGCGCGGCTCATGGCCGCATCCCCGCGGCGGGGCGCGACGTCCGGCCGGGTGGCGTGTCGGTGCGGTTCGGCATCTCAGCTCCTCGGGGTACGGGCGATCGGTTGGTTCGCTGCGGTGGACGCGTCGGCGAGATAGGCGGCCAGCCGCGCCGCCTCGCCGTCGTCGAGGCGCAGGCCGAGCTTGCTGCGGCGCCAGAGCACGTCGGCCGCGTCGACCGCCCACTCGTGTTCACGCAGGTAGTCCACCTCGGCCCGGTACAGGTCGGCGCCGAAGCGTTCGCCGAGGTCATGCAGCGAGCGTGCCTGCCCGAGCAGTCGCGTGCAACGCGTGCCGTAGCTGCGCGCCAGCCGCCACGCCATCGGCGCGGGCAGCCAGGGGTAGCCTGCCTGCAGTTCGCGCTGGTACGCGTCGAGGTCGCTGCGTTCGCCGCCGGGCAGCGGCGCGCCGTGCGCGGTCCAGGCCGGCGAGGCCTTGGACAGTTGCGATGCCAGGCGGTCCAGCGCTTCCTCGGCCAGCCGGCGGTAGGTGGTGAGCTTGCCGCCGAACACGTTGAGCAGCGGCGCGCCATGGGTGTCCAGTTCGAGCAGGTAGTCGCGGCTGACCTTGGCGGCGCTGCTCTGCTCGTCCTCCAGCAGCGGGCGCACGCCGCTGTAGCTCCACGCCACGTCGGCGGGCGCGATACTTCTGCGGAAGTAGCGGTTCGCCGCCTCGCACAGGTAGCGCGTCTCCGCCTCGTCAATGCGCGGCGCGGCGGGGTCGGCGCGGTAGTCCACGTCGGTGGTGCCGACCAGGGTGAAGTCGTGCTCGTAGGGAATGGCGAACACGATGCGCCGGTCGGGCTGCTGGAAGATGTAGGCGTGGTCGTGCCCGAACAGCCGCGGCACCACGATGTGGCTGCCCTTGACCAGGCGTAGCGCATGGTCGTGGCCGACGTGCGCCACCTCGTCGAGGAAGCGCACGGCCCAGGGGCCGGTGGCGTTGACCAGGGCGCCGGCGCGGACGGTCGAGATGTCGCCGTGCCGCGACTGTAATCGCACTTCCCACCCGTCGTCACCGCGGCGTGCATCGATGCAGCGCGTGCGCGGCAGGATGATGGCGCCACGCTCGCGCGCGTCCATCGCGTTCAGCACCACCAGGCGCGCGTCCTGCACCCAGGCATCGGAATAGGTGAAGCCGATCCGGAACCCGTCGCGCAGCGGCGGCCCCGCCGGATGCCGCCGCAGGTTCACCCGGCGCGAGCCGGGCAGGCTGCGGCGGCGGCCCAGGTGGTCGTACAGGAACAGCCCCAGCCGGATCATCCACACCGGCCGCAGGTGCGACTGGTACGGCAGCACGAAGCGCAGCGGCCAGGTGACGTGCGGCGCCAGCCGCAGCAGCACCTCGCGTTCCGCCAGCGCCTTGCCGACCAGGGCGAACTCGAACTGCTCCAGGTAGCGCAGGCCGCCGTGGATCAGCTTGGTGCTGGCGCTGGACGTGTGCGCGGCGAGGTCGTCCTGTTCGCACAGGCAGACCGAGAGGCCGCGTCCCGCGGCGTCGCGCGCGATGCCGGCGCCGTTGATGCCGCCGCCGACGACCAGCAGGTCGAACCGTTCCGCCATCGCACGCTCCGGGTGGGCCATGCCGCCGATGTCCCGTATCGGGTCAGGGCGACAGGCGCACCGGATCGCGCCGGTGCCTGCCAACCGATACGGCGGCGGGTTCGCCGTGATCCTACCCGGAGCGGGCGGATGCGCACAGAGCGCGCATGCCCGGGCTTTGCTCACACTCACGATGGCGTCCGGACTATTCCCGACAGCCGGGTGGGGCCCTCCCCTGCGTGCAGGGGAAGGTTGGGAGGGGGTCAAACCTCGCGGCGAGGTTGCCTACCCCTCCCCGACCCTCCCCTGCACGCAGGGGAGGGGGCTTGCGGCGGGCCCTTCGAGGCGGCAGGTGGAATGCTTTCGCCCGGTTCCGTGTGCGGACACCTCTCAGTCGTCCTCGTCGTGCGGTTTCCATGCCTCGCTCAACTGCTTCTGCACCGGCGCCGGCACCGGTTCGTAGTGGCTGAGGTCGAGGCTGTAGCGGCCGCGGCCGCCGGTCATCGATTTCAGCTCGGTGGCGTAGCCGGCGAGTTCGGCCAGCGGGGCCTGCGCCCGGATCAACAACTCGCCGCCACGTTGTGCGTCGGTGCCGAGGATGCGCGCGCGCTTGCCGGCCAGGCCGCCGGTGACGTCGCCCACGTTCGCCTCGGGGATCGACACCTCCACGTCCACGATCGGTTCCAGCACGACCGGCCGCGCCTTGCCCACCGCGTCGAGGAAGGCCTTGCGGCCGGCGCTGACGAAGGCGACCTCCTTCGAATCGACCGGATGGTGCTTGCCGTCGACCACGGTGACGCGCAGGTCCTGCATCGGATAGCCGGCCACCGCGCCGGTCTCCATCGCCTGGCGCACGCCCTTCTCGATGGCGGGCAGGAACTGGCCGGGAATGGTGCCGCCCTTCACCTGGTCCACGAACTCGAAGCCCGCGCCGCGCTCCAGCGGTTCCACGCGCAGGAACACCTCGCCGAACTGGCCGGCACCGCCGGTCTGCTTCTTGTGCCGGTGGTGGCCATCGGCGCGGCCGGCGATGGTCTCGCGGTAGGCGATGCGCGGCGGGTGGATGTCCGCTTCCACGCCGTAGCGCTCGCGCATGCGCTCCAGCATCACCTTCAGGTGCAGCTCGGACAGCCCGCGCAGCACGGTCTCGTTGAGTTCCTTATGGTGCTCGACGCGCAGGCAGGGATCTTCCTCGGCCAGCCGCGCCAGCGCGTTCGACAGCTTCTGCTCCTGGCCCTTGTGCCTGGGCTCCAGCGCCAGGCCCACCATCGGCTGCGGGAAGCGCGGCGGGGCGAGGTGGATGCGGTCGTGCTGGTGCGAGTCGTGCAGCACGGCGCCGAAATGGATCTCCTCCACCTTGGCCACCGCGGCGATGTCGCCCGGGATCGCCTGCTCGATCTCGGGATGGTTCTTTGCGTCGAGGCGGAACAGGTGGCCCACCTTGAACGGCTTGCGGCCGTCGTCCACGAACAGCTGCGAGTCGCGCCGCAGCGTGCCCTGCCACACGCGGAAGATGCCGAGCTTGCCGACGAACGGGTCGTTGACGATCTTGAACACGTCGGCGACGACGTGGCGGTCCGCGTCGGGCCGCACCTCCACCGGCTTGCCGTCGCCGTCCAGGAACGGCGGCGGGTTGCCCTCGGCGGGATTGGGCAGCAGGCGCCCGGCCAGCTCCAGCAGTTCGGCCACGCCCGCCCCGGTGCGCGCGCTGGCGAAGCACACCGGCACCAGGTGGCCTTCGCGCAGGCACTGCTCGAAGGCGTCGTGCAGCTGCTCGCGGGTCAGCGCCTCCTCGCCGCTGTCCAGGTAGGCGCCCATCAGCCGCTCGCTGATCTCCACCACCTGGTCCAGGATGCGCTGGTGCGCCTCGGCCAGCGAGGAGAAATCGGTGGCGCCGTCGGCGTGGAAGAAGCAGTCCAGCACGCGCTTGCCGCCGTCGGCGGGCAGGTTCACCGGCAGGCACTCGGGGCCGAACTCCTCGCGCAGCGCCTCGACCAGCGCGGCCAGGTCGGCGCCCTCGGCGTCGATCTTGTTCACCACCAGCACGCGCGCCAGGCCGCGCGCCCTGGCGTGTTCCATCATGCGGCGGGTGCCGTGTTCGATGCCGTTGGCGGCGTTCACCACCACCATCACGGTTTCCACCGCGGCCAGGGCGGACAGCGTGCCGCCGCGGAAATCGTTGTAGCCGGCGGTGTCGACCAGGTTGACGTGGCAATCGCCGCGGTCGATGCCGGCGATGCAGCTGTCGATGGAATGGCCGCGCGCCTTTTCCTGCGCGTCGGTGTCCGACTGCGTGGTCCCGCGCTCCACCGAGCCCTGCGCCTGGATCGTGCCGCCGGCGTGCAGCAAGGCCTCGAACAGCGTGGTCTTGCCGGCGCCGGCGTGGCCGGCGAGCGCGATGTTGCGGATGCTTTCCGTGTTGTACGACACGAGACGTCCCTCCCTTGGCAGGGCGCGGCATCGCGTGGCATGAACGGCTCCGCACGAGGCTGCGCGTGGCGGGCCGTCATGGTCGTCCTGCGCACGTGGCGCGGAGGCGGTCATGGCGGGAACGGCGCAGGGCGCCGTGCGCATAGCCTTGTGCCTGCGCGCGACAGGGTCAAGCTGCACTGCGAAGCGGAACCGCGGCGGGGTCCGGGCGGTCAACACCCGGTGTACAAGGAAACGGCCGCGCCGCATCGCCAGCGCCAGGCCACGACGAGGACGAATCATCGAACGCCCCGACCAGGTCGAACACCACCGCTGGACGCCCCTTCCGCCCTCGGCACGCGGGCTGGCGCCGCTGGACGCCGCCAGCCTGGCCCTGCTGCGCCGGCTGCACTGGCGCGCGTCACCGCGCGAGCCGCGCCGGCTGTGGACGGGGCTGGCGTTCACCCTGCTGCTGCACCTGTTGCTGGGGGCGCTGATCGTGCACGAGCTGCGTCCCACGCCGATGCCGCAGGTGCCGGCGACGACGGCGTCGGTGCTGCAGGTGCGCCTGATCGAGCGCGCTACGCCGGCAACGCCGGCGGCTCCGCCACCTCCACCCGCACCTCCGCCGCGCCGCCGCCCGGTGCCGCGCGCCGTGCCGCCGCCCGCCGCGACGCCGGCTCCCGAGCCGACGAAGCAGGAGGCGATGACCGCGCATATCTACGACCGCGAGGGCCGGGTGGAACTGCCGCCGGCGCCGGCCAGCAGCGCGCCGCCGGCCTACGTCTCCGGCCGCCTGCAGAGCGGCGACACGCGGATCCTGAAGCACGACGCCGGCGACAAATACCGCAGCAAGGACACCCGCTTCGCCCCGTATTTCCCGCCGCCCGGCGAAAGCGCGGTGGACACCGCCATCCGCCACGTGATCGAAAAGACCACCAAGACCGGCACCGTCCACCTGCCCAAGGGCGTGCGCGTGCATTGCTCCACCGTGCTGTTCATCCTGCCCGTGGGCTGCGGCGGCGACCCGCCCGCGCCGCCGCCGCCCACCGACGGCGACGAGCGCCTGAACATGGCGCCCGCGCCACTGGCCAGGCCGCAGCATCCGCCGAAGGCGCCGGACGTGGACGCGTGCATCGCCCTCTATCGCGCCGGCAAGCCCTTGCCGCACGGATGCCCGGTGGACACGCCCACCCGCGCCGTGGACGCCGGGATGCGCGAGCTGGAACGCAAGCACAGGAACGATCCGGGTGGCGGTTGAGAGTTTGCGCGTTTTTCAAACTTGCAGCCCGGCCATGGATCGTCCACCTGGTTGATTGATCCGCCGGGGTGCGGCCGGCCCCGTGCGGCGCGCCGATGAAGATGCCCACACAGTCTTTCGAGCGCCCGCCCGGCGACGAAAAACTTTGCGCCGGCGTGCGGGAAACCGCGCGCCGCCCGCTACACTGCGCCGCATGCCGTTGCCGCCTCCGGACCCGCCCGCCCGGCCTGCCCGCGTGACGATCGAATCGCCGCGCGAGGCGGCGTTGCGCGCCATCGTCTACCGCGGCCGCCTGCGCGAGAAGCCGCGCGAGCGCGGGCTGCGCGTCGCCGGGCTGGTCGGCTCGCTGCTGGTGCACCTGGTCTTCCTGCTCGGTGCCGTGCTCGGCCCGGCCTACGTGCCCGACGAGTTGCCGCAGACGCCCTACAGCAACGTGCTGCACGTACGCCTGATCGACAACAAGCCCGAGCCGCCGCCCCCGCCGCCGGTGCGCGGCACGCCGCCGGAACGCCACGGCCCGCGCCGGCGCGACCGCGCCACGGCACAGCTCGTCCATGCGGCGCCCGCGCGACAGACCGCGACGGCCGTCCCCACCGCGCAACCGTTGCCGGCGGTGCCCGCGCCCCCGATCGACCGGCCGGTGATCGCGACGCAGCCGCTGCCCGCCGCGTCGCTGCCCAAGCCGGCGGCCGCGCCGCTGCCGCCGGTGAGCGTGCCCAGGCCGGCGCCGACGCAGGCGCTGCAGCCGGTCGCGGTCAGCGCGCCGCCGCCGGACATCCACCTGGAGGTGCCGCCGGCGCCGAAGCCGGTGCCGCCGCGCTTCCAGCCCGAGCCGGTGCGCAAGGCACAGGCCGAAGGCACGCGGCCGATGCCGCCGCCGGCCTCGCTGGCGCTGCCGCCGCTGCCCACGCCCGCCGTCGCCGTGCCCAGCCCGCCCAGCATCGTGCTGGACAAGACCGTGCCGGCCAGCGTGGCGCCGCCCAGCGTCGCCGCGGTCAGCCACGCCGAACAGCCGGCCGCGCCGCCGGCGCCGCAGTTGCAGGCAGTGCCGCTGCCCGCGCCCGCGGCGCCCACGGTGAACCTGCAATCCACGCTCGACGTCGCCGCGCCGACGGTGCCACGCGAGCGGCCCCGGGTCGAGGCGCCGACCATCCGGGTGGCCCCGGCCCAGCTCGCTGCCGTGCCGTTGCCGCCCGCCTACGCCGCGCCGGCCACGCCGCGCGTGCAGGCGCCGTCGGTCGCACTCGAGCCGCCCTCGCTGCCGGCCGCCGAACTGGCGATCCAGCCGCCGCAGGCCAAGGTGGCCGCGGCGCTGCCCGCGCCGGCCGAGGCGGTTGCGGCGAAGCCCGCCGAGCCCGCGCCCGCGAAGGCGGCGCCGTCCACGCCGGCGCCGGCCGCCGCCGCGGAACGCGAGGCGGCAAACGCGGAGGCTTCGCCGTCGTCGTCGACGGCGCAGACCAGCAGCGCGCCCGACGCCACGCCGCAGGGCCGCGACACCGCCACGCCGGGCCAGCCGCAGGGCACCACCCGCCCGGTGCCGCCGTCCAGCGTCACGCGCGCGGGCAATCTCGCCTCGACCACGGCGGGCGAAGGGCAGGTGACCGGCGCGCAGGGCCACGGCACGCAGGGCAGCCCCGAGGGCACCTACATCCAGCTGCTGCCGCACGGCGACACGCGGATCATGGAGCACCGCACCAAGGGGCCGCACTACCAGCCCACCATCTTCGACCAGTACTGGACGCCGGAAGGCGAAAGCTCGGTCGACACCGCGCTGCGCCACGCGGTGGAGAAGGTCACCGTGAAGCACACCTTCCACCTGCCGCGCGGCGTGCGCATCGAGTGCGTGGCGATGCCGCTGCTGCCGGTGGCGCTGCTGGGCTGCGGCAACCCCGATCCGCCGGCCCGGGCGCTGGACGCGAAGACCTACGAGAAGCTCAACCTGCCCACGCTCAACAGCTCCATCCCGAAGATGGCGCCCCCCGCCAGCGCCCCCGCGCCGGCGGCCCCGGTGGCGCTGGACAACGGTGCGCTGTGTTCCGCGGCGCGCGTCTCGGGCGGCCCGCTGCCACCCGGTTGCGACGCTGCGCCGACCACCCGGCCGGCGGCGCTGCCGGCGCCGTCGGGCAGCTCGTGGGTGCCGGCGAGCGACCAGTTCCATTAGGGCGAATGCCATGAGGCCGCTTGCTTCTAGCAACCGGCGAGCATCCGCAATGCCGGTATCCCGCGTCTATTTCATGCGATAGGCGCGGACGAACACCCCCATCACATCTATTTCGATGCGATCCTTGCCCAGGAGGAAGACCGGGGCGCAGCGGCTGCTATCAAGCATCCATACCGAGGGCGGGAGTTCCGCGTCGTCCGGGTGTGCACCTGCGCTTTCGCTGAGCATGCGGGTGGTGTCGGCAACCTGGCGAACCTTGAAGCCGTCGTCCGGTTGGCATTTTTCGCCATTGAGGTCGATGCTCGTGGTCGTGATGACAACCGTTTGCCCGAGCAATTCCTTTGCGAGCGGAATGCCATCGCTCGTATCGGCGTAGCCGACGACGTCGGCGATTTGCCAGCGCCCCTGGAAATCCTCGATGGAGGCGGCGGGCGTTTGCGCCATGGCAGGCGTCACCATGCCGAGCATGGCGATAAGCGGCAGCGCATGACGCAGCATCAGGGGTTCCTCTGCAGGAAGGGACGGTTTTCCCGCTGCCTGCGGGCAACGAGACCCGGACTCAGGCGTGCGGGGCCGGTCGGATGGCCGTTGCGATCACGCGGATGCACCATCACGTTTCTCGCCATGTGAGCCGCGACGCGAGCCATGTCACTGTGATTTGCGGGAGCGAGCGCTTGCCTTGTGTTGAACGTGGTCCCTGACGATATTCCTGACTTCGCGTTCGGCTTCGTGGGCGCGTTCGGCCAGGACGGCGTTGACCTGCGCCGGCGTCACGGTCCGCCGCAATTCTTCAGCGGTGCACGGGCCATAATGGGCCAGAGTGCCAATCCCCCAAGTGCAATTGTCCCTATCGGATCGTTGTAGTAATGCATCACGGTTCCCTCGTTGAACCGCAGCGCGGCATAGCCTGCCGTGCTGAGATGCATGCTTTCGTTGGCCATGACGATTTCCCTTTCGCTGGCTGATGGTGATCGGAGGTATAGCTTGTCGCGCAGGAGTTGCCTGCGAAGGGAATCACAGAGTCACGAATGGGACAGCCAGGCAGGCTCTGGCATCACAGCAGCCGCAGCAGCTCCTTCATCAGCGGCAGGCGGCGCACGCGCACGGCGCTGACGCGGAATACGGCGTTGGCGAGGGCGGGCGCGGCGCTGGGCATGGCGAGGAAGCTGGCGCCGGTGGGCGGGCGATCGTCGCCGGGGACGACGATCGTCTCCACGTCCTTCGGCAGCTGCGCCATGCCGGCCAGCGCGTAGTCCTTCCAGTCGTGCTGCTGCACGCGGCCGTCCTTGAAGGTGACGGCCAGGTTCAGCGCGGTGCCCAGCGCGTCCAGCGTGGCACCGGCGACCTGGCCTTCCAGGCCCTGCGGGTTGATCACCCGGCCCACGTCCACTGCGCAGACGGCGCGCTCGATGCCCAGCGTGTTGCCCTTCAGCGAGACCTCGACGGCATGCGCCACGTAGGCGCCGCCGACGTGCCAGCAGGCGATGCCGAGGCCGTTGACGCTGTGCAGCCAGTTCGACTTCCAGCCGATGCGCCCGGCGACCAGCGACAGCACGTTGCGCAGGCGGCCGATGTCCAGCGTGCCGCCGCCGGCGAGCGGCAGCTGGCGCGGTTCGCCGAGCAGGCGCAGCTGGGTGTCGAGCGGGTTCTCGCGCAGCAGATGGGCCAGCTCGTCGACGAAGCTCTGCACCGCGAAGGCGTTGGTGAGGTGCGGCATGCCGCGGTGCGGGCCGCGCGGCAGCGCGGAGGCGAGGCCGTACCAGTCGCTGCGGTAGTTGGGCACCAGGCCGGCGGGCAGCTGGTCGGCTTCCAGCTCGCTCGTCCACAGCCGCGCGTCCGGCACGCCGCGGCCGGCGAGCGCGGAGGCGCTGGCCAGCTTCTGGTCCCATGCGATGACGCGGCGGTTGCGGTCGATGATGGCGCTGATGCGGTGCGCGCTGGCGGGGCGGTACCAGTCGTGCGCGAGATCCTCGTCGCGCGTCCACAGCAGGCGTACCGGGCGGTCGACGGCCTTGGCCACGATCACCGCCTCGGCGACGTAGTCGTGGTCGAGGCGGCGGCCGTAGCCGCCGCCCACGCGCGGCACGCGGATCTCGATCTGGTCGGGCTTCAGGCCGGTGAGGCGCTGCACCACGGCCCAGGCGCGCTGCGGCGCCTGGGTGGGCACGACCAGGGTGGCGTGATCCTGCTCGATGCGCGCCAGGCAGCACATCGTCTCGGCGGTGGCGTGGGCCAGCCAGGGCTGATGGTAGGTGGCCTCGAAGCGGCGCGCGGCGTGCTTGCCGGCCTTGACCAGGTCGCCGTCGTCGCGCACGCGCGTGGTGGGGTCGGTCTTGCCGTCGAGCAGGGCGTCAGCCTGCTGCTCCAGCGCGGCGCTGGTCTCCTTGCCGCTGGGGCCGGGTTGCCAGTCGAGCTTGAGCTTGGCGCGGCCCTGCAGCGCGGCCCAGGTGTCCTCGGCGATCACCGCCACCGCGGGCGCGCACGGCGTCTCGCCGGCAGGCAGCGCCGGGTCCGGCTTGAGCTGCACGACTTTCAGCACGCCTTTCACCGCGAGGGTGTCGGCGGTGTCGATGCGCTCCAGCCGGCCGTCGCGCCAGGGGCAGTGCGACAGCACGGCCACCACGGCGTCGCCGATGTGGTGGTCGAGCGTGTACGGGGTCTGGCCGGTGACGAGGCCGTGCGCGTCGACATCGCCGGCGGGCTGGCCGATCAGGCGGTAGCGGTCCGGGGTCTTCAGCGGCAGTGCGGATGGCGGCGGGGCAATCTTCGCGGCGGCGGCGGCGAGCGCGCCGTAGCCGAGGTGGCGGCCGTCGGGCGCGATCACCGTGCCGTTCTCGCTGCGCAGGCGATCGGCGGATACGCCGAGCTGCCTGGCGGCGGCCTGCAGCAGCAGCCAGCGCGCCAGCGCGCCGGCCTGGCGCAGGTCGGCCCAGGCGGCGGGGATGGAGTTGCCGGTGCCGCCGAGCTGGTGGCCGTAGGTCCAGCGCGGCTGGCCGTTGGCGTCCTCCACGCCCAGGCCCAGCGGCACCACGCGGACGCGCGACCAGTCCGCGTCCAGCTCGTCGGCGACGATGCGGGGCAGGGCGGTGGCCACGCCGGTGCCGGTGTCGGGGTCGCGCGCGCCGATCAGCACGCTGCCGTCGGCGTCGATGCGCACGTAGGCGCCCAGGCCGTACAGCGTGTCGCCGAGGAAATCCGTGGGCACCGGCGCGTCGGTGGCCGAGGCCAACGGGATGCCCACCACCAGCGCGCCGGCGGCGCCGGCCAGCACCTTGAGGAAGTTGCGGCGCGAAAGCTGCGTCTGCCCGCTCATGCCTTGCTTTCCTTCATGGCCTTGGCGGCGCGCTTGATCGCGCGGCGCGCGCGGGTCTGGCAGCCGCAGCGGCACAGGTTGGGCAGGGTGTCGATGTCGGCGTCGGACGGCTCGCGACGGCGGCGCAGCAGGTCCGCCGCGGCGATCAGCCAGCCGGGCGTGCAGTAGCCGCAGCCGATCGCGTCCTCGTCGACGAAGGCCTGCTGCAGCGGGTGCAGCGAGCCGTCGGGCTGGGCCAGCCCCTCCACCGTGGTGACCTGGCGCCCGGCCAGCTTCGCCATCGGCAGCGCGACGGCCGACCGCGCCTTGCCGTCCACCAGCACCAGGTCGGCGCCGGACTCGCCGTGCTCGCCGCCGTAGCGTGTGCCGCCCAGCTTCAGCACGTCGCGCAGGTACCACAGCAGCGGCATCTGCGGATCGCCGGTGTGCTGGAAGTGCTCGCCGTTGACCTGCAGGCCGATGCCCGTGCGCGCCGGCTCGGGCTCGACGCTGCCGGGACTGCGGTGCGGCGGGACGTGGACTTGCGCCATCGGGATCGCGTCTCCTCGAACGTGGGAAGGCCGCGGGCCCCGGCCCGCGCGTCCGCGCATTGTGGCATCGCACGGCGCGCTTGGGGCCGGCGGCGGCTGAACGGGTGACGTTATACCGGGACTCCGGGGGCGATAACCGGCAGGTCGGTGTCGAATTGTGCGAGCTGCCGTGCAGGCCCTGCGCCGCCACTTGTGCCATCGTAGCGACGGGTAGCGATGGCAGCCATGGATGGCCTGGCACGCCCCGAAGCTTATGGGTGTCATGGCGATGGCGGGCCAAGCATTGGCGAAGGAGGCGGGGACACGGGCGTGTCCGGTTCCGTAACGAGTTGCCGGATATCGGAGACGGGATGTCGTTGGTATGCTGCGCGGATCATCCCGAACTCTTCCCCAGGCGAGTAGACGGTCAGGCGGGGCTTGAATAGGTGCCGGATGGGCAAGGACGTTCAGGTGGCGAGGAGCAGGTAATCATGTCTTGGAGGATATGCATGGAGCGGATTCGTTGGTTGCGGGGGATGCTTCCCTTTATCGTATGTGGCTGGCTCTTCGTGGGAGCCGCCGTGTCCCAAGGCACATCGGCGGCGCCTCCATTCGGACAGGCCATTTATCCGAGTCGCGCCGCAGCCGTTGCCGCTTGTGAAGCGGATAAGTCCTGGTTTTTAGAATATATGGATTTGTCGCCACAAGACTATACTTTGCTGAGTCAAACGTGTTTGTCTTATCCATATGATGCTTATTACAATCAGGTCGTTCTCGTAGCGACATGGTGGGATGCGACAATACACGGTTTATGGCCGGCAGGTTTTGGACAATTCGCCTACCCAATAACTTATGAGTGTTCGGACCCGAGCAGGCCAGCAAGCCTCCCGTGCGTCCCCTACAAGCCGGAAAAGAACCTGGGATGTGGTTGCGACCATGTAGGCATCAAGCCGCCGTTGGTCGGCAACCCGATCAACGTGGGCACGGGCGACAAGGCCCAGTCGGCGACGGACTTCGACTTGGGCGACCTGGTATTCACCCGCTACTACAACAGTTCGCCCAGTGTGCGCGGATCCCACCTGGGGGTCGGCTGGCTCGACAGCTACGACCGGACCGTCATGCAGACGGTTCCAGGCGTCGCGACACAGATGACGGCCGCGCGCCCCGATGGCCGGGAACTGGTCTTCAACAAGGTCGGCGGGGTATGGGTGCCGGACGGGGATATCCCGGACCGTTTGGTCGAAAACGACACCAGCAGCGGTGCGGTCGCTTCCTGGCGCCTATTCGTTGCCCGCACGCGGACGTATGAATCGTATTCGGCGGGCGGCCTGCTGCTGTCGATAAGCGACGGAAGCCATGTGCTGGCCACCCTCGGCTATACGGCCGGTACCGAGCTCTCGTCGACCGGTTCGGTGGTGTCGCCGGCGCTGCTGGCAACGGTGACCGACAGCCAGGGCCGGACCCTGACTTTTGGCTACGACAACTGGAACCGGTTGGTTTCCCTGCGGTTGCCGGATGGCGGTTCGATCGACTATGGCTACGACGCGAACAATTTCCTGTCCCAGGTCACGTATCCGGATCATGCGTCGCGCCAGTATGTCTACGACGAGCCGGCCTTCAGTGCCGCCGGAGTGAAGCAAGGCAAGCTGACGGGCATCGTGGACGAAAGCGGCGCGCGCTATGCCACGTATGGCTACCAGGCGGACGGGCGCGCGATATCCACGCAGCATGGCCAGGGCGCCGATCGGCACATGGTCAGCTATGCGACCGACGGCATGAGCGCCCAGGTGACCTACCCCACCGGGGTGCAGGAGACGCTGGGGTTCTCCAACACCCTGGGCAGCATGAAGGCCGCTGCCGCCAGCACGCCCTGTGGGCGGGCCTGCGGCGAACTGGCCCAGTCCCGGACGTACGACGCCAACGGCTACCCGGCGTCCTCCACCGACTTCAACGGCAACGTCACCACGACGACCTACGACACGGCGGGCCTGCTGACCCAGCAGGTCGACGCCTCGGGCACACCCAGCCAGCGCACTACGAACCTCACCTGGGACACGACGCTGCGCGTACCGCTGACGCGCACGGTGCTGGACGCCAGTGGCCATACGGTGAGCAACACCCAGTGGACCTACAACACGCGAGGCCAGGTGCTGGCACGCTGCGAGGTGGATCCGGGCAACAGCGCCACGGCCGGCTACGCCTGCGCGGCGACCGGCGCGGTGCCGGCCGGCGTACGCCGCTGGACCACCACCTATTGCGATGCCGTCGACGGCACCCAGTGCCCGCTGGTCGGCCTGCCGCTGACGGCGACGGGCCCGCGCACCGACCTGGCGCAGACCACCGCCTACAGCTACTACCTGGACAGCGCGACCCGTGACTGCACGACGCCGGGAGGCGCCTGCCACCAGCCGGGCGACCTGCACACGGTCACCGATGCGCTGGGTCACGCCACCACCATCGCCTCCTACGATGCCGATGGCCGCATCACCCGGGAAACCGACGCCAACGGCGTGAACACCGACCTCACCTACACCCCGCGCGGCTGGCTGGCCACGCGCAGCGTGGGTGGGGCGACCACCACCTTCACCTACACGCCCTATGGCGCGGTGGCCTCCATCACCGACCCGGACGGCATCGTCACGGCCTATACCTACGACGCGGCCCACCGCCTTACCGACATCACGGACGCGCAGGGCAACCGCCTCCACTACACGCTGGACGCGGCCGGCAACAAGACGGCCGAGCAGGTCTACGACGCCAACGGTGCGGTGCGCCGCAGCCTCACGCGCACCTACAACCCCCTGGGCGAACTGACCTCGGTGGTGGACGGCCTGAACCAGACCGTGTTCAGCGCCGGCTACAGCGACAGCTACGACGCCGACGGCCACCTGGTGCACAGTGCCAATGGCCGGGGCGTGCAGCAGCACCAGGGCTACGACGCGCTGAACCGGCTGGTGCAGACGATCCAGGACTACGACGGCACGGACAGCAGCACCGCCAACACCACCACGGGCTATGCCTACGACAGCCTGGGCCGCCTGACCGGGGTGACCGACCCGGACGGGCTGGCCACCACCTACGCCTACGACGGCCTGTCCGACGCCACCGGGCAGGCCAGCCCGGACACGGGCAGCACCACGCGCACCTACGATGCGGCGGGCAACGTGCGCACCCGTACCGACGCCAAGGGCATCACGGCGACGAACAGCTACGACGCGCTGGATCGCCTCGTTAGTACCACGTACCCCGACAGCACGCAGGACGTGGCCTACCACTACGACGAGGTGGATAGTGTCACCGGGTGCAGCAACTCGTACCCGGTCGGGCGCCTGACCCGGATCGTCGAGAGCGCCGTCACCACGGTGTACTGCTACGACGCCCAGGGCCGTGTCACCCGCAAGCAGCAGGTCACCGCCAGCGGCACGGATACGACGGGCTACGCCTACACGGCGGCGGGCCGACTGGGCGGCATCGTGTACCCCAGCGGCACGCTGGTCACTTACACCCGCGATAGCGATGGACGCATCCAGGGCGTCAGCGTGACGCCGCCGAATGGCACCGCCCGCACCACCGTCAGCAGCGTCGCGTACCTTCCGTTCGGCCCGGTGAGCGGCTACACGCTGGGCAACGGACAGGTCGTCACAAGAGCCTACGATGCGAACTACCGGCTGACGGACCTGACGAGCCCGGCGTTCAACTTGCACGTGGCGCGGGATGCGATGGGTGATATCACGGCCATCGGCAACAGCCCGGGCGCAAGTCCGGCGACGGAGAGCTACCACTACGACGCGCTCGACCGGCTGACCGCGATCACCGAGGCGGACGGCAGCATGCTGGAGAGCGTGACGTACAACAAGACGGGCGACCGGTTGAGCAAGAGCGGCAGCGGGCTGGCGACCGGGAATTACAGCTACGCCGCCAACACGCACCAGCTCATTGCCACCGGCAACGCAGCCAGAGCCGTGGATGCCAATGGCAACACCACGGCGATCAGTCAGGCGGGGATCACCTACGGATTAGGCTACAACGACCGCAACCGATTGACGGTGGTGCAGTCCGGCGGTAGCACGGTGGGCACCTACACCTACAACGCACTGGGCCAGCGCATCCAGAAGGTGACGGGCACTGGCACCGAGCGTCTCGATTACGACGAGGCGAGCCAGCTACTGGCGGAGGCCGGCTTGACGAACCGGGACTATATATGGATGGACGACATCCCGGTGGCGACAGTCGATACTCAAGCCAGGGCGAGCACAATCAGCTACATCACGGCGGATCAGCTCGGCACGCCGCGGGCGATAGCCGACGGCAGCGGCACGGCGTTCTGGCAACTGCCATACCAAGGCAACGCCTTCGAGGAACTTTTGCCGGCGTCATCAACGGGCTACGTATACAACCTCCGCAGTGCAGGGGAATATTACGATACCGAGACGGGCCTCGACAGCAACGGTTACCGTACGCGCGACCCGGGTACGTGGCGATTCTTGCAAAGCGATCCGTTGGGGCTGGGCGGTGGCGTCAGTACCTATGCGACGGTCGGAAGCAATCCATTAGGCAACATCGACCCCTTGGGGTTGCAGACGCTGCCTCCCTCGACGTATAGCATTGATTGGACGAAGCCAGAAACTCGGAGCGCATTCGCGCAGTATGCACTCAACCTGGTTGTCCCCGGTTATGCGCTCTACGGATGCTACAAAGAGGGGTGTGGCGCTGCAGGGTGGGTCGGTGCAGCACTGGGCTCCTTGCCTGCCATAGGCGCTGTATCTGGCGTGCTGAGAGAGGCGCGTGCGGCAAGGGCAATGTGTGGAGCTGCAGAAGGTAGCGGTAAGACAATAGTTATTGGTGAAAGCATGGCCGATCGCGTGATTCCGGCTGCTGAAGCTAATGGAGCTTCATACTACAACCCTCCCGAGGCACCACCCGAGCAATGGATGCAAAACAACCGAGACTGGATTAATCAGAAAATGGATGAAGGTTGCACCATACTCGATTGCGGCGCAGCGCCTGGGCGCACGAACTATCCCAACCCTACTAGTCCATATTATCAAATGGAACTTGATCAAATCATGAGTCGCGGGTATCGGAATTATTCTAAGATACCTGTCATTGGAGAATAGAAATGAGTTTAAACATAAATAAAATAGACGACCAACATTATACAGCTTCTGCGACACCGCCTCATGTCAAGGAGCCTTGGTCAACAGCCTCAGCGTTGCCAGTTAGAGAGCTAATCAAGGAATTGCAAGCCCGAGGTTGTCATCAGCAAGACATTGGCGATGTGTTGTATGAATTGGACCCGCAGTGGGTAGAAAAGCTCTAATCCAATACGTTTTTCAGCGAGAGTTACGCCCCCGATGGGAACCGGGTGCACAGTGCCGATGGCCGGGGCGTGCAGCAGCACCAGGGCTACGACGCGCTGAACCGGCTGGTGCAGACGATCCAGGACTACGACGGCACGGACAGCAGCACCGCCAACACCACCACGGGCTATGCCTACGACAGCCTGGACCGCCTGGTCGGGGTGACCGACCCGGACGGGCTGGCCACCACCTACGCCTACGACGGCCTGTCCAACGCCACTGGGCAGGCCAGCCCGGACACGGGCAACACCGTGCGCACCTACGATGCGGCGGGCAACGTGCGCACCCGCACCGACGCCAAGGGCATCACGGCGACGAACAGCTACGACGCGCTGGATCGCCTCGTTAGTACCACGTACCCCGACGTCCCCCCGGTTTTGAGTAGCACGGCCGTTTGGAGTCCAATCCCCCAACCGAAGGAGATTGGACGTGAAGAAGCGCTTTTCCGAAGAACAGATCATCGGCTTCCTGCGTGAGGCGGATGCCGGCCTGCCGATCAAGGAGCTGTGCCGCAAGCACGGCTTCAGCGAGGCCTCCTACTACCTGTG
>NZ_JASERU010000028.1 GCF_030504985.1 Fulvimonas sp. R45
ACCTCCACGACGACAACGATCGTATTCGCGCGAAGTCAAACGACGACCGCAAAAATACCCTATGAAAAATGCCAGTCAGCTTAACTGACTGGCATTAGGGGAGACCCGGGGTTTTTTTCTTTTCCGCCAGGCCGGCAAGCCGGCCGCGCTTCAGCCGGCTATCGTGGCGTTGTCGATCACGAAGCGGTACTTCACGTCGCCCTTGACCATGCGGTCGTAGGCTGCGTCGATGTCCTGCGCCTTGATCATCTCGATGTCGGCGACGATGCCGTGGTCGGCGCAGAAATCCAGCATCTCCTGCGTCTCGGCGATGCCGCCGATGATGGACCCGGCGATGGCGGCCCGCTTGAAGATCAGGTTGCCCACGTTGGGCGAGGGGTGCGGGTGCTCCGGCACGCCCACCAGCACCAGGGTGCCGTCGCGGCGCAGCAGGCGGGTGTAGGCGTCCAGGTCGTGGCTGGCCGCCACCGTGTTGAGGATGAAGTCGAACGTGCCCGCGTGGCGTTTCATCTCCTCGGCGTTGCGCGACACCACCACCTCGTCGGCGCCCAGGTCCAGCGCGTCCTGCCGCTTGCCCTCCGAGGTGGTGAAGGCCACCGTGTGCGCGCCCATCGCGTGGGCCAGCTTCACGCCCATGTGGCCCAGGCCGCCGATGCCGACGATGCCCACCTTCTTGCCGGGGCCGACCTTCCAGTGCCGCAGCGGCGAATACGTGGTGATGCCCGCGCACAGCAGCGGCGCCACCGCGGCGAGCTGCTCCCGCGGGTGGCGGATCTTCAGCACGAACTTGTCGCTGACCACGACGCGCTGCGAATAGCCGCCGAGCGTGTGGCCGGGCGCATCCTTCGTCGCGCCGTTGTAGGTGCCGACGAAGCCGTTCTCGCAGAACTGTTCCAGCCCTTCCGCGCAGGCGGAGCAGTGCTGGCAGCTGTCGACCATGCAGCCGACGCCGACGGTGTCGCCCACCTTGAAGTCCCTGACCTCGGCGCCCACGGCGCTGACCTGGCCGACGATCTCGTGGCCGGGGATGCAGGGATAGAGCGTGCCGCCCCATTCGGAGCGCGCCGTGTGCAGGTCGGAGTGGCACACGCCGCAATAGGCGATGTCGATCTGGACGTCGTGCGGGCCGGGGGCGCGACGCTGGATGTCCATGGGTTCGAAGGGCTGGTCGGCGGCCCGGGTGCCATAGGCTTTGACGGTCATGGGGGTTCCTTCACGTGGGGAGGCGAAAACGGACGGCATGCACCTGTGCCCGTGCGGCCGCGACGGCCGATCCATGGCGGCGCAACGGCCGGCGGCGGGACATGCCGGCGGTGCATATCGACGATAGGTCCGCCATGACATGGAGTCCAGTCCCGCCCATGGCAAGAGGCCCCGCGATGCGGGGCCTCTCGTTCGTGCGAGGAAGGTCAGGCGACGTTCGGTTCGCTGAACGCCTCCGGCTCGTCCTTGAAGTCGCCGATCGGCACGCAGCTGCAGAACACGTTCTTGTCGCCGTAGACGTTGTCCACGCGGGCCACCGGCGACCAGTACTTCTGGTGGCGCAGCGTGGACAGCGGGAAAGCGGCCAGTTCGCGCGGGTAGGCGTGCGTCCATTCGCTGGCCGCCACCTGGGTGGCGGTGTGCGGCGCGTGCTTGAGCGGGTTGTCCTCGCGGTCGAGCCTGCCTTCCTCCACCGCGCGGATCTCGTCGCGGATCTGGATCATCGCGTCGATGAAGCGGTCCAGCTCGTGGCGCGACTCGCTCTCGGTGGGCTCGACCATCAGCGTGCCGGCCACCGGGAAGCTCAGCGTGGGCGCGTGGAAGCCGAAGTCGATCAGGCGCTTGGCCACGTCCTCGGCGCTGATCCCGGTGGCGTCCTTGATCGGGCGCAGGTCGAGGATGCACTCGTGCGCCACCAGGCCATTGCGGCCGGTGTACAGCGTGGGGTAGTGCGGCGCGAGGCGCCTGGCGATGTAGTTGGCGTTGAGCAGCGCCACCTGGGTCGCTTTCCGCAGGCCCTGCTGGCCCATCAGGGTGATGTACATCCACGAGATCGGCAGGATGCTGGCGCTGCCGAAGCTGGCTGCACTCACCATCCCTACGGAGCGGCTGTTGTGAGAAGTGCGGCCATGGATGGCCGCTTCTTGATCTTCGCCGACATGGATGTCGGCATAAGTACAGGGCAAAAACTCCGCCAGGTGCGACTTCACCGCGCACGGGCCCACGCCCGGGCCGCCGCCGCCGTGCGGGATGCAGAAGGTCTTGTGCAGGTTGAGGTGGCTCACGTCGGAGCCCCACTTGCCGGGCTTGGCCACGCCGACCAGCGCGTTCATGTTGGCGCCGTCGGTGTACACCTGGCCGCCGTGCCGGTGGATGATGTCGCAGATGGCGACCACGTCCTCCTCGAACACGCCGTGGGTGGACGGGTAGGTGAGCATGATCGCGGCGAGCTTGTCCGAGTGCTTCTCGGCCTGCACGCGGATGTCTTCCAGGTCCACGTTGCCGTTGGCGTCGCACTTGGTCACCACCACGCGCATGCCGCACATCTGCGCGGAGGCGGGGTTGGTGCCGTGGGCGGATTCGGGGATCAGGCAGATGTCGCGATAGCCCTCGCCGCGCGACCGGTGCCAGGCGCGGATCGCCAGCAGGCCGGCGTACTCGCCCTGCGCGCCGGCATTGGGCTGCAGGCTCACCGCGTCGTAGCCGGTGATCTCCACCAGCATCGCCTCCAGCCCGTCGATCAGCTCCTTGTAGCCCTGCGTCTGCGTGGCCGGCGCCAGCGGATGGATGTTGGCGAACTCGGGCCAGGTCACCGGGATCATCTCGGCGGTGGCGTTGAGCTTCATGGTGCACGAGCCCAGCGGGATCATCGTGCGGTCCATCGCCAGGTCCTTGTCGGCCAGCGAGCGCAGGTAGCGCAGCAGCTCGTGCTCGCTGTGGTGGGTGTTGAAGACCGGATGGGTGAGGAAGGCGCTGCCGCGCAGCAGGTGGCGCGGCAGCGCGTCGTGGACCTCGGCGTCGATCGCGTCGATGTCCGCCTCGGCGCCGAACAGGCCGGCCAGCGCGACGACGTCGGCGCGCGTGGTGGTCTCGTCCAGGCTGATGGCCAGGCTGCGGCCGTCGATGCGACGCAGGTTGATGCGCGCGGCCTCCGCCTTCGCGTGGATCGCGGCAGCGTCGACGCCGGTGACGTGCAGCGTGTCGAAGAAGTCGCCGCCCACGGTCACGCTGGCCCGGCGCAGCGCGACGGTCAGGATGGTGGCGAGGCGGTGGGTGCGGCGGGCGATGCGCACCAGGCCCTCGGGGCCGTGGTACACCGCGTACATCGAGGCCATCACCGCCAGCAGCACCTGCGCGGTGCAGATGTTGGAGGTGGCCTTCTCGCGGCGGATGTGCTGCTCGCGCGTCTGCAGGGTGAGGCGGTAGGCCTTGTTGCCCTCGGCGTCGATCGACACGCCGATCAGGCGGCCGGGCATGTTGCGCTTGTAGGCGTCGCGACAGGCCATGAAGGCCGCGTGCGGGCCGCCGAAGCCGAATGGCACGCCGAAGCGCTGGGTGTTGCCCACCACGATGTCCGCGCCCCATTCGCCGGGCGCGGCGATCAGGGTCAGCGCCAGCAGGTCGGTGGCCACCGCCACCAGCGCGCCGCGCGCGTGGGCGGCGTCGGCCAGCGCCTTGTAGTCGTGGATGCGGCCGAAGGTGTCGGGGTACTGCAGCAGGATGCCGAAGCTTTCCACCGCGGCGGCCTCGGCGTCGTCGCCCACATGCAGCGCGATGCCCAGCGGCTCGGCGCGGGTGCGCAGCACTTCCAGCGTCTGCGGGTGCACGCCCTTCGACACGAAGAAGGTGTCGGACTTCGATTTCGCCGAACGCTTGGCCAGCGTCATCGCCTCGGCCGCCGCGGTGGCCTCGTCCAGCAGCGAGGAGTTGGCGATCTCCATGCCGGTGAGGTCGGCGCACATGGTCTGGAAGTTGATCAGCGCCTCCATGCGGCCCTGCGAGATCTCCGCCTGGTACGGCGTGTAGGCGGTGTACCAGGCCGGGTTCTCCAGGATGTTGCGCAGGATGACGTTGGGCGTGTGGGTACCGTAGTAGCCCTGGCCGATGAAGCTGCGGAACACCTGGTTCTTCGCGGCGACGGTGCGGATCTTCGCCAGCGCCTCCACCTCGCCGATGGCTGCGGGCAGCGCCAGCGGGGCCGGCGACTTGATCTTGCCCGGCACGATGGCGTCGGTCATCGCTTCCAGCGAGTCGTGGCCGATGGCGTGCAGCATCTCGGCGATCTCGGCGTCGTTGGGGCCGATGTGGCGCGCGATGAAGGCGTCGTGGTATTCCAGTTCGCGCAGGGAGGCGGGGGCGTTGTTCTGGCTCATGGCAAGGGGAGTCCGAAGGCGCGTGCAGGCCGCACGCGGGGCGCCCCTCTGTCCTTTTGCCTGAGAGTTTGGAGGCGGAAGCCTCGTGCCCCTTCGGCGCCGGATCGAACCGGTCTCTCCAGAGTGCTTTGCGCAGGATGGTATGGAGCCTGAGCGATTACGGGCGTTGCGCCTTCGGCAGCGGCGTGCTCCTCGCGGAGGCGCCGCTTCTCCCACCCTGCGTTCTACAGCCGGCGATTATACAGGGGCCCGGGGCGCAAAGCGGAAGCAGCGGCCACCCCGGCGTTATGCTCGGTTTCCCCTTTCTTCCGGAGCCGCCATGATCCGCATCGGCGAAATCGACCATGTCGTGCTGCGCGCCATCGATCCCGAGGCGATGCGGCGCTTCTACTGCGACGTGCTGGGCTGCCGCGAGGAACGCCGGCAGGACGGGATCGGCCTGGTGCAGCTGCGCGCCGGCGCCTCGCTGATCGACCTGGTCGGCGTCGACGGCAAGCTCGGCCGCCAGGGCGGCGCGGCGCCGGGCCGGGACGGCCACAACATGGACCACCTGTGCCTGCGCGTGGAGGACTGGGACGAGGCCGCGATCCTCGCCCACCTCGCGGCGCACGGCGTGCGCATCGGCGAGCGCGGCATGCGCTACGGCGCGCGCGGCGAAGGCCCGTCGATCTACTGCTACGACCCGCAGGGCAACAGGGTGGAACTGAAGGGACCGGCGGCCGCATGACGTTTCCGCGGGTCCGGATACAACCCTGGATTCGAACCTGCGGAAACGAAAAAGCCCGCCGTGAGGCGGGCTTCGTCTACAATTGGTGCCCAGGAGAGGACTCGAACCTCCACGGTTTTACCCGCTAGTACCTGAAACTAGTGCGTCTACCAATTCCGCCACCTGGGCAGGTGTCGCGCGAGCCGTACGGGCTGCGTGAGCCGCGTAGAGTAGGCACCTCCCGGCGGCTTGTCAACAACAATCTTCAAACCATTCTTCCCGGTGACGCGCGACACTCCGCGCGGCGCATTTACAAGGCGATCCAGTGACCAGAAAAACCAGGCAAGGCAACAACGACAAGGCGCGCGCACCGAAGGCGCCCGCAGGCAAGGCGCCGCCGCGCCGTGCGCGCAAGGGCGCGCCGGACGCGGTGCGCGACCCGCATGCCGAACGCGAGGCGCA
Source organism: Fulvimonas sp. R45 (assembly GCF_030504985.1). Taxonomy (GTDB): domain Bacteria; phylum Pseudomonadota; class Gammaproteobacteria; order Xanthomonadales; family Rhodanobacteraceae; genus Rhodanobacter_A. The sequence continues at coordinate 5,524 of NZ_JASERU010000028.1, forward strand.
GCGCTACGAGCGCCCGATTCCCAGCCGCGAGGCCATCCTCGCCCTGCTCGAAGAGCGCGGCGAACTGCTGACCGAGGCGCGCATCGCCGAGGCGCTGGAGCTGCGCGACGCCTACGAGGTCGGCGCGCTGCACAAGCGCCTGGCGGCGATGGTGCGCGACGGCCAGCTGCTGCTCGGCCGCCGCGGCGGCTACGCGCCGGCGCAGAAGCTGGACCTGATCCCCGGCGTGGTGCTGGCGAACGCCGAAGGCTACGGCTTCCTGCGCCCCGACGAGGGCGGCGACGACCTGTACCTGTCGCCGCAGCAGATGCGCCAGGTGCTGCACGGCGACCGCGTGCTGGCCAGCGTGGTCGGCCTGGACCGGCGCGGGCGCCGGCAGGGCGCCATCGTCGAGGTGCTGCAGCGGCGTTCGCCGCGGCTGGTCGGGCGGGTGGTGGTCGAGAACGGCGTGACCCTGGTGGCGCCGGACGACCGCCGCCTGCACCAGGACGTGATGATCCCGCCCGGCGCGACCCAGGGCGCGCGCGCCGGCCAGATCGTGGTGGCCGAGATCACCGACCCGCCGACGCCACACCGTGGCCCGCTGGGCCGCATCGTCTCGGTGCTGGGCGAACGCCTGCAGCCCTCGCTGCTGGTGGAAATGGCCATCGCCAGCCACGACCTGCCCAGCGAATGGCCGAGGGACGTGCTGCGCGAGGCGGCGCGGGTGGAGCCCGAGGTCACCGCCGCCGAGCGCGAGGGCCGCACGGATCTGCGCAAGCTGCCGCTGGTCACCATCGACGGCGCCGACGCGCGCGACTTCGACGACGCGGTCTACGCCGAGCCGAAGCGCGGCGGCGGCTGGCGGCTGGTGGTGGCGATCGCCGACGTGTCGCATTACGTGCGCGTCGGCAGCGCGCTCGACCAGGAAGCCTACGAGCGCAGCACCTCCACCTACTTCCCCGGCTTCGTGGTGCCGATGCTGCCGGAGACGCTGTCCAACGGCATCTGCTCGCTCAACCCGAAGGTGGAGCGGCTGTGCATGGTCTGCGACATGCAGGTGGACGCCGACGGCGAGGTAGCGAAGTCGAAGTTCTACCCCGCGGTGATGCGCTCGCACGCGCGGCTCACCTACGACAAGGTGTGGCAGGCGGTAGGCCTGCGCGACGCCGACGCGCGCCACGAGGTGGCCGACGTGCTGCCGCAACTGGAGAACCTGCACGCGCTGTACCGGGCGATGGCGGCGCAGCGCCGCCGCCGCGGCGCGATCGACTTCGAGACGCCGGAGGTGAAGTTCCGCCTCGACCAGCGCGGCGAGGTGGTGTCGGCTGGCGCCACCGAGCGCAACGACGCGCACAAGCTGATCGAGGAATGCATGATCGCCGCCAACGTGCAGGCGGCGCTGTTCCTGGAAAAGAAGAAGATCCCCGCGCTGTTCCGCGCCCACGAGCCGCCGCCGGCGGAGAAGTACGAGGACGTGCAGCAGTTCCTGCGCGAGTTCAAGCTGCGCCTGCCGCCGCTGGAGGAAGTGACGCCCGGCGACTTCGCCGACATCCTGCGCCTGGTGCATGACCGCCCCGAGCGCGAACTGATCCAGAGCGTGCTGCTGCGCGCGCAGAGCATGGCGGCGTACCAGCCGGACAACCGCGGCCACTTCGGCCTGGCGCTGTCGGCCTACGCGCACTTCACCTCGCCGATCCGCCGCTACCCGGACCTGCTGGTGCACCGCGCGATCCGCTACGCGCTCACCGGCGGCAAGCCGGCCGGCTACGAATACACCCCTGCGCAGATGGCCGCGATGGCGGTGCATTGCTCGCAGCGCGAGCGCCGCGCCGAGGAGGCCGAGCGCGACGTGGACGAGCGCTTCAAGTGCGCCTGGATGGCCAAGCACGTGGGCGAGGAATTCGACGGCGTGGTCACCGGCGTCACCTCGTTCGGCCTGTTCGTGGAACTGGACGAGTCGAAGGTGTCGGGCCTGGTGCACATCAGCCAGCTCAGCAACGACTACTACCATTTCGACCCGCAGCGCCACCTGCTGAAGGGCGAGCGCACCGGCACGCAATACCGGCTGGGCGACCACGTGCGCGTGCAGGTGCTGCGCGCCAGCCTGGAGGACCGCAAGATCGACTTCCGGCTGGTGGCGCCGCGCGCCCGCGCCGGCGCACCCGTGGCCGGCCGCAAGCCGTTCGACTATGCGGCTGCGGGCGAACGCTACTCGCTGCCGAAGCCGGCGGCGCCCGCCGCGAAGGCGCCGGGCATGTTCGGCAAGGCGGCCAAGGCGATCGGCCGCGCGTTCGGCGGCGGCAAGGCGAAGGCGGTCGAAACGGTTTCCCCGCGCGCGGCCGCGTCGGTGGATAATCCGCCGCCCCGCTCGCGCGCATCGTCCGGGCGACCGGCGGAGGACGAGCGGTCCGCCAAGGCGGGCAAGCCCGGCCAGCCGGCCGCAGGCGCGCGCAAGGCGGGGGCCACGAAACGCGGCAAGCCCTCCGGTGCCGCGCCGGCCACGAAAAAGAGCACCGGCCGCAAGCCGGGGAAACCGAAAGGCAGGTCATGAGCGAAAGCTGGATCGTCGGCATCAACCCGGTCGAAGGCGCGCTGAGCAACGACGCCGCGCGCGTGCGCGAGCTGCTGGTCGAAAACGGCCAGCGCAATCCGCGCGTGCACGAGCTGGCCGAACGCGCCAAGGCGCTGAAGATCCCGGTGCACCATCGCCCGCGCGAGCAACTGGAGAAGCTGGCCGGCGCCGCGCGCCACCAGGGCGTGGTCGCGCTGTACGAGCCGCCGCCCACGGCCGGCGAGCACGACCTGCCGGGCCTGCTGGAACGGGCCGGCGAGGCGCCGCTGCTGCTGGTGCTGGACGGCGTCACCGACCCGCACAACCTCGGCGCCTGCCTGCGCAGCGCGGCGGCGGCGGACGTCGCCGCGGTGATCGTGCCGAAGGACCGCGCGGTGGGCCTGACCCCGGTGGTGCGCCGCGCCTCGGCCGGCGGCGCCGACCGCGTGCCGCTGGTGGCGGTGACCAACCTGGCGCGCACCCTGCGCGAGCTGAAGGAGGCCGGCGTGTGGATCACCGGCCTGGCCGGCGACACCGCGCAGTCGCTCTACGAGCTCGACCTGAAGGGCCCGGTGGCGCTGGTGCTGGGCGGTGAAGGCGAGGGCATGCGCCGGCTGACCCGCGAGACTTGCGATTTCGTGGCGAAGATCCCCATGCCCGGTGCGATGGAAAGCCTCAACGTTTCCGTCGCGGCGGGTATCGTATTGTTCGAGGCACTGCGGCAACGGAGCGCACGGCGATGACCTTCTTCTGGTACGACTGGGCCGGCTACATCGGCGTGCTGCTGGTGCTGTTGGCGTATTTCCTGCTGCAGGCCCACAAGCTCCACGGCAACCGGCTCGCCTACCAGCTGATGAACATCCTCGGCGCGATCGGCGTGATGCTGTCGCTGCTGTTCGGCAGCTTCAACTGGTCGGCGTTCCTGATGCAGGTGGCCTGGCTGCTGATCGGCATCTACGGCGTCGCGCGCAGCATGCAGAAGCGCCGCGAGGTGCAGGGGCGGTTGCCCTAGAGCTTGTTCGTGCGGGAATCCGGCGGCTAGGTACCCGATGACGATCCCGAATCGTCATCCCGGCGCAGGCTGGAGGTGCTTTTCAACAGACGAAGGTCTGGTCATCCAGCCACGATCACGCTTGCTCGGCTTTACGGCAACTGGATGACTCGCTGCGCTCGCCCCTTCGGGGTCGCCCTACGGGCGTTCTGCGCGCTGCGCGCTTGTCCGGCCTGCGCCGGAATGACGAGCCAAAGACATGCAGGCTGACGCTTCGTGCGATGCTCGAAGGCCGTGAATGTTTTAGCTGCATCCCACGGCCCGGTGGCGGGACGACCCGCCGCCCGATGTCTTCCTGCAGGGACGACCCTGCGTGCGACGCGGAGTATTTCGCCATGGCATGGATCTATCTGGTGCTGGCCGGACTGTTCGAGATCGGCTGGGCGATCGGCCTGAAATACACCGCCGGCTTCAGCCGGCTGTGGCCCAGCGTGGCCACGCTGGCGGCGATGGCGGTGAGCGTGGTGCTGCTGGCGCTGGCGGCGAAGACGCTGCCGATCGGCACCGCCTACGCGGTGTGGACCGGCATCGGCGCCGTCGGCGCGGTAATCCTGGGCATCGTGCTGTTCGGCGACCCGGCCACGCCGTGGCGGCTGGCCTGCGTGGGGCTGATCCTGCTGGGGGTGGTCGGCTTGAAGCTGGTGGGTGGGGCACATTGAAGGGCACCCCTCCACGGCCCTCCCCTGCGCAGCAGGGGAGGGGGCGAAACGCATGTCGGTGCCGGCTTTGCCCCTCCCCCTGCATGCAGGGGGAGGCCGGGAGGGGGTAGCCCCCTACTTGCGAGGCTCGCCCAGGCCGGCTCCCGGAACCTGTGGCTCCGAGGTGCGGTCGCTCTTCTTGCGCTGCTTGTCCAGCGGCTCGCCGTTGACCTGGAACCACACGTTCTCGGCGATGTTGGTGGCGTGGTCGCCGATGCGCTCGATGTTCTTGGCCATGAACAGCAGGTGGGTGCATGGCGTGATGTTGCGCGGGTCTTCCATCATGTACGTGAGCAACTGGCGGAAGTAGCCGGTCCAGGCCTCGTCCAGCTGCGCGTCGTCCTTCCACACCTGGTAGGCGCGTTCGGCGTCGCGGTCGCGGTAGGCCGCCAGCACGCCGCGCACTTCCTCGGCGGCCAGTTCGGCCAGGTGGGCGAGCCCGCCGGTGGCCGTGACCGGCGCGACCATCGACAGCGGGATCGAGCGCTTGGCCACGTTGGCGGCGTAGTCGCCGATGCGTTCGATGTCGGCCGCGATGCGCAGGGCGGCGAACACGTTGCGCAGGTCGCTGGCCATCGGCGCGCGCAGCGCCAGCAGGCGCACCACGTCGTGGCTGATCTCCTGCTCCAGGTGGTCGATCGCGTCGTCGTTGTTCACCACGTGCTGGGCGGCGCGCTCATCGCGGCGCTCGACCACGTCGATCGCCGCCTCGAGCTGGCTGACCGCCAGCTCGCCCATGCGCACCAGCTCACCGGTGAGGCGCGCCAGCTCGTCGTCGTAGCTCTTGATGATGTGGTCTTTGCCGATGGTCATGTCGTGCCTCGTGTCTTTGATCCCCTCTCCCGCTTGCGGGAGAGGGTGCCCGGAGGGCGGGAGAGGGTTCGGGTAGAGCGAAGTGCTCGTGCCCTCCCCAACCCCTCTCCCGCAAGCGGGAGAGGGGCTTCATGGATCAGCCGAACCGCCCGGTGATGTAGTCCTCGGTCTGCTTCTTCGACGGCTTGGTGAAGATCTTCTCGGTGGCGTCGAACTCGATCAGCTCGCCCATGTACATGAACGCGGTGCGGTCGGAGACGCGCGCTGCCTGCTGCATGTTGTGGGTGACGATGACGATGGTGTAGTCGCGCTTCAGTTCCTCGACCAGTTGCTCGATGCGGCCGGTGGCGATGGGATCGAGCGCCGAGGTGGGTTCGTCCAGCAACAGCACCTCGGGCTTCAGGGCGATGCCGCGCGCGATGCATAGCCGCTGCTGCTGGCCGCCGGAGAGGCCGAGCGCGCTGCGCTTGAGCTTGTCCTTCACCTCGTCCCACAGCGCGGCGCGGCGCAGCGCCTGTTCCACGCGCACCTCCATGTCCGCCTTCGACAGCTTCTCGTGGTGGCGGATGCCGTAGGCCACGTTCTCGAAGATCGTCATCGGGAACGGCACCGGCTTCTGGAACACCATGCCGACCTTGCTGCGCAGCCGGTTCATCGAATACGACGGATCAAGCACGTTCTCGCCGTCCAGCAGCACCTCGCCGCTGGCGCGCAGGCCGGGATAGATCGCGTAGATGCGGTTGAACACGCGCAGCAGGGTGGACTTGCCGCAGCCGGACGGCCCGATGATCGCGGTGACCTGCTTCTCGGGAATGGCCATGCTGATTTCCTTCAGCGCGCGGGCCCCGCCGTAGAAGAAGTCCAGCCCGCGCACGGCGATCTTGGTCTGCGCGGGCAGCACGCCGGCCATGCCTGCGGGATCGTTGGCGGCGATGTCATTCATGGGGCACCTTCTTGCGCGAGAACAGCAGGCGGGTCAGCAGGCTCAGGGTCAGCACGAACAGCGTGATCAGCAGCGCGCCGGCCCAGGCGATGGCGTGCAGCGCCGGGTTGGGGTCGTTGGTGTACTGGTAGATCGCCACCGGCAGGCTCTCCATCTTGTCCAGTGGGTGCCAGGCCATGAAGTTGTTGCCGAAGGCGGTGAACAGCAGCGGCGCGGTCTCGCCGGCCAGCCGCGCCAGCGCCAGCAGCACGCCGGTGACGATGCCGGACGTGGCCGCACGCATCAGCACCTGCACGGTCATCTTCCATTGCGGGATGCCCAGCGACAGCGCGGCCTCGCGCAGCGTGCCGGGCACCAGCTGCAGCATCTCGTCGGTGGTGCGCACGATCACCGGCAGGCCGATCAGCGCCAGCGCGATCGAGCCGGCGAGGCCGGAGAACGACACCGCGCCGTGGGTCAGGTTCGACATCGGCAGCACCACGATCACGTACACGAACAGGCCGAGCACGATGGATGGCGCCGACAGCAGGATGTCGTTGAGGAAGCGGATGGTGGCGCCCAGCTTCGAGCGGTGCGCGTACTCGGCGAGGAAGGCGCCGGCCAGCACGCCCACCGGTGCGCAGATCAGCAGCGCGATCGCGTCCATCACCAGGCTGCCCACGATGGCGTTGGACAGGCCGCCCTGGTCGGCGTAGGCGGTGATCTTGCTGAACAGCTTCCAGTCGATCGCGCCCAGGCCGTTCTTCAGCGTCACCCACAGGATCCAGGCCAGGAACACCAGGCCCAGCAGGGTGGCGCAGCCGCTCAGGGTAAGCGCGACGACGTTGACGACGCGCCGACGGGTGTGGACGGCGGCCATCAGTTGCCCTCCCGCCTGGCCAGCCGGCGCAGCATCAGGCGCGCGATCAGCAGCACCACGAAGGTCACCACGAACAGCAGGAAGCCCAGCGCGATCAGCGCCGAGCGGTGGGTGCCCACCGCTTCGTTGAACTCGTTGGCGATGCTGGAGGAGATCGAGGTGCCCGGCATCAGCAGCGAGGAGGTGATGTTGTACGAATTGCCCAGCACGAAGGTCACCGCCATCGTCTCGCCCAGCGCGCGGCCGAGACCGAGGAAGATGCCGCCGATCACCGCCGAGCGGGTGTACGGCAGCACGATGTCCCAGACCACCTCCCAGGTGGTCGAGCCCAGCGCGTAGGAGGACTCCTTCAGCCGGGTCGGCACGGTGCGGAACACCTCGCGCATCACCGAGCAGATGAACGGCAGGATCATCACCGCCAGCACGATGCCGGCGGTGAGCAGGCCCAGCCCGATCGGCGGGCCCTGGAACAGCTTGCCGACCAGCGGGATGCGGCCCAGGGTGTCGTTCAGCGCCGGCTCGATGCGCGACATGAACGGCACGAACACGAACAGGCCCCACATGCCGTAGATGATCGACGGGATGCTGGCCAGCAGCTCGATCGCGGTGGCCACCGGGCCGCGCAGCCAGGCAGGCGCGATCTCGGTGAGGAAGAGGGCGATGCCGAAGCTGGTCGGCACGGCCAGGACCAGGGCGATCAGCGAGGTCACCAGGGTGCCGAAGATCGGCGCCAGCGCGCCGTAGTCGTCGGTCACCGGGTTCCAGGCATCGCTGGCGAGGAAGTGCAGCCCGTGGCCGAACAGCACCTCGCGCCCGCCCCACAGGGTGGACAGCGCGGCGCCCAGCAGGGCGGCCAGCACCAGCAGCGCGCAGGCCTTGAGCAGCAGGCGGAACAGCGCGTCGTGGCGCGCGTCGGTGCGGCTGCGGCGGTCGACGTCGACGGGCTCGGTGGTGGCGGGGATCGATGACATGCGGCCTTCGCGAAAGAGCGGGGTTTGTTCCCTTCTCCCCTCGGGAGGAGGTGCCCGAAGGGCGGATGAGGGTTCGGGCGAAGCGAGGCATTCCGTTCCAGCCGAACCCTCACCGCAACCCCTCTCCTGGCGGGAGAGGGGCCTGGTCGCGGCTTACTGCTTGTACTCGGTCTTCCAGTAGTTCTCGATCTGCTGCACCAGGCTGTCGGGCAGCGGCACATAGTCGAGCGAGCGGGCCTGTTCCTGGCCGTGCTCGTAGGCCCACTTGAAGAAGTCGAAGGCGACCTTGGTGTTCGCCTCGTTCTTCGGCTGCTTGTACATGATCACCCACGAGGTGGCGGTGATCGGCCAGGCGTCCGCGCCCGGCGCGTTGGTCATCAGCAGGTTGAAGTTCTTCGCGTGTGCCCAGTCGGCGGTGGCGGCGGCGGCCTGGAAGCTCGCGGTCATCGGCTTGACCACCTTGCCCGCGGCGTTCTTCATCAGCGCGTAGCCGATGTGGTTCTGCAGCGCGTAGGCGTATTCCACGTAACCGAGCGAGTTCGGGATCTGCTTGATGTAGGCCGAGACGCCCTCGTTGCCCTTGCCGCCGATGCCGGTCGGCCAGTTCACCGCGGTGCCTTCGCCCACCTTGGACTTCCACTCGGCGCTGACCTTGGACAGGTAGTCGGAGAAGTTGAAGGTGGTGCCCGAGCCGTCGGAACGATGGACCACGGTGATCTTCGCGTCGGGCAGCTTCAGGCCCGGGTTGAGCCGGGCGATGGCCGGGTCGTTCCAGTGGACGATCTTGCCCAGGTAGATGTCGGCCAGGGTGGCGCCGTCCAGCACCAGCTTGCCCGGCGCCACGCCCTGCACGTTGAACGCCGGCACGATGCCGCCGATCACGTCGGGGAACTGGCCCAGGCCGAACTTGGCCAGCGTGGCCTCGTCCAGCGGCATGTCGGACGCGCCGAAGTCGACGGTACCGGCCTTGATCTGCGCGATGCCGCCGCCGGAGCCGATGGACTGGTAGTTGACGTGGTTGCCGGTCTTCTCGGCGTAGCCGGCCGACCACTTGGAGATGACCGGATACACGAAGCTGGATCCGGCGCCGGTGATGTCGGTGGCGCAGGCGCTGCTGCCGAACGCGAGGGCGACGACGGCGGCGAGCAGGCTGAGGCCCAGACCACGACGCGGGGCGGTGCGGATGGATTTCGACACGGGTTGGCTCCTTGGGAGGGACGACGGGCGGTGCCCGGTGGCCGCTATTTCAGGAGCCGCGTGTTGCAGCGATGTGAGTCGGATGTTTCAGTTCGATGACAACGCGCATGCGACTGTCATCGAAACTACAGCGTTACCGCGTGCTCCAGCGTCTCCAGCCGGCGCCAGCGGTTGACGATGCCGCAGAACAGTTCCGCGGTGCGCTCGGCGTCGTACACGGCCGAGTGCGCCTCGCGCGTGTCGAAGGCCAGGCCGGCGGCCAGCACCGCCTTGCTCAGCACGGTCTGGCCGTAGGCCAGGCCGGCCAGCGTGGCGGTATCGAAGCAGCTGAAGGGATGGAAGGGGTTGCGCTTGTGCCCCGTGCGGCGCACCGCGGCGTTGAGGAAGCCCAGGTCGAAGGCGGCGTTGTGCCCGACCAGGATCGCGCGCTGGCAGCCGTGCGCGCGCATCACCTGGCGCACCGGCTGGAAGACATGCTCCAGCGCGAGGCGCTCGTCCAGGGCGCCGCGCAGCGGGTTGTCCGGGTCGATGCCGGTGATCTCCAGCGCGCGCGGGTCGAGGTTGGCGCCCGGGAAGGGCTCCACGTGGGCGGATATCGCCGGCTGCGGATGCAGGAAGCCGTCCTCGTCCATGTCGAGCATGACCGCGGCGATCTCCAGCAGCGCGTCGCGCTCGGCATCGAAGCCGCCCGTCTCCACGTCCACCACCACCGGGAGGAAGCCGCGGAAGCGCTGCGCGATGCGGCTGGACCGGCTGTTGCTGAGATATGCATCCATCCGCCAAGCATATCAGCCGGGCATGGGCGTGCCGACGCCGGCGAGATGACGGCTGTCTTTGTTCCGTAACACGGATGGAATCGAACAGTCATTCGCCCGCGACATTCTGCTTACGTTCCGAAACCGGGCCGGCCAGCAAGAGCGAAAGGGGGCGGCCGAATGATTGCCAACATCCAGTGGAGAGTTTCCATGCGTTCGAAAATGCTCGCCGTGGCGATTGCCGCCAGCCTGGGCGCCAGCAGCTTCGCGGCCGCCGCCGCGCCGGCCCAGACCGATAACCACACGTCGACCCGGGTCAGCGCCAGCGAACTGGCCCAGCTGAAGGCCGAGATCGCCGCCCTGCAGCAGAAGGTGGACGACCTGCAGGCGCAGTCGGCCAGCCAGGCCCAGGCGCAGCAGCAGACCGCGCAGGCGGTGCAGCAGGTGCAGGCGCAGCAGCAGGCCGTCGTCGCCGCGCCGGCGCCCGACGCCGCGCTGAGCGCGCGGCTCGACAAGCTGGACAAGCTGGTCAGCAACACCTCGCTGTCCGGCAAGATGTACTTCGACTTCAGCCACATCGACCAGAAGAACAGCGATACCGGCAAGACCGCCGCCACCGGCACCGGCCTCGACGTGAAGCGCTTCTACCTGGGCGTGACGCACAAGTTCAACGACATCTGGTCGGCCAACCTCACCACCGACTTCAACTATGTCAGCAACGACGGCGAGACCAATCTGTTCGTGAAGAAGGCCTACGTGCAGGGCAACTTCGACAAGGCGGCGGTCCTGCGCATCGGTTCGGCCGACATGCCGTGGATCCCGTTCGTGGAAGACTGGTACGGCTTCCGCTACGTGGAGAACACGCTGACCGACCGCCTGCATTACGCCAACTCGGCGGACTGGGGCCTGCACATGCTGGGCAGCGTCGGCGACGGCGGCATGTTCAACTACGCGGTGTCCGCCGTGAACGGCGGCGGCTACAAGAACCCGAGCCGCAGCAAGAACGTGGACTTCGAGGGGCGCGTGGGCTTCCAGCCGGTCGAGGGCCTGATGGTGGCGCTGGGCGGCTACAGCGGCGATCTGGGCAAGGAAACCCAGACCACCAGCGCGAACCATACGGCCCAGCGCGGCGACCTGATGGTGGCGTACAAGAGCAGCGCCTTCCGCCTCGGCGCCGAGTATTTCACCGCGAAGAACTGGAACAACGTGACCACGCCGGCGACGGACAAGGCGGACGGCTACTCGGTGTGGGGCAGCGTGGGCCTGAACGACGACCTGACCCTGTTCGCCCGCTACGACAACGCCAAGCTCAGCAAGACGCTGGACCCGCGCAAGAAGGACGTCTACTACAACCTCGGCCTGCAGTTCGCGGTGACCAAGGGCTTCGACCTGGCCGCGGTGTGGAAGCACGAGTCGGCCGACGCCCGGGTGGCCACGCCGGCGCCGGTGCACGTGCAGAACGTGAAGACCAACGAGATCGGCGTGTTCGGGCAGGTGGCGTTCTGACACGCCGCTTTCCCCGAAGCGTCACATGCCTGCGGCATCATCCCTGGCATGCGGGGTTATCGGAAGGAGTTCGACCCAGGGACGGAAAACGGCGGGCACCAGCCCGCCGTTTGCTTTTCGGGGAGGGGGTGTGCCATCGCTGTTCTCCCTCTCCCTTCCGGGGAGAGGGTTGGGTGAGGGGTCAACCTCGCGGCATGCCTTCAACGAAGCAGCTTGCACTGGCGCCGTTGTCGCGAGCACCCGCCCCTCACCTCGGTCCCCTTCGGCCGGCTCAGGGCAGTGCTCTCCCCGGAGGGGAGAGGAAGAAAAGCGGGCGTGCCGTCAGGCCACCGTCTTGTCCTTGTACCGGCACAGGTCGCGGATCACGCAGCGCGGGCAGTCGGGCCTGCGCGCCTTGCATACGTAGCGGCCGTGCAGGATCAGCCAGTGATGGGCGTCCTGCTTGAATTCGGCCGGCACCACCTTCTCCAGCTTGTCCTCGACTGCGCGCACGTCCTTGCCGGGCGCCAGCCCGGTGCGGTTGGCGACGCGGAAGATATGCGTGTCCACCGCGATGGTGGGCTGGCCGAAGGCGGTGTTCAGCACCACGTTGGCGGTCTTGCGGCCCACGCCGGGCAGCGCTTCCAGCGCCTCGCGCGTGTGCGGCACCTCGCCGTCGTACTGTTCGACCAGGATGCGGCACAGCGCGATCACGTTCTTCGCCTTGGCGTTGTACAGGCCGATGGTGCTGATGTACTTCTTCAGCCCGTCCTCGCCCAGCGCGAGGATCGCCTGCGGCGTGTTCGCCACCGGGTAGAGCTTGCGCGTGGCCTTGTTCACGCCCACGTCGGTGGCCTGCGCCGACAGCACCACCGCGACCAGCAGCTCGAACGGCGTGCGGTACTCCAGCTCGGTGGTGGGGTGCGGGTCCAGCTCGCGCAGGCGGGTGAACAGCTCGACGACGTCGGCGCGTTTCATGGCTTGCCCCCTTGCTGCCGTGCGCGGGCGCGCGCCAGCGCGGCGAGCACGGGATTGGCGGGCGCGTCGACCGCATCCACCGCGGCCTTGCGGGCGGCCAGCTCGGCCTCGCGCTGCGCGCGTTCCCGCGCCAGTCGCGCCTCGCGGCGCCGGAAGTGCGCGCGGGCGGCATCGGCGTGGGCCGCGTCGACCTGCGTCGCCGGCATCGGTTCCAGCACGATGCAGTCCACCGGGCAGGCGGGTATGCACAGCTCGCAGCCGGTGCAATCGTCGGCGATCACCGTGTGCATCAGCCTGGCCGCACCCACGATGGCGTCGACGGGGCAGGCCTGGATGCACTTGGTGCAGCCGATGCAGTCGGCCTCGACCACGCGCGCCAGCATGCGCGGCTTTTCGACGCCGTTGGCGGGGTTGAGCGGCAGCGGCGGGCGGTCGAGCAGGGCCGCCAGCCTGGCGATGCCGGCCGCGCCGCCCGGAGGGCACTGGTTGATCGCCGCTTCGCCGCGCGCGATCGCCTCGGCATAGGGCCGGCAGCCGTGGTAGCCGCATTGTTCGCACTGCGTCTGCGGCAGGATCGCGTCGATGCGGTCGGCGAGTTGCTGTGTCACGGCGAGAGTGTCCCCTCACCCCGGCCCTCTCCCCGGCGGAGAGAGGGGGCAGGGCTCAGCGCACCGTGGCGCCCGGCTTCGCGCCCTGGTCGGCGTCGAGCAGGAACAGGTCGCTGCCGCCGTCGCCGGCGGACAGGATCATGCCCTCGGACAGGCCGAAGCGCATCTTGCGCGGCGCCAGGTTGGCGATGAACACCACGTTGCGGCCGACCAGCTTCCCCGGCTCGCCGTAGGCGGCGCGGATGCCGGAGAAGATCTGCCGGGTGCCCAGCGGGCCGGCGTCCAGCTCGAAGCGCAGCAGCTTGTCCGAGCCTTCCACGAATTCGCAGGCCAGCACCTTGCCCACGCGCAGGTCCAGCCTGGCGAAATCGTCGATGCCGACGGTGGCGGGCGTTTCGGCCGCCGGGGTGGGCGACGGCGCGGCCGGCGCCGGGGCGCTGGCCGGCGCGGCGGCGGGTTTCAGGGATTCCCTGGAGGCGTCGATCATGGCTTCGATCTTCTTCGGGTCGACGCGCGTCATCAGCGCCTCGAACGGTTGCAGGACGTGGCCGAGCAGCGGGGCGTCGGCGTCGGTGAAACGGGTGGTGGCGGCGCCGAGGAAGGCTTCGGCGCGGGCCACGGTGGCGGGCAGCACCGGCTTCAGCCAGGTCGACAGCAGGCGGAACAGGTTGATCGCCAGCGAGCACACCTGGTGCAGCTCGTCGCGGCGCGATTCGTCCTTGGCGATCACCCACGGCGCCTGCTCGGCGATCCAGCTGTTGGTGGTGTCGGCCACCTCGACGAAGCGGCGCATCGCCGCCGCGTAGTCGCGCGCTTCGTACAGGTCGCCGAGCGGGGCGAGCTGCGCCACGGCCGCGTCGTAGCGCGCGCGCAGGTCGTCGCGCAGCGCGTCGGCCAGGCGGTTGCCGAAGAACTTGTGCACGAAGCCGGCGCAGCGGCTGGCGATGTTCACCCACTTGCCGACCAGGTGCGAGTTGACGCGCTCCTCGAAGGACTTCAGGTCCAGGTCCACGTCGCCCAGCGTGGGGCCGAGCATGCTGGCGAGGTAGTAGCGCAGGTAGTCGGGGTCGAGGTGGTCCAGCCAGGCGCGCGCATTGATGAAGGTGCCGCGCGACTTGGACATCTTGGCGCCGTCCACGGTCAGGAAGCCGTGCACGTTCACCGCGGTGGGCGTGCGCAGGCCTGCGCCGTGCAGCATGGCCGGCCAGAACAGGGTGTGGAAGTAGACGATGTCCTTGCCGATGAAGTGCACCTGCTCGGTGCCCTCGGCGGCGGCTTTCGCCGGGTCGGTGAAGGCCTCGAAGTCCAGCCCGTCGCGCTCGCACAGCTCGCGGAACGCAGCCAGGTAGCCTACCGGCGCGTCCACCCACACGTAGAAGAACTTGCCCGGCGCGCCGGGGATCTCGAAGCCGAAGTACGGCGCGTCGCGCGAGATGTCCCAGCTGCGCAGGCCGTCGGTGAACCATTCCTCCAGCTTGTTCACCACCTCGCCCTGCAGGCCGCCTGCGGCGCGGCGCCCGGCCAGCCAGTCGCGCAGCATGGGCTCGAAGTCGGCCAGCTTCACGAAGTAGTGCTCGGAGTCCTTCAGCACCGGGCGCGCGCCGGAGATCACCGAGTACGGCTCGATCAGGTCGGTGGGCGAATAGGTCTTGCCGCAGACCTCGCAGGAGTCGCCGTACTGGTCCCTGGAGTGGCAGTTCGGGCACTCGCCCTTGATGAAGCGGTCGGGCAGGAACATCGACTTCTCGGGGTCGAAGAACTGCTCGACCGGCCGCACCTCGACATGCCCCTTGTCGTGCAGCGCCTGGTAGATGCGCGAGGTGAGCGCACGGTTGGCGTCGCTATGGGTGCTGGAGTAGTGGTCGTAGCCGATGCCGAAGTCGCGGAAATCGGCGGTGTGCTGCTGCCAGGTCTGCGCCACCAGCTGCTCCGGCGTGATGCCCTCGCGCTGGGCGCGCAGCATGATCGGCGTGCCGTGGGCGTCGTCGGCGCAGACGAAGTGCACGGTGTGGCCGCGCATGCGCAGCGCGCGCACCCAGATGTCGCCCTGCACGTGCTCGACCATGTGGCCGATGTGCAGCGGGCCGTTGGCATAGGGCAGGGCGCAGGTGACGAACAGGCGGCGGCTCATGGAGGCGGGGTTTCCGGTGGGGGCCAAGCATTATGGCATGGCCGTCCAGCCGTCTTCGCCGGGACGCCGGCGCGGCGGGCGAGCATGGCGATATTGGATGCCATGCGGATCTTTGCAAGTTTTTGCACGTTTTTGTACATTCATTCCCGGTCGATCCGGTGGAGCACGACGTGGACGCAGGCGAAATGACGGTGGCGGCGGAGCGGAGGCGCGACCTGGCACCGGCCGTCCTCGCCACGCGGCTGGTCTTCCTGGCCGCGGGCATCGGCGTGTCGGCGTGGGCGCCGATGGTGCCCTACGCCAAGGCGCGGCTGGGGCTGGATGACGCCACCCTGGGCCTGGTGCTGCTGGCCTTCGGCGGCGGCTCGATGGTCTCGATGCCGCTGGTGGGCTTCCTCACCCATCGCTTCGGCAGCCGCAGGGTGATCGTCGCCGGCGGCCTGCTGACCTGCCTGGCGCTGCCGTTGCTGACGCTGGCGCCGGACGCGCTGGCGCTGGCCATGGCGCTGCTGTACTTCGGCGCGGCGCTGGGCGCGGTGGACGTGGCCATGAACGCGCACGCGGTGGAAGTGGAGCGGCGCGCGGGGCGCCCGCTGATGTCCGGCTTCCACGGCCTGTTCAGCATCGGCGGCCTGGCCGGCGCGGCGGGCATGAGCCTGCTGCTGGCGGCGGGGGCGTCGCTGACGCTGGCGGCCGGCGTGGTGTCGATGCTGCTGCTGGCGGTGGTGCTGACGCAGTGGCCGAGCCTGCTCGACGAGGTGGCCGGGGCGGCGCGGCGGGCGGCGTTCCGGATGCCGCGCGGCCTGGTGTTGCTGCTGGGCGTGCTGTGCTTCATCAGCTTCCTGGCCGAGGGCTCGATGCTGGACTGGAGCGCGGTGCTGCTGCGCGATTTCCACGGCTTCCCGGCAGCCTCGGCGGGCATCGGCTACGCGGTGTTCTCGGTGGCGATGGCGCTGGGACGCCTCACCGGCGACCGCGCCGTGGCGCGCTTCGGCCCGGTGCTCGCCGTGCGCGCCGGCGCCTGCGTGGCGGCGGCCGGGTTCCTGTTCGCCGCGCTGCTGGCATGGCCCTGGGCGGCGCCGGCCGGGTTCGTGCTGGTGGGCCTGGGCGCGGCCAACATCGTGCCGGTGATGTTCGGCGCGGCGGGGCGGCTGCCCGGCGCCTCGCCGGGCATCGCCATCGCCACGGTGACCACGCTGGGCTACCTGGGCCTGCTCTGCGGACCGGCGCTGGTCGGTTTCGCGGCGCACGCCATCGGCCTGCCGCTGGCGCTGGCCGGGGTCGGCGCGATGCTGCTGCTGACCGCCGCGTCGGCGAAGGTGGTGCGGCCATGAGTGCTCCGCGCTTCGACACCGTGGTGTTCGACCTCGGCGGCGTGCTGGTGGACTGGAACCCGCGCTACCTCTACCGCCGGCTGTTCGACGACGAGGCGGCGATGGAACGCTTCCTCGCCGAGGTGTGCACCTCGCACTGGAACGAGCAGCAGGACGCCGGGCGTCCCTGGAGCGAAGCCATCGCCGGCCTCAGCGCGGAGCACCCGCGGCAGGCCGCACTGATCGCCGCCTACCGCGAGCGCTGGGACGAGATGCTGCGCGGGCCGATCGACGGCAGCCTGGCCATCCTCGACGAGCTGCGCGCGCGCGGCGTGCCGCTGTACGCGCTCACCAACTGGTCGCACGAGACCTTCCCGCTGGCGCGCCAGCGCTACCGCTTCATGGACGCGTTCCTCGGCATCGTGGTGTCGGGCGAGGAACGCCTGATCAAGCCCGACCCGGAAATCTACCGCCGGATGCTGTCGCGCTACGGCCTGGATCCGGCGCGCACGGTGTACATCGACGACGCGCCGCGCAACGTGGAGGCCGCGGCGCGGCTGGGCATGCACGCGCTGCACTTCCGCGACCCCGCCACGCTGCGCGGCGATCTGTGCCGCGCGGGCCTGCTGGAGGCGACGCGTGGCTAGGCGCGCGCCGCCGGCGGAGATGCTGCCGCAGGAGCGCCAGCAGCGCGTGCTGCAGCGCCTGCGCAGCCACGGCCGGGTGGTGGCGGCCGAACTGGCGGCGGAATTCGCCGTGTCGGAGGACTCGCTGCGCCGCGACCTGCGCGAACTGGCCGCGCAGGGATTGTGCCGGCGCGTGTACGGCGGCGCGCTGTCGGTGTCGCTGCCGGCGACGCCGCTGAAGCAGCGCCGCGGCGAGCATGCCGGCCGCAAGCTGGCGCTGGCGCGCAAGGCGGTGGAGCTGGTGGGCGAAGGGCAGGTGCTGCTGATCGACGCCGGCTCCACCAACGCCGCGATCGCCGCTGCGCTGCCCGAACGGCTGGGGCTGACCGTGGTCACCAACGCGCCGGACATCGCGCTGGCGCTGTACGAGCGCGAGGGCTTCGGGATCCTGCTGCTGGGCGGCCGCATCGACCCGCGCATCGGCGGCGCGGTGGGCGCGCAGACCCTGCAGGAGCTGCGGCGCATCCGCGCTGACCTGTGCTTCCCCGGCGCCTGCGCCATCGACGCGGACACCGGCCTGTGGGGCTTCGACAGCGAGGAATCGCTGCTCAAGCGGGCGATGGTCGAGGCCAGCGCCGAGACCGTGGTGGTGGCCACCGGCGACAAGCTGGGCGCGCGCGCCACGCATCGCATCGTGCCGGTGGAGCAGGTGCGGCACCTGGTGGTGGAGCACGACACGGGCCGCGCGACGCGTGTGGCGTTCGCCGCGCACGGAGTGGCCGTGCACCGGGCCCCGCCGGCGGGCGAATGAGGGTTGCGCGGCGCGGGCGCGATCCGCGGCGCCGCGGGCCGCGCGGAAAAACGCCCCGGCAAGGCGGGGCGTCCGCATGCAGGGGCGCGGCGCGCGTCAGCCGTCCTGCCGCTCCCAGACCTGGCTGCGGCCGAGCAGGGCGAAGCCGATGTAGCCGTGCACGTCCAGCTTCGCGCCGCCGTCCTTCAGCGTGAGCTTCACCTTGTAGACCTTGCCGTTGCTGGGGTCGAGGATGTGGCCGCCGTCCCACACGTCGTCGTCGCGGCGCACGCCCCACATGATGGTCATGCCTTCGACCGGCTGGTCGTGGCGTTCGCCATCGCACTTGGTGCAGCGCGGGTGCTCGCCGTCGCGGGCGATCTGCTCCGGCGTCATGTTCATCACCTTGAGCACCTTGGCCTCGAGTTCGCCGCCATGGTCGGTGATCTGGATGATCGAGGTGACCTTGCCGGTGTGGTCGTCGACCTGCCTCCAGGTGCCGACCGGGCTGTCGCTGGCGGCGGTGGCGGCGCCGGCGGCGGCCAGCAGGGCGGTGGCGAGGGCGAAGCGGAGCATGGACTTCATGGACGGCGATCCTCCCGTACGAAAGCGTATGGTGGCGGCCAGCCTGTACTGCCCGGCCGGGAGCGTCAAGCTGCGTTGCGCCATCGCGCCGCTGACCTGGATCAGCTGGGGCGACAGGGCGGGCTGGCATAATGCGCGTTCCCCCGGACGAGGTTCACGAGCACGATGACGCAGGTAGATGAAGCGCGGGTCCGCCACGTGCTGGAAGGGCTGACCGATCCGCATACCGGTGCGCCGCTGGCCGAGGCCGTGCGCGCGGTGGGCGTGGACGGCGCGAAGGTGTCGGTGGACCTGCTGCTGGGCTATCCCGCCGCGGGCGCGGCCGACGCGCTGGCCGCGCAGGCCAAGCAGGCGCTGGAGGCCGACCCGGCGATCGAGGCGGCGGCGGTGTCCATCGCCAGCCGCGTGCACGTGCACAAGGTGCAGGGCACGCTGGGGCCGCTGCCGAACGTGAAGAACATCATCGTGGTGGCCTCGGGCAAGGGCGGCGTGGGCAAGTCCACGGTGGCGGCCAACCTGGCGCTGGCGCTGCAGGCCGAGGGCGCGAAAGTGGGCGTGCTCGACGCCGACATCTACGGCCCCAGCCAGCCGCGCATGCTCGGCATCGGCGGCAAGCCGGAATCGCCCGACGGCAAGAGCATCACGCCGATGCGGGCGCACGGCTTGCAGGCGATGTCGATCGGCTTCCTCGTCGACGAGGAGACGCCGATGATCTGGCGCGGCCCGATGGTGACCCAGGCGATGATGCAACTGCTCACCGACTCGCGCTGGGAGATGCTCGACTACCTGGTGATCGACCTGCCGCCGGGCACCGGCGACATCCAGCTCACGCTGGCGCAGAAGGTGCCGGTGGCCGGCGCGGTGATCGTCACCACGCCGCAGGACATCGCCCTGCTGGACGCGCGCAAGGCGCTGAAGATGTTCGAGAAGGTGGAGGTGCCGGTGCTCGGCATCGTGGAGAACATGGCCACCCACGTCTGCTCCAACTGCGGCCACGAGGAACACATCTTCGGCGAGGGCGGCGGCGCACGCATGGCCGAGCAGTACCAGGTGCCTTACCTCGGCTCGCTGCCGCTGGACATCCGCATCCGCGAGCAGGCCGACGGCGGCACGCCCACCGTGGTGGCGATGCCCGATTCCGAGCTCGCCGCGCGCTACCGCGGGATCGCGCGCAACACCGCCGGGCGGCTGTCGCGCCAGCCGCGCAACAAGTCGCTGGGGCTGGGAAAGATCGTGGTGCAGGGCACGCCTGCCGCATGAGCGCGGCGCGGCGCCGCGTGCTGTGCCTGTGCGGCAGCCTGCGCCGGGTCTCGTCCAACCGCGCGGCGCTGGAAGCGGCGCGGCAGCTGGCGCCACCGTCGCTCGAACTGCGGCCGTACGACGGGATGGCCGCCTTGCCGCCGTTCAATCCCGACGACGAGGCCGATCCGCTGCCCGCCCCGGTGCTGGCGCTGCGCGAAGCGGTAGGGCGGGCCGACGCGCTGCTGGTCGCCTGTCCCGAATACGCCCACGGCGTGCCCGGCGCGTTCAAGAACCTGCTGGACTGGCTGGTCGGCAGCCTGGAATTCCCCGGCAAGCCGGTGCTGCTGCTGAACGCCTCGGCGCGCGGCTCGCACCATGCGCAGGAGGCGCTGGCCGAGATCCTGCGCACCATGTCGGCCGAACTGCTGTCGGCGCAATCGTTCCCGGTGGCGCTGCCCGGAGCGGGGTGCACGGTGGAGCAGGTGCTGGCCAGCACGGAGCGCCGCGCCGAATTGCGCGCCGCGCTTGACTGCCTGGTCGCCGGGCTGACCTGAGCCGCCCGCCGCGCTGGCGCGCAGGCGCCCCGACCGTGTATTTTTGCCGCTTTGGCCCGGCCCGCCGGGCGCCACGCCGATCGCGGAGCGCACGTGAGCATCAAGTCCGACAAGTGGATCCGTCGCATGGCCGCAGGCCACGGCATGATCGAGCCGTTCGAGCCGGGCCAGGTCAAGCAGAACGGCGACGGGCGCATCGTGTCCTACGGCACCTCCAGCTACGGCTACGACGTGCGTTGCGCGCGCGAGTTCAAGGTGTTCACCAACATCAACTCCACCATCGTCGACCCGAAGGCGTTCGACCCGAACAGCTTCGTGGACGTAGTGTCGGACGTGTGCATCATCCCGCCCAACTCCTTCGCGCTGGCGCGCACGGTGGAGTACTTCCGCATCCCGCGCGACGTGCTGGTGGTGTGCCTGGGCAAGAGCACCTACGCGCGCTGCGGCATCATCGTCAACGTGACGCCGCTGGAGCCGGAGTGGGAGGGGCACGTGACGCTGGAGTTCTCCAACACCACGCCGCTGCCCGCGAAGATCTACGCCAACGAAGGCGTGGCGCAGATGCTGTTCTTCGAATCCGACGAACCCTGCGAGACCAGCTACCGCGACCGCGGCGGCAAGTACCAGGGCCAGCAGGGCGTGACCCTGCCGCGCACCTGAACGGCTGTAACCGCGTCCGCCTCCGGCGGCCGCCATCGATCCGGCCCGGCGCTACACTTCGACCGGCCACCGCACGACACGCAATGCAGGAGACCCGCATGATCCGCTTTTCCACGCTGCTGACCCGCGCCGCCGCCGCGCTGATGCTGGGCAGCCTGCTGGTGCTCGCCGGTTGCCACCGCGGCGGCACCAAGGACACCGTCGACACGGCCAAGACGGAGCACCAGTTCGACGCCACGATACAGGCCTACAAGAGCGGCCAGTTCCTGCTCGACGGCGCGGTGCTTTCCTCGATCGACTTGGGCAGCCACTTCGCCTACGAGAAGGACGTCGGCAAGCTGCCGAAGACCGTGCTGCTGCTGCCCAGCGATGATTCGAAGATCCGCAAGCAGCACCTGCAGTACATGGCGCGGATGGTGCTCGACTACGGCTTCGCGGTGTACTACGACGACAAGGGCACGCTGAAGAAGATCAATCCGGTCGAGACCAAGGCGCGCGCGCTGCAGGAATACCATGCGCCGGTGAAGTCGGACGACCACCAGGACTGCAAGAGCGCGGCCGGTTGCGACAACGTGAACCAGGGCTCCCAGCAACAATACTCGCCCCAGCAACAATACTGACCATGCGGGCCGCGCGGCCCGGCAGCGCATGCCGGCCAAGCGGGCGGCATGGCTGCCGGGGTACGAAACGAAGACGCCTGCATCATGCAGGCGTTTTCGTTTGCGGTTTCGTCAGGGACCGATGCGTCAGGGACCGAGTCGGGCGCGCAGGTTTTCGATCAGGCGGAGGCGTTCGCGGTCGTCGTAGGGCTGCGCGGAGCCGCTGCCCCACACCGGCCCGGGCCAGGCCGCATCGCCCTCGCGCCTGGCCACCACGTGCACGTGCAACTGGCGCACGATGTTGCCCAGCGCGCCGAGGTTGAGCTTGTCGCAGGGCGCGACGGCGCGCAGGGCCGCGGCGGCCCGGTTCGCCTCGCGCCACAGCTGCGCCTGCTCCGCCTCGTCGAGGTCGGCGATTTCCACCCTGCCGGCGCGGCGCGGCACCAGCACCAGCCAGGGGAAGCGCGCGTCGTCCATCAGCCGCAGTTCGCACAGCGGCAGCGAGGCGACCGGGCGCGTGTCGGCCGCCAGCCGCGGATCGAGCGCGAAGCCGGCCTCGCTCATGCGCCCGCCAGGTGCCTGTCGAAGAACGCCAGCGTGCGCTGCCAGGCCAGCCTGGCGCTGTCCTCGCGGTAGTGCCTGTCGCCGGGCACGTCGCGGTTGAACGCATGGCCGGCGCCGGGGTAGGTGAACACCTCCATCTGCGGCAGCAGCTCGCGGTGCTTCGCCACCGCCTCGGGCGGGATCGAGGGATCGTCCTCGCCGAAGTGGAACATCAGCGGCGCCTGCGGCTTCTCGCCGAGGAAGGGCACGTTGCGCGCGCCGTAGTAGCTCACCGAAGGCAGGCCCAGCCGCATGGCCGAGAGCAGCGCCACCGTGCCGCCCCAGCAGTAGCCGACGGTGCCGACCTTGCCGGACGAGGCGATCGCCTCGGCGGCGCTGGCCACGTCCTCCAGCGGGCGGTCCAGCCCCAGTTCGGACACCAGCGCCTTGCCGCGCGCCGAACCGGTCTCGTCGTAGTCCAGCTCGATCCAGGATTCCAGGTGGTCGAAGAACGCCGGCGCCACGGCGGTGTAGCCGGCCTCGGCGAAGCGGTCGGCCACGCTGCGGATGTGCGCGGTGACGCCGAAGATCTCCTGGATCACCACCACGCCGCCCCTGGGCCTGCCCGCCGGCTGGGCCAGGTAGGCCCCGATGCACTGGGTGCGCGAGGTGGGGATGTTGATGTGCTGGCCCATGGCGACCGTCTCCTGCAGCGGCGATGAGACGATTCTAGCGGGCGCGGATGCCTGGATCGGTGAAGATGGACGACAGAAGCGGAAGCGCCCGTGTGAATCCCTCTCCCTCCGGGAGAGGGTGCCGGCAGGCGGGAGAGGGTACGCCCGGAGCGAACCGTCGAACCGCGACGGACCCCCGCCTCGGCGCGTTCCTTCGCGTGGGGCACCCCTGAACGAGCGCCTCGCGTCGAGCCCGCGCAGGCAGGGGCATACCCTGGCGAGTCCGGCCCCCCGCGCCGCGAATCCCCGTATACTTCAAAGATTTCCCACGTCCATGATGGCCGCCGCCATGTCCCAGGCTCCGCAGAAAATCGGCTTCGTCAGCCTCGGCTGCCCCAAGGCGCTGGTGGATTCCGAGCGCATCCTCACCCAGCTGAAGGTCGAGGGCTACCAGATCGTGCCCAGCTACGGCGAGGCCGACGCGGTGGTGGTGAACACCTGCGGCTTCATCGACGCGGCGGTGCAGGAATCGCTGGACTCGATCGGCGAGGCGCTGCACGAGAACGGCAAGGTGATCGTCACCGGCTGCCTCGGCAAGCGCGCCGAGCTGATCCGCGAGGCCTACCCGGACGTGCTCTCGATCAGCGGCCCGCAGGACTACGCCAGCGTGATGCACGCCGTGCACGAGGCGCTGCCGCCGGTGCGCAACAGGTTCCTCGACATCGGGCCGCTCGGGCGTCTTGACGCCCGAGACGACAACTCGGTCGGCATCAAGCTCACCCCGAAGCACTACGCCTACCTGAAGATTTCCGAAGGCTGCAACCACCGCTGCAGCTTCTGCATCATCCCGTCGATGCGCGGCAACCTGGTCTCGCGCCCGGTGGACGAGGTGCTGGTCGAGGCCGAGAAGCTGGTCAAGGGCGGCGTGAAGGAACTGCTGGTGATCTCGCAGGACACCAGCGCCTACGGCGTGGACCTGAAGTATGCCGAGCGCAGCTGGCGCGGCAAGGCGTACCGCACGCGCATGACCGAACTGTGCGAGGGCCTGGCCGAGCTGGGCGTCTGGACGCGCCTGCACTACGTCTACCCGTACCCGCACGTGGACGAAGTGATGCCGCTGATGGCGGAAGGCAAGATCCTGCCGTACCTCGACATCCCGTTCCAGCACGCCAGCCCGCGCATCCTGAAACTGATGAAGCGCCCCGGCAACATCGACAAGACGCTGGAGCGCATCCAGAACTGGCGCCGGCAGGTACCCGACCTGACCCTCCGCAGCACCTTCATCGTCGGCTTCCCCGGCGAGACCGACGCCGAGTTCGAGGAACTGCTCGACTTCCTGCGCGAAGCCGAACTCGACCGCGTGGGCGCCTTCGCCTACTCGCCGGTGGACGGCGCCAGGGCCAACGAACTGCCCGGCGCCGTCTCCGAGGAACTGAAGGAAGACCGCCTCGAACAGTTCATGGCCGTGCAGGCGGAGATCTCCGCCGCCAAGCTGCAGCGCAAGATCGGCCGCACGATCAAGGTGCTGGTGGACGAAGCCAGCGCCGACGGCGCCGTGGCCCGCTCCGCCGCCGACGCGCCGGAGATCGACGGCACCGTGCTGATCGCCGACGGCCAGGCGCTGAAACCCGGCCAGTTCGTCGACGTGGTGGTCGAAGCGGCCAGCGAGCACGACCTGCATGCGCGCCTGGCGCATCCCTCGCTCAAGGTGGTCTGAATGGCGATGGGCCGGTCGCGCCCGGCATTGGATGGCCGATAGAACCTTGGCCAACACCTCACCTGACACGATGATCGGCAAGGCCTCAGCCACCCCTCACCGTTCACCCTGAGCGTAGGCCCGCAGGGCCGACGCGGGGAGCGGCCAAGGATGGCCGCGCTTTGGGGAGCGAGGAAGTCGAAGGGCCCGGCGCGAGAAAGCACACAGGGAGGGCACATGAAGAAAACCCGCTACGTGGCCCCCTCACGCGGCACGATCGACCCGCAGGTGTTTGGGCGAATGCCCTTGGCCGCATGGCACGAATACACCCACCTGCTCGAAAGCCCTGCCTGGCCCGGCATCGCCACCCTCAACGCCACCCGCCCACCCGGCATGCCCGAACACTTCGCGCCCCAGGCCCGCGAACTGCTCGCCGACAACTTGCACTACGAACAACGCATCGCCGACCGCGGCGACATCGCCACCCGCGAACACAACTGGCACGACCTGTTCAACGCCCTGGCCTGGCTGCGCCATCCCGACCTCAAGCGCGCACTCAATGCACGGCAAGTGGCCGAGATCACCCGCATGGGCCCGAAGCAACGCTCGCGCGCCCAATGCGCGCTCACCCACTTCGACGAAGCCGGCGTCGTGGTCACGCTGCGCGATCCAGCGCTGCTGCCACTGTGGGACACCCACGACTGGCACGGCCTGTTCTGGCGCGAGCGCGAAGCATGGCTGGACGGCCGCATCCTTGTCGCCGTGTTCGGCCACGCCTTGCTCGAACATGCACTGACGCCTGGGCAATTGCTGGTGGGGAAGGCGCTGGTGGTCACGCTCCCACCATCCCGGCGCAAGCCGGGGTCCAGCGCCTGTGATTCCGCCACATGCTGCATCGAAAGCATCGACGCATGCGCGCAAGCCATCCGCGAAGGCCATGCCCTGCGCGACCCGCTGGAACTCCGCCCCCTGCCACTGGCCGGCATCCCCGGCTGGCACCCGGACAACGGACAGGAAGCCTTCCACCGCGAGGCGCCGTGTTTCCGGCCCGTGAGGGCAGGGCGAAGCTACCCGGCGCCGTGGACGCCGGGCGGCTGAGCGGCTGAGCGGCTGAGCGGCTGAGCGGATTTCGCCGGAGATGATGTGCCTGGATCTGCCACTTGCCCCGCAGCCGACATGGTGGAAGGATGGCCCCATATTTCAGGCCAGCTCAAACACTGCGGGGTTAGATGGCAGGGTTAGGCTGCATGCAAGGGGGCAAGTCGTTGATTCCTGAAGGCCACTGCGGAGCCGCGCACGCTGGTGGCGTGGGATAGGCTGCGGGATTACGCTGCGTTTTGGAATCTACTTTGAGTTAGGCCTCATGATCGAGATCATCCTCAACTTTCTTAGAGACTATCCCTACATCCCAGGTACGGCAGTGGTCGCATTTGGTTGGTGGTTGGTGCATAGGCTCAATTCCGCGCGTGATCGCATCAATTCAGAAAGGACAATTCGCACCACCGAGCTGGCCAAGGTTTACGCAATTCTCCTTCGGACGGGAATCTATGGCTCTTTGTCCAAGACCGATGACGCCGGGAACGTCGTATGGATTAATGAAGAACTCGAGGATGCGATTGGACAGATTTACCTGTACGGCACGAGCGAGTTAGTTGACCTGACTCAACAATACGTTGAGTCATGGAGCAGCACCCAAGGCGCCGACGGAACCAAGCTCCTCAACGGTATTCGCGAACACATCCGGAAATCTCTGGGCCTCGATCCTATTCCGGGAACTCCCCACTACCTTCGTGTAACAATCAAACCAAACAAGAAGAATGAGGCCTAACAATGCGTTCAAGCCGAACTCGTTTCGCTACGCCAACAACATGGCAGAAAGAGCTTGCCATGTTCTTGGCTGCGCTACACGAGTCGGCTTAACTTGAGCGTTAGGCTACATGAATAACCGCCGCGAACAACTGGAAACATTGCATGCTCATCTTGGCGAGCTAATAGCGGTACTCGCGCAAGATCCGGCATGCCAATGGCGCGCGCACTTCGCAGCATGCCAACAACGAGCTGCGTCGTTACTCAACCTCGGATTCACTCAAAGCGAGTTAAACGAGCTATCCGGCTCGGTTAACCATGTCTACGGTGGCTCTGGCAGCTTCAACGACTACGCTCCGGTCCGCGCAAAAGCTGATGGTACTTTCAGTGTCATCACAGGCATGGACGGCTTCAGCAAGCTCTCTAGCAACGTCTACGCATCTGCTCTTGCACTCAGGGTTGTCGGCGAGGCACCCTAACAACTCGTGTATGGACTCCTCATGCAACTAGCCCGGAGTGCTGCAGCAGTCGATGCGGGGTGAATGAATCGGTTGCAGTCGTGTATTCGGCCTTG
>NZ_JASERU010000029.1 GCF_030504985.1 Fulvimonas sp. R45
TGATCCACCCGATCGCGATGGACGAGGGCCTGCGCTTCGCGATCCGCGAGGGTGGCCGCACCGTCGGCGCCGGCGTGGTCGCCAAGGTCATCAAGTAAGCCTGCAGTCGTTGTGACTCGCCTGCGGCGCAAGCCGCGGGCGAGGGTGGTGCCGAGGGGTCAGTGCCATTAGTGCTGGCTCCTTGGCGGTGGCGCAAGCCACCCGTTTCTTTGTGCGTCAACAAAAAAGACGCGACAAAGCCGCGTGAAGCATGTATGATTGGCCGTTCCCCGCGGCGGAAAGCCCATGCGGCGGCCAGCGGCGGGTTCCAAAGGGTTGTGCGAGGCGGTGAGAAGCCCCTCGGTTCACAGTATTTGTTCTTTCGATAACAGGACACGGTTTTATGGCGAACCAGAAGATTCGCATCCGGCTCAAGGCGTTCGATCATCGCCTGATCGACCGTTCGGCCAGCGAGATCGTCGAGACGGCCAAGCGCACCGGTGCCACGGTGCTCGGCCCGATCCCGCTCCCGACCAAGATCGAGCGCTACACCATCCTGGTGTCGCCTCACGTCGACAAGGATGCGCGCGACCAGTACGAGACCCGTACCCACAAGCGCGTGCTCGACATCGTCGACCCCAACGACAAGACCGTGGACGCGCTCATGAAGCTTGACCTCGCCGCTGGCGTGGACGTCCAGATCAAGCTCGGCTGAGCGATAGACAGGATACGAAGATGAGTATCGGACTGGTTGGCCGCAAATGCGGCATGAGCCGGCTCTTCACTGAAGACGGACGCTCGATTCCGGTGACGCTGATTGAAGCGACCCCGAACCGCGTCACCCAGCTGAAGACCGAAGACAACGATGGCTACAGCGCCGTGCAGGTCGCGGCGGGCGTCAAGCGCGCCTCGCTGCTGACCCAGCCGCTGAAGGGCCACTACGCCAAGGCCAAGGTGGAGCCGGGTCGTGGCCTGTGGGAATTCCGCGTGTCCGCCGATGACCTCGGCAAGTACAGCGTGGGCACGGAGATCAAGGCGGACGAGATCTTCTCGGTCGGCCAGATCGTCGACGTCGCCGGCGTCTCGAAGGGCAAGGGCTTCCAGGGCACCATCAAGCGCCACAACTTCAAGATGGGCGATGCGACGCACGGCAACTCGCTGTCGCACCGCGCGCCGGGTTCGATCGGCCAGCGCCAGACGCCGGGTCGCGTGTTCCCGGGCAAGAAGATGGCCGGCCACATGGGTGCGGTGAACCGCACGCAGCAGGGTCTGGAAGTGGTCAAGGTCGACGCCGAGCGTCACCTGATCGCGGTCAAGGGCGCGGTGCCGGGTGCGACCGGCGGCGACGTCGTGATCCGCCCGACCACCAAGGGTTGAGGAGAGACGCCATGGAACTGAATGTCATTGGCGCCAAGCCGCTCAGCGTGTCGGACGAAGTGTTCGGCGGCGAGTTCAAGCAGGCCCTGATCCACCAGGTGGTGGTTGCGTACCAGGCCGGCGGTCGCGCCGGCACCAAGGCGCAGCTGTCGCGTGGCGAGATGTCGGGCACCACCAAGAAGTTCAAGAAGCAGAAGGGCGGCGGCGCCCGCCACGGCGACTACCGTGCCCCGATCTTCGTGGGCGGCGGCGTCACCTTCGCGGCCAAGCCCCGCAGCTACGAGCAGAAGGTCAACCGCAAGGCCTACCGCGTCGCGATCCGCTCGATCCTGTCCGAGCTGAACCGCCAGGGTCGCCTGAAGGTGGTCGAGGGCTTCGGCATCGAGCAGCCCAGGACCAAGGCGATGGTCGCCAAGCTGAAGGAACTGGACGTCGCCGGCCGCGTGCTGCTGGTGTCCGAGGACGCCAACGAGGCGCTGTTCCTGGCTTCGCGCAACATCCCGTACCTGCACGTGGTCGACGTGATGGCGCTGAACCCGGTCAGCCTGGTCGGTTCCGACCACGTGGTGATGACCGTCGAGGCGGTGAAGAAGATCGAGGAGTGGCTGGCATGAGCAACGAACGCATCCTGAATACGCTGCGTGCGCCGCACATCTCCGAGAAGGCCGCGCGCCTTGCCGAGACCAACCAGTACGTATTCGTGGTGGCCCCCGAGGCGACCAAGGCCGACGTCCGCGTGGCGGTGGAGCAGATGTTCGACGTCAAGGTCGAGCAGGTGAACCTCGTCAACGCCAAGGGCAAGGTCAAGTCCTTCCGTTTCCGCGCTGGCAGCCGCCAGGGCAAGCGCAAGGCTTATGTGCGCCTCGCCGATGGCCAGTCCATCGACGTGTCGGCCAAGGCCTGAGCCAGGAGTTCAGTGAGATGGCACTAATCAATCACAAGCCGACCTCGCCGGGCCGCCGCGATGCGGTGAGCGTCCGTACCGAAGGTCTGCACAAGGGCGCGCCGTACGCGCCGCTGGTCGAGGCGCAGTCCAAGACCGGTGGCCGCAATCACTTCGGCCGCATCACCACGCGTCATCGTGGCGGTGGTCACAAGCAGCATTACCGCATCATCGACTTCAAGCGCGACAAGGAAGGCGTCGCGGCCAAGGTCGAGCGCATCGAGTACGATCCGAACCGCACCGCGCACATCGCGCTGCTGTGCTACGCCGACGGCGAGCGCCGCTACATCATCGCGCCGAAGGGCGTGGCGGTGGGCGACCGCCTGGTGTCGGGCCGAGACGCGCCGATCAAGGCCGGCAACAGCCTGCCGCTGCGCAACATCCCGGTCGGCTCGACCGTCCACTGCATCGAGATGAAGCCCGGCAAGGGCGCGCAGATCGCCCGCAGTGCCGGCGCCTCGGTGCAGCTGGTGGCCCGCGAGTCCGGCTACGCCACGCTCCGCCTGCGCTCCGGCGAAATGCGCCGGGTACCGGTCGAGTGCCGCGCCACCATCGGTGAGGTGGGCAACTCCGAGCACAGCCTGAAGAAGCTGGGCAAGGCCGGCGTCAAGCGCTGGATGGGCATCCGCCCGACCGTGCGCGGCGTGGTGATGAACCCGGTCGACCATCCGCATGGCGGTGGCGAGGGCCGTACCTCCGGTGGCCGTCATCCGGTCAGCCCGTGGGGCACGCCGACCAAGGGCTACAAGACCCGCAACAACAAGCGCACGCAGCAGTTCATCGTGCGTCGTCGCAAGTAACAGGAAGCCGTCATGCCGCGTTCTCTGAAGAAAGGTCCCTTCGTCGACCTTCATCTCGTGAAGAAGGTGGAAACCGCGGTTTCCACCAACAACAAGCGCCCGATCAAGACCTGGTCGCGCCGCTCGATGATCCTGCCGGAAATGGTGGGTCTCACCATCGCCATCCACAACGGTCGCCAGCACGTGCCGGTGCTCGTCAACGAGAACATGGTCGGGCACAAGCTCGGCGAGTTCGCGGTGACCCGCACCTTCAAGGGCCACGGCGGCGACAAGAAGGGCAAGTAAGATGAGCACCGAAGCCAAAGCGATCCTGCGCAGCGCGCGCATTTCGGCGCAGAAGGCACGCCTGGTGGCTGACCTGGTCCGCGGCATGCCCGTGGGCCGCGCCAGCGACGTGCTCCAGTTCACCAACAAGAAGGCCGCCCACCTCGTTCGCAAGGTGCTGCTCTCGGCCGTCGCCAACGCCGAGAACAACCTGGGCGCCGACGTCGACGAGCTGAAGGTCTCGCGCATCTTCGTGGACGAGGGTCCGGCGATGAAGCGCATGTACGCCCGCGCCAAGGGCCGCGGCTCGCGCATCCTGAAGCGCACCAGCCACATCACCGTGGTCGTCGGCGACTAAGAGGACAGAAGACGATGGGTCACAAAGTTCATCCCACCGGTATCCGCCTCGGCATCGCCAAGGACTGGAACTCGAAGTGGTACGCCAACAAGGGCGAGTACGCCCAGTACCTCGCGGCCGACCTGAAGGTCCGCGAGATGCTGCGCAAGAAGCTGGCGCAGGCCGGCATTTCCAAGATCCAGATCGAGCGTCCGGCCAAGACCGCCCGCGTGACGATCCACACCGCCCGTCCGGGCGTGGTGATCGGCAAGAAGGGCGAGGACATCGAGAAGCTGCGCAAGGAAGTCTCCGACCTGATGGGCGTCCCGGCGCACATCAACGTCAGCGAGGTGCGCAAGCCCGAGCTCGACGCGCAGCTGGTGGCCGAGTCGATCGCCCAGCAGCTGGAGCGCCGCATCATGTTCCGCCGCGCCATGAAGCGCGCGGTCGGCAACGCGATGCGCCTGGGTGCCTTAGGGATCAAGATCAACGTGTCCGGCCGCCTGAACGGCGCCGAGATCGCCCGTTCCGAGTGGAGCCGCGAAGGTCGCGTGCCGCTGCATACGCTGCGCGCCGACATCGATTATGGCTTTGCCGAGGCGAAGACCACCTACGGCATCATCGGCATCAAGGTGTGGGTCTACAAGGGCGAGATCTTCGACCTGGCGGCGGCGTCGCAGGAGTCGAAGGACGAGCAGTCCCAGCCGCCGCGCCGCGAAGGCGGCGAGGGCCGTCGTGACCGTGAGTCGCGCCGCGACGGCGAAGGCCGCCGCGAGCGGTCGGCGAAGTAAGGAGAGTTGCCATGCTGCAACCCAAGCGAACCAAGTACCGCAAGCAGTTCAAGGGCCGCAATGACGGCCTGGCCCAGTGCGCCAACCTCGTCAGCTTCGGCGAGTACGGCCTGAAGGCGACCACCCATGGCGCGCTGACCGCGCGCCAGATCGAGGCTGGCCGCCGTTGCATCACCCGCTTCGTGAAGCGCGGCGGCAAGCTGTGGATCCGCGTGTTCCCGGACAAGCCGATCACCAAGAAGCCGATCGAAGTGCGTATGGGCGCCGGCAAGGGCGGCGTGGAGTTCTGGGTCGCCCCGATCCAGCCCGGCCGCATGCTTTATGAGATCGAGGGCGTCGACGAGGCGACCGCGCGCGAGGCGATGCGCCTGGCTGCCGCCAAGCTCTCGGTGCAGACCCAGTTCGTGACCCGGGCGGTGATGTGACATGGCCATCAAAGATCTGACCACCAAGTCGGCCGAAGAGCTGAACCAGCACCTGCTGGACCTGCGCAAGGAGCAGTTCAACCTGCGCATGCAGAAGGGCTCCGGCCAGCTCAGCCAGCCGCACCAGCTGCGCCGCGTTCGGCGCGACATCGCCCGCACGAAGTTCGTGCTCGGCGGCAAGAAGTAAGGGACGGCGGACATGAGCGAGAACAACAAGCAGGCGCGTACCCTCGAGGGACGCGTCATCAGCAACAAGATGAACAAGACGGTGACCGTCCTGATCGAGCGCCAGGTGCAGCACGGCCTGCTGGGCAAGATCATCCGCCGTTCCACCAAGCTCCACGCGCAGGACGAGCTCGGCGCGAACGAGGGCGACGTGGTGCGCATCGCGGAATGCCGTCCGCTGTCCAAGACCAAGCATCACCGCGTGATCGAAATCATCACGCGCGCGAGCATCTGAGGAGAGTGCAGCCATGATCCAGATGCAAAGCACGCTCTCCGCGGCGGACAACAGCGGAGCCAAGGAACTGATGTGCATCAAGGTGCTCGGCGGCTCCAAGCGCCGCTACGCCGCGATCGGTGACGTGATCAAGGTCACCGTGAAGGACGCCATCCCCCGTGGCAAGGTGAAGAAGGGCGAGGTGTACAACGCCGTGGTGGTGCGTACCGCCAAGGGTGTGCGCCGTCCGGATGGCTCGCTGATCCGTTTCGACGGCAACGCGGCCGTGCTCCTCAACAACAAGCTCGAGCCGATCGGCACCCGCATCTTCGGGCCGGTCACGCGCGAGCTGCGCAGCGAGAAGTTCATGAAGATCGTCTCGCTCGCGCCCGAAGTGCTCTAAGGCGGAGACTGAACCCATGAACCGTATCCGCAAGGGCGATCAGGTCCTCGTGATCGCCGGCAAGAACAAGGGCCAGCGCGGCGATGTGCTGCGCGTTGACGGCGACCGCGTGTTCGTCTCCAACGTGAACCTGGTCAAGCGCCATACCAAGGCCAACCCGCAGGCCAACCAGCCTGGCGGCATCGTCGAGCGCGAAGCCTCGATCCATATTTCCAATGTGCAGCTGTTCAACCCCGCCACGAACAAGGGTGAACGCGTTGGCGCCAAGACGCTCGAGGATGGGCGCAAGGTGCGCGTGTTCCGTTCGAATGGCGAGGTCGTGGACGCGTAAGGAATCACAGTCATGACGCGCCTTGAAACGTTTTACAAAGACCAGGTCGTAGCCAAGCTCACCGAGAAGTTCGGCTACAAGAACGTGATGCAGGTTCCCCGCATCACCAAGATCACGCTGAACATGGGCGTGGGCGAAGCCGCGGGCAACAAGAAAGTGCTCGAGAACGCGGTGGCCGACATGGCCAAGATCGCGGGCCAGAAGCCGGTGACGACCAAGGCGCGCGTATCCGTCGCCTCGTTCAAGATCCGTGACGGTTGGCCGATCGGCTGCAAGGTGACCCTGCGCCGCGCCCAGATGTGGGAATTCCTGGATCGCCTGATCAACATCTCGCTGCCCCGCGTCCGCGACTTCCGCGGCGTGTCGGGTCGCGCCTTCGACGGCCGTGGCAACTACAACTTCGGCCTGAAGGAACAGATCATCTTCCCGGAAATCGACTTCGACTCGGTCGATGCGATGCGTGGCATGGACATCGCCATCACCACCACCGCCAAGACCGACGAAGAGGCCAAGGCGCTGCTGGAAGCCTTCAGCTTCCCGTTTAGGAATTAAGAGATATGGCAAAGACCTCGATGGTCAACCGCGACATCAAGCGGACCAAGCTCGTCAAGAAGTACGCCGCCAAGCGCGCCGAGCTGAAGGCGATCGTGCTGAGCCCCACCGCCTCCTACGAGGAGAAGATGGAGGCCCAGGGCAAGCTGCAGAAGCTGCCGCGCGACGCCAGCCCGGTTCGCCAGCGCACCCGCTGCGAGCTGACCGGCCGCCCGCGCGCCGTGTATCGCAAGTTCGGCCTGGGCCGCAACAAGCTGCGCGAAGCCACCATGCGCGGCGACGTGCCGGGCCTGCGCAAGGCCAGCTGGTAATCCCGTCCGGAGGCGCGGGTTCCACCCGCAGCCTTCGTGGCCGCCGGCGCTGCCTGCGCCGGCGGCACGGTCCCTAGACCGGTATTCGCCAAAAGCCGGAAAGGCTGCTACAATCGTCCGTCTGCGCAAGGCAGGCTGGCGGTTTCGTCAGCACTACAACTCAATTGATTTCCGGTCTTATCGGATATCGGTGCACTCTGAAGGAAGTTTTCATGAGCATGACTGATCCCATCGCCGACATGTTCACGCGCGTCCGCAATGCCCAGCTCACGGGCAAGCAGACTGTCAGCATGCCGTCGTCGAAGCTGAAGGTGGCGATCGCCAACCTTCTCAAGAACGAGGGCTACATTCTCGACGCCAAGACTTCCGACACGGAAGGCAAGCCGGTGCTCGAGATCAAGCTCAAGTATTTCGAGGGCCGCCCGGCCATCGAGAGCATCACCCGCGTTTCCCGCTCGGGCCTGCGCGTCTATCGCGGCAAGAGCGAGCTGCCGAAGGTGCTCGGCGGCCTGGGTATCTCGATCATCTCGACTTCCGCCGGTCTGCTGACCGACGCGCAGGCCCGCGCCAAGGGTCTGGGCGGCGAAGTCATCGGCCAGGTCGCGTAAGGAGTCGACGATGTCTCGTGTTGCCAAGAAGCCGGTTTCCCTGCCCAAGGGCGTGGAACTGAAGGCCGACGCCAGCGGCGTCACCGTGAAGGGTCCGAAGGGCACGCTGTCGACCCATGCCCTGCCGGGCGTGTCGATCGTCGTGGACAACGGCGTCGCCAGCATCGCCGTCGCCGACGGCGCCGACGACAAGTTCGGCGGTACCGCCCGCGCGCTGCTGGCCAACATGGTCAAGGGCGTGTCCGAGGGTTACGAGCGCAAGCTGGAACTCGTCGGCGTGGGTTACCGCGCCTCGATGGCCGGCAAGGCGCTGAACCTCAGCCTGGGCTACTCGCATCCGGTGGTGTTCGACGCGCCGGAAGGCATTAGCCTGGAAACCCCGTCGCAGACCGAAGTGCTGGTGAAGGGCGCCGACAAGCAGCGCGTGGGCGAAGTGGCGGCGAAGATCCGCGGCTTCCGTCCGCCGGAGCCCTACAAGGGCAAGGGCGTGCGCTATGCCGGTGAGAAGATCACCCTGAAGGAAGCCAAGAAGGCGTAAATGCGCTGTCCCTGCGCGAAGAAGCGGCCATCCATGGCCGCACTCTTCACTAAGAGCAGGTAACAGACATTCCAAGCCGATCCGCTTTCGAGGAATATGACGATGAACAAGAACGAATCCCGCCTGCGCCGCGCCAAGGCCACGCGCTCGCACATCCGCAAGCTCGGCGTGGCGCGCCTGTCGGTGCACCGCAGCGGCCAGCACATCTACGCCCAGGTGTTCGACGCCTCCGGCGACAAGGTGGTGGCGGCCGCTTCCACCGTGCAGAAGTCGGTGGCCGAGGGGCTGAAGGGCACCAAGAACCTGACCGCCGCCGCCGCGGTGGGCAAGGCCGTCGCCGAGCGTGCGCTGGCCGCGGGCGTGGAGGCGGTGGCGTTCGACCGCTCCGGCTTCCGCTACCACGGTCGCATCAAGGCGCTGGCCGAGGCCGCCCGCGAGGCCGGCCTGAAGTTCTGATCTTCGGCCGGGTCTCCCCTGGCGGCCCGGCCCATTGCAGCAACTACAACTCCAAGCGGCCAAGCCGCAAGCAAAAGTCCCGGATGGTCCGGGCACACGGAAACGAACAATGTCCTCTACCGATCGCGAAAATTCCGACGGCCTGCTCGAGAAGCTGATTGCCGTCAACCGCGTGGCCAAGACCGTGAAGGGCGGCCGCCAGATGAGCTTCACCGCGCTGACCGTGGTCGGCGACGGCGAAGGCAAGGTCGGCTTCGGCTATGGCAAGGCGCGCGAAGTGCCGGTGGCCATTTCCAAGGCCATGGAGCGCGCCCGCCGCAACATGGTGAACATCGACCTGAACAACGGCACCCTGTGGTACGCCATCAAGGCCAACCACGGCGCGGCGCGCGTGTTCATGCAGCCGGCCGCCGAAGGTACCGGCGTGATCGCCGGCGGCGCCATGCGCGCCGTGCTGGAAGTGGTCGGCGTGAAGAACGTGCTGGCCAAGGCCGTCGGTTCGCGCAACCCGATCAACTTGGTGCGCGCCACCATCAAGGGCCTGCAGGCGATCGCCTCGCCGAAGCAGATCGCCGCCAAGCGTGGCAAGACCGTTGAAGAGGTGCTGGGTCATGGCTAAGAAGAACGAGACCGCCGGCACCGTGCGCGTGCGCCTGGTGAAGGGCCTGCGCGGCGTGCAGGCACGGCATCGCCTCAGCGTGAAGGCGCTGGGCCTGAACAAGACCAACGACGTCCGTGAGCTGAAGGACAGCCCGCAGGTGCGTGGCCTGATCAACACGGTCTACTACCTGGTGCGGGTCGAGGAGTAATCATCATGCGTCTCAACGACATCAAGCCTGGCGCCGGTGCGCGCAAGTCGCGCCTGCGCGTCGGTCGCGGCATCGGCTCGGGCCTGGGCAAGACCGCCGGCCGTGGCCACAAGGGCCAGCACGCCCGCGCGGGCGGCACCCACAAGTTCGGCTTCGAAGGCGGCCAGATGCCGCTGCAGCGTCGCCTGCCCAAGGTCGGCTTCCGCTCGAAGATGAAGGCCGAGAGCCAGGAAGTGTTCCTGTACCAGCTGGCCAACCTGAAGGCCGACGTGATCGACGTGGTCGTGCTGCACCAGGCCGGCCTGGTCGACAGCCGCGCGAAGAAGGTCAAGGTCGTCGCCAAGGGCGAGATCGGCCGCGCGGTGAAGCTTTCCGGTCTGCTCGCGACGGCCGGCGCCAAGGCGGCCATCGAGGCGGCCGGCGGCAGCGTGGAGTAATCGACGGTGGCGGCAGCCAAGGGCAAGTTGCCTGGATCCGGCGGGAAGCTGACCGAGCTGCGTCAGCGCATCCTGTTCGTGATCGGTGCGCTGATCGTTTACCGCCTCGGCTCGTTCATCCCCGTCCCGGGGGTGAACCCGGACGCGATGAACAACCTGCTCGGCCAGAGCGGCGGCCTGCTGGACATGTTCAACATGTTCTCGGGCGGTGCGCTGGGGCGCTTCTCGGTGTTCGCGCTGGGCGTGGTGCCGTACATCTCCGCATCGATCGTGGTGCAGATGATGGGGTCGGTGCTGCCCAGCCTGCAGGCCCTGAAGAAGGAAGGGCAGGCGGGCCAGCGCACGCTGACCATGTACACCCGCTTCGGCACCGTGGCGCTGTCGGCCTTCCAGGCCTTCGGCATCTCGGTGGCGCTGATGAAGCAGTCCAGCGGCGGCATGCCGGTGGTGTACATGCCCGGCTACGGCTTCGTGCTGTCGGCCGTGGTGGGCCTGACCGCCGGCTCCATGTTCCTGATGTGGCTGGGCGAGCAGATGACCGAGCGCGGTATCGGCAACGGCATCTCGCTGCTGATCTTCGCCGGCATCGTGGCCGGCCTGCCGGGCGCGGTGGTGCATACCCTGGGCATGGCCAGCAACGGCGAGCTGACGGTGCTGATGCTGATCATGGTGGTCGGCCTGGTGCTGGCGGTGACCGCGTTCTGCGTGTTCATGGAGCGTGCGCAGCGGCGCATCACGGTGAACTACGCACGCAAGAGCGGCGGGCAGCGGGCCTACATGAACCAGACCTCGCACCTGCCGCTGAAGATCAACATGTCGGGCGTGATCCCGCCGATCTTCGCTTCGAGCCTGCTGATGTTCCCGGCCACCGCGGCCACCTGGTTCAGCCAGGGACACCAGGCCCGCTGGCTGCAGGACCTGACCCAGATGCTGACGCCGGGTGAACCGGTCTATGACATCGTCTACTCGGTGCTGGTGATCGTCTTCGCCTTCTTCTACACGGCGATCGTGTTCAACTCGCAGGAGACGGCGGACAACCTCAAGCGTTCGGGTGCGCTGATCCCGGGCATCCGCCCGGGCCGTTCGACCGCCGAGTACATCGATGGCGTGATGACACGGCTGACCGGCGTGGGCGCGATCTACCTGGTGCTGGTGTGCCTGGTGCCCACGTTCATGCAGAGCTACTGGCACGTTCCGTTCTACTTCGGCGGTACCTCGCTGCTGATCGTGGTGGTGGTGGTGATGGACTTCACGGCGCAGATCCAGGCGCACCTGGTCAGTCACCAGTACGAAGGGCTGCTCAAGAAGGCCAACCTGCGCCGCGGCTGAGGCGACGGTTGGCCGGAAAACCGGGGAAGGTGGCGGCGCCTGGCGCCGCAGGGCTTTCCTGTCAAGACAATTCAGGTTAAAATTGCGCGTTTACCGCGCACGAAACGCATCGGAGAAAGTACATCATGGCGCGCATCGCGGGTGTCAATTTGCCGGTCCAGAAGCATGTCTGGGTTGGCCTGCAGAGCATCTACGGCATCGGCCGCAGCCGGGCCAAGAAGGTCTGCGCGGACGCTGGCGTGGTTCCGACCACGCCGATCAAGTCCCTCAGCGAGGGCGAGGTGGAGAAGCTGCGCCACGAGATCGGCAAGTACGTCGTCGAAGGCGACCTGCGCCGTGAAGTGGGCATGGCCATCAAGCGCCTGATGGACCTGGGCTGCTACCGCGGCCTGCGCCATCGTCGTGGCCTGCCGGTGCGCGGCCAGCGCACGCGTACCAATGCGCGCACCCGCAAGGGCCCGCGTCGGGCAATCAAGAAGTAATGGATTTCAAACATGGCTAAGCCGGTCAAGACCAAGAAGAAGATCAAGCGCGTCGTCACGGATGCCGTGGCCCACGTGCAGGCCTCCTTCAACAACACCATCGTCACCATTACCGACCGCCAGGGCAACGCGCTGTCGTGGGCGACTGCCGGCGGCGCGGGTTTCCGCGGTTCGCGCAAGTCCACCCCGTTCGCCGCCCAGGTGGCCGCCGAAAAGGCCGGCCGCGCCGCGGGCGACTACGGCGTGAAGACCGTGGAAGTGCGCATCAAGGGCCCCGGCCCGGGTCGCGAGTCGGCCGTGCGTTCGCTGAACGCGCTGGGCTACAAGGTCCTCAATATCATCGACGTCACGCCGATCCCGCACAACGGCTGCCGTCCCCCCAAGAAGCGTCGAGTCTAAGGAGCAACCCCATGGCCCGTTATCGTGGAGCTACCTGCAAGCTCGCCCGCCGCGAGGGAGCGGATCTCAGCCTGAAGAGCCCGGCCCGCGCGCTGGACTCCAAGTGCAAGCTGGAGAACAAGCCCGGCCAGCATGGCGCCAACAAGCGCATGCGCATGTCCGACTATGCCGTCCAGCTGCGCGAGAAGCAGAAGGTCAAGCGCATCTACGGCGTGCTCGAGCGCCAGTTCGGCAACTACTACACCAAGGCGTCGACCCTCAAGGGCAACACCGGCGAGAACCTGCTGCGCCTGCTCGAGAGCCGCCTGGACAACGTCGTCTACCGCATGGGCTTCGCGGTCACCCGCGCCCAGGCCCGTCAGCTGGTCGCCCACAAGGCGGTGCTGGTCAACGACAAGAAGGTCAACATTCCGTCCTACCAGGTGCGCCCGGGCGACGTGATCGCGCTGACCGAGCGTGCGCGCACCCAGCTGCGCGTGCAGGAAGCCGCGACCGTGTTCGACACGATGGACCTGCGCCCGTCGTGGGTGGAAGTGGACTCCAAGAAGTTCGCCGGTACGTTCAAGTCGTTGCCCGACCGCGGTGATCTGCCGTCCGACATCAACGAAGCCCTGATCGTCGAGCTTTATTCGAAGTAATTACCGGAGCCTTGCATGGCAGTTTCGTCAACTAGCGTGCTGCGGCCTCGCGGCCTCAGCGTCGAGCAGCTCGGCCCCAACCGCGCCAGGGTGGTGGTGGAGCCGCTCGAGCGTGGCTTCGGCCACACCCTGGGCAACGCGCTGCGTCGCGTGCTGCTCTCCTCGATCCCCGGCAGCGCCATCATCGAGGTGGAAATCGACGGCGTGCTGCACGAGTACACCACGCTCGAGGGCCTGCAGGAGGACGTGATCGAAGTCCTGCTGAACCTGAAGGACGTGGCCATCCGCCAGCATTCCGGCGACGAGGTCACCCTGACCCTGTCCAAGAAGGGCAAGGGCGTGGTCACCGCGGGCGACATCGCCGTGGATCACACGGTCGAGATCATCAATCCCGAGCACGTGATCTGCCACCTGACCAAGGACATCGCGCTGAACATGCGCCTGAAGGTGCGTCGCGGCGTCGGCTACCAGCCGGCCAGCTCGCGCCAGCATCCGGACGACGAGGCGCGCCCGATCGGCCGCCTGCAGCTGGATGCGTCCTTCGCGCCGGTGCTGCGCGTCGCCTACGAGGTGGACGCGGCCCGCGTGGAGCAGCGCACCAACCTCGACAAGCTGGTGCTGGACATCGAGACCAACGGCACCATCGGCGCCGAGGACGCGGTCCGCAAGGCGGCCGAGATCCTCAACGACCAGCTGTCGGTGTTCGGCGATTTCTCGCGTCGCGAGAGCGCCACCGACAAGGCCGAGAAGAGCGGTTTCGACCCGCTGCTGCTGCGCCCGATCGACGATCTGGAGCTCACCGTGCGTTCGGCGAACTGCCTGAAGGCCGAGAGCATCTACTACATCGGCGACCTGGTGCAGAAGACCGAGGTCGAGCTGCTGAAGACGCCGAACCTGGGCAAGAAGTCGCTCACCGAGATCAAGGACGTCCTTGGCTCGCGCGGCCTGGCCCTGGGCATGAAGCTGGAGAACTGGCCGCCGCCGGGTCTCTCGCACGGCATGCAATTGGGCTAGTGCGTTGTTTGTGCGATCGTCCTTGATCGCCATGTAGCAAATCCTCAACCGGAGTGCATCTTGCGCTCCGGTTGAGCGCTGAAAGCGGCCATCCATGGCCGCAGCGCAATTTTTGCGATCGTCCGTGATCGCTGCGCGATAGCTGTCTGGTGAGCGTGATTTCCGCGTTCCTGGCCGGCGCCAGAAGCGGCCATCCATGGCCGCACTCTTAAATAAAAGCCGGTTCCACCAAAGGCTTCTTACAGCGGGTAACCGCGGGGTGCTGGACACAGGTGCCGGCGCTTCATAACAACAGACCAGCAGAGAGTATTCGCCATGCGCCACATGAAATCCGGCCGTAAGTTCAACCGCACGAGCAGCCACCGCGAAGCGATGTTCAAGAACATGGCTTCGTCGCTGTTCAAGCACGAGCTGATCCGCACCACCCTGCCGAAGGCCAAGGAACTGCGCCGCGTCGCCGAGCCGCTGATCACCCTGGCCAAGACCGACGGCGTGGCCAACCGCCGCCTCGCGTTCGCGCGCCTGCGCGACAAGGAGGCGGTGGGCAAGCTGTTCGTCGAGCTGGGGCCGCGCTACCGCGAGCGTCCCGGCGGTTACCTGCGCATCCTGAAGTGCGGCTTCCGCGACGGCGACAACGCGCCGATGGCCTACGTCGAGCTGGTGGACCGCCCGCAGGCGGCCGCGGCCGACGACGCCGAGTAAGCAAGCAGCATACGGACGTCCATACGTCCGCACGAAACCCCGGCCGGGCGACCTGCCGGGGTTTTTTCATGGCGCACATTCCGGGGCGCCGTCTTGGCAGGCGTCCCTGCAGGCCTGCAAAACGGCCGTTCCGCCGTTCCCGGCGCTCCTGCGGCAAGCTGCCCGCCACGGCATGCTGACAGCCCGGCGACAAGCGGGTAATGTCGCGTCTCCACCTCTTGTCGTGCCGTCCATGAATCCCTTGCGCTGGTCGTTCCGCGTCAGTCTCCTCGCCGGCTTCCTGGCCTGCGCCGGGCTGATCGGTTTTGCGCTGTATGCGCAATACGTGCTGATGATGGACCCGTGCCCGCTGTGCATCCTGCAGCGCGTGGCGTTCATCGCGCTGGGCGTGGTGTTCCTGGTCGGCGGCCTGCATGCGCCGCGCGGTGGCGGACGCTGGGTCTACGTGGGGTTGCTGGTGCTGGTCGCGCTGGTCGGCATCGGCATCGCCGCGCGCCACCTGTGGATCCAGTCGCTGCCGCCGGACCAGGTGCCGAGCTGTGGTGCGCCGCTGGGCTATCTGCTGGAAACCCGCGCCAGCAACGGCGGCTTGATCGGCGTGCTGGTGAAGGTGCTCAGCGGCTCCGGTGAATGCGCCCGGGTGCAGCCGATCCTGGGCCTGTCGATGCCATGGTGGTCGCTGATCTGGTTCGTGCTGCTGGGCGCCTGGGCGGTATCGGCCAGCGTGCGTCGCAAGACGGTCGCGCGGCGATGAGCGGCGCCTCGCCGGCCGTATCCGCCCCGGACTGGACGCCGTCGTCCTGGCAGCGGCGCGAGGCCCTGCAGCAACCGCACTACGAGGATGCCGCCGAGCTGGCGCAGGCCACCGCGCAACTGGCCCGGTTGCCGCCGCTGGTGACCTCGTGGGAGGTGCTGGCATTGAAGCAGGCGCTGGCCGAGGCGCAGGAAGGCGGACGCTTCCTGCTGCAGGGCGGCGATTGCGCGGAGAGTTTCGCCGACTGCACCAGCCCGGTGATCTCCAACCGGCTCAAGGTGCTGCTGCAGATGAGCCTGGTGCTGGTGCACGGGCTGAAGCAGCCGGTGCTGCGCGTGGGCCGCTTCGCCGGCCAGTACGCGAAGCCGCGCTCGGCCGACACCGAGACGCGCGACGGCGTGACCCTGCCCAGCTTCCGCGGCGACGTGGTCAACGGCCCCGACTTCACGCCCGCGGCGCGGCGCGCCGACCCGCAACGGCTGCTGCGTGCGCACGCGCATTCGGCGCTGACGATGAACTTCGTGCGCGCCCTGATCGACGGCGGCTTCGCCGACCTGCACCATCCCGAATACTGGGATCTGGCCTGGGTGGAGCGCTCGCCGCTGGCCGCCGAGTACCGCCGCATGGTGGCCGGCATCGGCGACTCGCTGCGCTTCATGGAAACCCTGGCCGGGCCGATCGCCGGCTTCACCAAGGTGGATTTCTTCACCTCGCACGAGGCGCTGCTGCTGCACTACGAGCAGGCGCTGACCCGCCAGGTGCCGCGCCACCCGGGCTGGTTCAACCTGTCCACGCACTTCCCGTGGATCGGCATGCGCACCGCCGCACTGGACGGCGCCCACGTCGAGTACTTCCGCGGCATCCGCAACCCCGTCGCGGTGAAGGTCGGCCCCTCGGTGACGCCCGACCAGCTGCTGCCGCTGGTCGATGCGCTGAATCCCGACGACGAGCCGGGCCGGCTGACCCTGGTGCACCGCATGGGCCACGCGAAGATCGCCGAAGCCTTGCCGCCGCTGCTGGAGGCGGTGAAGCGCGAGGGGCGGCGCGTGCTGTGGGTGGCCGACCCGATGCACG
Organism: Fulvimonas sp. R45; assembly: GCF_030504985.1. Lineage (GTDB taxonomy): Bacteria > Pseudomonadota > Gammaproteobacteria > Xanthomonadales > Rhodanobacteraceae > Rhodanobacter_A. Next base: position 16,193 of record NZ_JASERU010000029.1, read on the forward strand.
GCAACACCGAAAGCACCTCCAACGGCTACAAGACGCGCCGCTTCGACAACATCCGCGGCGAGCTGGATCAGGCCTTCGACATCCACGCCGCCGCCGGCACGCGGCTGGGCGGCGTGCACCTGGAACTGACCGGCGAGGATGTCACCGAATGCCTGGGCGGCGCGCGCGACCTCTCCGAGGCCGACCTGGCGCGCGCCTACAAGTCGATGGTGGATCCGCGGCTGAACTACGAGCAGTCGCTGGAACTGGCCATGCTGATCGTGCGCAAGTCGCACGGCTGATCGCCGGCGCCGGCCTGCGCGCGAACGGCTCCCGGCGCGAGGTATCTGAAGATCGTGAACAGGCGCTCAGCGGCACGGCGCCACCGGCTTGCCGTCCACCGTGTCGAGGAACCGCGGCGGCTGCCAGGCATGGGTATGCTGCTCGAAGCCGTAGGCGATCGCGATCAGCGTGGGCTCGCTCCACTTCGCGCCGAACAGCACGATGCCCACCGGCAGGCCATGCGCCCAGCCGGCGGGCTGGCGATGGACGGATGGCCCGCCACCGCAGCCGGCTGCGACGCGCCGCCGCTGGCCAGGTCGCGCGGTCGCTGCCGGCGATGATGCCGAGCAGTGGGGGCCTTCCTGGTCGATGCGGCGGACGCGGTCGAGGAAAGCCCGCGCCGTCGCCTGGCCGGTCAGCGCGCCAGAGTCCATGCGCCGCTACAGCGTGGCGATGGAGGCGTAGGCATCGTCGCGGTTCTGTGCCGCGGACGACGTGGTGATCGGCCGGGGGCGAGCAGGAACGCGGTGGGAAGCAGGCGGGCCACGAACGTCTTCGGCGATGCGGCGCGATGTCGCGCCCCGCAGCTTACCGTCCGCGCCACGCCGTGTGCACGGGCGCGATCCGTATACTGCCTTGATGGACATCCGGGACGGAAAGGGGACGAGACGGGGCTGGCGCCATGCCGCCGCGCTCGCCGTCGCGTTGCTGGCGGCGTCGCTGGCCGGAGCGCCGGTGCGGGCCGCCGCGCCGGGCGACGATGCCCCGCACGTGCCCGACACGCTGCAGCAGCGCATCGCCGCCTGCACCGCCTGCCACGGCCCGCACGGCGAGGGCACGCCGGACTTCTTCCCGCGCCTCGCCGGCAAGCCGGCCGGCTACCTCGCGCGCCAGCTCGGCTACTTCCAGGCCGGGTTGCGCAAGTACGCGCCGATGGAATACATGGTGCGCCAGCTCAGCCCCGCTTACATGCGCGAGATCGCCGCCTATTTCGCGGCCCAGCAGGTGCCGTACCGGCGCTCGCCGGTGCCCGCGCTGCCGACGGCGGTATTGCAGCGGGGCGAGCAACTGGCGACCGCAGGCGATCCCGCGCGCCGGCTGCCGGCCTGCCAAGGCTGCCACGGCCGCACGCTGACCGGCGTCGAGCCCGACATCCCGGGCCTGCTGGGCCTGCCCTACGACTACCTCAGTTCGCAGCTCGGCTCCTGGCGCACTGGCACGCGCGCGGCGGCGGCGCCGGACTGCATGGCGACCATCGCCAACCGGCTCACGCCCGCCGACATCACCGCGGTGTCGGCATGGCTGGCCAGTCGCGAGGTGCCGGACGACGCGCACGCGTTGCCGGCAGGCTCGGTACAGCCGCCGCTGGCCTGCGGCGTGCTCGGTGGCGGTGCGGCGGCCGGGCAGGGAGCCGCACCGTGAAGCGGTTGCGCTGGATCGCGATGGCGGTGCTGCTGCTGGTGGCGCTGCTGGGCGGCTGGCTGCTCACCGGGCCGCATCGCGCCGCGCCGCCCTCGCGCGTGGACAGCACGGTGAGCGCGGCCATGCTGAAGGACCCGGCGCTCGTCGCGCGCGGCGGCTACCTCGCCACCGTGGGCGATTGCGTGTCCTGCCATACGGAACAGGGCGGTCCCCCGTTCGCGGGCGGTCGCGCATTGCCCACGCCGTTCGGCAGCGTGCCGGCCCCGAACCTCACGCCCGACCGCGCCACCGGGCTGGGCGACTGGAGCTTCGAGGCGTTCTGGCGCGCGCTGCACGAGGGCATCGGCCGGCACGGCGAGCTGTTGTACCCGGCCTTCCCGTACACCTCGTACACGCGGGTGAGCCGGGACGACGCGCTGGCGATCTTCGCCTACCTGCAGTCGCTGCCGCCGGTGCACCATGTCGCCGGATCGCCGTCGCTGCGGTTCCCCTACGACCTGCGCAAGAGCCTGCTCGCCTGGCGTGCGGTGTACTTCAAGGCGGGTGCGTTCAAACCCGACCCGGCGCGCTCCGCCGCCTGGAACCGCGGCGCCTACCTGGTGCAGGGACTGGGCCACTGCAACGAATGCCATGCGGCGCGCGACGCCTTCGGCGGCAGCACGGCCATGCCGCTGTCCGGCGGCCGGATACCGGTGCAGGACTGGTACGCGCCCGACCTCGGCACGCAGGCCCACGGCGGCCTCGAAGGCTGGAGCACGCAGGACATCGTGGACCTGCTGAAGACCGGCCAGTCGGCCAAGGGCGCCGCGTTCGGCCCGATGGCCGAGGTGGTGGCGCGCAGCACGCAGTTCATGCACGACGACGACCTGCAGGCCATCGCCACGTACCTGCAATCGTTGCCGCCGCGGCCGGCGCCGCCCGCGCGCGGCACCGTGCCCGACGCCGCCGCGATGGACCGGCGCGGCGGCGAGATCTACGCCGAGCGCTGCGCGGACTGCCACGGCAAGGACGGCACCGGCGTGGCCGGCGTCTACCCGCCGCTGGACGGCAACTCCGCCGTGCTCGACCCGGCCGGCATCAACGCCATCCGCGCGGTGCTGCTGGGCGGCTTCCCGCCGGTGACCGGGGGCAACCCGCGGCCGTACTCGATGCCGCCGTTCGCGCAGCAGCTCGACGACCGCGACGTGGCCGCGGTGGTCAGCTACATCCGCGGCGCCTGGTCCAACCGCGCCGGCCCGGTGCAGCAGCGCGACGTGTTCCGGTACCGGCACACGCCGGTGCAGTAGGCGTCCGGCCCGGATTTTTACGGCTTCTATACGGCGGCGGCGCTTTCCGCTGCCCCTTTCTTATGCCCCGGTTCCTACAGTGCGCGCCGTCGCATCACCGGAGCATGGCCATGGACCTCGTCTACCTGTTGTTGATCTTCGTGCTCGCCGCCGCCGGGCTCGGTTTCCTGCTGATCTGCGACCGGCTCGGCCGGCGCTGAGCCGGTCGCCTGCGCATTCCCGCGGAGGATTTCCCATGACCCTGATCCATGGCGCGGCCATCGTCATCGCGCTGGCGCTGGCCGCCTACCTGTGCGTCGCGCTGCTCAAGCCGGAGTGGTTCGAATGACCGCCAACGACTGCCTCCAGATCGGCCTGTTCCTGGTCGTGCTGCTGCTGCTGGTGAAACCGGTCGGCAGCTACATGGCGAAGGTATTCGCCGACGCGCCGAACCGCGTCACGCGCGCCGGCGCGCCGATCGAGCGCGTCCTCTATCGCCTGTGCGGCGTGCATGCCGGCGAGGACATGGGCTGGAAGCGCTACGCGCTGGCCGTGCTGGCGTTCAACCTGCTGGGCCTGCTGGCCGTCTACCTGCTGCAGCGGGTGCAGCAGTGGCTGCCGCTGAACCCGCAGCACTTCGGCGCGGTGGCGCCCGGCTCGGCGATGAACACCGCGATCAGCTTCGCCACCAACACCAACTGGCAGGGCTACGCCGGCGAATCGACGATGAGCTACCTGACCCAGATGCTGGGCCTGGCGGTGCAGAACTTCCTTTCCGCGGCCACCGGCATCGCGGTGCTGGTGGCGGTGGTGCGCGGCTTCGCGCGGAAGGGAGCGCAGGCGATCGGCAATTTCTGGGTGGACCTGACCCGCGCCACGCTGTACGTGCTGCTGCCGCTGTCGCTGGCGATGGCGCTGCTGCTGGTGTCGCAGGGCGTGGTGCAGAACTTCAGGCCCTACGTGGACGTGCCGGTGGTGCAGGCGTCCAGCTACGTGGAAACGTCGAAGGACGCCGCCAGACGCGAGGTGTCGAAGGACGTGCCCGTGACCACGCAGGTCCTGCCGATGGGCCCGGCCGCCTCGCAGATCGCGATCAAGCACCTGGGCACCAACGGCGGCGGCTTCTTCAACGCCAACTCGGCCCACCCGTACGAGAACCCGACGCCGCTGTCCAACTTCGTCGAGATGCTGGCGATCCTGCTGCTCCCCGCCGGGCTCTGCTACACCTTTGGCGCGATGGTGGGCGACACGCGGCAGGGCTGGGCGATCCTCGCCACGATGCTGCTGATCTTCGCGCCGCTGGCGGTGGGCGCGGTGGCGGCGGAGCAGGCCGGCAACCCGGCGCTGCACGGGCTGGCGGTGGACGCGCAGGCCGGCGCGCTGCAGCCCGGCGGCAACATGGAAGGCAAGGAGACGCGCTTCGGCATCGCCTCGTCCGGCCTGTTCGTCGCGGTCACCACGGCGGCCTCGTGCGGCGCGGTGAACGCGATGCACGACTCGCTGACGCCGCTGGGCGGCCTGGTGCCGATGTGGCTGATGCAGCTCGGCGAGGTGGTGTTCGGCGGCGTGGGCTCGGGCCTGTACGGCATGCTGGCGTTCGCGGTGGTGGCGGTGTTCATCGCCGGACTGATGGTGGGTCGCACGCCGGAATACCTCGGCAAGAAGATCGAGGCGCACGAGATGAAGATGGCCAGCCTGGCGGTGTTGCTGCCGTGCGCGCTGGTGGTGGTCGGCACGGCGATCGCGGCATCGGTGCCGGCGGGTGCGGCGGGCGTCGCCAACCCCGGCGCGCACGGTTTCAGCGAGATCCTCTACGCGCTCAGCTCGGCCTCCAACAACAACGGCAGCGCGTTCGGCGGACTCTCGGCGAACACGCCGTTCTGGAACGTGCTGCTGGGCATCTGCATGTTCCTGGCGCGCTTCCCGCTGATCGTGGCGATGCTGGCGATGGCCGGCTCGCTCGCCGCCAAGCGCCACGTGCCCGCGTCGGCCGGCACGCTGCCTACGCACACGCCGCTGTTCGTCGCGCTGCTGGCCTGCGTGGTGATCGTGGTGGGCGCGCTCACCTTCCTGCCGGCGCTGGCGCTGGGCCCGATCGCCGAATACCTGATGTCGGCGCACTGACACTTCCGGGGATCATCGAGATGACTTCGCAAACCGCCGCCGCCCGCGGCTTCGACCGCGAGCTGGTGCTCAAGGCCGCCGCGGACGCCTTCCGCAAGCTGTCGCCGCGCGTGCAGTTCCGCAACCCGGTGATGTTCGTGGTGTTCGTCTGCAGCGTGCTGACCACGCTGCTGTGGGTGCAGGCGCTCGCCGGCCACGGCGAGGCGCCCGCGGCCTTCATCTTCTGGGTCAGCTTGTGGCTGTGGTTCACCCTGCTGTTCGCCAACTTCGCCGAAGCGCTGGCGGAAGGCCGCGGCAAGGCGCAGGCCGACACGCTGCGCAGCTCGCGCCGGGACGTGATCGCGAAGAAGCTGGCAGCGGCCGACCGCGACGCCGCGATCACCTTCGTGCCGTCCGGCGAGCTGCGCAGCGGCCACCACGTGCTGGTGGAAGCGGGCGAGCCGATCCCGGGCGACGGCGAGGTGGTGGCCGGCGCGGCCAGCGTGGACGAGAGCGCGATCACCGGCGAGTCCGCGCCGGTGATCCGCGAGTCCGGCGGCGACCGCAGCGCGGTCACCGGCGGCACCCGGGTGCTGTCGGACTGGCTGGTGGTGCGTATCACCAGCAACCCGGGCGAGAGCTTCCTGGACCGCATGATCGCGATGGTGGAGGGCGCCGCGCGGCGCAAGACGCCGAACGAGATCGCGCTGACCATCCTGCTCGCCAAGTTCACCCTGATCTTCCTGCTCGCCTGCGCCACGCTGCTGCCGTATTCGATCTACAGCGTGAGCGCCGCCGGCGCCGGCTCGCCGATCACGCTGACCGTGCTGGTGGCGCTGCTGGTGTGCCTGATCCCGACCACCATCGGCGCGCTGCTCTCGGCGATCGGCATCGCCGGCATGGACCGGATGATCCGCGCCAACGTGATCGCCACCTCGGGGCGTGCGGTGGAGGCGGCGGGCGACGTCGACGTGCTGCTGCTCGACAAGACCGGCACGATCACGCTCGGCAACCGCCAGGCGGTGGCCTTCCTGCCCGTGCCGGGCGTGGACGAGAAGGCGCTGGCCGCGGCGGCGCAGCTGTCCTCGCTGGCCGACGAGACGCCGGAAGGTCGCAGCGTGGTGGTGCTGGCGAAGGAACGGTTCGGCCTGCGCGAGCAGCCGCTGGAAGCCAGGCGCGCGCAGTTCGTGCCGTTCACCGCGCAGACCCGCATGAGCGGCGTCGACCTCGGCGACATGCATATCCGCAAGGGCGCGCTGGACGCGGTGGAGCGCCACCTCGACGGCCTCGGCAGCCCCCTGCCGCAGGCGGTCAGGCAGATGGCGGAGGACGTCGCCCGCCGCGGCGCCACGCCGCTGCTGGTGACCGAGGGCGACCGCGCGCTGGGCGTGATCGAGCTGAAGGACATCGTCAAGGGCGGCATCAAGGAACGCTTCGCCGAGATGCGCCGCATGGGCATCAGGACGGTGATGATCACCGGCGACAACCCGCTCACCGCCGCCGCCATCGCCGCCGAGGCGGGCGTGGACGACTTCCTCGCCGAGGCCACGCCGGAGGCCAAGCTCAAGCTGATCCGCGACATGCAGGCCGAGAACCGCCTGGTGGCGATGTGCGGCGACGGCACCAACGACGCGCCCGCGCTGGCGCAGGCCGACGTGGCGGTGGCGATGAACACCGGCACCCAGGCGGCGAAGGAGGCCGGCAACATGGTCGACCTCGATTCCAACCCGACCAAGCTGATCGAGGTGGTGGCGATCGGCAAGCAGATGCTGATCACGCGCGGCGCGCTGACCACCTTCTCCGTCGCCAACGACATCGCCAAGTACTTCGCGATCATCCCCGCCGCGTTCGCCACCACCTATCCGGCACTGAACGCGCTCAACGTGATGCACCTGGCCACGCCGCGCAGCGCGATCCTGTCGGCGGTGATCTTCAACGCGCTGATCATCGTGTGCCTGATCCCGCTGGCGTTGAAGGGCGTGAAGTACCGCGCGCTCGGCGCCGGCGCGCTGCTGCGGCGCAACCTGCTGGTCTACGGCCTGGGCGGCGTGGTGGTGCCGTTCGTCGGCATCAAGCTGATCGACATGCTGCTGGTGCTTTGTGGCCTCGCCTGACGTCCTTGCCCGTCATCCCGGCGCAGGCCGGGATCCAGTGACCGCAGTGGCCGGTTTTCGCAGACAGCAGGCGCCTCCGCTACTGGATCCCGGCCTGCGCCGGGATGACGAGAAGGAAAGGCCTCGCGTTGTTTCCATCATGCGGCGGGTTGCCGGCGACCGGCAGTTCCGCGGAGTTTTCCCGATGAACAGGATTTACCGGGTCGCCGTGGCGACCATGCTTTGCCTCGGCGGCATCCAGGCCGCCCGCGCCGATGGCGTGCCCGCGAGTCCGGGAATGATGAGCGGCAACGTCGCGGTGGTCACCGACTACGTGTTCCGCGGCCTCACCCAGAGCTGGGGCCGTCCCGCGATCCAGGGCGGCGCCGACTATGCCGCCGCGAACGGTTTCGCCGCCGGCTTCTGGGGATCGAGCATCAGCGGGCGCAGCTATCCGGGCGGCGCGATGGAGCTGGATCTCTACGCCAGCTACGGCCACGCGATCGCCGGCGCCTGGTCGTGGCGCGCCGGGCTCTACGGCTACGTCTATCCCGGCGCCAACCTCGACCACGCCGGTCTCGCGCCGCGCTCGCCGAATACCGTCGAAGCCAACGCCGCGCTGGGCTGGAAGTGGCTCACGCTGAAGTACAACCGCGCGCTCACCGACTACTTCGGCGCGGACGTGGAGCAGGGCTATCGCGGCGACTCGAAGGGCAGCGGCTACCTGCAACTGGACGCCGTCTTCCCGCTCGACGAACGCTGGAGCCTGGCGCTGCACGCGGGCCACACGCATTACGCCACCGTGCTGGCGCTGCCGCTGGCCAGCGGCGCGCGCGACCCCGGCTACAGCGATTTCGGCGCCACGCTGAAATACCAGCTGGACGGCCATTGGTCGCTGGGCGGCGGCCTCACGCACGCCACCAATGCCGCATTCTACCGGCACACCGCCAGTTTCCTCGACAGCCGCGATACGCGCGACGTCGGCGGCACGCGCGGTTTCCTGATGCTGCAAGGCACGTTCTGATCGGAGCCGAGACATGAGCAGACTATTGCGCCAATCCTTCCTGATGCTGCTGGCGATGACCGTCATCACCGGCGTGCTCTATCCGCTGGCCGTCACCGGCCTGGCCCAGGTGCTGTTCCCGCGCCAGGCCAACGGCAGCCTGGTCGTGAGGGACGGCCGGCCGGTCGGTTCCGCGCTGATCGGGCAGTCCTTCACCGACCCGAAGTATTTCTGGGGCCGGCCGTCGGCGACCGCACCGATGGCGGACAACGGCGCGGCTTCCGGCGGCTCCAACCTAGGCCCCAGCAACCCGGCGCTGACCGCGGTGGCGAAGCAGCGCATCGATGCGCTGCGCCGGGCCGACCCCGGCAACGACGCGCCGGTGCCGGTGGACCTGGTCACCGCCTCGGGCAGCGGCCTCGACCCGCAGATCAGCCCGGCTGCCGCGCGCTACCAGGCGGCGCGCGTGGCGCGGGTGCGCGGCCTGCCGGCGGACCGGGTGCAGGCGCTGGTGGACGCATACACGCAGGGCCGCCAGCTCGGCGTGCTGGGCGAGCCGCGGGTGAACGTGCTGGAGCTGAATCTCGCCTTGGATGCATTGCAAAAGCGCTAATGTGAAGCCCCCGTGGCCATCCGTCCGACCGCATGACCGACCCCCGCCAGGCACGCGCCGACGCCCTGCTCAACACCGCCTGCGAGGCGACGCAGCGGCGGCTGAAGGTCTTCCTCGGCGCCGCGCCGGGCGTCGGCAAGACCTACGCCATGCTCTCGGCCGCGCGCGAGCTGAAGCGGCAGGGCGTGGACGTGGTGGTGGGGCTGGCGGAAACGCACGGCCGCGCCGAGACCGCGGCGCTGCTCGACGGCATGGAGGTGCTGCCGCGCCGGCGCGTGGACCACGGCGGCCGCACGTTCGAGGAATTCGATCTCGACGCCGCGCTGGCGCGCCAGCCGGCCGTGCTGCTGGTGGACGAGCTGGCCCACCGCAACCTGCCCGGCGGCCGCCACGAGCGACGCTGGCAGGACATCGCCGAGCTGCTCGACGCCGGCATCGAGGTGTATACCGCGCTCAACGTGCAGCACCTGGAAAGCCTCAACGACCAGGTGCGCCGCATTACCGGCATCACCGTGCGCGAGACGGTGCCCGACGCCTTCCTCGAGCGGGCGCGCGACATCATGCTGGTCGACCTGCCGCCGCGCGAGCTGGTGGCGCGGCTGAAGCAGGGCAAGGTGTACGTGCCGGAAACCGCCGCGGTGGCGCTGGACGCCTTCTTCGCCCCGACCAACCTCGCCGCGCTGCGCGAGCTGGCGGTGGAGACGGTGGCCGGCCACGTGGACAGCGACCTGCGCGAGCACATGCTGGCGCGTGGCGGCGCCATGCCGGTGCGTCGCCGCGTGCTGGCGGCCATCGACGGCCACGCGCAGAGCGAGTACCTGGTGCGCGTGGCGCGCCGCATCGCCGAGCGGCGCGGCGCGCCGTGGAGCGTGGCCTACGTGGACACCGGCGGCGCGCCCGATCCGGTCCGCGCCGAGCGGGTGGAGGCGGCGATGCGGCTGGCGCGGCGGCTGGGTGCCGACACCGTGCTGCTGCGCGGCCCCGCCGTGGCCGACGAGCTGCTGGCGCTGGCCGACCGCGAAGGCGTGGGGCAGATCATCCTCGGCCGCACCCGCGAGCGGCCGGTGGCGCGCATGCTCGGGCGCTCGCTGACCCAGCAGCTGCTGCGGCGTGGCGCGCACCTGGAGCTGGCCATCGTCGCCACCCCGGCCGAGCGCGCCCGTTCGCGGCGCCGCCTGCGCCTGCCCGGCGGCCGCGGCGCGCGGCGCGAATACCTGTTGGCCACGCTGGCGACGGTGGCCGCGCTGGGCCTGGCCGCGCTGGCGCAGCGCTACCTGTCGGTGGCCAACCTGTCGCTGATCTTCCTCACCGCCGTGCTGGTGGTGGCGGTGCGCACGCGGATGGCGGTGGCGGTGTTCGCCGCGCTGCTGTGCTTCCTCGGCTACAACTTCTTCTTCGCGCCGCCGCTCTACACGCTGGCGATCGCCAACGCCGACGACGTGCTGGCGGTGTGCCTGTTCCTGCTGGTGGCGCTGGTGTGCAGCCGGCTGGCCACGCGGCTGGCCAGCCAGGTGGATTCGCTGCGCGCGGCCCAGGCGCGCGGCCGGGTGCTGCTGGAACTCGGCCAGCAACTGGCCGCCAGCGCCGACGCCGACGGCATCCGCACGGCCGGCGCGCGGGCGCTGGCGCGCGCGCTGGGCATGCCGGTCGCGATCCTGGCGCGCGACGCGGCGGGACAACTGCATGCCGCCGCGTCGGCGCCGCAACCGTTCGGACTTTCCGTGCAGGATCTTGCCGCCGCGGACTGGTGCGAACGCCATGCCGAGGCGGCCGGCCGCCATACCGGCACGCTCAACGCTGCGGCCTGCTGGCTGCTGCCGCTGGGCGGCGAGGAGCGCCCGCTGGGCGTGGCCGCGTTGCGCTTCGACGCGGCCGAGCGGGAGCCCGACCCGGACCGCCGCGGCCTGGCGCTGGCGATGACCCAGGACATCGGCCAGGCGCTGGAGCGCGCGCGCCTGGCCGAGGCGCTGGAGGCCGCCCGCGTGCAGGGCGAGACCGAGCGCCTGCGCAGCGCGCTGCTGTCCTCGGTCTCGCACGACCTGCGCTCGCCGCTGGCCTCGATGATCGGCGCCGCCGGCACGCTGTCCAGCTACGGCGCGCAACTGCCCGAGGCCGAGCGGCGCGAGCTGCTGGAGGCCATCCTCGGCGAAGGCCAGCGGCTGGACCGCTACATCCAGAACCTGCTCGACATGACCCGGCTGGGTCACGGCACGCTCAAGCTCAACCGCGACTGGGTGGACGTGGCCGAGATCGTCGCCGCGGCGGTGGCGCGGCTGCGCAAGCTGTTCCCCGCGCTGCGGGTGGAGACCGCGCTGCCGGCCGGCACCGTGCTGCTCTACGTGCACCCGGCGCTGATCGAGCAGGCGCTGTTCAACATCCTGGAGAACGCCGCGCGCTTCTCGCCGCCCGAGGCGCCAGTGCGGGTGGACGTGCGCGCGGCCGACGGGCAGCTGCGCATCGACGTGGCCGACCGCGGCCCCGGCATTCCCGAGGACGAGCGCGCGCGCATCTTCGACATGTTCTACTCGGTAGCCCGCGGCGACCGCGCGCCGCAGGGCACCGGGCTGGGGCTGGCGATCTGCCGCGGCATGATCGGCGCCCACGGCGGCAGCGTGGAGGCCTTGCCCGGCGCGGGCGCCGGCACCACCATCCGCATCGTCCTGCCGCTGCCGGCGCCGCCCGGGTCCACGCCATGAACGCCAACGCGCCGCGCGTGCTGGTGATCGACGACGAAGTGCAGATCCGCCGTTTCCTCGACATCGGCCTGCGTGCCGAAGGCTACGCGGTGCTGCTGGCCGGCACCGCCGCGGAGGGGCTGGCGCTGGCCGCCACACAGTCGCCGGACGTGGTGGTGCTGGACATCGGCCTGCCCGACCGCGAAGGCCACGAGGTGCTGGCCGAGCTGCGCCAGTGGAGCCAGGTGCCGGTGCTGATGCTGTCGGTGCGCGACGCCGAGAGCGAGAAGGTGCGTGCGCTGGACAATGGCGCCAACGACTACGTCACCAAGCCGTTCGGCATCCAGGAACTGATGGCGCGGTTGCGCGCGCTGCTGCGCAACCACGCGGCGGCCGGCGCGCCGGAGGCGCCGCCGCGCTGGGACGACGGCCGCCTGGCGGTGGACCTGGCGCGCCGCGAGGTCGCGCTGGACGGCGCGCCGCTGGCGCTCACGCGCAAGGAATACGCCGTGCTGGCCCTGCTGCTGCGCCACGCCGGCCGCGTGGTGGGCCAGCAGCAGCTGCTGCGCGAGATCTGGGGCCCCACCCATGTGCAGGACACGCACTACCTGCGCATCGTGGTCGGCAAGCTGCGCCAGAAGCTGGGCGACGATCCGGCTTCGCCGAGGTGGCTGAAGACCGAGCCGGGGGTGGGCTACCGCTTCCTCGGCTGAGGTTGGCGCAGCCCGCGGTACAGCGCGCCCAGCGTCAGCCACGGGCCGAGGTCCCAGCGCCCGCGCGCCTGTCCCGACGGCGAAGGCAGCACGAACACGCGCGCCGGGCCGAAGGCCTCGTCCTGCGGGCCGTAGCGCGCGATGGCGTGGCCCAGCGCGGCGCGGGCGGCGTTCTTGCTGGTGAAGGCGAGCAGGCGCGGCGCGTGGCGCTCGATCTTGGCGGCCAGCGCGGGCACGTCGAAGGCGCCCGGCGGCAGCTGGTCGTCGTTGCCGCTGTGGCGCTTGGCCAGGTCGGTGAGGCCGATGCCGAGCTGCGGCAGCAGCGGAAATTCCTGCGGCGCGAACCGGCGCGGGGTGATCCCGGCCTCGGCCAGTGCGCGCCAGAACAGGTTGCCGGGATGGGCGTAATAGGCGCCTTCGGCGGCGGAGCGCTTGCCGGCGGCGGTGCCGCAGAACACCAGCACCAGCCCGGGCGCGAGCACGTCGGGCAGGACGTGCGCGGAGCTGGCCGCATCGGTGCCGGGCGCGCGGTGGACGGCGCGGGC
>NZ_JASERU010000002.1 GCF_030504985.1 Fulvimonas sp. R45
TACCACGCCTTGAGCACCTTGATGCCGTTGGCCCGGAGGGTCCACTCCTCCGCTCGCTCCGGTCGGAGCGTAGGGGGAGGCGTCCATACCATCTGTTCACGATCTCCGCGTAGCCCGCGCCGGGAGCTGTTTGCGCGCAGGCCAAGGAAGAGCGAAGGCGTGGATGTCCGTCCACGACGGAGCGATGACGCCGGCCTGTGGGCCAACAGACCCGGCCCTCCGGGTTGCCTTGCTTTGGCCGCCATGCGGCAACGCGCGGCTTGGCCTGCCAGCCAGGCAGGCCGGCACCACGCACCACCACCTGACGGCCATGCGAGGCCAACGCGAGGTGCCTGGAGATCGTGAACAGGCTCGGAGCCGAAGCCGCGCCGACGATGGGTGCGCGGCGTGGCGCATGCGCGTCCCGCGCATGCCGCATCCACCCTTGGAAGATGCAGGCGCGGTCGCTACAGTCGGCGGTCACGACTCACGCGTCCGCCGCGCGGACGCCATCGCCAAAGGACTCCCCATGCCACGCCTGCGCCTGCTCGTGATCGCCACCTCCATCGCCCTTGCCGCCTGTTCCCAGACGTCCTCCGACGAGGCCGCGAAGAACGCGCCGGCACCCGCCGCCACCGCGCCGGCCAAGGCCGCCAGCGCCGCCGCGCCGACCGCCGAGGCGAGCGCCAGCAACCCGTTCCTCGTCGCCAGCACGCTGCCGTTCCAGGCGCCGCCGTTCGACAAGATCAAGGACGGCGACTACCAGCCGGCGATCGAGGAGGGCATGAAGCAGCAGCTCGCCGAGGTCGAGAAGATCGCCGACAACCCCGAGCCCGCCACCTTCGAGAACACCTACGTGGCGCTGGAGAAGACCGGCGTGCTGCTGAACCGCGTGATGGCGGTGTTCAACGGCGTCACCGGCGCCAACACCGACGACGCGCTGCAGAAGGTGCAGGAGGAGGAGGCGCCGAAGCTCGCCGCGCACGAGGACGCGATCTACCTCAACGACAAGCTGTTCGCGCGCATCCAGAAGGTCTACGACGAGCGCGCCTCGCTGAAGCTCGACCCCGAGTCGCAGCGCCTGGTCGAGGTGGTCTACCGCAACTTCGTGCATGCCGGCGCCAAGCTGTCCGAGGCCGACAAGGCCAAGCTGAAGGCGCTGAACAAGGAGGAGTCGACCCTCAGCACCCAGTTCACCAACAAGCTGCTCGCCGCCACCAAGGACGGCGCGCTGGTGGTGGACGACAAGGCCAAGCTGGCCGGACTCTCCGATGCCGACATCGCCGCCGCGGCGCAGGCCGCCAAGGCGCGCGGGCTGGACGGCAAGTGGGTGATCCCGCTGCAGAACACCACCCAGCAGCCGGCGTTGCGCGACCTGCAGGACCGCGACACCCGCAAGGCGCTGTTCGAGGCCTCGTGGAACCGTGCCGAGAAGGGCGGCGCCGACGACACCCGCGACACCATCGAGCGCATCGCCCAGCTCCGGGCCGAAGAAGCCAAGCTGCTCGGCTTCCCCAACTACGCCGCGTGGAAGCTCGACGACCAGATGGCGAAGAACCCCGCCACGGTGATGAAGTTCATGGCGCAGCTCACGCCTGCCGCCGTGGCCCGCGCCAAGGCCGAGGCCGCCGACATCCAGCAGCAGATCGACAAGGACCAGGCCGCGCTGCACCAGCCCAGCTTCAAGCTGGAGCCGTGGGACTGGCAGTACTACGCCGAGCAGGTGCGCAAGGCCAGGTACGACCTGGACGAAAGCCAGATCAAGCCCTACTTCGAGCTGGACAACGTGCTGCAGAACGGCGTGTTCTACGCCGCCAACCAGCTCTACGGCCTCACCTTCAAGGAGCGCAAGGACATCCCGGTGTACAACCCGGACGTGCGCGTGTTCGAGGTGTTCGACAAGGACGGCAAGTCGCTGGCGCTGTTCTACTGCGACTACTTCAAGCGCGACAACAAGAACGGCGGCGCCTGGATGGACAACTTCGTCGGCCAGTCGAAGCTGCTCGGCACCAAGCCGGTGATCTACAACGTGGCCAACTTCACCAAGCCCGCCGACGGCCAGCCCGCGCTGCTGTCGTGGGACGACGTGATCACCATGTTCCACGAGTTCGGCCATGCCCTGCACGGCATGTTCGCCGACGAGCAGTACCCGACCCTGTCCGGCACCAGCACCGCGCGCGACTTCGTCGAGTTCCCCTCGCAGTTCAACGAGCACTGGGCCAGCGACCCCAAGGTGTTCACCAACTTCGCCAAGGACTACAAGACCCACCAGCCGATGCCCAAGCCGCTGGTCGAGAAGATGAAGAAGGCCGGCATGTTCAACAAGGGCTACGACATGACCGAGCTGGTCTCCGCCGCCCTGCTCGACATGAACTGGCACATGCTGCCGGCCGATGCGCCGAAGCAGGACGCCGACAAGTTCGAGGCCGAGGCGCTGAAGCAGGACGGCGTGGACCTGAGCTACGTGCCGCCGCGCTACCGTTCCAGCTATTTCCAGCACATCTGGGGCAACGGCTACGCCGCCGGCTACTACGCCTACCTGTGGACCGAGATGCTGGCCGACGACGCCTTCGAATGGTTCAAGGAGCACGGCGGCCTCACCCGCGCCAACGGCGACCGCTTCCGCGGCATGGTGCTGTCGCGCGGCAACACCGAGGAACTGGCGAAGATGTACAAGGACTGGCGCGGCCAGGAACCGAGCATCGAGCCGATGCTGGAGGACCGTGGCCTGAAGGCGGCGCCGAAGAAGTAGCGGCGGAGAGGTGAATCGATTTTCCGGCCGCGCGTCGAATCCCGATGCGTGGCCGGAGAAGGTGGCCCGGGGATCAGGGCTGCCGCTGCAGTGGAAGTTGAAGTCGAACGGGAAAACGCATGATGCATTCACTTAAGGAGAAAGTTATGCAAAAGCTACCGTTTCTACTGATGTCCGTTGCCGTTTCAGGAGCCATGGCAATGGTTGGGATCGTGCCGAAGGCGTACGCGCAGTCGCAGACTGGCGTTTCGCTCTCGTGCGGTACCAACTTCTGCCAGGCATCGGTATCCAGCCCGGGGTCGCCGTTGCCTTTCACCTACAGCTGGTCGTATACGGGCACCGCACACCTGGTGGCGCCTTTCAGCTGCAACGGGAGACTGCAACAGCACAGCGGGAGTTGCCGTTTCCTGTGCCAGCAGCCTTATTCGGACCATATCACCATGCATGTGAGTGTGTCCGACGCGAATGGCGCCTTCCTCGGCTCCGCATCGGCCAATGCCATCTGCGATGGCAGTGCCGGGGATGGTTAACCTACTCGTCGCGTGAATGCGCGGTCGATCGAACGGGCCGGCAGAAATGCCGGTCCGTTCTTCTTCAAGGCCTCAGTACGCGAACTCGCGGAACACCGGGTCCACGCTGCCGCCCCAGGCGCCGTGGAACAGTTCGAGCTTGCGTTCGGCCGGGGTCTGGCCGGCCTCGACGATCTCCAGCAGCGGCTCGAGGTAGATGCGTTCGTCGGCGCCGTTCCTGTTCAGGCGGGCGCGGCGGGCGAGGCCCTGGGCGGCGATCTTCAGCGTCTCGCGGGCCAGATCGCGCACGCTGCCGCGGCGGAACGGCAGCTTCAGCGCCTGCTTCGGCACGCCGTTGCGCAGGGTGTGGCGCTCGGCCATGGAGAAGTCCTTGACCAGGTCCCAGGCGGCGTCCAGCGCGTCGTCGTCGTAGAGCAGGCCCACCCACAGCGCGGGCAGGGCGCACAGCCGGTTCCACGGGCCGCCGTCGGCGCCGCGCATCTCCAGGTACTGCTTCAGGCGCACCTCGGGGAAGGCGGTGGTGAGGTGGTCGGCCCAGTCCTTCATGGTGGCCTTCACGCCGGGCAGGGCGGGCAGCTCGCCGGCGAGGAAACGCTTGAAGTCCTGCCCGGCGAGGTCGACGTAGCGGCCGTCCTGGTAGCTGAAGTACATCGGCACGCCGAGGATGTAGTCCACGTAGCGCTCGTAGCCGAAGCCGTCGGCGAATACGAAGTCCAGCATGCCGGTGCGGTCGGGATCGGTGTCTTCCCACACGTGCGAGCGGTAGGACAGGTAGCCGTTCGGCCGCCCGTCGGTGAACGGCGAATCGGCGAACAGCGCGGTGGCGATCGGCTGCAGCGCGAGGCTGGTGCGGAACTTCTTCACCATGTCCGCCTCGCTGGAGAAGTCGAGGTTCACCTGCACGGTGCAGGTGCGCGTCATCATGTCCAGACCGAGCGAGCCGACCTCCGGCATGTACTCGCGCATGATCCGGTAGCGGCCCTTGGGCATCCACGGCATCTCGTCGCGCCGCCACTTTGGCTGGAAGCCCATGCCGAGGAAACCGAGGCCGAGGCCCTCGGCCACCGAGCGCACTTCCTCGAGGTGGCAGTTCACCTCGCAGCAGGTCTGGTGGATGGTCTCCAGCGGCGCGCCGGAAAGTTCGAGCTGGCCGGCCGGCTCCAGCGTGATCGAGGCGCCGTTGCGGGACAGCGCGACCGGCGTCTCGCCCTCGCGTGCGATGTCCCAGCCATGGCGCGCGGCGATGCCTTCGAGCAGTGCGCGGATGCCGCGCTCGCCTTCGAACGGCGGCGGCTTCAGATCGTCGGTGCGGAAGCCGAACTTCTCGTGCTCGGTGCCGATGCGCCAGGCCTCGCGGGGCTTCTCGCCCGCGGCTAGGTAGTCGACGAGCTGCTGGCGACCCGCGATCGGGGTGCTCTTGACGGCACTGGGGATGGACACGGGCGGTTCCTCGTCGGGGAAGCGGACACAGTGGGGGCGGCTGGCGGCGATTCAACGTACCACCGGTCGCGGCCGGGCCG
Source organism: Fulvimonas sp. R45 (assembly GCF_030504985.1). Classification (GTDB taxonomy): domain Bacteria; phylum Pseudomonadota; class Gammaproteobacteria; order Xanthomonadales; family Rhodanobacteraceae; genus Rhodanobacter_A. The sequence continues at coordinate 4,782 of NZ_JASERU010000002.1, forward strand.
GATGACCGGGATCAGCCGGTGGCGGGGAACGCCACCCGCATGCGGGCACCGCCGGCAGCGCCATCGAGGATCAGCAGCCGCGCCCGGTGCGAGCGCGCGATCTCCTCCACGATGGCCAGTCCCAGCCCGCTGCCCTGGCCGTCGCCGTGGTAGAAGCGTTCGCGCACGCGCTCGCGCTCGGCCGGCGGGATGCCGGGCCCGTCGTCCTCCACTTCCAGGAACGGCACGCCGGTCTCCGTGCCGCAGCGTACCGTGACCTGGCCGCCCGCCGGCGCGTGGCGGATCGCGTTGTCCACCAGGTTCACCAGCAGCTCGTGCAGCAGCCAGTACACGCCCTCGGCCTGGGCCGGGCGGCAATCGGCGCCCAGGTCGACGCCGCGCGCCAGCGCGCGGTCCAGCATGGTGGTGACCACCGCGCCGACCAGGCCGGGCAACGGCAGGGGCGCGAAATCGCCGGGACGCTGCGCCGAGGGCTCGGCGCGGGCCAGCGCCAGCAACTGGTCGGCGGTGCGCGCCAGCCGCGCGATACCGCCATGCAGCACCGCGATGCGCTCCTGCAGCGGGCCGCCGGCGCTCTCGCGCTCCAGCACCTCGAGCTGTGCCTTCAGCCCGGTGAGCGGAGTGCGCAACTGGTGCGCGGCGTTGGTGAGGAAGTGCTGCTGTGCCTGCGCTGATTCGCGCACGGTGACCAGCAGGCCGTTGAGCGAGGCGACCAGCGGCTGCACCTCGCCCGGCACGGATTCGACCGGCAATGGCTTCAGCGCCTCCGGCGGCTGGCTGGCGATGCGTTCGCGCAGGCGTTGCAGAGGGCGCAACGCCACGGTGATGCCGAGCATGGCGATCGCCAGCACCAGCACCAGCTGCAATCCGTCGCTGAAACCGAGGGTGGTGTCGAGCCGGCGCACCACGTGGTCGCGCCAGTGCATGGTCTCGGCGGCGCTGACCAGCAGCGACTCACCGCCCACGGTGATGCGCAGCGTGGCCACGCGCACGGGCAGGCCGCGGTATTTCGCATTGCGGAAGCCGGGGCCAGCGTCGCCCGGCTGCGCCGTGGGCAGGTCCGCGGTGCCGGCGAGCGTGGCGCCGTCCTTGCCGCTCACCCGGAACAGGAAGCTCTCGCGCGGGTGCCGGTACGCGTGCGGGGGAGGCGTCAGGAAATGCGGCGGACGCATCGGCGGGCCGGGCAGGCCGTACGAACGCGGCGGCTCCGGCCAGTGGATGTCCAGACGTCCGTCCGGCAGGCGTTCGACGTGCATGGCGATCTCGCCGGCGCTGCGCGCCAGCGCGCGGTCGAAGGCGGCGTAGACCGGCGTGACCAGGGTGCGGTGGTCGAGCCAGGCGCCGGCCGCCATCAGCAGCAGCAGCGGCAGCAGCAGGTAGCCGAGCAGGCGGCCGCGCAGGCTGCGCGCGCGCGGGCGCTCAGGCGTCTTCAAGGCGGTAGCCGAGGCCACGCACGCTGCGCACGGTGGCGTCGTCGCCCAGCTTGGCGCGCAGCCGCGACACGTGCACCTCGATGGCGTTGCCGGAGATTTCCTCGTCCCAGCCCACGATGGCCTGCATCAGCCGTTCCTTGCTCACCACGCGGCCGCTGTGCAGGCTGAGGCATTCGAGGATGGACCACTCGCGCCGGGTCAGGTCCAGCGCCCTGCCGTCGCCGCCCAGCACGCGCTTGCCGGCCAGGTCGACGCGCAGCGCGCCGATGCTCAGCTCGCTGGCCCCGGCCACGCTGGCGCGGCGGATCAGCGCGCGGCAGCGCGCGGCCAGCTCCGGCAGGGCGAAGGGTTTGGTCAGGTAGTCGTCGGCGCCCAGATCCAGCGCGCCGACACGGTCGTCCAGGCCATCGCGCGCCGTGACGATCAGCAGCGGCAGCGGGCTGCCCGCACCGCGCAGCCGGCGCACCAGCTCGAAGCCGTTCATGCCCGGCAGGCCCAGGTCGACGATGGCCAGGTCGTAATGGCTGGCCGCCAGTTGCGCCGGCGCGCCTTCGGCGCGATCCAGTGCGTCGACCACATAGCCCTCCGTCGACAGGCCACGGGCGATGGCATCGGATACCAGGGGGTCGTCTTCGACGAGCAGGATGCGCATGGTGGGTCGCCGTGGCTACCGGCCCATTCTACGTGCCGCCGGCCATGCGCGAAAACAACGAGGCCGGCACGGGGCCGGCCTGTCGTGACGAGCCGCGGGAAGGCCGGGGCGTCGCCCCCGCCCGCCCGCCGCCGGTGCCTATCGCTTCATCGAATTGAAGAACTCGTCGTTGGACTTGGTGTTCTTCATCTTGTCGAGCATGAACTCCATCGCGGCCAGCTCGTCCATCGGATGCAGCAGCTTTCGCAGGATCCAGATCTTGGCCAGCATGTCCGGATCGATCAGCAGGTCCTCGCGGCGGGTGCCGGAGCGGTTGATGTCGATGGCCGGGTACACGCGCTTCTCGGCGATGCGGCGGGACAGATGCACTTCCATGTTGCCGGTGCCCTTGAACTCCTCGTAGATCACTTCGTCCATCTTCGAGCCGGTGTCGATCAGCGCGGTGGCGATGATGGTCAGCGAGCCGCCTTCCTCGACGTTGCGCGCGGCGCCGAAGAAGCGCTTCGGGCGCTGCAGCGCGTTGGCGTCCACGCCGCCGGTGAGCACCTTGCCGGAGCTGGGCACCACGGTGTTGTAGGCGCGGGCGAGGCGGGTGATCGAGTCGAGCAGGATCACCACGTCGCGCTTGTGCTCGACCAGGCGCTTGGCGCGCTCGATCACCATCTCGGCGACCTGCACGTGGCGCACGGCCGGCTCGTCGAAGGTGGACGAGATGACCTCGGCGCGCACGGTGCGGGCGATCTCGGTCACTTCCTCCGGCCGCTCGTCGACCAGCAGGATGATCAGGTGCGCCTCGGGGTGGTTGTACTGGATCGCCTGGGCGACGTTCTGCAGCATCATCGTCTTGCCGGATTTCGGCTGCGAGACGATCAGCCCGCGCTGGCCCTTGCCGACCGGCGCGACCAGGTCGAGGATGCGGCCGGTGATGTCCTCGCTGGAACCGTTGCCGCGCTCCAGCTTGAACGCCTTGCGCGGGAACAGCGGGGTGAGGTTCTCGAACAGCATCTTATTCTTGGACGCTTCCGGCGGGTCGCCGTTGATGTCGTCCACGCGCAGCATCGCGAAGTAGCGCTCGCCTTCCTTCGGATGGCGCACGCGCCCGGTGATGTAGTCGCCGGTGCGCAGGTTGAAGCGGCGGATCTGGCTGGGGCTGACGTAGATGTCGTCCGGGCCGGCCAGGTAGCTCTCGTCGGCCGAGCGCAGGAAACCGAAGCCGTCCTGCAGGATCTCCAGCACGCCCTCGGCCCAGATGCCGCCGCCGGAGCGGGCGTGCGCCTTGAGGATGTTGAAGATCACGTCCTGGCGGCGCTGGCGGGCCACGCCCTCGCGGATGCCCAGCGACTCGGCGAAGGCCAGCAGCTCCGGCGCCTTCATCCGCTTCAGCTCGGTGAGGTTGATCAGGCGGTCGTTGCTGCCGGCGTCGGCGTTCTCGTCGTCGTCCATCGGCAGCCCGTTCGGATTGCGCGGATGGCCGTTGCCCTGGTTGCCCGGGTTGCCGTTGTTGCCCGGGCGCTGGCCGCGCTCGTGGCGGCGGCGGCGGCCGCGGCCGTCCCGGTCGTTGCGGCGGTCGTTGCCCCCGCCCGGGTTGCCGCCCTGGTTCGGCTGGCCGCCCTCGCGGGCTTCCGGCGCGGGGCGCGGGCCGCCGGCGTCGCCGGCAGGCGGCGCGCTCTCGGCGGCGGCCGGGGCGGGCGTCGGGGCCGGCGCCGGGGCCTCCACCGGCAGGCTGGACTGCACCGGCGCCTCGCCGGCCGTTTCGGCGGCCTTGTCGGGGCGGGCGGTGCGGCGCGGCGCGCGCGGGCGCGGCTCGGCCGCAGGCTTGGCATCGGCGCGCTTGGCGTCGGTCGGTTCTTGGCTTTCGATATCGGACACGGGCAAACCTCGTGGGGCGCCGTTGGTAGAGAAGGGAGGGGTGCGACGTACGCGCGGTGCGCGCAGGGGGACAGGACAGTCCCGTCGGACTTGCGGAATCTAGCACCCGCCGCGCGGCGGCGTAAAGCGCGGCGCGGCGGGGCGGGCGGCGGTCAGATCGCCTTGTCGATCATCTGGGCCAGCTGGCCCTTGCTGACGGCGCCGATCTGGGTGGCCTCGACCTTGCCGTTCTTGAACACCATCAGGGTGGGAATGCCGCGCACGCCGTAGGTGCGGGGGGTCTTCTGGTTGTGGTCGATGTTGAGCTTCACCACGCGCAGCTTGCCCTGATACTGGGTCGCCAGTTCGTCCAGGATCGGCGCGATGGCCTTGCACGGGCCGCACCATTCGGCCCAGAAATCCAGCAGCACGGGGGTGCCGGACTGGAGCACCTCCTGTTCGAAGGCGTCGTCGCTCACATGGGTAATCAGGTCGTTCACCGGAGTCTCCGAAAGACGGGCGGAAGGAAGATTTGACGACCGCGCGCCCAGCATCGGCTACACTGGGGCGCCCATGAAGCGCGGGTCGGACCGGGAATGGGAGGTGGCCGTTGCGGCCCTGGCCTCCATTGCAACGTAACTCGGGGCGCGATTCAAGCGATTCAAGGGCGGCAACGGACAGTTCCGTTGACATAGGCGAGACGACTGCGCAGGCCGCCCCGTCCTTTCGCCTATGCCAGCGGGACTGCCGGTTGCGCCGCTACCGCTTCGGCGCCCTGCGTGGCTGCGGATCGCCGGCCGCGGGCTCAGGCCCGCGCCGTCGCGACCGCGCCGCCGCGCGCCGTCCACCCACCTGTCCGCGCCCGCCTCGTGCCGGCCGGGCCGGGCCGGCCGCAGGGCCCATGCCCGCTTCCCATCTGGTTTTCCATGTCGCAGACCGTACTCACCGATACCTTCTTCACCAACTTCGAACTTCATCCCCTGCTGCAGCAAGGCCTTGCCGAGGCCGGCTTCACCCGCTGCACGCCGATCCAGGAACTGACCCTGCCGGTGGCGCTGGCCGGGCGCGACGTCGCCGGCCAGGCGCAGACCGGCACCGGCAAGACCTGCGCCTTCCTGGTCGCGCTGATGAACCGCCTGCTGACCACCCCGGCGGTGGCCGAGCGCAAGGACACCGACCCGCGCGCCCTGGTGATCGCGCCGACCCGCGAGCTGGCCATCCAGATCGACAAGGACGCCCGCAACATCGGTCGCCACACCGGCCTCAGGACCGCCCTGATCTACGGCGGCGTGGACTACGACAAGCAGCGCCAGCAGCTCAAGGACGGCTGCGACATCATCATCGCCACCCCGGGCCGCCTGCTCGACTACTACAAGCAGCAGGTGTTCGGCTTCAACGGCGTCGAGGTGATGGTGGTCGACGAGGCCGACCGCATGTTCGACCTCGGCTTCATCAAGGACGTGCGCTACATCTTCCGCCGCCTGCCGGCGCGCGAGCAGCGCCAGGTGCTGCTGTTCTCCGCCACGCTGAGCCACCGCGTGCTGGAACTGGCCTACGAGCACATGCACGAGGCCGAGAAGCTGGTGGTGGAGACCGACAACGTCACCGCCGACAAGGTGCGCCAGGTCGTCTACTTCCCGGCCAAGGAAGAGAAGATGCCGCTGCTGCTGAACCTGCTGGAGCGCGAGAACCCCAGCCGCAGCATCGTCTTCGTCAACACCAAGGCCGCCGCCGAGCGCATCACCGAGCGGGTGAAGCGGCAGGGCTACCGCGTGGGGGCGCTGTCCGGCGACGTGCCGCAGCTGAAGCGCCAGAAGCTGCTGCAGCGCTTCCAGGACAGCCAGCTCGACATGCTGGTGTGCACCGATGTGGCCGCGCGCGGCCTGCACATCCCCGCGGTCAGCCATGTCTTCAACTACGACCTGCCGCAGGACGCCGAGGACTACGTGCACCGCATCGGTCGCACCGCGCGGCTGGGCGCCGAGGGCGACGCGGTCAGCTTCGCCTGCGACCTGTACGCGATGAGCCTGCCCGAGATCGAGGCCTACATCGGCCAGAAGATCCCGGTCGCCACGATCGGGCCGGAGCTGCTGGTGATGCCCAAGCCGCGCGAGATCGACCCGGAATACGCCGCCGCGGCCGCCGCCGACAGCGCCGCGTTCGGCGACCGGGTGGAGTCGCGCCACGACGACCGCAAGCCCGCCCGCGGCGGCCCGCGCCGGCGCGACGAACGTAGTGGCCGGGACGGTACGCGCGCGCCGCGCGAGCGCTCGGCCCGTCCGCCCCGCGCCGCGGAAGCGGCCCCGGCGGAAGCCGTCGCGACCGCCGTCGCCGTGGTCGACGCCGCCCCGCAGGGCGACGCCGGCGCAGCTTCGGCCGAGGGCGCGGCGAAGCGTCGTCGCCGGCGTGGCGGGCGCGGCCGGCGCCGTGGCGGCGAAGCGGCGGGCGCCGCCCCGAACGCCGCCACGCAGGCCGCGGGGGTGGCCCCGGCGGGCACTGGCGCGGGGCGGGGCGGCAATCGCGGCCCGCGCGCCGAGCGCGCGCCGCGCGAACCGGCGGCCGCCGTGTCCGGCCAGCGCCCCTCGCGGCAGGTGGAAGTGCAGTCCGGCGTGGCGTCCGCCGCGAAGAAGCCGGGCCTGTTCCGTCGCCTCAGCCGGTTGTTCACCGGCCGCTGAGCGCCCGGCCGGGGCTTGCGTGACGACGGGTCGTGCCGCCGCGCCCTGACCCGTCGTCCCGATCCGAAATGCGGGCTTGGGGACTTCCGGCCGCGATCGTGCGCGCGTTGGTTCTGGTTTCATGCGCGCTCCCGTATCCTTGGCGTCATTGCGGGCTGAACGGTTCCGGGGACGCGCGGTGATCCGCTTCGATCAAGTGAGCAAGCGCTACGAGGGCGGGCACGAGGCGCTCTCGCAGCTTTCCTTCGAGGTGGCGGAGGGCGAGATGGCCTTCGTCACCGGCCATTCCGGCGCCGGCAAGAGCACCCTGCTCAAGCTGCTGGCGCTGATCGAGCGGCCCACGCACGGTCATATCGTGCTGGACGGCCAGCCGCTGGCGAAGATCCGCGCGGCCGGCATCCCGAAGCTGCGCCGGCGCATCGGCATGGTGTTCCAGGACCATCGCCTGCTGCTGGACCGCAGCGTGTTCGCCAACGTCGAACTGCCGCTGGTGATCGGCGGCATCGCGCCGCAGGAACGCGGCCGTCGCGTGCGCGCCGCGCTGGAGAAGGTGGGCCTGCTCGACTACGAGCGGCAGCTGCCGGTGTCGCTGTCCACCGGCGAGCAGCAGCGCGTGGGCATCGCGCGCGCCATCGTGGCGCGGCCGGCGCTGCTGATCGCCGACGAGCCCACCGGCAACCTCGATCCGCAACTGGCGGTGGAGATCATGGAACTGTTCGCCGGCTTCCGGCAGGTGGGCACCACCGTGCTGGTCGCCAGCCACGATCTGCCGCTGATCAAGCGCATGCGCAAGCGCGTGGTGGTGCTGGACCACGGCCGGCTGGTGGCCGACGTGGCCGCGGAGGAGGTGCTGTGAACGCATCCGTCGAGACCCCCGCCGGCGAAGCGCCGGAAGCCGAACGCAGCCGGCACAGCCGCGCGCGGCCGGTCGCCAGCTGGCGCGAGCACCACGGCTGGAGCGCGGCGGCCAGCCTGCGCCGGCTCGCCGCGCGGCCGTTCGGCACCCTGCTCACCGTCGCGGTGATGGGCCTGGCGCTGGCCCTGCCGCTGACCTTCTACCTGCTGCTGGGCAACGTGCAGCACCTGGGCGATGCGCTGGGCCGCAACCCGGCGATCGGCGTGTTCCTGCAGCCGGGCCAGCCCGGTGCCACGGCGCAGTTGCTGGCGAAACAGATCGGCGAACGTCCCGACGTCGCCACGGTGACGCTGAAGACGCCGCAGCAGGGCATGGACGAGCTGTCGAAGATGCAGGGCTTCTCCGATGCGCTGCGGTCGCTGGACGACAACCCGCTGCCGTACGTGCTGGTGGTGCAGCCGAAGGACGGCCTCGACGCGACCGCGGTCGGCCACCTCACCGACGACCTGCGCGCCCTCCACGGCGTGGACATGGTGCAGGACAGCGGCAGCTGGCGGCAGCGGCTGGATGCCCTGCTCGGCGTGGGCGACCGCGCCGTGCTGATCCTCGCCGGCCTGCTGGCGCTGGCCGCGTTGCTGGTGGTGGGCAACACGGTGCGGGTGGACATCGCCAGCCGCGCCGAGGAGATCGGCGTGCTGATGCTGGTCGGCGCCAGCCGCGCCTTCGTGCGCCGGCCGTATCTCTACGCCGGGATCTGGTACGGCCTGTTCAGCGGCGTGCTGGCGGTGCTGCTGGCGCTGCTGGTCGAATGGTCGCTGGCGGGACCGGTGGCGCAGTTGAGCCAGGCCTACGGTGGCACACTGCGCGTGGGCGGCCTGCCGCCGTGGCTGCTGCTGGCGGTGCCGCTGGCGGCCGCGGCGCTGGGCTGGCTGGGGGCGCGGCTGGTCAGCGCATGGCAACTGCGCAAGGCCGCCTGAGGCGGCCCGGCCGCGAACGGACGGCGGTGCCGGGAGGGCATCGCGCGATGCATCGGCAGGGACGTCCGTACGAGCAGGTGGACAGGGGATGAGTGGAAGCATCAGCAATCGCCTCGCCAGCGCCGCACCCCGCGTGCTGGTGGTCGATGGCTCGAAAGTGGTGCGGCAACTGATCGCACGCGTGCTGCGCGCCGAGTTGCCCGAAGCCGAGGTGGTGGACTGCGGCAGCGGCGCCGAGGCGCAGCGGCTGCTCGACGGCGGCGTGTTCGACTTCATCACCATCGCGCTGCGCCTGCCCGACATGGACGGGCTGGAGCTGGCGCACTACGTGCGCGAGTCCGCGCCGCAGATCTACGTGCCCATCGTGGTGGTGTCCGGCGACGTCGACGCGCGCCTGCACCAGCGCACGCTGGGCGAGGACGTCACCGACTACTTCGACAAGTCGCTGGGCTTCCAGGCGCTGGCCGAGTTCATCCGCGGCTACGTGCGGCCGGAGAGCGCCGCCGAAGGTACCGTGCTGTACGTCGAGGACAGCCGCGTGGTGGCGCTGGCCACCCGCCGCATGCTGGAGAAGATCGGCCTCACCGTGCGCCACGTGGTCAGCGTGGAGGACGCGCTGGCGTTGCTGGAGACCGAGCGCGCGCTGGGCCGGGTGGGCGCCGACGTGGTGCTCACCGACGTCAGCCTGAAGGGCGACCTCACCGGCGGCGACCTGCTCGAGCATGTGCGCAACCGGTTCGGCTACGGCAAGGGCAGGCTGCCGGTGCTGGTGATGACCGGCGACGAGAACCCGGCCAACCAGGCGGCCCTGCTCAAGGCCGGCGCCAACGACCTGGTGGAGAAGCCGGTGGAGGAGCGACTGCTGGTCACCAAGCTGCTGTTCCAGTTGCGCGTGGCGCGGCACCTGCGCCAGCATGACGCGACGACATGAGCGGCGACCACATCAAGCTGGAACCTTCCTGGAAGGCGCGCATCGGCGACTACCTCGAGCGCCCCGAGATGCGCGCGCTGGCCGAGTTCCTGCGCGCCGAGAAGCGCGCGGGCAAGGTGATCTACCCGCCCGGGCCGGAGATCTTCAACGCGTTCACGCACACCCCGTTCGAGGCGGTGCGCGTGGTGATCCTGGGCCAGGACCCGTACCACGGTCCCGGCCAGGCGCACGGGCTGTGCTTCTCGGTGCGCCCCGGCGTGCCGCCGCCGCCCTCGCTGGTGAACATCTTCAAGGAGATCCAGCGCGACCTGGGCATCCCGCCCCCCGACCATGGCTGCCTCACGCCGTGGGCCGACCGCGGCGTGCTGCTGCTCAACAGCGTGCTCACGGTTGAGCGCGGCCGTGCCGCCTCGCACCAGGGCAAGGGCTGGGAAGGTTTCACCGACGCGGCCATCGACGCGCTCAACCGCGAGCGGGAAGGCATCGTGTTCATGCTCTGGGGCAGCTACGCCCAGCGCAAGGGCCAGCTGATCGACCGTCGCCGGCACTGCGTGCTGAAGTCGGTGCATCCCTCGCCGCTGTCCGCGCACCGGGGTTTCCTCGGCTGCGGGCACTTCTCCGCCGCCAACCGCTACCTGGAAGGCGAGGGGCAGGCGCCGATCGACTGGTCGCTGCCGCCGCGCGCGGAACTGCCGGGCTGAGCCTGCCCGGAGGACGCCGGGCGTGGCCTATGCCACTTCCGCCCACATCCGCAGCAGGTTCGCGTGCGAACGGCTGACGGCGTCGAAGGCCGCGCTCTTGCCCTCGCGGCCGAAGATGTCCCGCTTGGCGTTCTCCAGGTCCCACAGCAGTTCGCGGCGGGCGGGGTCGCGCACCATGCTCTGCACCCAGAGAATGGCGGCCTGGCGCGCCCCCCGGGTCACCGGCTTGACGTGGTGCAGCGTGTTGGCGGGGTAGGCGATGGCGGCGCCCGCTTCCAGCTTGAATTCGTATTCCATGCCGCCGCTGTTGCACATGACCAGTTCGCCGCCGGCGTAACTCTGCGGATCGGACAGGAACAGGGTGATCGCGATATCGCTGCGCACTGCGCTGCCCATGCCGCCCATCACGGGGGAATCGACATGCGGTCCGTACTCCATGCCGATGTCGTAGCGGTTGAACATCACCTGGGTGGCCGACGCCGGCAGCAGTGCCGCCTGCAGCATGCCGTTGCGCATGAAGGCGTCGCGCACGACGTCCGCCAGCCGGGCGTAGTTGTTCGTGTTGGGAGCGACCTGCCGGTTCTTCTTCACGCCGCGGGCGGACCAGCCGGCGGTGCTGGCGCCGTCGACATAGGGGGCGGACTGGAGCTCGGCGTGGATCGTGCCGAGTTCCCCGGCGGTCAATACGTTGGGGACGCAGATGATCAAGAGGACTCCCCCAGGGATGCGGCCGGACGGCCGGATCGCACCATTGTAATTAGCCCGGGCCTGCACGGGGAAACGGGCGTGCCGGTATGGCCAGGGCCACCCCCGTCCCTGCGCCGGGACGATGTTCCTTGGCCCGGTTCTTTTTCGGGCGCGACCTGGTGCTTATTGCAAGCCGTCGTCCGCTCTCTGGTTGCGGACGGCCGCGACGATGTCCTCCGGTGAGGGGAAATATCCCCTGGCGCGTGAGATGGCTTCCTTTCCGTTCACGCTGACGCGGAACACGCCGCCCTTCCCGGGCACGAGTCTGGCGGACACGCCCAGCTGCTGCCCCAATGCGGCCGCCGCCGCATCGGCGCGCTTCCTGTAGCCGCAGGGCAGGCAGTATTCGATTTCGACGTTCATGCGGCGACCGGCTGCCCGCGTTGCATTTCCGCCCGCTCGATCAGCGTGACCACGCCCTCGGCAATCGCCTGCGGATGGTCTTCCTGGAGGTAATGCGCGCCGGCGCCCAACTCGACCAGGTCGCAATTCTTCAACCTGGCCGCGAAGGATCGCGCGAACGCGGGGGAAACCAGGGCTCCCGGATTGCCGACGAAAAGCGTCTTCGGGTAGGTCGATGCCGCGAGTGCGGCATGGGCCTTGGTGAGGCTGTCGTGCACGTCCCGCGGGTTTCCCGCGATCGGAAGTTCGTTCGGCAGCCGGAGTGTCGGGATCCTCGACGTTTCATCCGGGAATGGCGCGCGATACACCGCCATTTCCTCGTCGCCGAGCTTCCGGTGGACCGAGCCGGGCAGGATCTTCTCGACGAAGAAATTCTCGCGCAGCACCAACTGCTCGCCGACTCCCGGGGTCCTGAGCTTCATGAAGATGTCCCGTGCCTGCTGCGTCTGGTGGAACGCGTCCCAGGATTCCATGGGGCGGATGAATTCCATGAAGCCCAGGCTGCGGACGAGCGGAGGCCGCCTTGCCGCCAGCTCGAACGCCAGGGCCGTGCCCCAGTCCTGCGCGATGAGGTGGGCCTGGTCGATGCCGAGTTCCACGAGGAAGCGGTCCAGGTAGGCGATATGGTCCGCGAAGCCGTACCGGATGCCGGGCTTGTCCGACTGGCCGAAGCCGATCAGGTCCGGCGCGATGCAATACGCGACCTCGGACACCACCGGCATGATGTTGCGCCAGATGTACGACGACGTCGGATTGCCGTGCAGGAACAGGACGACCGGCTTGCTCCGGTCGCCCATGGACCGGTAGGCCATGTTCGAGCCGTAGACGCTGACCCTGGGAAGCAGAACGTCATTCATGTCGAGGCTCCACTGTTTGAGATGGTCGAGAAGAAAATCGTCCTGAACCGGTCCAGTGGCGCGATCGAGCGCTCCACCTTCATCCGGAGAATCGCCCCCTCCCAGGAAGCGAGGAAGTACTCGGCGAGCTCCCGGGCGTCGAATCGCGCGTCGAATTCGCCCAGCGCCTGGCCCTCCGCGAGGCATTCCGCGAAGGGCTGCAGCCATTGCCTGAACACGACCTGCAGGCGTTCGCGGATGAGATCGCTGGTCTGGGTCACCTCGATGCTCAGGTCGCCGATCAGGCAGCCGCGCTCGAACCCGTCGGCCCGGAGCCGTTCGACGATCAGGTCGAGGTACCGCTCCAGCCGCGCCCGTGGACTCAGGCCGCGGTCTTCGAGGGAGGCCCCGAGGAGTTGCCGGACGTGGTCGAAGTACTGGTCCAGGACTTCCCTGCCGAACTGCTCCTTCGACGGGAAGTGGTTGGTGAACGAACCGTGCGGGACCCCGGCCGCCGCGACGACATCGCGAACGGCGGCGCCGACGAATCCCTGCTTGAACATGACCCGGAGCCCGGCGTCCAGCAGCGCTTGCTTGTTCGAGTGTCTGGCCATGGCAGAAAGAATATGTACGTACGTACATATTGTCAAGCGCGATTTTCAAGACTCCAGGCCTGATCGTCCAAGCCGGGACACCGGCCACGGAGACGGGGACATGACCCGGCGGGACGTGTCCGGCGCTTTTCAAGCCTGCCGGACAGGCCATGCTCGGCGGTGCCGGCGCGCGCGAGTATGGACAAGGCGGCCATATTTCTGTACCATATGGTTTAGAAAAAGCGGCAGGAACTCCCCGCCGCCTTTAGCACTCCAAGTACCAGAGTGCTAAGCTGACCCCTCATTCCGGAGGTTCCACATGTCTCAAGCCTTGGTGACCGCCAATCTCCCGGTACCCAGCGTCGTCGGCAGCCTGGACGCCTACATCTCGGCGGTGCATCGCATCCCGGTGCTCAGCCAGGACGAGGAGCAGGCGCTGTCGCGCCGCTACCAGGAAGAGAGCGATCTCGGTTCCGCCAGGAAGCTGGTGATGTCGCACCTGCGTTTCGTGGTGCACGTGGCGCGCGGCTATTCCGGCTACGGCCTGCAGCTGGCCGACCTGATCCAGGAAGGCAACATCGGCCTGATGAAGGCGGTGAAGCGCTTCGACCCCGACCAGGGCGTGCGGCTGGTCAGCTTCGCGGTGCACTGGATCCGCGCCGAGATGCACGAGTTCATCCTGCGCAACTGGCGCATCGTCAAGGTGGCCACCACCAAGGCGCAGCGCAAGCTGTTCTTCAACCTGCGCAAGAGCAAGAAGCGCCTGGGCTGGATGAACGCCGAGGAAGTGCGCGTGGTGGCGAAGGATCTGGGCGTGCCCGAGGCGACCGTGCGCGAGATGGAGTCGCGCCTGTCCGGCCGCGACATCGGCTTCGAGGCCCCGGCCGACGCCGACGACGACGCCAAGCCCGCGCCGGAGGCCTTCCTCGTCGACGAGGGCGCCGATCCCTACGACAACGTGGCCGACGCCGACCAGGCCGACAACCGGCTGGAAACCCTGTCCAATGCGCTGGCCAAGCTGGACGACCGCTCGCGCGACATCATCCAGCGCCGCTGGCTGAACGAGGACAAGGCCACGCTGCAGGACCTGGCCGACGAATACGGCGTCTCGGCCGAGCGCATCCGCCAGGTCGAGGCGAATGCAATGAAGAAGATGCGCGGGCTGTTTGCTTGATGGGTGCTTGACGGGTGCGTTCGTCCATGGACGCGAGGGTCGAGAAGCGGCTATCCATGGCCGCACGCTTCGGATGAAGGATGAAGCACGCTCGAATGAGCTCCGCGCGATAGCGACGCCCGTGCGGTAAACCCCGTGACTGGCAACGGCCCGCTTTGGCGGGCCGTTCGCTTTTCAGCGGTCGCGTGCGTCGTCGCCGGGTTGGTCGCGGCCGGTGATGATCCGGGCGTGCCGCGCCTGGGTCCAGTACGCCATCGCCCAGTCCAGCATCACCACCAGGCGGTTGCGGAAGCCGATCAGGAACCAGATGTGCGCGCCCAGCCATACCCACCAGGCAAACAGGCCGGACAGCCGCAGCCGGCCGAACTGGGCAACCGCCGCCATGCGGCCGATCGTCGCCAGCGAGCCGGCGTCGCGGTAGCGGAAAGGGCGCGGTCGGCGGTCGCCACGCAGGCACGCGGCAAGCAGCCCGCCCACGTGCCCGCCCATCTGCTTGGCGGCGGGCGCCACGCCGGGCACGGGGCGGCCGTCCTGCATGACGCTGGCGAGATCGCCGACCACGAACACCTCCGGATGGCCGGGCAGGCTGAGGTCGGGCTGCACCAGCACGCGGCCGGCACGGTCCAGCGGCGCATCCAGCGCGCGCCCCAATGGCGAGGCGGCCACGCCGGCGGCCCACAGCACGGTGCGCGCCGCGATCCGCTCGTCGCCGAGGGTCACGCCCTGGTCGTCCACCGCCGTCACCGCCTGGCCCAGGCGCACCTGCACGCCCAGCCGCTCCAGTTGGCGTTGTGCCTTGGCCGACAACACGGGGTCGAACGCGGCCAGCACCCGCGGTCCGGCTTCCACCAGCAGGATGTTGGCCGCGCTGGGCTGCGCGCGGCGGAACTCGCCGGCCAGGGTGCGCCGCGCGATCTCGGCCAGCGTGCCGGCCAGCTCCACCCCGGTGGCGCCGGCGCCCACCACCACGAAGTTGAGCCAGGCCTGGCGGGAGGCACCGTCCTCCTGCTCGGCGCGCTCGAACGCGGTGAGCACGCGGCGGCGGATCGCCAGCGCATCGTCCAGCGACTTCAGCCCGGGCGCGTCGGCGGCCCAGTCGCCGTGGCCGAAATAGGCGTGGGTGGCGCCGGTGGCGACCACCAGCCAGTCGTAGTCCAGCCGTTCGCGGTGCAGTTGCACCCGGCGGTTGGCGAGGTCGATGCCGGTCGCCTCGTCCATCAGCACGGTGACGTTGCGCTGGCGGCGCAGGATCTGCCGCAGCGGCGCCGCGATCGAGGGCGCCGCCAGCCCGGCGGTGGCCACCTGGTACAGCAGCGGCTGGAACAGGTGGTGGTTGTGGCGGTCGACCAGGGTGATCCGCGCCCTGGCGCCGGCCAGCGCGCGCGTGGCGGCCAGTCCGCCGAAGCCGCCGCCTAGGATCACGATATGGGGCAGGGCATCGGGCATGGCGGTTCTCCAGGCAGGGGGATTCAGTAGAGGTCGACCGGGTCCACGTCCAGCGACCAGCGCACCTTGCGCGCGGCCGGCAGCTCCGCCAGCTGCAGCGACCAGGGGCGCGCGATGCGGTGCAGCTCGCCGCGCCGGGGCGCCTCCAGCAGCAGCTGGCCGCGTTGCCGCCCGGCGCGCATCGGCATCGGCGCGGGCATCGGGCCGGCCAGCTGCAGGCCGTGGCCGGCGGGCAGCGCGTCCACCGCGGCGGCGAGGAAGGCGTCCACGGCGGCGCGCTGGTGCGCCTCGGCGCGCAGCAGGACCTGGTGGCCGAACGGCGGCAACCCGGCGAGGCGGCGTTCGGCCAGCAGCGTCTGCGCCGCGGCGGCGTAGCCCTCGGCCAGCAGCTGGCGCAGCAGCGGGTGCTCGGGATGGTGGGTCTGCAGCAGCACCCGGCCCGGTCGCGCCGCGCGCCCGGCGCGCCCGGCCACCTGCACCACGGTCTGCGCCAGCCGCTCGCCGGCGCGGAAGTCCACGCTGAGCAGGCCCTCGTCCACGCCCACGATGGCGACCAGGGTGAGCCGGGGCAGGTCGTGGCCCTTGGCCAGCATCTGCGTGCCGACCAGGATCGCCGGCTTTGCCGCGTTGCGCAGCCCGTCGAGCAACTGTTCGAAGCTGTCGCGGCGGCGGGTGGTCTCGCGGTCGATGCGCAGCACCGGTACGTCCGGGAAGCGAGCGGCCAGGGCTTCCTCCAGCCGCTCGGTGCCCTGGCCCTGCGGTTTCAGCTCGGCTACGCCGCAGGCCGGGCAGGCGGCGGGCACGGCGCTGCGGTAGTCGCAGTGATGGCAGAGCAGCGTGCGGCGTCCGGCGTGCAGGGTGAGCGGGTGCTCGCAGCGCGGGCAGTCGGCGTGCCAGCCGCAGGCATGGCACAGCAGCACCGGTGCGTAGCCGCGGCGGTTCTTGAACACCAGCGCCTGCTCGCCGCGCGCCACGGTGTCGGCCACCGCGGCCAGCAGCGTCGGCGACAGGCCGTGCTCCAGCCGTTGCGCGCGCATGTCCACGATCTGCACCTGCGGCGGCCGCGCGGCGCCGGGCCGCGCGCGCAGGTGCAGCGCGCGGTAGCGGCCCGCCTGCACGTTGGCCAGCGACTCCAGCGAGGGCGTGCCCGAGCCCAGCAGCACCGGCACACCCAGCGCCCGGGCGCGCACCACGGCGAGATCGCGCGCGTGGTAGCGGAAGCCTTCCTGCTGCTTGTAGGCGCCGTCGTGCTCCTCGTCGACGATGACGAGGCCGGCCTGCGGCAGCGGGGTGAACACCGCCGAGCGGGTGCCCAGGATCACCTTCGCCTCGCCGCTGCGCGAACGCAGCCAGGCGCGGGCGCGCTCGCCTTCGGCAAGGTTGGAGTGCAGCACCTCCACCGGCACGCCCAGGCGTTCGCGCAGGCGGCGCACGGTCTGCGGGGCCAGGCCGATCTCCGGCACCAGCAGCAGGCTCTGCTTTCCCTGCGCCAGCGCCCGGGCGATCAGCGCCAGGTAGACCTCGGTCTTGCCGCTGCCGGTGACGCCGTCGAGCAGGAACGGCTGGAAGCGCCCGAACGCGTCGGCGACGGCGGCGATGGCGGCCTGCTGTTCGGCGCTCGGCACCGGGGCGGCGGTGGCGACGGGGATTGCCGTCGCGGCCGCCGTCGTGCGCTCGATCAGCCCGGCCGCGTCGAGGCGGCGGGCGGCGGCGCGCCAGTCCGGCAAGGCCGCGGCGAGGGCGATGGCGTCCAGCGGGCCGGCGGCCAACGCCTGCAGCAGCGCCCGGCTGCCGCCACGCCGGCTACCTGCGTCCAGCGCGCTGCGGCCGGCCACGGTCAGCGCCCAGGCTTCGCCGCGGGTGTCGGGCAGCGGGCGCGGTTCGCGCAGGGCCAGCGGCAGGGCGTTGGCGTAGGCTTCGCCGGGGGCGCCCAGCCAGTAGTCGGCGGCCCAGGCCAGGGTGGCCATCAGTTCGGCATCGAGCAGCGGGGCATCGTCCAGCACGCGCAGGGCGCGTTTCAGCCGGGCGGGGGCGACCGCGCTGTCGCCGGGGGCGTCGACCACCACGCCCACCGCCCTGCCGCGTCCGAACGGCACCAGCACGCGGCTGCCCGGCGCCGCCCGGCCGGTGGCCGGGGGCAGGTAGTCGAACAGGCGGGGCAGGGGAACCGGCAGGGCGACGCGGAGTACGGCTGGCATGCGGACCTCGTGGCGCCCAGTGTAACGCGTGGCCGATGCCGGCCGGCCGGAGGGAAGCGCTGTAGGTGACGGGCGCTTGCCGGGCCTTGCTGCCGGACACGGCAGGAAGCTTGGGTAAGTGACTCTGTGCCAGTGGGTTTTCCGTTTATCCACAAGTCCTGTGGATAAGTCTGTGGATGCGCCGGGGAGAGACGTCCCGAAGGCGCATGGGAACGGCGCCCGGGACGCCTTGGGCAAGTTTTAATCAGGAATGAATAAGCTTTTCCATCAATGACTTGCAACATGTGCCGGGGCGTGGTGAAAGGGCGTCGCAAGGCTTGACAAGCCCGGATGTCAAGCACTTGCTGCTGTGCAAAACCCGTCGGCGGGCGGCCCGGCCGCCTGCCGAAATCGTGCATGGGCCACGGTGGGGGCTCTCAGTACGCGGCGCCCAGCAGCATCGCGCCGACCAGCACCCACAGCAGCAGCCAGAAGTAGCACCAGCCCACGCACCAGTACTTCACCAGGGTCATCGGCCAGCCCTGGTGGTAGATGCGCTTCTGCATCAGCAGCAGGTAGGCCATCGACCACAGCGCCAGCCCCCATTCCAGCCAGTGCAGCGGGGTCTTCACCCAGGCCGCGTGCGGCGCCAGCCCGCCGGCCAGCAGGTCCAGCAGCACGCCCAGCAACAGGCACAGGAACAGGAAGGCATGGCTGTGCAGCGCCACGATCAGGTGTTCCATGTACAGCCGCCGCTTGAACACGTAGAACAGCTTCAGCAGCAGCGCAAACAGCGGGATCATCACCAGCATGGCCTGCGGCAGGCGGCCGAAGATGCCCGCCTCG
Source organism: Fulvimonas sp. R45 (assembly GCF_030504985.1). Classification (GTDB taxonomy): domain Bacteria; phylum Pseudomonadota; class Gammaproteobacteria; order Xanthomonadales; family Rhodanobacteraceae; genus Rhodanobacter_A. The sequence continues at coordinate 23,076 of NZ_JASERU010000002.1, forward strand.
AGCCGCTCGATGGCTTGCGCGCGCTCCTCGCCGGTGCCGTGGAAGGCGGCGTGCATGTTCTCGCCCGCGCGCTGCCCCGCCTGGCTCAGCCAGGCATTGGCGAAGGCAGGCAGCCAGGGTACGTGGGCTTCGAAATGGTCGGGTTGGTCGTCGTTTCCGGCGGGGAACGGGGGCACGGGCACGACCTTGGCCGAGGCCAGCGAAGGGTCGGCGTGCAGCGCGGTCAGCCGGTCGGTGGCCTGCTTGCGCAGCGTCGTCTCGGCGGCCTGCATGCAGTTGCCGTAGATCAGGTCGCCGAGCTTGACGCAGGCCTGCTGGGCGTTCTTCAGCTGCTTGCCCAGCAGGTCCTGCACGTCGTCGGCATCGTCGGCGTGGGCGAAGTCCGCGCCGCTCGTGTGCACGTGGAGCGGCGACGGCTGCAGGCCGATGCGGTCGATCGCCAGGTGGCACAGGAAGAACGCCAGCAGGCACAGCACGAACATCAGCCGGAACGGCGCGATGTAGCGCATGCGCCGGCCGGAGAAGTATTCCAGGGTGAGGAAGCCGGGCTTGAGGAACAGCGGCGGCAGCGTGTGCAGGATGCGGCCATCGATGTGCAGGATGGTCTCGATCGCTTCCTCGGTCATGTGGTGCACCGGCTTCAGCACGCTGTGCACGGACTGCCCGCAGTGGTGGCAGAACTCGCCCTGCAACGCATGGCTGCAGTTGGCGCAATGCAGGCCTTCGTACGACACCAGTTCCTTCATTCCCCTTACCCCATGCGACGCAACGGATGATCTTGGCACACCTGGCCGGCGGCGCGGCAGTGCGCAGCCGGCTCGGCTACAATCGCGGCACCCGAGACCCTGCCCTATGAATGCCTTCCGTCCCGATCGCGCCCGCCTGGCGCGCGAGATCGGCGCCACCGTGCGCCTCGCGCTGCCGCTCATCCTGGCCCAGCTCGCCGCCATCGGCAGCAACGTCATCGACGCCATGCTGTCCGGCCACTACAGCGCGCACGTGCTGGGCGCGGTGGCGGTCGGCGCCAGCATCTGGTCGCTGGCGATCGTCAGCGGCATCGGCGTGATGATGTCGGTGCCGCCGTCGGTGTCGCAGCTCGACGGCGCCGGCCGCCGGGCCGAGGTGGGCGGGGTGTTCCGCCAGGCGTTGTGGCTGGCGGCCACGCTGGGCGTGCTGCTGTGGTATGTGGTGCGCCATGCCGAGCCGCTGATCAAGCTGATCGGCGTGGCGCCGAGCCTGTACACCTCGGTGGGCGAGTTCCTGCGCGCGATCAGCTGGGGCGCGCCGGCGCTGACCTGCTACTTCGCCCTGCGCGGGTTGTCCGAGGGGCTGTCGCTGACGCGGCCGTCGATGTACTTCAGCTTCGGCGGCCTGCTGCTGCTGGTGCCGCTGGGCTACGTGTTCATGTTCGGCCGGCTGGGCCTGCCGCCGCAGGGCGCGCGCGGCTGCGGCATCGCCACCGCCACCGCGCTGTGGGTGGAGATGCTGGGCTTCGCCACCTACGTGCTGTACCACCGCAACTATCGCGGGCTGAACCTGCTGGAACGCTTCGAGTGGCCGCACTGGCGACGCATCGGCCAGTTGCTGCACATCGGCCTGCCGATGGCGGTGACCCTGCTGGCCGAGGCCGGCCTGTTCGTGGCGGCGGCGCTGCTGATCGGCACGTTGGGCGAGGACGTGGTGGCCAGCCACCAGGTGGCGCTGAACGTGGCCTCGCTGTTCTTCATGATTCCGCTGGGCCTGGCGATGGCGATCACGGTGCGGGTGGGCAACGCGGTGGGGCGCGGCGATCCGGCCGGCGTGCGCTATGCCGGCTTCTGCGGCATCGGCCTCACCCTGGTCACTCAACTGGTGTCGGCGGGGTTGATGCTGGCGCTGCCGCATTTCATCGCCTCGTTGTACACGCACGATGCGAAGGTGACCGCGCTGGCCGCGCAGCTGCTGGTGCTGGCCGGGCTGTTCCAGTTCTCCGACGGCATCCAGGTGGCGTCCAACGGTGCATTGCGGGGGCTGAAGGACACCCGCGTGCCGATGGCGATCACCCTGTTCGCCTACTGGGGAGTGGGCATGCCGGTGGGCTGGTGGCTGGCGTTCCGCCACGGGCTGGGCGCGCGCGGCATGTGGATGGGGCTGATCGCGGGGCTCTCGGTGGCGGCGGTGCTGCTGTTCGCGCGCTTCTGGCGCAGCTCGCGGCACCCGCACTTCGTGGGCGAGAGCTGCCTGGACGAGCTGCCCTACATCCCGCCCAGCCCATGACCTGCTGACGGCCTTCACGCGAACAGGTAGGCTGCAGCCTTTCGCAAGGACATCCCATGCCGCCTCCGCCCCTGCGCCAGCCGCGCCGACCGAATGGATTCTGGGCCTTCCTGCGCGTGATCGGACGCGGGATCAATGCGGTGCGGCTGGTGATCCTGAACGTGGTGTTCTTCGCCGTGCTGTTCCTGCTGCTGTTGCTGGTGCTGGGCGTGTACGCGGGGCGCGGCGACAACGCGGTGATGGACGGCAGCGTGCTGGTGCTGCAACCGCGCGGCAGGCTGGTGGAGCAGTACAGCGTGGAGCCGCTGCAGCGCGCGCTGGCCGGCCTGTCCGGCGAAGCGCCCAAGCAGGTGCAGGTGCGCGATCTGGTGAGAGCCATCGACGCCGCGGCGAAGGATCCGCGCATCAGCCGCATCCTGCTCGACCCCAGCCAATTGCGCAGCGGCGGCTTCGCCGCGCTGCGCGAGGTGGGCGCGGCGCTGGACCGTTTCCGCGCCGCCGGCAAGCCGGTGGTTGCCTGGGGCGCCAGCCTGGACCAGTTCCAGTACTACCTCGCCGCCCATGCCGACCGCGTGCTGCTCGATCCCAGGGGCGAGCTGATGCTCACCGGGCTGGCCAACTACCGGCTGTTCTACAAGGACCTGCTGGACAAGCTGGGCGTCGAGGTGCACCTGTTCCGGGTGGGCCAGTTCAAGAGCGCGGCCGAACCCTACGTGCTCGACCACGCCTCCGACGCGGCCAAGCAGGCCGACAGCTACTGGATGGGCGGGCTGTGGGACGACTACCTGGCCGAGGTGGCGAAACTGCGCAAACTCGATCCGGCCGCGCTGCGCGCCGACATCGACCAATTGCCGGAGAAGCTTGCCGCCACGCAGGGCGACCTCGCCAGGCTGGCGCTGGACGAACACCTGATCGACGGCACCGCCACCCGTGCCCAGCTGATCGCGATGTTGCGCAAGCAGGGCGTGCCGGCCGGCAAGCAGGGGCATGGTTTCCGCCAGGTGGATTTCGCGCAGTACGCGTCCGGCCTGCCCGGTCCCGACCCGTTCGCGCCGGGCGTGACGGTGGTGGTGGCCGAGGGCGAGATCGGTTCCGGCCGCCAGCCGCCCGGCGAGATCGGCGGCGAATCCACCGCCGCGCTGATCCGCGCCGCGCGCCACGACAAGCGCACCCGCGCGATCGTGCTGCGCGTCGATTCGCCCGGTGGCGAGGTGTACGCCGCCGAGCAGATCCGCCGCGAGGTGGAGCTGGCGCGCCAGGCCGGCATCCCGGTGGTGGTGTCGATGGGCGACGTGGCGGCCAGCGGCGGCTACTGGATCTCGATGAACGCCAATCGCATCGTGGCCGAGCCGAATACCATCACCGGCTCGATCGGCATCTTCGGCCTGTACTACACGGTGCCCGGCACGCTGGCCAAGCTCGGCGTCGCCAGCGACGGCGTGGCCACCGGCCCACTGGCCGGCGCGTTCGACATCACCCGGCCGCTGGACCCGAAGGTGGGCGGCGTGATCCAGGCGATCATCGACAAGGGCTACCGCGACTTCGTCGGCGGCGTGGCCGCGGCGCGCGGCAAGAGCTACGACGCCATCGACGCGATCGCCCAGGGCCGCGTGTGGACCGGCCGCCAGGCCCTGCAGCGCGGCCTGGTGGACCAACTCGGCGGCCTCGGCGACGCCGTCGCCGACGCGGCGAAGCTGGCCGGCCTCGGCAGCGACGCGCCGGTACGCTACGAGGAGGCGCCGCTGGGCACCTTCGAGCGCTTCATGCTCAACCTCAACCGCAGCGCGACGGCCGCCACCCTGCGCGGCTACGGCATCCATCTGCCGGCCTGGGTGGCGCAGGCCGGCATGCTGGCGGCGCCGGACCTGGCCCTGCTGCGCCAGGCCGAGCCGGGCAAGCCGAACGTGTACGCCTACTGCTTCTGCACGCCGCACTGACGCCGTTGCGGCCAACCGGCGCCGCAGCGGGAGGCCGCGCGCAGCGTCAGTCGACGGCTGCGCTGTACCAGTCGCCCTGCCGCCGCACGCGGATCGGCATGTCGAACGTCTCGCCCAGCGCGGCGTCGGTGAGCGTGTCGGCCTTGCCGCCCTGGCGCAGCACGCGGCCGTCCCTGAGCAGCAGCACGTGGCCGATCTCGGGAACGATCTCCTCCACGTGGTGGGTCACCAGCAGCAGGGTGGTGCCGCCGCGGGCCAGCGCGCGCAGGCTTTCCAGGAAACGGCGGCGGCTGGCCAGGTCCAGTCCCGCGCAGGGTTCGTCCAGCAGCAGGGCGCGCGGACGGTGGACCAGGGCGCGGGCGATCAGCACGCGGCGCGCCTCGCCGGTGGACAGGCTGGCCATCTCGCGGCCGGCCAGGTGCGCGGCGTCGAGCTGGTCCAGCGCCGCCTGCGCGCGTTCGCGCATGGACTCGTTGACGTGGTGGTCCAGGCCCAGCCCGCGCGCGGCGAAGAAGCCGGAGACTACCGCGTCGAACACCTCCAGCGGCGCCTCGCTGGTGTAGTCGCGCTGCAGCGCCGGCGAGACGATGCCGAGCAGGCCGCGCAGTTCGGCCACGTTCCAGCGTTCGCGCCCGAACACCCGCACCGGGCTGCGGCCGTCCCCGTGCGCCAGCGGATAGAGCTGGCGCGCGACCAGCTTCACCAGGGTGGACTTGCCCGAGCCGTTGGGCCCGAGGATGGCGGCATGCTGGCCCTGCGCGATGCACAGGTCGAGGCGGTCGAGGATGGCGCGCCCGTCACGCAGCACGGTGGCGCGGTCGATCTCCAGCAAGGGTACGGAAGCGTCGGCGATGGCGGTTTCGGCGGTCATGCCGGCACCATGCCCGCAAACGCGGCGGCTGGCAAGGATGGACGTCCAGACGTCCGGACGTGCGGGAGGTCTACTGCGTTTGCGCCTCGATCTGCTTGCGCTGCTGCTCGGCCTGCTTGTTCACCAGCTTCTGCACGTCCTTCGCGCGCTGCTCGTCCTGCTTCAGCGCGTCCCACGGCGTGGCGACGGAAGCGGCGCGGGCCTGGCCGGTGCCGCCGGCCTGCGGTTCGGGCGGCTTGCCGGTGCAGGCGGCGAGGGCAAACAGGCACAGCAGCGGCGGCAGGGTCTTCATCGCGGTGTCCCGGTAGCGTCGATGCCGCCAGTGTCCCGCCGCGGGAGGCCGGGGGCAAGGCGGTTCGTGTAAGCTCTGGCGCATGAACAGCCGCATCGACGCGTGGCAGCTGCAAGGCCACACCGCATTGATCACCGGCGCCAGCAAGGGCATCGGCCTGGCCGCTGCGCGCGAGCTGGCCGGGCTGGGCGCGAACCTGCTGCTGGTGGCGCGCGACGAGGACTACCTGGAGCAGGTGCGGGTGGACCTGGCCGACGACTTTCCCGGCGTGGACGTGCTGGCCTTCGGCGCGGACCTGGCCGAGGCGGAGGATCGCCTCGCGGTGTTCGACTGGGTGGCCGACCTGGGCCTGCCGCTGTCGCTGCTGGTCAACAACGCCGGCGGCAACCGGCCGATGGCCACGCTGGACTACGCCGCCGCCGACTACCGCGCGATCTTCGAGCAGAACCTGTTCTCCGCCTACGAGATGTGCCGCCTGGCGCACCCGCAGCTGGTGCAGCACGCCAACGCGGCGATCGTCAACGTGGGCTCGGTGTCCGGCGCCACCCACGTGCGCACCGGCTCGCCCTACGGCATGAGCAAGGCCGCGCTGCACCAGCTCACCCGCAACCTGGCGGCCGAGTGGGCGGTGGACGGCATCCGGGTCAACGCGGTGGCGCCGTGGTACATCCGCACCCAGCGCACCGATCCCGCGCTGGCCGACGAGGACTACCTGGAGGAAGTGCTGGACCGCACCCCGCTGCGCCGCATCGGCGAACCGGAGGAGGTGGCCGCGGCGATCGCCTTCCTGTGCCTGCCCGCGGCCAGCTACGTCACCGGCCAGGTGCTGGCGGTGGACGGTGGCTTCCTCAACTACGGGTTCTGAGGCGTTTTCCACAGCCGCTGGGGAAAGCCTGGTGGCAAGCCTGTGGACAAGCGACCGGCGGCCTTGCGCATCAGGCGCTTGCCTTGCCTTGAGCAGGAAGTGATCAGCAGTTCGTCAGCTGCGCGCGCAGCTCGGCTTCGCGCTGGAGCAGGGGCGGCTGGTCGCTCTGGAAGGCGCGGCGGAGCTTGTCCTCGTTCTCGTCCCAGGCGTCGCGCAGGGCCTGGCAGGTTTCCCGCGGGCCCAGCTCGCGGCAACTGTCCTGGACCCAGGTGTAGTGGCTGGCGACCAGTCCCGCGGTGACCTTGCCGTGGCCCATGTGGTTGGCCGCGCCGTAGGTGTCGGCCAGTGACGACGGCAGTACCCCGAGCATGCCCAGCGGCGCGAGGTAGGGCGCGGGCTGGCCGTTGCCGCTGAGGTAGGTCTTGCCGTCGGTGGCGCGCACGCAGCGGTACAGCACCGGCAGCGGCGCCGCGGGTGGCGGCGCTGCCACCGGGGGCGGGGCGGACGGTGCGGGCGCCTGGGTTGCGGCGATGGGCAGCGGCGGCGGCAGCGCGACCGGCGCCGGGTCCGCGAGCTGCATGACCTGCTGGCGCTGGCCGGCGGCGCAGGCGCTGCCCTGGTAGCTCACCCGGCCGTCGGGGGTAATGCACTTGTAGACCGTGGTGGCCGCCGCGCCGGGGGCGGCGGCCAGGAGCAGCAGGAGCAGGATGCCGTGACGGGTCATGCGGCGATTCTATGCGGCCCGACGGCAGGCCGCGACGACGCGGATCAGAACTCGGCGTCGTGTTCCTCGGCGGCGAAGCCCAGCGTCACCGCGCCTTCGCCCACGTTGACCATGCCGGTGATGCTCATCGGCGCCTCCAGCAGGGCCACGTTGCGTTCCTCGCAGGCCGCGCGCAGGCGTTCGTAGCCGGGCAACTGGTGCAGCTCGGCGAGGTCGCCGCCGTAGCTGAGGCACACCACCGGCACCAGCAGGCCGGCGTGCACGCGCCGGGCGGCGTAGCCGAACAGCGCCTGGGTGCCCTGCTCGAAGCCGCGCACCTTGCCCACCGGGCCGGTTTCGCCGCGGTAGCCGCGCAGGATCGGCTTGATGTCCAGGGTGGAGCCGAGCACGGCGCTGAACAGGCCCACGCTGCTGTCGCCCTTTTTCTTGGCGCGGGCGCGCAGGTAGTACAGGTCGCGCGGCAGCATGTAGCCGTAGGCGTTGTTGGCGACGTGCGCCAGCCGTTCGCGGATGGTGGCCGGCGGCTCGTCGGCGGCCACCAGCCGGGTCGCTTCCACCACCACCGGGCCGGCGCCGGCGAACATGGTGCGGGTGTCGATCACCCGCAGCAGGAACGGCCCGGCCAGCCCCGCCGGCTCGCGCACGGCGCGGTAGCCCTTCAGCACCGCGAAGCTGGCCTTGGTGACGTTGTCGAAGATCGGGCTGCGGGTGGCGGTGATGGTGAGGCAGAACACGCAGTCCCGTTCCAGCACCAGCTTGTCCAGGAACAGCTTCTGCACGTCCTCCGCCGGGCAGGGTTCGGTCTCGGCGCTGTGGCTGCGGCTGCCCAGTTTCAGGTCCAGGAAGCGGTGGACCTCGGCGGGCGCGCGGTCGTCCTTGAAAGTGTCGCCGTCCACGCGCACGGTGATGGGCAGGACCGTGATGTCGTGCTGCTGCAGGAAGGCCTGCGGCAGGTCGCAGGACGCGTCGATGGCCACTCCCATGCGCATGGCATACCCCTCCGTCGGTCGGCGCGGCGACCATAGCACGCACGTCGGCGCCGGAAACTCGGAAAAATGGAAAGGTGGCGCGCAGGAGAGTGCGGCGGCGCCGGGCCAGGCGTTATCATGCGCGCGCATCTTTTGGCATCTCGCCGGCGTGGCGTCGCCGGTAACGCGCAGCGGAGGCCCGCCGCGCCGACCAAGAGCCACCATGAAAGACAAGCACGAGATCGTCTCCAACTGGCTGCCGCGCTATACCGGCACGCCGCTGGACCAGTTCGGCCAGTACGTCCTGCTCACCAACTTCGGCCACTACGTGGAACTGTTCGCGCAGTGGCACGGGGTGGAGGTGCGCGGGCGCGACCGGCCCATGCCCAACGCCACCGCCGACGGCATCACCCTGATCAACTTCGGCATGGGCAGCCCCAACGCCGCCACCGTGATGGACCTGCTCGCCGCCGTCGAGCCGAAGGCCGCATTGTTCCTGGGCAAGTGCGGCGGGTTGAAGAAGAAGAACCAGATCGGCGACCTGATCCTGCCGATCGCGGCGATCCGCGGCGAGGGCACCAGCAACGACTACCTGCTGCCGGAGGTGCCGGCGCTGCCGGCGTTCCAGCTGCAGCGCGGCGTGTCCACCATGATCCGCGACCTCGGCCACGACTACTGGACCGGCACCGTCTACACCACCAACCGACGCGTATGGGAGCACGACGACGCGTTCAAGGACTACCTGCGCCGCACCCGCTGCATGGCGATCGACATGGAGACCGCCACCATCTTCGCGGCGGGCTTCGCCAACGGCATCCCCTGCGGCGCGCTGCTGCTGGTCTCCGACCAGCCGATGATCCCGGAAGGCGTGAAGACCGAGGCCAGCGACCGCAGCGTCACCGCCAACTTCGTGGAGTCGCACATCCGCATCGGCATCGAGGCGCTGAAGCTGGTGCGCCGCAACGGCCGCAGCGTGAAGCACCTGCGCTTCGAGGGCGACAGCGAAGGGGAGTAAGGGGTGTTCCGGCCGCTCGCGCGACTTCGCGCGGGCGGTTGGTGCGGTGCTCCGGGTGTTGCAAGGGCATCCGTGGCGACGACACGGTATCCGTTCGCAAGATTTTGTTGCAAAAAGCAAATTACTATTGTTGATTTTTCGTTACGAGATGATCTACCCTCAAGTTAGATCGATCTAATCATCCCGGAAGATTGCGGATCGGGCGCTTGCCGGATCCGCCGGTCGATCACCTGCACGCCTCCGTCGCTCTTGCGACCGGGAGCCACGAAGTCGTCCCGCGGCCATGGTGCGTGGCCGTTCTCCCCGGCTCTTCGTGGCGTGCACAGCCACCGCACCTCCGAATTCCGGACGGTGTCACTACAACCGGAGGGGTCTCTCCCATGAGTATCAAGAAAGTCACGCGCGTGTCCCAGGGGAATGCGCAGCGCACGGTGCTGGCATTGGCCATCGCGGCAGGTTTCGCCCTGTCGGGGCAGGCTTCCGCCCAGGCCACGACCGGCACCATCTTCGGCACGGCGCCTGCAGCCAGCGGCACGGCCATCCAGGTGTCGGGTGGTTCGGGCTTCAACCGCACCGTGCAGGTCGATCCGTCGGGCCATTACTCCATCAACGTCCCGGTAGGCTCGTACACGGTGAGCCTGCTGCAGAACGGGGCGGTCGTGCAGACGCACGAGCACGTCAGCCCGGTGGCCGGTGGCGCGCTCGAGGCCGATTTCGCCGGGGCCGGCGCAGGTGCCGCCAGCGCGAACGCGAAGAACCTGGCGGCAGTGACGGTGTCGGCCAGCGCGTTGCCGGCGATCGACGTCACCTCGACCACGCAGAACACCACGATCACCTCGCAACAGCTTGCGCGGCTCCCGCTGGCCCGGACGTCCGCGGCCATTGCCCTGCTGGCTCCCGGAACCACCCAGGGCGCGGCCCGGCTGGGCAACGGCCCGATGGGCGACCCGCTGGTTTCCTTCGGCGGCTCGACGGTCGTCGAAAACGCGTACTACATCAACGGGTTCAACACCACCGATCCGCTCTCGGACACCGGCGGCATCACGCTGCCCTACGGCTCCATCGATCAGCAGCAGACGCTGACCAGCGGCTACGGCGCCCAGTACGGCCGCTCGGCCGGCGGCGTGATCAGCCAGATCGGCAAGAGCGGCACCAACGAATGGCACTTCGGCGGCCAGGTGCTGTGGCAACCGGCGTTCGCGCAATCGGACTACGTCAACTACCACTACGCGAATCCGCGGGTGACCACGCCGGGCCAGCAGTACGGCGATCTCTACCGCTATCGCCAGGCCAGCAGCACCTGGAACACGGTCTACGACGTCTACGCGGGTGGCCCGTTGATCAAGGACAAGCTGTACATGTTCGTGTCGGCCGAGGCCAACAAGACGAGCAACAGCAACGTGCAGCCGATCACGTCCGGCGGCGGCCAGGTGGATTTCTCGACGACCAAGGCGCCGAAGTACTACGCCAAGCTCGACTGGAACATCAACGAGAACAACATCCTCTCGCTGACCGGCATCCAGAACTCGTACCAGACCAGCGCGCCGGAAATCTACGGCTTCGACTACGACACGAAGCAGCAGGGCGCGTTCCAGAGCTACGGTCAGTACACCAAGGACACGTCCAAGATCTGGATCGCGAAGTACACCTCGTACCTCACCGACAACCTGACCATGACCGCCATGGTCGGCAAGATGCACAACAGCTACTACGTCGAGCAGCCGCCGGTCCCGGGGCTGGCTCCCGACACGGCGAACGTGCTCGGTTCGGGCAACGAAAACCCGCTCTATGGCGGCCCCGGCATCACCAGCCTGAACACCAGCACCAATATCGCCAACCCAAGCCACAAAGCCACCGTCACCAACTACCGCCTGGACCTGGACTGGAGGCTGGGCGACCACGACCTGCAGTTCGGCATCGACAACGACAACGACGTCGACAGCGATGACGGCAGCCTGATGACGGGCCCGGGCTTCGCCTGGGACTACCACCACGTCGATGCCGGCAAGCCGGTCGCTTCAGGCGTCTACAACGTGGCGGCACCCAATACCCAGCCGGGCGGCGAAGACGGCTACATTGTCTCCAAGTACGTCTATGTCACCAGTGCCACCGTCAAGGTGGCGCAGCGCGCGCAGTACATCCAGGACAACTGGCAGGTCACGCCCAACCTGCTGCTGAACCTCGGCCTGCGCAACGACCAGTTCACCAACTACAATCCGGCCGGCGTGGCCTACCTGCGGGAAACCAGCCCGCAGTGGGCGCCGCGGCTCGGCTTCAGCTGGGACGTGCTGGGCGACTCGAGCCTGAAGGTGTTCGGCAACGTGGGCCGCTACTACATCGCGATGCCCAGCAGTGTCGCCCTGCGCGCCGCCGGCGCGCCGCTCTACACGCAGCAGTACTTCACCTACGAAGGTATCGATCCGCAGACCGGCGCGCCGCTGGTCACGTATCCGCTGGCCACCAACGCCCCGGGCGGCGTGGTGCCGATCAACAACTCGGACGGTACGCCCATCGACCCCAAGACGGTGGCCGCCACCAATCTCAAGCCCGAGTACCAGGACCAGTTCGTACTGGGCATGCAGCAGCAGATCAACCAGTCCTGGGTCTATGGTGTCACCGGCATCGTCAACCGCATGGGACGTGCGATCGACGACTGGGGCGACCAGCAGATCATCTACGACCAGCTGATCGCCCAGGGCGCCGACCCCGCGACCCTGAAGATCGGCGACCTCAACGGTTCCTACCTGATCAACCCGGGCCAGACCAACACCATCCGGGTGAAGAACGAGGTGGGCGGCTACGACGAGGCCACCATCACGCGGGAGCAGATGGGCTTCCAGAAGCTCAAGCGCAAGTACTACGCGCTGGACATGTACCTGGAGCATCCGTTCGACGGCACGTGGTACGGCAAGGTGGACTACACCTTCTCGCGCAGCTATGGCAACACCGAGGGACCGGTGCAGTCGAGCATCGGCCAGGGCGGCAGCTCGCAGTCCGCGACGGAACAGTGGGACTTCAGCCAGCTCATGGAATACGCGGGCGGCGTGCAGGCCAACGACCAGCGGCACCAGTTGCGCGCCTACGGCTACTACCAGCTGACGCCGGAGTGGACCGTGGGGGCGCAGTTGCGGATCGCCTCGGGGTATCCGAAGTTCTGCCTGGGCGCCTACGGCACGGACGAGATATCCGGCTTCAACAACTACGGCAACACCGACTACCACTACTGCGGTGGCAAGCCGATGCCGCCGGCCGCGAACGGCCGTACCCCGTGGACGCACCAGCTCGACCTGCAGGTGGCCTATCGGCCGCTCTGGGCGGGCAGGAAGCTCGGCTTCCAGGTCCAGGTCTTCAACGTGCTCAACGAGCAGAAGGCGACCCAGTACGACTACGGCTATGGCCTGACCGCCGCGCCGGAGCCCACGTACATGCTCACCGCGGGCAGCGAGCTGCCGCGCTACGTGCAGCTCGGCGTGACCTACGACTGGTAAGCGGATCGCCCCTGGACCGGGCATCCATTGCAGTGCCCCGAAGCCGCCGGATTCGTCCGGCGGCTTTTTCATGGGGGCGATGTGCCAGTGGTCATGTCGCGGGCCGGCCGCGTTAGCAAGGTGACAAGGTCACGCCCGCCTGTCGCAGGCGGATGCGAAGCGGCTCGAGTTCGCCGGCGTAGAAGCGGCCGCGCGCGGTGTCCTTGCGCATCGGTTGCCGGACCTGGGCTGCGCTGGCGGTGCTGAGCACGGGCCGTTCGGTGGCATGGAATGCGAGGCAGGCCGGGTCGAACTCCAGATCGCAGAAACGCAGAAGCTGCCGGATCTGCCCCTCGGGATCATCCTGCAGGTCCTCGTACCGCTGGTCGCGATAGTCTTGCGGGAAGCGTTCCTTCCAAAAGCGGCTCAGCCGGTCGTAGGCCGCATAGTGCAGGGCCATGTCGTCCAGGTCGTAGCTGAAGTTCGCACCGGCGCGGAACAGCTGGCGGTAGCAGGCGAAGCAGGTTTCCACCGGGTCGCGTCGTGAATTGACGATCTTCGCGCCCGGCAGCATCGCCCTGATCGCACCGACGAAGGCCCAGTTGTCCAGGTTCTTGTCGGTGAAGCGCGGGCGCTGCCGCCGCCAGCGGCGGGTGCGCTCGAGGTATTCCCCGCCCAGCCGTGCCCAGTCTTCGGCAGTGGCCGCGGGGACCCATTGCGGGAACGGCAAGCCGCGACGTTTCGATTCCTCGCCGAGGATCCAAGGTAGATCGTCGATCTCGTTGGCCCCTTCGACCAGGGGATGCGAGGCCAGTATCTGTTCGAGCAGGGTCGAGCCCGACCGCGGCAGGCTCACGATGAAGATCGCCTCTTCGCCCAGGGAGCCGCGCAGCGGGCGGGGCGGTGTCGTGCCGAACGCGCGCATGATCGATTCGACGCGCGCCGTTTCCTCCGCGGCGTTCCATGGCGAGGAACGGCGCTTGATGCCGTTGGCCTGGCGGAGGACGTCGAAGGCGGCGGGGTAATCTTTCTGGTCCTCCAGCGCCTTGGCCAGCGCGAAGCCGAACTGGGCGCGCGCGTCGGCGGGTGATTCTTCCCGGCGGAACAGTCCGCGGAGCCTAGTCACGTCCTCCATGGCAAAGGCTACGGTCTTCAGGTTGGCGAGCGCGAACCATGCCTTGGCGTTTGTGGGTTCCTGGCGAAGGACTTCCCGGTAATGGCTTACCGTCGACGCCGTATCGCCGAGGTTGGCCAGCACGTCGGCAAGCGTGATGCGTGCCTTGACGTGCGTGGGAGCGAGCGAGAGCGCCTTCTCGAGTGCGCTCCTGGCCTCCGGGATACGGGCCGCGGCCTGCAGCGCGCGACCGAGGTTGTACCATGCCGCAGGGGCAAGCGGGGCCAGGTCGCAGGCTTCTTGCAGGCAGGCCAGCCCTTCTTCGGTGGCGCCACTGTCGAACAGGGCGCTGCCCAAGGCCATCCGGATGGTCGAATCGCGGGGTAGTGCCGCGCTGGCGTGCCGCAGATGCTCGATGGCCACGGCGCTTTCGTCGCGGACGAGCGCAATGAAGCCCAGCAGGCGATGGGCTTCGGGGTTGCCGGGTTCCAGCGCCAGCAGGCCTGTTGCGGCGCGTTCGGCGACATCGAGACGCTGCTGCCTGAAGGCGTCGCCGGCTTCGCGCAACAGGCGCGCGGCAGGGGGGGAAGCCGCCCCGGCCGCGGCGCCGCGCAAGGGCGAAGGGTTGTCTCCGATGGCCATGGTGATGGTTTCAGTGCATCGCCGGCGCCAGGCGGTGGTGGATGCCTCCGAGCGACTCAGTGCCGGGACGCATCGGGTCCGGCCCCGGCCGCCCACGCCTCCATGCCGCCTTCCACGTTGTGCACCTGGCTGAAGCCGTGTGCCGCGAAGCGTCCGGCCACGCCTTGGCTGGAGATGCCGTGCTGGCAGATGAAGGCCAGCGGGGTGTCCTTGGGCAGGGCGGCCAGCGCTTCGTAACCCTCGTCCTCCAGGATGCGCGCCTGCGGCAGCGCGGGCAGCTGGGTGCGGACGGCGGCGGGGCGCACGTCGATCAGGGTGATGCTGCCGTCGGCGAGGCGCCGCGCGAGTTCGTCCACGGCGAGCGGCTTCACTTCGTTCGCGCCGGGGAACTTCAGGCTCAGGCCCTCGCCCTGCACGGTGGAGACCCAGTCGATCACGATGCCCTTGGCGCGCTGGGCGCTGGCGGGATCGAAGTGCACTTCCAGCCCGTTCGCGTGAGCCACGATGTCGTGCTCGCCGGCGGGGGCGAGCTGGAAGCCGGCGCTGTGGTCGGGGCCGATCTCCAGGTGCAGCGCCAATCCTTCGGCGTTGGCCGTGCCCTGGCGGATCGCCTCGGCGGCCGGGTCGGTGATGGTAATGTCCGGCGGCGTGCGGTCAGGGGCGGCCAGGCCGAACAGCTGGTGCAGTTCGCCGCTGCCGTACATCTGGCGGATGATGTCGGCACCGCCGACCAGCTCGCCGTCCACGTACAGCTGCGGGATGGTCGGCCACTGGCCGAATTCCTTGATGCCTTCGCGGATCTCGGGGTCGTCCAGCACGTTGACGGTGTGGTAATCCGGCAGCAGTTCGTTGAGCGTGTTGGTGGCGGCGGCGGAAAAACCGCACATCGGCTGCATGCGGTGGCCCTTCATGAACAGCACCACGCGGTGGTCCTTGAGCAGGGTTTCGATACGTTCGCGGGTGGTGGCGTCGAGGGACATGGGAGGCTCCGGCAGGGAAACGCAATGATACCGCCGATATGCCGGCACGACGGCGTGGCTTCAAGCCGCAGCGTCAGGACGACGACAGCGCGTGCCGGGCGGCGGGCAGCGCCGCGGCGGCCCATAGGGCGTACTGCCCGGCATCGGGGTGAAGCCCGTCGTCGACCAGCAGGCCGGGATGGGAGCGCGAGATCGGCGTCACGTCGACCCAGGGGGCGCCCAGGCGCCGTGCCTCGTCGCGGGCGATGGCATTGTAGGCGTCCAGTTCGGCGGCGATGCGCGCGGGGTCGCGGTCCTGCCCGCGGGCGAACGCGGTGACGCCCCAGTCGGGAATCGACAGCACCAGCGCGCGCGCGGCGCGCCCGCCGGCGAGCGCCGCGGCCCGTTCCAGCAGGCGTCGGAATTCGCCGCGGTAGTCGTCCGCCGTGCGGCCACGGTACTGGTTGTTGACGCCGATCAGCAGGCTGACCAGGTCGTAGGGCGGGTCGAACGCGGCGGCGTCCATCGCCGCGGACAGCTCGTCGGTGGTCCAGCCGGTGGTGGCGAGGATGCGCGGTTCGGCCAGCGGCACGCCTTCGTCGCGCAGCATGGCGGCCAGGTGCACCGGCCAGCGCCCGGCCGGCTCGACGCCTTCGCCGATGGTGTAGGAGTCGCCGAGGGCGAGGTAGGTCAGGGGCATGGCGGGTTCCTTCCTGTTCTTTTTCCTGCGCCGGGTGGCGTTGGCTCGAACGGTGGACGAAGGAGCGGGGCAAGGGCGGTCCCCGCCCCCTCTCCCGCAAGCGGGAGAGGGATGCGAGTCATGCGACGGCGACGGCGCGCTGCGGCCGTTCGGCGGCCAGGCGGGCCAGCACGCGTTCCATGCGCACGAACACCTCGGCCAGGTCGGCTGGCTGGGGCAGCAGGGTCAGGCGCAGGTGGCGGCTGGCCGGCACGTTGAAGCTGCTGCCGGGCACCACCAGCACCGATTCCTCCTCCAGCAGGCGCAGCGCGAAGGCCTCGTCGTCGAAGGCGGCGATGCGGTCGGCGCGCACCTGCGGGAAGGCGTACAGCGCGCCGGCGGGCGCGACCACGTCGAGGTAGTCGCTGGCGGCGACGCCTTCCAGGACCGTCCGCCGGGCCTCGTGCAGCCGCCCGCCGGGCGCGGTGAGCGCCTGGATGGTGGGCGCGCCCTGCAGCGCGGCGGGCACTGCCCATTGCGCGGTGACGTTGGCGCACAGGCGCAGCGCAGCCAGCAGCTGCAGCGCATCGCGGTAGTCGGCGCCCGCCGCCGGGGCGCCGGACAGGCTCAGCCAGCCGACCCGGTAGCCGCAGGCGCGGTACACCTTGCTGAGGCCGCCGAAGCTGACGCAGGGCAGCTCGCCGGCCACCTCGGCCAGCGGCTGGAACGGCGTCCCGTCGTACAGCACCTCGTCGTAGATCTCGTCGGACAGCAGCAGCAGGCCGTGCCGCGAGGCCACCGCCACGATGCGCTCCAGCAGCGCGCGGGGATACACCGCGCCGGTGGGGTTGTTCGGGTTGATCAGCACCAGCGCCCGGGTACGCGGGGTCACCAGCGCCTCGATCTCGTCCGGGTCGGGCAGGTGGCCGTTCTCCGCCAGGCAGCGGTAGTAGCGCGGCACGCCGCCGTTGAGGATGGTGGCGGCGCTCCACAGCGGGTAGTCGGGGCTGGGCAGCAGCACCTCGTCGCCGGGTTGCAGCAGGGCGCGCAGGCTGAGGTCGATCAGTTCGCTGACGCCGTTGCCGACGAAGATGCGTTCCACCTCCACGTGCCGGGCGCCGCGGGCGCGCTGCTGCGCGGCGATCGCCTCGCGCGCCTGGTCCAGGCCCTGCTCGTGGCCGTAGGCCTCGCTGTCGCGCAGGTGGGCGGCGATCGCCTCGCGCAGGTGCGCCGGCGTCTCGAAGCCGTAGCGGCCGGGGTTGCCGATGTTGAGCTTGATGATCGGCCGACCGGCGGCCTCCAGCTCGCGCGCGCGGCGGGTCAACGCGCCGCGGATCTCGTAGCGCACGTCCGCCAGGTGCGCACTGGGTCTGATCGAAGCCAACGCCGGCATCCCTCTTTGGTCCCGCCGGCGCCACTGCCGGCGTGCCGATGCTAGCAGCGTGATGCACCGCAGCGCGAGGCGCACGCCGGCGCGATTCCGGGCTATCCTCGGGCAACCCTGCCGGAGCCACGAACGCCCCCATGACGGACGCCCAGACCCTCGAGCGCCTGCGCCGCATCGGCTGGCGCGGCGAGCAGCTGCCTGCCGCCGGCCTGCGCGTGGCCCGGGTGGCGGCGCAGCACCGTGCCGGCTACGAGCTCCACGACGGCGAACAGAGCTTCGGCGCGCAGCCGGCCGGGCACTTCCTGAAGCGCGGGCTGGACCCGTCCGAACGTCCGGCCGTGGGCGATTTCGTGGAAGTGGAGACCGGCCATCCGCCGCACATCGTGCGCGTGCTGCCGCGGCGCACGATGCTGTTGCGGGCCGCCGCCGGCGAGCGCTACGAGCGCCAGCTGATTGCCGCCAACATCGACTACGTGCTGGTGCTCACCGGCCTGGACGGCGACTTCAACCCGGCGCGGATCGAGCGCTACCTGTCGCTCACCGAGGATTCCGGGGCGCAGCCGGTGGTGGTGCTGAGCAAGCTGGACGTGCACGCCGACGCCGCCGGCCGCATCGACGCACTGCGCGCGCGCCTGCCTGGGGGCACGCCCGTGCACGCCGTCAACGGCAAGGACCCGGCCAGCGTGGCGGTGTTGGCGCAGTACCTCAAGCCGGGCGACAGCGCGGTGCTGGTCGGTTCTTCCGGCGCCGGCAAGTCCACCCTCACCAACACCTTGCTCGGCGTGGACCGGATGGCCACCGGCGCGGTGCGCAGCCACGACAGCCGCGGCCGCCACACCACCACCCACCGAGCGCTGCTGCCGCTGCCCACCGGCGGCTGCCTGATCGACACGCCCGGCATGCGCGAGCTGAAGCTCACCGGCGAGGAAAACCTCGACCTGTTCGCCGACATCGAGGCGCTGGCCGAGACCTGCCGCTTCGCCGACTGCGGCCATGGCAGCGAGCCGGGCTGCGCGGTGCAGGCCGCGCTGGACAGCGGCGAGCTGGCGCCCGAACGCTGGCGCAACTACCTCAAGCTGCGCGACGAGCGCGAGGAGCAGGCGGCCACGCTGGAGGCGCGCCTGCGCCGGCAACGCGGCGGCCGGCCGATCGACCGGCCGCACACCACGCGCGGCAAGCGCGAGCGGGAGTGAGGTCCTTGCCCTGCGGTTTCCATGCCCGTCATTCCGGCGCAGGCCGGAATCCAGTGCCGACAGTGCACGGTTGTCGCGAAAACCTGCCGCTCCCGCTGCTGGATTCCGGCCTGCGCCGGAATGACGGTTCGGGGCTGAGCCTGGCTCGTGCCGGAAGACTATCGGCATGAGCGTCGCCCCCGCCCTGCAACGCTACGCCGACCTCGACCGCCGCCTGCTGGCCGCGGTGAAGGGCATCCACATCCTGCCCACCGTGGCGTGGCCAGCCTCGCTGGAGAACCGCCTGATCGCGGATTACGCCGAAGGCCGCCACACCTTGCCCCGGGTGGACTACGCCCGCCCCGACCTGGCCGGGGCGCGCGCCGAGCTGGCGGCGATCGAGCGCACGGCGGACGACGGCGACCCGCTGGGCGACTACCTGCGCCGCACCGCCGAGTCCTGGCGCATCGCGGCGGAAATGCTGGAGGCAGTCGGCGGCGCCGGCGTCACCGCGCCGTCGATCGCGCTGTACGGGCGGCCGGGTGATCCGATCCCTGGCAGCGCGCGCAGCAACCTCGACGCCGCGCGCTACTTCGTGGAGCTGTCCGACGAACTGGGCGCCGACCTGCTGGCCGACGACGTCAGCGTGGACATCCCTGCCGCCGGCCTGCGCGACGAGCTGGCGACGACGCTGGACGGCTTCTTCGGCCCCGGCGTCATCGTGGTGGAGGTGGACCCGGAACTGACCGCCAAGGCGGCCGCGGGCGCCACCCGCATCCGGCTGCGCGCCAACACCTGCTTCAGCGAATACGACCGCCACCAGCTGCTGGCGCACGAGGCCTTCGTGCATTCGCTCACCGCGTTGAACGGCCGCGAGCAGCCGCTGCTGGCCTCGCTGGCGCGCACTTCGCCGCGCGTCACCGCCACCCAGGAAGGACTGGCGGTGTTCGCCGAGCTGATGTCCGGCGCGATCGACATCGCGCGCCTGAAGCGCATCAGCCTGCGCATCCTGGCCATCGACATGGCGCTCTCCGGCGCCGACTTCGTGGAGGTGTACCGCTTCTTCCACGAGCGCGGGCAGAGCGTGGCGGACAGCTTCCATTCCGCGCAGCGGGTGTTCCGCGGCGTGCCGACCACCGGCGGCGCGGCGTTCGCCAAGGACAACGTGTACCTGTCCGGCCTGCTCGACGTGCACACCTTCTTCCGCTGGGCGTTCCGCGAGCAGCGCATGGACCTGCTGCGCTACCTGTTCGCCGGCAAGCTGGCGCTGGCCGACGTGCTGAGCCTGGAGCCGCATTTCGCCAGTGGCGCGCTGGCGCCGCCGCGCTGGCTGCCGCCGTGGATGCGCCACGCGCACGGGCTGGCCGGCAAGCTGGCGTTCTCGGTGTTCGTCAACGGCATCCGCATGGGAAGGGTGGGTCCGGACGACCTGCTGCGCGAGCCGCCGGCCACCGCATAGCGACACGCGCGGCGCCCGGGCGGGGCGGGCCCGGTGCTACCATGGCGCGGCGCCGCCGAGGCGGCGGCTTCCCTCCTCACCGCATCGATCCGACACCCCAGATGGCCCACTCCGAAGACCTGCGCCACGCCGCGCTCGAATACCACCGTCATCCGCGCCCGGGCAAGATCAAGGTCACGCCCACCACCGCGCTGCTGACCCAGCGCGACCTGTCGCTGGCCTATTCGCCGGGCGTGGCCTATGCCTGCGAGGCGATCGTCGAGGACCCGCAGGCGGCCAGCGAGATGACCGCGCGCAGCAACCTGGTGGCGGTGATCACCAACGGCACCGCGGTGCTGGGCCTGGGCGACATCGGCCCGCTCGCCGGCAAGCCGGTGATGGAAGGCAAGGGCGTGCTGTTCCAGAAGTTCGCCGGCATCGACGTGTTCGACATCGAACTGGCCGAGCGCGACCCGGACAAGCTGGTCGACATCATCGCCGCGATGGAGCCCACCTTCGGCGGCATCAACCTCGAGGACATCAAGGCGCCGGAATGCTTCATCGTCGAGCGCAAGCTGCGCGAGCGGATGAAGATCCCGGTGTTCCACGACGACCAGCACGGCACCGCGATCATCGTGGGTGCCGCCATCGTCAACGCGCTGGAAGTGGTGGGCAAGAAGATCGAGGACGTGCGGATCGCCACCACCGGCGCCGGCGCGGCCGGCATCGCCTGCCTCGACATGCTGGTGGCGCTGGGCGCGAAGCCCGAGCACATCCTCGCCTTCGACCGCGAGGGCGTGATCTACCAGGGCCGCGACCAGCTCGACCCGGACAAGGCGCGCTACGCGCGCGACACCGACAAGCGCACGCTGGCCGAGATCGTGGCCGGTGCCGACGTGTTCCTCGGCCTGTCCGCCGGCGGCATCCTGAAGCCGGAGATGGTGGCCACGATGGCCGACAAGCCGGTGATCCTGGCGCTGGCCAACCCGAACCCGGAAATCCTGCCGGAAGACGCCAAGCAGGTCCGCCCGGACTGCATCATCGCCACCGGCCGCTCGGACTACCCGAACCAGGTCAACAACGCGCTGTGCTTCCCGTACATCTTCCGCGGCGCGCTGGACGTCGGCGCCACCGTCATCAACGAGGCGATGAAGACCGCCTGCGTGCGCGCCATCGCCGAGCTGGCGCGGATGGAGGCCTCGGACCTGGGCAGCGCCTACGGCGGCGACGTGCCCTCGTTCGGCCCCGACTACCTGATCCCGCGCCCGTTCGACCCGCGCCTGCTGGTGATGCTGGCGCCCGCGGTGGCGCAGGCGGCGATGGACTCCGGCGTGGCCGCGCGGCCGATCGCCGACATGGACGCGTACAGGGAGAAGCTCGGCCAGTTCATCTACCGCACCGGCCTCATCATGAAACCGGTGTACGACCGCGCCCGCGCCGACCGCAAGCGCGTGGTCTACGCCGAGGGCGAGGAAGAGACCGTGCTGCGCGCGGTGCAGTCGGTGATCGACTACAAGCTGGCCTTTCCCATCCTGATCGGCCGGCCCGACGTGATCGACATGCGCATCCATCGCCTCGGCCTGCGCATGCGCCAGGGCGTGGACTTCGAGCTGACCAACATCAACGACGACCCGCGCTTCAACGAGTACTGGCAGCAGTACCACGCGATGACCGAGCGCCGCGGCGTCACCCCGGACGCGGCGAAGAGCCTGATGCGCTCGCGGCCCACCCTGATCGCCGCGATGATGGTCAAGCGCGGCGAGGCCGACGCGATGATCTGCGGCCTGGTCGGCCGCTACCACAAGAAGCTGGGCTACGTGCGCAGCGTGTTCGGGCTGGACCCGGGCGTGCAGTGCACCTCGGCGATGACCGGCGTGATCAACGACAAGGGCGCCTGGTTCTTCCTCGACACCCATGTGCAGCTCGACCCCAGCGCCGAGCAGATCGCCGAGGCCACGCTGCAGGCCAGCTACCGGCTCAAGCTGTTCGGCATCGAGCCGAAGGTGGCGCTGCTGTCGCACTCCAACTTCGGCAGCCACGACAACCCCAGCGCCGGCAAGATGCGCAAGGTGTGGGAAATCCTCAAGGTGCGCGCGCCGAAGCTGGACATGGGCGGCGAGATGCAGGCCGACACCGCATGGGACGAGGCGCTGCGCCGGCGCATCTTCCCCAATTCCACCCTCACCGGTCGAGCCAACCTGTTCGTGCTGCCCAACCTGGACGCCGCCAACATCGTCTACAACATGGTGCGGGTGATGACCGACGGCGTGGCGATCGGACCGATCCTGATGGGCGTGGACAAGCCCGCGCACATCCTCACCTCGGCCTCCAGCGTGCGCCGCGTGGTCAACATGACCGCGATCGCCGCGGTGGACGCGCAGATCCGCGCCGCGCGCGCCTAGCGCGCGCAAAACAATGAAGCTGGCCTCGAAGCCGGGTACAGCTTCATCCGGCAGCGTCTGGCAGGCGAACCCGCCTACCACCTTCGCCTCCTCTCCCCTCCGGGGAGAGGGCGTAGCGCTTCGCTACATCGCGGCCATCGGATGAAAACCACACCCCATGCGCCGCCGCATGGACGACCATCGACGGACGTCCAATTGGCAGCCAAGCCCCGCGAGGGCTAGACTTGGCTGTCAGCCCGCTGCATCCCCGGCGGCAGGCTCCCTTCATCAGCATCTGCGCCGCACGGCGCCGCGGAGAATCTCCCATGGATCAGCTCGACGACATCCTCAACCAGGACCTCGATCCCACCGAAACCAGGGAGTGGATCGAATCGCTCGACGCAGTGATCCGCCACGACGGCACCGAGCGCGCCCACTTCCTGCTGGAACGCATGGTGGACACCACCCGCCGTTCCGGTGGCTACCTGCCGTTCGACCCCACCACCGAGTACGTCAACACCATCGCGCCGGCGAACGAGGCCAGGAGTCCGGGCGACGCGGCGATGGAATGGCGCATCCGCTCGATCATCCGCTGGAACGCGATGGCGATGGTGGTGCGCGCCAACCGCAAGCCCGGCGAGCTGGGCGGCCACATCGCCAGCTTCGCCTCCAGTGCCACGCTGTACGACGTGGGCTTCAACCACTTCTGGCGCGCGCCCAGCGCCGAGCACCCGGGCGACCTGGTGTTCCATCAGGGCCATTCCAGCCCGGGCATCTACGCGCGTTCCTTCCTCGAGGGCCGCATCGGCGAGGAGCAGCTCGACCTGTTCCGCATGGAAGTGGCCGGCAAGGGCCGCGGCCTGTCGTCCTACCCGCACCCGTGGCTGATGCCGGACTACTGGCAGGTGCCCACCGTGTCGATGGGCTTAGGTCCCATCCAGGCGATCTACCAGGCGCAGTTCTGGAAGTACCTGGAACACCGCGGCCTGATGCCCAAGACCGACCGCAAGATCTGGTGCTTCATGGGCGACGGCGAGACCGACGAGCCGGAGTCGCTGGGCGCCATCGCGCTGGCCGGCCGCGAGAAGCTGGACAACCTGATCTTCGTGATCAACTGCAACCTGCAGCGCCTGGACGGCCCGGTGCGCGGCAACGGCAAGATCATCCAGGAACTGGAAGGCGTGTTCCGCGGCGCCGGCTGGAACGCGATCAAGGTGGTCTGGGGCAGCTACTGGGATCCGCTCCTGGCGCGCGACACCGACGGCACGTTGCGCAAGCTGATGATGGAGACCGTGGACGGCGAGTACCAGGCCTGCAAGGCCTTCGGCGGCGCCTACACGCGCGAGCACTTCTTCGGCAAGTACCCGCAGACCCGCGCGATGGTGGCCAACCTCAGCGACGACGACGTGTGGCGCCTCAACCGCGGCGGCCACGACCCGCACAAGGTGTACGCCGCCTACCACGCCGCCGTGCACACCGAGGGCATGCCCACGGTGATCCTGGCCAAGACCGTGAAGGGCTACGGCATGGGCCTGGGCTCGGGCGAGTCGCAGAACCCCACCCACCAGCAGAAGAAGCTGGACGACGAGGCCGTGCGCGCGTTCCGCGACCGCTTCAACATCCCGCTCAGCGACGAGCAGATCAAGGACGTGCCGTACTACCACCCCGGCAAGGACTCGGAGGAAGTGCAGTACATGCTGGAGCGCCGCCGCGCGCTGGGCGGCTTCCTGCCGCAGCGCCGGCGCAAGGCGGACGAGAGCTTCAAGGCGCCCGACCTCAAGGCCTTCGAGCAGATCACCAAGGGCACCGGCGACCGCGAGATCAGCACCACCATGGCGCTGGTGCGCGGCATGAACCTGCTGCTGCGCGACAAGCAGATCGGCCCGCGCGTGGTGCCCATCGTGGCCGACGAGGCGCGCACCTTCGGCATGGAGGGCATGTTCCGCCAGATCGGCATCTACGCGCCGTTCGGGCAGAAGTACAAGCCGCAGGACGCCGACCAGCTGCTGTACTACCGCGAGGACCAGAAGGGCCAGGTGCTGCAGGAAGGCATCTCCGAGGCCGGCGGCATGGGCGCATGGATGGCCGCGGCCACCAGCTACAGCGTCAGCAACCAGCCGATGCTGCCGTTCTTCATCTACTACTCGATGTTCGGCTTCCAGCGCATCGGCGACCTGGCCTGGGCCGCCGGCGACTCGCGCGCGCGGGGCTTCCTGGTCGGCGGCACCTCCGGCCGCACCACGCTCAACGGCGAGGGCCTGCAGCACGAGGACGGCCATTCGCACCTGCTGGCCGGCGCCATCCCGAACGTGAAATCGTACGACCCCACCTTCTCCTACGAGGTGGCGGTGATCCTGCAGGACGGCGTGCGCTCGATGATGCAGGACCAGGAGGACCACTACTACTACATCACCGTGATGAACGAGAACTACGCGCACCCGGACATGCCGGAAGGCTGCGCGGAGGGCATCATCAAGGGCATGTACCTGTTCAGGGACGCCGGCAAGCCGAAGAAGGGCGAGCCGCGCGTGCAACTGCTGGGCTCGGGCACCATCCTGCGCGAGGTGATCGCCGCCGCCGAGCTGCTGGAGAAGGACTTCGGCGTCAGCGCCGACATCTGGTCGGTGCCCAGCTTCATCGAGCTGCGCCGCGACGGCTTCGACACCGAGCGCTGGAACCGCCTGCACCCCGAGGACAAGCCGCGCGTGCCCTACGTCGCCAGCCTGCTGGACGGCCGCCAGGGCCCGGCCATCGCCGCCACCGACTACGTGCGCGAGTACGCCGACCAGATCCGCGCGTTCCTGCCCGACGGCATGCGCTACACCGTGCTGGGCACCGACGGCTACGGCCGCTCGGACACCCGCGAGCACCTGCGCGACTTCTTCGAGGTGGACCGCTACTGGATCGCCCACGCCGCGCTGGCCGCGCTGGCGAAGGAAGGCAAGGTCAACGCCAAGGACGTGGCCCGCGCGATCAAGGAGTACAGGCTCGATCCGGAGAAGCCCAACCCGCTCACCGTCTGAGCGGAGGCGTCGTCCCTGCCGGAAAGGCCGCCGCGAGGCGGCCTTTCCTTTTGCCGCATCGGAGTCCCGGGCGGCGCCGTGGCGGGCCCTGACGTGCCGCGGCGGCGTTCACGCGGCGGCGTTCAGTCCTCGTCGCTGTCGCGGAAGACCCGGCGCAACAGCAGGAAGGCGCCGACCGTGCCGGCGACGATCGCGGCGGTGGCGACCGGGTGGCGGTTCACGTGGCGCTTCAGGCGACGGTACTGGTAGCTCGCCTCGTCGCCGAAGTCCTCCGCCGCGCGCGACAGCCGGCGTCCGTAGCCGCGGCCGTTGAGGCGCGTCGCCGCCTGCCTGCCGCGCGCGATCCAGCCCTGGGCGGTATCGCCGGCGTCGTCGGCGTAGCGGCGCACGCGCTCGCCCAGGTCCTCGACATGGCGTCCGAGCTCGCGTTGCCTGCTCATCGTCGTTCTCCTCCGGTGGGGCGGACCACGTTGCCAGCGGCGTCGTGAGCCGGGCGTAAACAGGGCCGGGCACGGGCCGGGCGCGGTTCAGCCGGCCCTCGTGCCTACAGCGCCTCGGCCACCGGTTCCGCGCCGGCCGGCTCCACGTGCAGCTTCTGGCGCCGGCGCAGGGTGGGGAACATCGCCATCCACAGCCCCACCACGACCAGGGTGCCGAGGCCGCCCAGCACGGTGGCGTTCACCGCGCCCAGCCAGGCGGCGAGCATGCCCGACTCGAATTCGCCGAGCTGGTTGGAGGTGTTGATGAAGATCGAGTTCACCGCGTTGACCCGGCCGCGCATCGCATCGGGCGTGTCCAGCTGCACCAGCGAGCCCCTGATCACCATGCTCACCATGTCGAACGCACCCAGCATGAACAGCGCCGCCAGCGACAGCCACAGCGCGGTGGACAGCGCGAACACCAGCGTGCCCACGCCGAAGCCGGCCACCGAGGCGAACATGATCATGCCCACGCGCCGCTGCAGGTCGTGCCGGGCCAGCCACAGCGACATCAGCAGCGCGCCCACCGCCGGCGCGGCGCGCAGCAGGCCCAGGCCCCACGGCCCGGTGTGCAGGACGTCGCGCGCGAAGATCGGCAGCAGCGCGGTGGCGCCGCCCAGCAGCACCGCGAACAGGTCCAGCGAAATCACGCCCAGCACGTCCTTGCGCGCGCGGATGAAATGCACGCCGGCGAACAGCGTCTCCAGCGTGGCCGGCTCGCGCTTGGGCGGCGCCTGCTCGTAGCGCAGCCGCGCCATCATCGTGGCGGCCACCAGGTACAGCGCCGCGGCGGCGAGGTACACCACGCCCGGCCCCGCCACGTAGAGCAGGCCGCCGATGGCGGGGCCCAGGATCATCGCCATCTGGAACGCCGAGCCGCTCACCGCCACCGCGCGCGGCAGGATCGCCGGCGGCACCAGCGCCGGCAGCAGCGACTGCATCGACGGCGCCTCGAACGCCTTTGCCACGCCGATCGCGAACACCAGCAGCAGGATGCCGATCTCGTGGATGCGCCCCAGCAGGGTCAGCGCGGCCAGCAGCGCGATCGCGATCCATTCCACCACCTGTCCGGTCAGCACCACGCGGCGCCGCTCGTACTGGTCGGCCACGTGCCCTGCCGGCAGCGCCAGCAGCACCGAGGGGATGAACTGCACCAGGCCGATCAGGCCCAGGTCGAAGGCGCGGCCGGTGATCGCGTAGATCTGCCAGCCCACCGCCACCGACAGCATCTGGAAGCCGAAGCCGGAGCAGACGCGCGAGAACCAGAACGCCACGAAGGCGCGGTGTTGCAGCAGCGATGATTCCGGCGCCGTGGCGCGGGGTGAGGGCGGCATGGGGGAAATCCTGGGCGGGCGGCGCATTATCGCCTGCCGCGGGACGCACGGACAGCACGGGAGCCTGGTGGACCCAGGACGCGCCGCCCGTCCGGACGCGCGCCTCCGGTCATGCCGTGCGCGTGAAGCCGTCCGCGCCCCATGCCTCGCTGCCGACGCCGTGGTGCACGAAGAACAGGCCGTCCGGGTCGTACTTGCGCTTTGCCGCGGCGAGCCGCGGGTAGTTGCCGCCCCAGAAGCCCTGCTGCCAGTCGCGCAGGAAGTAGTCGCTTTCCGAGACGTAGGAGCCGGCGCCGGGCGCCACGGCGCGGATGGCGTCCATCGCCCGGTCGATGGACGCCGCGTCGTGCCGCGCCCTGGCCAGATCGGGCTTCGCGCCGGGCATGCCGGGGAAGGCGGGTGGGCCGCCGTGGGCGCAGATCAGCAGGGCGAACGCCTCGAGCACCTGCGGATGGGTGGCGGTATCGCGGGCGCGGGCGATCGCGTCGGCCGGCGCGCCGGCCAGGCCCTTGTTGAAATGCAGCGTGACGCCCCAGTGCCGTGCGGCCTCAAACAAGGCATCCGCCAGCGACGCCTGCCGCCCCGGTTGCAGCAGCGCGGCCGGCAGCCAGGCCGACTGGTAGCCGTGGATGAACCAGCCCACCTGGTCGCGGTCGCCGGCCCACAGCATGTGATGGCGAGGCGCGCCCGGCCGGTCGTCCGACACGATCAGCGAAGGCGCGTGCTGGCGGAAGAACTCGGCGTCCCAGAAGTGCCGGGCCGGCATGGCCATGGCCTGGAAGGGCTTGGCGAAGCGGCAATCCCCGCGGGCGTGTACCCAGTCGAGGAAGGGGGCCCAGACCTGTTCGGCCTGCTGCCGGGTCAGGTCCTGGAACAGCATCATGATTTCAAGCGTGCGGCCGTAGAACCTCAGCTGTTCACCCCAGTGCGGGTTGAGTAGCGCGCGCTGGTAGAAGCCCATCGCCTGGGCGATCAGTGCACGGTAGGCGGCGTCTGAGTCGGCCTCGATGGTGCCGGCCACCACGCCGAACTCGGCCGGCAGCTCGAAGGTGCGCAGGGTCAGCCGCGTGACCACGCCGAGGCTGCCGCCACCGCCGCCCTTGAGCCCCCAGAACAGCTCCGGGTTCGTACGGGCGTTGGCGATGCGCACCTGGCCATCGGCGGTGACGACCTCCGCTTCGAGCAGGTTGCACGCCGCCGTGCCCCAGCGCTTCGAGAAGCTGCCGAAGCCGCCGCTCTGCACCAGCCCGGCCACGCCCACCGTGCTGCATCCCCCGCCCTGCACGTAGCGGCCGCCGCGGGTGGTCACGGCGTCGTAGGCGTCGATCCACATCGCGCCGGCCTGCACGCTCACCGCGGGCAGCGGCGCCGCGTGGCCGGCGCAGCCTTGCGGCACGAAGGCGTCGTGCAGGTCGACCCGGTTCATGTGGCGCGTCCACACCAGCAGCGAATCGGGCGCGTCCGAGGTGCCCTGGTAGCTGTGGCCACCGCCCTTCACCACCAGCCGCAGGCGGTGCCGGCGCGCGAAGTCGACGGCGGCGACCACGTCGGCGGTGCCTTCGGCTGCCACGGCGTAGGCGCTGGGCCGGGAGGCCCAGGCGTCGGCCCAGCCGCTGGTCTGGGTCAGCGCGGGGTTGTCGCCCACCGCGAACGGGTTGTCCAGTTGCTTGAGTGCCGGCGAGGCGTCGCCGTGGGCGAACGGCGGTTCCAGCTTCAGCAGCCGGCCGCCGACCTGTTGTTTCAGCCGCTCCCATTCCGCGGCCGCGGGCCAGCCCGGCTGGCCCGGGCGCAGCCGCGAGCGCAGGCTCGTGGCGAGCGTCCCGGCGCCATGCGCCAGGACCGTGCCGCTGCGCATCAGCAGGGGCAGCAGGGGCAGGCTGGCGGCCGCCTTCAGCAGGTCGCGTCGTTTCATGGGATGGCTCCAGGGGTGGTGGAATCGGGTCGTGCGTGCATGCCCTGCATGGCGTTGGCGGGCACGGACGCCCGCGCCCGGTACGGGGAGTCGTTCGCCAGCAGCCTTGCCAGCGCAAGGATGGACGCGCGGCTCCAGTCCTCGGCCGCCGGCAGCACGATGTCGACGTCGAGGCCGTAGCCGTTCGCGGAGCGGCCGTCGCCGTAGGCGTCGGTGAGGCTGGTCGACAGCTCGAACCCCAGGCGCGTGTGCGGCAACACCACGAAGCCGGGCTGGGTGAAGCCGATCAGCCCGTTCGTGTTGCTGCCCGCAATGACGGTGCCGGGCAACTGGGCGAGCGCGAAGGTCGTGTATTCGCAGTCGCTGGCGCAGCCGTTGTCCACCAGCACCAACAGCCGCGGGCGCCGGCCGCGCCAGTGGCGCACGAAGCGGTGCGCCGCGTAGTGCCAGCCGCCGCGGGTGGCGTCGAAGCCGACCGGGCAATGCGTGGACGACGGTGGGGCGTCGATCATCCGCATGGCATGCGCCTCGCTGCCGCGGTAGGCCGCGGTGGTGGGCGCGTGGACGTCCCGCGACAGGAACTGGAACAGGTTGAACCACAGGCCGGGATACAGGCACGAGGATTTCCGTATCTGGTCCAGTTGCGGGTGGATCCGTGCCACGGGGATCCAGCGCGGCGGCGATCGGCGCGGCCCCGCCGCTGTTGCCGCGCAGGTCGACGATCAGCAATCGTTCGTGGCCGGCCGTGGCAGGCAGGCTGCCGGACAGTTTGCGCAACGCCTCGTCGCCCGCCTCGTTGAACGCCGCCAGGCGCAGGTAGCCGATGCCGGGTGCGGGCGTGTCGTAGACGGCCAGTCCCTTGCGGTTTCCGGCGAGGGCCGCGAACGAGGCTTCGAGGGCCTTGCCGGGGCGATCCGGGCCGAGGTAGCCCGTCCACGTCGGTGTCGCCGCAATGCGCGTTCCGCCGCAGACGATGCCGTCCACCTCGCCGCGCGAGGATGGATAGGCGATGTAGCTCGCCGCCCGCAGCGCATGGCCGTCCCAGCGCCAGGCCGCGTGCGGCTGTTGCGCGGGGTCGTCCGGGTTCAGCGGATGGCGCTTGCCGTCGGCGGTGACCAGCGCGCTGCACGCGGCGGTGGGCGCCCGTTGCAGCACGGCGCTGCGCGAGACGATCAGTAGCTGGAACTGTTCCGGGATCCCGGGGCCGGAATGGCTGTCGATCTGGAAATCCTCGTAGGCGTACCACGGGGCGAAGGCGGTACCCGTGGGGATCGGCTGCGTGCCGTGGCCGGCCAGCATCGCGTCCCAGCGCCGGAACCAGTCGTCCCAGTCCCAGCCGCGTTTCGCGGCGCTCTCCCAGCCGCTGTAGTTCTTCTCCATCACGAAGTGCAGGATCGGCAGGTCGGCGCGCAACGCGGCCGCGTTCACCTGCATGTCGGTCCGGTCGGCGAGGTGGGCCATGATCCGGCGGTAGCCGTCGGCCAGCCACGCGGCGGGCACCACCAGCGAGCGCCCCGACCACGGCGGCGACCACGGGTGCGCCAGCATCACGCCACCCCTGGGCAAGGGTGCGCCGAGCCGCTGCCAATAGGCGTTTTCGGCGGCGATGTCGCTGGCCGGCACGGTCAACGCGTCGTTGCCGGCCACGGCCGCGTTTTTCTCCGGGCGCGCGCCAGTCGCCAGGCAAGGCAGGCCGGCGCCGAGGAACGCGCAGACACACAGGGCAACGAGCCGATCCACGATGAGACGCCTCCCGGTCGTCCGGATGCGGCCAGTTTCGGCCACGTGCACGCGATCGTCGCCCCGGAAGTGACCGATGGCAGGGCGGCGGGGACGAATCGCGGACGGCGGGGGCGGGCAGGGCGACGCCGGCGCCGGCGCGTAGAATCCACGCAATGGACATGGCGCTTGCCCCCGACCCTTCCCCGCGCTGGCGGCGGCCGCTCGAGGCCGGCTTCTGGCTGTTGCTCGTCACCCTGAATGCGGTGTTCAACAGCGTGGATGCGCAGCTCGGGCACCCGCAGCTGCCGGCCTGGATACCGTGGACGTGGGAGTTCAGCAGCGCGCTGCTGGTCCTGGCGCTGCTGCCCGCGGTGATCGCCTTCGAGCGGCGCTGGCCGATCCGCCTCGACGACTGGCCGTGGCGCGTGCCGCAGCACCTTGCGGCCAGCGTGGCGTTCAGCCTGGTCCACGTGGGCGGCATGGTGGGCCTGCGCAAGCTGGCGTACGCCATGGCCGGCCGGCACTACGACTTCGGGCCGTGGTGGCTGAACTTCGGCTACGAATACCTGAAGGACGTGCGCAGCTATTTCCTCTTCGTCGCCATCCTGGCGCTGTACCGGCTGTGGCGGTTGCGGCGGCAGGGCGAGGCGAAGCTGCTGGCCGCGCCGGACGACGGCCCGCCGGTGGAGCCGGTGGAGCGGCCGGTGCGCTTCCTGGTGCGCAAGCTGGGCCGGGAGTTCCTGGTCAACGCCAGCGAGATCGAGTGGCTGCAGGCCGCGGGCAACTACGTGAACCTGCACGTGCGCGGGCGCGACTACCCGCTGCGCAGCACGATGGCGGGCATCGAGGCGCGGCTGGACCCGGCGCGCTTCCTGCGCGTGCACCGCGGCTACTTCGTCAACCTCGACCACCTCGCCGAGATCGAGCCGCTGGACACCGGCGAGGCCCGGCTGCTGCTGCGCGACGGCGCCGCCATCCCGTGCAGCCGCCGGTATCGCGCCGCGCTGCGCGAGCGCTTCGGCCAGCCGGCCGTGGCGGAGTGAACTTGCGCCGCGGCGCCGCCCCGTTCCAAGCTAGGGACCTGTCTGCCAGGAGCCTGCCACCGATGACCCAGCCGACCTTCCGCCACGGTTTCCTCGTTGCCGTCGCCTGCGGCGCGCTGGCGCTCGCCGGTTGCTCGCAGCCGGAAGGCGGCGCGCCCACGCAGGACAACGCGCAGGCCCAGGCCCATTCGAAGGACGCGCAGGCGAACCGCCAACTGGCCACCTACCGCGAGCTGCTGAGGATCAAGAACGACCAGATGGCCGCTTCGCTGGGCCAGGACATCGTCGACCGCTACCCCGGCACCGCCGCGGCGAAGGAAGTGCAGCAGACCCTGCCGGATATCCGGAAGCGCTGGAAGGCGGAAAGCGAATCGCGCCGGCTGCAGGGCCTGTGGCTGTACCAGGTGGGCCCGATGGAGGGCGGTACCCAGTCCACCGCCACCATCGACAGCAGCACGCCGGCCGGCAACGACCGCGTGCGGCTGGTGCTGCGCCGGCACTCGGACTGGGGCGACAGCGCGTTCCTGTACGGCGGCGGCCACGGCTTCGTGTGCAAGGGCAACTGTCTGATCCCCGCCAGCTTCGACGGCAAGCCGCGCAAGCTGCGCGCCTACCTGCCCAATGGCGGCGAGCCGGCGATCTTCATCCGCGACGACAAGGCCTTCGTCGAGGCGCTGGAGAAGGCGAAGAAGATTACCCTCGACGTGGTGCTGCAGGACGGCGACAAGCACGAGACGCTGACCTACGAGGTGGGCGGCTTCGACCCGTCGAAGTGGCAGCCGGTGGCGCACAAGGGCGCGAAGAAGAAATAGCCCTCCGCGGTGCACGCCGCGGCCGCCGGCGCGTTGAATGCGCATGCCTCCACCGCACGGGAGATCGTCATGTCACGCCTGCGCCTGTGTACCGGTCTTGCCCTGGCCGGCCTGCTGGCCGCCTGTTCCAGCGTGCCCTACGCGCAGCGCCAGCAACAGCGGCGCGCGGCCTACGAGGCCGCGGCCGGCGCGCCGGTGCGCAGCTTCCGCTTCTTCGCGCCGATCTGGTCGTGGGAGCCGTTGGGCGAGACCGAGCTGGCGGTCTACACCCGGCCGAACCAGGCCTGGCTGCTCGACCTGGGCGGTTGCCAGCAACTGGAATTCGCCAACGCGATCGGCCTTACCTCGAACCTCGGCGAGGTGTCGATCAACTTCGACAAGGTGCTCACCGGGCGCGGCAACGTTCCGTGCACGATCAGCCGCATCCGCCCGGTGGACGTGGCGAAGCTGAAGATCGAGCAGGCGAAGCAGCGCGAGGTCGACAGCGAGCCGCGTGCCGCGCCCGCAACAGGCGCTCAGTAACCCGGCAGCAGCCGGTGGCCATAGCGGACCAGCGGCTTCTCCAGCAGGCTCTGCAGCCGCGGCGGCAGATCCAGTGGCTTGAGCAGCATGCGTGCGGTGGTGCCGGCGGCGAGGTGCGGGCGCAGGCGCGCATGCACGCGCGCGGCGGCCTGGGCGAACGCGGTGTCGTCGCGCCGGTCCGGATGGCATTGCCCGAACACGTGGCGCAGCGCGGCCTCGTGCGCGGGCACGCGGCCGGCGCGGGCCTGCGCCAGCAACGCGCGCAGCAGCGGGCGGCGGCCCAGCCCCTCCTGCTCGCGGCAGATCCGCAACTGCTGGCAGAAGCGGTTGAAGTGACGCACCTCGTCGCGTTTCAGGCAGCCGGCCAGCTGGCGCAGCACCGGCTCGCCGGCGGCTTCGCCCAGCGCGCGGTAGTGGCTGGCGGCGCCGGCGGCGGCCACGCAGCGCGCGGCCAGTGCCAGGCTGCGTTCGAGCGGAGCGGTGGACACGGGCGCCTGGGCGTCCAGCCAGGCGCGGAAGCCGGCCTGCCAGTCGAACTCGGGCCAGACGTGGCGCACGTAGGCGGCCAGCGCGTGGCCGTGCTGCCACTTCTCCGGCTGCCAGCACTGGCGCAGCCAGGCCTGCCATTCGCGGTCGCCGGCGAAGGCTTCGACCAGGTCGTGCATGCGCGGCTGCGCGGCGCTCTCGGCGAAGGAGGCGGCGCACAGCAGCAGGAACAGGTCCTCGTCGTGGCGGATGCGGGCCACCTCGACGCGGGAGAAATCCAGGTTGTCCAGCGTCCAGGGCTGGGCGTCGATGGGATCCACGGGCTTTCCTGTCGGGGCCGGCGCGGCTGTGCGGCCAGGCGGCGGGGAAGCCCCAGCATACGGCCCGCGCCGCGGCGCGGATTAACGCGAACCGACTTGCGTGGCCGCCCCGTTCAGCGCACCACCGTCACCGGCACGTGGGCGCGCGCCAGCACGTCGCCGGAAACCGAGCCCAGCAGCCAGCGCGCCAGCGCGCCGCGCGCGGTGTGGCCGATCACGATGTGGTCGATGTCGTGCTGCTGCACCTGGCTCAGCAGCACGTCGCCGGGGCTGCCGTGGGTAACCTCGATGTCCACCCGCGAGGCGGCGTCCGGCTCGATCGTCTTCAGCTCGTCGAGCAGGTCCTGGGCACGCTGGGTGCCGTTGTCGGTCATCATCAGCGCGCAGGTGTCGCCGCCCTCGGCCACCTGCAGCACCGAGACCACGCGCACGCGGCCGTCGCACGCGCGCGCCAGCGCCATCGCGAAGCGGAACGCCTGTTGCGAGGATTCGGAGCCGTCGTAGCCGACCAGTGAGTGCTTGAGCATGTGTCCTCCGTGCTGGCGCGGTGACGCCGGTTTCACGCGCAGTCTGCGCGCGGCCCCGTTAGTGAAACATCAAGCGCCGCACGCGACCAGCGCCTGCACGCGGCCGTCACGTTGGCGCGCCGGTGCTGAACGGCCACGGTGGCCCTTGTCCGTCCGTTCACTTCGGCCGCCGGAGACTGGAGGCCTTGGCGGCGATTCCGCCCAACGCAAGGAGAACCCGATGAGCAAGCGTACTCTTGGACTGACGGCTGCCCTGCTGCTGTGCGCGGGCGCGATGGCGACGCTGCCGGCGACCCCCGTCCGGGCCGCCGAGGCGGCCAACGTGAAGTGCCACCTGAAGTTCAGCCTGTCCGGCTGGTCGATCCTCTACAAGCATGCGGAAGGCCAGGGCGTGGTCACCTGCGACAACGGCCAGCAGGCGCCGGTGAAGATCTCGGTGGTCGGCGGCGGCCTCACCGCGGGCAAGTTCCGCATCGACCACGGCACCGGCGACATCACCCACGTGCGCGGCATCGACGACGTGTTCGGCGACTATGCCCAGGCCGGCGCCGAGGCCGGCGTGGTGAAGAGCGGCACCGCGCAGGTGCTGACCAAGGGCACCACCTCGCTGGCCCTGGCCGGCCATGGCGAGGGCATCAACCTGGGCGTCTCGGTGGGCAAGTTCACCATCAGCCGCCGCT
This sequence comes from Fulvimonas sp. R45, assembly GCF_030504985.1. GTDB lineage: Bacteria > Pseudomonadota > Gammaproteobacteria > Xanthomonadales > Rhodanobacteraceae > Rhodanobacter_A. Next base: position 58,103 of record NZ_JASERU010000002.1, read on the forward strand.
GATTCCCGCACGGCATCGGCCTGACCGGAGGGCGCCCGGCATGGGCGCCCTCCGCATGTGACGGCGTACACTGGCGGTTTACCCTTTCCAGGAGAACCCCGGATGCGCCTGGCGACACTGAAGAAGGCGGCCACCTGATGCCGCTCACCTCGCGCGGGGACGCCCGTTCCCCTGGCTTCACCGTGTGGCGCATGGCGCTGTGGCTGCTCCTGCTGCTGGCCGCGTTCGGCTGCCTGCAGTACGTGCACCACGCGCAGCAGGTGTGGACGCTGCTGCACGGGCTGGCGCCCGGCGACGCGCGCATCGCGTCCCTGCGCGGGCAACTGGCCTGGGACGCCGCCTACCTGCTGGCCGCGTTCGCGCTGATCGTGCTGTGCGTCGGCGGCATCCTGCAGCAGGCCTGGTCGCTGCGACCGCTGCAGGTGGCGGCGGTGGTGCTGGCGGCATGGTCGGCGTTGAGCGGGCTGTGGCTGTTCCAGCAGTGGCATGCGTTCGTGCGGTCCGCCGGCGACATGGCCGCCGCGCAGGGGCCGCAGGCCACCGTCGCGCTGCAGGTCCTGCTCGACCCCATGCGGCGCAGCTATCACATGGGCCTGGCGCTGAAGGCCGCCGCGGTGCCGCTGCTGCTGTGGCTGGCCTGGCGGCTGGGCCGGCCGCAGGTGCGCGCGCAGTTCCACCGGCGGCGCTGAACGGTGTTACCGCGTACCCGCTGGACGGCTGAAGCGGCATTCAGCCCGGGTTGGCGCGGCGGCGGGTACCCATGGGCGATGCCGTCCACGTGGAATCCACCGATGCACCCGTTCCGCACCCTGCTGCTGTCGTTGCCGTTGCTGGCCGCCTGGCCGCTGCAGGCGCAGGACCTGGCCGCCACCTGCCACGCCACCAGCAGCTACGACCTCACCGTGGAACCGGACAGCCTGCTGTTCGACCGCGCCAACCCGGCGCCGCGGCGGGTGTTGATGCAGGGCGCCGCATTGCGCGTGGATGGCCGGGCGGTGGCGCTGAACGACGAGGCGCAGGACCGGCTGACGCTGTTCGAACGCGACCTGCGCGCGCTGCTGCCGCGGGTGAAGGCGGTGGCCGACCGCGGCGTGGACATGGCGGTGGCGGCGGTCCAGGCCGAGGCCGCCGGGCTGGACCTGGGCGCGGACACCCGCGCCGAGCTGGATCGCCGGCTGGCCGCGCACGCGGCCGAACTGAAGCGGCGCATCGCCGCCAGCCGCAGTACCCACGACTGGCACGGCACCGCCGCCGAGCAATACGCGCAGGGCATCGCCACCGACCTGATGCCGCTGGTCGCCGCCGACCTCGGCCAGCAGGCCCTGGCGGCGGCGATGAGTGGCGACCTGCAGACGGCCGCCGCGCTGCGCGAGCGCGCCAGTGCGCTGGCCACCGACTGGCCCGCGCGGCTGCAGGCGCGGATGCAGGGCCTGCGCCCGCAGGTCCAGGCCTTGTGCCCGGACATCCAGCGGCTCGCCGAACTGCAGCAGGGCCTGCGCGACGGCGCCGGCCGGCCGCTGGAGCTGCTGCAGGCCCGGCCGTGACGGCTTCTTGAACGCCTGTCGAACCGACGCAGCGGATTAATCCTGCGCTAAGTGGCCGGGCGCGAAGATGGCCACCGGTTCCACAGGACAGGAGGCGGCCCCGTGTCGCCCGCTTCGCGACATCTCTGGCGTGCATTGATCCGCCGCAGCCTGCAGCTGCGCGCGGCGTACCTGCGCGCGGCCGTCGCGGTGGACGAACCGGGCCTGCGCAGCGTGCTGGCCGAGAACGCCCAGATGCTCGACCAGCTGATCACCGAATGGCGCGCGCAGTGCCGTGAACCGGCGCCGCGACCGCGCTGGCTCGAGGCCGTGCGGCGCCGCGTCGACGCCTGGCGCTGGCGCGCGATGCCGCGCAGCGACGTGTTGTGGATCCGCCTGCTGGCGCGCGACGAGGCCGCGCTGCTGCATACCTTCGAACTGGCCCTGGCCGCCGCCTCCGGCGACCTGGTGCCGCTGCTGTACCGGCAGCGCTCCCGGCTCGACGCCATCCACCGCGACATGCGCAGCCTGGCGCAGGCGGTCGGGCATTGAGCGACGCGGCGGCCGCCGACCCGCGCGCCGCCGCGGTGCTGGCGTTCTGGTTCGCGCCCGAAAACGCCGCGCACTGGTTCGACGGCGACGTCGCCTTCGACGAGCGCATCCGCACGCTGTTCGCCGCCGATGCGGCGGCCGCGGCGGCGGGCCGTTTCGACAGTTGGGCCGCGCGGCCGGCCGACTGGCTGGCGCTGCTGATCCTGCTCGACCAGTTCCCGCGCAACCTTTACCGCGGCGATGCGCGCGCCTGGGCGCAGGACGCGGGCGCGCAACGCATCGCGTTGTCGGGCATCGCGGAAGGTCACGACGGCCGCCTGCCCGTGCCGTGGCGGGTGTTCGCCTACCTGCCGCTGGAGCATGCCGAGGACATCGCCTTGCAGCGCCGTTCCGTGGCGCTGTTCGAGGCGCTTTGCGCGCAGGCGCCGCCGGAATGGCGCAGCCCATGCGGGAATTTCCTGGACTATGCTCGGCGGCATTGCGAGGTGATCGCGCGCTTTGGCCGCTTTCCGCACCGCAATGCCGTGCTCGGCCGCGCCGGCACGGCGGAGGAACGGGCGTACCTGGCGCAGCCGGGCGCCGGGTTCTGATCGCCGCCCCCGCGGAGCGGGCGGCCTGTCGTGACAAGGAGCATGTCGTGCGCAAGCGTTTCGTGGTGTTCGTGTGGCTGGGGCTGGCCTGGGCGGCCGGTGCGTGGGCGGGCGACAGCCTGCGCGTGGGCAACCAGCTGTTGATGGTGGGCGACAGCGCCACCCACGTGCGGGAGCTGCTGGGCAAGCCGTCGTACCGGAGCGGGCGCGGCAGCCACACGCGGCGACGCCATCGCGCCGGGGGCGTGCACAACGGCGACGGCGGCGAACGCTGGCAATACCGCCGCGATGGCCACGTCATCGTGGTGACCATCGTGGATGGCGTGGTGGCCGACATCGACGAACGCACCCGTTGAGTACCGTGCCGTTGGTCCTGCCCCTGCGGGGTGACTGATGGCAGGGCATGACCGCTGGCCCATGCCGTCGCGGCGGCGCGGTTAAACCATGTGCGCATGACGCGGCATCCAAGCCGGGTCCGGACGATACCCGTCCGTGCTTACGGGAGAGAGCACATGCGCAAACGATGGATGGCGGTGGCGGTCGGCCTTGGCCTGGCCGTGGCGACGCAGGCCCCGGCCCGCGATATCCATGTCGAGGGCGACCAGTGCGGCTACAACAGCCGCTATGCCGTGCAGGTGGCGCCGGGCGGCATCGATTTCAGCAACCCGCAGGCGCATCCGGCCCACGTGTTCATGCACGACGGCCAGTTGCGCGTGGACGGCCATCCGCTGGCGGTATCCGCCGCCGACGCCGCGCGCCTGCGCGACTACGAGGCCGGCATGCGCGGCGTGCTGCCGGAAATGGCCGGCATCGCGCAGGAAGCGATCGGCGTCGCCTTCGACGCGCTGTCCACCGTGGCCGCCACCCTCGGCGGCAGCCAGCACCACCGCGACGCGCTAGTCCGCGAGCTCAACGACGCGCGTCGCACCGCGCTGGTCGGCCTCGACGCGCACGTCAGTGCGCAGCACTGGGACGAGCAGGGCTTCGAGGACGCCATCGAACAACCGGTGACCGAGGCCGCCAACGACCTGGCCAGCGCACTCACCCGCCACGTGCTGTGGGCGGTGCTGACCGGCCGCGGCGCCGACGTCGAGGCGCGCGCCGACGCGATCGACGCGTCCGTCGACAAGGCGGTGGACCAGCGCTCGGAGAAGCTCGAGGCGCGCGCGAAGCTGATCTGCCCGCGCCTGGCGGCGCTGCAGCGGCTGCAGCGGCAATTCGACTTCCGCCTGGCGGACGGCTCGGCGCTGCAACTGATCACCACGAACAAGGAAAGTGAGCCCAAGGCGAGTGCAGTCGCCGCACGCTGAACAGCGTGTTCCCCAAGCCGTGCGACGCCCCCCGCGCACGGGACAGTCGCCGCGTCGAGGCGCGTGCCCCGGCGCGGTTCTTTTTGGGTCTGCCTGGCACGGCGCGGAGCTTGCCGGCATGGGCGTAAACAAAGCCTTCGCAATCATGTACGCAGGACAAACGGGCAGGACACGTTCCTGCGCCGATCCGCGATAGCATGCGACGGCCAGCAGGGCAGCTAGGCGTGCCACCTGGTGCCGGAAGGGGACGGCAGCTCCATGTTCATGGAGGTCTCCCATGGCTTTTCGTCAGGTACGACGACTGCGTCCCGTGCTGTCTGCGACTTTCCGCCGGCGTGCGTTGGCTGGTGCCTGCGTCGCTGTCCTGTACAGCTTGGGGCTGGGCGCCATGGCCGCCGCCCAGACGCAACCCGCGCCCGCCGACCGTCCGGCGCCGGCGGCCACGCCGCAGGCGCAGCCGCCGGCCGCGAAAGGGAGGAACGGCCGGCCACCCGCGAAGCCCGCGGCTTCGGTGAGCAACCTCGACACGGTCAAGGTCACCGGCATCCTCGGCAGCATCCAGAGCTCGCTGCAGGCCAAGCAGAATTCCGACGACATCATCGAGGCGATCTCGGCCGAGGACATCGGCAAGCTGCCCGACGCCAGCATCGCCGAGAGCCTGTCGCGCGTGTCCGGCCTGGCGACGCAGCGCATGAACGGCCGCGCCAGCGTGATCTCGATCCGCGGCCTGTCGCCGGACTTCGCCGGCACCACGCTGGACGGACGCGAGCAGGCGACCATCGGCGAGAACCGCGGCGTGGAGTACGACCAGTACCCTTCCGAGCTGATCAACGGCGCGGCGATCTACAAGACGCCCGACGCCAGCCTGGTCGGGCAGGGCCTGTCCGGCACGGTCGACCTGCACACGATCAAGCCGCTGGACCTGCCGCACCGCGCGATCGTCGCCAACCTGCGTGGCGAGTACACCAGCAACGGCAAGCTCAACCCCGGCAGCGGCGTGGGCGACCTGGGCCACCGCGCCAGCTTCTCGTACATCGACCAGTTCCTGGACCATACCCTGGGCGTGGCGGTGGGCTTCGCCCAGCTCGATTCGCCGATCCAGGAGAAGCAGTACCAGGCCTGGTGGTGGAGCGTGGACAACGGCCCGGCCGGCATCGATCGTAACTGGGGCCAGCCGCGCACGCCCGGCATGCCCGACGACGTGGTCTCGCAGGAGGGCATGCAACTGCGCGCGCAGTCGCAACGCCAGTTGCGCAACGGCCTGATGGCGGTGCTGGAATGGGCGCCGGGCGAGCACTACCACTCCACGCTGGACCTGTACTACTCCACCTTCAACGAGAAGAAGTTCACCAACGGCGCGCAATGGTCCAGCAGCCCGTATGACGACGTGAGCTATTCGAACGTGGGCGTGGTGCCCATGCAACCCTATCCGCTGGTCACCACCGGCACGATCCACAACGTCTCGCCGATCCTGCAGAACGAATACACCCGCGAGCGCGACAAGCTGTTCTCGGCCGGCTGGAACAACCAGTTCGACTTCGGCGGCGGCTGGACCGCGACGGCCGACCTGTCCTACTCCAGCGCGAAGAAGCGGTTACGCGACGTCTACCTGTTCAGCGGCCTTCCCGATGGCGCGCGCACCGATGTGGACTTCCGGACGCCGACGGGCAACGGCTACCCGGGCTTCTCGACCGCGGCGAACCTGGCCGACCCGACGCAGGTCGTGTTCACCGACCCGGGCAACCCGGAGAGCCACCCGCCGGGTTACGGCTACGACGGCCGCCAGGAGTTCGACCGCCAGAAGGACTCGATCAAGGCGCTGCGGCTGGAGGTGAGCCACCCGCTGGGCTGGATCTTCAGCGATTTCGTGCTGGGCGCGAACTACTCCGAGCGGGTGAAGACCAAGCAGGCCGACGTGTACTTCGCGTGGCTGAACGGCAACGGCTCCACCGACGCCACCTACGACCCGTTCTTCAGTGCGCCCATCGGTTACCTGGGGCGGCCCACGTCACTGTCTTACGGTGGCATCCCAGGCATCGTGTACTACGACGTGACCCGGGCGCTGGCCAGCCAGTTCTACCTCACCGAGAAGAACCGGCAGGGCGACTGGAGCCGCAACTACTCGGTGAAGGAGAAGGTGCCGCTCGCCTACGTGAAGCTCGACATCGACACCTCGCTGGGCGACGTGCCGCTGCGCGGCAACCTGGGCGTGCAGTTCGTGCACACCGAGCAGTCCTCGCAGGCGCTGCAGACCCACGGCGATGCCCGGGTGGGCCGCATCGCCGGCGGCGCCACCTACAACAACGTGCTGCCCAGCCTGAACCTGGTGGCCCAGCTCACCGACCACCAGTACCTGCGCTTCGGCCTGGCGAAATCCATGGCGCGCGGCCGCATCGACGACGAGAAGGTGTCGACCTCCGCCAGCGTGGCGGTGGTGCAGCAGGGGCCGGGCGCGGGCCAGGTGCTGTGGTCCGGCAGCGGCGGCAACCCGAAGCTGAAACCCTACGTGGCGGTGGGAGCCGACCTTTCCTACGAGTTCTACTTCGGCAAATCGAGCTACCTGGCCGCGGCGGTGTTCAACAAGAACCTGCTGAACTACATCTACGACCGGACGGTGCTGGACTACGATTTCTCCGGTTACGTCAACGACAACCCCACGCTGAAGCCCACCAGCAACCGGGGCTCGTTCACCATGCCGGTGAACGGCACCGGCGGCAGGATGCAGGGCCTGGAGCTGTCCGGCGTGCTGGAGGGCGGCCTGCTGGCCGACGCGCTGGACGGCTTCGGCGTGCAGGGCAACTTCTCGCTCACCCACAGCAGCATCCCGCAGAACGCGATCTCCTCGGTACCCGGCGGTCCCGCCACGTTGCCGGGCCTGTCGCGCAAGGTCGCCAACCTGGCGCTGTTCTACGAGAAGCACGGCTGGTCGGTGCGCCTGGCCGAACGCTACCGCTCCTCCTTCACCGGCGAGGCGGTGGCGCTGTTCGACCAGCTCGGCTACACCAAGGTGCTGGCCAACCGGCAGACCGACTTCCAGCTCGGCTACGCCTTCGACGAGGGGCGCTGGAAGGGTCTGTCGCTGCTGCTGCAGGTGAGCAACCTCACCAACAGCCCCGACGCGACCGTGCAGGTGTCCGGCCTGCCCAACGGCGTGCAGCTGTCGCGCCCGCTGGAGTACGACACCTGGGGCCGCACGGTGATGTTCGGGGTGAACTACAAGCTGTAGCGGTATGGCATCACCGTACCATTGAGTCCCTCTCCCGCTTGCGGGAGAGGGGTTGGGGGGGGAGGGTTCGGCATCGCCGTGGGGCCGCGCTCCGCCCGGACCCTCACCCGCCTGCCGGCACCCTCTCCCGGAGGGAGAGGGATTCACTCGGCGGCGGCCAGGCGAATGCGGCAAGGCATCGCCACCGATCCGCCGCCGGCAGGAGCGGCGCTAATGCACCGACACCGGCATCCGGTTGTCGGTGGGCACCTGGTCGATCAGCTCGTTGTAGGGATCGATGCCGGCGCTGGCGGGCTTGCCGTCCACGGTCACGGTGACCGTGCTGTCGCCGTCGGGCAGCATGCGGCGCGCCAGGTACAGCGGCCTGCCGTCGCGGCCGGGGGCGTCGGGGGCGGCGAACACGCCGATCTGGATCGGGATATCCGGCGCGGCCGGCGTTTCCCTGCCCTTGCCGTCGGCGTACGCCATGCCGGCATGCAGCTTCATCGTCACCTCGTACCGGCCGTCCGGCAGCTTCTTCGCGCTGGCTGAGGTGATGCGGTTGTCGAACAGGGTGATCTTCCAGAAGAAGTCGTCCAGCAGCGGTCGCCATGGCGGGCCGAGCGCGCCGGACAGCGCGTCCATGAATTCCTTCGAGGTGGTGTAGGGCGGCTGCTGGAAACCCTTGTCGAGCAGGAACTGCTTCAGCACGGCGTCAAGGCGGTCCTCGCCCACGTAGTCCTGCAGCGCGTAGAACACCACCGAGCCCTTGTTGTAGTGGACGTACTGCTCGTTCTCCACCTTCGCCAGCGGCTCCTCGGCTACGGTGTCGGTGGCGCGGCCGGCCAGGTACTTGTCCAGTTCGTACTTCAGGAATTTGCGCATCTGGTCGGCGCCGTAGCGCTGCTTCATCACCATCAGCGCGCTGTACTGCGCCAGCGACTCGCTGAGCATGGTCGAGCCCTGCATGTCGGCGCCGATCACCCGGTGCGCCCACCACTGGTGTGCCACCTCGTGCGCGGTGACGTAGTAGGGATAGTCGATCTGGCTGGTGTCGCGCAGGTCGGCGATGAAGCCCAGCGCCTCGGAGAACGCGATGGTGTTGGGGAAGGACTGCGCGAAGCCGTAGTAGTTGGGCACCTCGGCGATGCGCAGCTGGCGGAACGGGTAGGGCGTGTAGTGCGCGTCGTAGTACGCCAGCGCGTCCTTCGTGCCCTCGATCATGCGGTCGACGTTCCAGGCGTGCGCCGGGTTGTAGTACACGGCGATGGTGGTGCCGTGGTCGTCCACGCGCTTCACCGCCCAGCGCGCGGACATCCACGCGGCGAAGTTCAGCATCGGATGCTGCGACACGTAGTGGAAGTAGCGGCGGCCGCCGGCGGTCCATGCCTTCTGCAGCACGCCGGGCGCCAGCGCGGTCTGGTCGGACGCGGTGGAGACGGTGGTGTCGAAGTCGACCCAGTCGGCGTCGTTGCTGATGTAGGTGTTGGCGCGCGCCTTCGCGTCGCCCAGCGGTGGCATGCGCGGCACGTCCAGCTTGAGTCCGTACTTGCGGCGATCGTTGCGGTCGGTGAGCTGGTTCGACGGCTGGTAGCCGAACTGCGGCAGCATGCCGCTGTTGAAGAAGCTGCCGTTGTGGGCGAGGAACTGGCCCCGGGGCTCGTTGGTGAAGCCGCGTGGCGCGTAGGTCAGGTCGAAGCCGAACGGCATCGAGGCGCCCGGCGCCAGCGGCGTCTTCAGCCGGTAGACGGCGAAGCCGAGGCGTTTGTCGTCGCTCACCGTCTCGTGCGGCGCGAAGTCCAGCGCGGTCCTGGTGAAGTCGGTATCGAGGTTCACGTACAGCGTGTCGATCGGCGCGGCGGTCTTGTTGACCAGGGTGTAGCGGCCGCGGATCTCCAGCCGTCGGTGGTAGGGATGGATGTCCACCTGCGTGCTGACGGCGGTGATGCGCGGCTGTGGCGCGTCGCGGTATTTCGCGTACAGCTTCTCGTAGTCCGCGGCGTCGCGCTTCTTCGCCGTGCCGTTCTCGTAGTGGTTGAGCACGTTGGTGTTGTAGAAGATCCACGCGCCGCTGGCGGCGAACGCCAACAGGCCCAGCGCCAGCGCCACGCGGGCCGGGCGGCGACAACGCGCGCGCGCCTCGCGCAGGCGCCCGCGCCACGACTGCCCGGTGCCGCGCACCCAGAACAGCGCGGCCAGCACCAGCAGCACGACGGCGAGGCAGGCCCAGTAGAAATCGAACCACAGCGTGGCCGGCAGGAAGTGGCCGAAGCCGTTGAGGTCGGAATACGGCGCCGACGGCGCGGCGGCGTAGTTGTACAGGTTGTGGTCCCAGTGCAGCAGCGGGAAGGCGATCTGGCAGACCAGCCACAGCACCGTCAGCAGGTAGCCCAGGTAGCGGTTGTTGGTGACCACCTGCAGGAACAGCGCCAGCGCCGCCAGCAGCGCGAACGGGACCGCCTGCAGCGCCAGCGTGCCCAGGTACAGCCCCGGCTCCAGGTGGGTGTAGCCGTGCGCCAGCTGCCAGGCGATGCCGACCGCCGCGCCGGCGGCCAGGAACGCCGCCGCCACCGCCAGCAGCGCGCCCAGCTTGGCGGCCAGCGGGATCCAGTCCGGCAGCGGGAAGGCGTCGCTGACCTCGGCGGTGCGCTGGCTGCGCTCGCGCCATACCAGTTCGCCGGCGTAGAACATCACCACGATGTACAGCAGCCCCTGCATGGCGCTGCGCATCATCTCCAGCACGCCGTGCGTCACCGGCCAGGTGGCGGTGCCGTAGATGCGCCCGGACAGCGCCAGCGAGAACACGAAGTTGACCAGCCCGAACAGCAGCAGCACCAGGAACGGCACGCCGCGCAGCACGCTGCGGGCGTCGAACAGCAGCAGGTGGCGCAGCTGGGCCAGCCGGGCGCGCCATCCGGCGGCCAGGCGCACTGGCGGCAGCGCGGTGGCGCCGGCGTCGGCGGCCGACGCCGGGCGCAGCAGCGGCGGCTCGGCGCGGCGCGGTCGCCGGCGCAGCCGGAGGCCTTCGCGGTCGGTGCGGAACAGCGCGAACGCGGTGCCCGCCAGTACCAACGAAACGCCCATCCACAGCAGCCGGTTGAACAGCAGCAGGCCGTCCAGCGGCGGCAGCGCGCGGTTGATCCGGTCCGGCGTCCAGTAGCGGGTGACGATCTGCAGCGTGCGTCCACCGAAGGGGTCGAGGATCGCCGCCAGCGCATGGTGGTTCACGTCCTGGGTCAGCAGCTTGGCGATTGACAGCAGCACGATGAAGGCGATCACGCCGATCAGCGTGGCCAGCAGCGAGCGGGTGGCGGTGGCGAGCAGGAACAGCATCGCGGCGATGAACAGCAGGTTCGGCAGCACCATCACGCCGAACGCCCAGGCGTAGCCGTGCCAGTCCGACGGGCCCAGCCGCGCCGCCTCGATCCACGGCATGCTGCCGCCCAGCGCCAGGCCCAGCGCGCACAGCAGCATGATCGCCACCGTCACCAGGTAGCCCGCGGCGAAGCGCCCGCCCAGGTAGGCGCGCTTGCGCACCGGCGTGGCGAACACCAGCTCGGACGTGCCGTGGTCGAAGTCGCGCAGCGCCGCGCCGGCGACGAAGGCGGCCGCCAGCAGCAGGCACAGCGGGGTCAGGTTGTCGATCAGCCGCACGATCACCAGCGGCGCGTTGCGCAGCACGTTGCCGTGCGCGCCGCCCAGGATCACCGCGTCGGTGCTGGAGAACATGAAGGCCAGCCCGGCGAACACCGCGGCGATGACCCAGAACAGCGGCGCCTTCAGCTGCTGGCGCAATTCGAAACGGAGGATCTCGAGGAACATGCGGTCCGTCCTTGTCGTGGAGGCGTCGGCCGGGCCGGGTCAGGCGGCGCGCGAGGTGGCCTGCGCGCGCAGGCGGCCGAAGTACACGTCCTCCAGGTCGGGGGCGACCGGCTCGAAGCCTTCCTCCGGGCGGCTGTCGGCCAGCACGTGCAGCAGGGTGCGCCCGCCGGCGAGGCGGGTGGACAGGATGTTCATGCGCGCGCGGTAGCCGTCCAGCGCAGCCTTGTCGATCGTGCGCCGCCACACCCGGCCTTCCAGCGCGCGGATCGCCTCGTGCGGCTCGCCGGCCAGCAGCACCTGGCCCTGGCCGATGATCGCCATGCGCGGGCACAGGTCGGTGACGTCCTCCACGATGTGGGTGGACAGGATCACCACCACCCGCTCGCCGATCTCCGCCAGCAGGTTGAGGAAGCGGTTGCGTTCCTCCGGGTCGAGGCCGGCGGTGGGCTCGTCCACGATCACCAGCCTGGGGTCGCCGATCAGCGCCTGGGCGATGCCGAAGCGCTGGCGCATGCCGCCGGAATAGGTGCCGAGCTTGCGCTTGCGCACGTCCCACAGGTTCACCTGGCGCAGCAGGGCCTCGACCAGCTCGCGCCGCTCGCCCTTGGCGACGACGCCCTTCAGCATCGCGAAATGGTCCAGCATCGCCTCGGCCGAGACCCGGGGGTACACGCCGAACTCCTGCGGCAGGTAGCCGAGCAGGCGCCGGGTGGCCTGCTTGTCGGCCAGCAGGTCCATGTCGCCGAGCCGGATGCTGCCCTGGTCGGGGTCCTGCAGCGTGGCGATGGTGCGCATCAGCGTGGACTTGCCCGCGCCGTTGGGTCCCAGCAGGCCGAACATGCCCTGGGGGATGTCCAGCGAGACGCTGCGCAGCGCGCGCACCCCGTTGGCGTAGGTCTTGGACAGCTCGCGGATGCTCAGCATGGGTTCCCTCCGCGCCGCCCCGCGCGGCGCTTGCAGGATCAGACTAAGGTATGAATCCGCCGGCCGCACCGGCCCAAGGTCATGCCTGGAGCCGTCCCGGAAGGCATGCATACGTATGCGGATGGACGATTCGGACGTCCGTGTTGCCCCGCAACGCGGACGGGTTCGCTATCATGACTGGCCTTGCGACCGCCATCCCCCGCGGCCGCCCTTGATTCGCAGGAGAACCCATGGCCGACCCCAAAGAAGCCCGCGTACCCGACATCGGCGGACACGACAACGTGCCGGTGATCGAGGTGATGATCAAGGCCGGTGACCGCGTGGAGAAGGACCAGAGCCTGATCACGCTGGAATCGGACAAGGCCACCATGGAAGTGCCCGCGCCCTTCGCCGGCACGGTGAAGGACGTGAAGCTGAAGGTGGGCGACGAGGTCTCCGAGGGCGCGGTGATCGCGCTGATCGAGGCCGACGGCGCCGCCGCGGCGCCCGCACCGGCCGCCACGCCCGCACCTGCGCCCGCGCCCGCCGCGCCCGTGCCGGCCCCCGTGGCCGAAGCGCCGAAGGCCGCGCCGGCCCCGGCGCCGGCCAGGGCCGAGCCGGCCGCTGCGCCGGCCGCCATGCCGCGCCCGCCGATCGACGCCGCCCTGGTGATGCCGGGCGACGCCCCCTACGCCAGCCCCGCGGTGCGCGCCTTCGCGCGCGAGCTGGGCGTGGACATCCAGCAGGTGAAGGGCTCGGGCCGCGGCGGGCGGATCCAGCGCGAGGACGTGGCCGGCTACGTGAAGCACGCGCTGGCCTCGGGCGCGCGGCCCAGCGGCGCGCCGGTGGCGGCCGGCGGCGGGCTCAACCTGCTGCCGTGGCCGAAGGTGGATTTCAGCAAGTTCGGCGAGATCGAGGAAAAGCCGCTCTCGCGCATCCAGAAGATCTCCGGCGCCAACCTCGCGCGCAACTGGGCGATGATCCCCCACGTCACCCAGCACGAGGACGCCGACATCACCGAGCTGGAGGCCTTCCGCAAGCAGCTCGGCGCGGAGAACAAGGACCTCAAGATCACCCCGCTGGTGTTCCAGATGAAGGCGGTGGTGGCGGCGCTGAAGGAGTACCCGCAGTTCAACGCCTCGCTCGACGAGACCGGCGAGAAGCTGATCCTCAAGAAGTACTTCCACATCGGCATCGCGGTGGACACGCCCGACGGCCTGGTGGTGCCGGTGATCCGCGACGTCGACAGGAAGGGCCTGCTGGAACTGGCCGCCGAACTGGGCGAGATCTCGAAGAAGGCGCGCGAGAAGAAGCTCGGCCCGGCCGACATGTCCGGCGGCTGCTTCTCGATCAGCTCGCTGGGCGGCATCGGCGGCACCGCGTTCACGCCCATCGTCAACGCGCCGGAGGTGGCCATCCTGGGCGTCTCCAAGGCGGCCATGAAGCCGGTGTGGAACGGCAAGGAATTCGCGCCGCGGCTGATGCTGCCGCTGTCGCTGTCCTACGACCATCGCGTGATCGACGGCGCGCTGGCCGCCCGTTTCGCCGTATTCGTGGCCAAACAGCTCGGCGACATCCGCCGCTTGTTGCTGTGACGGAGGGCGCGACCATGGCGAACACGATCGAAGTGAAGGTCCCCGACATCGGCGGCCACGACAACGTACCGGTGATCGAGGTGCTGGTGCAGCCCGGCGATACCGTGGCGAAGGAACAGAGCCTGATCACGCTGGAGTCGGACAAGGCCACGATGGAGGTGCCCTCCAGCGCCGCCGGCACGGTGAAGGAACTGAAGGTGAAGGTGGGCGACGAGGTCTCCGAGGGCGCGGTGATCCTGATCCTCGAAACCGCCGACGTTTCTTCTCCCTCCACCAAGGCCGACGCTCCGCTCCCCTCTCCCGTCGGGAAAGGGGCCGGGGGTGAGGGTTCGGGCGAAGCCAAACCTGCCGCTCCGGCCGCGGCCCCTCCCCAGCCCTCCCCTGCAAGCAGGGGAGGGAGCACAGTCGTGCCGCAAGTGGCTGCGGCCTCCGGCAGGACTCCCGACATCGAATGCCAGCTCGTCGTCCTCGGCTCCGGCCCCGGCGGCTACTCGGCCGCGTTCCGCGCCGCCGACCTCGGCCTCGATACCGTGCTGGTCGAGCGCTACGGCTCGCTGGGCGGCGTCTGCCTCAACGTGGGCTGCATCCCGTCCAAGGCGCTGCTGCACGCCGCCGCGGTGATCGACGAGGCCGAGGCGATGGCCGCGCACGGCGTCAGCTTCGGCAAGCCCAGGCTCGACCTCGACAAGCTGCGCGACTTCAAGTCCAAGGTGGTCGGCCAGCTCACCGGCGGCCTCGCCGGCATGGCGAAACAGCGCAAGGTGCGCACGGTGCAGGGCACCGGTGCGTTCGTGTCGCCGCACGAGATGGAAGTGGAGACGGCCGATGGCACCAAGCTGATCCGCTTCGAGCAGGCGATCATCGCCGCCGGCTCGCAGGCGGTGAAGCTGCCCGCCTTCCCGTGGGACGACGAGCGCGTGATGGACTCCACCGACGCGCTGGAGTTGAAGGACGTGCCAGGCAGGCTGCTGGTGGTCGGCGGTGGCATCATCGGGCTGGAGATGGCCACGGTGTACGCCGCGCTGGGCAGCGAGGTGACCGTGGTCGAGTTCATGGACCAGATCATCCCCGGCGCCGACGCCGACCTGGTCAAGCCGCTGGCCAAGCGCCTCGGCGCCCGGCTCAAGGGTATCCACCTCAAGACCAGGGTGACCGAGGCCAAGGCCGGCAAGAAGGGCATCGAGGTCAGGTACGAGGGCGACAGCATCCCCGCGACCAGCGTGTTCGACCGCGTGCTGGTGGCGGTGGGCCGTGCGCCCAACGGCCACAAGATCGGCGCCGAGAAGGCCGGCGTGGCGGTGACCGAGCGCGGCTTCATCAACGTCGACACGCAGCTGCGCACCAACGTGCCGCATATCTTCGCGATCGGCGACATCGTGGGCCAGCCCATGCTGGCGCACAAGGCCACGCACGAGGCGCACGTGGCCGCCGAGGTCGCGGCGGGGCAGAAGCGCCACTTCGACGCGCGGGTGATCCCGTCGGTGGCCTTCACCAACCCGGAAGTGGCCTGGGTGGGCGTCACCGAGCGCGAGGCGAAGGAGAAGGGCCTCAAGGTCGGCGTGGGCAAGTTCCCGTGGGCGGCCTCGGGCCGCGCCATCGGCATCGCGCGCACCGAGGGCTTCACCAAGCTGATCTTCGACGAGGCCACCCATCGCATCGTGGGCGGCGCCGTGGTCGGCGTGAACGCGGGCGACCTGATCTCCGAGCTGGCGCTGGCGATCGAGATGGGCGCGGAGGCGGCCGACATCGCGCTCACCGTGCACCCGCATCCCACCCTGGGCGAGTCGGTGGGCATGGCGGCCGAGGTCTACGAGGGCACCATCACCGACCTGTACATGCCGAAGAAGAAGTAGTTCGCCGGCCCGTCCGGAGCAGAGGAAGAAAAGCCCGGGCCTGCCCGGGCTTTTTCCTGCGGCAGATGCCCCCTGCGTGCACGGGGGCTGCGGACAGGGAGCCGAGTGGCTGGCGGGGGGTCCAGCGATCCGCGGCTTGCACGCAGGGGGCATGGATCAGACGTCCGTGGCCATGCTTTTTGAAATCGCGCGGACGAGGCCCCTCGCCACCCGACTCAGTGCGCGGCCGGCGCCGCCGCGGCGAGCCCGGGCAGTTCGCGCTCGAACGCCTTCTCCAGGGAATCGAGCGCGATCACCGCGTCGCCCATCGAGGAGGTCATCGCGCTCACCGTGTGCAGGAGCTCGGCAGGCTGCGCCGTACCGACCCGCAGGTCGGCGTCGACCCGGTTCAGCTGGGCGTCCTGCAGGTTGACGCTGGTATTGAACGAGAGGCGCCGCTCGAAGTCGCCTTGGTAGGCGTACAGGGTGGCGTAATGGCGCAGTCGTCCGGTGTCGATCCAGCCGGCCGACTGGTTGGCGACCGCCACGTCCCATGCCTCGTGGCGCAGCCGGGGCAACTGCAGGTTCAGGCTGAAATCCCCGCGGGTCTGCGCGTCGATGCGCTGCCTGATCGTGGCGGCATCGGCACCGCCCTTCACCGCCTGCACCAGATAGTCGTACAGGCCCTCCAGCACCACCAGGCGCTTCGCGTCGGCGCCGCGCATCAGGCGCACCTGGTCCAGGTTGACGCTCAGTTCCGCCTCGATCTGCGCGCTGGCCGTGGCCGCGGCGCGCTCGTGGTGGGCATGCTCGATCCACGCCTCCAGCCCCAGCGCGGTGAGGATGCTGAGCACGATCATCAGGTAATGCTTGGCGAAGTCCTTGAAGGAATCGAGGCGGACCTTGACGGGTTCGATGTGCATGGCAGCTCCGGGAAAGCGGTCGCGCGCAGGGTACCCGAATGGCGCCGGTACTAGTGGGGCAGGCGGCGCGGTCCCTGTCCCAGCAGCCAGGACAGGCCAAGGCAGCCGGCGAGGGCCAGCAGCCAGCGCAGCGCCTGCGGGTCGCCGGCGGGCGACAGGGTGCGGAACGCGGGCAGCCAGGCCGGCCCGTAGCGCACCAGCACCACGGCCGCGGCCACGGCGAAGGCGCCGACCAGCGCTGTCAGCAGCACGGATTCGGGACGCCGGCCGACCGGTGCCGGCGCGGTTGCCGCCGTCTCGAGCCGCGCGGCGACCCGCGCCGCGAAATCGGCGGGCAGCGCCGCGTCAGGCGGCTGGCGCAGCGCGCGCGCCAGCAGGCGGTAGCGCTGCTGGCGCACGTCATCGCCGGCCGGGTCGAGGCCGTGGCGCTCGGCCTGCAGCGCGCGTTCCTGCGCCTGCCACTCGCGTTCGCGGGCGTCGTCGTCGAAGGGGGGAAGGATGGGGTTCATGTCGTGGCTCCTGTCCGGGCTTCGAGCGCGTCGCGCAGGCGCAGCCGGGTGCGGAACAAGTGGCTCTTGATGGTGCCGGTGGCGAGGCCGGTGATGGCGGCGATCTCCGGTATCGGCAGTTCCTCGAGGTGATACAACGTCAGCAGGGTGCGCGGCAAGGGCGGCAGCGCCTCGATGGCCTGGTGCAGGTGGCGCAGGGTTTCCGCGTCGGCGCAGGCGGCTTCCAGGTCGAAATCGTCGCCCACGTTTTCCACCAGCGGAGTGCCGTCGCCGGTGTCGGCGTCGACCAGCGGCAGGCGCCTGCGTTGCAGGTGGCGCAGCGCGATGGAGTAGGCCACGCGGCCGACCCACGATTTCAGCGCGCATTCGCCGCGGTACTGGTGCAGGCACTGGTGCACGCGCAGGAAGGTGTCCTGGCACAGCTCGCGGGCATCCTCCGGGTGGCGCACCATGCGCAGGATGAGGTGCCAGCACAGCTGCTGGTGCTCGCGCACGAGGCGCTCGAACGCGCCCGGCCGGCTGGCCAGCACGGCGGCGACCAGCGCGTGGTCGGGGTGGTGGATGTCATCCATGGCGGAACGGATACGCGCAGGCGCGCAACGGTTGCAAGCCGGCGGCTGCAACCGCTGCGTGGCGACCGGTATCCATGTCCGTGAAACCCGGCATGTCCACCTCGCACCTGGAGCGTTCCATGAATTTCGGCATCCTGATCCCGATTTCCCTGTTTGTCTGCATCACCTATGCCATCAAGGTCTGCGTGGACGCGATGGTGCGCCGGCGCATGGTCGAGGCCGGCGGCTCGGCGGAGCTGGTCGACTCGCTGCTGCGCGACGAGGAGCTGCGCCGACGCCATTCCTCGCTGCGCTGGGGCATCGTGCTGCTGTCGCTGGCGCTGGCCTTCGGGCTGATCCAGTGGTTCGGCTGGGACGAGGTGACGCCCGGCCTGATCGCGGTGCTGGCGGGCGCCACCGGCCTGGGCAACCTGGTGTTCTTCGCCATCTCGCGACGGCTGCGCTGACACGGGCGCAGGTCGGCCCCGGGCCGGCCGAAAGGAAAAGCCCGGCCTGGCCCGGGCTTTTCCGTCGTCGCCGTCGGTCATTTGGAATGCTCTTGCTCGAGGGCGCCGGGCGTGCTGTGCTTCGCGCTCCATTCCGCAAGCGAGGAATCCGCCATGCCCCTGCAGGTCTGTCTCGCCGGCGCCACCGGCTGGGCCGGTTCGGAACTGGCGCGCGGCATCGCGGCGGCCGGCGACCTGGCGCTGGCCAGCGCGGTGTCGCGCAGCCACGCCGGCCGCAGCCTGGGCGAGGCGCTGGGCGAGGCGGCGCTGGCGGCGCCGGTGTTCGCCACCGTCGACGAGGCGCTGGCGCGTCCCTGCGACGTGTTCGTGGAATACACCCGCCCCGGCGTGGCCAAGGCCAACATCCTCGCCGCGCTGGCGCATGGCGCACACGTGGTGGTGGGCACCTCGGGGCTCGGCGACGAGGACTACGCCGACATCGACGCCGCGGCGCGCGAACGCGGGCGGGGCGTGCTGGCCTGCGGCAACTTCGCGCTCACCGCGGTGCTGCTGGCCAGGTTCGCCGAGATGGCGGCGAAGTACATCCCGCACTGGGAGATCATCGACTACGCCTACGAGGGCAAGCCCGACGCGCCCAGCGGCACCGTGCGCGAACTGGCGGGCCGGCTGGGCAAGGTGCGCCGGCCGCGGCTGGACGTGCCGCTGGAGCAGACCGTCGGCGTGCGCGAGACGCGCGGCGGCACGCTCGCCGGCAGCCAGGTGCACGCGGTGCGCCTGCCGGGCTTCGTGCTGGGCGTGGAAACCATCTTCGGCATGCCGGACCAGACCCTGACGATCCGTCACAGCGCCGGCGCCAGCGCGAAGCCCTACGTGGACGGCGCCCTGCTGGCGATCCGCAAGGTCGGCACGCTGGCCGGCCTGCATCGCGGGCTGGATGCGGTGATGGAACCGTAGCCTTTCCGCTTCAGCGGTGCGCCGCAACCGGGGTGGGCAGTGCGTCGCGCAGATGCCTCTGCAGCGTCTCAAGGTTCTGCTGTGCCTGGTCCAGCATGGTCGCCATCTGGCTGACCACGTGCAGGAAATCGCGCGGTTGCACGTCGCCCGAGCCGAGGTCGGTCAGCATGTCGATCATCCTCGGGCCGTTCATCACCAGCGCCAGGTTCATGTTGAGGCTGGTGCTGACATCGCGCTGGCTGGCGTAGGCGGCGGAATAGCGCCGCATGCGGTCCTTGTCGATCCAGCTGGCGGACTGGTCCGCCACGGCCACATCCCAGGCTTCATGGCGCAGGGTCGGCCATTTCAGGTTGAGGTTGAAGTTCTTCGTCGCGACCTGGGCCTGGATGTGCTGCACGATTGTTGCCTCGGGGACATGCGCCTTGAAGTCCTGCTGCAGGCCGTCGCGGATGGCGGCGAGACGTTCCGCCCGCCGCCCGTCCTGCGCCAGCGCCCGGTCGACTTGGTCCAGGTTGGCGCGCATCTCCGCCTCGATCCGCGCGCTGGCCTCCGCCGCTGAATGGGCATGGTGCGCGTGTTCGATCCATGCCTCCAGCCCCAGCGCGGTGAGGATGCTGAGCACGATCATCAGGTAGTGCTTGGCGAAGTCGCGGAAGGACTCCAGCCTGGCCTTGGGCAGTTCGAGGTGCACGCTATGTTCTTCCGGTGGATGGCGCGTTGCGCAGCGTAACCGATCCGCCGCTGGGCAGGCCGCGCGCGGCCGTCGGTATCCACGGGGCCGGCCGGCACGCGATCGCGTGCGGTCCGGGCCGGCTCTGCCGGGGAAACGGAAAAGGGCCGGATCGTGCGATCCGGCCCTTGCGCGCGATGAAGCTCAGTGATGATGGCCGTGATGGGCCTTGGCGTGGCCCTTGGCCTCGTGCTTGCCCTTGTTCTTGTCGCTGGCGACCGGGCTGACGGCCTTGCCGACGTTGGTGTCGTCCGTCCTCGCCATGTGGGCGGTGTCAGACACGGCATCGCCGTGGGCGTCCTGGTTCATGGGCATGGACGGATGGCTGGGCGGGGTGTGGCCGCCGGCGTGTTGCGGGGCGGCGAGGGCGTACGTGGCCGGCAGCGCGAAGGCGGCGGCGATCAGGGCGGCGGCGGTGGTCTTGGTCATGACATAACCTCGGTTGGGCAGGCCATGTAGCGCATGGCTGGGCCACCATAGGATGGTGCCGGGGCGGTGGAATGAACGGCAGGTATTCGCAAGAACATGCGTGCCCGCCGGAGGGCTTTGCACGGCGCTGCTGGGCGTTTTCCGGCCGGGGCGCCGGTGTCTGTCGCCTCAGTCGTCGAACAGGTCGCGCTGCGCGGCGTAGCTGTCGGCGTCCACGAAGCCGGACAGGCCCACGCCGACCAGGCGGTAGCGCGTGCCGGCGGGGCGTTCCACCCGCGCACGCAGCGCGCAAGCCAGGTCGGCCAGTTCGCGTTCCGAGGCGGGGCGCTGGGTGGGGGTGAGGCTGCGGGTGAGCGTGTGGAAGTCGGCGGTCTTCAGCTTCAGCACCACGGTGCGCGCGATGCGACCGTCGCGGGCCTCGCGCTGGTGCGCGGCCCAGACCTTTTCGGCCAGGTGGCGGATGTGCGGCTCCAGCTCGTCCAGCACGAGGTCGTGCTCGAAGGTGTCCTCGGCCGAGACCTGCAGGGTGGGGCGGTCGGGCGTCACCGGATGCTCGTCGATGCCCAGCGACAGCTCGTGCAGGCGCCGGCCCCAGCGGCCGAAGCGGTCCTCCATTTCCGCCGCCGGCCGCGCGCGCAGCTCGGCCACGGTGGCGATGCCCAGCGCGGCCAGCTTCGCTTCCATCACCCGGCCCACGCCGGGCAGGCGGTTCACCGCCAGCGGCGCGAGGAAATCCAGCACCTCGCGCGGGCGCACCACGAACAGGCCATCGGGCTTGCGGAAGTCCGAGGCGATCTTGGCCAGGAACTTGTTCGGCGCCACCCCGGCGGAAGCGGTGAGTTCCGTCTCCGCGCGGATCGCCGCGCGGATCGCCTCGGCGGTGGCGGTGGCCGAGGGCAGGCCGGTCTTCGTCTCGGTGACGTCAAGGTAGGCCTCGTCCAGCGACAGCGGTTCGATCAGCTCGGTGTGCCGCGCGAAGATCGCCCGCACCTGCCGCGACACCGCCTTGTAGCGCACGAAATCCGGCGGCACGAACACCGCCTGCGGGCACAACCGCTCCGCCCGCACCGCCGGCATCGCCGAGCGCACGCCGAACGTGCGCGCCTCGTAGCTCGCCGCGCACACCACCGAGCGCGCGCCGCGCCACGCCACCACCACCGGCTTGCCGCGCAGCGAAGGGTCGTCGCGCTGCTCCACCGACGCGTAGAACGCGTCCATGTCGATGTGGAGGATCTTGCGGGGCGGTGGGGCGGTCACGGGCGGCGCGGGCGATGGTGGCCCGATTCTAGGGCGGTCGCCCGGCGACGTCAGCGTGTGCCGGCCCGGGCGAGGGCCGGCAACCGTTCCGCCAGCTGCCGTGCGAAGCGCGCCGCGGCTCCGGGGTGGCTGGCCAGGTGCAGCGCGGGCTCGATCAGTTCCAGCTCCATCAGCAGGAAGCGGTCGCCCACGCGCACGCCGTCCACCCGCGCGTAGGCGGTGCCGGCGTGGCCCAGCGCGGCGACGCCGGCCAGCGCGCGTTCCGCCGCGGCGCGGGCGATGGCGTCCGGTTCGGCGGCCACGGCGCTGCCGCCGTGCTCGTGCTGCACGCGGTAGTCGCCCGCGGCCGGGCGCTTGAGCACGGCGTGGCTGTACGCGCCATCGAAGTACAGCAGCGACCATTCGCCCTCGTCCGCCACCTGCGGCACGAACGGCTGCACCAGGTAGGCCGACGTGTCCGGCAGCTGCGCCACGGCCTGTTCGAAGCCGGCCGCGCCGACCCGGCCGCGCGCCGTGCGCCAGGCGCCGCCGCTGACGCTGGGTTTCACCACCACGTCCTCGCCGTGGAATGTCCGCAGCGTGTCGCGGAGCGTGCCGGGCAGCGCGTAGCGGGTGGGGATGGTGGCGACGCCGTGCGTGGCCAGTTCGCCGAGGTAGCGCTTGTCGCTGTTCCAGCGCAGCAGGCGGCTGTCGTTGAGCATGGGCACGCCCAGCGCGTCGAGGCGGTCCAGCCAGGCGAGGAAGGCGTCGTGGTGCTCGAAGTAGTCCCAGGTGCTGCGGACCAGCACGGCGTCGTAGCCGGCCCAGTCCACCGCCGGGTCGTTCCAGATGCACGGCTCGGGGTGGATCCCGAGCGGCGGCAGGGCCGCCAGCAATGGCGCGTCGTCGTTGGTCAGGCGGGGGAAGGCCGCACAGGTGGCAAGTGCGAGGCGATGGCGGAAAACGTCGGACACGGAACACCTCCGGGATCGTGAGGTGGGCGCCCTTGGACATGGGAGTCGTCGCCGAGCGTGGCGGACCGTGCGTCCGTCGCAGCACCCCTCGGCACGGCGTGGAGTGTTGGGCGCAGGCGCGCGGCTGTCAATCAACGATCGTCATGGTCGCCGCCGGCAGCGGTCGTCTGCACCAGGTAGATGCGCACGTCGGCCTGGCCGCTGGGCAGGGCGAGCGCGGCGCCGTGGACGACCTGGATGCCGCCGGGCGGTGGCGCCATGGCCTGGCGCAGCACGCGCGCCAGTGCGGCGGTCTGCTCCCGCTGCCGCACGGCGCCGGGCAGCCAGGCGAGCGCCAGCAGCGCCAGCGCGCAGGTGCCGGCGGCCGCGGGCAGCCAGCACCATGCGAGCGGCCGCAGCGGCTTGCGGCGCGCCTGCAGGCTGTGTTGCAGGCGCGCCAGCCCGCCGGGCGGCGGGGCGAGTTCGGGCAGCAGGCGTTCGAGTTCACGCATCGACGGGTTCTCCCAGCAGGGCTTTCAGCCGCTCCATGGCGTGGTGCTTGTGCGAGGCCACGGTGCCGGCGGGAATGCCCAGCACGGCGGCGATCTCCGCCCCGCGCAGGCCGCTGAACTCGGCCAGCAGCAGCACGTCGCGCATGGCGGCGGGCAGCTCGCGCAAAGCCTGACGCAGGCGGCGGGTGGCAAGGAAATCCGTGTCGCCCGCGCCCTCCATCATGGCCTCCGCCTCGTCCAGCGGCGCCTGCCGCCACAGCCTGCGCCAGCGCAGCCGGTTCCGCGCCAGGTTGAGCGCGGTGGTCCAGACCAGCGCGTCGAGCGTGGCCTCGTCCACCTTCGCGCGTCGCTCCCACACGCGCACGAAGGCGTCGTGGATCACGTCCTGGCAATCCTCGGCCTGCCACAGCTGGCGGTACAGCACGTTGTACAGGGGACGTTCCAGCCGGCGGTAACTGGCGTACAGCGCATCCTCGCGCAGCATGCGCCAAGCTCACGCTTTGTCGTGCAGGCGGTCCACGCGGACGACGAGGAGGCGCATCGCGGAGCCATTGGCGCAGCCTGCGGGCGTCGTGTCGGTTGCGGGTTGCCGGCAAGGGCCGGGTGCCTGCGCCAGCACGATGTACTGGCCGAACGTGGCGTCGATGAAGGTGTGCAGCTTGTTCAGCCCGTGCGCGCCGGTGTCGAGATAGTTGAGCTGGAGCCTGGCGGTCTCGTTGCTCACGGCGCCGATGCGAAACGAGAAGGCGCGCTCGGGCGCTTCTTTGTTGCCGGTATCCAGCGAACCGTCTTCGCCGCTGGTCCCCACGAGGGTTGCAGCCTGGTCGAGGCGGAAATGCATCGGGCCCGATACCTGGCGCAGCGGGTCGAGGTTGCCTGCGAGTTGCTTCAACATCGGATCGTCGTCGCCGCTTCCCGGTTCGCCGTCGATCACCCAGAAATGCACGCCCACCTGGATCGGCGCCGCCTGTTTCGTCGCCGCGCCCAGTGTGTCGATCACCTTGCCGATCGAGGCCTGCGCATCGCGCGGGGCGTACACCAGCAATTTGCCCGGGCCGGCTGCGGTGATGCTGGCGCGAGCGCCGCCGAACAGCTTGGCGTCGATGCCACCCAGGGCCTTGTCCAGCGCGTCCTCGATGGCCTGGGTCCGGTCGGCCGGCACGCTGTAGATCTCCAGGGTCAGGTCGGGACTGGCCCTGCCCGACATGCCCGGGGCGACGTCGGAGGTATGGCAGCCGCCCAGCGCCAGCGCGGACAGCATGCCCATGGCCGCGTATCGGATCAGGTGATTCATGCAATTCCCTCGCGGGCGGGCCGGAGGGCCGCCTTCCCGACTGTATACACGCCAGCGCGGGTTTTCTTCACGGACGGCAGCCAAGGGGAGATTTGGACAGGCTCGAGGATGCGCACTCATCCGCGATGCCCGCCCGCACCACCGCCCGTCCCCTTTCGCTGGCGTACCCGTCGGCTCGCCGCTACCTTCCTGTGCAGCCGGATTCTCCGGTCCGGAGGGATGGCATGCGAACGACAGGCGTATGGCTGGTCCTGGCGCTGGGTTGCGCCGGGTTTGCCGTGGCGGCGGGTAGCCGTGGGGCGTCGCGCCAGCACGTGCCGCCCGGCATCGAGGCGCTGCATCGCGGGGACGTCGCCGCGACCCTCAGCCAGGATCCCGATGCGCTGGCCGCCCTGTGGACCGGGGATGGCGTGCTGCTGGGCGAGGGCGAGCGACCGGTGGTCGGTCGCGCGGCATTGCGTGCCGCCTATGCGCAGGGCGGGTGGAAGGTGTTGCGGTATGCGCCACGGGTGCTGGATGTCGTCGTCGATGGCGATTCGGCCGTGGAGTGGGGGCGTTTCGAAGTCACCATGGTGACGAAGGATCAGCCGCAGCCCACCGAGTTGCGCGGGCGCTTCCTGCGGTCCATGAGGAAGCAGCCGGATGGCGCGTGGAAGTTCGCCCGGATCATGTGGCAACCGGATCCCCGCTAGGTCATCGGGTACTTCTTCCGCGCCGTCTCTGGCCCTGGAGCCCGGGACTGGTCGAAACCCCGCCGCTCAGGCAAGGTTGCCGGATGACGACCGAAACCAGCTCCCACGCCTACCTGCGCCGCCTCGGCGTGTGGGACGGCGCGATGATCGTGATCGGCGGCGTGATCGGCGCCGGCATCTTCCGCACGCCGGCCACGGTGGCCGAGCGCACGGCCTCCGGCCTGCCGCTGCTGGCGCTGTGGGTGCTGGGCGGCCTGCTCACGCTCACCGGCGTGCTGTGCTACGCGGAGCTGGGCTCGCGGCGGCCGCAGGCGGGCGGCATCTACCTGTACCTGCGCGAAGCCTTCGGCATGCTGCCGGCCTTCCTGTTCGGCTGGACGATGGCGCTGATCAACTACCCCGGCAGCGTGGCGGCGGTGGCGACCACCTTCGCCGACTACTTCTGCCAGGCGGTGGGCCTGCCGCTGCTGTGGGTGAAGCCGGTGGGCGTGGCGGCGATCGTGTTCATCGTGGGGGTGAACCTGTTCGGCATCCGGGCCGGCGCGCTGATGCAGAACATCTTCGCGGTGCTGAAGCTGGCGGCGATCGCGCTGCTGGTGGCGGTGGGCCTGGCGCTGGCGCACGGCCACCTCGGTGGCGTGCTGGCGGCGGACGCCACGCACCCGGTGTCCAGCGGCGCCTTCGTGGGCGCGCTGCTGCCGGTGCTGTTCACCTACGGCGGCTTCCACTACTTGAACGACCTCGCCGGCGAGGTGCGCGACCCGCAACGCACGCTGCCGCGCGCCCTGCTGCTGGGCATGCTGGGTGTGGTGCTGGCCTACGTGCTGGCCAACGTGGCCTACCTCACCGGCCTGGGCCACGCGGGGCTGGCGGCCAGCCAGGCGCCGGCGGCCGACCTGATGCGCCGCCTGTTCGGCGAAACCGGCGCGAAGGTGATGGCGGTCGGCATCGCCTGCTCCACCTTCGGCTACTGCAGCATCGCGATCGCCGGCGGCGCACGGGTGCTGCAGACCATGGGCGCGGACGGCATGCTGTTCCGCGCGGTGGGCCAGATCGACCCGCGCACGCGCGCGCCGCAGGTGGCGCTGGCCCTGCTGGGCGCGTGGACGGTGGTGCTGATGCTGTGGGGCAACTTCGGCCAGCTGGTGGACTACACCACGGTGGGCGAGTGGCTGGGCCATGCGTTCGGCATCGGCACGCTGTTCTGGTATCGCTGGAAGTTCGTGGACGAGCCGGCGCCGTACCGCGTGCCGCTGTTCCCGCTGATGCCGCTGGTGTTCGTGCTCACCGTGCTGGGCGTGATCGCCGCCACCGCCATCGCCTCGCCGCACGACGCGGGCATGAGCCTGGTGATCATCGCGCTGGGCGCGCCGGTCTACTGGCTGTGGCGGCGCTGGCAACGCGCCTGAAATCCCGCGCCGGCACCACCGGGTGAGCCCCTCTCCCTCCGGGAGAAGGTGCCGGCAGGCAGGAGAGGGTACGTCCGGAGCGTGGTGCTGAACCCCGCGCCACGCCCGCAACCAGTTGCGCTTCAGCCGGCGGCGCGATACTCGAGTGGTTCCAACGTGGCGAGGTGGCGATGAAGACCATGGCGGGAGTGGCGGTGTTGTGCCTGGGTGCATGCCTGGCGGGGCATGGGCACGCGACGGAAGTGGCGGATCTCGCAACCGCGCCGACACATGTCGCCCTGCAGCAGGTGACGCGGGCGGCGACCATGGAAGCCGCGCAGGACGGCGTGGCGCAGCGGCGCTACACCTTCCAGCCCGCCGCGCAGCCGCAGATCGCGGTGACGCCGGCGCAGGCCGGCTGGGACTGGCGCGGGCAGGGCGAGCTTCGCCTGCGGGTGCAGAACGCGATGCCGTGGGCGCTGACCCTGGTGGTGGACATCGACGGCGCGGACGCGAAGTCGCACCTGCACGCCGTGGTGGGCCTGCCCGCCGGCCCCGCGCAGACCCTGGTGGTGCCGCTGCACGCCACCTCGCCGCTGGTCTTCGGCATGCAGGCGGGACCGCCGATGCCGTTCGACGACCAGGGGCGGCGCATGCTGGTGGCCACCACGGTGGAGGGCTCGCTCGATCTCTCCATGGTGCGCGCCGTGCGGCTTTCCATGCCCGCGCCGCAGGCCGCGCAGACCATCCTCCTCGGCCGGCTCGACGTGGTGGCGGGCGATGCGGCGCTGCACGACGCCTATGCCGGCATCGTCGACCGCTACGGCCAGTACACGCGCGGCACGTGGCCGGAAAAGGTCGCCGACGATGCCGCGCTGCGCGCCGCCGTGAAGCGGACGCCACCCGCGACATCGGCCGCCGGCGAGGATGCCTACGGCGGTCGCCTGGACGTCCATCTGCGGGAGACCGGCTGGTTCCACACGCAGAAAGCCGGCGGCCGCTGGTGGCTGGTTACGCCGGACGGCCACGGCTTTTTCTCGCTGGGCGTGAACGCGGTGGCGGCGGACGGCGGTCGCAGCTACGTGCAGGGGCGCGAAGGCATGTTCGCGGGCCTGCCGCCGGACAGCGGCGCGTGGGCGGCCTTCCGGGGCACGGGCGACAACCGCAGCGCGCAGCAGGGCGCCGGTGCGGGCCGTTGTTGCGACCATGGCCGCTGGTTCGACTTCTACGCGGCCAACCTGTATCGCGTGGACGGCAAGGACTGGCTGGCCGCCTGGCGCACGCGCACGCTGGCGCGGCTGAGGGCCTGGGGCTTCAACACGCTCGGCAACTGGAGCGATGCCGCGCTGGGCGCGCAGCATCGGTTGCCGTACACGCGCACGGTGAACATCGAAGGCGTGTTCGGCAACGTCGCCACCGGCTACGACTGGTGGGGCCGCATGCCCGATCCGTTCGACCCGCGCTTCGCGCAGGCGGCGGACGCGGCGGCGGCGAAGGCCGCGCAGGGCGTGCGCGACGATCCCTGGCTGCTCGGCTATTTCGCCGACAACGAACTGGCCTGGGCCGCGCCGGGTCCGCAGGGGCGCTGGGCGCTGGCCGTCGGGACGCTGCACGGCGAGGCGCGCAGCGACGCCAAGCAGGCCTTCATCGCCGAACTGGAGAAGAAGTACGGCGCGCCGGACAAGCTCGCGGCCGCGTGGGGCATCCCGCTGTCCTCGTGGCACGCCCTGCAGGCCACCAACTTCCCCGCGCCCGAGCCGGACGCGGCGCATCCCGCCATCGCCGCCGACTACAGCGCGTGG
This sequence comes from Fulvimonas sp. R45, assembly GCF_030504985.1. GTDB lineage: Bacteria > Pseudomonadota > Gammaproteobacteria > Xanthomonadales > Rhodanobacteraceae > Rhodanobacter_A. Next base: position 85,875 of record NZ_JASERU010000002.1, read on the forward strand.
CTGCGCCGCTACGCCGACCGGTATTTCCGCGTGGTGTCGCAGGCGATCCGCCGCCACGATCCGCACCACCTGTTCCTCGGCGGACGCTTCGCGGCCAGCACGCCCGAGGCCATCGCCGCCTGCGCCGAATACTGCGACGTGGCGAGCTTCAACGTCTACGCCGACCTGCCACAGCACGGCTTCGACGCCGCGGCGATGCGCCGGCTCGACAAGCCGGTGCTGATCACCGAGTTCCAGTTCGGCTCCGACGACCGCGGCCCGTTCGGCAAGGGCGTGGTGAGCGTGTGGAACGAGGCGCAGCGCGGCCCGGCCTACGCGAAGTTCGTCGCGGCGGCGGCCGCCGACCCCGGCATCGTGGGCGTGCACTGGTTCGATTACGCCGACCAGCCGGTGACCGGGCGCCTGCTCGACGGCGAGAACAGCCACATCGGCCTGGTCGGCATCACCGACGTCCCGTTCCGCGGTTTCGTCAAGGCCGTGCGCACGGCCAATCTCAGTCTGCGAGGCATGCCGGCGAAGTGAGCTTGCGGGCGCGGCGCACCCGCGACAGCGCGATCGCCAGCGCGACCGTCGCGGCCAGCGTGGCCAGTTCCAGCGGCGCGGCGAAGCCGTGCAGGCGCTGCGCCAGCGCGGCCGCCACCGGCGGCCCCACGATCTGGCCGATGCCGAAGGCCACGGTCAGCGCGCCGATCAGCCGGGTGGGATCGTGCGGCGCCAGCCGCGCCGCCTCGCGCATAGCGTACATCACCACCGGCGTGATCGCCGCCCCCTCCAGCACGGTGCCCAGCGCCAGCCCGGCACGGCTGGGCCAGTACAGGCACAGCGCGCCGCCCAGCAACATCGACAGGCAGCAGCCGGCCAGCCCGGCGTAGTTGTTGCGCACCGCTGGCAAGGCGCCCAGTAGCAGCGTGGCCAGCACCGTGGCCACGCCGTACAGCGGCCAGAACCATTCGCGCAGCGCGGGCAGGTGCAGTTGCGCGTCGGCGATCAGCGGCAGGAAGGTCGCCGGGATCACGTAGGCGAAGCCGAACAGGCCGTACACCGCCACCAGCGGCCAGGCCGGGCCGGCCTCGCGTGCCGTGCCCTTCGCCACGGACGCCAAGGCCATGGAGGCGGGCGCGCCCAGCGCGCGCCAGACCAGCGCGGTCGCCGCGGCGCTGGCCGCGCCGAAGGCCAGCCACCAGCGTGCCGAATCCAGGCCGGGGATGCCGTGCAGCGCGGCCACCAGCGCGCCGCTGGCGATGATGCCGACGCCGGGCCCGCTGTACAGCACGGCCTCCAGGCCCGCCCGGCCGTGCGCGCGCAGGTGCGCGGTGCACCAGGCGATGCCGTGCACCATCAGCGCCGCGGCGGCCACGCCGGCCACGAAGCGGCACGCCAGCCACAGCGGCAGCGAAGGCGCCAGCCCCATGCCCAGCGTACCCAGCGCCACCAGCAGCAGGCCGGCGCGCAGGGTCGCGCGCTGCGGCAGCTTCCAGGCCGTGCACAGCAGGGCGCCCAGCAGGTAGCCGATGTTGTTGATCGAGGCCAGCCAGCCGCCGCCGACCAGGCTCAGGCCCGCGTCCGCCTGCATCAGCGGCAGCAGCGGGGTGAGCAGGAAGCGGCCGATGCCCAGCGCGAGGGCCAGCACGGCCATGCCGGCGAAGGTGAGCGGGACGGGGGATCGCATGGGTGAAGCTCCGGCGGGGGTGCGCCCATGCTAGGCGCGGCGTATCATCGTATAAAGCGAATAATTGCGAATGAATCCATCGAGAAAATCGATCATGGACCTGCGCGAACTCGAAACCTTCCAGGCCGTGGTGGCGGCCGGCGGCATCGGCCGCGCGGCGGCGAAGCTGCACCGCGCCCAGTCCAGCATCACCAGCCGCATCCACCAGCTGGAGGCCTCGCTGGGCGTGCCGCTGTTCCACCGCGAGGGTCAGCGCCTGCGCCTCACCGCGCCCGGCGAGGAACTGGTGGACTATGCGCGGCGCATGCTGGAGCTGGCCGAGCAGGCGCGTGCCGCCGTGCGCAGCGGCGAAGCGGGCGGCGCCCTGCGGCTGGGGGCGATGGAGAGCGTGGCGGCCAGCCGGCTGCCGTATCCGCTGGCGGCGTTCCACCGCCGCCATCCCCAGGTGTGGGTGAACCTGCACACGGCTTCCTCGCGCGGGCTGGTGGCGGACGTGCAGGCCGGCGCGCTGGATGCGGCGATCGTGGGCGAGACGGTGGACGCGGCGCGCTTCCGCAGCGTGCCGCTGTACGTGGAGGAACTGGTGCTGGTCGGCGCGCGCGACAGCGCGATGCTGGACGAGCCCCGGCGGCTGGCCGACGGCACCGTGCTGGTCTACCACAGCCAGGGCTGCGTCTACCGGCGCCGGCTGGAGGAATGGCTGGACCGGCAGCGCGTGGTGCCCGCGCGCGTGCGCGAGTTCGCGTCCTACCACGGCATCTTCGCCGCGGCCGCGGCCGGCGTGGGCGTGGGGCTGGTGCCGCGTTCGGTGCTGGCCGCGTACCCGCAGCGCGACGCGCTGTCGATCCGCGAGATGCCCGCGCGCGTGGCGCGCATCCAGACCGCGCTGGTGATGCTGCGCTCCACCCACCTGCCGGGGCTGGCGCGGCTGGAGGAGTTTCTGCGCGAGGATGCCGCGGCAGCGCGGGGAACGCGTGTCGCGAGGGCGGCTTCGAAGCCACGCCCGGGATGATTTCCAGGTGGTTCGTGCGCCGACACCACGCTCTCGCTCGTCATTCCGGCGCAGGCCGGAATCCAGTAGCCGTATGGCTTGGGCAAGCGTGGTCGCTACTGGATGACCCGACCTTCGTCTGTTGAAAAGCGCCTCCGGCCTGCGCCGGGATGACGACCCGGACAGGTGGTCGCCACCGGAAATGGAGTCGTCTTCTCGCTTTGCCTCGTGCGAAGCGACACGGGATTATCCCGGTCAGTAGTGGAGGGGCGAGCGTCACTCCGACGAACGGCGCTTCCGCGACTGCTCGCGCCGGCGGTGCTCGCCTTCGGTGATCGCCTTGAAGCGGTTGAGCGACTGCAGCCACAGCGGGTCGTGGCCGGCTTCGTTCTCGTCCGCCCCCGGGATGCGGTTGAACGGGATGCGCATCGGCGCGGCGTCGTGCGCCAGCGCGTCCTGCATGCCGCCGAAGTAGACCTTGTTGAGGCCGTACTTCGCGTTGATGCGGTCGATCACCGTGTCGACGCCGCGCTGCGGCATGGCCGGCGCGAACAGCGCGCCGCTGCTCTGCGCGCGCTCGGCGAGGCGGTGCAGGGTGACGCTCACCGACAGCGGCACGGCGCGTGCGGGACCGGGCAGCGGGCGGCCGGGTGCGCGCGCCTCGTCCAGCATCATGGCCAGCAGGCGCAGCAGTTCGCGGCTGTCGTCGGTGGCGGCGAAGTTGAGGTCGGCGCTCCAGCGCTGGTCCACGCCGAGGAAGCGGATGTGCACCGCCATCGCACCGGCGACCAGGCCGTCGCGGCGCAGGCGCATCGCCGCCTTGGCCAGCAGCTTCTTCAGCACCGCCAGCGCGCCCGCGCCCGTGCGCAGCTCGGGGCCGAGCACGTGCGAGTGCCCCAGCGAGCCGCGCGTGGTCTCCGCCGCCGGCAGCCAGGCGCCGCGCAGCAGGCCCCACATGCGTTCGCCCTCGATGCCGCCCCAGGCGCGGCGCAGCAGCAGCTTCGGCGCGGCGGTGAGCTGCGCCACGGTGAAGATGCCTTCGGCGTTGAGGCGCAGTTCCATCGAGGCGCCGATGCCGCACAGGTCGCGTAGCTTCAATCCGTGCAGCGCCTGCGGCAGGTCGGCCTGCTCGATCACCACCAAGCCGTCGGGCTTCCGCATGTCCGAGGCGGTCTTGGCGAGGAAGTCGTTGGGCGCGATGCCGATGGAGCAGCGGATCGCGCCGCCGGGCGCGGCCTTCGCGATCTCCTCCTTCACCTGCCGCGCGACCTGCTCGGCCACCGCGCGCTGGCGCTGGCGGCCCACCAGCTCGCAGGCCATCTCGTCGATGGAACCGACGCGGGCGATGGGGATGGCGCGGTCGATCGCCTGCTTCAGCGTGGCGTGCCAGGCGACGTAGCGCTCCGGCCGCGCGGTGACGATGGCGATGCCGGGGCACAGCCGACGCGCCTCGCGCACCATCGTGCCGGTGCCCACGCCGAAGGCCTTGGCCTCGTGGCTGGCGGCGATCAGGCTGGTGGTCTCCGCGTCCACCGGCGCCACGCCCACCGGTCGGCCGCGCAGCGCCGGCGTCTCGTGCTGTTCCACCGAGGCGAAGTAGCTGTTGAAGTCGACGAAGAGGCTGCGCAGGGTCATGGCGTGGTTCCGGGCAAGCCGGAGGTATAGCTTGCGCCTGTCGCGCCGGCGGAGACAGTGCCGGCGGAGCCGGTGCGACACGCGGCATCGGGCTTGATGAATGTCTTATTATATGTTCATGTTGGAGCCTGCCTGATCCTCACCCAACGCGGGGCCTCCACGATGAACAAGCGCCTGCTCGCTGCCCTTTCCCTGTCGCTGCTGGCCGCGCCCTGGCTTTGCGCGGCGACCGATGCCAGCCGTGCCAACTTCGGCACGATGCCCGACGGGCGCAAGGTGGAAGTGGTGACGCTGGACGACGGCCACGGCTTCACCGCCCGTGTGATCAGCCTGGGCGCGAGCCTGCAGTCGCTGATGCTGCCGGACCGCCAGGGCAGGCTGGCGGACGTGGTGCTGGCCTATCCCGACCTGCACGACTACCTGGCCAAGCCGCAGTATTTCGGCGCCACGGTGGGGCGCTTCGCCAACCGCATCGCCAAGGGCCGCTTCACGCTGGACGGCAAGGCGTACCAGCTCACCCTCAACGACGGCCCGAACTCGTTGCACGGCGGTACCCAGGGCTTCGACAAGGTGGTGTGGCAGGTGGTGAAGGTGGTGAAGTCGCCCGAGCCCAGCGTGACGCTGCGCTACGTCAGCCCGGACGGCGACCAGGGCTACCCCGGCACGCTCACCGCCACCGCCACCTACACGCTCAAGGCCGGCCACGAGCTGGACATCGACTACAGCGCCACCACCGACAAGCCCACCATCGTCAACCTCAGCAACCACACCTACTGGAACCTGGGCGGCGAAGGCTCGGGCAGCGTGTACGACGACATCCTCACCATCCCCGGCGACAGCATCACGCCGGTGGACGACACGCTGATCCCCACCGGCGAATTCCGCCCCGTGGCCGGCACCGACTACGACTTCCGCCAGGGCAAGCCGATCGGCCGCGACATCCGCGACGGCAAGGAAGCGCAACTGCTGCGCGGCCACGGCTATGACATGAACTGGGTGATCAGCCGCACCAAGGCGCCTGCGCCGCGGCTGGTGGCGAAGGTGGAAGACCCGCACAGCGGCCGCGTGCTGACACTGTACTCCGCGCAGCCGGGCCTGCAGTTCTACTCGGGCAATTTCCTCGACGGCACCAGCGTGGGCAAGTCGGGGCGGATCTACCGCCAGGGCGACGCCTTCGCGCTGGAGCCGCAGCTGTTCCCGGATACGCCCAACCATCCCGGCTTCGGCTCGGGCCGGCTGGCGCCGGGGCAGACCTACCGCAACCACCTTGTCTACCGCTTCTCGGTGGACAAGGGTGCCGCCGGCCACGGTGGGTGATACCGTTCCGGCCGGACTCCAAGACCGCCATTCCCGCGAAAACGGGAATGGCGGCGAGGCTTTTATCGTCGCTCGCGGTTCCATCGGGGAACCCGGGCCCCGGCCGTTGCCGGCCGGGGCGGTGGGCACGACGACCGCGCGGTGCGTGGTTCTAGCGGACCGTGCTGACGTCGACCGGCGAGGCGTACGAGCCGAAATCGATGAGCGAGACGGTGCCGAGGCCGCCCGGTGAGGCGTCGGTCTTCCAGACGGCGATGGTGATGTCGTTGTCCCCGTGCGGATCGATCACCCCGTCGGGAATCGGGAAGCGGTGCTGCGGACCGAGTTCGGCGATGTAGTTGCCCATCTGCCAGCCGTTGACGAAGATCATCGCGCGGTAGTGGCGGCCTGGAGGATCCTTGATCTCCAATCCCAGCGAGGTGTCCTGGCCCCTGGGCAGGTCGAGCGGAACGCGGGTGCGATACCACGTCACGCCGGGCGTGCTGTCGTCGGCCGGCAGCGTCGCGGGATGCCAGTCGGCCGCATTGCCGGGCTTGAGCGGCCAGCCCTGCCGTTCGCCGTAGAGTCCGCCGAAGTTGTAGGGACCGCGTTGCGGGTCCTCGCCGGCGATCGCCCCCTGCAGGCGCCAGGTGATCGCCCTGGCATCGGCGCTGAGCGGCTCGGCGGAGACGATGCCGCGGGCGGTGCGGTTCTCGCCGGTGCCGTCGTAGTCCTCCTCGTGGCCCATGTCGACGGTCAGCACCGAGACGACGTTGTCGCCCGGCACGAGCATGGCGGCGGGGAAGCCGAACGCGCCGGTCTCGTTGCGCGTCACGCTGCCGAGGAAATGGCCGTTGAGCCACACCGAGTAGGCGCCGCCGTTGCCGCCGCTGAACACCTTGAGCTTGAGGCCGGCGGGTGCGGCGTGGCGGGCGTCGACGGTGAAATGGCCGCGATACCAGGTGTTGCCGGTATGGAAGCCGTAGTCGTCGGCGAACAGCACCGGCAGCGTGCCGGGCTTGGTGACGCTGCTGCTGGTGGTGAGATTGGCGACGCGCCATGTCGAGTCGTCGAAGCCGCGGGCGATCTCGGGGGCGCCGGCGCGGCGCGTCCAGTGATCGAGCGTCGGCAGCGTGACCGGCTTCGGCACCGGCAGGTCAAGCGCCAGGCTCCCCGAGGCGGTCGGCGTGGCGGCGAGCGGCTTGCCGTTCCAGGTGACCTTGCTCGCGCCGCCGGCGAACACCTCCGCATGGGCATCGCCGTCGCCATCGCCGGTCAGCGCCAGGACGTCGCCGTCGTAGTGCGCGCTGCGCAGCAGGTGCGAGCCGACCATCAGCACCGGACCCTGCGGGGTGTCCTGTCGCCAGATGCGTTCGGTGGCCTGGTCGTCGCCGATCAGCAGCAGCAGCGGCCGCCTGCCGCCGTCGACCCGCACGCGCGCCAGGCCGTCGTGCCGGTAGTCCAGGCGCAGCCCGCGCTTGTCCCAGTGCTGCGCCACGTGGCCCGAAAGCACCGTCACCTTCGGCCTGGCCGCGAAGCCGAGCAGTGTCTCGCCGTCGCTGCCATGGCGACCGTAGAGCACCGCGACGTCGCGATCGCCGGTCGTGGCGTCGGTCATCAGCTCGGAGGTCGAATAGATCATCCGCGTCGCGCCGATCGCGTAGTCGGCCAGCAGCAGCTTGCTCTCGCGGCCGTCGATGGCGATCGAGGTGCCGGCCTGTTGTGGCACCTCGAAGGAGCCTTCCTTCAGCGCCAGCGCCAGGTGCGCCGTCTCGACGCTCGATGCGGTGGTGTCGCCGTGGCGGACGAGATGGAATTGCGTGCCCGTGTCCGGATTGATCCGCGCGCGGTCGACCAGGCGGGGGTTGTCGAGCCGGCCGGGCGTCATCGCGTCGGTCCGGGTGACCGGTGCGACCGCATGGAGGAAATAGCCGATCCGCTTGTCCTCGTAATACTTGGGATCGAACTGCCGGCCTTCGGTGATCGCCGCGCCGTAGTCGTAGGAGGTGTAGTTCTGCGGGATCGCCTGCCAGCCCCACGAGGTGCCGCCGAACAGCATGTAGAAGTTCTGCGCCGTCGCGCCCGCCGCGATGTTCTCCTTGTAGAAGACGCTGGCGAAGCGGTCGTTGATCAGCTGCGCGCACTTGGCGTAGCCGGGGCCGCCCCAGGGATCGAACGCGCCGCCCTGGAACTCGGCGGTGAACAGCGGCTCGCCGGCGAAGCGATGCCCGGCCATGTCGGGCGCCGGCTTCCACTGCGACGGATGCGAACAGTCGAAGGCCTGCGGGTAATAGTCCCAGCCGCTGACGTCGACCGCGCCCGTGCCGGTGACGAAGGTCGCGTTGTGGTTGCCCACCAGCGGCACGGTGATGCCGTCGGCCCGTGCCTTGTCCTCGAGGTGCTGCATGTACGCGCGGCCCGCGGGGGAGCCGTTGTAGTACTCGTTCTCGACCTGGTAGGCGATCACCGTGCCGCGGCCGTCGGTGAGCTGGTGCCGGGCGAGGACGCGGTCGATCTGCGTCATCCACTGGTCGGCCAGCTTGAGGTAGGCGGGGTCGGGGCTGCGGTTCTTGACCGGCTTGTTGGTCAGCCACAGCGGGAAGCCGCCGCTGTCGACCTCGGCGTTGATGTAGGGGCCGGGGCGCGCGATCACGTAGATGCCGGCCTTGCGCGCGTCGTCGAGCAGCCGGTCGACGTCGCGCACGCCGCTGAAGTCGTACACGCCCTCGCGCGGCGAGTGGTAGCCCCAGGAAAAGTAGATCGACGCGGTGTTGAACCCCGCCGCCTTCATCTTCTGGAAGATGTCCGGCCACAGCCCGGGGCTCGGCAGGCGGTAGGGATGGACCTCGCCCGACCAGAGGTAGGTGCGCTTGCCGTCGACCAGGAAGCTGTATTTGTCGAAGCTGACGCGGTGGGCCGGCGCCGCGGGTGCCGGGCTCCCGGTGCCCGTGCCGGCCGCGCCGGCCGCGGCGAGCGTGAGGCAGCCGGCGGCCAGCGTGGCCTTGATCCATGGGTGGCGCTTCATTGCGACATCTCCTCGTGACTCGTGGCGGTGCATCGGGTGGAGCTCAGAGGCGGCTGATGCGGTACATCGCGGTGGCGTGCGCCGGCAGCTCGATCTTGATGGAGCCGTCGCCCGTTGCGTCCGTGTGCGCCCAGAGGTCCCGCAGGCGGTAGTGTGCCCCATGCCGCAGGCCGATCTCGGTGGCGTCCACGTTCACGCTGCGCGCGGCATCGGTCTCATTGAACATCGCCACGGCCTCGCTGCCGTCGGCGAGCGGCTTGACGATGACGTGGATGCCGTCCGCGTCGCGTACCTGGTGGCCCTGCACGCCCTTCGGGTCCTGGTCCACCGCGATCACGTCCCGGTTGAGCAGGATCTTCAACGCGTCCGGCTTGATCGTGCGCAGGTCGGTGCCGATCAGCAGCGGCGCGGCCATGATCGACCACAGGCTGAAGTGGCTGCGGTATTCGACGTCGGTCATGCCGCCGTTGCCCACCTCCAGCATGTCCGGGTCGTTCCAGTGGCCGGGCGTGGCGTACCGGTCGAGCACCACGTTCTGCTTGAAGATCTTCAGCATGGAGGCGTAGGAGTCGCTGATGTCGCCGGTGGTGCGCCACGACCCGGCGCTGACCGGCGGCTTGCCGGCCCACAGCCACGGCTTGTTCTCGCCCCATTCGCAGACGCTGAAGAAGATCGGCCGGCCGGTGGCGCGCAGGGCCTCGGCCATGGCGGTATAGCGCTGGCGGGCATCGACATGCTGGTTGTTGCAGTTGTCATACTTGAGGTAGTCCACGCCCCAGGAGGCGAAGGTCGCGGCATCCTGCTTCTCGTGGCCGAGGCCGCCCGGGAAACCGCGGTTCTCCTTCAGCGGTTCGCAGGTCGACGTGCCGGCGCTGGAATACAGGCCGAACTTCAGCCCGCGCGAATGGATGTAGCCGGCCAGTGCCTTGATGCCGCTCGGGAAGCGCTTGGGATTGGGCACGAGCCTGCCGTCCTTGTCGCGTTGCCAGTTGGCCCAGCAATCGTCGATATTGACGTAGCGGTAGCCTGCATCGCGCAAGCCCAGGCTGATGAACTTGTCCGCGATGCCGCGGATCATCGCCTCGTTGAATTCGGGCCGGCAATGGGTGGAGTTCCAGTTGTTGAAACCCATCTGCGGCAATGCCGGGGCCGCCTGGGTGGCCAGGGCCGGTGCCATGCCGCCCACGATGGCCAGGATGAACGCCAACGGCGTGGCGGCACGCAGCAGATCTCCAAGGGAACGGTTCATTGACTTCTCCACTTTGATGAAGCGAGGGCGCCTGTGCGAAAGCGCCTGGGCGATGATGCCGGCGCATGTCCGGCAGGACCACAAAAAAAGCGCCGGTTCCAAGATCGTTCGAACCGGCGCACAGGGTGGGGAGCCCTTCAGAAGGTGCCGCGCACGCCCACGGTGTACACGGTGCCATCCGCTTCGGCATAGAGGAACCGGTTCGGATAGACCGAATAGTCGTAGAGGTGCTGGTGCGTCAGGTTGGTGCCGGAGACGAACGCGGACAGGTGCTTGTTGATGGCGTAGCTTGCGCTCAGGTCGAGCTGGCCGTAGGAATCACGCGTCGCCGGCTGCGCGCCGGAGCCATAGGACAGGCTCTCCAGGTACGAGCCGCGCCAGTTGTAGGCGAGGCGCGCCTGCACCGGTCCCTTCTCGTAGTACACGCTGAAGTTGGCGGAGTTTCCGATGCCGGGCACGGCGAACTTGCCCGAGGCGGCGATCACACCGGGGCTGAGCGTGGTACTGCTGGACACGTGCGTATAGTTGGCCGCGATGCCGAGGCCGTTGAAGGGGTCCGGCAGGAGATGGGTGAACTGGTAGTTGAAGGTGAACTCCTCGCCGTAGATCTTCGACGAGTTCAGGTTGATCGGCTGGGTGAGCGACCAGGTAAGCGGCTGGCCGTCGGCCTGGTTGGTGAGGAACTGCACCGGCGTGCTGACCAGGGTGCTGAAGTTGCTGACCTTCTTGTAGAACCCTTCCAGCGCGACGTAGCTGGCGTCGTTGATGTACCACTCCAGGCCCATGTCGTAGTTCTTCGACATGTAGGGCTGCAGCTGCGGGTTGCCTTGCGAGATGGTCAGCGAGTTCGGGCGCACGCCGTAGCTCTTGTTGTAGTACAGGTTGCTGAGTTCCGGCGAGGTCAGCGTCTTGGACAGCGAGAAGCGGAAGATCAGGTCGTCGAGCAGGTTCCACTTGAAGTTCATCGAAGGCAACCACTTGTGGTAGCCGCCGTCGGCCGATTGCGGCGCCAGCGGGCCGTAGGCGACCTGGCCATTGCTGGTGTCGTTGGGGTCGATGTAATAGCTGACGGGCGGGCGGTTGATCGCGACGGAGGTCGAGGTCAGGTCGAGGTAGCGGACGCCCACTTCCAGCGTCCAGGGCTGATCCCGCATCGTGCCTTCGAAGGTGGACTTGGCAAAGAACGATTTCGAGCGCTCGGTCACCTTGTTGTAGCTGCCCGGGTTGAGTGCCGCATCCATGGTGCCGCCATTGGCGGCCAGGCCGGCCAGCAGGGCGGCGCGCTTGTCGGCGGGCAGCTGGTTGTATGCCGCAGGCGAAGCCAGCCAGGCCAGATAGGCGCGCGGGTCGTACTGGATCCATTGCGCGGGCAGGTCCGGCGACGATACGCCGTGGACCTTGTCCGGCGCGGTGTAGACATAGGCCCCCACCGCGTCGGGCGGCACGGGGACGGTGTAGCCGCAGTAGGCGTTGCAGAGGATGCTGTTGGGCGTGCCCCAGCTGTCCGACTTGTTCTGCTTGTCCTCGAATTGCACGCCGAACTCCAGCTGCGAAAGCACGCCGTCGACGAAGTTCTTGGTCAGGTTGAGCTGGTACTGGTTGATCCGGTTGGTGACGTTGTTGCCGCTGCCGGCGTTGCAGCAGTGGGCGGCCAGCGTACTCGGGTCCGTCGACGAGATGATGCCGGTATAGCCGGGTGGCTCGTTGTCGCCATTGTTGGTCCACACCGGGTTGGCGCCGAAGTTCTTCGAGCCGATCACAAGGAAGTAGCCGTAGGGGCTTTGCTTGTTCCAGGCCTTGGAATCGGAGACGTCCAGGCTCAGGTTGGTCGACTCGTCGATGTCGTAGCTGAAGTTCAGGCCGTTCTGGTAGCTCTTTTCATAGACCGGCGTATACGACATCACGTAGTCGTTGGCCATCACGCCCGGGCCCGTGCCGCTGCGCGTGAAGCTCGTCACGGTGTTGTTGGCATCGGTGGTCAGCGACTGGATGTTGCCGGTGTTGCCGTATTCCCCGAACTCGTGTTCCAGCGGATCAACCTGGTAGCTCGAATACAGGGTGTCGGCGCGTATCGTCAGCTGGTCGATCGGCTTCCAGTCGACCGCGCCGCTGAAGCCCTTGCGCGTGCGCGTCTCGTCGATGACATTGCTGGCCAGGGTTTCGGGCACCGCGACGTTGGTGTAGCCGGCCGTGCCGGGACCGGGAGACAACTGCGAAATGTCCTGGTCGACATACCAGGAATTGGCCTGCGTATTGAGTTGCGTGTCCTTGCGCTTGTAGTACATCGCCGAGGCGGTCCAGCCGAAGGTGTCGTCCGCGTTCGTCCAGCCGAACACGGCCGAGGCCTTGGGCGTGGTCTTGCCCTGCCAACTGCCGGTCAGGTTGCTGTTGACGCCGGCCGCGCTCCAGGCGCCGTGGTAGCCGTGGAAATCCAGCGGGCGAGCCGTCTGGATGTTGACCACGCCGCCGATGTCGATCTCCGGGATGTCCGCCGACGCGGTCTTGTTGACCTGCGCGACGCTGATGATTTCCGAAGGCAACACGTCGAAGTTGAAGGCGCGCGAGCCGGATGCCGTCGCCATCTGGCGATTGTTGATGGTCACCGCGACGAAATCCGGACCGAAGCCGCGCACCGCGATCTGGCTGGATTCGCCGCCGCTGCGATTGACCGATACGCCGGGGACACGCTGCAAGGCATCGGCCACGTTGGGATCGGGGAACTTGCCTGCCTCCTCCGCGGAGACCGAGTCCACGACATTGACGGCGTCGCGCTTGATCGACTGCGCGCGGCGGATGGCGGAAAGCTGGCCGGTGACCGCGACCGCCGTCAGGTCGACGACTTTCTTGCTGCCCGGTTTTTTCCTGGTGCCTTGGCTGGCACCGGGCGCGGCCTGTGTCGATGGCGCCGCGCCGTCCGCCGGTGTCGCCGTGCTGGTTTGCGCATGCACCTGTGCGCCGTAGCCCAGCAGGCAGGCGGCCGCCATGGCCGCAAGCGCCTGACTCACCGAAAGTGCCATCTTGGTTCGTTGCATGGAATGCCCCTTGCTTGAATGTGGAATGCACGTCGGACATGAGCCAGGAAGCAGGACACGTTGCCCCTCGTGTCCCCCACTCATGTTGGTTCCGCACCTACCCACTGACCATGCCGTTCAACTGCTCGTCCATCATGGGCATGGGCGATGCCTTGCCTTGAAGCGATCTGTACCGATGGTCTGCACGAGTCCAATATGGCTTTAATCATATTGTCGTATTTAATGATGATACTATTCGAGAGTGTCGCTGCAAGTTGCATCGCAGCATGGGCGCTTCCGCCCGCGCTCCCCGGGAAGCGCGAGGCGGAAGCGCGCTGCAGCCGGTGCGGCGCAAGGTGCGCAGGCGGTCGGGACATTGGCGTTGCCAGTGGCGGCAACCTGACCCTGCGGCGGTCTTTCGAGGCCGGTCGGTGGTGGCTGCCGTTTCGAAATGCCCGGGCGGCTCGGGGCCGGGATCGTCATGGAGCCCTGGATCCGGCAAGCGCGGGACGCGGCGCATCGTCGCCGACCCGTGCCCGGCGTCGTGGTCAGCGGCGGACGTTGCCCGCCGTGCCGATCCGCTCGAACACCGCCGCGGCGGCATCCATGTCGTTGCGCAATTCCAGATCGATGCCGTGATGCATCCAGTACGCGCCGCTGGCGACCGCGGGGGTGCCGGCTGCGGCCTTGCCATGAATGAGGCGGTAGCGATAGCGCGCGGTTTCGTCCAGGCCCTGCAGGTAAAGCGTGGGGTAGGCCTGTGCATCCTGGCCCTGGCGCAGGAATGCGAACAGCACCGCCTGCCGGCCGTCGATGGCCACCGACTCGGTGGCCGAGCGCGGCGCGTGCCCCTGCGGCGACAGCAGCCGGTACAGCCGGCCGAGTTGCACCGTGGCGCGGATGTCCTTGTAGGCGGCGATGTAGCGCCGCGCCACGGCGTCTTCCGCCGGCGTCCATTTGAGGATATCCGCGCCGATGCCGAGGCCGCCCTGCATCGCGGACAGGAAGCGGAAGTCGAGCGAGCTGCTGCGGCCGTTGACCCAGTTGGGCGACCCGGTGACCCAGGCCATCATCACGGCAGGGGCGTAGGCATAGGTGAAGCCGTCCTGGATCGACAGCCGGTCGGAAGGATCGGTATTGTCCGAGGGCCAGACTTCGTCGGTCAGGCCCATGATGCCGAGGTCGACGCGCGCGCCACCGCCGGAACATGATTCGATCTCCAGGCCCGGATGGCGTTCGCGCAGCCGGCGGATGATGTCGTACAGGTGCCGCACGTAAGTGACGTAGACCTGCTGCTGCCGGTCCGGCGCCTGTTGCGGCCAGCCCGGCTCGGACCAGTTGCGGTTGTAGTCCCACTTCAGGAACTGGATGTCGTTGCGGCTGAGCAACTCGTCGAGCACCTGGAACACGTACTGGCTGACGTCGTCGCGGGCCAGGTTCAGCACCAGCTGGTTGCGGCCCAGGCTGCGCGGGCGGCCCTTGAAGTTGAGTACCCAGTCGGGATGCCGGCGATACAGGTCGCTGTCGGGGTTGACCATCTCGGGTTCCACCCACAGGCCGAAACTCATGCCCAGCGCATGCACCTTGTCGATCAGCGGCTTCAGGCCGTGCGGGAATTTCTCGCGATTGACCGTCCAGTCGCCCAGCCCGGCATGGTCGCTGTTGCGGGCGCCGAACCAGCCGTCGTCGACCACGAAGCGTTCCACGCCGAGTGCCGCGGCCTTCCCGGCCAGGCGCTCCTGTTCGGCTTCATTGACCTTGAACCCGGTCGCCTCCCACGAGTTGTAGAGCACGGGCCGCAGCTTCGGGTGCCCGTGTGCGGGCAGGATGCGGTCGCGCTCGAACTGGTGCATGAGGCGCGAGGCTTCGCCGATGCCGTCGTCGGTGTAGCCGGCGTAGAACACGGGAGTGTCCAGGCCTTGCCCGGGTTCCAGCCGGTAGGAGAAGTCGAACGGATCGTAGCCGCCGGTGACCCGCACCTGGTTCAGCACGTCCTGGTCGACATGGATGCTCCAGGAACCGCTCCAGGCCAGCGCGCCGAACCACACGCGGCCGTGCGATTCATTCCATTGGGCACCCCGTTCGATCGCGAACCAGGGGTTGTTTTCGTCGCCGGTCGAGCCGCGGCGGCTTTCCAGTTCGGTCGCCCCGGGCGTCAGCGGCCGCGTGCGCACATGCCATTCGCTGGCCCACGTGCCGGTGAGGTAGCGCAAGGAGTAGTCCGTGGCTGGCGGCAGGTTCCAGCTGGCGGAGGCGGCGCGGTCGAGCGTGACGGCCTGGGATGCATGGTTCTCGATGCGCGCCGAGCGACCGATGATGCCGGTGGCCGCATCGACCGAATAGTTGAGCATCACGTCGATGCCGGCCCGGCGGTCGTGCAGCATGACCTGCAGCTTGCCATCGTCGATCCGATAGCTGTCGTAGCGCAGTACCAGGTCGCGATTGCCGTCGGCGAAGTGCACCTTCAGGTCCGGCATCACGGTGATCGGGCCGCCCCAGCCGGCGTATTCCTGTGGGGTATCGGCGCCGACCGGATCGAAGGAGGAGCGCGGTGCCGGCGGCACGGCCACGGGAAGCGGATCGCCCGCCATCAGCCGGCTGCCCCAGTACAGTGTCTGGAGCTCGCCATCGGCATTGACGCCGAATGCGTAGGTGACCTTGCCGGCGTCGATGCGGAAGACCCGCCGGGCGGCGTCGTAACGGATGGGGGCGGCCTGCGTCGCGGCGGCGAGGGCGGGCACATTGCCGCCCAGCCCGGCGACGAGCGCCAGCATGATGGTTGCCAGGTACGCGTTCGCCTGCTTCATCGGTGGCTTTCCCCATGTCACGCGGGAGGCGTCGTCGGTGCCCGATCCGCTTGATCGCATTGCTCAAGCCATATAATAATATTTTTACTGGTCGCTCACGCTGCGACGCAGCACGTGGGCACTGGCCCTGCCGTCGCGCCCGGGGTCGGTGGGTCCGCAGCCATGCCGGGCTGTCGCGGGAGAACGACGTCAATGAATGCGCACGCCGAAGCCAGGGCCCATGCAACCAGCCCGCTGTACCTCTGGCTGATCTGCCTGGTGGCGGCATTGGGAGGCTTGCTGTTCGGTTATGACTGGGTCGTGATCGGTGGCGCCAAGCTGTTCTACGAAGCGTATTTCTCGATCCACGATCCGGCGATGTCGGGCTGGCTGATGAGCTCGGCCCTGATCGGCTGCATCGGCGGTGCGATGGCCGCAGGCCAACTGGCCGACCGATTCGGGCGGCGTCCCCCGCTGGTGCTCGCGGCGGTGCTTTTCGTAGCCTGCGCGGCAGGAACGGGGTTGGCCACCGGCGTGACGTCGTTCGCGGTGTTCCGTATCGTCGGGGGTGTCGGCATTGGGCTCGCTTCCGGGCTCTCGCCGCTCTATATCGCCGAGGTCAGCCCAGCGCAAAGCCGGGGCCTGTTCGTGGCGATCAACCAGCTGACGATCGTGGTCGGCGTCTTGCTGGCGCAACTGGTCAACCTGTGGATCGCCCGGCCGGTGCCCGCCGGCCTGGGCGCCCAGGCGATGCTGCACAGCTGGAACGTGCAAAGCGGCTGGCGCCTGATGTTCTACTGCGAAGGCGTGCCGGCGGCCTTGTTCCTGCTGCTGGCCCTGGCGATACCCGAATCGCCGCGCTGGCTTTACCGGGAGGGCCGGGCGGCGGAGGCGCGGCGCGTGCTGGAACGCATCGGCGGCGCCGCCTATGCGCAAGAGGTGCTCGCCGCGATCCACCGCAACCAGGCCGGCCCGGCCCGCGGGGCGTCGCTGCGCGCGCTGCTGGCGAGGAACGTGCGCGCGGTGGTGGTGATCGGCGTCGTGCTGGCGGTGTTCCAGCAATGGTGCGGCATCAACGTGATCTTCAACTACGCGCAGGACATCTTCGCGTCCGCCGGCTTCGACATCGACGATTCGCTGAAATCGATCGTGGCCACCGGCTCGGTGAACCTGGTCTTCACCCTGGTCGCCTTGCGGCTGGTCGACAGCTGGGGCCGGCGCCGGCTGATGCTGCTGGGGGCGGGCGCGCTCGCCGTGATCTACCTGCTCATCGGCGCCGCCTATGCACTGCACGTGCTCGGCCTGCCGGTGCTGCTGCTGGTGCTGGCGGCCATCGCGGTCTACGCGACGACCCTGGCGCCGGTGACCTGGGTGCTGCTGTCGGAAATCTTTCCCGAGCATATCCGCGCGCAGGCGGTGGCGCTGGGCGTGTTCGCCCTGTGGGGCGCGTGCTTCGTGCTCACCTACAGCTTTCCCTGGCTCAACGCGCATCTGGGCCCGGCGGGAAGCTTCTGGTTCTACGGCGCGATTTGCGCGGCGGGTTTCGTCTTCATCCTGCGCAAGGTGCCGGAGACCGCTGGCGTCTCGCTGGAAGAACTGGAGAGGCGCCTCGGCGGCGGCTGATCCCGGTTGCGTTGCCGGCACGGGCTTCCCGCATGCGGGGTGCCGGGCTCAGGCGTGGTAGAGCTGGCTGCGCCCGCCGTCGATCAGCAGGTCGGTGGCATTGATGAAGCGCGCCTCGTCGCTGGCCAGGAACAGCGCGGCATAGGCGACTTCGGACGGCTCGCCGATGCGCTTGCACGGCAGCAGCTCGGCCTGGCGCAGGCGTTCGGCCGCGGGATCGGCGCAGCTGTCGAAGTAGCGTTCGGCCGCCGGGGTGAGGATCAGCCCGGGCGAAATCGAGTTCACGCGGATGCCGCGACCGGCATACTCGATGCCGAGCGAGCGGGTGAGCCCGATCAGGCCGTGCTTGGCGACGGGATAGGGGAAGCTCCCCGGGATAATCTTGTGGCCGTGCACGGAGGCGATGTTCACCACGTGGCCGTAGCCGGCGGCGAGCATCGAGGGCAGCGCGGCGCTGATGCAATGCCATGCGCCGCGCAGGTTGACGTCCAGGCAGCGCTCCCAGTCGCCGGCCTGCAGTTCCAGCGGGTCGCGGAATACGTTGATGCCCGCGCAATTGACCAGTATGTCGAGGCGCCCCAACGCATCGATGGCGCGCGCGAAGCGGGCGTTGACCATTGCTGCATCGGTCACGTCGGCCTGCAGGGGGAGGCAGCGCTGGCCGGTACTGGCCTGCAGCCGCCCGGCGAGCCGTTCGACCGCATCGGGTTCGAGGTCCAGCAGCGCGAGGTCGGCGCCGTGTCGCGCGAACAGTTCGGCGATCGCGCTGCCGATGCCGCTGCCTGCGCCGGTGATCAGGGCCGTCTTGTGCTGGAGCCTGGGTTGCATGGGCAAACATCCGTCGGATCGGCGCGTCCGCGTGTGCGGCGGCCTGCCATGTCATGTGCCGGGAAGCGGGTGCGCCGCCTCGTCGAGCACGCGAAACGCAAAGCGACGCGCCAGTCCGGATCGTGGCGCGAGCAGGGTCATGCCGTTGGCGGCGGCCCCGCCGGGAAGGTGCACCGCATTGATGGCATGGTCCACCGGTTCGAAGCAGAAGAAATCCTCGCCGGCCGGCGTGTAGAGCACGAACGCGTCGACATCGGCCGCCACCTGCAGGCGCAGGCCGTGTGCCGGCCATCCGATCACGGCGTCGCCGCTCCACGCATGGAAGCCATGGTTGAGCCCGTCGGGCAGGGGCCTGGCGTTGTCGAAGTTCCATGCGGGGGGCACGTCCACGCATTCCACCGGCAAGGGCGAGCGGCCGTCGTTGAGCCAGACCCGCGCCGCCGGCGCGCGCAGTGTCGTATCGCGGTGGCGGGGAAAGAACGGGTGCAGGCCGAGGCCGAAGGGCAGTGTGTGCTCTCCCGTGTTGGTCACCTCCAGCATGACCTCGAGGGCATCCGCATGCAGCAGGTAGTGCAGGTTGGCCCGGTAGGCGTAGGCATCCTTCGCTCGCTCGTCCAGTACGAGCCGCGCCTCGCGCCCATTGCACGAAAGCACCTGCCAGGCACGCTGCCAGCCGCTGCCGTGGATGGGATAGGGATCGTCGTCGCGGTTCGCCTCCAGCGTGACGCGACGCCCGTCCACGACGAAGCCGCCATGGGCGATGCGGTTGCTCCATGGCAGCAACGGGTAGCATGCCAGCTGGTTGGGATCGGGTTCCTTGCCGCGGAATGTCGCCGACGGCTCGAAAGGTCGCATCAACGGTACCCGGTCGGCGCCCTTGCGGTAGTCGAAGCCCGTGAGCGCACCGCCCGCCTCGGGAAGGATGCGCGCACGCAGCCGTCCATGGGTCAAGTGCAGCATGCGTCCCGGCCCCTGCCGCGGACTGGTGTTGCCGGGGGCCGGTACGCGCCCATGCTCAGCGCCCGATCCGCCGCAGCGGTTCGCCGGCCATCAGCTTGCGCTCGATCTGCTCCAGCGTGACGCCCTTGGTCTCCGGCACCAGCCAGAAGGTGAACACGATGAACACCGCGTTGAAGGCGGCGTAGAGCCAGAACGTCTGCGCCTGGCCGATGCCGTTGAGCAGCGGCAGGAAGGAATAGCCCACCAGGCTGTTCGCCACCCAGTTGGTGAAGGTGGAACAGCCGATGCCGAAGTCGCGTCCCTTCAGCGGCTGGATCTCCGAGCACAGCGTCCAGATCAGCGGGCCGGCCGACATCGCGAAGCCGACGATGAAGACCAGCAGCATGCCCACGGTGAAGATCTGCTGGCCGTGGTCGTGGATGCCCAGGTGCATCATCGTGCCGACCACGCCGAGGCCGATCGTCATCACCACGAAGCCGATGTAGAGGATCGGCTTGCGGCCCAGCTTGTCGACCAGGCCGATCGCGATGAAGGTGGCCAGCACGTTGACCAGCCCCACCACCGCGGTGAACCACATCTGCGCGGCGGTGGCGTAGCCCATGTCCTGGAAGATGCGCGGCGCGTAGTACATCACCACGTTCATGCCGGTGAGCTGCTGCATCACCTGCAGCAGGATGCCCAGCCCCACCGAGCGGCGGAAGTTGCGGTTCTGCAGGAACATGTGCCAGCCGCGCTGCGGCGTCTTCAGCTGCTCGCGGATCTCGCCGATCTCGCGGGCCACCGCATCGCGGTCGCCGACCAGCTTCTGCAGCACCTGCTCGGCCTCGGTGTGGCGGCTCTTCATCATCAGCCAGCGCGGGCTTTCCGGCAGGAAGGCCACGCCGAACAAGAACAGCGCGCCGGGGATCGCGATCACGCCCAGCATCCAGCGCCAGTTGCCCGAGTAGCTGAAGGCGGTGTCGGAGAGGAAGGCGACCAGGATGCCGATGGTGATCATCAGCTGGTACAGCGAGATCATCGCGCCGCGAATCGATTCCGGCGCGATCTCGGCCAGGTACAGCGGCGCGGTGAAGCTGGCGATGCCGATCGCCAGGCCGAGCACGATGCGGCCCACGATCAGCACCCCGGGCGTCCAGGCGCAGCCGCACAGCACCGAGCCGGCCACGAACAGCACCGCGCCGAGGATCAGCGTGCGCTTGCGGCCCAGCTGGCTGGACAGCCAGCCGGCCGCCAACGCGCCCACGGCGGCGCCCATCATCATCACGCTGACGATCCAGCCCAGGGTGTCGTCGCCGATGCCGAAATCCTTCTGCAGGAACTGCTGCGCCCCGGAAATGACGCCGACGTCCAGACCGAACATCAGCCCCGCCAGCGCGGCGAGGAGGCAGGTGAACACGGCGGTGGCCTTGCCGTGCGTGATCGCGGGTGGTGCGGTGGTGGCGCTCATGAGTCTCTCCCCGTGGAATGGCATGCGACTTCAGCTGGAAGCTCTTCCGGATTCGTTTGCCCTGGGCGTAGCGCCGAAGGCGCGAAGTCGAAGGGTCCAGAGTCCGGGAGGCAGCGGTGTTTCGACTTCGCAGAACTGCGTTCCGCTTCGCTCAACGCGAACGGCTTTCGATCATGCGTCATCTTTCGACGACGTTCACGGCGTGCCGCCCGCGGGCGGTACGCCGGCAAAACGTGGCTCCGGCAGGCCGCGTACATCGACGCATGCGGCGAACAGCGCGCCGGCCAGTGGCTCGCGCGCCAGTGTGGCAGCGTCGAGCCCGTCGCGGGCGCTGGTGACGTAGAGCGTGTCGAGCGCGGCGCCGCCAAAGGCAGGCCGGGTAGGCTGCGAGGACGGAAGCGGCAGGATGCGATCCATGCGGCCGTCGGCGCGGTAGCGCACCACGCGGCCCAGGCCCCATTGCGCGTTCCACAGGCCGCCGTCGGTGTCGACGCAGGAGCCGTCCGGCTCGCCCACGGTGTCGCGCAGGTCGGCGAACAGGCGCGAGGGACCGGGCGCGTCGCCGTAGCCGCAGCAGCGGATGGTGCGCGTCAGCGAGTCGCAGTAGTACATCGTGCCGCCGTCGGGACTGAAGGCGAGGCTGTTGCTGATCGCCACGCCTTCCAGCGGCAGGCGCTCGAGCGAGAGGTCGGCGTGCAGCCGCCAGAAGCCGCCGATCGGGCGTTTCTGGCCGCCGTCGACGGGTTCGTGCAGGGTGCCGAAGACGAAGCGGCCCTGGCGGTCGCAGGCGCCGTCGTTGCAGCGCGTGGGCAGCCCGGGCTCCACCTCGCGAATGGTGTGCAGCGCGCCGTCGTCGAGGCGGAAGAACGCCAGCTTTGATGCCAGCGCCAGCAGCAGCCAGCCGTCCGCCTCGCACAGCGCGAACGAGGCCAGCCGCTCGGGCAGGGACCACTGCCGCGTCTCGCCATTGGATGGCGTGTGGCGCCACAGCGTGGCGGCATGGATGTCGGTCCAGTACAGTGCCTGCGCGCGGTCGCACCAGACGATGCCTTCGCCCAGCGTGTTGCGTGCCTCGAGCACCGCCTGCATCGCCGCACCTGCCGTGCTCACACCCAGCCACCGTCGACGATAAAGGGCTGGCCGGTGCACATACGGCTGTCGTCGGCGGCGAGGAACAGCGCCATGCGCGCCAGGTCGTCCGCCATCAGGTAGCCGGGCATGCACTGCACGCGCGCGATCTCGGCCTCGCCTTCGGCGTCCAGCCACAGCGCGCGCTGCTTTTCAGTGATGACCCAGCCGGGCACCAGCGCGTTGATACGGATGTTCTGCCGCCCCAGCTCGCGCGCCATGCCGTTGACGAAGCCATGCACCGCGGCCTTGGCCATCGCGTACAGCGGATAGCCGGCGTTCTTCTTCATCCAGCCGGTGGAGCCGAGGCAGATGACCGAGCCGCCGCCGAGCCGCTGCATGTCCGGCACCACCGCGCGGGTGGCGAACACCTGGTGGCGCAGGTTCACCGCCACGTTGCGTTCGAACGCCGCGGCGTCGACGTCGGCCAGCGCGTGGCGAACGTCGTTGGCGGCGTTGTTGACCAGCACCTGGATCGGGCCGATATGTTCGCGCGCGGCGTCGATGGAGCGTCGCAGCATGTCGAGGTCGGTGACGTCGCAGCGCAGGAAGCACGGCGCGTGCGCCACGCCGTCCAGGCCGGCGAGCAGCGCCTGCGCACCCGCCTCGTCCACGTCCAGGAAGGCCACCCTGGCGCCCTGCCGCGCGAAGTGCTCGACGAAGGCGGCGCCAATGCCGGTGGCGCCGCCGCTGACCAGCACGGCGCGGCCCTGCAGGCTGGGATAGGTCGCGTACGCGGAAGCCATCGCGCTTACCACTCCGCCACGCTGCCGTCGTCGTGGCGCCACACCGGGTTGTGCCACTGGTGGCCGATCCTGGCGCGCTCGGCCACGTAGGCCTCGTTCACCTCGACGCCGAGGCCGGGGCCCTTCGGCATCGCCACGTAGCCGTCGGCGTAGGCGAACACGCTGCGGTCGGTCACGTAGTCGAGCAGGTCGTTGGCGGCGTTGTAGTGGATGCCCAGGCTCTGCTCCTGGATGAAGGCGTTGTGGCACACCGCGTCCAGCTGCAGGTTGGCGGCCAGCGCGATCGGGCCCAGCGGGCAGTGCAGCGCCAGCGCCACGTCGTAGGCCTCGGCCATCGCGGCGATCTTGCGCGTCTCGGTGATGCCGCCGGCGTGCGAAGGGTCGGGCTGGATGATGTCCACGCCGCCGGTGGCGAACACGCGCTTGAAGTCGTAGCGCGAGTACAGCCGCTCGCCCAACGCGATCGGCGCGGGCGAGATCGCGGCCAGTTCCGGGATCGCCTCCAGGTGCTCGGACAGCACCGGCTCCTCGATGAACATCAGCTTGAACGGCGCCAGCTCGCGCATCAGCACCTTGGCCATCGGCTTGTGCACGCGGCCGTGGAAGTCCAGGCCGATGCCGATGTCCGGACCCACCGCGTCGCGGATCGCCTGCACGTTCTCCAGCACGCGTCCGACCTTGGCGTGGGTGTCGACGTACTGCATCTCCTCGGTGGCGTTCATCTTCACTGCGGTGAAGCCGCGCGCCACCGCCTCCTTCGCGGCGCGCGCGGTGTCGGCGGGGCGGTCGCCGCCGATCCACGAGTACACGCGGATGCGCTCGCGCACCGGACCGCCGAGCAGCTCGTGCACCGGCTTGCCGAGGTCCTTGCCCTTGATGTCCCACAGCGCCTGGTCGATGCCGGCGATGGCGCTCATCAGCACCGGGCCGCCGCGGTAGAAGCCGCCGCGGTAGAGCACGCTCCAGTGGTCCTCGATGTGGCGCGGGTCCTTGCCGACCAGGTAGGTGGCCAGTTCCTCCACCGCAGCGGCCACGGTGTGCGCGCGGCCCTCGACCACCGGCTCGCCCCAGCCGCTGGGGCCGGTGTCGGTGTCGATGCGCACGAACAGCCAGCGCGGCGGGACGAGGAAGGTGGTGATCGCGGTGATCTTCATGCGTGCTTTTCCGGGGCGTGCTTTTCCAGGGCGTGCCATGCCTGCGCGAAGGCGCGGGCGCGTTGAATCGTGTCGTCGAGCGGGCGGCTCGGGGCGTACAGCGCCGAGCCGATGCCGAAGCCGGCGGCGCCCGCGGCGACCCAGGGCGCCATGCTGTCGGGCGCGATGCCGCCCACCGGAAGCACCGGCACGTCGCGCGGCAGCACCGCGCGCCAGGCCTTGAGCACGGCCGGCGCGGACTGCTCGGCGGGGAACAGTTTCAACGCGTCGGCGCCGGCGGCCAGCGCGGCGAAGGCTTCGGTGGGCGTGGCCACGCCGGGCACGCAAAGCAGGCCGGCCGACTTGGCGGCGCGGATCACCGCGACGTCGGCGTGGGGCATCACGATCAGCCGTCCACCCGCGGCGGCCACCGCGTCCACGTCGGCCGGCGTCATCACCGTGCCCGCGCCGACCAGCGTCTCCGCACCCAGCGCATCGGCGAGCAGGGCGATGCTGTCGATCGGCTGCGGCGAATTGAGCGGCACCTCCAGCATGCGGAAGCCGGCCCCGGCGATGGCGCGGCCGGTGGCCACCGCCTCGTCGGGGCGCAGGCCGCGCAGGATCGCCATCAGCGGCAGCGGGGTGAGCCAGGGAGTCAGCATGCGCGGGTTTCCTCGGAAGCAGGGACGGCCAGGCCGGCCTGCACGGCCAGCCGCCACAGGCCGTGGGCGGCGGCGTCCTGCAGCGGTGGCGGCAACTCGATGTCGAACAGCGCGGCGGTGCGGCGGTAGCGCGCGCACAGCGCGTCGTCGCCGACCAGCTGCAGCGGCGCGTCGCGGCGGGCGAGGCCGTCGGCCAGCGCGGCGCGGAATTCCTCGCCGATCAGCAGGCCGGAAAGGTAGTCGGGCACGGATGCGGGCGCCAGCGCGCCGTCCAGCATCAGCGCGCGGGCGGAGAACAGCCGGCTCAGCGCGCCGGCCGCGCCGCTGTCGCGGGCGGTGGCGACGCCGCGGGCGAAGGCCTCGTCGTCGGCCGCCGGCACGTGGCCGCCGAGGATCGAATGGCGCTGCAGCACCGCGTACAGCTCGCCGGTCATCAGCGTGCGGAAGCCGGTCACCGCGCCGTCCCGCACCATCGCCCACTTGCTGTGCGTGCCGGGCAGGATGAAGCAGGACGCCGCCGCCAGCGCGGGTCGCAGCGCCAGCGCGCCGGCCAGCTGGGTTTCCTCGCCGCGCATCACGTCCGGCCCGAGCGGGTCGCGCAGGCCGGGCACCAGGTGGACGTCCATCCCGTCGGCGGCGCGCAGGCGGGCGAGCGCCTGGCCTAGGCGCGTCGCGTCGGCGGGCAGGTCGAGGTAGGGCACCTCGTGCCAGCCGCCGCGGCTGCCGACCATGCCGCAGGCCAGCCGCGGCAGCGCCGGCCAGCCGGCGGTGACGTCGGCCAGCGCGGCGTCGTAGCCGCCCTCCGGCAACTGGCGGATGCCCCACGGTCGCGCGCGCGCCTCCGCGATGCGGCCCGTGCCGTCGAAGCGGTAGGCGCGCAGGCTGCTGGTGCCCCAGTCGAGTCCGATCAGGCCACTCATGCGCAGGCTCAGGATTTCCCGCGGCGGCGGATGTTGCTGCGCGAATCGATCACCATCCTGGTCATCGCCTGGCGCGCCACTTCCGGCTGGCGGCGGCGGATCGCATCGAGCACCTTCTTGTGGTGCGGCAGCGAGTACTTGAAGTCGCCCGCGGTGCGCGCGGACAGCACGAAGTAGGTGCCCAGCGCGGTCTCGATCACCGAGAACAGCGAGATCATCAGCTCGTTCTGGGTGGCGTGCAGCACCGCCTCGTGGAAGGCCAGGTCGGCCGTGGTCCAGTCGTCCAGGCTGGCGGCGGCGGCCATCGCCTCGTAGGCGGTATCCACCCGCGCCAGCTGTTCCGGGCTGCGCCGCCGCGCCGCAGCGGCCGCGGCGGCAGGCTCGATGATCTCGCGCATCTCCACCAGCTTCTCGACGAAGTCCTCGGTCGGCATGGAGGCGCAGCGCCAGGCCAGCACGTCGGCGTCGAGCTGGTTCCAGTGCACGGTGTCGCGCACGCGGGTGCCGGTCTTCTGGCGCGACTCGATCAGGCCCTTGGCCGACAGCACCTTCATCGCCTCGCGCAGCGCGGTGCGACTCACGTTCATGCGCTCGGCCAGCAGCTCCTCGCGCGGCAGGTTCTGGCCGGGGGCGATCTCGCCGCCGACGATCAGGCGGCCCAGCTCGTGGACCACCTGGCCGTGCAGGTTGCGCACGGTGACGGGCTTTACCATGCCTTTCTCCTTGTCCCGCCCGGCGGCCCCGGCCGCCCGGCCTTATTTGTAATACATAATTACCTTATAGCAGGTTGCGCGGAGGGCGTCATCCGTCCCGGCAGGCGATGACGGCCGCGCGCACGGCCACGATGCGCCGTGCGCGGGCGCGCGGCAAGCACGGGGCGCCAGGGTATCGGGAACAGGCTCTCAGGCCGCCGACAGCAGGGCGTCGAGCTGGTCCGGATGGGCGGCGAGGGCGCGGGCGCCGGCCTGGCACAATTCCTCGCGGCTGCCGAAGCCCCACAGCACGCCAATGCCGGCGACGCCGTTGGCCAGCGCGCCCTCGATGTCGAAGCGGCGGTCGCCGATCATGGCGGCGTCGGCCGGCGCCACGCCGAAATCGGCCAGCGCCGCGGCGATCATGCCGGCCTTCTCGCTGTGCGCGCTGTCCGGCGCGGGACCGTAGAGCTTCTCGAAGCCGGCGCCGAACGGCAGCGACTCGAGGATGGGCGCGGCATGCCGTACCGGCTTGCTGGTGACCACGGCCAGCCGGTGCCCGGCGGCGCGCAGGCGGTCGACCAGCGCGGCCACGCCGGGATAGACCGCGTGCTCGCGCCAGCCCAGGGTGGAAAAGCGCTCGTGGTAGTACGCCACCGCGGCCTCGATCCGTGCGGCGTCGTGGTCGAGCAGCGGTGCGAAGCTGTGGCGCAGCGGCGGGCCGATCCACGGGCGCAAGTCGTCGGGCGCGGGCACGTCCAGCTTCGCCAGCGCGTGGCGGACGCAGGCGGTGATGCCCGGTTCGGAATCGATCAGCGTGCCGTCGAGGTCGAACAGGCAGAGCACGGCGTGGTCAGCCGTTCGCCCGTGCCTTCAGCGCCGCCACCGCGGGCAGTTCCTTGCCTTCCAGGAATTCCAGGAAGGCGCCGCCGCCGGTGGAGATGTAGGAGACGTCCTTCTCGATGCCGTACTTGTCCACAGCAGCCAAAGTATCGCCGCCGCCGGCGATGGAGAACGCAGGCGAGGCGGCGATGGCGCGCGCCAGCGTCTCGGTGCCCTTGCCGAAGGCGTCGAACTCGAACACGCCGACCGGGCCGTTCCATACCACGGTGCCGGCCTTGGCGATCAGCGCGGCGTAGCACGCGGCGGTCTCGGGGCCGATGTCGAGGATCATCTCGCCGTCCAGCACCGCGTCCACCGGCTTCACCGTGGCCGGCGCGTTGGCGGAGAACGCCGGCGCCACCACCACATCGACCGGCAGCGGCACGTCGGCGCCGCGGCGCTTGGCGTCGGCGAGCACCTTCTTCGCGGCGTCGACCAGGTCCGGTTCGACCAGCGAGTTGCCGACCGGGTAGCCCAGCGCGGCGATGAAGGTGTTGGCGATGCCGCCGCCCACGATCAACTGGTCCACCTTGCCGATCAGGTTCTCCAGCAGGGTGAGCTTGGTGGAGACCTTGGAGCCGGCCACGATCGCCAGCAGCGGATGCGCGGGCTGTTCCAGCGCCTTGCCCAGCGCGTCCAGCTCGGCCGACAGCAGCGGGCCGGCCACGGCGACCGGCGCGTGGCGGATCACGCCGTGGGTGGAGGCCTGGGCGCGGTGCGCGGTGCCGAAGGCATCCATCACGAACACGTCGCACAGCGCGGCGTACTTCTTCGACAGCGACTCGTCGTCCTTGCCCTCGCCCACGTTCATGCGGCAGTTCTCCAGCACCACCACCTCGCCGGCGGCGACGTCCACGCCGTCGAGGTAGTCGCGCAGCAGCCGCACCGGCGTGCCCAGCCTGTCGCCGAGCCAGGCGGCCACCGGCGCCAGCGAGGACGCCTCGTCGAACTGGCCTTCCTTGGGGCGGCCCAGGTGCGACAGCACCATCACCTTCGCGCCGGCGTCGCGGGCGGCGGCGATGGTGGGCAGGGCGGCGTCGAGGCGCTGGGTGGAGGTGATCCGGCCGTGCTCGTCGATCGGCACGTTCAGGTCCTCGCGGATCAGCACGCGCTTGCCGTGGAGGTCGATATCGCTCATGCGCAGGACGGTCACGTCGGGGCTCCGGTGATTGGGCCGCAGCGGCGGCAGGAATCGCGCATTGTCCCGCCCGCCCTAAGGCGATGCAAATTACACTGCAGGCTTTCCATCGTCCGGGAGCGACGCATGACCTCCGGCCTCGTGCTGTACGGCTACTGGCGCTCCAGCGCCGCCTATCGCGTGCGCATCGCGCTGAACCTGAAGGGCCTGGCGTGGGAGAACCGCCCGGTGCACCTGGTGCGCGACGGCGGCGAGCAGCATGCGCCGGGCTATGCCGCGCTGAACCCGCAGCAGCTGGTGCCCTGCCTGTGCGACGGCGAGCGCGTGCTGACCCAGTCGCTGGCGATCATCGAATACCTGGACGAGACCCGCCCCGGCCCGCCGCTGCTGCCCGGCGACGCCGCCGGCCGCGCCCGCGTGCGCGCGCTGGCGCAGGCGGTGGCCTGCGACATCCACCCGATCGGCAACCTGCGCGTGCTGCAGCGGCTGGGCGCGCAGTTCGAGGCGGAAGAGGGCGACAAGGCCGCCTGGTCGAGGCACTGGATCGCCACCGGCTTCGCCGCGCTGGAAACCCTGCTGTCGCGCGATCCCGCCACCGGTCGCCATTGCCACGGCGACGCGCCGGGCCTGGCCGACGCCTGCCTGGTGCCGCAGTGCTACAACGCCCTGCGCTGGGGCGTGCCGCTGGAGGACTACCCCACGATCCGGCGCATCCACGAGGCGTGCAACGCACTGGAGGCGTTCCGCGCCGCCGCGCCGGAGGCTCAGCCCGACGCGCCGCGCTAGCGGTGGATCCGGGGGGAGGGATTTTGCGTGCTACGCACGAGTACTTCACTGATTCCAGCTTGACCGGCCTTCGGCCGTTGAGAGCCGCTGGAATGACGGTGAAGGGGATGAAGTGCGAGGCCAGCGTGGAGCGGCACGCTGCGTTGGAGCAGGCGGTCGGCGACGTTGGAGCAAGCGGAGAGCCGCAGTTTGCAGCGGTCCCTCCCCGCCCTCTCCAGCGAAACGGTGCGAGTCACGCGTGTCAGCGAGTTATCTGAGAGCCTGTTCAAAGTCTCCCCGTGGCCCGCGCCGGGAGCTGTTTGCGCGCAGACCAAGGAAGAGTGAAGGAGTGGACGTCCGTCCACGACTGAGCGATGACGCGAGGATGCGGGCAAACAGACCCGGCCCGAAGGGTTGCCTTGCCCTGGCCGCCAGGCGGCAGCGCGCGGCTTGACCTGCCAGCCAGGCAGGCACTGCGCCACGCACTCCCACCTGGCAGCCAGGGCAAGGCAACGCGAGCTACGGGGAGATTTTGAACAGGTTCTGAGCGGCAGCGAGGCACGAGGCATCAGCCCCGCACCCCGCCAGGCGCCAGCCTCAGAACCCCATCCCGTACGGGTCGTTGCTCAGCTCCGCCCCCGCGCCGGCCTCGCTGCCGCCCTCGGCCAGGCGCACCTTCAGCGCCAGTCCGTCGCGCGAGTCGGCCTTGCTCAGCGCTTCCTCCAGCTCGATGCGGCCGGCCTTGTAGAGGCGGTACAGCGACTGGTCGAAGGTCTGCATGCCGTCCTGCAGGCTGCGGTCCATCGCCTCCTTCACCTCGTGGATCTGCCCGCGGCGGATCATGTCGCGGATGAACGGCGTGTTGAGCAGCACCTCCACCGCCGGCAGGCGGCGGCCGTCCTTGCCGATCACCAGGCGCTGGCTGATCACCGCCTTGAGGTTCAGCGCCAGGTTCATCAGCACGTTCTTGTGCGCCGACTCGGGGAAGAAGTTGAGGATGCGCTCCAGCGTCTGGTCGGCGTTGTTGGAATGCAGCGTGGCCAGGCACAGGTGGCCGGTCTCGGAGAAGGCGATCGCCGCCTCCATCGTGTCGGTGTCGCGGATCTCGCCGATCATGATCACGTCCGGCGCTTCGCGCATCGCGTTCTTCAGCGCCTCGTGGTAACTGTGCGTGTCCAGCCCCACCTCGCGCTGGTTGACGATCGACTTCTTGTGCCGGTGCAGGTACTCGATCGGGTCCTCGATGGTGAGGATGTGGCCGGAGGAGTTGGAATTGCGGTGGTCGAGCATCGCCGCCAGCGTGGTGGACTTGCCCGAGCCGGTGGCGCCCACCACCAGGATCAGTCCGCGCGGCTCCATGATCAGGTCGCGGAAGATCGACGGCAGCTGCAGCTGGTCGATCGAGGGGATCTCGCTCTTGATCGCGCGGATCACCATGCCCACTTCGCCGCGCTGCTTGAACACGTTGATGCGGAAACGGCCGGCTTCCTTCACCGCCAGCGCCATGTTCAGCTCCAGGTCGCGCTCGAACTGCGGCACCTGGCCCTCGTCCATCAGCGAGTAGGCGATCTTCTTCACCATGCCGCCGGGCAGGCCGGTGTTGCCCAGCGGGTAGAGCTTGCCCTCGACCTTGATGTTCACCGGGGCGCCGGTGGACAGGAACATGTCCGACGCGCCCTTGTCTACCATCAGCTTGAGGAAATAACCGATATCCACCTGTGACCCCTGTCGGATGCGCGCTCCGGCGCGCGTTGCAATCGGCGATTATGCCTGCCCACAATATGCCGCGACACGTCCCGAGGACTGAGTGATGGCCCACAGATTTCCCCCGTTGCCCGGGGCCGGATGCCGCCGGCCCGTCCGGGCGGCGGGAACGCTTACGACGCTGGCCCTGGTGCTGGCCCTGGCCGGTTGCGCCAGCGTGCCGCCGCCCGACGCCTCCATGAACCAGGCGCAGGCGCAGATCCAGTCCGCCCGCGAGGCGGGCGCGGCCGACTACGACCCGGTCGACTTCGGCTTCGCCCAGGACAAGTTCCAGCAGGCGCAGGCGGCGATGTCCAACCGCAAGTACGCCGACGCCGCGAACCTGGCGGAAGAGTCGATGGCCGACGCCTCGCTGGCGCGCACCAAGGCGCTGCTCGGCGCCGCGCGGGCGCAGATCCAGCAGAAGGTGCAGGCGAACGGCGCACTGCGCGCGCAGAACGAGGAAGCCAGGGCCGAGAACGCCCAGCACGAGGCGCAGCAGCGCGCGCAGCTGGCGCAGCAGCAGGCCGCGGCGGCCGCCCCGGCGGAGGGCGGCAGCGCCGCCGCACCCGCGCAACCGGCCTCGGTCGCGCCTGCGCTGCCCGCGCAGGCGCCGATCCAGCAGGACATGCCGGCACCGTCGTCGTCGGTGCTCTCCGCGCCGCAGGACGGCGGCTTCCAGACCGTGCCCGACAACCGCGGCACGCCCGCCTCCGGCGCGTCGACCCAGGGGGGCCAGCCATGAAACGCCACATCCGTCTTCTCGCCGCCGTGCTGCTGGCGCTGGGCGCCGTCGGCGCGGTGCAGGCGCGCAAGGACGACATGGACATCGTGCGGCTGAGCCACAGCCTCGACCAGCTGTCCAGCGATCCCACCCTGGGCGTGTATGCCCAGGCCGAGCAGGCGCTGGCCCGCAACGCCGTGGCGCGGCTGGCCGACGCCAGTTCGCGCGAGCGGCCGCACGCGCTGTACGTGGCCGAGCGCCGCGTGGACCAGGCGCGGGCCGCGGCGCAGCTGGAGGACGCCCGCGCGCGCCTGGCCCAGCTGGCGCGCGAGCACGACCAGCTGCTGCTGCAGCGCAGCCAGATCGACGCCGACGCGGCGCGGCGGGAGCTGGAGTTCCAGCGCATGCAGTACCAGATCGCCCAGGAAGAGGCTGCCCGCCTGCAGCAGCAGGGCGCAGAGGCCGCCAGCCAGGCCGAGGCCGCCAAGGCCGAGGCGGACCGGGCGCGCCGGCTGGCCGCCGCCCAGAGCCGGGTGGCGCGGGCCGCCAAGCACGAGGCCGCGCTGGCCGCCGAGGCGGCGCGCGCGATGCGCTCGCAGCTGCAGCAGGACGATACGTCCGCGCCGGCATCGTCGGACAGCGCCGGCCAGCACACCGGCGGCAAGAAGCACGGCAAGCCTTGAGCGGGGTCTGCGCGCCGTCCACGCTCCGCGGCGGCGCGCGCTCTGCGGCGCACCGCCAGGCCAGCACCGGACGCGTGCTTGGCCGTGTATGCAAGTGTCCGTTTTTACGGGATTTTTACCTCGAATCGCATGCCCTCGCGGGTTGCCGCGGGGCGCTTGCGCAGGGTGCGGACGGGGAGTAGGGTCGAAGTCCCATGGGGCATTCGCGCCGCATGGGTCTACTGACCCGAATCATGCGCCCAGCCGTTCTTCCATGTCGTCACTGCGGTCCGCCAGGACCCCGCGGTGCGTGGCCGTGCGCGCGGTTCATGTGGTTCCGGGGCGCACCGGTCAGGCGCCCGCCGTCCCATCGCGAGGAGGTCGGATCATGTTTGAAAGCCAGCAGCGTGACGATGTCGAGGCATTGATGAAGGCCGATGCGGAGTTCCGCCGGCTCTACCAGCACCACAAGGAACTCGACAGCAAGGTCCACGACGCCGAGATCGGCGTGCTTCCCATCGACGATGTCACCCTGGTGGGCATGAAGAAAGAGAAGCTGCTGGCCAAGGAACGATTGCAGCGCATGTGGAACGACCGGGCGCACCGGGTGAACTGAAACCCAACGCCCGCACCGCGACCCCGGTTTCCGGCCACGGAAACCGGGGTCGCGTCGTCTGGGGGCCCTACCTGCCGGGGTATCATGCGCGTTCCCGCAGGGCGGCGCGCCGCTCCGCGCCACCGGCCCACGGAGCGTCCATGACCGTCAACGCAAGCGTCCTCGAACTGATCGGCAATACCCCGATGGTGCGCGCCCAGCGCCTGGACGCGGGACGCTGCGAGCTGTTCCTCAAGCTGGAGAGCGCCAACCCCGGCGGCTCGATCAAGGACCGCATCGGCCTGTCGATGATCGAGGGCGCGGAAAAGGCCGGCCGGATCCAGCCCGGCGCCACCCTGGTCGAGGGCACCGCCGGCAACACCGGCCTGGGCCTGGCGCTGGTGGCGCAGGCCAAGGGCTACCGCCTGATCCTGGTGGTGCCGGACAAGATGAGCCGGGAGAAGATCTTCAACCTCAAGGCGATGGGCGCCGAGGTGGTGCTGACCCGCTCCGACGTGGCCAAGGGCCACCCCGAGTACTACCAGGACATGGCCGAGCGCATCGCCCGCGAGACGCCCGGCGCCTACTTCATCAACCAGTTCGGCAACCCCGACAACCCCCGCGCGCACTACGAGACCACCGGGCCCGAGATCCTGGAGCAGATGGACGGCCGGGTCGACGCGGTGGTGGTGGGCTGCGGTTCGTCCGGCACCCTGACCGGGCTGTCGCGGTTCTTCGCCGAGCATTCGCCGCAGACCGAGATCGTGCTGGCCGACCCGGTGGGTTCGATCCTGGCGCAGTACATCAACGAGGGCACGCTCTCCACCAAGTCGGCGAGCTGGATGGTGGAGGGCATCGGCGAGGACTTCCTGCCCAGCATCAGCGACTTCTCGCGCGTGAAGAAGGCCTACGCCATCTCCGACAAGGAAAGCTTCCTCGCCGCCCGCGAGCTGCTGGCGAAGGAAGGCGTGCTGGGCGGCTCGTCCACCGGCACGCTGCTGGCGGCGACGCTGAAGTACTGCCGCGAGCAGCCCGCGCCGAAGCGCGTGGTGACCCTGGTATGCGATACCGGTAACAAGTACCTGTCGAAGCTGTACAACGACTACTGGATGCTGGACAACGGCTTCATCGAGCGCGAGCAGCACGGCGACCTGCGCGACCTGCTGCTGCGCCCGTTCGCGCGGCGCGACACCATCGTGGTCGGCCCCAATGAGCTGCTGATGACCGCCTACACGCGCATGAAGCTGTACGACGTGTCGCAGCTGCCGGTGATGGACGGCGCGCGCATCGTCGGCATCCTCGACGAATCCGACGTGCTGATGCACGTGCACGCCGACGAGGCACGCTTCCGCGATCCGGTCTCGGTGGCGATGATCTCGGACCTGCGCATGCTCGACGTGCGCTCGCCGATCGAGTCGCTGCTGCCGGTGTTCGAGCGCGGCCACGTGGCCATCGTGATGGACGGCGAGCAGTTCATGGGCCTGATCACCCGCATCGACCTGCTCAACTACCTGCGTCGCAAGGTGCACTGAGCGGATCGCCCTGTTGAAAGCCGGCTGAAATGGCCGCGCGGCAAAGTCGCCGCCTGGCCGCCTGCCGGCACGGACCTCATCCAAGGAGTTGCAGCCATGTGTGGAATCGTCGCCGCCGTCGCCCAGCGCGACGTCGCCCCCCTGCTGATCGCGGGCCTGAAGGCGCTGGAATACCGCGGTTACGATTCGGCCGGCCTGGCCGTGCTGGAGGACGGGCAGATCCGCCGCGTGCGCGCCAAGGGCAAGGTACGCGAGATGGAATCGCAGTATCTGGCCGACCCGTTCCCCGGCGGCACCGGCATCGCGCATACGCGCTGGGCCACCCACGGCGTGCCGAACGAGGCCAATGCGCACCCGCACGTGGCCGGCCGCGTCGCCATCGTGCACAACGGCATCATCGAGAACTACGCCAGCCTGCGCGAGGAACTGGAAGCGCGCGGCCACGTGTTCGGTTCCGAGACCGACACCGAGGTGATCGCGGCGCTGGTCGACGAGCGCCTGGCCGCGGGCCTGCCGCTGCGCGAGGCGGTGCTGGCCGTGGTGCGCGGGCTGGAAGGCGCCTACGCCATCGCGGTGATCGACTGCGACGCGCCCGAGCGCGTGGTCGGCGCGCGCCGCGGCGCGCCGCTGCTGGTGGGCGTGGGCATCGGCGAGCACTTCCTGGGCTCGGACGCGCAGGCGCTGATCCAGGTCACCAACAAGATGATCTACCTCGACGAGGACGACGTCGTCGAGATCACCCGCGACGGCGTGCGCGTGTACGGCCTGGACGGTGCGCCGGTGGAGCGCGCGCTGCACGAGAGCGAGCTGTCCGCCGACGCGGTGGAGCGCGGCGAGTACCGCCACTACATGCAGAAGGAGATCTTCGAGCAGCCGCGCGCGGTGGCCGACACGCTGGAATCGCGGCTCGGCCCGCACGGCGTGCTGCCCAACGTGTTCGGCGTGGGCGGCGACGAGCTGCTGGCGAAGGTGCGCGGCCTGCACATCATCGCCTGCGGCACCAGCTACCACGCCGGCATGGTGGCGAAGTACTGGATCGAGGACTACGCGCGCCTGCCGGTCAGCGTGGAAGTGGCCAGCGAATACCGCTACCGCGAGGCGGTGGTGCCGGACGGCACGCTGTTCGTGGCCATCTCGCAGTCCGGCGAAACCGCCGACACGCTGGCGGCGATGCGCGAGTCGCGTCGTCGCGGTTACCTGGGCACGCTGGCGATCTGCAACGTGCCGGAATCCTCGGTGGTGCGCGAGGCCGACCTCAAGCTGATGACCCGTGCCGGCCCCGAGATCGGCGTGGCCTCGACCAAGGCCTTCACCACCCAGCTCGCGGCGTTGGCCTTGCTGGCGCTGGGACTGGCGAAGCCGCGCGGCCTGGACGAGAGCCGCTACCTCGAACTGTGCGGCCAGCTGCAGACCCTGCCGCGCATGATCGAGCAGGCGCTGGCGCTGGAACCGGAGATCGTGGAACTGGCCGAGCATTTCATCCCGCGCCATCACGCGCTGTTCCTGGGCCGCGGCGCGCAGTTCCCGGTGGCGCTGGAAGGCTCGCTCAAGCTCAAGGAAATCTCCTACATCCACGCCGAGGCCTACCCGGCCGGCGAGCTGAAGCACGGCCCGCTGGCGCTGGTGGACGAGGACATGCCGGTGGTGGCGGTGGCGCCGAACGGCCCGCTGCTGGACAAGCTGAAGTCCAACCTGCAGGAAGTGCGCGCCCGCGGCGGCGAGCTGATCGTGTTCGCCGACCGCGCCGCGCCGATGGACGGCAACCCGGCCCGCGGCCGCGTGCTGCGCATCGATGCCGGCGGCGAATTCATCGCCCCGGCGGTGTTCACCGTGCCGCTGCAGCTGCTGGCCTACCACGTGGCCGTGCTGCGCGGCACCGACGTGGACCAGCCGCGCAACCTGGCCAAGTCGGTGACGGTGGAGTAGGCCGGTAGCGCACCCTGTTGCGGGAAACGAAAAAGCCGGCCAACGCCGGCTTTTTCGTGAAAAACGCAGCTGCCCGGGCTGTCACTTCGACTGGTACGGGTGCTGCATCGGCATGGGCATCATGTTCGCGTTCTCGTTGTACATCACCCAGATCGACGCGCCCAGCACAATCACCACCAGCACCACGGTGAAGATGAAGGCCATCAGGTTCCAGCCGCCCTCCGAGTGCGCGTCGAGGTGCAGGAAGTAGATGATGTGCACCAGGATCTGCACCACGGCCAGGGCCAGCACGATGGAGATGGTCAGCCAGCGGTTGTCCAGCACGTGCCCCATCACCAGCCAGAACGGGATGATGGTCAGGATCGCCGCCAGCACGAAACCGGTCAGGTAGCCGCGCAGGGTGCCGTGGTGCACGGCGTCGTCGCCGTGGCCCGCCGGGGCGGCGTGGCCGGGTGGGGTGGGATGGCTCATCGCAGCACTCCTGCCAGATAGACGTAGCTGAAGACACCGACCCACACCAGGTCGAGGAAGTGCCAGAACATGCTCAGGCACTGCAGGCGCCGGATGTTGGCCTCGGTGAGGCCGAACTTGCCCAGCTGGACCATCAGCACGACCAGCCAGAGGATGCCGACGCTGACGTGCAGGCCGTGCGTGCCGACCAGGGTGAAGAACGAGGACAGGAAGGCGCTGCGGCCGGGGCCGGCGCCTTCGGCGATCATGCCGGCGAACTCGTGGATTTCCAGCGTCACGAAGCCCACGGCCAGCAGGCCGGCCACGGCCAGCCAGGCCAGCATGGCGCCCTTGTTCCGCCGCGCCATTTCCAGCATGGCGAAGCCGAAGGTCACCGACGACACCAGCAGCAGGGCCGTGTTCACCGCCAGGCCGGGCAGGTCGAGCACCTCGGCGGCCGAGGGGCCGCCGGCGGTACTGGTGCCGAGCACCGCGTAGCAGGCGAACAGCGAGGCGAAGATGAAGCAATCGCTCATCAGGTAGATCCAGAACCCGAGCAGGGTCCCGTTGTGAGCGGGTGGTTCCTCGTGGCAGAGGAAGCGCGAGGGCGCGTTGCCGGCGTTGTCGACAGCCGTGGTGTTCATGCGTTCGCCCCCTGGGCTTCAGGCTGCCAGTTGCCGGTGTGTTCGAACGTCCGTACTTCGTCCGCACCGATGTGGAAATCGCGGCGGTAGTTGAAGGTATGCGTGATGGACGCGGCGACGACACCCACGAACGACGCCACGGCCAGCCACCAGATGTACCAGACCAGGGCGAAGCAGCAGATGAAGGACAGCGCGCCGATGACCGCGCCGGCGGCGGTGTTCTTCGGCATGTGGATCGGGTGGAAGCCTTCCAGCGGGCGCCGGAAGCCGTGCTTCTTCATGTCCGTCCAGGCGTCGCGCTCGTGCACGTTGGGGACGAACGCGTAGTTGTAGGCTGGCGGCGGCGAGGAGGTGGACCACTCCAGGGTGCGGGCGTTCCATGGATCGCCGCCCACGGCGTAGGCCTTGCGCCGCATGATGCTGACGCCGATCTGGATGATGAAGGCGAGGATGCCCAGTGCGATCAGCAGGGCGCCGAACGCGGCGACGATGAAGTACGGCTGCAGTGCCGGGTTGTCGAAGTGGCTGAGGCGGCGGGTCACGCCCATCAGGCCCATGATGTACAGCGGCGTGAACGCCACCCAGAAGCCGACCAGCCAGCACCAGAAGCTGGCCTTGCCCCAGAACTCGTCGAGCCTGAAGCCGAACGCCTTGGGGAACCAGTAGTTGACCGCCGCGAACACGCCGAACACCACGCCGCCGATGATCACGTTGTGGAAGTGCGCGATCAGGAACAGGCTGTTGTGCAGCAGGAAGTCGGCCGGCGCCACCGACAGCATCACGCCGGTCATGCCGCCGATGGTGAAGGTGAACAGGAAGCCCATCGTCCACAGCATCGGCACGGTGAAGCGCACGCGGCCCCGGTACATGGTGAACAGCCAGTTGAAGATCTTCACCCCGGTGGGGATGGAGATCATCATGGTGGTCAGCGAGAAGAACGAGTTGACGTCGGCGCCCGAGCCCATCGTGAAGAAGTGGTGCAGCCACACCAGGTACGACAGGATCATGATCGCGGCGGTGGCGTAGACCATCGACGAGTAGCCGAACAGCGGCTTGCCCGAGAAGGTGGGCACGATCTCCGAGTACACGCCGAAGATCGGCAGGATCAGGATGTACACCTCCGGGTGGCCCCACACCCAGATCAGGTTGATGTACATCATCACGTTGCCGCCGAAGCCGGTGGTGAAGAAGTGGGTGCCCAGGTAGCGGTCAAGCGAGAGCAGGAACAGCGTGGCGGTGAGCACGGGGAAGGTCGCGATGATCAACCCGCTGGTGCACAGCGTGGTCCAGCTGAACACCGGCATCTTCATCATCGACATGCCGGGCGCGCGCATCTTCAGGATGGTAGTGACGAAGTTGACGCCGGTCAGCAGCGTGCCCACGCCGGACAGCTGCAGGCCCCAGATGTAGTAGTCCACACCGGGGCCCTGCTGCAGTTCCGACACGGGCGGGTAGCCCAGCCAGCCGGCGGTCGAGAAGTCGCCCACGAACAGCGACACCATGAACAGGATCGCGCCCCAGAAGGTGAACCAGAAGCTCAGGTTGTTGAGGAACGGGAACGCCACGTCGCGCGCGCCGATCTGCAGCGGCATCACGTAGTTCATCAGCCCCACGATGTAGGCCATGGCGACGAAGAAGATCATGATCGCGCCGTGCGCGGTGAAGATCTGGTCGTAGTGTTCCGGCGGCAGGTAGCCCATGTGCGGGCCGAAGGCGTAGGCCTGCTGGGCGCGCATCATGATCGCGTCGGAGAAGCCGCGCAGCAGCATCACCGTGCCCAGGATCATGTACATGATGCCGAGCTTCTTGTGGTCCACGCTGGTGAACCACTCGCGCCACAGGTAGCCCCACAGGCGCTTCTTCGTGACCAGGCCGAGTATCGCCACGCCGAGCAGCAGCACCACCACCAGGGTGGCGAGGACGATGCGGCCCTCGAGGTCGGGCTTCAGGAAAGGCAGGGAGTCGAGCGTTAGGCGTCCGAACAGGACATCCCAGACGTGGGCGCGGTGAGGCGTGGCTTCGGGCATGGCTTGAATCTCCGCAAGCGGGTCAGTGCGCCGGCGCGGCTTGCGCGGGAACCGGGGTCCGGTCGTCGGCGAGGGCGCCGGTGGCGGCATGCATGCCATGGCCCTGCATGCCCGGCATGGCGTCTCCGGCGTGGGCGTCGGACATCGTCGCGCTCATGCAGGTTTCGCCCGGGTCGACGCAGCGTTCGAGGATGCGCGTGTACAGGCCGGGTTCGAAGCGGGCGAAGTACTGTACCGGCACGTCGCGTTCGGGCTGGCGCAGGCGGTCGTAGACCTTGAGGTCGAGCCCGGTGCCCGCGTCGCGCGCCTTGGCGATCCAGCGGTCGAAGTCCTGCCGGTTCATGCCCTCGAACTTGAAGCGCATGTCGGTGAAGCCGACGCCGCTGTAGTTGGCCGAGAAGCCGGGATAGGTGCCGGGCTTGTTGATGACCGCATGCAGCACCGTCTGCATGCCGGGCATCGTGTAGACCTGTCCCACCAGCGCCGGCACGAAGAACGAGTCCATCATTTCGTCCGAGGTGAGCCGGAAGCGGATCGGCACGTCCACCGGCGCCGCCAACTGGTTCACCGTGGCGATGCCGTACTGTGGATAGAAGAACAGCCACTTCCAGCGCAACGACACCACGTCGACCTCGAGCGGCTTGACGCCTGCCGCCACGGGCTGGCCTGGCGCCACCCGGTCGAGCGGCCGGTAGGGGTCGAGCTGGTGGGTGCCGATCCAGCTGATCGCGCCGACGGCGATGATGATCAGCAGCGGCGCGGCCCATACCACCAGTTCCAGCTGCGGCGAATGGTCCCAGTCGGGATCGTAGGTGGCCTGCTTGTTGGAGGCCCGGTAGCGCCACGCGACCACGCCGATCGCGATCATCACCGGCACGATGATCAGCGCGATGATGATCGTGGTGACGATCATGATGTCGCTCTGCTGGCGCGCCACATCGCCGGGCGGATCGAGCAGCACCAGGTGGCAACCGCCCAGCAGCAGCGCAAGGGGAAGCAGCAGCAAGCCGCGAAGACGTTTCACTGTCATGGGCGCGTGTGCATCGGCAACGAGGTGGTGCTTACACTACTCTCGAAAGGCAGGTCTATACTACTCCCGCAAACGGCATGACCCGATGGGACGGGTTCGTGGGAACCCGCTTCCGGGCTGCGAATGGACGGCGTGAAGGCCACGTGCGTCCGATCGTCGCAGCAAGCGGCCGAAGCCGATTTATCCAGCAACCTCTTGCACGATCGTCGCCAGGGAATTGCCATGTCTACCAGCCACACCCAATCGGTTCCCGGTCCGGTCGTCCATGCGCAAGGCGGAGGCTCCCACCCGGAACAGTTGGCGCCGGGCGACCTCGCCGTCGGCGTGCTGGTGGGGCGCGTCAGCCAGTCGTTCGACTTCTTCGTGTTCGGCATCGGCTGCGTGCTGGCCTTCCCGGCGGTGTTCTTCCCGTTCGCCAGCCAGATCGACGGCGTCTTCTATTCCTTCGCGATCTTCGCGCTGGCGTTTGTCGCGCGCCCGCTGGGCTCGATGTTCTTCCTGGTGCTGCAGCGCCATTTCGGCCTTCCCGCCAAGCTGACCATCGCGCTGTTCCTGCTCGGCATGGCGACGGCCGGCACGGCCTTCCTGCCCGGCTACGGCACGCTGGGGTGGGCCGCGATCCTGGCGCTGGCGGTGCTGCGCTTCGGCCAGGGCTTCGCGATGGGCGGCAGCTGGAACGGGCTGGCTTCGCTGATGGCGCTGAAGGCGCCGAAGGACCGGCGCGGCTGGTACGCCATGCTGCCGCAGCTGAGCGAGCCGATCGGTTTCATCATCGCGGCGGCCCTGTTCGCCTACATCTGGTCGAGCCTTTCCCACCGGGAATTCATCGAGTGGGGCTGGCGCTATCCCTTCTTCGCGGCGTTTGCCATCAACGTGGTGGCCCTGTTCGCCCGGCTGCGCATGGTGGTCGCGCCGCGTTACGCGGAACAGCTCAAGGAGCGCGACCTCGAACCCTCGTCGATGCGCGAGCTGGTGCGCTCGCAGGGCAACAACATCGCGCTGGGCGCCTTCGCGCCGCTGGCCAGCTATGCGATGTTCCACCTGGTGACCATCTTCGCGCTGTCGTGGGCGCTGCTCTTCACGCAGCAGCAGGTGCCTGACTTCCTCATGGTGCAGATCCTCGGCGCCTTCGTGGCCTTGCCCTGCATGCTGCTGTCCGGCGTGGTGGCGGACCGCTTCGGCCGCCGCACCACCCTGGCCATCGGCGGTGCGCTGATCGCGGTCTACAGCGGCTGGACCGCGCTGCTGCTCTCGGGCGGCACGGTGAACAGCTATCTGTTCATCATCTTCGGCTACGCCCTGCTGGGCTTCACGCACGCGCAGGCGGCCGGCGCGGTGAGCTCGAACTTCCGGCCGGAGTTCCGCTTCTGCGGCGCCATGATCACCTCGGACCTGGGCTGGCTGATCGGCGCGGGCTTTGCGCCGCTGGTGGCGCTGGCGCTGGCCCGGTACGCAGGCGTGCCGTACGTGGGCCTGTACCTGCTCTCGGGCGCGGTCGGCACGATCGGCGCCTTGTGGATCAGCCGCCGTTCCGGCGGCCTGCCGGACGACTGACGGCCTGGCGTGGCGCGCACCGCGGCAACACGCCGCGGCGCGCGCTTACTGTGCAGGATGCGATCATGGGCGGCCATGCCTGACATCCCCACCCCAACCGGCGAGAACGAGCGCGACGTGCGTGGGCCGCTCGCGCTGACCCTGCTGGCCCTGTTCGGCCTGGCGCTGTTCGCCGGCTTCGTGGCGCTGGGCACCTGGCAGGTGCACCGGCTGGCGTGGAAGAAGGCGTTGATCGCGCACACCGACGAACGCGTGCATGCCGCGCCGGTGGCGGCGCCGGGGCCGGCGGACTGGGCCGCGCTCACCGCGGCCAACGCCGAATACCGCCATGTGCGGCTCAGCGGCCGCTGGCTCGGCGACCGCCAGACGCGGGTGTGGACCGCCACCGACAAGGGCAGCGGCTACTGGATCCTCACCCCGCTGCGCCGCGACGACGGCAGCATCGTGCTGGTGAACCGCGGCTTCGCGCCGGAAGGCTGGTGCGACCTCGAGGGGCATTGCCCGGCCGCGCCGGCGGGCGAGGTCACGGTGACCGGCCTGCTGCGCATCAGCGAGCCTTCCGGCCTGTTCCGCCGCAACCAGCCGGCCAGCGACACCTGGTACACCCGCGACGTGGCGGCGATCGCCAGGGCGCGCGGCCTGCACGACGTGGCGCCGTACTTCGTCGATGCGGACGCCCACCCCAACGCGGGCGGCAAGCCCTGGCCCGAGGGCGGCATGACGGTGGTGCATTTCCCCAACCACCACCTCAACTACCTCATGACCTGGTACATCCTGGCGCTGATGGTGCTGGGGGCGGCGGGCTACGTGGCGCGCGACGAGTACCGTCTGCGCAGGCGATCGCGTTCGCAGTAGCCGGCCTCTCTTCTTCTGCGTGCAGGGGAATTCTCCTGCGTGCGAGGGCAGGTGATGCGGGCTGGCCGTGGTTTCGCTCCTCCCCCTGCGTGCAGGGGGAGCCCGGGAGAGGGTAGGGGCGGGCTGGCCGCGAGGTTGGTTGACCCGCTTCGGCCCTCCCCTGCACGCAGGGGGAGGGGCATGCCTACGCGCGGCCGTACACGTCGTCGTAGCGCACGATGTCGTCTTCGCCGAGGTAGCTGCCGGACTGCACCTCGATCAGCTCCAGCGGCACCTTGCCGGGGTTGCGCAGGCGGTGCTTGCTGCCGAGCGGGATGTAGGTGCTCTGGTTCTCGCCGAGCAGGAACACCTGGTCGTCGCAGGTGACCTCGGCGGTGCCGGAGACCACGATCCAGTGCTCGGCGCGGTGGTGGTGCTTCTGCAGGCTGAGGCTGGCGCCGGGCTTCACCACGATGCGTTTCACCTGGAAGCGCTCGCCCGCTTCCAGCGAGTCGTAGCTGCCCCAGGGGCGATGCACCACGCGATGGAAGGAATGCTCGCTGCGGCCGGCGGCCTTCAGCTGCTCCACGATCTTCTTCACGTCCTGCGCCGCGTCGCGATGCGCGACGAGCGTGGCGTCGGGCGTGGTCACCACGACCAGGTCGTCCACGCCCACGGTGGCGAGCAGGTGACGGTCGTGCGAGCGCAGCAGCGAATTGCGCGTGGCCACGGCGAGTGTGTCGCCCTCGCGCAGGTTGCCGTCGGCGTCGCGCTCGCCGGCCAGCCACAGGGCCGACCAGGAACCGATGTCGCTCCAGCCGCAGGCGACGGGGATGACGGCCGCGCGCGCGGTTTTCTCCATCACCGCATAGTCGATGGAATCCTCCGGCACCTTGGCGAAGAGTTCCTTGTCCACGCGCACGAAGTCGAGGTCGGCGTGGGCGGCGGCGTGCGCGGCGCGCACCGCAGTCAGCATCGCCGGCGCATGCTGGCCCAGCTCGTCCAGGTAGCGGTCGGCGCGGAACAGGAACATGCCGGAGTTCCAGTCGTAGCCGCCATCGGCGAGGTAGCCCCCGGCGGTGGCGAGGTCGGGCTTCTCCACGAAGCGCTCGACGCGGAACGCGCCGCTGCCCAGCGGCTCGCCGCGGCGGATGTAGCCGAAGCCGGTCTCGGCGCGGTCCGGGCGGATGCCGAAGGTGGCCAGCCAGCCCTCTCGTGCCGCCGGCAGCGCCTGCCCCACGGCGGCGACGAAGGCGGCGGTGTCGCCGATCAGGTGGTCGGCCGGCAGCACCAGCAGCAGCGCCTCGGGATCGCGCTTCAATGCTTCAAGCGCGCCCAGCGCGATCGCCGGGGCGGTGTTGCGCGCCAGCGGCTCCAGCATCACGGCGCCGCCGTCGACGCCGGCCTCGCGCAACTGCTCGGCGGCGAGGAAGCGATGGTCCTCGCTGGCCACCACGATGGGCGCGGCCACGCCGGGCAGCTGGCGCGTGCGCGCCACGGTCTGCTGGAACAGCGTGCCGTGGCCGGCCAGCGAGAGGAACTGCTTGGGCAGGTTCCGGCGCGAGACGGGCCACAGCCGGGTGCCGCTGCCGCCGCTGAGGATCAGGGGAATGAGCATGGTGGATCAGCCTGTGCGGTTTGCCTGCGGTATCCCGGCCCGCCTGCAGGAGCGCATCCTATGCGCTCCTGCAGGCGGTCAGGCGTGCTGGTGCGCGAGCGCGTCCAGCACGCCGTCCAGGCCGGTCTGCCAATCGGGCAAAGCATAGCCGAAGCATTGCCGGAAGCCCGTGTTGTCCAGCACCGACCAGGCCGGGCGCCGCGCGGGCGTGGGGTAGTCGGCGGTGGCGATCGCCGCCACGCGCGGCTTGCGCGCCAGCAGGCCACGAGCGTGGGCCGCGTCGAAGATCGCGTCGGCGAAGCCGTGCCAGCTGGTGTGACCGCTGGCGACCAGGTGGTGGGTGCCCTCCAGCGCGCGGTGTTGCGCGGGGCCGGCGGCCAGCCAGGCATCCAGCGCGGCCAGGGTGCCGGCCACGATCAGCGCGGTGGACGTGGGTGCGCCGACCTGGTCGGCCACCACGCGCAGTTCCTCGCGCTCGGCGCCCAGGCGCAGCATGGTGCGCAGGAAGTTGTGGCCGTGCGGCGCGTATACCCAGGCGGTGCGGAAGATGAAGTGCGCCGCGCCGCTGGCGCGCAGCGCGGCCTCGCCGGCCA
The DNA here is from genome assembly GCF_030504985.1 of Fulvimonas sp. R45. Taxonomy (GTDB): domain Bacteria; phylum Pseudomonadota; class Gammaproteobacteria; order Xanthomonadales; family Rhodanobacteraceae; genus Rhodanobacter_A. The sequence continues at coordinate 130,393 of NZ_JASERU010000002.1, forward strand.
GCTTGCTGCGCCCGTAGGCGCCCAGCGGCGCGGTGGGCGCATCGACCGGGTAGGGCGCAGCGGCGACGCCGTCGAACACGTAGTCGGTGGAGTAGTGCACCACCAGCGCGCCGTGCGCGGCGGCCCACCGGCCGATCGCCTCCACGGCTTCGCCGTTGACGCGGGTGGCCAGCGCCTCTTCCTGCTCGGCGCGGTCCACTGCGGTGTAGGCGGCGGTGTTGACGATCACGTCCGGTTGCACGCGGTCGAGCAGGGCGGGCAGGGTATCGGGCGCGGCAAGGTCGACGGCCTCGATGGCGGCGCCGTCGAAGCGCTTCCCGTCGCGACTGGCCGCGACCAGTTCGCCGCGTTTCGCCAGGCCGCCGTCCTCGATGAAGCTGCGGCCGAGTTGGCCGTTGGCGCCGAGCAGCAGGGTCTTCATGCAGCGGTATAGGTCGGCAAACGCTCGGCGGGCACTTCGGCGAGCAGCGGCGCCTTGCCGTCCTTGTCCGACAGCAGCGGTTCCGCCACCGGCCAGTCGATAGCCAATGCAGCGTCGTTCCAGCGGATGCCGGCGTCGGCCCTGGGGTCGTACAGCGCGGTGCACTGGTAGGCGAAGGTGGCGAACTCGGACACCACGCAGAAGCCGTGCGCGAAGCCCTCGGGGATCCAGAAGTGACGGTGGTTCTCCGCGGTGAGCATCGCCGCGGCCCACCGGCCGAAGGTGGGCGAGCCGTGGCGGATGTCCACCGCCACGTCGTACACCTCGCCTTCCAGCACGCTGACCAGCTTGCCCTGCGGGTTCGGCCACTGGTAATGCAGGCCGCGCAGCACGCCGCACGCGGAGCGCGAGACGTTGGACTGCACGAAGCGGCGGTCGATGCCGGCCTCGCAATACTTCGCCTCGTTGTAGCTCTCGTAGAAGAAGCCGCGCGCATCGCCGAACACCTGCGGTTCGATCACCACGACGCCGGGCAGGCGGGTTTCGATCACCTTCATCGCACCGGCCCCTGCGAGACCAGTCGCTGCAAATAGTGGCCGTAGCCGGTCTTGGCCAGCGGCGCGGCCAGGCGCAGCAGCTGCTCGGCGTCGATCCAGCCGTTGAGGTAGGCGATCTCTTCCGGGCAGCACACCTTCAGGCCCTGGCGGTTCTCGATGGTCTGGATGTAGTTGCCTGCCTCCATCAGCGATTCGTGCGTGCCGGTGTCCAGCCAGGCGAAGCCGCGGCCCAGCTGTTCCAGGTGCAGCGAGTGGTCGTCGAGGTAGCAGCGGTTGAGGTCGGTGATCTCCAGCTCGCCGCGCGGCGAGGGTCTCAGCGCGGCGGCATAGTCGCAGGCGCGGTTGTCGTAGAAGTACAGGCCGGTGACCGCGTAGTGCGACTTCGGCTGCGCGGGCTTTTCCTCCAGCCCGACCACCTTGCCGGTGGCGTCGAACTCGGCCACGCCGTAGCGTTCCGGATCGCGTACCCAGTAGCCGAACACGGTGGCGCCGTGGTCGCGGGAGGCGGCCCGTTTCAGCCGTTCGGTGAGGCCGTGGCCGTAGAAGATGTTGTCGCCCAGCACCAGGCAGCTGGGCTGGCCGGCGATGAAGTCGCGGCCGATGGTGAAGGCTTGCGCCAGGCCGTCGGGCGAGGGTTGCACCGCGTAGCGGATGTCCAGGCCCCATTGCGAGCCGTCGCCCAGCAGCCGCTGGAACAGCGCCTGCTCGTGCGGGGTGTTGATCACCAGCACCTCGCGGATGCCGGCCAGCATCAGGGTGGCCAGCGGGTAGAAGATCATCGGCTTGTCGTACACCGGCAGCAGCTGCTTGCTCACCGCCTGGGTGATCGGGTACAGCCGGGTGCCGGAACCGCCGGCGAGGATGAGGCCCTTGCGTGCCGTGGTCATTGGCCGAGCCTCTCCATCCGATAGCTGCCGTCCAGCACGCGCCGTACCCACGGCTGGTGGGCGAGGTACCAGTCCACCGTGGCGGCGATGCCGCTCTCGAAGGTCTGCGAGGGTTTCCAGCCCAGTTCGCGCTGCAGCTTGCCGGAATCGATGGCGTAGCGGCGGTCGTGGCCGGGGCGGTCCCTGACGTAGGTGATCAGCGATTCGCGGGCGCGGCCGTCGGCCAGCGGGCGGCGCTGGTCCAGCAGCGCGCAGATGGTCTTCACCACCGTGATGTTGGTGCGTTCGGCGTTGCCGCCCACGTTGTAGGTCTCGCCCACCCGGCCGGCCTCCAGCACGCGGCGGATGGCCGAGCAGTGGTCGCCCACGAACAGCCAGTCGCGGATGTTCAGGCCGTCGCCGTACACCGGCAGCGCCTCGCCGGCCAGCGCCTTGGCGGTGACCAGGGGGATCAGCTTCTCGGGGAACTGGTACGGTCCGTAGTTGTTCGAGCAGTTGGTGGTGAGCGTGGGCAGGCCGTAGGTGTGGTGGAACGCGCGCACCAGGTGGTCGGAGGCGGCCTTCGAGGCGGAGTACGGCGAGTTCGGCGCGTACGGCGTGGTCTCGGTGAACAGGCCGGTCTCGCCCAGCGAGCCGTAGACCTCGTCGGTGGAGACGTGCAGGAAGCGGAATGCGTCGCGCGCGGGACCTTCCAGGCCGCGCCAGTAATCGCGGGCGCACTCCAGCAGGCCCAGAGTGCCGACCACGTTGGTCTGCACGAACTCGGCGGGGCCATCGATGGAGCGGTCCACGTGCGATTCGGCGGCGAAGTTCACGATCGCGTCGGGCCGGTGCTCGGCCAGCAGCTTCGCCACCAGCGCGCGGTCGCCGATGTCGCCCTGCACGAACACGTGGCGGGGATTGCCGTCCAGCGAGGCCAGGGTGTCGAGGTTACCGGCATAGGTCAGCTTGTCGAGGTTGACCACGGTAAGGCCATCGGCCACGGCCTGCAGCACGAAATTGGCGCCGATGAAGCCGGCGCCGCCAGTGACGAGGAGGGTGGGCATCGTGGGGCACGTTCCGGTGTGGCGATCTTGCCATTGTGGCATGACGTGCCAGGACGACCAATCGGAAATGAAACGGCATTCATGTTCAGAAAGGGTGGGGGTTAAGGCTGGACAAGGTTTCAGGGTTAGAATGGCCGGTCCTCCATGCGGCCGGATTCCTGCCGCACAGCATCGGTATTGCCATGAGCAGAAAGCCCTCCACGCCCCATCTCGGTCTAGGCACCCGCGCCATCCATGCCGGCCAGCATCCCGATCCGGCCACCGGCGCGATCATGACGCCGATCTACGCCACCTCGACGTACGTGCAGGAAAGCCCCGGCAAGCACAAGGGCTACGAATACTCGCGCACGCAAAATCCTACGCGCATGGCCTACGAGCGCTGCGTGGCGGACCTGGAGGGCGGCGTGGCCGGCTTCGCCTTCGCCTCGGGCCTGGCGGCGGCGGCCACGGTGCTGGATCTGCTCGACTCGGGCAGCCACGTGATCGCGATGGACGACCTGTACGGCGGCAGCTATCGCCTGTTCGAACGCGTGCGGCGCCGTTCGGCGGGGCTGGACTTCAGCTTCATCGACCTCAACGACGGCAAGGCGCTGAAAGCCGCGCTGAAGCCGAACACGCGGATGATTTGGGCCGAGACGCCCACCAATCCGATGCTCAAGCTGGTGGACCTGGCCAAGGTCGCCGCCTTCGCGAAGAAGCACGGACTGATCCTGGTGGTGGACAACACCTTCTGCTCGCCGATGGTGCAGCGTCCGCTGGAGTTCGGCGCCGACCTGGTGCTGCACTCGGCCACCAAGTACATCAACGGCCACTCGGACATGGTCGGCGGCATCGTGGTGGCGGGCAGTGCCGAATTGGCCGAGCGCATGGCTTTCCTGCAGAACTCGGTGGGCGCCGTCGCTGGTCCGTTCGACGCCTTCCTCGCCATGCGCGGCCTGAAGACCCTGCACCTGCGCATGCGCCAGCATTGCGCAGGCGCGCTGGAGCTGGCCGGCTGGCTGGAGAAGCACCCCGCGGTCGAGCGGGTGATCTACCCGGGCCTCAGGAGCCATCCGCAGCATGCGTTGGCGAAGCGCCAGATGCATGGCTTCGGAGGTATTGTCACGCTTGAGGTGAAGGGTGGCCTGCGCAAGGCGCGCCGCATGCTGGAACGTTGCGAACTGTTCTCGCTGGCCGAATCGCTCGGCGGCGTGGAAAGCCTGATCGAGCACCCGGCCATCATGACCCATGCCTCGGTGCCGCCGGCCAACCGCAAGCGCTTGGGCATCAGCGATGCCTTGGTCAGGCTGTCGGTGGGCGTGGAGGACATCGAGGATCTGCGTGCGGAATTGGCCGCGGCGCTGGCCTGATAGAAATATGGAACACATGCATGGTTTGCGGGCGTCCGGGCGCCTGCCTGACGTACCGGCGGGAATGCCATGATCACGAAGTATCGCCTGCGTGACCCGCTGTCGCCCTACCGTTCGCTGCTGCGTCACCTGCCGCTCGTCGTGCAGATGGCGAAGCGCGACGTGGTGGGGCGTTATCGCGGATCGTTCATCGGCATGCTCTGGGCGTTCTTCAATCCGCTGCTCATGCTGGGTGTCTACACCTTCGTCTTCGGCGTGCTTTTCAAATCGCGCTGGGGAGGCGTGGCTACCGGGCACTTCGACTATGCCATCGTCCTGTTCGCCGGCCTGAACATCAACACGCTGTTCGCCGAATGCGCCAATCGTGCCCCGTCGCTGATCGTGGACAACGCCAATTTCGTCAAGAAGGTGGTGTTTCCGCTGGACGTGTTGCCCTGGACCCTGCTCGGCTCGGCGCTCTTTCATCTTCTTATCTCGACGATCGTGCTTCTGTTGTTCGTGGTCATTGCGCATGGAGCGGTCCCGTGGACGGCCGTGCTTTTCCCCGTGGTGGTGGCGGCCTTCATGCCCTTCATGGTCGGGCTGTGCTGGCTGCTCGGGTCGTTGGGCGTATTCCTTCGGGACCTGAAGCAGGCCATGATGGTAATTACGCCCATGCTGCTGTTCCTGGCGCCGGTCTTCTATTCCAAGGAGCTGATTCCGGAAGCCTATCGTCGGCTGCTTTACCTGAATCCGCTGACCCTGATCGTCGAAGCGTCGCGCGACGTGCTGATCTGGGGGCGCATGCCGTCGTGGCCGGCGCTGGGGATCTATGTACTGGTGTCCTGCCTGTTTGCATGGGCGGCCTTCGGCTGGTTCGAACGGTCGCGCAGGGGGTTCGCCGATGTCCTCTGACGCGCTGACCATCTCCGTCGAATCGCTCGGCAAGCGTTACGACATCTACGCAAGCCCGGCTGACCGGCTGAAGCAGATGCTGCTGCCCCGCCTGGCCCGCCTGGCGGGGCGTACGGGCGGGATGTACTACGAGGAATTCTGGGCGCTGCGCGACGTGAGTTTCAGCGTGCGCCGCGGCGAGACCGTGGGCATCGTGGGGCGCAACGGTTCGGGGAAGTCGACGCTGCTGCAGATGATTTGCGGAACCTTGCATCCCACCGAGGGAGCGGTGAGCACCCATGGGCGCGTAGCCGCACTCCTGGAACTCGGCGCAGGGTTCAACCCGGAGTTCACGGGCGAAGAGAACGTCTATCTGAGCGGCCTGCTCTACGGCATTCCGGAAAAGGAGTTGCGCAAGCGCTTCGATTCCATCGTGGCCTTCGCGGAGATCGGCGAATTCATCCACCAGCCGGTCAAGACCTATTCGAGCGGCATGTACGTGCGGCTGGCTTTTGCCGTGGCGGCGCACGTGGATGCGGATGTACTGATCATCGACGAGGCACTCAGCGTCGGCGACGTGAGGTTCACGCAAAAATGCATGAGGTTCCTGCGCGATTTCCAGCAGCGCGGCACCTTGCTGTTTGTCAGCCACGACACGAGCGCCGTCACCAACCTGTGCAGCCGTGCCGTCTGGCTGGACGCCGGGCGCCTGGTCATGGATGGCGCGGCGGGCCAGGTGGTCGAGGAGTATCTGGCCGCCCAGCATGCCGCTGATCGCGCGCTGGCGGGCGACGTGGTGCGGTTGCGGCGTTCCGGCGCGACCGATGGGGCCAGTGCGCAGGCAGCCAGCCGCCCGCCGTCGTCCGCGACGCCGCCCGTCGCGCTCGAAGACGTCCGCGACAGCCGGCAGGATCTCCTGAATGGCACGGGTTCGCGGAACCTCGTCGCCATATTCGAATTCGATGCTTCCAGGGTGGACCGGGAATTCGGCGCAGGCGCCGCGCGCATAGTCGATGTCCGCCTGTCGAGTCTGGATCGTGGCGACATCGCCATGGTGCAGGGAGGCGAGATCGTCGAGCTGGTCATCAAGGCGGTGGCCGAGCAGGCGATCGCGTCGCCGATATTCGGCTTTCACGTGAAGGATCGCCTGGGCCAGCAACTGTTCGGCGACAATACTTACCTGAGCTATCACGACAACGTCCTGAAATTCGCTGCCGGCCAGACCATGCGGGCCCGCTTCCGCTTCCGCATGCCCGTATTGCCCAATGGCGACTACTCGGTCGACGTGGCTCTGGCTACGGGATCGCAGGAAGAGCATACCCAGCAGCACTGGATCCACGACGCGCTGCAATTCAAATCCAGCGTGAGCACCATGCGCCACGGCTTGGTGGGAATTCCCATGCATTCGATCGACATAGTCCAGGGGGGGGGCTGAACCATGGAGTTCACGGGCGAGCGTTACCTACCCAGCGAATCCGGCCAGATCAGGCACGAGCACATGCATAGGTATGCGTGGTGCCGTCCCCTGGCGTCGGGGCGTGTCGTTCTGGACATTGCATGCGGCGAGGGTTATGGCAGCGCCATGCTGGCAGCGCATGCGGCCCGGGTAGTCGGTGTCGATATTTCACCCGAGGCGGTGGAACATGCCAGGCGCACCTATGCGCATGGCGACAACCTGGAATACCTGCAGGGCGATGCTGCTGCCATTCCGTTGCCGGATGCCAGCGTGGACATGGTGGTTTCGTTCGAGACGATCGAGCACCACGACCGGCATGAGGAGATGATGTGCGAGATCCGTCGCGTCCTCCGGCCTGATGGGATCCTGGTCATGTCGTCGCCGAACCGCGTGGTGTATTCGGAAAAGGCGGGCTACCACAACGAATTCCACGTCAAGGAGCTCGACTTCCACGAATTCGACGTGCTGTTGCGCAGGCACTTTGGCAGTATCCGCTATTACGGGCAGCGGCTGGCCGTCGGGTCTGCGCTATTTGCCCTGACACCGGGGCCGGAAAGCGCAGCGGTGGTTGCGTTTACCGATACAGGCGCAACGATCGAGGAGCGCACTACGCGCCTGATCGATCCGGTGTACTTCATCGCGGTGGCCACGGCCGAGCATTCCGACCTGCCTTCCACGACCTCCTCCGTGTTGTTCTCAGAAGACGAGGATCTCTACAACCACCACATTGAGGTGGCCGCCTGGGCCCAGCGGCTCAGTTCCGAGCACGCGGTGGCGCTTGATCGGGTCGAGGACCTGACGGCCGACATGCAGGCGCTGGAACAGGCGATCGAGGTCAAGCAAGGCGCATTGGCCTCCCTGGAATCCGATCTGGTCGACTTGCGCGGTGAACTGGCGAAGCGCAACGCGCGCATTCGCACGCTCGAACAGGTCCGCCAGGAGCTGGAACAGATCAAAGCCAGCCGTTCCTGGCGCTGGATGCGCCCGATGCGCTTCGCGATGCGACTGCTGCGCAACGGCGGGCGTCTCGGCGATGCCGATAGGGAGCAGGTGCGGCGGCGGCTCCGGCATGCCAGCGCACCGGCTTGCGTGCCTGATGAGACTGCGGCGCCATCCGTGCCTGCCATGAAGCCGGACGCCAGGCTTGCACCGCCGTCCAGCGATCGCCGGGACGTGTTCGTGTGGGCCGTGATCGACTGGCACTTCCGTATCCAGAGGCCGCAGCACCTGGCGCGGGAGCTGGCTCGTGCCGGCCATCGGGTGTTCTACATTTCCAACGACTTCATTGACCGGGAGGAGCCCGGCTTCGCGGTCGAGCCGCTGCACGACAATGGGCGACTGTTCCGCATCCAGCTGCACCTGAAGGGTAGTCCGGCGATCTACCATGCGGTGCCGACGCCCGACGCACAGCAGCAGCTGCGAGCCGGCGTGGGGCAACTGCTGGCCTGGGTGCGCAGCCGCAGCTGCCTGTCGCTGGTGCAGCACCCGTATTGGCTGGAAACTGCCCGCCTGCTGCCAAACCATCGGCTTGCCTACGATTGCATGGACCACCACGGCGGCTTCGCCGACAACAGTCCTGGTGTGCTGGCGCGCGAAAACGATCTGATGCGCACGGCCGACCTCCTGGTGGTCACCTCAGATTGGCTGCGCGAGGAAGCAGGCAAGCACAACCCGTCGTGCCTCATGGTGCGAAACGCCTGCCAGTACGAGCATTTCGCCGTGCGCCCCGAACGGGTCTTCCGCGACAAGTCAGGGCGCAAGGTGATCGGCTACTACGGGGCCATCGCCGAATGGTTCGATCTCGACCTCGTGGAAAAGATGGCGCGGCGTTTCGCCGATCACCTCGTGCTGCTAGTTGGAGGCGATACTGCGGGTGCACGCCAGCGGCTGGGCGGATTGCCCAATGTCGAGCTTGTCGGTGAGGTGCCATACACCGAATTGCCTTACTACCTGCATGGCTTCGACGTGTGCCTGCTGCCGTTCCAGGTGATTCCACTGACCTTGGCCACCAATCCGGTCAAGGTCTACGAGTATCTGAGTGCGGGGAAGGACGTGGTGTCGGTTGCTTTGCCGGAAATCCGACAGTTCGGGGAACTGGTGCGCACGGGTTCCGATCACGCCTCGTTCCTGTCCGAACTGGAGGCGGCCCTGGCAGCTCCGCCGGACGCCTCGGCGGTGGAGCGGCGGCAGCGCTTTGCCGCGAACCAGACCTGGAGACACCGCGCGCAGGACCTCATGCAGGGCGTATCCCTGCTGCCTGAGCCTCGGGTCAGCGTGATCGTGGTCACCTACAACAATCTCGAGCTTACCAAGGCCTGCCTGCGCAGCGTGGAGCTGTACAGCGACTACGGCAATCTCGAGATCATCGTGGTCGACAATGCATCGGCCGATGGAACGCCCGACTACCTCAGGGAATGGGCTGCGGCTGGCGAGGGCCGTCATCTCATCCTCAATTCCGACAACCGTGGCTTCGCTGCCGCCAACAACCAGGGTCTTGCCGCGGCGAACGGCGATTATCTCGTGCTGCTCAACAACGACACGCACGTGACGCCAGGCTGGATCGCCACGCTGATTGCCCATCTGCGCTACTCGAAATCGCTCGGCATGATCGGGCCGGTGACCAACAACATCGGCAACGAGGCGCGTATCGACATCAGCTATGACGACATGGATGGCATGCTGCATGCGGCGGCGGGCTATACCGCTCGCCACGCAGGGCAGCTGACGCCGTTGCGCACCGCCGCGTTCTTCTGCGTGATGATGCCGCGCGAAGTCTATGCCAAGGTGGGCCCGCTGGACGAGGCGTTCGGGATCGGCTTCTTCGAGGACGATGACTACTGTCGCCGGGTGGAGCAGGCGGGTTGGAGCATCGCTTGTGCCGAGGATGTCTTCGTGCACCATCACTTGTCCGCATCCTTCAACAAGCTGAAGCAGGAAAAGCGGCAGGCGCTGTTCGAGCAGAACAAGGCGATCTACGAGGCGAAGTGGGGAGCCTGGTCGCCGCACAAATACCGGGCGGGCTGAGCGGGCAGAGTTGGGCGCGGCAGATTCGAGGTAAACGGGCGGAGGGTGTTCATGGCCCTCGTCTGGTGGGGATTATGGCCGTTTGATGTCAGGGAGAGCTGGTGTGCTGAGTCGCCCTCGTGTTGCGGGTTGGATCCTGTTCTGGGCCGGTTTTGCGCTCGTGGGAACAGGCTTCGTCGTCGAATCCATGTGGACAGGCATGCCCTGGGGGCCGCTGGCCACGCTGGCCAAGGTGGCCCTTGTGGCATGGATCCTGACGTACGGGCTTCGGCGCCTGTTCCGCTGCCACGTGGCCACGGCGGCAGCGGGCGTCTGGCTGGCGGCACTGGCTTACTACGGGGGGCTTGCCCCGATGCTCGCGGTGCTGCTGGTGGCTGCGGCAGCCATGGCGCTGGGCAGCCTCATAGTGCCGAAGGCGTGGGAAGGACGCGCGCCGTTGTCGGTTCTCGCCGGTCTGGCGCTGATCAGCGGCATCATCGGCTGGTTGCTGCCGTACCAGGTCCATGGGCATGCGGTCTATCTCCTGGCGCTATTGCTCATCTGTGTCGTGCGCTGGCGCGCCATGGCCGATATCTTGCGGCCGCTGCCACGGGCGTGGAGCGATGTGGTAGGCGGGGCGCCACGGATGGCCTTGCTGGCCGTGATGGTGGTCGGGGTCGTTTCGACCTGCGCCTGGGTGCCGACAATCCATTACGACGATCTGGCCTATCACCTCGGGCTGCCCTACCAGCTCGATACGCTCGGCTACTATCGAATGGACGTTGGCTCGCGGCTGTGGGCAGTTTCAGCGTGGGCCGGCGACATCGTTCAGGGGATGGCCTTCGTGACGGCAGGCGCGGACGCGCGCGGTGCGGTCGATGCGTTGTGGCTGGTGCTTGCCGTGGCCGGGATGTGGAAGCTGTGCGAGGTGCTGGAACTCAATCCAGGCATGCGCTGGCTGGCCGTGGCGATCTACGCCAGCATGCCGCTGACGGCAGGCACGCTTACCGGCATGCAGACTGAAGGGCCGACTGCCGCCGTGGCAGTGGGAGCGGCCTTGCTGATTGCGCAGACCAGTGTGCCGGACCGGCGGCGCCTGCTGACGACTGCGCTGCTGTTCGGATTGCTGCTCGGGCTGAAGGTGAGCAACCTGATGACCATCGGCCCGCTCGGACTGTGGATGCTCTTGCGATGGTGGCGCGATCTGCCGTGGCGGTTCGCGCCGGTGGCTGCGGTCTGTGCGCTGGCCATTGCGGGATCGAGCTATTTCTATGCATACATTCTTACCGGCAATCCGACCCTGCCGATATTCAATGGCTATTTCCATTCGACCTACTATGCGTTCGCCAATTTCCATGACGATCGCTGGGATACCGGGTTGCCATGGAACATCCTGTGGAAGCTGGTGTTCGACGCGTCGGATTACGCCGAGGCCAGCAGCGGCGTGGCCGGATTCACCCTGCTTGCGCTCCTCGGCAGCCTGCTGGTGGCGATCACGAATCGCCGGGCCCGTCCCCTGGCCCTGGTCGCTGCGCTCGCATTCGCCTTGCCGTTGACCCAGATCCAGTACCTGCGCTATGCGCACCCGGCCATGGTGCTTCTGGTGCCGGCCATGCTTCGCGGCGTGCCAGCCGGAGCGGGCGAATGGCGTTATCCACGAGCCGCAATGGTGGCGTTGGTGCTCCTGGTGCTCGGCAATCTCGCGTTCGTGCCCAACGGGGACTGGCAGCTGCGCCAGGGTGTGCTCAGGCAACTGACGGACAAGGGCGCCACGTCGGTGATCGATACCTACGCGCCGACCCGGCACCTGGCGGAGATCATCCGCCGGCATTACGGAGACCAGGCGAGGACCCTGCTGGTGGGCGACGATTATCCGTTCGCCGCGGAGCTGGCGGGCAATGCGTTTGTCGTCAACTGGTACGATCAGCAGCTTGCGGTGCAGGTAGACAAGGCGCGCGTCGATGCCAGTGGCAAGACATGGCTGGCGTTGTTCGAGCGGACCGGGGTGAATCTGCTCATCTTGCGCGACACGGATCTCACGCCCGCTCTGGATGCGGCGATCAGGCAGGACCGGGGTGTACGTGTCTACAAGGATGGCGCCTTCGAACTCTGGAAGCTGAACCCTGGAATCGACGGCAATGCAGAGCCTGCTCCTGCGAACGCGGTCATCATCGGGTTCGATATGGCGTCAGCGCCGCCGCACGCCACGCTCGTGCACGCGGACGTGCGATTGCATTGCAAGGTGACGGACATACCCATCGTGATCGGTTGGAACCTGGCGCAAGCGGGCGGCAAGTCCTGGACGCGCTACGAGTGGGCGAAATGCCTGCCCACCGGCATGGCAGAGGCGTCGCTCGATGTGGCGCTTCCCGGCAGGGTGACGGGTTTTGTCGTGAAAGCCGCGCCAGCCAGGCCGGCGGATCTCGGCCTGCAGCTGGCCTCCGCCAAGGCGTCGCTCCGCCGCGACTTTGCCGCCGAGCGTGACCTTGCGAAGCGGTTTGGAAACCCGGTCGACATGGTGAAGGAATGGAATCATGCCCGACTGCTGGCGAGAAGGGCCAAGCGATGAGCCTCGTACGGCAAGGGGCCAGTTTCCTGCTCGTCGGCGGGTGCCTGGTGCTCGTCGATTGGGCCGTGTTCGTGCTGCTGACGGCACTGGGAGTCAATGCCGCGGCCGCGAACGTGGCCGGGCGGGTAGTGGGCGCATTGCTGGGGTTCCTGGCGAACGGCCGCATTACCTTCGGCTCGGCGGAAACCTCGCGCATCAGCCGCCATCATTTCGCCCGATTCGCCGTACTGTGGTCGACGCTGACCTTGCTCAGCACCTATCTGGTCGGCGAGGTCGCCACGCATCTCAGTCTGCGGATGGCTTGGCTGGGCAAGCCGTTGGTCGAAGCCGCGCTTGCCGTGGTCAGCTTCATCGTTTCAAGACATTGGGTCTATCGCTGATATGGCTTCAACATCGAACCCCCGCATCGCTGTCGTCATCCCGTGTTACCGAGTGAGTGCCCACGTGCTCGACCTGATCAGCCGGATCGGTCCCGAAGTGGGCTGGATCATCGCCGTCGATGATGCCTGCCCCGAGCACAGTGGCGAATTGATCAGGCAGCATTGCAAGGATCCGCGGGTAACGGTGCTGCGGCATCCGGAGAACCTCGGTGTGGGCGGCGCCGTGATGACCGGCTACAAGGCGGCACGCGATCTGCCGGCAATGGCGGTGATCAAGCTCGACGGGGACGGCCAGATGGACCCGGCGCTGATTCCCAAGCTCGCAGGGCCGCTGCTGGCCGGGCGCGCCGACTACGCCAAGGGCAACCGGTTCTACCGCGTGGGCGACGTTTCGCACATGCCCAAGGTGCGCCTGTTCGGCAACACGGTGCTTTCGTTCATGACCAAGCTTTCGTCCGGATACTGGCAGCTGTTCGACCCGACCAACGGCTATACGGCCATTCATCGCGCCCTTTTGGACGAATTGGATTTCGACCACATCGCCAGGCGGTATTTCTTCGAATCGGACCTGCTGTACAACCTTAATCAGCTGCGTGCGGTCGTCGTGGAAATGCCGATGAGCGCGGTATATGCGAACGAGTCGTCGAGCCTGCGCCCGATGCGGATGATAGGCCCCTTCCTCCGTGGGCATCTGCGCAATTTCTCGCGTCGGTTGCTTTACAGCTATTTCCTGCGCGGGTTTTCCGCGGCTTCGGTAGAGCTGGTCGTCGGGTTCCCGCTGTTGCTGTTCGGGATCGTATTTGGCATCTGGCGCTGGTGGGCTTCGATGGCCGGCCACATGCCTGCCACGGCCGGCACGGTCATGCTGGCCGCGCTGCCGATCATTCTGGGCACCCAGTTCCTGCTTTCGTGGTTGAACTTCGACGTGGCGGCCGAGCCGAGGCAGCCGATCAGCGTCGTGCTGGGAGGACACGCGCAGGGCGACATGGGTGCCGACCCGGGAGCAACCGAATAGTGGGACAGCAGGCAGGAAATTCGACCATGAGGAATCGCAAGCACGTCTTATGCATTGTCGGCACGCGTCCGGAAGGCATCAAGATGGCGCCGTTGATCAAGGTGCTCAAGCGCGAGCCGTGGGCACGGGTAACGGTGCTGGCCACGGCACAGCACCGCGACCTGCTCGACCAGGTGCTGGCCCTGTTCGACATCGAGCCGGATGTGGACCTGGACATCATGAAGCCCAACCAGTCGTTGCCTGAGCTCACGGCGCGACTGATCACTGCGCTGGATGGGACTTTCGCCGAATTGATGCCCGATATCGTGCTGGCTCAAGGCGATACCACCACCGTGATGACGGCCGCCCTCGTGGCATTCTATCGGAACATCCCGTTCGGACATGTGGAGGCCGGGCTTCGCACGCACGATCTCGGCAATCCTTTTCCGGAAGAAATGAACCGCATGGTGGCGGGCCACCTGTCCCGGTGGCACTTCGTGCCGACTGAACGTTCGCGAGGCAACCTGCTGCGCGAGGGTATTTCCGACAGCGCAATCCACGTCACCGGCAATACGGTGATCGATGCATTGCTGGAAGTCGCAGAGCGCGAGCTGCCGCTGGATGTTCCGCTCGATCCATCGCGCCGGCTCGTGCTGGTGACCGCCCATCGTCGCGAGAACTTTGGCGAGCCGTTTCGTGCGGTGTGCCGCGCGATCCGCCAATTGGCAGATCGCTACGAAGATATCGAGGTGCTCTATCCCGTGCATCCGAATCCGAACGTCCGAGCGACTGCACACGAACTGCTTGGCGATCATCCCCGCATCCGCCTGTGTCGTCCGCTCGACTATGCGCCGTTCGTGGAGGCGCAGAAGCGCGCGTACCTGATCCTCACCGATTCGGGTGGCGTCCAGGAAGAAGCGCCTGCGTTGGGCAAGCCCGTGCTGGTGCTGCGTGCCGAGACCGAACGTCCTGAAGCGGTGGATGAGGGAGTGGTGCGTCTGGTTGGTACTGATGAAGCGCGGATCGTGACCGAGGCTTCGCGCCTGCTCGATGATGCAGCTGCCTATCGTTCGATGGCGCGTGGCGTCTCGCCTTACGGCGATGGGCTGGCGGCACGGCGCATCGTGGCTGTGTTGCGCGATGCCATGCAGCCCGAAGCAAATGCAGGTCTGTCCTGACTCCCGCGGGCGCTACCTGATTCGCGAACACCTGCGTCGGGCCTTATTGTAAGCTCGGCGCAAGCATCGAGTCGGGGAGCAGGATGACATTACGGCATTTCGGCATCGTGAGTGCCCGGCAGGGTGCGGTCGCCGCAATAGCAATAGGCATCATGGCGCTGGCAAGTCTCACCTTGGTGTGGTGGCTGGACCAGGCATTACGTGTGATCCCTCTTGAGATCGGTTTGCTGTGGCGCAATGCGTTTCCGGTCTTCCTGCTCATGCTGCTGGTCTACGGCCTGAGTGGCCGCCCGCTTTTCACCCTGGTACTCACCGGCGGTCTCGTCCGGCTCGTATACGAAGTGAATGCCGTCAAGGAGCTCAATCTCAACGAGCCCCTGATGCCCGGCGACCTGGTGCTGTGGCGTCAGGTCCTGCACAACATGGGCTTCTTCGCGCACTACGCCGGCCATCGCCTCGTGCTTCTGCTGCTCGTGCTGCTCGCGTTCGTCGCGGTGCTTTGGGTGGTCTGGCGGATGGAGCGTCATTGGCCGAGGTTGCGCTGGGCCGGTCGCACGGCATGGGCAGCGTTGTCGCTGATCGTCCTCGTCTTCCTGTTCCAGGGGCGATACCCCTGGGCCTCCGCCTATGCGGACGGGTCGCTGCCCGGCTTCCAGCTGTGGGATCCGATCGACAGCGTGCAGCATGTCGGCTTCATGGCGGGCCTGGTCCGTATGTCGCAAGGGATGCGCATCGTGACCCCCCAGGGCGATGAGGCGCTGGTCGCCCGGTTCGCGGCTCGGCACGCTGACGATCTGAAGTCGCGCATGATGCGTCAGGTGCCGGCCGAATTGCCGGATATCGTGGTGGTGCAGAGCGAGGCGTTCTTCGATCCAGGCGTGATGAAGGGCATCGATTACGGCGAGTTCACACCGAACTTCGAACGACTCGCGGCTACCGGCATCACCGGTAGTCTCACCACGCCGACGTACGGTGGCGGCACTATCCGCACGGAATTCGAAACACTCACCGGTTATCCGATCCAGGCGTTTCCGTCGGTGGTGTATCCCTACTACGGACTGGCTGCCGCCTGGATGCCAAGTGTTCCCCGGCGGTTGGCGGCGCTGGGTTACTCGACTGTCTTATTTCACCCGTTCCGGGGCAGCTTCTGGAACCGCCGCCAGGTAATGCCGGAGCTTGGTTTCCAGCACGCCTACTACTTGCGCTCCTTCGCCGGCGCCGCACATGCCGGCGAGTTTGTCTCCGACCATGCGTTGTTCGATCATGTGCTGGCGCACCTGGATGATGCCGGGCGGGGACCGCACTATGCGATGGTGATCACGATGGAGAACCACGGGCCGTGGGACTCCGACCCCGGCACGCTGGCGAACGTGCTGGGCGCCCACCCGCTGCCGCGCGGCTTATCGGCAGCCGGCACCGAGGAACTGACCTACTACCTCACGCACCTAGTCAATGGCGATGACGCACTGAAGGACTTCGCCGAACGCCTGCTCGCTCGCCCCCGTTGGACGGTGCTTTTGTTCTATGGCGACCATCTGCCGGCATTGCCGCATGCGTTTGCCGATCTCGGCTTCGACGACAATGGCACGAATGTGACGCAACACACCCGTTACCTGCTGGTGTCCAACCGCCCGCTCACTCCGCGCAAGTTAAACCTCAGCGCCTACGAGCTGCCGGCCTTGCTATTCGATACGATCGGTTTTCCGGAGGACGGCTATCTATCACTCGACTCGGTCGTGCGCCAGGTCTGGGCTGAGGATCACTACCGGCACGGCGCTGATTACGGTCAGATACAGTTCAATGCGGCGCAGCTGGAAGTAGCTTGTCGACACAAGCTGGATGCCGCCGGAAAATGCGCGGACAGCCCTGACTGAGGGCGCGCGCTTTTTCGTCATCGCGAGAACTGCCAACAGGCTATTTGAGGCAACTGGCGCTTCCGATGTGCAACTCGGCCAGTTCGCGCTTGCCGCTTTCATCGGTCAGGATGATCGCCGTGCCCGGCACGACCCAGTTTCCGGTCATGGCGGAGCCGGTCGGGCCTTGTTCGGTCCACAGCGTGGTATGGTCCTCGCCCTCGCCAAAGGAATCCGGATTGCGCACCCACAGTTTGATCGGCTTGCCTGCGGTGGCCTTGTAGGCGTCCCACTTCACGGTGACGGTGGCAGGGTGGTTCACGCCGGCACATCGTTGAACCTCGGCAGGCACTGCACTCAGTTCGGCGCGGCCGCAGCCTACAAGTGTCAGCGCGAAGGCGGAAAGGGCAAGCGATCGGTACATGGTCTGGTTCCGGTGCATTCAGTGCAATTCATGCAATTGACCGAAGATCCACGCGTAGTAGGATTCGGTCAGTGTATGGTCCGCGCAATCCTCGTACAGCCCATGGCAGCGGTCACGGAAGCTGGTCAGCGCGGAGAAATAGGGATCCTTGGGCAGACTTGCGGCTTCCAGCACCATGCTCGGCAGATAGGCGATGTCGAGCATGGGATAGCTTGGCAGCGGTGGCGTGGCGAAGTTGGTCTTGACCATGTAGTAGGTGAGGTTGCTCTTGTAAGGCTCCAGGCCTGTGGGCAGGGAGCGCTTCATCTGTCGGATCAGGCCGCTGAATGAAGGCTGGTGGTCGCCGAAATGCAGCAGTACGGTGGGGTCCGGGCGATCCAGGAAGTCGTGCTCCAGCTGCCGCATGCCTTCATCCGAGTCGTGCAGGCGCGAGAGGTAGGTGTCCAGGTTCAGCGCCTGGTCGGCAGGCAAACCATGGATCAGACCCTGGTTGAAGGGCGCGGGCAGTGACGACAGGGGCTTGGTGTCATGCGGGCCGTGCTGTTCAAGGGTCAGTACCATGATGAATACGGGTTGGCCCGGCTTGTGCACTTTGTCATAGACACGCTTTGCCGCGGCAAACAGCTGCGCATCGCTGGTATGCCACATCTGCAGGCCCAGGTCGTGGACGTCGTAGAACTGGTCGAAGCCGTATGACTGGTAGGCGTTGCGCGCATTGATGAAGTTGCCGCCAGTCGGATAGATAACCACCGTGAGATAGCCGAGTCGGCGCAGCAGCATCGGCAGGGTATCGTGCGTGCGCGGAGCCAGCACGTAAGGGGCGTACATGCCGGCAGGCCCGAAAATGTCCTGTGGCATGCCGGTCAGCGCCGCGAATTCGCTGACCCAGGTGCCTCCGCCGAAGGTATGCGTACGCAGGAAGCCATGCCCGCGGGTCCGTGCATCCGGCTCGAACATCGCCACGCGACATTGCGGGATGTCGCACCCGGCGAAGATCGACGGATCGAAGGTGCTTTCTTCCAGCACCTGCACGATGTCGGGGTAAGGCCCCCGCGTCCCGCCGGTCGAGCGCGCGCTGGCGGCCCAGTTCCGTTCGGCGGTGGCGGCATCGCTCATCGGCGGCATATGGATCGCCGAATCACGGATCGTGATGAAGAAATTCGTCAGGTGTGCCTGGTCGGAAAGCTTGTTCCAAAGGCCTTTTTCGTAGATGGCCTTGAACGGGCCGCCTGGCAGCAGGCAGATCCAGAAGGCCAGTGCGCATGCCACGGCGCCGGCCACGCGCAAGCTTGTGCGCGACCAGCCGCGTAGGCGCGGAAACAGGGAATAATCGGCCCGCCAGACGAACACCACCAGCAGCGGCACAAGAATGCACGCCGCCACACCCAGCCGCAGCAGATGGGGGTAATGTTCCAGCGTCTCCATCAGGCTGGTGCGCGCGAAGTAGACGAAGTCGGCCGGCATCAGCGGCGATTCGAGGTAGCGCAACTTGGTGGACGAAATGAACTTCAGCAGCAGGAACGAGCCGCCACCCAGCAGCAGCGCCGTGGCCGGTCGCCCGAGGGCGAACAGCAGCAGCCCGGTGATGCAGGCGAGCAGGGTGAAGACAAAACCCTTTTCCAGGGCTTCCGGTTCTCGCAGTGCGGCGACGGCGACGGCACAAATGAATACAAGGATGGCGCAGGACAACAGGGCAGCACGACCAAGGACGCGATACAGGTGCGATTTCATGGATCCTTCCGGGGTTGCGAACAGCATCGGGGCTCGGGAAGCAGCGTCATGCGGCCCCGATGTGTGCCTTGGCCCTCGTCCGACCCGCCCCCTACAGGCTTGGATCCATCGCGATCCGGTCCGATTTAGACTTGCAGCAGCATGGCGCGGTGGAGTTTATGCCACTATTCCTTGTCGAAAGCCAGATCCACCCACCGCAGAGATATGCCGGAGAATTGATCATGGGTGATATCGAGCTGGGGCAGGCCTTGCCCTCGCAGACGCAATGGTTCACATTCTTCCTGCAATGGTTGAGGCACCCGCGCAGCATGGCGTCGGTGGCACCTTCCGGCCGCCAATTGGGCGAGCTGATGGCGAGGGCGCTACCCGATCGTGCGAGGTATGTCGTCGAGCTGGGAGCCGGTACCGGGGCGATCACCGAAGCATTGATGCGGCATGGCATCTCGCCCCGGCATTTGATGGCCGTGGAGATGAACCCGGTATTGCATGGCTGTCTGGCGCGTCGCTTTCCCGAGTTGCATCTGGTCCGCGGCGACGCGCGCGATCTGGTCGGACTGATTGCGGAAAGCGAGGTGTTTGCCGGTGGGAAGGTGGATGCCGTGCTGAGCAGCCTGGGTTTGTTGACCATGTCGGCGGAACTGCAACAGGATATTCTCGCCGCGGCCTTCGACGTGCTGCACCCGAATGGTGTCTTCGTGCAATACACCTATGGGTGGCGCAATCCCTTGAAAAAGCATGTGCGCCACCAATTGGGCTTGCGCTGCGTATTCGCCGGCATGGCTTGGCGAAACCTGCCGCCAGCGCGGATGTTCGTTTATTGCAGGGGCGGCGGTGACACGCGCGAGATGTAGCCGCCACGGCCCGGCATGAATGGCCATGGCGGCATTTCCCGATGAAACGATTTCGAACATGGTGCGACCGGCCCCGGACGGGTCGGGCTGCATCCGGCGTCAGCCATGGCACGCAGACAAGCGGCGCAATGGCTGCAGTATGCGGCAGGCAACGGAATGGCCAGTCCGGAATGGAGCAATAGCGTGCGTATACTGTTGATCGCCTACGACTATCCGCCGTTGGCCTCGCCGCAATCGATACGCTGGCATTACCTCACGCGCGAACTGGCGCGGCAGGGGGCCGAAGTACATGTGCTCGCGCCAGCGCTGCCGGATTCCGGTACCGCGCTTGCCGTACCAGCAGGGGTATCGGTCCATCGTTGCTCCGCCGGTGGATTGGCCGGCTGGCTGGCACGCCGCAGGCGCGCGCGCTCCATGCTTCGGCCTGACGCGACTGCCACGGGAGCGGTCATGCCGCCCGCTCGGCCGGTGCCCTCGCTGAACTGGAAAGGGCGCCTGCACCAGCGGCTGAACACATTGATCGGGCTGTGGTGCTATCCGGACAGCCGCGGGCAATGGCGCCGGCCGGCCCGGGCCGCGCTGCGGACACTACTGGAACGGCTTCGACCAGACGTGGTGATCGGTTCCCACGAGCCGGCAGTGAGCCTGGAACTGGGGCTTGAAGCATCCGGCGGGGCCGTCTGGTTCGCGGACCTGGGCGATCCGGTGCTTGCGCCCTATACGCCGTGGCGTTGGCGTCGGCGTGCCGGGAAGCTTGAGGCGGAAGTCTGCGCGAGTGCCGCGGCAATCAGCGTGACGACGGCTCAGACACGCGAATTGTTGATCGCACGGCACGGCATTGCCCCGGAGCGCATCTTCGTGCTTCCGCAGGGTTATGACGATCGTGTCACTCATGCTGCGTGGAACCCGGGCCTTCCTGCTCTGGAACTGGGCGGTGAACTGAACCTGCTGTACACGGGACGCTTCTATCCGTTCCGTCGCCCGCTGGCCCTGCTTGAGGCCGTGCTGGCACAACCGCGAGTACGACTTGCAGTGGCCGCTCCCGAAGTGGCGCCTGAATATCTGGCATTCGCCGACCGAAGCGGTGGTCGCATCGTCTTTCTTGGCGAGCAGCCCCATGAATACGTGCTGGAGCTGCAGCGGCGATGCGATGTGCTGGTGAACATCGGGAACGCACTGGCGGCGCAGACCCCGGGCAAGCTGTTCGAATATCTGGGCAGTGGCAAGCCGATCCTGCACTGCTATTCGGAGGAAAGCGATCCGGCGAATGCGCTCGTCCGGACTTGGGGGCGTGGGTGGGTGTGCCGCAACGACCGTGCAGACATCGAGGCGTTTCTGGCCTCATTGCTGGCATCGCCGCGAGAGCGCTGCGCGGAACTGTCGCGTGACGGTGATGCGGCGGCGGAGTATGGCTGGTCGATGCTTGCGTGGCGACTGCTGCAACGGTGCGGTCAATGGGTCGGAGACCGCCATCGCGCCTGACGTCCCGGCACCTGGAATGGTTGCCTGACGACAAGAGGCCGCGCCGTTGAACGGCCCCTTGGTCGTCGTGGCGCAGGCACTCAGTCCAGCGCCTGCTCCAGCTCCGGAATCAGCTTGAACAGGTCGCCCACCAGCCCGAAGTCCGCCACCTCGAAGATCGGCGCTTCACTATCCTTGTTGATCGCGACGATGGTGCCGGCGTCCTTGATGCCGGTGAGGTGCTGGATGGCGCCGGAGATGCCGATGGCCATGTACAGCTCCGGCGCGATGATCTTGCCGGTCTGGCCTACCTGCAGGTCGCTGGGCACGTAGCCGGCGTCCACCGCGGCGCGCGAGGCGCCCACGGCCGCGCCGAGCTTGTCGGCCAGCTTGAAGATGATGTCGAAGTTCTCCTTCGAGCCCACGCCGCGGCCGCCGGAGACCACCTTGCCGGCGCTCTGCAGGTCAGGGCGGTCGCTCTTGCCCGACTGCAGGCCGACGTAGCGGGTATGCGCGGGCAGCGCCACGTCTAGCGAAAGCGCCTCGATCGGCGCGTTGTTGTCGCCGCTGGCGGCGGCCGGCCACGAGGCGGTGCGCACGGTGGCGACCACGGTGTGCGTCGGCTCGGCCTCGACGGTGACGATGGCGTTGCCGGCGTAGATCGGCCGCTTGAAGGTATGCGTGCCTTCCACGCTCATCACGTCGCTGACCTGGGCCACGCCGAGCAGGGCGGCGACGCGCGGCATCACGTCCTTGCCGAAGGTGGTGGAGGGCGCGAACACGTGGCTGTAGCCGGCGGCGGCCCTAGCGACCTGCGGCGCCAGCACGGCGGCCAGCGGATGCGCGTTCTCGGCGCGCTCGACGGTGAGCACGCGGTTCACGCCTTCGATCTTCGCGGCCTCGGTGGCCAGGGCGCCGGTGTAGGCGGCCAGCACCAGCACGTCGATGGATTCCGGCTTGACGGCGGCGGCCGCGCTCACGGCGCGCGCGGTGGAAGGGTTCAGCGTGCCGTCCAGGTGTTCGGCGATGACGAGGATCTTGCTCATGGCATGGTTCCTTGGTGTCCTGCGCTTGCAGGGGCGGCTCCAGTCGCGATGCTCTTGGCGTTGGCCGCGGTTGGAGCCGCTGCTGCGGGAAATGTGGGTTACAACAGGCCCTTCTGCCTGAGGGCGGCGACCAGCTCGGCTGCGTCCTTCACCATCACGCCCTTGCTGCGCTTGGGCGGCGCGGCGTAATGCGTGGTCTTGAGGTGGTCGCCGCTGTCGACGCCCAGCGAGGCGAGCTCGACCACGTCGATCGGCTTGGACTTGGCCTTCATGATGTCCGGCAGCTTGATGAAGCGCGGCTCGTTGAGGCGCAGGTCGGTGGTGACGACCGCGGGCAGCTCCACCTCGATGGTTTCCAGGCCGGCGTCCACCTCGCGCGTCACCGTGGCCTTGCCGTCGGCGATCTCGACCTTGCTGGCGAAGGTGGCCTGCGGGCGGTCCCACAGCGCGGCCAGCATCTGGCCGGTCTGGTTGGCGTCGTCGTCGATCGCCTGCTTGCCCAGGATCACCAGGCCGGGCTGTTCCTTCTCCACCAGCTTCTGCAGCACGCGGGCCGCGGTGAGCGGCTGCACCGCGTCGGCCGTGCTGACGTGGATGGCACGGTTGGCGCCCATCGCCAGGCCGTTGCGCAGGTGCGCGGTGAGGTCGGCGGGGCCGATGCCCACCACCACCACTTCCTCGGCGAGACCTTTCTCGCGCAGGCGCAGGGCCTCTTCCAGCGCGATGTCGTCGAACGGGTTGGCGGAGAGCTTCACGCCGTCGGTCACCACGCCGGTGCCGTCGGGCTTGACCTGGATGCGCACGTTGTAGTCCACGACGCGCTTGTAGCCGACCAGAATCTTCATCAGCGGTTCCTTCGAGTTGCCGGGCGCCGGAGGCGCAGTAGAACCGCGATTCTAACCCGAGACGCCGCTCCATGCGGTTGCGTATGGGGTGACGCCTGCCGCCCCCGCGACCTGGTGGTGCTTATCAGCCGGGGCCTGCGTCCGGTGCGGGTGGCAAAGCCCGGAGCAGGGCCGCCCGTGCGGCCTCGAAGGAAAAGTGCCGCCGCACGTTGTCCAGCCCGGCATCGGAAAGCCGCAGCCAGAGCGCCTCGTCGTCGTAGAGCCCGAGCACGGCATCCGCGAAGCGACGGGCGTCGTCGGCGAGCAGCACGTCGTGCCCGTCTTCCAGCTGCATGCCTTCCGCGGCCAGCGTGGTGGCCACCACGGGCAGGCCGTAGCTCATCGCCATGTTGACCTTGCCCTTCACGCCGGCGCCGAAGCGCAGCGGTGCGAGCGCGATGCGGCAGCCGTCCATCCACGGCTCGAGTCCGGGTACCCGGCCGTGGACATGCACGCCGGGTCCGGCGAGGGCGGCACGTTGCGCGTCGGGAATGTCGCCGACCAGGTGCAGCGGGATGTCCGGGCGCCGCGCCCGGATCAGCGGGTAGATCTCCTCCACCAGCCAGCGCACGGCGTCGACGTTGGGCGGATGGCCGAAGCCGCCGACGAAGATCAGGCCCGAACGCGGGGCGAAGCCCGCGCGCCGGCCGAAGACCTCGTGCACGTTCGAGAGCAGCTCGATGCGGGCATCGGGGACGTCCGCGGCGAGCAGCGAGCATTCGGCCGGACTGACCACGAAGCTGACGTCGCAGGCGCGTATCAGCGCGAGCTCGCGTCGCTTCGACGCCTCGGCCTGGCGCAGCAGGGCGGCGTTGCCGGCGTGCTCGGCAGCGCGTCGCTCGCGCAGGAAGTGCAGGTCCACCGTGTCGAACAGCACCCTGGCCCGCGGCGCCAGCCGCCGCACCAGCTCCAGGTGCGGGTGGGCCACGTAGTGGCGGCACAGCATCACCGCATCGAGCAAGGCGCCTTCGCGCTTCAGCCAGGCCGCCAGCGGGGGCGACCAGGGTTTGCACAGCACCCGCACGCCGAGCGCGCCGAGCAGGGCGATCCCGTGCGCGTCGGCGCGCCGGTTGTCGGCCATGAAGGTGACGCGCCAGCCCAGTTCACGCAGCAGCCGCATGATGTTGACCAGGCGCAGCGAACCGGAGTCGCGCGCCGGGTCCGGCGTCAGTGCGTCGACGATCAGGATGTGGCGGCGACCGTCATGGTGGACGGCCTGGGCCACCGGCGTGCGCGGCGCGGGTTGCCGCTGCAGGGCCGCGTGCCACTTTTCGACGAACTTGGCCCGGTTGATGGCCTGGTACTGCTTGACGCCGGCGAACGGGTCCAGCCCGGAGCTGACACCTTCGCAATGCACCACCAGGCTGGCGGGCTGGTAGATCACACGGCGGCCGGCGGCGCGCACGGCGAAGGCGAGGTCCATGTCCTCGCAGTAGGCGGGCGCGTAGCGCGTGTCGAAGCCGCCGACCTGCCGGAACAATGCCGCCTCGATCATCATCGAGGCGCCGGAGACGTAGTCCGCGTCGCGCCGGTAGAGGAACAGCGGGTCGTCGCGGTCCTCGAAGCGGCCGTAGTTCCAGGCCCCGCCGTCGGCGTAGACGATGCCGCCGGCTTCCTGCAGGCGGCCGTCGGGGTAGGCCAGCCGGCTGCCCGCCAGGCCGCAGCCGGGCTCCTCGGCGAAGCAGTCGAGCAGGCGGTCCAGCCAGCCCGGCATCACCTGGGTGTCGTTGTTGAGGAACAGCAGGAAGTCGCCGCGGGCCGCCGCGGCTCCCGCGTTGCAGCTGCCGACAAAGCCGAGATTGCGTTCGTTGCGCAGCAGGCGCAGGCCGTCGATCCGCGCCAACGCGGTGGCGCTGTCGTCCGGCGAGGCGTCGTCCACCACGATCACCTCGAACGGCGCCTGCGCGCCATGGCGCGCGATCGAGCGGAGGCAGGCCAGGGTGTAGGGCAGCTTGCCGTGGACGGGGATGATCACCGAGACGCGCGGTTGCCCGGCACCGGGCAGGGCGAAGGGCACGAAGGGGGCGTCCAGCGGTTCCAGACGCCATGTGGCGTCGACGGGAGGGCGGGGCCGGAGCTCCTGCGCGACCCGCGAAACCGTGCCGCGCAGGCCGCGCTGGGCCACGCTGCCGGACAGCCGCTGCAGCAGGAAGTGCAGGCGTTTCAGGTGCCAGCGCATCGTCACGGGGAACGTGCTTCGACTTCAGTGGACGCCGCGGCGGGCCATGCCTCCACCGCGGGGAACGGACCGTGCTTCACAGGTTCTGGTAGTTCGGCCCCGAGCCGCCTTCCGGCGTGACCCAGGTGATGATCTCGTACGGGTCCTTGATGTCGCAGGTCTTGCAGTGCACGCAGTTGGCGGCGTTGATCTGCAGGCGCCTGCCGCCCTCGTCCTCGACCATCTCGTACACGTTGGCGGGGCAGAAGCGGGTGCAGGGATTGCCGTATTCCTTCGTGCAGCGGTCGACGCAGATGCTGGTGTCGGCCACGTGCAGGTGGATGGGCTGGTCCTCGTCGTGCTCGGTGGCGGCGAAGTAGACGCCGGCGAGGCGGTCGCGCGGCGGCAGTTCGCGCGGCGCGTAGTCGCGCTTCGGTTCCTCGCATTCGCCCAGCTTGTGCAGGCTGGACCAGTCGGGCTTGTTCTTCAGCGTCCACGGCGAGCGGCCGCCGGTGACGGTTTCCCAGGCGGCGTTGAGCAGGCCGAACCACAGGCCCTTCTTGAAGGCGGGCTTGATGTTGCGCACCTTCTTCAGTTCGGCCATCGCCTCGGAGCCGCGCAGCTTGGCGTCGAAACCGGCGGGATCCAGGCCGGCGGCGGCGAGGTGCTCGGCGGCGAGCATGCCGCTGCGGATCGCCTGGTGCGTGCCCTTGACCTTGGGCACGTTGAGCAGGCCGGCGGTGTCGCCGATCAGGATCGCGCCGGGCATCTCGCACTTCGGCAGCGACTGCCAGCCGCCGGTGACGATGGCGCGCGCGCCGGCGGAGAGGATGTTGCCGCCTTCCAGCAATGGCTTCACGTGCGGGTGGTTCTTCCACTGCTGGAAGGCCTCCCACGGCTGGTAGTTCGGGTCGCTGTAGTCGAGGCCGCTGACGTAGCCGAGCGCGATGCGGTCCTTGTCCAGGTGGTAGAGGAAGCTGCCGCCGTAGGTATGGCTGTCGGCGGGCCAGCCGAAGCTGTGCACGATCCTGCCGGGCACGACGCGGCCGGCGGGCACCTGCCACAGCTCCTTGATGCCGATGGAGTAGCCCTGCGGGTCGGCGTTCTTCGCCAGGTCGAAGCGCTTGATCAGCTGCTTGGTGAGGCTGCCGCGCGCGCCTTCGGCCAGCACGGTGACCTTGGCCTTGATGTCGATGCCCTGGGTGTAGCCCGGCTTGTGCGTGCCGTCCTTCGCCACGCCCATGTCGCCGATGCGCACGCCGGCGACCGATCCGTCCTCGCCGTAGACGACGTCGGCGGCGGCGAAGCCCGGGAACACGTCCACGCCCAGCGCCTCGGCCTGCGGCGCCAGCCAGGCGCACAGCGCGCCCAGCGAGACGATGAAGTTGCCGTGGTTGCGCATGCCCGGCGGCACCGGCAGCCGGCGGCCACCGGTCTTCGACAGCAGCCAGAACTCGTCCTCGCCGGCCGGCACGCAGACCGGCGGCGGGTGGTCGCGCCAGCCGGGCAGCAGCGCGTCCAGCGGGCCGGGTTCGATCACCGCGCCGGAGAGGATCTGCGCCCCGATGGTGGAGGCCTTCTCGATCACGCACACCGTGGTCTCGGGCTGCAGCTGCTTCAGGCGGATCGCGAACGACAGCCCGGCCGGGCCGGCGCCGACCACGACGACGTCGTATTCCATGGTTTCGCGTTCGCTCATCGCGGACTCCCGGTGCGGTGGGCCGGCACGAGGCCGGCACGGCGGTCGATCAGACCGCCCATTGTCCGGGTTCGCGCCCCGCGCGGCAACGCGTGCTGCGACACCGCTTGCAATCGCGCGACGCGCCGTGGCGATAATCGGCGCACGCCACGGGAGCCCGCATGAATGCCTTGCCGCCGATCGCCGACCTCGACCTGCGTCGCGCCACCGTCTGCCAGCTGCTGCACTGGCTGGCCTCCGACCGGGTACAGCCGCGCGTACTGGCCGACGTCTACCAGGAGGCGATCGAGCGCATCAATCCGCAGCTGAACGCCTACGTGGGGCTGAGCCCGGGCCTGCTGCAGGAGCAGGCGCGCACCGCGGGGCACCGCCGCCGCGACGGCGTGATCGGCCGGCTCGACGGCATCCCCATCGCGCTGAAGGACAATTTCGACATCGCCGGTTGGCCCACCCGCGCCGGCCTGCCCGGCCGCGAGCAGCCGGCCGAGCACGACGCGCACGTGGTGGCGCGCCTGCGCGCCGCCGGCGCGGTGCTGGTGGGCAAGACCAACATGGACGAGGGCGCGCTGGGCGCGGCCACCGACAACCCGCACTACGGCCCCACCCACAACCCGTGGAAGCACGGCTACAGCGCCGGCGGCTCGTCGGGCGGCGCCGCGGCGGCCGTGGCGGCGGGCCTGGCCGCGGCGGCGGTGGGGTCGGACAGCCTGGGCTCGATCCGCATCCCGGCCAGCTATTGCGGCCTGTTCGCGCTGAAACCCACGCACGGGGAGATTTCCGCCCGCGGCATGGTGCCGGCGGCGCGGCGGCTCGACGCGGTGGGCCTGCTGGCGCGCAGCGTAGCCGACCTCACCGTGCTGCTGCAGGTGCTGGCCGGCTACGACGCCGACGACGCGCGCTCGCGCCGCCGTCGCGTGGCGCTGGCGCCGCCGGACTGGGAGCCGGGCAAGCTGCGCTGCGGCCTGCTGCCCGACCTGGCCGCGGTGGGCGTGCAGCCCGGGGTGGCCGCGCTGTTCGAGGACGCGCTGGCCCGGCTGCCGCGCGAGCTGGGCGAACGCCGCACCGTGGATTTCGACGACTGGCCGTTCGCGCGTACCCGTCGCGCCGGCCTGCTGCTGATGGAGGCGGAAATGCTCGGCACCTTCGCCGACGACCTGGCCGACACGGCGCACCCGGTGTCCGGCCGCTTCCGCGGCATGCTCGACTACGCCGCGCGCAAGAGCGCCGCCGACTACGCGATGGCCGACCGCGTGCTGGATGCCGCCACCCTGAAGATGCGCCGCCTGTTCGCCCAGGTCGACGTGCTGGTGCTGCCCACCACGCCGCAGGGCGCCTTCCCGCTGGGCGGCCCGGTGCCTGACTCGCAGGCCGACCTGACCAGCTTCGCCAGCCTCGCCGGCTGTCCCGCGGTGAGCATCCCGATGGGGCGCCTGCCCGACGGCCTGCCGGTCGGATTGCAGTTCGTGGGCGCGCGCGGCTCGGACCTGCGCCTGCTGGAGCTGGCCGCCGTGTGCGCCGCCACGCTGGATGCGGAGCCGGCCTACCCGGCGCTGGCCTGAGGCGGCGCCGGGCACGGTCGGACGCGATATGCCAGCGTGTCATCTGCCGATGGCCGCTGGTCGTTTCTGGATGCTGCGACACCTCGCTAGCATGGCTGGACGGCCTGGCGTCAGCGTGGTCGCGCACCACTTCCGGATTCCCGCACCATGAGCCAGCCCGCCAGCCTCCAGCGCAGCCACCTCGACCAGCTCGAGGCCGAGAGCATCCACATCTTCCGCGAGGTGGCGGCCAGCTTCCAGCGGCCGGTGATGCTGTATTCAATCGGCAAGGATTCCTCCGTGCTGCTGCACCTGCTGCGCAAGGCGTTCTACCCGGCGAAGCCGCCGCTGCCGCTGCTGCACGTGGACACCACCTGGAAGTTCCGCGAGATGATCGCCTTCCGCGACCGGGTGGCCGCGGAAGGCGATGTCGAGGTGCTGGTGCACATCAACCAGGACGGCGTGCGCCAGGGCATCTCGCCGCTCACCCATGGCGCCACCGTGCACACCGACGTGATGAAGACCCAGGCGCTGAAGCAGGCGCTGGACAAGTACAAGTTCGATGCGGCCATCGGCGGTGCCCGCCGCGACGAGGAGAAGTCGCGCGCCAAGGAGCGCGTGTTCTCCTTCCGCAACGCGCAGCACCGCTGGGACCCGAAGCAGCAGCGGCCCGAGCTGTGGCAGCTGTACAACACGCACATCCACCAGGGCGAGAGCGTGCGCGCGTTCCCGCTGTCGAACTGGACCGAGATGGACGTCTGGCAGTACATCCGACGGGAGTCGATCCCGGTGGTTCCGCTGTATTTCGCCAAGCCGCGCCCGGTGGTGGCGCGCGACGGTGCGCTGATCATGGTGGACGACGAGCGCTTCGTTTTGCGTGAAGGCGAGCAGGTCGAGACGCGCACGGTGCGCTTCCGCACGCTGGGCTGCTATCCGCTCACCGGCGCGGTGGAGTCCGACGCCGACACGCTGGACAAGGTCATCGCCGAGATGGCGGACTCGCGCAGCTCCGAGCGGCAGGGCCGGGTGATCGACCACGACCCCTCGGCCTCGATGGAGCGCAAGAAGCAGGAGGGCTATTTCTGATGGCCGCCCGGATCGAACCCCGCACCGCCGAGGCCGGACGCGGCCTGCTGCGCTTCATCACCTGCGGCAGCGTGGACGACGGCAAGAGCACCCTGCTGGGGCGCCTGCTGTACGACGCCGGCATGCTGCCGGACGACCAGCGCGAAGCGCTGGAGCGCGACAGCCGTCGCCACCACGGCGACAGCGGCGTGCTCGATTTCTCCCTGCTCACCGACGGCCTCGACGCCGAGCGCCAGCAGGGCATCACCATCGACGTGGCCTACCGCTACTTCCACACCGCGCGGCGCAGCTTCATCGTCGCCGACTGCCCCGGCCACGAGCAGTACACCCGCAACATGGCCACCGGTGCTTCCACCGCCGAACTGGCGGTGGTGCTGGTCGACGCGCGCAAGGGCGTGCTGACGCAGACGCGCCGGCACACCTACATCTGCGCGCTGCTCGGCATCCGCCAGGTGGTGCTGGCGGTGAACAAGATGGACCTGGTCGGCTACGACGAGGACACCTACCGCGCGATCCTCGCCGACTACCGCGCCCTGGCGTCCGGCTTCGGCATCGACGCGGTCGTCGGCCTGCCGGTGTCGGCGCTGCTGGGCGACAACGTGGGGCAGCGCTCCGCGCGCATGCCGTGGCATGCCGGGCCCAGCCTGCTCGAGGCGCTGGAGTCGGCCGAAGCCGCCGCTGTGCCGGCCGCCGAGTTCCGCCTGCCGGTGCAATGGGTGAGCCGGCCCGACCAGTCGTTCCGCGGCTATGCTGGCACCGTCTGCGGCGGCCGCGTGGCACCCGGCGACGAGGTGGTGGTGCAGCCTGGAGGACGGCGTGCGCGCATCGAGCGCGTCGTGACGGCCGGCGGCGACCTGGCCGAGGCCGTCGCTGGCCAGGCGGTGACATTGACCCTGGACCGTGAACTCGACGCCAGCCGCGGCGATGTCATCGCCGCCGCGGCGCACCCCGCGCCGGAAGCCGACCAGTTCGCCGCGCACGTGCTGTGGATGGGCGACGAAGCGCTGCTGCCCAACCGCAGCTACTGGCTGAAGATCGGCACGCGCACGGTGAACGCGCGCATCACCTCGATCAAGCACAAGGTCGACGTGAACACCCAGGCGCGGCTGGCCGCGCACCGGCTGGAACTGAACGAGGTCGGCTACTGCAACGTGGACCTGGACCACGCCATCGCCTTCGAGCCCTATGCGGTCGACCGCGTGCTGGGCGGCTTCATCCTGATCGACCGCCAGACCCACGCCACCGTGGCCTGCGGCATGCTGGACTTCGCGCTGCACCGCGCGTCCAACGTGCACTGGCAGCACACCGACGTCGACAAGCGCGCGCGCGGCCTCAGCAAGGGCCAGCGGCCGCGCTGCCTGTGGTTCACCGGGCTGTCCGGCGCGGGCAAGTCCACCGTCGCCAACCTGCTGGAGCGCCGCCTGCACGCGCAGGGCTACCACACCTACCTGCTCGACGGCGACAACCTGCGCCATGGCCTCAACCGCGACCTGGGCTTCACCGCCGAGGCGCGGGTGGAGAACGTGCGCCGCGTGGCCGAGGTGGCGCACCTGATGGCCGACGCCGGGCTGATCGTGCTGGTGTGCGTGATCTCGCCGTTCCGCGGCGAACGCCGCTTCGCCCGCGAGCTGTTCGACGACGGCGAGTTCGTCGAGGTGTTCGTCGACACGCCGCTGGAGGAATGCG
Source organism: Fulvimonas sp. R45 (assembly GCF_030504985.1). Lineage (GTDB taxonomy): Bacteria > Pseudomonadota > Gammaproteobacteria > Xanthomonadales > Rhodanobacteraceae > Rhodanobacter_A. The sequence goes on from NZ_JASERU010000002.1 coordinate 161,523, forward strand.
AACGGCGCGACCCCAAGGGCCTGTACCGCAAGGCGCGCGCCGGCGAGATCAGCAACTTCACCGGTATCGACTCGCCGTACGAGGTGCCCGAATCGCCGGAAGTGCATTTGCGGACCTCGGGCTTGCGGGTGGAACAGATGGTCGAGCAGTTGTCGGCCTACCTGCTGGGTGACGCCCCCCAGTCTTGAGGCGCCGCGGGTTTCCGCATGCTCACGGCGGGTAGACGGAAGGGTAGACGGAACGGGTGCAGGAACATCCGTTCGCGTTGAGCGTAGGCCCGCAGGGCCGGAGTCGAAACGCCTGGCCAGGTGGCGGCCTTCGACTCCGCTTGCTATGCAAGCTACGCTCAGCGTGAACGGGTTCGGGCCGGTGCACACCCCTGTCGTCCAGCCCTAGGCGCATGGACGCCGCCGCGCTTTCGTAATAGAACGGGCGCTTTCCACCGACAGGGCCGGGCGCATGCCAGCCGAATCCACCCAGCCGCCCTTCCTGGTCTTCGGCGCGCCGCAGGTCGACGAGGCGGAGATCGACGAGGTGGTGGCCTGCCTGCGTTCGGGCTGGCTGGGCACGGGGCCGCGGGTGGCGCAATTCGAGCGCGATTTCGCCGCATGGCGGCGGGTGCAGCCGGCGCAGGTGGCGGCGGTCAACTCGTGCACCGCCGCGCTGCACGTGAGCATGGTCGCGGCCGGCATCGAGCCGGGCGGCGAGGTGGTCACCACGCCGCTGACCTTCTGCGCCACCGTCAACGCGATCCTGCACGCCGGCCTGACGCCGGTGCTGGCGGACGTCGACCCGCATACCCAGAACATCGACCCCGACGCGATCGAGGCGGCAATCACCCCGCGCACCCGGGCGATCCTGCCGGTGCACTTCGCCGGGCGGCCGTGCGCGATGGACCGCATCATGGCGATCGCCGGGAAGCACGGCCTGGCGGTGATCGAGGACTGCGCCCACGCGGTGGAGACCGAGTTCCGCGGCCGCCCGGCCGGCACCTTCGGCGACTTCGGCTGCTACAGCTTCTACGTCACCAAGAACGTCACCACCGGCGAGGGCGGCATGATCGTGGGCCGCAGCGAGGCGCACGTGGCGCGGGCGAAGGTGCTGGCGCTGCACGGCATGAGCAAGGATGCCTGGCACCGCTTCGGCGACGCCGGCTACCGGCACTACCAGGTGGTCGAGTGCGGCTTCAAGTACAACATGATGGACCTGCAGGCGGCGATCGGCCTGCACCAGCTCGCGCGGGTGGAGGAAAACTGGCGTCGTCGCCGATGGCTGTGGCAGCGCTACGACGAGGCCTTCGCTGATCTGCCGCTCGGCCTGCCCGAGCCGCCGGAGCCGGACACCCGCCACGGCCACCATCTCTATACGGTGATGATCGACGAGGACCGTTGCGGCATCGCCCGCGATGCCTTCCTCGACGCGATGAACGCGGCGCGCATCGGCACCGGCGTGCATTACCTCTCGATCCCCGAGCACCCGTATTACCGCCAGCGCTTCGGCTGGACGCCGGAGCGCTGGCCGCACGCGATGCGCCTGGGCCGGCAGACGGTAAGCCTGCCGCTGTCGCCGGCGCTGTCCGACGCCGACGCGGAGCGGGTGATCGCGGCCGTGCGCGGCCTGGTCGGCGGCTGAGGACGCGCATGCGCGAAGCCGGCTGGCAAGCGGTGGCCTTGCCCGGCGCCGAGGTCGCGCTGGCGCCGGACTGGCTGGACGCCGGCGAGGCCGACGCCTGGATGGCGCGCCTGTACGCCGACATCCCGTGGGAAACGCACCGCCTGCGCCTGTTCGGGCGCGAGCTGGACGCGCCGCGGCTGAGCTGCTGGATCGGCGACCCCGGCGCCGCCTACGCCTACTCGGGCCGCCGCTTCGAGCCGCGGCCGTGGCCGTCGTCGCTGGCCGCGCTGCGCGAGCGCGTGGAGCAGGCCTGCGGCGCGCGCTTCAACAGCGTGCTGGCCAACCTGTACCGCGACGGTGGCGATTCGATGGGCTGGCACAGCGACGACGAGCCGGAACTGGGCGAGCGGCCGCTGATCGCCTCGCTGAGCCTGGGGGCGCGACGCCGCTTCCGCTTCCGTCGCCGCCGCGCGCGCGGCGAACCGGCGCGGCCCGGCGACACGCTGGAACTGGTGCTGCCGCACGGCAGCCTGCTGCGCATGGGCGGCGATACCCAGCGCCTGTACCGGCACGACCTGCCGAAGGCGCGCGCGGTCGCCGGGCCGCGCATCAACCTTACCTTCCGCCTCACCCTGGTGCGTTGAACCCAGGCGGTGCTTGGATTGCGCCGAGGCGGCGGGCGATAATCGCGCTTTCCCCCAGGTGCCCGAGCGATGACCGAGAAGACCGTACTCAACGCCACCCACCGCGCGCTCGGCGCGCGCATGGTCGATTTCGGCGGCTGGGACATGCCGATCAACTACGGCTCGCAGATCGAGGAGCACCACGCGGTGCGCCGCGACGCCGGCATGTTCGACGTCTCGCACATGACCGTGGTGGACCTGCACGGACCGCGCACGCGGGAGTTCCTGCGCCACCTGCTGGCCAACAACGTGGACAAGCTCAAGACCACCGGCAAGGCGCTGTACACCTGCATGCTGAACGAGCAGGGCGGGGTGATCGACGACCTCATCGTGTACTTCTTCGACGAGGCGCACTTCCGCCTGGTGGTGAACGCCGCCACCCGCGCCAAGGACCTGGCCTGGATCGCGAAGCAGGCCGTGCCGTTCGGCATCGAGGTGAACGAGCGTCCCGACTTCGCGATGATCGCGGTGCAGGGTCCGAACGCCCGCGCCAGGGTGATCGGCCTGTTGCACGCGGAAGATCGCCCGCGCATCGAGAAGCTCGGCCGCTTCGCGGCGGCGGCGGCGCAGGGCCCGCACGGCATGCCCCTGTTCATCGCGCGCACCGGCTACACCGGCGAGGACGGCTTCGAGATCGTGGTGCCGAACGAGCATGCGGTGGCGCTGTGGGAAGCGCTGGCCGCCGCTGGCGTGAAGCCGGCCGGCCTCGGCGCGCGCGACACGCTGCGGCTCGAAGCCGGCATGAACCTCTACGGCCAGGACATGGACGAGACCGTCTCGCCGTGGGGGGCCAACCTCGGCTGGACTATCGCGCTGGACGAGGGCCGCGACTTCATCGGCCGCGTCGCGCTGGAAAAGCAGAAGGCCGAGGGCGTGAAGCGCGTGATGGTCGGCCTGGTGCTGGACGAGAAGGGCGTGCTGCGCCACGGCCAGAAGGTGCTCACCGCGAATGGCGAGGGCGAGATCCTCTCCGGCAGCTTCGCCCCCACGCTCGACAAGGCGGTGGCCTTCGCGCGGATCCCCGCCGGCGAACCGGGCGAGGTGCGCGTGGATATCCGCGGCCGCGAGGTGCCGGTGCGCGTGGTGAAGTACCCGTTCGTGCGCGACGGCAAGCCTTGCGAGGGCATCTGAGCGCGTACGTGTTGCGCATTCCGCGAAGCGGCTAGAATCGCCGCGAGCCCCACCCCGACCACATCACCACTGGACCCGATCATGAGCGAGATTCCCGGCGATCTGAAATTCCTCAAGTCCCACGAGTGGGCCCGCGTCGAAGACGGCGGCCTGGTGCGCGTGGGCATTTCCGACCATGCGCAGGGCCAGCTCGGCGACCTGGTCTACGTGGAGCTGCCCGAAGTCGGCGCCAGCGTGCAGGCCGGCCACGGCGCGGCGGTGCTGGAATCGGTGAAGGCCGCTTCGGACATCTATTCGCCGGTGTCCGGCGAGGTGGTCGAGGTGAACGAGGCGCTCGCCGACAAGCCCGAGACGATCAACGAGGATGCCTACGGCGAAGGCTGGATCTTCGTGGTGCGCATGAGCGATCGCGGCGAGCTGGGCGAGCTGCTCGACGCCGACGCGTATGCCGAGCTGGTCGAGAACGAGGACCACTGAGCACACCCCTGGCGTACTGGAACGCCGCCGTCCGCGGGAGCGGCCGGCGGCGTTTTCGTGACGGGCACGCGGGGGCCACAGGCCGGCCCGGATGCTTCCGCGGTCGCCCGCCGGGCTCGGCGAGGCGGCGTTCCGGTCGCGTTCCGTTCATCCGCGCGGCGCCGCTTCCCGGCGCGCCGCATGCGCGCGGGAGCGATGCTGCTCGATGTTCCGCATGGCCATTGCAGACGGGCCTCCCGCGCATCCGGGTGGCGGAAAGCCTTGTGTGGCGCGGCTTCCGGCGTGACGGCGTTTTCAAGGGCTATTTTCGAATGGACGTATGGACGTCCATCTGGAAAATGCCTGGACGACCCCGGCAGGCTTGTGCGACGCGGCTTCGCGGGCCCTCGGAGGGTGGGTGAAAAGGATTGATTTCGTAGCTAAAATCAATTGACAGAAGAAATCTTCAGGAATAGTTTTCGCTTCAGATTACGGGGAACAAAGGCGTCATGGCAGCAAAATTCGTCGAGCCTTATGTCGAGCACGGTGAGAAGGCCGGGTCGGTACGCAAGATCACGGTCTCCATTCCGATGCACGTACTGCGGCTTCTTTCCGATTTGCGCACTTACCGCCAGGTCAACAATCTTCGGCACGCCACCAACAGCGATCTGCTCGTGGAGGCGTTCCTGCATGCTTTTACTGGGCAACCACTGCCAACTGATGAGGAGCTGAGACGAACCATGGCTACTGCCAAGAAAACCACTGCCAAGAAACCGGCCGCCAAGAAGGCTGCCAAGAAGACCACCGTGAAGAAGGCCGCCGTGAAGAAGGTTGCGGCGAAGAAGTCCTCCGCGAAGAAGCCGGTGGCCCGCAAGCCGGCCGCCAAGAAGGCAACGAAGAAGGTCGCCAAGAAGGCGGCCGCCAAGCGTCCCGCCGCCGCCAAGAAGGCCGCGGTCAAGAAAGTCGCCGTGAAGAAGGTCGCCGCCAAGAAGGCGCCGGCCAAGAAGGCTGCCCCGGCCCGCGTGGTGAAGGCCACCCGCGCCGCCAAGCCGAAAGCCGCCAAGAAGAAGTAACCACAACAAGCTCGATCGAACTTCGCTCCCTGCGGTGCCCAGCGCGGGGAGACGTTTCGAAAGCCCTTCGTCCCGGCCCAGGCCGGGACGCTTCGTTTCCGGAGGCACAAATCCGGGGGCGCCGGCTAGAGCAAAATGCGCCGTCGTGCCGTGACCTCCGCCCCGATTTGCCGTGCTGGCGTATTAGCGCTACCTTTCCGCCATCCGCGCTGCGGCAAGCCAGGGGGCTTGCCGCTCCTGGATCCACAGGGGGGAAGCGCGGGTATCTGATGCCACTCAGCGAAGAGACCATGGATACCCGATACATGCTTGGTGCGCGCCGTCGCGCGCGCGGGGCCGCCCGGCCCATCATTCTTGCCGTCGTCGCCGTCATCGTGCTGCTGGCCGCCGCGTCCTGGTTCCTGATCTTCAGGCCCCACCAGGAACTGGTGGCCGCCGACGCCGGCGGCCATCCGTCCACGCCGGTCACGGTCGGCCATGCCGCGGCGCCGCCGGTCAACGTGGAGGCGATGAGCGTCAACCAGCTGCTGGCCGAGGCCAGCAAGGCGATGAAGGAGCAGCGCTACCTCGCGCCGGAGGGCAACAACGCCTTCGAGTTCTACCTGAAGGTGCTGCAGAAGCAGCCGGGCAACCAGGTGGCCAGCGACGCGTTGCGCGAGACTTTCCCGTTCGCGGCCTCGGCCGCGGAGCAGACGATCAACCAGCGCAACTTCGACGAGGCGCAGCGCGAGATCGACCTGCTGTCGAAGGCCGACCCGACCAACTTCACACTGACCATCCTGCGCTCGAAGCTGGACGCCCAGCGCAAGACGCTGGACCAGGAGCAGCAGAAACAGCTCGACCAGCAGCACCAGCAGCAATTGGCGGCGCAGAAGGCGGCGGCCGACAAGGCGGCTGCCGAGAAGTTGGCGCAGCAGCAGGCGGCGGCCGAGGCCGCGAAGCGCCAGCAGGCACTGGCGGCGCAGCAGCAGGCGCAACAGCAGGCGACCGCCGCGCCGGCGCCGGAGAGCGCGGCGCCCGCCAGCGCGGGCGCGACCCGCGACGCGGTGCTGACCCGGCAGGTCAACCCGCGCTATCCGACCTCGGCCCAGCGTGCCGGCATCGAGGGCTGGGTGGAAGTGGACTTCACGGTGGACGTGGAAGGCGACGTGCGCGACGCCAAGGTGGCCGAGGCGCAGCCGCGGCACGTGTTCGACCGCTCCGCGCTGGAAGCAGTGAACCGCTGGAAGTTCGAGCCGGCCATGCGCGACGGCAAGCCGGTGGCCAGCCAGCTGCGCCGCCGCATCCAGTTCAAGCTGCGCCAGTAACGAACGCGGCGGTTGCCGGAAACACGAAGGGCGGGGCATCGTTGCCCCGCCCTTTGCATGTGCGCTTCCGCGTTGGCCGGCTCAGCGCCGGCGGTGGCGCACTCTGCGTCGCGGCGCCGCCCTTTTCGCGGGCGGCGCGTGTTCCACCCCGGCCCAGTCCTCGTGCGGCAGGCCGAGCACGCTGTCGAACAGCATCGGCACCACTTCCGAAGGCGTCAGCCCGGGCGAGTCGCGCAGCATCACCACGCCGAAGCGGTATTTCGGGAAGAAACCGATCAGGGTGCGGTAACCCTCTACCGCGCCGGCGTGGAAGATCAGGGTTTGCCCGGCATAGGTGAACACCCGCCAGCCCAGCGCGTAATGCGCGCTGGTGAGGCGTGCGCGGCGCCACGGCGTGGAGTGCAGTTCCGGCGGCGTGGACACGCCCGGCGCGTGCAGCGTCTGCAGCAGCGCCGGCGGCAGCACGTCGGGACGGCCGCCCATCTGCGCGATCAGCCACTTCTCCATGTCGCGCAGGCTGGCGTTGACGCCGGCGGCGGGTGCCACGCGGTAGTACGCCTCGCGCGGCTCGTACGGCATCCAGCCGGAGCCGCGCTTGCGGTGCGGGCGCGCCCAGTCCTTGTTCATCTCCAGCGCGGCGCGGCCGTAGCTGGCCGAGTGCATGCCGAGCGGGAAGAACAGGCGCTTGTCCACCTGGTGATAGTAGAAGTCGCCGGTCTTGGCGTAGATCACGTCGCCGATCAGGCTGAAGGCCACGTTCTGGTAGCCGTAGCACTGGCCCACGTCGCAGGCCAGGTCCACCTCGTCCAGCTTGCGCACCAGTTCCTCGTAGGGGACGTTGTCCTCGAGCAGGTTGTCGTAGGTATTGCGCGGCAGGCCGATGCGCTGGCCCAGGATGTCGCGCACGGTGGCCTCGGCGGAGGCCTGCGCGTCCTTCAGCTTGAAGAACGGCAGCACGTCGACCAGCCGGGTGTCCCAGCCGAAGCTGCCGTCGTCGACCAGCAGGCCGGCCAGCGCGGTGGCGAAGGCCTTGGACAGCGACGCGAGGCGGAACACGGTATCCGGCGTCACCTTCGCCGCGGTGGCGGCGTCGGCGTAGCCGGTGGTGTGCTCGTAGACCACCTTGCCGTCGTACACCACTGCGGTGGCCAGGCCAGCCACCTCGTTGCGCTGCTGCAGGGTGTCCAGCCAGCGGGTGTAGTCGGCGAGCGCGGATTTCAGGCGGGCGGGCGGCAGGGCTTCGCGGGCATCGGCGCTGGCGACGGTGGTGGCCGGCGCGGTGGAGGGCTGCGCGGCGGCGATACCAGCCAGGCCGAGCAGGCCGGCGATCAACAAGGGCAACGGGCGAAACGGCATGAGGCGTCGTGAGGTCAGGCGGCAGGGGCGCTGGGCGCGTGGCGTGGGATGGGTAGCGCCCGATTGTGGTGCAGCGTGCCGTGCTTCTCAACGGCGCGCGCTCATCCAAGGATCTGGGACAAGCAGCGTCGCCGGATCGTTCGCGCTGCGGAAGGACGCGCATGCTAGTCTTGCCGCGGCCCACGCTGGATCCGCACGGTGAGTCCCTCCCCCCAAGCCGCCGCGAGCGAACGCCCCACCGCCGTGTTGTCCGCGCTCGCGTTCTTCTTCGTGCTCACCTCGTACTACATCGTGCGGCCGGTGCGCGATCAGCTGAGCGGCGCGGTAGGTTCATCGCAGTTGCCGCTGTTCTATGCCGCCACCTTCGTGGCGATGCTGCTGCTGACGCCGGTGTTCGGCGCGATGGTGGCGCGCTTCCCGCGCCGCCGCCTGCTGGGCTGGAGCTATTGTTTCTTCATCGCCTGCCTGCTCGCCTTCGTGCCGGCCTTCCTGGAGCAGGCGCGTATCGGCGCGCGCCTGCTCGGGGTGGTGTTCTTCGTCTGGGTCAGCGTATTCAATTTGTTCGTGGTATCACTGTTCTGGAGCTTCATGGCCGACATCGTGGACAGCGCCCAGGCACGGCGCACGTTTCCGCTGATCGCGCTGGGCGGCATGGCCGGCGCGGTATTCGGGCCGGCGGTGACCAGCCTGCTGGTGGGCGTGCTGGGCGTGGCGCCGCTGCTGGTGGTGTCGGCGCTGATGCTGGGCGCGGCGCTGCTGCTGCTGCTGCAGTTGTCGGTGCGCGCCGGCGCCGGCAGCGCGCACGGCGAAGCGGCCATCGGCGGTTCGCTGTGGGCTGGCGTGCGCGAATTATGGTCGCGACCGTTCCTGCGCTGGATGGCGATCCTGATGGTGCTGGGCGACGGCATCGGCACGCTGGCCTACGCGCTGGTGGCCGACTACGCCAAGGCGCATCTGGCCTCCAGCGCGGCGCGCACCGCGTTCTACGCCCACATGGACCTGGCGGTGAACATACTCGGCGCGCTGCAGCAGCTCACCCTGACCCGCTGGCTGCTGGTGCGCCGCGGCGCCGGCTGGGGGCTGGTGTTGCCGGCGCTGGTGAACGTGGCGCTGCTGTTGATGGTGGTGGGGGGGGGCCACGCCACGTTGTCGATGCTGGGCGTGGCGGTCACGCCGCTGGTGGCGGTGATGATGGTGATGTCACGCAGCTTCGCCTATGGCATGACCAAGCCCGCGGTGGACGCGCTGTATACCCGGGTGCCGCGCGAGGCGCGCTACAAGGGCAAGAACTTCATCGAGACCGCGATCTGGCGCTTCGGCGACCTGCTGGTCACCAGCGGCGTGAGCGGGCTGGGCAAGCTCGGCGTCGGCGTAGCCGGCATGGCGCTGATCGGCGCTATCGCGTCCAGCGTGTCGGTATGGGTGGCGCAGCGAGCCGGCCACTCGCCGGACCTGCTGCCGGAAGGGGAGCCGGAAACACCCGACGGCCGGGCCGCGTCGCGCGTAGGCTGAGTCTCAGCTGGTGATGTAGCGCTGCAGCTGCTCGATCTGCTCGGCCTGTGCCTCGATCACTTCCCTGACCAGGTCGCCGATGGAGATCACGCCCGCCACGCGCCCGCCTTCCACCACCGGCAGGTGGCGGATGCGGCGGTCGGTGCACAGGCGCATGCAGTCGAACACGTCGGTGTCGGGGCCGACGGTGAGCGCGGGGCTGCTCATGATCTCGGACACCGCGGTCTGCGCCGAGGAGCGCCCCTGCAGGATCACCTTGCGCGCGTAGTCGCGCTCGGACACGATGCCGAGCAGGTTCGTTCCTCGCATCACCAGCAGCGCGCCCACGCGGCGCTCGGCCATCAGCTTGATCGCCTCCAGCACCGGCGCCTCGGGCGCGATGGCGAAGATGTCGCTGCCTTTCCGTTCCAGCAGATGCCTGACCTGACGCATGTCCCGATCTCCCGGGCGGCCGCGGGTCGGCCGCGTGGCGTCAGTCTAGCGCGGCCGCGTGGGACGGGCGTGAAGCCGTGCCGGCCGGCCGCCGCTCCTCCACGAAGTACAGCGGACGCTGCTTGCTCTCGGCATAGCTGCGGCCCAGGTATTCGCCGATCACGCCCAGCGCCAGCAGCTGCACGCCGCCGAGGAACAGGATCACTACCATCAGCGAGGGATAGCCGTGCACCGGGTCGCCGTACAGCATCGCCTTGCCCAGCACCCACAGCCCGTAGACGAAGGCCAGCAGCGCGGCGGCCAGGCCGGTCCAGGTGGCCAGCTTCAGCGGCGCGGTGGAGAACGAGGTGATGCCCTCGATCGCGAGCTGGGTGAGTCGCCAGTAGTTCCACTTGCTGCGTCCGGCCTGGCGTGGGGTGCGCTGGTAGTGCACGGCGGTCTGGCGGTAGCCGATCCAGGCGAACAGGCCTTTCATGAAACGCTGGCGTTCGCGCAGCTGACGCAACGCGTCCAGCGCGCGGCGCGAGAGCAGGCGGAAGTCGCCGGTGTCGCGCGGCACCGGGGTATCGGAGAGCCGCTCCATCGTGCGGTAGAACGCCGCCGCGGTGAGGCGCTTCAGGCCGCTCTCGCCGGCGCGCGCGCTGCGCGTGGCGTAGACCACGTCGTGGCCGGCCTGCCATTGCGCCACCAGTTCGGGGATCAGCTCGGGCGGGTCCTGCAGGTCGGCGTCGATCACCACCGCGGCGTCGGCGTCCGCGTGGTCCAGCCCCGCGGTGAGCGCGGCCTCCTTGCCGAAGTTGCGCGACAGCTTCAGCCCGCCGCAGCGCGGGTCGCGCCCGGCCAGCGTGGCGATGACCGCCCAGGTGCCGTCCCGGCTGCCGTCGTCCACGTACAGCACGTCGGCGTCCAGCGGCAGCGTGTCCAGCACGGCGGCCAGGCGCTGGTGGAATGCCTCCAGCACGGCGGCTTCGTTGTAGGCGGGAACGACGACGGTGAGCTGGGGCATGCGCGGTACCCGGGAAGGAAACAGCCGCATGCTAGCGAAGCGCCATGGTTTTTACTCCCTCTCCCCTGCGGGGAGAGGGTCGGGGTGAGGGGTCAACCTCGCGAGGCGGTGGTCAAGGGCAAGTGCGCTTCGCGCGGGTGTCCGCGCGGGCACCCGCCCCATCCCAACCTTCTCCCCATAGGAGAGAAGGAGCGGATGGGCCGGGCGGGTTCGCGTCTCCGTGCGGCAGGGCCAGGATCCACGCCGCGCATCAGCGCGAGACTTGGTTCAAATAGCCCACGCCCAGCTGCCGCATCTGCTGCTCGATCCACGCGGTGCGCCGCTGCACGTAGGCGCTGGGGCGGTCCACGTGCAGCCGCCGCGGGCTGGGCAGCACCGCGGCCAGCCGCGCGGCCTGCGCCGGGCCGAGCCGGGCAGGCGGCTCGTGGTAGTAGGCTTCGCTGGCCGCGCCGACGCCGTAGATGCCGTCGCCCAGCTCGGCGATGTTCATGTACACCTCGAGGATGCGCCGCTTCGGCCAGGTCGCCTCGATCAGCACGGTGAAGTACGCCTCCAGTCCCTTGCGCACGAAGCTGCGGCCGTTCCACAGGAACAGGTTCTTCGCGGTCTGCTGGCTGATCGTGCTGGCGCCGCGCAGGCGCGCGCCGTCGTCGGCGGCGTCGATGGCCTCGTGGATGGAGTCGAAATCGAAGCCGTGGTGGAACGGGAATTTCTGGTCCTCGCCGGCCACCATCGCCAGCGGCACCGACGGCGAGATCCGCACCCACGGCACCCAGTGCTGGCGCAGCTGGAAGTTCTTCTCGCCGTGGATCCAGGCGCCGATGTGGCGCTCCACCATCACCGCCGAGGTGAATGGCGGCACGAAGCGCAGCACCAGCACCGCCAGCCAGGTGAGCGCCAGCCAGGCCAGCGCGAGGAGCGCGAGCCAGCGCAGCAGGCGGCGGAAAGTCGGGCGCAGGGCCATGCGGGACCGGAATGGCTAAGCTCGCGCCAGTATAAGCGGCGTGGCCCATGGCATTGTCATCGCCGATGGCGCCCCCATCTCTGCCCGCCTGACCCTGTCGAGGTGAATGACGTGGAAACCGTGCTGGTCGAAGACGTGCTGCATCGCTTCCTGCTCGAGCGCGCCGGCGTGCGCGGCGTGCTGGTGCGCCTGGGCGCGGCGTGGCGTGAGGTCGCCGGCCGCGACGACTACCCGGCGCCGCTGCGCGCGTTGCTGGGCGAGGCGCTGGCCGCCAGCGCGCTGCTCACCGGCAACATCAAGCTGGACGGCGCGCTGTCGATCGAGCTGAAGAGCGCCGGCCCGCTGCGCCTGCTGTTCGCCGAATGCACCGACCAGGGCCGCCTGCGCGGACTGGCGCGCTGGAACGGCGAGCTGCCCGCGCCATTGGCGCTGTCGGCGCTGCCGCAGGCGGTGATGGCGATCACCATCGGCCATGCCGAGCGCGGCCAGCGCTACCAGGGGCTGGTGGCGCTGGAGCGTCCCGATCTGGCCGGCGCGCTGGAGAACTACTTCCGCCAGTCCGAGCAGTTGCCGGCGAAGCTGGTGCTGGCCGCCGACGGCGGGCACGCGGTGGGCCTGATGCTGCAGAAGCTGCCCGGCGAGGGCGGCCACGACGCGGTGGAGGACGCCGACGCCTGGCCGCGCATCGAGCACCTCACCGACACGCTGGACGCCGCCGAGCTGCTGGCCACCGCGCCGGAACAGCTGTTGTACCGGCTGTACCACGAGGAGTCGGTGCGCCTGTTCGAGCCGCGCCCGCTGGCCTTCGGCTGCAGCTGCTCGCGCGGGCGGGTGGAGGCGATGCTGCGTTCGCTGGGGCGCGAGGAAGTGCAGGCGGCGCTGGACGCGCAGGGCGGCGAGATCGAGGTGACCTGCGAGTTCTGCGCGCGGCAGTACCGCTTCGACCGCATCGATGCCGAGCACCTGCTGGGCGGCGGCGGGGCGGCCGCGTCCACCGTGCAGTGAGGCGCGTCGCCGCGGACGCCCGGACGGGCGCTCAGCCCGCCGCCAGCCGGACGGTGTCCAGCCAGTCTTCCGCGGCGCGCGCGTCGGCGAACAGGAAGCCCTGGCCGTAGCGGCTGCCGATCCGCAGCAGCGCCTGCCGCTGGCGCTCCTCCTCGATGCCCTCGGCGATCACCTGCAGGCCGAGCGAATCGGCCAGCACCTGGATCGCGCGCACCACCGCCACGCCGCCCTCGTGCTCCATCTCCACGATGAAGGAGCGGTCGATCTTCAGCGTCTGCACCGGATACTGGTGCAGGTAGCTGAGCGAGGAATAGCCGGTGCCGAAGTCGTCCAGCGCCACGCCCACGCCGTGCCGGCGCAGGTTGCCGAGGATGCGCTTCACCTGCGCCGGGTTCTCCAGCAGGGTGTGCTCGGTCACCTCGATGCGCAGGCAGTGCGGCGGCACGCGGTGGGCGCGGAACAGGTCGAGCAGGCGCTGGTCGAGGTCGGCCGAGCGGAAGTGCCGGCCGGACACGTTGAAGCTGACGAAGCCGTGCTCGCCGACCAGCGCGCCGGCCTGCGCGCAGACCTGCTCGAAGATCTGCCAGTCGATGCTCTCGGAGCTGCCGTTTTCCTCGGCCACGGCGAGGAAGTCGCCGGGCATCAGCAGGCCGCGTTCGGGATGGCGCCAGCGCAGCAGCGCCTCGTAGCCGACGGTACGGCCGTCCTCCAGCGCCACGATGGGCTGGTAGAACGGCACGAACTCGCGCCGGCCCAGCGCGCGGCGCAGGTCACCCTCCATCTCCAGCAGCGACAGCGCCTCGTAGCGCAGGCGGTCGTCGAACACAGCGGCGCAGTGGCGGCCGGCGTCCTTGGCGCGGTACATCGCCGAGTCGGCGTCGCGCAGCAGCTCCTCCGGGCGCAGGTAGTGCGGGCTGGAGACGGCGATGCCGATCGAGGCGGAGGTGAACACCTCCTTGGCGCCGAGCCGGAACGGCACCTGCAGCTCGCCGATGATGCGCTCGGCCACCTGCACCGCGTGGGGCGCATCGTCCACGTCCTCCAGCAGCACCGCGAACTCGTCGCCGCCCAGCCGCGCCACCACGTCGCGGGTCTTCAGGCAGGCGCGGATGCGGCCGCCGACCTGGAACAGCAGGTCGTCGCCGATCAGATGGCCGACCGAGTCGTTGATGACCTTGAAGCGGTCCAGGTCGATGAACAGCACCGCGAACAGCGTGTCCGGGTTCTGCTGGTGGCGCTGCATCGCGTGCTCCAGCCGCTGCAGCAGCAGGGTACGGTTGGGCAGGCCGGTGAGCGAGTCGTGCAGGGTCTCGTATTTCAGCCGGCGCTCCACCCGCTCGCGCTCGGCGATCTGCTCGCGCAGGTCGCGGTTGGCCAGCGCCAGCGCGCGGGTGCGCTCGGTGACGCGGCGCTCGAGGCTGGCGTAGGCGTGCTTCAGCGATTCGTTGGTGCGCTTGCGCTGCAGCGCGTTGGCCACGTGGTAGCCGACGAAGGTGAGCAAGTCCTGGTCGTGCTCGCCGTAGACGTGCTCGGGCGTGTAGCTCTGGACCACCAGCGCGCCGCGCACCTGGCCGTCCCACACCAGCGGCACGCCCAGCCAGCAGACCGAAGGCGTGCCCGCCTCGTGGCACGTGTCCTGCTCGGAGAGCCGGGCGAAGACCTGCCGGTCGGCCAGCAGCGGCTGGCCGGTGCGCATGACGTATTCGGTGGCGCCCTTGCCGACCGGGCGCGGCTGGCGCTGCGCGTCGGCCTCGTCCACCGAATAGGGGAAGCTGATCCGCTGGCCGTCCTCGTCCAGCAGGGCGATGTAGAAATTGCGCGCGTACAGCAGGCCGCCGATCACGCGATGCATGGCGGCGTAGAAGTCCTCGCCGCCCTCCGGAGCGCTGGCCAGCTCGGCGATGCGGAACAGCGCGGCCTGCAGCTGCTCGCCGCGCTGGCGCTGCAGCACCTGCTGGCGCAGCACCCGGTTGGCCGCGCGCAGCGCCGCGGTGCGGTCGGTCACGCGGCGCTCCAGCTCGGCCTGCGCCTCGCGCCGTTCCAGCGCGGTCTGCACATGCTGCGCCACGTAGCTCAGCAGTTCGCGGTCCTGCCGGGTGTAGTGGGTGTCGGGCCGGTAGCTCTGCATCACGATGCCGCCGACCACGCGGCTGCCGCGCAGCAGCGGCACGCCCAGCCAGTACTCGCAGGCCGGGCCCACCTTCTCGAAACGGCCCTGGAACTGGCGCTCCAGCTCCTGCATCGAGCCCATCAGCGGCTGGCCTTCCTTCAGCAGGTTCCAGGTGAGGCTGTGGCGGATCTCCTGCAGTGGGATGTCCTGGTCCGGCAGCGGCGGCTGGCGGTCCATCGTGTCGACGTAGTAGGGGAAGCGCACGGTACCGGCGGCCGCGTCGTAGAGCACGATGTAGAAATTCTCAGCGTACATCAGGCTGCCGACGATGGCGTGCAGCGAGCGCATCACCTCCACCAGCGGGTGGGTGGCGGCGGCCTGCTCGGCGATGGCGTACAGCGCGCGTTGCAGGCGCTCGGCCAGGGCCAGCCGGGAGATCGCCTCGTACAGCCGGCCGGTTTCCGCCAGCTGGCGCATGCGCGTGGCGGCCAGCCGGCCGAGCCAGGCGAAGCGGGCGCGCCGCGCCTCGTCCAGTTCGCCCGGATCGTCCAGCACCAGCAGGCGCGAGCCCTGCGCGTCACGCGCCAGTTCCAGCACGGGGGCGGTGGCGACCTCGTCCGCCGCGCGCCAGCGCAGGCGCCCGGCCACGCCCAGGCAGCGCAGCGCCGTGCTGCAGATGTCCAGCACGCTGGCCGCGTCCGCGGCGCGGCACAGCCGCTCCACGCTGTCGTGCAGGCTGGCCGTCGCGTCCTCGGTAAGCCGCCAGGACCGGGCTGGACTGCTGTCGGACGATGAACTCATCGGACGGGGTCTGGTCTTATGCAGCGGTTAGTGCGGCGACTATATATCCGGATCGGCGGGCTTTGTCGCCGCGCCGGGCCCCTGTGCGCCGGCACATCCCATGCCGCGCCGCCGGCCGCGGGGGCCGCGTTCCGTGCCCCAAGCCGCACATTCGGGGTGTTAGAAAGACGTAAAAAGAGGTATACTTCCCTACGTGGAACTGCCTGTCACGGCAGGGATTCTTCGATTCCGGGGGTTGTCCAGATCGCCATGCGCCGCCTGCTGCTCACATTGCCGCTGCTGCTGATGCCGCTCGTCGCGGCAGGCCAGGCGCTGGGCGATGGCCAGGCGGCGGACAGCTACCTGCTGCAGCGGCCCTCCGCGACGCCCGCGCAGTCCGTGCCGCTGTGGCGTGGTGCCGACGGGCATACCTTGTCGCTGCAGGCGAATACCGCCGGCGGCGCCGAGGCGCCGCGGAACACGTCGCTGTCGTTCCGCCCGCTGGACGCCAGCACGGTGGCCGCCAGCCAACTGGACTACGGACTGGCGCCGCATCTCACCGCGCATGCCGGCGTCAGCGAACGTTCCTGGGCCAACCGCGCGCCGCGCGTGCTGGGCAGCGAACTGGGCGCCACCTATGACGCCGGCCGCTACAGCCTGGGCGTGAGCGTGGGCGCCAACAGCACGCCGGACAACCATCCGCTGCCGCGGGTGCTGCCCGGTGCCGCGCCCGGCGTGAACGGCCTGTCCGACTTCGACAGCAGCACCCAGTTCAACGCCCGCGGCCGCATGGCGCTGGGCAGCAAGAGCGGCATCGACATCGGCGCCAGCGTGGGCCGCATCCGCCTGCTGCCGGGCAACGCGCTGGGCCTGAACACGCTGGACCAGAAGGCGCTGAGCTTCGGCGTCGACCACGGTCCGATCAGCGGCAACATCGTCGGCCGCGTGATGCAGCCGGAAGCCGGCGTGCCCGGCTCGCTGCCCGCCGACCGCCGCTGGAGCAGCATCGACCTGGGCGTGACCTGGCACCTGCCGTGGCAGGGCTCGCTGAGCTTCGGCGCGCAGAACGTGTGGTCGTCGGGCAACGCGGCGAACACCCCGTCCGGCCCCGAGCCCGACCAGTCGCGCACGCCTTACGTGCAGTACCACCAGGATCTGTAGCGGGCTTCCCGCCGGGCAGGCGCCGATACGGAAAGGCCGTCGCATGCGACGGCCTTTCGCTTTCCCGGCGGCCTTCAGCCTTTCCGGCGGATCCGCAGGTCGCCGCTGAAGGTCTCCACCTCGATCTGCCCGTCGCCGCTGCCGGTCGTGGTTTCCAGCGCGCTGCCGGGGCCGTGGGCGGAAGACCTGGGCGTGCCGAAGTCGCTGCGCAGGTCGCCGCTGAAACTGCTGGCCTTGAGCGTGGCCGACAGCGTGGCGGGCAGGCGCAGGTCGACGTCGCCGCTCATGCTGTCGATGCCGATGTGGCCGCCCGGCGCCAGCGCGCCGTCGACCTGGGCGTCGCCGGACACCGTGCTCAGCTTCAGGCGTCGCCACGGGCCGCCACTGGCCTGCACGTGGCCGGAGATCGTCTGCAGTTCGGCGTCCCCGCCCAGTGCGGGCGCCAGGATGTCGCCGCTGACCGTCTGCAGGTTGGCCCGCGCGGCCTGGCCGGCGAAGGCGATGCCGCCGCTGACGCTGTTCACGTCCAGCGAGGGTGTGCGGGCGTTGATCCGCACCCGGCCGCTGATCGAATTGACCTTGAGCGAACCGCCGTCGATGCCGTCGATGTCCAGCGGCGCGCTGACCACGTTCACCCGCAGGCTGGCGCGGCGCGGCACGCGCACGTCCAGCGTGGTCGGCCCGAGGTGGCTGTTGTCGCTCCAGTCGAACCAGCCCCCGCCGCCCTGCGGCTGCACCTTGATCGCCAGGGCGTCATCGCCGCCGGTGATCACCAGCGGCCTGGCGCCGTCGCCCAGTTCACCCTCCACCTGCACCTCGTTGCGGTCCCAGGCGGTGACGTGCACTTCGCCGCTGGTATTGCTGATGCTGATGTGCGCGGTCGCGGTGGCCGGGTGCTGCAGGTGGATCGGCGTGCCGGCCAGCGCCTGGCCGACGGCCAGGCTGAGCAGCAGGGGAAGCGTGCGGATGGTCTTCATGGGCATTCTCCCGGCCTCAGCCGGCCTGGTGTTCGAGCTGGCGCAGGCTGGCCTGCTGTTGTTGGGTGTGCGAAAGCAGGCGCTGCAGGGCCGGCGAGGCGGGCGCCTGGCGCAGGGCCTGGCGCAGTTCCATCTGCGCCGCGTCCAGCACGATCGCGGCGCCGGCCAGGCGCGGATCGTCCGGCTTCCATGGCGCCACCGGTCCCGGCGCGTGCGCGGCCGGGGTGTGGGTGGCCTGCGTCGCGGATGGCGTGGCCAGGCCCCGGTGCAGTTGCCAGCCGAGGCCGGCGGCCAGCAGCAGCGCGGCGGCCAGGCCGGCGGCCAGCAGCACGCGATGGCGGCGGCGCGGCGCCGGTCCGGCGATCGGCGCGGCGGTGTCCAGCGCGGCGTCGATGCGGGCCCACAGGTCCTGCCGGGGCGCCACCGGCTGCCGCAACGCGCGCATCTGTCGGCGCCATTCGAATTCGTTCATGCGTTTTCTCCGAGTGCCTTGCGCAGCAGGCCGCGCGCACGATGCAGTTGCGCCTTCGACGAGCCTACCGCCATGCCCAGTTCCGCGCCGATCTCCTCGTGCTTCCAGCCTTCCACGTCGTGCAGCACGAGTACGGCACGGGCGCGTGGCGGCAGGCCGCCGATCGCGCGCTCCAATTCCTCGCGCTCGGCGGCGCAGAACGGCGTTTCGCCGTGGTCGGGCAGGTGCTCCTCGTCCGTGAAGCCGACCGGGTCGGCGCCGCGCGCGCGGATGTCCATCAGCGCCACGTTCACCGCCAGGCGGTACAGCCAGGTGCCGAACGCGCTCTGTCCGCGGAAGCTGTCCAGCTTCTGCCAGGCGCGCACGAAGGCCTCCTGGGTGAGGTCCTCGGCGCGCGCGTGGTCGTAGCCGGCCAGCCGATACACCGCGCCGTGCACGCGGTTCACGTGCCGCTGGTAGAGCCGCTGGAACGCGCCGCGATCGCCACGTGCCGCCGCCTGCACGTCGAGCGTGTCGGGGTGTTCCTCGGCAGGCGCTGGCGGCATGCGGTTCCCGGTAGTGGCGCAGGCGGTGATCATCTTGCCAGCTTGGATGCGCGCCTGGGCATGAACGTTTAAGGAGGCAGCACAGTGCCTGGAGTGAGTCCCTCTCCCACTCGTGGAAGAGGGTGCCGGCAGGCGGGAGAGGGCCCGTGCGGAGCGAGGCGTGGCGGTGTACCGCGCCCTCTCCCCAACCCCTCTCCCGCGAAGCAGGCGAGGGGCTCTCGGGCTCGGCTAGGCGGTGGCGGTGCGGGGAGCGACGACGTCGCCGTCCAGTGCATCGGCCACGCGCCGGCGTTCCTGGCGCAGGCGCTCGGGCAGGCGCGGGGCGAAACCTTCCAGGTACTCGCCGATGGCTGCGAGTTCGGCCTGCCAGCCGGCGGTGTCCACGGCGAGCAGTTCGTCGAGCGCGGCGGCATCGATGTCGAGGCCGTCGAGGTTCAGTTCGCCGGGGGCGGGCAGGGTGCCGATGGCGGTCTGCTCGCCGCGCGCCTTGCCTTCCACGCGCGCGATCATCCACTCCAGCACGCGCAGGTTCTGGCCGAAGCCGGGCCACAGGAACTTCCCGTCCTTGCCTTTGCGGAACCAGTTGACGTGGAAGACCTTCGGCAACTTCATGCCGGGCTTGTCGAACGACAGCCAGTGCGCGAAGTAATCGCCGTAGTGGTAGCCGGCGAACGGCTTCATCGCCATCGAGTCGCGGCGCAGCACGCCGACCGCGCCGGTGGCCGCGGCGGTGGTCTCCGAGCCCATCGCGGCGCCCATCAGCACGCCGTGCGTCCAGTCCTGCGCCTCCATCACCAGCGGCAGCAGCGAGGGGCGGCGGCCGCCGAAGACGATCGCGCTGATCGGCACGCCCTGCGCGTCCTCGGCCTTCTCGGACCAGGTGGGGCATTGCTTTGCGCTCACCGTGAAGCGCGAGTTCGGGTGCGCCGCGGGGCCGTTGGCCGGGTCGTACGGACGCCCCTGCCAGTCGGTGACCGGCGTGCCGGGCAGGCCTTCCCACCACGGCTGGTTGTCGGCGGTGACCGCGACGTTGGTGAAGATGGTGTCGCGCGCGACGCTGGCCAGCGCGTTCGGGTTGGTGTCGTTGCTGGTGCCCGGCGCCACGCCGAAGAAGCCGGCCTCGGGGTTGATCGCGTAGAGCCGTCCATCTGCGCCGGGGCGCATCCAGCAGATGTCGTCGCCCACCGTCCACACCTTCCAGCCGTCCCTGCGGTAGCCCTCGGGCGGGATCAGCATGGCGAGGTTGGTCTTGCCGCAGGCGGAGGGGAAGGCGGCGGCGACGTAGTGCGTTTCGCCCCGCGGGTTCTCGATGCCCACGATCAGCATGTGCTCGGCCAGCCAACCCTCGTCGCGGGCCTGGTTGGAGGCGATGCGCAGCGCGTGGCACTTCTTGCCCAGCAGCGCGTTGCCGCCGTAGCCGGAACCGTAGGATTTGATCAGCCGCTCGGCGGGGAAGTGCATGATCCAGCGGCGCTCGGGATCGAGTTCGCCGGTGGAGTGCAGGCCTTTCACGAACGTGCCCTCGCGCTCGATGCGCGCCTGCGCGGCGGCGCCCATGCGGGTCATGATCCGCATGTTGGCGACCACGTAGGGGCTGTCGGTGATCTCCACCCCGCAGCGCGACAGCGGCGAGTCGATCGGGCCCATGCAGTACGGGATCACGTACATCGTGCGACCCCGCATGCAGCCGTCGAACAGCGCGTCCATCTTCGCGTGCGCCTCGGCCGGGTCCATCCAGTGGTTGTTGGGACCGGCGTCCTCGCGCTCCGGGTGGCAGACCAGGGTGAGGTGTTCCACGCGCGCCACGTCGGCGGGGTTGGAGCGGTGCAGGTAGCAGCCCGGGTGGGTCTGCTGGTTCAGCTCGACCAGGGTGCCGTCGGCCAGCATCTGCCGCACCAGCGCCTGATATTCGGCCTCGGATCCGTCGCACCAGTGGATCGCCGCCGGGCGGGTCAGCGCCGCCGCCTCGTCGACCCACCGTTGCAGTGCTTCCAGCTTGCTCGCCATGTTTTCCTCGCCTTGGTCTTCGGCCAAAAGAGAGTCAAAACACTATGTTGCAGAAACTGGCATTGCAAGGTCGCGCGCAGCAAAACGGGCGCCGCAAGGGCGCCCGTGTGCGTAGATCGGCAGTTTCCGCCGGAAGTCAGGCGGGAATCAGGGTGGCGATCATGTGTTCGACGTAGGCGTCGAATTCCTCGTGGCCGAGGCGCGGCAGGCCCAGCGTGAAGTTCAGTTGCAGGAAGCCCACGTAGGCGGCGTAGGTGAGCCGCGCGCGGTTGATCGCCTCGGCGGGTGGCAGGCCGGCCTCGCGGTAGGCCTTGTTGAGGAATTCGGTGCGCCGCTGCGAGACGCGCGCCATCACCGGTACCACCAGCGGGTGGTCCAGCGCCTTCAGCAGGGCGGCGTAGACCCGGTGCGGCTGCAGTTCGTGCGCCACGCGGCGGAACAGCTCCGGCAGGCGCACGCGCGGGTCGGGGATGGCCTCGATCTGCGCGATCACCTCGCGCTCGCCGTACTGCTCCCAGCGTTCCAGCGCGGCCTGCAGCAGCGCCTCGCGGGTGCGGAAATGCCAGTAGAAGCTGCCCTTGGTGACGCCCAGCTGGCGCGCCAGCGCCTCCACCGCGAGGGCGCCCACGCCCTGCTCGGCGATCAGGCCCAGCGCGGCCTCTTCCCAGTCCTCGGCGGAGAGGCGGGTGCGTTCCGGTTTGGTGCTCACATTCATGTCCGTATGGTAGCCCAGACGGGATGCCGATGCGCACGTGGCCGGCGTGGTTGACGACGGTGGGATGGCGATCCATACTCATCCGTATGGAAGATTTCGCAGCCCGGTATTCGACGTTCCGCACGGCCGACGGCCTCGCGCTGGCGGTGGAGACCCGGCATGCCCACGGCGCGCCGGGCGTGCTGTTCGCCCATGGCTTCGGCCAGACCCGTGGCGCCTGGGGCGGCGCGGCCGCCGTGCTGGCGGCGCAGGGCTGCCGCTGCGTGGGTTTCGACGCGCGCGGCCATGGCGGGAGCGATTACCTGCCCGGCGGCGCCTACCACATGCAGCAGTTCGTCGACGACCTGCTGGGACTGGCCCGGGCGCAGCCCGCGCCGCCGGTGCTGGTGGGCGCCTCGATGGGCGGCCTGCTCGGCCTGGTGGCGGCGGGCGAGGCGCGGCCGGCGCCGTTCCGCGCGCTGGTACTGGTGGACATCACCCCGCGCTGGGAGACCCGGGGCGTGGAGCGCATCCTCGCCTTCATGCAGGCGCACCCGGACGGCTTCGCCGACTATGCCGAGGCCGCGGCGCGGATCGCCGCCTACCTGCCGCACCGCGCCGGTCGCAAGAGCGGGGAACAGCTGCGGCCGCTGCTGCGCGAAGGCGCCGACGGCCGCCTGCGCTGGCACTGGGACCCGGCCCTGCTGGCGGGCGACCTGGTGCAGGAAAGCGAGCGCTACCAGCCGCGCCTGCTCGCCGCCGCGGCCCAGGTCGAAGTGCCGGTGCTGCTGCTTTCCGGCGAACGCAGCGACGTGGTCTCGCGCGCCACCATCGACGAGTTCCTGGCGCTGGTGCCGCAGGCGCGGCACGTGGCCGTGGCGGGCGCCACGCACATAGTCGCCGGCGACGCCAACGACGCGTTCACCCGCGAGATCGCACGTTTCACCCAGTCATTGGACGGTGCGGACGCCCTGGACGCGCGCATCGCCTGACCGTCACACGCACGACCGCAACGAGGATGTCGAGATGTCCGTGATACTGACCCTGCTGGCGGCGCTCATCGCGACCGGCGCCTGCGCCTACCACCGCAGCAGCCTGCGCACCTTCGCCATCGCCGCGCCGCTGGCGACGCTGGTCGTCGGCCTGCTTACCGGCGCGTACTGGACGATGGCCGTCCTGCTCGTCGTCGAGCTGGGCGTCGCCGTGCCGCTGCTGATGCCGACGTTCCGCCGCCGGCAGGTCACCGCGCCGCTGCTGAAGATGTTCGCCAGGGTCACGCCGAAACTGTCGGAGACCGAGCAGACCGCGCTGGAAGCCGGCACGGTCGGTTTCGAGGGCGAGCTGTTCTCCGGCAAGCCGGACTGGCACGAGCTGCTGAAGCAGCCGAAGCCCGAGCTGAGCGTGGAGGAGCAGGCCTTCATGGACGGCCCGGTGGAACAGCTGTGCGCGATGGTCGACGACTGGCAGATCACCCACGAGCTGGCCGACCTGCCGCCGGAGGTGTGGGAGTTCGTCAAGAAGAACAAGTTCTTCGGCATGATCATCCCGAAGCAGTACGGCGGCCTGCAGTTCTCGGCGCTGGCGCACTCGGCGGTGCTGCAGAAGCTGTCGACGATGTCGGCCACGCTGGCTTCCACCGTGGCGGTGCCCAATTCGCTGGGCCCGGCCGAGCTGCTGCTGCACTACGGCAGCGAGGAGCAGAAGAACTACTACCTGCCGCGCCTGGCGGTGGGCGAGGAGATCCCCTGCTTCGCGCTCACCGGCCCGTACGCGGGCTCCGACGCCACCTCGATCCCCGATTACGGCATCGTCTGCAGGCAGGTGGTGGACGGCGTCGAGACATTGGGCGTGAAGCTGACGTTCGACAAGCGCTACATCACCCTGGCGCCGATCGCCACCGTGGTCGGCCTGGCCTTCTGCATGTACGACCCGGAGCACCTGCTGGGCGACAGGGAGGACCTCGGCATCACCCTGGCGCTGCTGCCGCGCTCCACGCCGGGGCTCGAGATCGGCCGCCGTCACTTCCCGCTCAACATCCCGTTCCAGAACGGCCCGATCCACGGCAAGGACGTGTTCGCGCCGCTGTCGGTGCTGATCGGCGGCCCCGAGATGGCCGGCCACGGCTGGCGCATGCTGGTGGAATGCCTGTCGGTGGGGCGTGCGATCTCGCTGCCGTCCAACGCCACCGGCGCGATGCGCGGCTCGGCCGCGGCCACCGGCGCCTACGCGCGCATGCGCAAGCAGTTCGGCCTCGCCATCGCCCGCTTCGAAGGCGTGGAGGAAGCGCTGGGCCGCATCGGCGGCCTCACCTACGCCACCACCGCGCTGTCGCGCGCCACCGCCGCCGCGGTGGACCGCGGCGAGAAGCCGGCAGTGCCTTCGGCGATCGCCAAGTACCACGCCACCGAGTGGGCGCGCACGGTGGCCGGCGACACCATGGACGTGCACGGCGGCAAGGCGGTGCAGCTGGGCCCGAAGAACTACGCCGGCCGCGGCTGGTCGTCGGTGCCGATCGCGATCACCGTGGAAGGCGCGAACATCATGACGCGCAGCCTGATGATCTTCGGCCAGGGCGCGATCCGCTGCCATCCCTACGTGCTGAAGGAAATGCAGGCGCTGTCCATCGCCGACTACGGCGAGCGCCTGCGCAGCTTCGACCGGGCGCTGTTCGGCCACATCGGCTTCGGCATCTCCAACGCGGTGCGCAGCTTCGCGATGGGCCTGTCCGGCGGGCGCATGGGCGACAGCGCGGGCGACGCCTATACCCGCCGCTACTATCGCAAGCTCAATCGCTACTCCGCCGCGCTGGCGCTGTGCGCAGACACCTTCATGGGCGTGCTGGGCGGCAAGCTGAAGTTCAAGGAGAAGCTCTCCGCACGGCTGGGCGACGTATTGAGCTACCTCTACATCGCAAGCAGCATGCTCAAGCGCTACGAGGATACCGGCCGGCCCGAGGCCGACCGCCCGTTCCTGGCCTGGGGCTTCCACGAGTGCATGTGGCTGATCCAGAACGCGCTGGACGGCGCCATCCGCAACTTCCCGGTGCGCCCGGTGGCCTGGCTGCTGCGGGTGCTGGTGTTCCCGCTGGGCCGCCGCGAGGTACCGCCATCGGACCGCCTGGGCCGCCGCGTGGCCGCGCTGCTCACCGCGCCGAACGAGGCGCGCGGGCGCCTGCTGGAATGGGTCTACCTCACCCCCACGCCGAACAACACGGTGGGCCGCATGAACGCGCTGCTGCCCGAGGTGATCGCCGCCGAACCGGTGGAGCGCAAGTTCCTGAAAGCGCAGAAGGCCGGCCAGTTCAAGGCGCACGACTACGACGGCCAACTGGCCGAGGCGCTGGCCGCCGGCGTGGTGAGCCAGGCCGAACACGACCTGCTCAAGCGCGTGCGCGACGGTGTGTTCGAGTTCATCTCGGTGGACGACTTCGACCCGTCCGAGCTGCGCGCGGCGGTGACGCGGGCGGACGAACGCAAGAAGAAGCTGGCCGACGCCGCCTGAGCCGCGTCGTCGCATGGGCATGAACGAACGGGGCGCGGGTCGCCCCGTTCCCTTTTCGGGAGCCGCGGGCATGAGCGCAGCGCTGAAACTCTGGAGCAGGCTTTCCCGCTGGCCTGGCGGCGCGTGGCTCTACGGCCGGCTGATCTGCCTCAGGGCGCCGTACTTCGCCACCATTGCACCGCGCTTCGTGAGGCTGGAGCCGGGCCGCTGCGAGATCACCCTCCGCGACCGCCGCCGCGTGCACAACCATATCGGCACCGTGCATGCCATCGCCTTGTGCAATCTCGCCGAGCTGTGCGCCGGCGTGATGAGCGAGGCCACGCTGCCGACCGGCATGCGCTGGATTCCCAAGGGCATGACGGTCGAGTACCTGGCGAAGGCGGTTGGCACCATGCACGCGGTGGCCACGCCGCAAGCGCCTGCCGTGGCATTCGCCGAGGGGCGCGAGTGGCCGGTGCAGGTGGATGTCCGTGACGCCGGCGGCCAGGCGGTGTTCCGCGCCGTGGCCACCATGTGGGTATCGCCGCGCAGGGCCTGAACCGCCTCTGTGCCGGCCGTGCGTTTACGACCGCCGCCAACCGGGCGGCACGAACGCATGCCGCCGCCACGCTACGACCAGCAGCGCCACCGAACAGAGCGAGCAAAGCGCCAGCGCCACCACCGACGCCTCGGCGCCGAACGCGCCGCCGCTCAGCCAATCCGGCCCGGACCGTGTGGACACCAGCCAGCCGTCGGCATGCGTGCCGGACACCGGGATGCCGTAGACGGTGCCCTGCGCGATGTTCCATCCCGCATGCAGGCCAATGCAGGCCCACAGCGAGCGCGTGACGAGGTAGAGCAGGGCGAGCAGCACGCCCGCCTCGATGGCGATGGACGCCGAACTCCACAGCGTGGCGCCCGGGTTGAAGGCGTGCGCGCCGCCGAAGAACGCGGCCGAGATCACCAGCGCCCAGCCGCTGCCCAGGCCTTCCTCGAGGACGCGGAACAGTACGCCGCGCGTGATGATTTCCTCGGCGATGCCGGCACCGACGCCGGCACCGAGCACCTGGGGCAGCCAGTCCGCGTGCGCGTTCGTGCCGAGCACGTGGTAGCTGCCAGCCAACCACAGCACGCCGACCACGGCGCTGAACAGCGCCAGGCCGGCGACAAGGCCGCCCATGCCGAAGCCGGACGCGTCACGCGCCGATAGTTCGCCGAGCCGGCGCCTCTCGATGCCTTTCACCAGGATCACGTAGGCGACCAGCGCCGGCAGCAGTTCCATGGTCAGCAGCGCCAGCACGAAGTGCATGGAGCCGGCGGTCCGGGTGGTCCATCCCAGCGGCGCGACCACGGCATGCGCGGCAAGGCTCAGGATGGCCATGGTGACGGCGAAGAACACGATGCGCGCGCCGGGCGAGAACACCAGCCAGCGCTGCCAGCGCGGTACATCGGGTGGCGTGGCGAAGGCAACAGGGGCGGCGGGCATGGCGGCGCTTCCGTGGAAAACTGCAGACTAGCAGGGAGCGGCAGTGGCTCCTCCCTCCGCGCGCTGTGGCCGTGCGGTGTTTGCGGCTCCTCCCCTGCGTGCAGGGGGAGGCCGGTGGGGGTAGCCGGGGCTTGTCGCGAGCTTGGGTGACCCCTCCCCAACCCTCCCCTGCGAGGCAGGGGAGGGGGCAGGTCGCCGTGGTCGATGCGGTGTTTGCGCTCCTCCCCCTGCGTGCAGGGGGAGGTCGGGAGGGGTAGTCCGGGCTTGCCGTGAAGCAGGTTGATCCCCCTGCGAAGCAGGGAGGGACGCCGCATCAGACCTCGACGGCGGCGGCGTGCTCGCGCGTGGCGGAGAAGCGCACCTGCGGCCAGCGCTCCTGCGCCAGCTGCAGGTTCACCCGCGACGGCGCCAGGTAGACCAATTCGCCGGCGGCGTCGATGGCCAGGTTCAGCGCGTTCTTCTCGCGGAACTCCTCCAGCTTCTTCGCGTCGTCGCAGTGCACCCAGCGCGCGGTGGCCACGCCCACCGGCTCGAACGCGGCGTCCACGCCGTATTCGTCCTTGAGCCGGTAGGCGACCACGTCGAACTGCAGCACGCCGACCGCGCCCAGCACCAGGTCGTTCGACATCAGGGGGCGGAAGAACTGCGTGGCGCCTTCCTCGGACAGCTGCGCCAGGCCCTTCTGCAGCGCCTTCATCTTCAGCGGATCGCGCAGGCGCGCGCGGCGGAACAGTTCCGGTGCGAAGTTCGGGATGCCGGTGAACGAGACCGCCTCGCCCTCGGTGAAGGTATCGCCGATGGAAATGGTGCCGTGGTTGTGCAGACCGATCACGTCGCCGGGATAGGCGGTCTCCACGATCTCGCGGTCGGACGCCATGAAGGTGAGTGCGTTGGCGATGCGCACTTCCTTGTTCGTGCGCGTCTGGATCATCTTCATGCCGGCACTGTAGGTGCCCGAGCACACGCGCATGAAGGCCACGCGGTCGCGGTGCGCCGGGTCCATGTTGGCCTGGATCTTGAACACGAAGCCGGTGAGCTTTTCCTCCTCCGGCAGCACCTCGCGCGAGGTGGTGGCGCGCGGGCGCGGCGAGGGCGCGTGCGCGACGAAGAAGTCCAGCAGCAGCTGCACGCCGAAGTTGTTCACCGCCGAGCCGAAGAACACCGGGGTGAGCTTGCCGGCCAGGTACTGCTCCAGGTCGAACGGGTGCGAGGCGCCCTGCACCAGCTCCAGTTCCTCGCGCAGCTCGGCCAGCGCCTCGGCGCCCACCGCCGCTTCGAGGCCGGGCGCGTCGAGGCCCTTGAAGATGGTGGAATCCTGGCGGGTGAAATTCCGGCCCGGTTCGAACACGTGCACCTCGTCCAGCAGCAGGTGGTACACGCCTTTCAACCGCTTGCCCATGCCGATCGGCCAGGTCAGCGGGGCGCAGGCGATGCCGAGCACGGATTCCACCTCGTCCAGCAGCTCGATCGGCGACTTGCCCTCGCGGTCCAGCTTGTTGACGAAGGTCATGATCGGCGTGTCGCGCAAACGGCACACCTCCATCAGCTTGATCGTGCGCTCCTCCACGCCCTTGGCGCAGTCGATCACCATCAGCGCTGAGTCCACCGCGGTGAGCACGCGGTAGGTGTCCTCGGAGAAGTCGGCGTGGCCGGGGGTGTCGAGCAGGTTGACGATCTTGCCCTCGTAGGGGAACTGCATCACCGACGAGGTCACCGAGATGCCGCGCTCCTTTTCCAGCGCCATCCAGTCCGAGGTGGCGTGACGCGCGGCCTTGCGACCCTTCACGCTGCCGGCCATCTGGATCGCGCCGCCGAACAGCAGCAGCTTTTCGGTCAGCGTGGTCTTGCCCGCGTCGGGGTGGCTGACGATGGCGAAGGTGCGTCGGCGGCGGGTTTCGGCGAGATGGGCGGACATGGAGGTAGGCAGGAACAATCGGTGATCGAACCCGTCATTCTAGCGCGGGTCGTGCGGGTCGCCGGCGGGCCGGGCAAGGTCATCCCGGCTTCCGTGGCGGGATGGGCGGGCTGGGAGGCTCAAGCCCGGGATATTCCGCCAGCCCGGGCCGTTCCGCGTATCGCTTCAGCACCTCCAGGGTGCCGCCCCAGTAGAAGTGCAGGTGCCGGAAGATCGATTCGGTCGGGAAGCCGCTGGCGGACAGGACGAGCGACGTCCGTTCACCCTCGGCGCGCAGGCGGAAACGGAGCGTGGTGTCGCTGTCCGGGTGGTCGGGCAATCGCGACAACGAGCTTCGATGCGTATAGGCAACCCGCTCCATGGGGACGAATTCCAGCACCTTGCCGACGTTCTCGAACGGCACGTGGTGAAAGCCGCGCACCTTGAACGGAGTGCCGGGCGCCCAGGAAGTTTCGACCTCGACGCTGAAATCGTCCCCGCCCATCCATGCCTGCATCGCATCGATCCGGATCAGGGCGTCCCAGGTCGCGGCGATGCCTGCATGGACGAGTACGCGCTGTTCGAACATCCCGGGCACGGCGCGGTCATCGAAGCCGGGCGGGCGGTCAGCGCATGATGCCGGTGTGTCCCAGCGAGTAGCGGCCCGGCTGCGGCCATACGGCCAGGCCGTGCGGCTCGGCGCCGACCTTGATCTTGCGGACCTTGCCGGTGGCGGTGTCGATGGCGTAGACGACGTCGTCGAAGCGGCCGGACAGCCACAGCGTCCGGCCGTCGGCGCTGACGTTGCCCATGTCGGGGCTGCCGCCGCCGGGGATCGGCCAGTTGGCGACCACCTTGCGCGTGGCGAAGTCGATCACCGACACGCTGCCCGGCCCGTGGCGCGGGCCGTGCACCTTGTTGGAGCCGCGGTTGGCGACGTACAGCTTGGTGCCGTCGCGGCTCGGGTATTCGCCGTGGGTGCCGATGCCGGTCCTGATGAAGCCGATCCTGGTAAAGCTGTCGCCGTCGATCAGGTACACGCCGTCGGCCATCATGTCGGCCACGTAGAACACCTTGCCGTCGGGCGAGACGCGGATGTCCTGCGGCATGCCGTGCCTGGCCAGTTCGAGGTAACCCAGCACCTTGTGGTCGACCATGTCGATCTTGACCAGCTTGCCGCCGAACTCGCAGGTGAAGATCGCGTAGCGCCCGTCGATGGAGAAGTCGGCGTGGTTGATGCCCTTGCACTGCGGCGCGTTCACGCTGAACTTCAGCGCCATCGTGTGCGGGTCGCGGAAATCCAGCCGCGCGTGCGCCTCGGCCACCACGATGGCGTACCTGCCGTCGGGCGTGAAGTACATGTTGTACGGGTCGTCCACCGGGACCGACGTGCCGGGCTTGCCGGTCTTCGGGTCGATCGGCGTGAGGCTGCCGGTGCTGCGGCCCTCGGAATTGTTGGTGACCCACAGCGTCTTCAGGTCCCACGAGGGCACCACGTGCTGCGGGCTGCGGCCGACGCGGAAGGTGTCGACCACCTTGTAGGTGGCCGGGTCGATCACCGAGACGCTGTCGCCGCGCAGGTTGGGCACGTAGATGCGCGCCAGCGCACCGGCCACCGCCGGGCTGAAGTGGTTGGCGCCGGCCTCGCTGTACATGTCGTGGGCATTCAGCACCGGCGGCATGCCGGGGACGGTGGCCACCGCATGCGCGGCGGCGGCGGAGGCGGCGCCGGGCCCGGCCAGGGCAAGGCCGGCGAGCAGGGCGATCCGGGGGAGGCGAGGGGCGCGTGGGGTCATGGCGGTCTGTCGGAGGGCAAGGGCGCGCACGGGGCGCGAACGGCGCATTATCGCCCAGCCGTGTCCCTGCGGATGGCCTCGATCGTGCGGGCGACGATCGCGTCCACGCCCAGCTGGCCCAGCGCGGCGCTGGCGCGGCGCGGGTCGCCGCCGTAGACACCGTCCGCGGCGGTGGGTTTCGGGGCGTGGCGCAGGCGGTCCAGGCGCACCATCTGCGGCGCCACCGCCAGCTGCAGCGAAGTGTCGGCCAGGCCCGCGTGGGTGCCGATCTCGTCGTCGCGGATGCCGTGGCGGCGCAGGATCCGGGCGTAGCCGGCCGAGCTGGCCGCGTAGTATTCCGGCGGCGCCAAGGCGCGCGCGCCCGTGCCGGCCCATTGCCGGTTCAGCCGCGCCACCACGTGCTGCAGGTCCTTCTGGTAGCCGCCGTGGTCGCCCAGGAAGACGATGGTGCGGAAGCCGTGCACGGCGAAGCTTTGCGCGGCCGACGCCAGCAACTGCTCGAACGCGCCGTCGGGGAGGGTGATGGTGCCCGGGAAGCGCATGTGCGAGGTCGGCGGCGCGGTGCCGCCCTCGGGGACGTAGGCCACGGTCGGCGCGACCAGCGCGTGGCCGAGCCCGCGCGCGATGCGCTCGGCCAGCACCGTGGCGCGCCGGTTGTGCTTGCCCACCGCGATGTACGGCCCGCTCTGCTCGGTGCCGCCGATGGGGATGATGACCGTGGTCGTGCCGGCTCGCACCTGGTCGCGCAGCTCGGTCCAGGTGAGGTCCTGCAGCTGGACGGTATCAGGCGTCTGGGCGAACGCCGCGTGCGCGGCGGCGAGCAGGACGAGCGCGAGGACGCAGCGCAGGCGGCGGGCGGTCATGACGGTTCCTTGCGACAGCGGCGGAAGCGCCCGCGTGGTCCATGGGGCCGCGCGGGCGTGGCGGAAGCTTACTTCGCTTCCTTCTCCATCAGCTTCTCCACCATGTTCGCCGGCACTTCCTGGTAATGGTCGAATTCCATGGTGAAATTACCGCGGCCGCTGGTGGCCGAGCGCAGGAAGTTGATGTAGCCGAACATCTCCGCCAGCGGCACGAAGCCCTGCACGTAGGCGTTGGTGCCGCGCTGGCCCTGGTCGCTGACCGAGCCGCGGCGGCGGTTGATGTCGCCGATCACGTCGCCCAGGTAATCGGCCTCGGTGACCACCTCCAGCTTCATCACCGGCTCCAGCAGCTTCGGGTTCGACAGTTTCTGCGCCTCGCGGAAGCAGGCGCGGGCGGCGATCTCGAAGGCCAGCGCGGACGAATCCACGTCGTGGTACTTGCCGTCCACCAGGCGCGCCTTGAAGTCCAGCACCTCGTAGCCGGCCACCTGGCCCTGCAGCGCCTCGGTGCGGATCGCGTGCTCCACCGCGGGGATGTATTCGCGCGGCACGCGGCCGCCCACCACCTCGTCGGAGAACACCACGCCCGAGCCGGACTCGCCCGGCTCGAAGATGATCTTCACCTCGGCGAACTGGCCGGAGCCGCCCGACTGCTTCTTGTGCGTGTAGGTGTGCTCCACCGGCTTGCCGAAGGCCTCGCGGAAGCTGACCTTGGGCTTGCCCATGCTGGCGTCCACGCCCAGCTCGGTGCGCATGCGGTCGATGGTGATCTCCAGGTGCAGCTCGCCCATGCCCTTGAGCACGGTCTGCCCGGTTTCCTTGTCCACCTCCAGCTTCAGCGAGGGGTCGGCCTTGACCATCTTGTAGAGCGCTGTGGAGAGCTTGTCGACGTCGGCGCGGCTCTTCGGCTCCACCGACACGCTGATCACCGGGTCGGGGAAGCGCATGCGCTCCAGCAGGGCGGGGTGGGCCGGGTCGCTCAGCGAATCGCCGGTCTCGGTCTCCTTCAGCGAGACGAAGGCGCAGATGTCGCCCGCGCGCACCTCGTCGATCTCCCGGGTGGCGTTGGCCTGCACTTCCACGATGCGGCCGATGCGCTCCTTGCGGTCGCGGGTGACGTTGAGCAGGGTGTCGCCCTTGCGGATCACGCCGGAGTAGACGCGGGTGAAGGTGAGCGTGCCGAACGGGTCGTTGATGACCTTGAACGCCAGCGCGCGCGCCGGCGCGTCGTCGGTGACGGCCTGCTCGCCGATCACCTGGCCGTCCTCGTCCACCATCGGGATGCCGCCGTTCTCGCCGGGGTAGGGCAGGTAGTCGATCACCGCGTCCAGCAACTGCTGCACGCCCTTGTTGCGGTAGGACGAGCCGCAGAACACCGGCACCAGCGTGCCGGCGACGCAGCCCTTGCGGATGCAGCGCTTCAGCGTCTCCAGCGAAGGCGTCTCGCCGGTGGCGAGGTAGTGCTCCATCACCGCGTCATCGGCCTCGACCGCGCTCTCGATGCTCTGCTCGCGCAGCCTGGCCAGGTCGGCCACCCACTGCTTGTCGGCGGCGTTGCCCAGCGCCTGCACGCGCGGGTGCGCGGCGACCTCGTCCAGCGGCACGGTCTCCCACGCGCTGTCCTTGTCGTCGCCGAGCCAGATATAGCCGACGCCGGCGATCAGGTCGGCCATGCCCATGAAATCGTCGTGGCTGCCCAGCGGCACCTGGCACAGCAGGGCGTTGGCGCCCAGCCGGTTGCGGATGCCGTCCACGCAGTGCCTGAAGCTGGCGCCGATGCGGTCCATCTTGTTGACGTAGCACAGGCGCGGCACGTTGTACTGGTCGGCCAGGCGCCAGTTCGTCTCGGTCTGCGGCTCCACGCCGGCCACGCCGTCGAATACCACCACGGCGCCGTCCAGCACGCGCAGGCTGCGATTCACCTCGATGGTGAAGTCCACGTGCCCGGGGGTGTCGATCAGGTTGATCTGGTGCCCCTTCCACTCGGTCGACACCGCGGCCGACTGGATGGTGATGCCGCGCTTGCGCTCCTGCTCCAGGTAGTCGGTGGTGGTGGAGCCCTTGCCTTCCTTGGTGTCGTGCACGTCGACGATCTGGTGCTTCCTGCCGGTGTAGTACAGGATGCGCTCGGTCGTGGTGGTCTTGCCCGCGTCGATGTGGGCGATGATGCCGAGGTTGCGGTACAGGTCGAGCGGTTTGCGACGGGCCATGACGGACTCCGGGAGGGACGGCGGCGGGCGGGAGGGGGAAGCCCGTCAGGTGCCGTCCGGGACGGCACTTTTCAATGGGCGGGCACCGGGATGCGGGATCAGGAAGCGAGCAGCAGCGCCAGCCCGACCGCGGCGGGCAGCGCCTGGATCCACAGCACCCGGCGCGAGCTGGTGAGGCCGCCGTAGAGGCCGGCGACCAGCACGCAGCCGAGGAAGAACAGCTTCACCGTCGTGCCGGCATGGCCGAGCCACAGGCCCCAGGCCAGGCCGGCGGCGAGGAAGCCGTTGTACAGCCCCATGTTCGCGGCCAGCACCTTCGACTGCGTGGCGAACTCCCGCGTGATGCCGAACGCGCGCAGCCCGGCGGGCTTGTCCCACAGGAACATCTCCAGCACCAGGAACCACAGGTGCAGCAGGGCGATGACGGCGATCACGATGTCCGCGGCGAGCGACATGCGGTTCTCCCGGCGGCCGGCGCTCAGGCCAGCGCGTAGCCGAACTGGTCCTGGAACTCGGCCGCGAACTGCGCGTAGTCGAAGCGCTGGTTCTGCGTGCCGGGGTGCTCCACCTTCAGCGCGCCCATCAGCGAGGCCATGCGGCCCACGGTGGGCCAGTCGTAGCCCTTCATGATACCGAAGATCAGGCCGGCGCGGTACGCGTCGCCGCAGCCGGTGGGGTCGACGATGCGGCGCTCGCGGGCGGGCGGGATCTCGTGCACGGTGCCGCCGGCGTGGATCAGCGAGCCGCGCGGGCCCAGCGTCACCACGTAGGCCTCGACGCGGGCGGCGATCTCCTCCGCGCTCCAGCCGGTGCGCGCCTGCAGCAGCTGCGACTCGTAGTCGTTGACGATCACGTAGGTGGATTTGTCGATCATCGCCCGGAACTCGTCGCCGTTGAACAGCGGCATCGCCTGGCCGGGGTCGAAGATGAAGGGCACGCCGCGCGCGGCGAACTCGTCCACGTGCTGCAGCATCGCCTCGCGGCTGTCCGGCGCCACGATGGCGAAGTCCATCGCGGGGATCTCGCGCACGTGGTTCTCGTGCGCGCTGGACATCGCGCCGGGGTGGAAGGCGGTGATCTGGTTGTTGTCCAGGTCGGTGGTGATGAAGCACTGCGGGGTGAACTGGTCCTCGTACACGCGCACCCGCTCCAGCGGGATGCCGCACTTCTCCAGGTGCGCGCGGTAGGGCGCGAAATCCTGGCCCACCGCGGCCACCGGCAGCGGGTCGGCGCCGAGCAGCTTGAGGTTGTAGGCGATGTTGCCGGCGCAGCCGCCGAACTCGCGGCGCATCCGCGGCACCAGGAACGACACGTTCAGGATGTGCATCTGGTCCGGCAGGATGTGGTTCTTGAACTGGTCCTGGAACACCATGATGGTGTCGTAGGCGAGCGATCCGCAGATGACGGCAGGCATGGTAGTGACGTGGCCCCGGTTGGTGTGGCGGCCACGCGCGGCGCAGCCGGACGCTCGCCCCGCAAAGTGCAGGCTACGCCCAAAGACGCCATCGTACCGCCAACGCCCCGCGCTGGCGACTTCCGGGGGCGCCAGGACCTTAAGCCGTTCTCCCTGAGCGTAGTCCCGCAGGGACGGAGTCGAAGGGCGCGGGCGTTTCGACTCCGCCAGCTTCGCCAACTACGCTCAACGCGAACGGATGGGGGCGCCAGCGGAGTTCTCCACGGACCACAGGAAATGCGCTTATCGTCCCGTCCCGCAAGGCTTTCTTAACGTCTGCGTCCTTGCGGATCGGAGCCACGCTGACTAGACTGGCGCGCTTACTTTTTAGCCAGGTCGACGCGCGGCGCACCCCCATGTTCAAGAAGTTTCGCGGCATCTTCTCCAACGACATCTCCATCGACCTCGGCACCGCGAACACGCTGATCTACGTGCGCGGCCAGGGCATCATCCTCAACGAACCCTCGGTGGTGGCGATCCGCCAGGACCGCGGCCCCGGCGGCCCGCGCACGGTGGCGGCGGTGGGCGGCGACGCCAAGCGCATGCTGGGCCGCACCCCCGGCAACATCGCCACGGTGCGGCCGATGAAGGACGGCGTGATCGCCGACTTCACCATGACCGAGGCGATGCTGCAGCACTTCATCAAGCAGGTGCACAAGTCGCGCATGCTGCGCCCCAGCCCGCGCGTGCTGGTCTGCGTGCCGTGCGGCTCGACCCAGGTCGAGCGCCGCGCGATCAAGGAATCGGCCGAGGGCGCCGGCGCCCGCGACGTGTTCCTGATCGAGGAGCCGATGGCCGCCGCGATCGGCGCCGGCATCCCGGTGCACGAGGCGCGCGGCTCGATGGTGCTGGACATCGGCGGCGGCACCTCGGAAGTGGCGGTGATCTCGCTCAACGGCATCGTCTATTCGCAATCGGTGCGGGTGGGCGGCGACCGCTTCGATGAGGCGATCATCAACTACGTGCGCCGCAACCACGGCACCCTGATCGGCGAATCCACCGCCGAGCGGATCAAGCTGGAGATCGGCTGCGCCTTCCCGCAGGCCGACGTGAAGGAGATCGAGATCTCCGGCCGCAACCTCGCCGAGGGCGTGCCGCGGATGTTCACGATCAACTCCAACGAGGTGCTGGAGGCGCTGCACGAGCCGCTGTCCGGCATCGTGGCGGCGGTGAAGTCGGCGCTGGAGCAGACCCCGCCGGAGCTGTGCTCCGACGTGGCCGAGCGCGGCATCGTGCTGACCGGCGGCGGCGCCCTGCTGCGCGACCTGGACCGGCTGATCTCCGAGGAGACCGGCCTGCACGTGCAGGTGGCCGACGACCCGCTCACCTGCGTGGCGCGCGGCGGCGGCAAGGCGCTGGAGCTGATCGACCAGCACGGTAGCGACTTCTTCGCGCCCGAGTGAAGGCCGCCCGCGAGGGCCTGTTTTTCCTCCCTCTCCCCGTCGGGGAGAGGGTCGGGGTGAGGGGCGGGTGCTCGCCATGACATTGATCGAAGCGCGCTTCGTTCTGAAACCGAGGCCAGAGTGCCCCCTCGCCCTTTGCCCCCTTCGGCCGGCTCAGGGCGGAGCTCTCCCCGGCGGGGGGAGGGGAACGCGTGGTGCCATGCGGGCTCGCCCCCTTGCACGCTCAGGTAATCTTGGCCGTCGCCCATTCCTTTTTGAGCCTGTTTAAATGGGTCCGGAGTCCTCCTCGCCCCTGTTCAGCGGTTCGGTCGCGGGCACCCTGCGGCTGATCTTCTACCTTGCGCTGGCGATGGTGCTGATGGTGCTCGACCACCGCAACGGCTGGCTGTGGCGGGTGCGCTACGGCGCGGCCGTGGTGGTGGAGCCGCTGTACCGGCTGGCCGGCCTGCCGGCCGCGGGCATGCACGCGCTGGGCGTGGCGTTCTCCGACCGCCAGCGCCTCACCGAACAGAACCAGCGCCTGCGCGAGGACCTGCTGCTGGCCAACGCCAAGCTCAACCGCATGGCCGCGGTGGCCGAGCAGAACGAGCGCCTCAAGGAACTGCTGGACACCCGCCACAGCCTCAAGCTCAAGGTGCAGCTGGCGCGCGTGGTCGGGGTGGACCTGGGCGCCTACCGTCACCGCCTGTTGCTCGACGTGGGCGCGCGCCAGGGCGTGCAGCCGGGCCAGCCGGTGATCGACGCGCACGGCGTGATGGGCCAGGTCGTGCAGGTGCTGCCCACCACCTCGGTGGTGATGCTGGTGACCGATCCCGACGACGCGGTGCCGGTGGTGGTGGAGCGCACCGGCCTGCGCACCGTGGCCTACGGCTCGCGCGACGGCGGCCAGCTGACCCTGCCCGACATTCCCCGCGCCGCCGACGTGAAGGCCGGCGACCGGCTGATCACCTCCGGCATCGGCGGACGCTACCCGCCGGGCTTCCCGGTCGGCGAGGTGCAGGCGGTCGCGCCGTCGCCCACCGGCATGTTCCTCGAGGCGCACGCCCGGCCCAGCGCCGACCTCGACCGCAGCCAGGACGTGCTGGTGCTGCACGACCTGGCCGCGCCGGCCGGGCCGCCCGAACCGGCCGCGCCGGCGGGGCCGCCGGCGGAGCTGGCGCCTTCGTCCAGCGCACCGGCGCCCGCCCGGCCGGCCGGGCCGCCGCCGGCGAAGCCGGCCCCCGCCGCGGGTACCCCACGATGAACCGCGTGCGCCTGGCCCGCTGGTGGTTCGCCGGCACCCTGCTGGCGTCGCTGCTGCTGATGCTGGTGCCGCTGCCGGCGGTGCTGGAACCGTGCAAGCCGTACTGGCCCGCGCTGGTGCTGCTGTACTGGACGCTGGAATCCGGCGAGGGCGTGACGCTGGGCCTGGCCTTCCTGCTCGGCCTGGGCGCGGACCTGTTCGATGGCGTGCTGCTGGGCGAGCAGGCGCTGCGCCTCACCGCGCTGGTGTTCATCGCGCTGCGCTTCCGCTCGCGGCTGCGCTTCTTCCCGATGTGGCAGCAGACCCTGGCGGTGCTGGCGCTGCTGCTGAATGACCGCATCCTGCTGCTGGTCGTGCGCGCCTTCGCGGGCGAATCGCTGCCGCCGGCGACGTGGTGGATCTCGCCGTTCGTGGGCGCCGCGCTGTGGCCGTTCCTGTTCCTGCTGCTGGACGACCTGCGCGCCCGGCTGCGGCTGTCGTGAGCGCCGCGGACGGGACGTGCCGATGAAGCAGCCACGGCGCCGCTCGATCAAGGACAACCGCAGCGAGAGTGCGCTGTTCCGCCGTCGCGCGCTGACCGGCTTCGCGCTGATCCTGCTGGGCCTGTGTGCGCTGGTCGGGCGCTACGTGTTCCTGCAGGTGGCGCGCCACGACGAGTTCGTCACCCGCTCGGTGAACAACCGGGTCAAGCCGCGCGTGCTGCCGCCGCCGCGCGGGCTGGTCTACGACCGCAACGGCGTGCTGCTGGCGGACAACGTGCCGGCGTTCCGGCTCGAGGTGGTGCCGGAGCAGGTCAAGGACATGAAAGGGCTGCTGCACCAGCTGGGCATGGTGGTGCCGCTCAGCCAGGACGACATCGACACCTTCCTCAAGCAGGTCAAGCAGAGCCGCCGCTTCGACAGCGTGCCGTTGAAGCTGCACCTCACCGAGGACGAGATCGACCGCTTCGCGATCAACCGCTGGCGCTTCCCCGGGGTGGACGTGGTGCCCTACCTCACCCGCAACTACCCGCAGGGCGAGCTGTTCGCCCACGTGGTGGGCTACGTGGGCCGCATCGACGCCGACGACCTGAAGAAGCTCGACGAGGCCAGCTACAAGGGCACCACCCACGTGGGCCGCATCGGCATCGAGCGCTCCTACGAGAGCGTGCTGCACGGCACGCCCGGCTACGAGCTGGACGAGGTGAACGCCAACGGCCGCGTGCAGCGTGTGCTGGAGACGCACGCGCCGGTGCCGGGCAAGAACCTGTACCTGTCGATCGACGCGCGCATCCAGAAGGCGGCGGAAAAGGCCTTCGACGGCCGTCCCGGCGCCGCGGTGGCGATCGACCCGCGCAACGGCCAGGTGCTGGCGATGGTCAGCGTGCCCAGCTTCGACCCCAACCTGTTCATCGACGGCATCAGCCGCGCCGACTACCACGCGTTGCTGTACGCGCCGGACAAGCCGCTGTTCAACCGCGCGGTCAGCGGCGTGTACCCGCCCGGCTCCACGGTGAAGCCGCTGCTCGCCCTGGGCGGGCTGGAGCTCGGCCTGCGCACGCCCGAGGATACGGTGCTTTCCACCGGGACGTTCTGCCTGCCGGGCACCACGTTCTGCCGTCGCGACGACCGCCGCGGCGGCTTCGGCACGGTGAACCTGCGGCAGGCGATCATGTGGTCGGTCAACACCTACTTCTACAAGCTGGCGCTGGACATGGGCATCGACCGCTTCAGCGCGTGGATGGGCCGGTTCGGCTTCGGCAGGCCCACCGGCATCGACCTCGACAACGAGGCGGCCGGCGTGCTGCCTTCCCCCGCGTGGAAAGCCAGGAACTACAAGCAGGCGTGGTATCCCGGCGAGACGATGATCGCCGGCATCGGCCAGGGCTACTGGGCGGTGACGCCGCTGCAGCTGGCGCATGCCGTCGCCACCCTGGCCGGCCACGGCACGCCCTACGCGCCGCGGCTGGTGATGGCCGAGCAGAGCGGCACCGCTGAGCCGGTGCCGCTGTCCAACCCGCCGGATGGTCCCCCGCTGGTCAGCAACCCGGCGCACTGGAAGGCGGTGGAGGAGGGCATGCAGATGGTGGTGAACGACCCGCGCGGCACCGGCTATGGCCTGGGCAAGGGCTTCCCCTACACCATCGCCGGCAAGAGCGGCACCGCCGAGCGCTACTCGCGCACCACCGACGCCTACAACACCAACAAGAACCTGGCCTACCTGGCCAGCCGCCACCGCGCCTGGTTCGAGGCGTTCGCGCCGGCGGAAGACCCGCGCATCGCGGTGGCGGTGGTACTGGAGGCCGGCGCCTGGGGCGCGTCCGACGCCGGCCCGATCGCGCGCCGCATCCTCGACGCCTGGCTGGCCACGCAGAAAGACCCGCCGCCGGACACGCCGCTGCCCGATGTGCGAACCTCGGCGCCGCCACCCGGCGCGCCGCCGCCCGTGGACAACACGCCATGATCGACCAGATCGACGCCCTGAAGGCCCGCCTGCGTCGCCTGCTGGCGCGCGTGCTGACGCGGCCGCGGATCGACCTGCCGCTGGCCGGCGGCCTGCTGCTGTTGGCCTGCGTGGGACTGGCCACGCTGTACAGCGCGGGCGACGGCGGCCTGTCGCTGGTGGGCGGCCAGGCCGGCCGCTTCCTGCTGGGCGGCGCGCTGCTGCTGCTGGTCTCGCGCATCCCGCCGTCCAGCCTGCGCAACTGGACCCCGTGGCTGTACGCCGGCAGCACCTTCCTGCTGCTGGTGGTGGCGGTGCTGGGCGAGGGGCGCGGCGCCGACCGCTGGCTCGACCTGGGCGTGATGCGCTTCCAGCCGTCCGAGCTGCTCAAGCTGACCATGCCGATGATGGTGGCCTGGTACCTGCATGCGCGGCCCTTGCCGCCGAGCTGGAAGGACATGGCGGCGGTGGGCGCGCTGATCGCGCTGCCTGCCGTGCTGATCGCCAAGCAGCCGGACCTGGGCACCGCGCTGCTGGTGGCCGCGGCCGGCGCGTTCGCGCTGTTCCTGGCCGGCATGGGCTGGTGGCGCATCGGCGGCCTGCTGGTGGCCGTCGGCGCGATGGTGCCGGTGGCCTGGCATTTCATGCACCAGTACCAGCGCGACCGCGTGCTGACCCTGATCAACCCCGAGTCCGACCCGCTGGGCAACGGCTGGCACATCATCCAGTCGCAGATCGCGGTGGGCTCGGGCGGCATGTTCGGCAAGGGCTACGGGCACAGCACGCAGGCGCGGCTGGACTTCCTGCCCGAGCACACCACCGACTTCATCTTCGCGGTGTTCTCGGAGGAATTCGGCCTGGTCGGCGTGTGCCTGCTGCTGGCGCTGTACGCCTTCATCATCGGCCGCTGCCTGTGGATCGCGATGCAGGCGCGTGATACCTATTCGCGCCTGCTCGCCGGCGCGATCGGCATGAGCTTCTTCGTCTACGTGTTCGTCAACGGCGGCATGGTCGCCGGCATGCTGCCAGTGGTCGGCGTGCCGATGCCGATGGTCAGCTACGGCGGCACCTCGGCGGTGTCGCTGCTGGTCGGCTTCGGCGTGGTGATGTCGATCCACGCGCATCGCAAGATGCACGACTGAATGCCTGCCATGCGGCGGCCACGGCGACGCCCCGGAAGGCGCCGGGGCGCGTGATAGGCTTGTCGCGATGTCGTCCACGATCGCGAAGCCGACCATGTCCCCGAGACCCGCACGCCGCCTGCCGGCCCTCGTCCTCGCCCTGGCCGCCGCCGCGCCGGCGCTGGCCGGCACCCATCCCGGCCAGGAGGCCCTGGTGCGCGAGGTGGCGCGCGACACCGGCCAGAGCCCGGCGGCGCTGAACGCACTGCTGGATGGTGCGAAGATGCAGCAAAGCATCCTCGACGCGATGAACCGCCCGGCCGAGAGCAAGCCGTGGAGCGCGTACCGGCCGATCTTCCTCACCGCCAAGCGCATCGACGACGGCATCGCGTTCTACCGCGAACACCGCGCGCTGATCGAGCGCACCGCCGCGAAGTACGGCGTGGCGCCGGAAATCATCGTGGCGATCCTGGGCGTGG
The DNA here is from genome assembly GCF_030504985.1 of Fulvimonas sp. R45. Lineage (GTDB taxonomy): Bacteria > Pseudomonadota > Gammaproteobacteria > Xanthomonadales > Rhodanobacteraceae > Rhodanobacter_A. The sequence continues at coordinate 202,657 of NZ_JASERU010000002.1, forward strand.
AGACCTCCTACGGCGGCAACACCGGCAGGTACAAGGTGCTCGACGCGCTAGTCACGCTGGGCTTCTACTACCCGCCGCGGGCGACGTTCTTCCGCAGCGAGCTGAAGACCCTGCTGGAACTGCCGGCGAGCAAGCTGGCCGGACCGCTGGACACGCTCACCGGCTCCTACGCCGGCGCGCAGGGCTGGGGTCAGTTCATGCCCGACAGCATCCGCGACTACGCGGTCGACGCCGACGGCGACGGCCGCATCGACCTGCACGACTCGCTGCCGGACATCCTCGCCAGCGTGGCCAACTACTTCGCCGGGCACGGCTGGGTGACCGGCGGCCCGGTGGCGGCGCGGGCCCAGCCGGACGCGGCGGCGAAGAAGCTCGACTGGCAGGCCGCGCCGCAATGGCCGCTGGAGCAGTTGGAAGCCTGGGGCTACGCCCCGCTGGAGCGGATCAACCCCGGCCAGCCGACCAGCCTGCTCACGCTGGACGGCGAGCGCGGCGCCGAGTACTGGTTCACCTTCGCCAACTTCCAGGTGATCACGCGCTACAACCGCAGCCCGCTGTACGCCATGGCGGTGTACCAGCTGGCCCAGGCGATCGCCGCCGGCGTGCACGGCGATGCGCCGCTGGCGCAGGCCGCCGCCCGATGAGGCAAGCGGTGCGCTGGCCGGGCCTGCTGCTCGCCGTGCTGCTGCTGGCCGCCTGCGGCGGCCGCCATGCCGTGCGCCCCCCGGGCGCCGGCTCCACGGGCGGCCACCACGGCTGGTTCCACCGCGGCGTGGACGACGACACCCGCCTGCCGCAGGATCGCCGCTACCGCGACCGCGACGACAGCACCCCGGACGGCGCGCCGCCGGCCTTCATCGCCACGCTGCCCGAGCCGGTGCCGAAGGCCGAGCCGCGCGCGCTGTACGGCAACAAGTCGCCCTACAGCGTGCGCGGGCAGACCTACCGCGTGCTGCCCAGCGCGGCCGGCTACGACGAGCGCGGCATCGCCTCGTACTACGGCAACAAGTTCGACGGCTACAAGACCTCGAGCCTGGAGAACTACGACATGTACAAGTTCTCCGCCGCCAGCAAGGTGTTGCCGCTGCCCAGCTACGCCCGGGTGACCAACCTGGCCAACGGCAAGAGCGTGGTCGTGCGCGTGAACGACCGCGGCCCGTTCCACGAGAACCGCATCATCGACCTGTCCTACGCCGCCGCGGTGCGCATCGGCATCTGGCCCAAGGGCACCGGGCTGGTGGAGGTGCAGGGCATCGACCCGTCGGGCGGCGTGCGGGAACTGCCGCTGCCGCCCGTGGTCACAGGCGGGGCCGCCCGTCCCGGCATCTACCTGCAGGTGGGCGCGTTCGCCGATCCCGCCAATGCCGAGCGCGTGGCGCAGCAGCTGCGCCAGGCCAACCTGGCCCCGGTGCAGGTGATCGACGCCGACGTGGGCGGTCACCGCGTGCGCCGGGTGCGGCTGGGGCCGCTGGCGGACGCGGAGGCCGCCGACCGCGCCAGTGACCGGATCGAGCGCATGGGGCTGCCGCACCCCGAGGTCGCGGTAGACTGACGTTTTTCACCGATCGCGGCAGCCCGCCGCCGATCCAGCCAAAGACCGGATAGACCATCGTGATGAGCCTGCTTCGCCGTTCCCTCGCCACCCTCGCCGCCGTCGCCCTGACCGCGGGCGTCGCCCTCGCCCAGCAGGCGCCGCCCCGGCCCCAGCCGATACCGAAGCCGGTGGCGCCGCAGATGCCGGTGCCGCCGCCGCCGGACGTGGACGCGCAGAGCTGGGTGCTGATGGATTACGCCACCGGCCAGATCATCGCCTCGAAGAACCCCGACGAGCGCCGCGAACCGGCCTCGCTGACCAAGGTGATGACCGACTACGTGGTCTCCGCCGAGATCGCCGCCGGCCGCGTCCACCCGGACGACATGGTCAGCATCAGCGAGCACGCATGGCGCGCCGGCGGCGCGGGCACCGACGGCTCCACCAGCTTCCTCAAGCTGGGCAGCCAGGTGAAGCTGGGCGACCTGCTCAAGGGCATGATCATCCAGTCCGGCAACGACGCGGCGATCGCGCTGGCCGAGCACACCGCCGGCTCCGAGGACGCCTTCGTGGGCCTGATGAACGCCTACGCCAAGCAGCTCGGCATGACCTCCACGCACTTCTCCAACGCGTCCGGCTACCCGGTGGCGGACCACTACTCCACCGCCCGCGACATCGCGGTGCTGTCGCGCGCCCTGATCCACGACTTCCCCGAGGACTACGCGATCTCCAAGATCAAGGAGTTCGAGTGGAACGGCATCAAGCAGCAGAACCGCAACGAACTGCTGTGGCGCGACCCGGCGGTGGACGGCATCAAGACCGGCCACACCGCCGCCGCCGGCTTCTGCCTGGACGCCTCGGCCAAGCATGGCGACGAGCGCATGATCGCGGTGGTGATGGGCGCCAGCACCAACCGCGCCCGCGCCGACTCGGCGATGGCCCTGCTCAACTACGGCTTCCGCTTCTACGAGACCCACAAGCTGTACGAGGCCGGCAAGCCGCTGGCCACGCCGAAGCTGTGGAAGGGCGAGGCCGACCAGCTGCCGATCGGCGTGGCGCACGACCTGCTGGTGACGGTGAAGACCGGCCAGTACGACAAGCTGAAGGCCTCGATGGACATCCCCGCCACCCTGATCGCCCCGTTCAAGAAGGGCCAGCAGGTGGGCACGCTGCACGTCACCCTGGACGGCCAGCCGCTGCAGGACGTGCCGCTGATCGCGCTGCAGGACGCGCCGCAGGGCGGTTTCTTCAAGCGGCTGTGGGATTCGATCCTGCTGTGGTTCCACCACGACAGGAAGGTCGACGCCGCGGCGCCGGCCGCGGACGCCAAGTGATGCGCGAGATCGACTTCAGCCAGGCGCGGCGCGAGGGCAAGGGCTTCGTCTTCCCGGGCGAGTTCGAGATCACCGCCATGGGCAGCGCCGAAGGCGACCTGAAGGCGCGCGTGCCGCGGATCCTCGAAGGCCTGGGCCTGCACGTGCTGCACGAGACCGTGCGGCACCGCCATTCACGCGAGGGCAATTTTCTGTCCGTTACGGTGAGCTTCCGCTGCGACACGCGCGAGCAGTACGACGCGGCGCATGCCGCGCTGCGGGCCGATCCGGGCATCCGCTACACGATGTAGCGGCCTTCGCCGGCCCGCCGCCTTGCCCGGGCGGTCCGGCGGCCGCATTTCCGCCCCACCGAGTCCATCCGCAGGTTTTGCCATGCCCCTCCCGCTCAAGATCCGCCGCCTCGGCCGCCAACCCTACGAGGCGACCTGGAAGGCGATGAGCGCGTTCACCGACCAGCGCACCGCCGACACCGCGGACGAGTTGTGGCTGCTGGAGCACGACCCGGTGTTCACCCTGGGCCAGGCCGGCAAGATGGAGCACGTGCTGGCGCCGGGCGGGATCCCGGTGATCCCGGTGGACCGCGGCGGCCAGGTCACCTACCACGGCCCCGGCCAGATCGTGGGCTACCCGCTGATCGACCTGCGCCGTGCCGGCGTGGGTGTGCGCGAGCTGGTGAACCGGATCGAGCAGGCGCTGATCGATACGCTGGCGCACTGGGACATCCGCGCCGGGCGGGTGGAGGGCGCCCCGGGCGTCTACGTGGACGGCGCCAAGGTGGCCGCGCTGGGCCTGCGCGTGCGCCGCGGCTGCAGCTTCCACGGCCTGGCCTTCAACGTGGCCATGGACCTGGAGCCGTTCCATCGCATCAATCCCTGCGGCTACAAGGGTTTGGAGGTCACGCAGGTGCTAGACTTGGGCGGCCCGTCACGGTTGGCCGACGTGGAAGACGCGCTGGTGGAGGAGTTCTGCCGCCAGTTCGGGTTCCAGGCCGAGCCCGCCGCCCCCGCCATCCCCGTACTCCCCGCACGCGAATCCGCATGAGCGACGTCGCCGCTTCCCCGAACAAGACCATCCCGATCAGCGTCGTCGCCGGCACCCCGGCGGCGGAGAAGCAGCTCGGCAACGACAAGATCGCCCTCAACCGCGCCGGCTTCGACACCGCCGTGCCGGTGCTGCGCAAACCCTCGTGGATCCGGGTGCGGCTGCCTCAGGGCAACGCCGTGCAGCAGCTCAAGGCGCGGCTGCGCGAGAACGCGCTGGTGACGGTGTGCGAGGAAGCCTCGTGCCCGAACATCCACGAGTGCTTCAGCAAGGGCACCGCCACCTTCATGATCCTCGGCGAGGTGTGCACGCGGCGCTGCTCGTTCTGCGACGTGGCCCACGGCCGCCCGCAGCCGCCCGACCCGCTGGAGCCGGCGCGCCTGGCCGAGACCATCCGCGACATGCGGCTGAAGTACGTGGTGATCACCTCGGTGGACCGCGACGACCTGCGCGACGGCGGCGCCGAGCACTTCGCCAGCTGCATCCGCGCGGTGCGCCATGCCAGCCCGAACATCAAGATCGAGATCCTCACGCCCGACTTCCGCGGCAAGGGCCGCATGGAGCGCGCGCTGGACGTGCTGAAGGATTTCCCGCCGGACGTGTTCAACCACAACCTGGAAACCGTGCCGCACCTCTACCGCGAAGTGCGTCCCGGCGCCGACTACCAGTGGTCGCTGGACCTGCTCAAGCGCTTCAAGGCGCAGCATCCCGACGTGCCGACCAAGTCCGGCATCATGCTGGGTCTGGGCGAGACGCGCGAGCAGGTGCTCGAGACCATGCGCGACCTGCGCGCGCACGACGTCGAGATGATCACCATCGGCCAGTACCTGCAGCCCACACCGCACCACCACCCCGTGGTGCGCTACTGGACCCCCGAGGAATTCGACGACCTGCGCAGGGAGGGCGAGGCGATGGGCTTCCATCACGTCGCCTCCGGCCCGCTGGTGCGTTCGTCCTACCACGCCGACCTGCAGGCCCACGCGGCCGGCGTCACCGAGCAAGCCTGACCCCTCCGAGACCTCCATGACCTTCCGCCCCGCGCTCGCCCTGCTGCTGGCCCTTGTCGTCGCCGCGCCCGTCTGCGCCGCCCAATCCGCGGCCGACCTCGGCGCCACCGCCAAGCCGCGCAAGCAGTCCACGCTGCCGCTCAAGCCCACCGCCGACGAGGCGCAGGCGGCGCAGCTCTCCGCGCGCTTCCTGACCCGCTTCCACTACGACGCGCAGCCGCTCGACGATGCGATGTCGGAGAAGATCTACAAGGCCTACTTCAAGATGCTGGACGGGGAGAAGGTGTTCTTCACCCAGCAGGACATGGCGAAGTTCGCCAGGTACAAGGACCAGTTCGACGACGCGATCTGGAACGAGGACCTGTCCGGGCCGTTCGACATCTTCAACCAGTACATCCTGCGCGCGGTGGACCGCATGAACTACGCGCGCGGCCTGCTGAAGAAAGGCTTCGACTTCGGCACCGACGCCACCTACGACTTCGACCGCAAGCACGCCGACTGGCCGAAGGACCAGGCCGCGCTGGACGAGCTGTGGCGCAAGCGCACCATGAACGACTGGCTGCGCCTGAAGCTGGCCGGCAAGAGCGACGACGAGATCCGCAAGGTGCTCGACAAGCGCTACAGCGGCTACATCGACCGCGTGCGCCAGCTCGACGGCGAGGACGCGTTCCAGACCTTCATGAGCGCCTACGCCGAGTCCACCGACCCGCATACCGACTACCTCGGCCCGCGCGAGGCGCAGAACTTCGACATCGCGATGAAGCTGTCGCTGGAAGGCATCGGCGCGGTGCTGCAGGCGCGAGACGACTACACCCAGATCCGCGAGGTGGTGCCGGCCGGCCCGGCCGCGAAGTCCGGCAAGGTGCACGTCGGCGACCGCATCGTGGCCGTGGGCCAGGGCGACAGCGGGCCGATGGTGGACGTGATCGGCTGGCGCCTGGACGACGTGGTCAACCTGATCCGCGGCAAGAAGGACACCACCGTGCGGCTGGAGATCATCCCCGCCAGCACCGGCCTGGACGGCAAGCACGAGCTGGTGTCGCTGGTGCGCAAGAAGGTCACCATCGCGGAGCAGGCGGCCAAGAAGAAGGTCATCACGGTCACCGACGGCGGCGTCACCCGCAAGATCGGCGTGATCGAGCTGCCCACGTTCTACTCCGACTTCGGCGCCCGCCGCGAAGGCGACAAGGACTTCAAGAGCGCCACCCGCGACGTGGCCCGCCTGCTCGGCGAGCTGAAGGCCGAGGGCGTGCAGGGCGTGGTGATGGACCTGCGCAACAACGGTGGCGGCTCGCTGTACGAGGCCAACGAGCTCACCGGCCTGTTCATCGACAAGGGCCCGGTGGTGCAGGTGCGCGACGCGCGCGGCCAGGTCGACGTGCAGGGCGACGACCAGCCGGGCATGGCCTGGAGCGGCCCGCTGGCGGTGCTGGTGAACCGCGGCACGGCGTCGGCCTCGGAGATCTTCTCCGCCGCGATCCAGGACTACGGCCGCGGCCTGATCATCGGCACGCCCACCTTCGGCAAGGGCACGGTGCAGAACCTGGTCGACCTCGACCGCTTCGCCAGCCAGGACGGCAAGGGCAAGCCGCAGTACGGCGAGCTGAAGATGACCATCGCCGAGTTCTTCCGCATCAATGGCGGCTCCACCCAGCTCAAGGGCGTGACGCCGGACATCGAGTATCCGAAGAACGGCGACGAGAAGGACTTCGGCGAATCCACCTACGACAACGCGCTGGCCTGGACCCACATCGCGCCGGCCGACTACAAGCCGGTGGCCGACATGCAGGCGTGGTTGCCGCAGCTCAGGCAGATGCACGACGCGCGCGTGGCCAAGTCGCCGGCGTGGAAGCTGATGCTGGACGAGCTGGCGCAGTACCGGAAGATGCGCGACCGCACCACGGTGTCGCTGAACTTCGCCGCGCGCGATGCCGAGCGCAAGCAGCTCGACGCGATCCAGGCCGGTTTCCGCGCACGCCACAAGGCGATCGACGGCAACGACGTCGCCGAGGTGGACGCCGACGACGCGCTGGACGACGGCCTCAACCCCGGCGAGCGCAGCCTGAAGCAGGAGCTGAAGGACGAAAAGGCGGCCAAGAAGGCGCCCGACCCGGTGCTGAAGGAGACCGCGCACGTGCTGTTCGACGCGATCGGCCTGATCAAGGCCGATCCGAAGCTGGCCGCGGAAGTGGAGCCCTACGGCGGCAAGCCGCTGGCCACGGCGGTGGCATCGGCGGCCGCGCCGGCCGCGGCGGCGTCCAGCGCGCACTGAGCCGCGCCGGTTCCGGGCCGAACAAAAAGGCGGCGCTTTGGCGCCGCCTTTTTCATGCCTGTCGTCATGGCTCGAGCCCCCTCCCGTCGGGGAGGGGTTGGAGTGAGGGTACGGGCGAGGCCTGGCGTTCCAGCCCGTCCGTGCCTGCCCGGCATCAGTGCTGCTTCGCCTTGCGTTGCGCCCGCTGCTGTCGCATCCACTGCTGGAACCCGGTGACGCGCGGCTCGTCGCGCAGCAGCACCGAGCGCGGGTCGATCGTCACCAGCGCGCCGGCCGGCACCGTGAGGCTGCCGTGGCCGCCGACCATCGGCAGGGTATGCACGGCGCCGTCCACGCGCACATCCACCGGCATCGGGAACGGCAGGTTGCCCGGCGCCTCCCACGCCAGCTCCAGCATGCCGTCGTGGCGCCGCACGTCGAGCTTCGGCAGCGCGGCCTGGTACAGGTAGACCTTGAAGAACCAGTCGTAGTCCTTGCCGGTCACCTGGTTCACGATGCGCATGAAATCGGCGGTGGTGCGGTACTGCAGCCGGAAGTTGCCGGGCTTCGGATCGGGGCGGCCGTAGACCAGCTCGCGGACGCTGGTGTAGAACGCCCGGTCGCCGATCAGGTGATGCAGCGTCTGCAGCATCAGCGCACCCTTGTTGTAGATGTCCTGGCCGGGGCCGCCGCGGCTGTCGTCGTAGACCTGCTCCTCGGTGCGCGGCTGGCCCGACACCACCGGATGGTGGTTCTCGATCAGCATGCGCAGGCGGTTGAGCCAGGCGTAGTACTCGGCGTCGCCGTCCAGCCAGCGCGCGTACAGCGGCTGCATCAGGGTGGCGAAGCCCTCGTGCAGCCACATGTCGTCCCAGTTGGCGTTGGTCATCTGGTTGCCGAACCATTCGTGCGCGAACTCGTGCTGCAGCAGCCAGTCGAAGCCGCTGCCGTCCTGCGCGTAGTCGTTGCCGTAGGCGTTGATGGTCTGGTGTTCCATGCCCTTGTAGGGTGTCTCCACCACGCCCATCTTCTCGTCGCCCCACGGATAGGGGCCGATCTTCGCCTCGAAGAAGTCCAGCAGTTTCGGGAACTCGGCGAACAGCGCCTTCGCCTGCGCGTCCTCGCCGGGCAGGTACCAGTAGTGCAACGGGATCGTGTTGCCGAAGCGGCTGTGGTACTCGCCCTTCAGTTCCTGGTAGGGGCCCACGTTGATCGAGACGGCGTAGGTGGTGGGGTGCTTGGCGCGCCAGTGGTACGTGCGCGTGCCGCCCTGCTCGCTGACGCCGACCAGCACGCCGTTGCCCGGCGCCACCAGCGGCTTCGGCACGGTGACGTACAGGTCGACCAGGTCCGGCTTGCCGTCGGGCTGGTCGATGCACGGCCAGAACAGGTCGCAGCCCTCGCCTTCCACCGCGCTGCCCACCCAGGGCTGGCCGCCCCTGGTGTGGCTCCACACGAAGCCGCCGTCCCATGGCGCCCGCTTCGCCACGTGCGGCTTGCCGCCATAGGCGATGGTGGCGCTGATCGTGTCGCCCTTGGCCACGGCGTGCGGCAGCCGGACGCGCAGGCGGCCGTCCGGGTTGCTCCAGGCGCCCTCGGCCAGCGGCTGGCCGTCCACGCTGACCGCGCTGACCGGCAGGTTGCGGTCCAGGTCCAGCAGCAGCACGTCGGTGGATTCGAGCGCGTTGAAGGTGAGCGTGGCGCTGGCGGCTATGCTCTGCGTGGAAGGCTTCACCGCGATGTGCAGCCCGGCGTGGTCGAAATGCACGCGCTTCTGTTCGGCCGGCATCGGCGTGCCGGAGTCCTTGGTCAGGGCGGTCAGCGGCGGCTGGGACGGGGGCGTGTCGGCGTAGGCGAGGGCCGTGCCGCCCAGGCCGAGGGCGAGGCCGAGCGCGAGCAGGTGGGGGCGCATGGGGGTTCTCCGCAGGGAAGTCCAACCCCGCACCATGCCACGTTGGTGGCCGGGGTGACATCGCCGGAAGTCATGCCTCGGCGCCTTGCCGGCGCCCTCTCCTCGCCCCTCGCCCGCAGGCGGGAGAGCGTCCGGGCCATGGCGTGGGCGCTTCCCCCGCGAGCGGGGGCCGTAGGGTCAGGCCTTGCGATAGCGCCGCTGCAGCATCGCGAACAGCGCGCGCAGGCCCATCGCCTCGCCGCCGCGCGGGCGGCCGGGGCGGTCGGCGTCGTTCCAGGCGTAGGTGTCCAGGTGCAGCCAGGGCAGGCCGGCGGGCACGAAGCGCTCCAGGTACAGCGCGGCGGTGATCGCACCGGCGTGGCGCGAGGGCCCGGCGTTGGCGAAGTCGGCGAGGTAGGAGTCGAGCATCTTGCGGTACGGGCGCCACAGCGGCAGCCGCCACAGCGGGTCGGCCACGTCGCGGCCGGCGGCCAGCGCGGCCTCGGCCAGCGCGTCGTCGTTGCCGAACAGCGCGGGCAGGTCAGGGCCCAGCGCCACGCGCGCCGCGCCGGTCAGGGTGGCGAAGTCGATCATCAGCTCGGGCTGCTGCTCGGCGCCGTAGGCCAGCGCGTCGCACAGGATCAGCCGGCCCTCGGCGTCGGTGTTGTCGATCTCCACGCTGTGGCCGGCGCGGGTGACGACCACCTCGCCGGGGCGCAGCGCGTTGCCGGCCACCGCGTTCTCCACCGCGGGCACCAGCAGGGTCAGGCGCACCGGCAGCTGCGCCTGCATCACCAGGCCGGCCAGCGCGATCGCGTGCGCGGCGCCGCCCATGTCCTTCTTCATCCAGCGCATGCCGTCGGCGGGCTTCAGGTCGAGGCCGCCGGTGTCGAAGCACACGCCCTTGCCCACGATCACCAGCTTCGGGTCGCCGGCCTTGCCCCAGCCCAGCTCGACCAGGCGCGGCGCGCGGTGGCTGGCGCGGCCCACCGCGTGGATGGTGGGGAAGTTGGCCTTCAGCAGCTCGTCGCCGACCCAGTCGCGCACCTTGGCCTTGTGCGCCTTGCCCAGCGCCTTCACCGCGTCGCCGAGTTGCTCGGGCCCCATGTCCTCGGTGGGCGTGTTGACCAGGTCGCGCACCTGCGTGGTGGCCTCGGCCAGCGGCTGTACGGCGGCGAGCGTGGCGGCGTCCACCGCCAGCGTGGCCGGCGCGCGCTTCGCCTTGCGGTAGCGGGTGAACTGGTAGGCGCCCAGCGCCCAGCCCAGCGCAGCCAGCGTGGCGTCCAGCGGCACGCCTTCGCCGGCCAGCTGATAGCAGCCGTCCGGCAGTTGCAGCGGCAACGCGGCCAGCGCGGCCAGCGGCTCGGCGGCGTCCACGCCCGCCAGCACGCGTTCCAGCTTGCCGCTGACGTCGGGCAGCAAGGCCACGCGGCCGGGCGCGGCGTCGAAGCCGGCGACGTCGAGCCAGCGCCGCTGCGCGGCGGTGAGCCGCCTGCGCGCGGCGGCCAGGCGGGCGGCGTCGACGGCTTCGATGGCAGTGCGCTGGCGCGGGGCGGCGGAACGTTCGATCAGGGCGGGCATGGGGATTCCTCGGCGCATCGCGCCATCGTGCAAGGTCGACCGTGCATGATGCGCGCTTTCGGCGGCGCTGCCTATGCCGCACCGGCGTCGTGCAGGTCGAGCCAGTCGGCCAGCGCGCCGAGCTCGCGCAGGTCGAGCTCGGGCGGGGCGCCCAGCGCGTCCGGCCAGGCGGCGCCGGCGCGGTTGATCCAGGCGGTGCGCAGGCCGGCGTCGCGGGCGCCGGCCACGTCCATTGCGGGGTCGTCGCCCACGTGCAGGATCTGTTCCGGCGGCACGCCCAGCTTCGCGGCGGCGGCGAGGAAGATGCGCGGGTCGGGCTTGGCCACGCCGGTGTCGCGGGCGCAGACGTGGTGCGCGAAGTGCGCCTGCAGGCCGATGCGTTCGAGGTCGGCGTTGCCGTTGGTGAGGCTGGCCAGCGGGCGCCGCGCGGCGAGGCGGCGCAGCGCGGGCAGGGCGTCGGGGTACAGCTCCACGCTGTTGCGCGCGTTGAAGTACACCTCCCACAGCGCCTGCAGCGGCGCCTCGGCGATGCCGCAGGCGGCGAACGCGCGCTGCATGGTGAGGTGGCGCTGGGCGGTGAAGTCGTGCGCCAGGTCCAGCCGCTCGGCGGCCACCTGGGCGCGCAGCTCGCGCATGGCGGGGATCGGCCAGCGGTACGCCACGTCGGGATGGTTCGCCTGCAGCCAGGCGTCCAGTTCGCGGTCGGCGCGCTCCAGCGCCGGCAGCACCGGCCAGAGCGTGTCGTCCAGGTCCAGCGTCAGCGCGAGGATGCGCACCGCGGTGCGTGCGTCCTCAGCGCGCGCCGAGGCGCAGCACCTGGCCCGGGTGCACGGTGTTGTCGGCGAGGTGGTTCCAGTTGCGGATCTGCGCCACGTCCAGGTGGTGCTTGCGTGCGATGGAGTACAGCGTCTCGCCGGCCGCCACCTTGTAGGTGGCGACGCCGGCGGTCGCCCTGGTGCGGTCGGCGGTCCTGGTGCGCCCGGGCGCCTTGGCGCGGTCATGGCTCACGTAGCTGTCCGAGCGCACGCGGGCGAAGTCGCCGCCGCGGCTGGCGGCGTCGGCCACGGTGACGGCGTCGCCGCGCACGCCCTTGAGGCTGGCTTCTTCCTGCGGCGCCGGGGCGGCCACCACGCTGCCGCGTGTCGCGGCGAGCGAGGAGGCGGCCACCACGCTGCCATGCGCCGCAGTGAGCGACGGGGTGGCCGGGTTCGCGGCCGCGGTGGTGGCCGTCATGCCGGCGGCCGCCGCGTTGCGGCGGGCCAGCGCCTCGCGCGCCTCCAGCGTGCGAGGCGAGGTCGGCGCGATCGCGGAGCGCGAGGCGTAGGTGGCGCCCGGCGCGGAGATCGGCGGACGGGCCGGCGCGGTGACCGGCGCGCGCGCGCCGACCTCGGCCAGGATGCGCGCGCGGCGCGAGGTGTCCAGCGACGCCAGCACCGCACCGTCGGCGTAGGGCACCAGGTGGTGCTGGCGCAGCACGGCCTTGCCCGCGGCGCTGCCGGTGAAGTCGACGAAGGCCTGCGCCTCCGCGGCCTTCGGGCTGCTGCTGCGGGTGACCAGGTAGATCGGCGTGAACAGCGGATAGCTGCCGCTGGAGACGCTGGCCGTGCTGGGCGTGCTGCCGTCGATCTGCAGCATCTTCAGCCGGCGGTTGCCCGCGGCGCTGGACAGCGTGGTGACGCCCAGCGAGTGCGGGTCGAGCGCGATGCCCTGCTCCAGCGAGGTGGTGCTGAGGTAGAGCCGCGGCGCGGCGACCGGCTGGTTGCCGCGGCCGAACAGCAGGCGGCGCAGGCTGTATTCCACGCCGTCGCCGGGGCTGGCCACCGCGTACACGTCGATCGGCGCGTTCGGGCCGCCGACCTCGCTCCAGTTGTGGATCTTGCCGTAGTAGATGTCGTGCAGCTGCTTCAGGGTCAGTCCGCTCACCGGGTTGGACGGGCTGGTGATGATGACCAGCCCGTCCCACGCCACCGGCGTGAAGGTGAGGCCGTCGTCCTCCGCGCTGCCGGAGCTGCCGCGCACGCTGCCGGCGAGGTCGGCGCTGCCGCCGCTCACCGCGTCGAGGCCGGAGGCGGTGTTGAACGGCTGCACCTCGAGCCTGCCCTTGCCGGCCTTCTGCCAGGCCTTGGCCATGCCGTCCACCACGCTGTGCGCGGTGACGACGTCGCCGCGCCACACCAGGGTCTGGCTGGCCGCGAAGGCGGTGGTGGCGACGCTGGCGCCGATCAGGGCGGCGGGAAGCAGGCGGGCGAGACGGACGGACATGAAAGGACGACCCTGGACAAAAGGAGAGTGACGGAAGCGTGCCGGCGTCGCGGCGCGCATGCAGTGACGCAATCGCGGTATTTCAGCGGTGGGCGCCCGGAACATCAAGCGCGCTCATGCGCTCGCGTTAAGGATCGCACCTGCGTAGCCGAACCGTCGCGTACAGGAAACGCGCTACTGGATCGGCACGTAGCGAAGGCCGTCGCGGCCGGCCACCACCAGCACCAGCCGGCGCGGCTGCACGCCGGCGAGGCGCTGCAGGTCGCGCACGCTGGTGACGCGGTAGTCGCCCACGCCGACCACCACGTCGCCGACCTGCAGGCCGGCCTGCGCCGCGTCGCTGTCGCCGCGCACCGCGGCCACGGCGACGCCGGCCAGGCCCTGGCTGCGCTGGTTCTCGCCCAGTTCGCTGAAGGTCACGCCGGCCAGGCGCGGGTCCAGCGCGCGGCCGGCGACGGTGGCGAGCTTCTCCGGCGTCAGCGTGGCGCTCACCTGGCGCTCGCCGCCGTTGCGGCGCACGGTCATGCGCAGCGTGCTGCCGACCGGCTGCAGGCCTTCGGCGTTGTGCAGCTGCTGGCTGTCGCCGAGCGGCTTGCCGTCCAGCGCGGTGATGACGTCGCCGGCCTGCAGCCCGGCCTTGTCGGCGGAGGAGCCGGGCGCCACGCGCGTCACCACCACGCCGTGGGCGTCGGGCAGGCCCAGCATGCGCGCGATGCGCGGCGTGACGTCCTGGGTCTGCAGGCCCAGCGTGCCGCGGCTGACCTTGCCGTGCGCGACCAGCTGACGCATCACCTCGGCGGCGAGGTTGGAAGGGATCGCGAAGCCGATGCCCACGTTGCCGCCCGAGGGCGAGAAGATCATCGAGTTGATGCCGACCAGCTCGCCGCGCAGGTTCACCAGCGCGCCGCCGGAGTTGCCGGGGTTGATCGAGGCGTCGGTCTGGATGAAGTTCTGGTAGCCCCCCGTGCCTGACGAGTTCTGGCCCAGGCCCGAGCGGCCCAGCGCGGAGACGATGCCGGAGGTGACCGTCTCGCTCAGCCCGAACGGCTCGCCCACCGCCACCACGAAGTCGCCCACGCGCAGCTTCGACGAATCGGCCAGCGGCAGCGCCTGCAGGTGGTCGGCCCGGATCTTCACCACCGCGATGTCGGTGGCCGGGTCGGTACCGACCAGGGTGCCCTTGAAGGTGCGGCCGTCCTGCAGCGTCACGGTGATGTCGTCGGCGCCGCCCACCACGTGGTTGTTGGTGAGGATGTAGCCCTTGGCCGCATCCACCACCACGCCCGAGCCCAGGCTCTGCTCCACGCGTTCGCGCGGCTGGCTGGGCAGGCCGAAGAACTGGCGGAAGATCGGGTCGTCGAAATAGGCATCGCGCACCGCCACCCGGGTCTTGGTGGAGATGTTCACCACCGCCGGCGTCACGTGCGACAGCATCGGCGCCAGCGACGGCAGCGGCTGGCCGTCCACCGCCGGCGGCAGGCCGGCGCGGGCGGGCATGCCGGCGGCGGCGCCGAGCAGCGCGGCGAAGGCGGCGGCGAGCCAGTGCGGATGGCGGGAAGGGCGATGCGACATGGACGTTCTCCTGCGTGCTCGTGGGGGCGGCGGCGCTGGTTCGACTCGCGCGCGCGGCCGCGGTTCCTCGGCGGCGTGCAAGCACTTTACATCGCCCGGTGTCGGGATTACCTTGCGACCTCGACCAGCAACCACAACATCTTGTGTGTTCGTGAGGACGGGGAGCCCAGATGCGGGTGGCGGATGCCGGCTTGCGGGGCTGCGGATTGTGATTCCAGCGGGCGCACCGGCGCCCGGGAGATCGGGAAGAAGATGACTACCATGCGTGCTCCGGCCAACCAGCGCGAGGCCGCGCCCATCCCCCTGCAGCCCGCCTCGCAGGACATCTGGGACAAGAAGTACCGCCTGCGCACCAAGTCCGGCGAGCCGGTGGACGACAGCATCGACGGCACCTGGCAGCGCGTGGCGCGTGCCCTCTCCGAGGTGGAGGCCACGCCGGAACTGCGCGAGCACTGGAACGGGCGCTTCCTGTGGGCGCTGCGCCACGGCGCGATCCCGGCCGGCCGCATCACCTCCAACGCCGGCGCACTGGAACACAAGCCGGCCACCTCGACGATCAACTGCACGGTGTCGGGCACCATCCGCGACTCGATGGACGACATCCTGGAGAAGGTGCACGAGGCGGGCCTCACGCTGAAGGCCGGCTGCGGCATCGGCTACGAGTTCTCCACGCTGCGCCCGCGCGGCGCGTACGTGTCGGGCGCGGGCGCGTACACGTCCGGCCCGCTGTCCTTCATGGACATCTACGACAAGATGTGCTTCACCGTCTCCTCCGCCGGCGGCCGCCGCGGCGCGCAGATGGGCACGTTCGACGTCAGCCACCCGGACGTGAAGGAATTCATCAAGGCCAAGCGCGAGGACGGCCGGCTGCGCCAGTTCAACCTCTCGCTGCTGGTCACCGACGGCTTCATGCAGGCGGTCGAACACGACCAGGACTGGCCGCTGGTGTTCCCGGTGCACGTGAAGGAACAGGACGAGCTGGACCTCGCCGACCCCGCGAAGGTGGTGTGGCGCGAGTGGCCCACCCACGAGAACTACGTGGAGCGCGAGGACGGCCTGGTCGCCTGCAAGATCTACGGCCACATCCGGGCGCGGCACCTGTGGGACATGATCATGGTCTCCACGTACGACTACGCGGAGCCCGGCTTCATCCTGATCGACAAGGTCAACGAGATGAACAACAACTGGTGGTGCGAGCACATCCGCGCCACCAACCCCTGCGGCGAGCAGCCGCTGCCGCCCTACGGCTCCTGCCTGCTCGGCTCGGTGAACCTCACCATGTTCGTGCGCGACCCGTTCGGCCCCAAGGCCCGCTTCGACTGGGACGAGTACCGCGAGGTGGTGAAGGTGTTCACCCGCATGCTCGACAACGTGGTCGAGATCAACGGCCTGCCGCTGCAGCAGCAGCGCGACGAGATCCTGGGCAAGCGCCGCCACGGCATGGGCTTCCTCGGCCTCGGCTCCACCCTGGCCATGCTGAAGATGCGCTACGGCGGCGCCGACGCGGTGGCCTTCACCGAGGACGTCTCGCGCGAGATGGCCGTGGCCGGCTGGGAAGTGGCGCTGGACCTGGCGAAGGAAAAGGGGCCGGCGCCGGTGCTGGCGAAGGACTACACCGTCACCGGGGACATGCTGCGCAAGCGCCCGGAGATGGCGCGGGACGGCTGGAAGGTCGGCGACGCCATTCCCGGCCGCGTGCTGCACGCGAAGTACAGCCGCTACATGCAGCGCATCGCCGGCGTGGCGCCCAACCTGGTCGAGCAGCTCGCCGAGACCGGCGCGCGCTTCACCCACCACAGCTCGATCGCGCCCACCGGCACCATTTCCCTCTCGCTGGCCAACAACGCCAGCAACGGCATCGAGCCCAGCTTCGCCCACCACTACTCGCGCAACGTGATTCGCGAGGGCAAGAAGACCAAGGAGAAGGTCGAGGTGTACAGCTACGAGCTGCTCGCCTACCGCGCCCTCATCAACGCCGACGCGATGCCGCTTTCCGACGACCCCCGGGCCCGGCTGCCCGAGTACTTCGTGGCCGCCGACGACATCGGCCCGAAGGAGCACGTGGACATCCAGGCCGCGGCGCAGAAATGGATCGACTCGTCCATTTCCAAGACCGCCAACGTGCCCACCGATTACCCCTACGAAGACTTCAAGGACATCTACTTCTACGCCTACAAGCAGGGCCTGAAGGGATGCACCACCTTCCGTTTCAACCCGGCCGCCTTCCAGGGCGTGCTGGTGAAGGAAGCAGACCTTGCCAACACCCTCTACCACTTCGAACTGGAAGACGGTAGCGTTATCGAACTGAAGGGCAACGAGGAAGTGGAGTACGACGGCGAAATGCACACCGCCGCCAACCTCTTCGATGCCCTGAAGGAAGGGTACTACGGCAAGTTCTAGATCGAAGTCCCGCAGCAAAACCAAGTCCACTGCCCGAGGGGATCACCCGCATGTCCATCGAAAACGAAACGCAAGACAGCACGGCG
The DNA here is from genome assembly GCF_030504985.1 of Fulvimonas sp. R45. Classification (GTDB taxonomy): domain Bacteria; phylum Pseudomonadota; class Gammaproteobacteria; order Xanthomonadales; family Rhodanobacteraceae; genus Rhodanobacter_A. Next base: position 219,613 of record NZ_JASERU010000002.1, read on the forward strand.
CCGGCCGCTCCCGCGGCAGTCGCGACTCCCGCCGCTCCCGCGGCCGCGCCCGCCAGGAAGGCGCCGGCCCGCAAGAAGGCGGCTGCGAAGAAGAAACCTGCCGCAAAGAAGGCCGCCAAGAAGGCGGCGCCTGCGAAGAAGGCCGCCAAGAAGGCTCCGGCGAAGAAGGCCGCCGCCAAGAAGACCGCGAAGAAGGCGGTGAAGAAGGCCGCCGCGAAGAAGACCGCCAAGAAGGCCGCTCCCGCCAAGAAGGCGGCGAAGAAGGCCACCCGGAAAGTCGCCGCCAAGAAGGCGGTCAAGAAAGCGGCGAAGAAAGCCGCCGTGAAGAAGGCGGCCCCGAAGAAGGCCGCCAGCAAGAAAGCCGCCAAGGCGGCGAAGAGGTCCACTGCCAGCAAGAAGGCGACCGTGAAGGCGGCCAAGAAGCCCGCCGCCAGGAAGGCCGCCCGCAAGAAGTAAGTCCCAGCGCACCCGGCCCGGCCGCGCGCCGGGCCGGGTGTCTTTTTTCAGCGCCGCGCGCCGCCATCCGACCAGGAAGAACACGAACCATGGCGATCAAGATCGAAAAGAAGATCACGGGCTACAACGTCGTCAAGCCCGAGGACAAGGCCGCGCCGGCCGCCGCACCCGAAACCAAGGCCAGGGCCGCCGAGCCGCGCCAGGCCGAGGTCATCCAGATGCACGAGAGCCTGGAGCGCCCCGAGCAGCTCATCGGCTCCACCTTCAAGATCAAGTCGCCGCTGTTCGAGCACGCGCTGTACGTCACCATCAACGACATCGTGCTCAACGCCGGCACCAAGTACGAGCAGCGCCGCCCCTTCGAGATCTTCATCAACTCGAAGAACATGGACCACTTCCAGTGGATCGTGGCGCTCACCCGCATCCTCTCGGCCGTGTTCCGCAAGGGCGGCGACGTCACCTTCATCGTGGAGGAGCTGAAGGCCGTGTTCGACCCGCGCGGCGGCTACTTCAAGGCCGGCGGCGTGTACATGCCCAGCATCGTGGCCGAGATCGGCGCGGTGATCGAGCAGCATATGAAGAACATCGGCCTCATCCACGACCCGGAGATGAGCGACAGCCAGCGCGCCCTGATCGCCGAGAAGCGCGCCGCCTACGAGCAGGCGGCCGGCAAGAAGGACGAGCCGGTCGCCGAGGCCGCCAAGGGCGACGGCAACGCCAATGGCTTCCCGCCCGGCGCCACGCTGTGCGCCAAGTGCAACACCCAGGCGCTGGTGCTGATGGATGGTTGCCAGACCTGCCTGAATTGCGGGTACTCGAAGTGCGGCTGAAGCCCCTCCCGGCGTCCCGATGACCATGGAGGCCGGCGGGTAAGGCCGGGCAGGCCTGCGGGGCGGGCGGTACTACCGCGCCGGTGGCGGCATCCCTACACTCCCTGCGAGGGGCTGCCGATGCAGGGCAGGCACGGAGGACATGCGAATGCCTACTTCGCTGGACATCGCCCAACTGGCGGGCGTGTCGCAATCCACGGTGTCGCGCGCGCTGCGCGGCGACCCGATGGTGAACGAGAAGACCCGTGACCGGATCCGGGACATCGCCCGCCGGCTTGACTACACCGTCGACAAGAACGCCTCCAACCTGCGCCTGCAGCAGACCCGCACGCTGGCCCTGCTGTTCTTCGAGGACCCCACTTCCGACGAGTCGAACATCAACCCGTTCTTCCTGTCGATGCAGGGTTCGATCGCCCGCGTCTGCTCCGAGCGCGGCTACGACCTGCTGGTCTCGTTCCAGCAGATGTCGCGCAACTGGCATGCGGAGTACACCGGCAGCCACAAGGCGGACGGGCTGATTCTGCTCGGCTACGGCGATTTCCTCGACTACCGGCACAAGCTCGACGCGCTGGTCCAGTCGGGCACGCGCTTCGTGCGCTGGGGCTCGGCATTGCCGGACCGGCTGGGCGTCTCCATCGGCAGCGACAACCCGCTCGGCGGCCGCATGGTGACCGAGCACCTGGTGGCCCAGGGGCGCCGCCGCATCGCCTTCCTGGGCGCGCCCGAGCATTCGCCGGAGGTGATGGAACGCTACCGCGGCTACGAGGCGGCGTTGCGCACGGCCGGGCTGGAGATCGACCCGGCGTTGCGGATCGACGCGATCACCACCGAACAATCCGGCCACGACGCGGTGCTTTCGCTGCTCGACCGGGGCGTGGCGTTCGACGCCGCCTTCGGCGCCAGCGACCTGATCGCCATCGGCGCAATGCGCGCGCTGGCCGATCGCGGCCTGCGCGTGCCCGACGACGTGGCGGTGGTCGGCTTCGACGACATCGCCATGGCCCGGAGCGTCCACCCGCCGCTGACCACCGTGGTGCAGGACACGCGCCGCGCCGGCCGGCTGCTGGTGGAGGCGCTGATCAATCTGATCGAGGGCAAGCCGGTCCACGCCACCCGCCTGCCGACCCATCTGATCGTGCGGCGTTCCAGCGTCGCAGCCGGTTCCACGGCCGCCTGAGCCAGGACGGCTCTTCGCCTTCCAGGGCCTGGTGGCGAAGCTCGGCAAAAAACAGGAAGGCCGTTCGCGCTGAGCGTAGCTTGCGACAGCGGGCGGAGTCGAAGCGCCCGCAGAGCGCCTCTTCGGCTCCGGCCCTGCGGGCCTGCGCTCAGAGCCTGCCCCGGACCGGATCCGGGGCGAGGTGAGGTATGGCAGGAGCGAGCCGCCAGTGCCTTGAAGTGGCGCGCCGCAGGGCTAGCGCAACTGCACCACCACCAGCCCCTGCGGCGGGATCTCCACGTTGAACCGGCCGTCGTGCACCGCCACGTGCTCGGGCGCCGCCATGCGGGCGGCCTCGCGCAGCGTGCGGATCTGCTCCAGGCTGGGATAGTCGGGGCGGCCCATCGCGTCGAACGCCGGGATCACGTTGCCGTGGCGCGTGTCCAGCCGCCAGACCGTGGCCTCGCCGATGCCGCCGGGATGGTCGATGATGACCTCGAAGCGCTTCGCCTCGCCCTTGGGCGGGCCGGGCACGTAGGTCGTCCCGCTGCTCACCGGCGGGGCGTAGTTCCACAGCGCCAGCACCAGGCTGCCGTCGCCGCGCCGCGTGGCCAGCACCGGGCCGTCGCCGGCCGGCAGGCGGGTGTCGCCCAGCCGGTGCAGCATGGTGAAGGCGTTGAACGAGGGCTTCGGGATGCCGCGCTCGGCGACCAGACCAAAGCCGCCGTAGAACGGCGTCTTCACCACGCCCTGTTCCTCGAACACGTCGGAGAACGCCCAGAAGCTCATCACGTCCACATGACCGTCGCAGTCGTGGATGACCTTGGCCAGGTAGGGGCCCATGTAGGTCGCGTCGGTGATGTCGGGCCGGTTGAAGGCCGCGGCGTTGAACTCGCTGAGGATGAAGGGCAGGTGCGGGTATGGCGACGCGGCGATCTGCCGGTGCACCTTCCTCACGTCGGGACAGACGTCGCCGTAGGCGTGCGTGCTGACGAAGTCCACCGGCACATGCTGTTCGTGCGCGTGCTTGAGGAAGTCCGGTATCCAGGCCACGGCGGAGGTCGCGGGGCCGCCCACGCGCAGCCGCGGGCTGACCGCCTTCAGGTCGCGCGCGGTGTGGTCGTAGAGCTTGAAGTAGCTGGCCTGCGCCGGCGTGCCGTTCCAGAACGCGATGTCGGGCTCGTTCCAGGCCTCGAAATACCAGCTCGACACCTCGTCGATGCCGTAGCGCGCGACCAGGTGCCGCGCGAAGGCCTCGATCAGGCCGTCCCACAACGCGTAGCTCTTCGGCGGCGAGGCGCGCAGCTTGTAGAAGAACGGCTTGGCGGCGTCGGGGTGGCTGTCCAGGTCCGGCGGCATGAAGCTCAGCTCGATGTAGGGCTTCACGCCGAGCGCGAGCAGGCCGTCGTAGATCTGGTCGACGTAGGAAAAGTTGTAGATCGGCCGGTCCTGCTTGTCCAGGGTGAACACCCCGACGTCCTCGTCGAGGATGCCGTGGGCGCGCACGTAGGCGAAGCCGGTGGCCTGCTTCACCATGCGCATGTCGCGCCGGTAGCTGGCGCGCAAGGCCAGCGCCGCGCGGCCGGAGCCGAACATCCGTTCCCAGAAGTGCGGGAAGGGCGCGCCCTTGGCCTGGGCGTCCACGTTCACCCGGATCGCCGGCGGCGGCGCCGGCGTGGTGGTCGTGGCCGGGGCGGCCGCGGCGGCCAGCAGCGAAGCCAGCGCGCAGGGCGCGAGCAGCGCGTTGCGGAAACGGTGGAGCGTGGAAGTCATGGCTTCTCCCGGCAGGATCGGATCGCGTGCCGCGTCAGAACTTCAGGCCGACGCCCGCGTAGAACGTGCGGCCGAAGTACTGGATCGTGCTGGTCTGGGTGGTGTTGCCGAAGTAGGTGCGGGTCGGCTGGTCGGTCAGGTTGAGGACCTGGAACAGGCCGCTCAGGTGGTCGTTGAAGTGGTAGGCCGCCTGGTAGTCGACCACCTTCTCGGAGGCGAAGTAGACGGTCTGGAAGTTGAAAGCCACCTGCGCCGCGGACACGAACGGCGAGCGGTAGTTCGCCGCCAGCCGGGTGGAGAACCTGCCGTGGTCGAAGAACAGCGCGGCGCTGGCCACGTGCTTCGACAGGCCGGGCAGGTTCTGCTTCTGCGGGAAGCCGCCCAGGTCGGAATCCACCTGGGTGCCGCTTTCCGTGTAGGCGTAGTTGAGCGCTACGCCCAGCCCGGACCAGACGCCCGGCAGGAAGTGCGTCTTCAGGAACTGCAGCTCGATGCCGCGCACGTGGCCGCCCTTGGTGTTGTTGTAGGCGGTCTGGAATTCGCCGTTGAGATAGGGCTTGCCGGTCTGCGGATTGACCGGGACGGTATAGCCGTGGGCGGCGAAGTCGTAGTTCTCGTCGGTGATGGTCTGCACGAACGAATCGATGTGCTTGTAGAACACGTCGGCCACGAAGGCGCCGCTGGAATCGGGGAAGTAGTGCTCGAAGCTCAGGTCGTACTGCGTGGCGTACATCGGGTCCAGCAGCGGATTGGTGCCGCTGGTGAGATTGTAGGTGCCGTTGAAGATGAACGAGGCGACGCCGGACTTGAGCAGGTCGATCGGCGGGCGCGACATCACCTTGGCGGCGGCGAAGCGGACCTGGTTGTCGTCGTCCAGGTGCAGGTTGAGGTTCAGCGACGGCAGGTAGTCGGTATAGGTCTGGCCGGGGTTGACGCGGACGTAATCGGTGCTGACCACGCCGCGTCCGTCGGCGATCGGCTCGCCCTTGCCGTCGCCGACCTGCTGCAGGCCGGGGCTGTACTGCGAGGTGTGCACCACGCGCAGGCCCACGTTGCCGGTCAGCTCGCGGCCGAACACGGTGGTGTCGATGTCGCCCTGCAGGAAGGCGTCGCGGATCTTGACGTTCACGCCGCCGCTCTGGGTCTCGGTCCAGTTCTGCGACCAGTCCTTCTGCGGGTTCGGCACGATGCCGTTCGCGGCCAGGATCGCGTTGGCGTCCAGCGCCAGGAAGCAGGGGAAGCTGCCGAACGAGCCGCCCTTCCAGCAGGTCTTCACCGCGTCGGCAGCGTTCAGCGCCAGCGGCGGCTGGTTCGGCGTCGACAGCCAGTACTGGCCCCAGGCGGAGCCGTACAGCCAGACCTGTCGGTCGGCGTCGTAATCGTGGTTGCTGAGGTAGAGGCCGCCCTCGATGGCGTAGAAGACCGGGTTGTCGGCCAGCTCGTACTGCACCGTGGTGCGGAACGCCTTCATGCGGTCGTGGTAGATGGTCGGGTAGACGCTGTAGCTGGACAGCGCCATGCGGCCGAGGTCGGTGTACATGCCCGGGTTGGCGACCGAGAAGTCGCCCACGTTCAGGCCATGCAGCGCGAACGACATCGACTGGTCGGCGATCAGCGGCAACCCCGAGCCCAGGCCGTCGTAGGGGTCGGCGGTCACGTCGGAGCCCACCGTGTGGCTCGTCGCGTGCGAGGCGGAGAAGTCCGCCGTCACCGTCCACGGGCCGTCCTGCCACTTGGCGTTGAGGCCGCCGGAAAACACGTTGGCGTCGTTGGACTGGTCGTTGGCGGTGGTCGCCACGGAGAACGCCTGCAGGCCGGGGATGCCGAAGAAGCCGCCCGGGATGCTGCTGGCCGTGCCGCCGATCAGCGCGCCGCTGGACGACACCACCGGGTCGGTGATGACCGCGCCGCCGTTGGTGAACAGCTGTGCACGCATGCCGCGCTGGAACGAGCCGTCGTGGAACTTCGAGAAGAACCCGGTGCCGGTCAGCGTGAAATGCTCGTCGGGCCGCCAGACCACGGTGCCCATGTAGCCGCGGCGGCGCTCCGAGCCGCCGTCCTGGTTGATCTGCACGCCGGTGTTGAGGTAGACCGGCTTGCCGCCCAGGATCGCCGGCGTGCTCGAGTACGACTCGTTGACGTACTGCTCGGCCACGTGCGGCTGGGACAGCTCGGCGAAGCCCAGGCCGACGCCCAGGGTGTCGTGGAGAAACTTGCCCTGGTAGGCCGCGCTGAAACGGAAGGCGCGCGGGTGGGCGCCGTACACGTCGCTGGCCCGCGAGTTGTAGCTGCCGCGCGCGTCGACGTTGAAGCTCTGGTCCTTGCGGTTCTCCAGCGGGTTGGCCGTCTGCATCGCGATGGTGCCGCCCACGCCGCCCTCGATCAGGTCGGCCTGCGAGGACTTGTACACGGACACCTGGTGGATCAGCTCGGACGGGTAGTCGTCGAACTGGATGTAGTTGCTGCCGCTGGTCGACGGCTGCACGCGGCCGTCCAGGGTGGTCTGGATGAAGTTGCCGGTCAGGCCGCGGATGTTGATCTGCGAGGCCTGCCCCCCGATGCGCTGCGCGGCGACGCCGGGCAGGCGGGTCAGCGCGTCGGCGATGGACTGGTCCGGCAGGCCGCCGATGTCGGCGGCGGTGACCACGTTCTCGATCTTGTCGGAGTAGCGCTGGTAGTCGATCGACGTCTCGACGCTGCGGCTGAACCCCGTCACGGTGATCGTGTTGAGGGTCTGGGCGAGCTTTTCCTGCGGACGGCTCCTGGACTTGTCGTCCTGTTTCGGCTTGCCGGTGTCGTCCGTGGCGGCGGATGGCGCCTGGCCGCCCGCCGGCGCGGCGGCCTTGTTGCCGGTGGCGTCCTGCGGCGCGTGCGACGGCGCGGCCGCGTGGACCTCGCAGCCCATGCCGATGCCGATCGACGCCAAGGCCAGGACAAGCAACTTGCGCTTGAGATTCATGGTTTCGCCCTCCCCCATTGCCATGACACTTCTAATGGTTTTCGAATGCGGACGCGTGCCTTCGATGTAATGCAAGGCGTGTCGCGGCCGGTTTCGCCGGGATACTAGACGGGCATTTTCAAGCGGGACAACTTCCGCATACGTATGCGATCACCGAATACGTATGCGAAAAACCGCGCGAACCGGTTTCCCCGCCGCGACGGCGTCGCCGCAGGCAGGCCCGGGGTGCGGCCGGGTGCGACATCGTGGACGGGCGCATGCCGCATTGCGGCGCGGATGGCGGGGCTTTCCTTGCGGGCGTCAGTGCGCTGCGCTGGCGTTTTTCTGGTGTCCTGCAACATGGCCGCGGCCTCTATCGAGGGACGTGCCGGCCGGCGTCCGCAAAGGCGTTTTGGCGCGTGTATCCGCATTTCTCCATGAATACGATTGCGGGCCCTGTTTTCGGTTTTTGAGTCCACGTACGCTTGCGCCCCCTAGGGCATTTTCAGCGGCATTCCTGCCATTCCTTCCTGTTGAGCGCCGCATGCGCGCCGTGGCCGCGCATGCCTGCATCGGAGACGCACCATGAGCAACGCCCCCTGGTGGCGCGGCGCAGTCATCTACCAGATCTATCCGCGCAGCTTCCAGGACAGCGACGGCGACGGCATCGGCGACCTGCCGGGCATCACCGCGCGCCTGGACTACGTCGCCAGCCTCGGCGTCGACGCCATCTGGATCTCGCCGTTCTTCAAGTCGCCGATGGCCGACTTCGGCTACGACATCGCCGACTTCCGCGACGTCGACCCGGTGTTCGGCACGCTGGCCGATTTCGATGCGCTGTTGGCCAAGGCGCACGCGCTGGGCCTGAAGGTGCTGATCGACCAGGTGCCGAGCCACACGTCGATCGAGCACCCCTGGTTCCAGGAAAGCCGCCAGAGCCGCGACAACCCCAGGGCCGACTGGTACGTGTGGGCCGACCCGCGCGAGGACGGCACGCCGCCCAACAACTGGCTGTCGATCTTCGGCGGCCCGGCCTGGCAGTGGGAGCCGCGCCGGGAGCAGTACTACCTGCACAATTTCCTGGCGGCGCAGCCCGATCTCAACTTCCACCATCCCGACGTGCCTGGGGCCACGCTCGACCACCTGCGCTTCTGGCTCGACCGCGGCGTCGACGGCTTCCGGCTGGACTCGATCAACTTCTGCTACCACGACCGCCTGCTGCGCGACAATCCGGCCAAGCCCGCCGAGCAACGCTTCGGCCGCGGCTTCTCGCCGGACAACCCCTACGCCTACCAGTACCACCACTTCAACAACACCCGGCCGGAAAACCTGGCCTTCCTGGGTCAGCTGCGCCGGCTGCTGGACCATTACCCGGGCGCCACCTCGCTGGGCGAGGTCTCGTCCGAGGACTCGCTGGCCACGATGGCCGAGTACACCGGCGACGAGCGCCTGCACATGAGCTACAGCTTCGAGCTGCTGACCGACGAGTGCTCGGCGCGCTACATCCGCGCAACCGTCGAGAGCCTGGAGCGCCAGATGCCGCGCGGCTGGCCGTGCTGGGCGATCTCCAACCACGACACCATGCGCGTGCGCTCGCGCTGGGCCGGGTCCGACGCGCCGGAACACATCGCCAGCCTGTTCACCGCGCTGGCCTGCACCCTGCGCGGCTCGGTGTGCGTGTACCAGGGCGAGGAACTGGGCCTGCCCGAGGCCGAGGTGCCGTTCCACGCGCTGCGCGATCCCTACGGCATCGCCTTCTGGCCCAACTCCAAGGGCCGCGACGGCTGCCGCACGCCGATCCCGTGGCGCGACGGCGAGCACGGCGCCTTCACCACCGGCACGCCATGGCTGCCCGTCGACAGCCGCCACCGCGGCCTGAGCGTGGCGGCGCAGGAAGGCGACCCGGCCTCGCCGCTGAACCGCTTCCGCCACTTCATGCAGTGGCGCCGGCACAGCCCGGCGCTGCGCTGGGGCGAGATCAGCTTCCTCGACGCGCCGGAGCCGCTGCTGGTCTTCCTGCGCAGCTTCGACGACGAGACGGTGCTGGCGATGTTCAACCTGGGCGGCGAGGCCGCCGCGCTGCCGCTGCCGGCCTGCGTGCTGTGCGTCCACGATGGCCACGGCCTGCCGGGCGGGCGCGTGGAGGACGGCGTGGCCTACCTGCCCGGGCACAGCGTGCTGTTCGCCGACGTCGCCATGCTGCAGGCTGTCGCGGACGCGCCTGCCGCCGCCTGCCGTTGAACCGGAACCCGCCATGCATCGATCCACGAGTGACATACCCATGCCCACCGCCCACCGAAGCCTCGCAACGACCGCCGCCGCGCTGCTGCTCGGCCTGGCCGCCCTGGGCGCCACTGCGCGTTCGCGCGCGGCCGAACCGTCGCCGCCGCAGGTGCCTGCCGGGCGCATCGTGCGGCTGGAGCGGGTGCCCTCGCAGTACGTGGCGCCGCACAATGTGGACGTCTGGCTGCCGCCGGGCTATCCGGAGCAGGCGCCGTACGCCGTGCTGTACATGTTCGACGGCCAGAACCTGTTCGGCCGCCGCTCCGGGCCGGGCCTGCAGAGCTGGCGGGCGGCGGCGACCGCGGCGAAGCTGATGGCCGCCGGCAAGACGCGGCCGTTCATCATCGTCGGCCTCTGGAACGCGCAGTCGCTGCGGATGAGCGAATACTTCCCGCAGAAGCCGTGGGAATCGCTGACGCCGGCGCAGCGGCAGGCGCTGTTCGCCCGGCAGCTGGGGACGTTCCAGATCCTGCCGGTGGCGCCGTATTCCGACGCGCTGCTGAAGTTCGTGACGCAGGAGCTGAAGCCCGCCATCGACCGCCGCTTCGCCGTCGATCCCGCGCCCGGCGCGACCTTCGCGATGGGCTCCAGCATGGGCGGGCTGATGGCCTGGTATGCGATGTCGGAATACCCGGGCGTCTTCGGCGGCGCGGCGTGCCTGTCCACCCACTGGCTGGGTCCGTACCTGGCGCTGGACGATGGTACGCACGACCCGGCCCCGGATGCGTTCGTGGACTACATCGCGCAGCACTTCCCCGCGCCGGCCGGCCACCGCGTCTACTTCGACCATGGCACGAAGACGCTGGACGCCTGGTACGACCCCATCCAGAAGCGCGTCGACCGCCTGCTGCAGTCGAAGGGCTGGAACGGCCGCCACTTCGAGAGCCGGGCATTCCCCGGCGCGGACCACAGCGAGGCATCCTGGGCCGCCCGGCTGGATGCGCCGATGAGCTTCCTGCTGGCGCCTGGTTCCGATTGAGCGTCGGCCGGCGTCAGGCCTCGCGGGGCGGCCGGCGCTGCGCACGGCCGGCGCGGCGGTAGGCGCCGGGCGTCATGCCGAAGCGCTGCAGGAACAGCTCGCCGAAATGCGAGGCGGTGGAAAAGCCCAGCTCGCCCGCGATGGCGGCGATGCTGCGGTCCGTCTCCAGCAGGCGGCGGCTGGCCAGGTGCAGGCGGTGCGCCCGCACGTAGTCGCTCCAGTTCATGCCCACCTGCTGCTTGAAGCGACGGCTGAAATAGGCGGGCGACAGGGCGCATAGCGCCGCCGCCTGCTCCGCGCCGGGCGCGTCCGCGGGGGAACGGCGCAGGCGGTCGATGGCGGGGCGCAGTCGCTGCAGGCCGTGGGCGTCGGTCGCCAGCGGCACGCCTTCCACCGCCGGCGCCAACGCCGCGGCGCGCAGCAGCAGCCGGGCGATCGGCAGCGCCAGCGGGTCGGTCGCGTCCAGGCCGGCCAGCCACTCGGCCAGCAGCATCAGGCGGCGGTGCAGGCCGCGGTTCGGCAGGGCGCAGAAGGGCTGGCGCAGGCGCTCCAGTCCCGGCCGGCGCGCCAGCGGCTCACCGGCGGCGGCCTCGATCTGCACCAGCATCCAGTCGCGCGGGCCGGCCTCGAGGAAGAAATCGTGCTGGCGCATCGAGGGGATGAAGGCGAGGCTGCGCGGCGCCAGCGCATAGCGGCGGCCGTCGGCGTCGAAGTGGCCGGCGACTTCGCCGAACAGCACCAGTTCGTGCACGTCGTGGAAATGCACGAACGGATCGGTGGCGCCCGCCTCGCGCCCCTGGCGGATGCGCTCGGCGCGCACCGGCGCGCCGGGTGGCAGTTCGACGGGTTCGCAGATGGGGCGGTCGAGGTGGGGCAGGGCCATGGGAGGATTGTCGCCCATCGGACGGTGGGTGTTGGTGGCGTGCCGGGCGTTTCACCTCGGTGGCACTCTCCGGCCGGGATGCGCGTCTCCCGGCGGATTCCCTCGCCCGTTCGCGTTGAGCGTAGCCCGCGCAGCGGGCGAAGTCGAAACGCCGCGTTGCCGAAGGCCCTTCGACTTCCTCGCTCCCCAAGGCGCGACCATCCTTGGTCGCTCCCCGCGTCGGCCCTTCGGGCCTACGCTCAGGGTGAATGGTCAGGGGCGCGCGGGCGTGCCCACGATGCGTACCTGCATCGGCTTCAGCACCGCATCGGGCGAGGCGCCCGCGCCGTCGCCGAGCAGGTCGACCCAGGCGATGCCGGCGACGAGCCCCGGGTCGAGCCGCGGCTTCGCGTCGGTCTTGCCCAGGTTCACCAGCAGCAGTGTGCGCCGCGCGCCGTCCTCGCGCAGGATGCACAGCACCGCGCTGTGGTCGTCACAGAGGATGCGCTGCGTGCCTTCGTGCAGTTCCGGTCGCGCGTGGCGCAGTGCCAGCAACTGGCGGTACCAGTGGTAGAGCGAATCCGGCCGGGCTTCCTCTTCCTGCAGCGAGACGCCGTCGTGCGAGCGGTTGTAGCGGTCCGGCCACCAGGGCGTGCTGCCCTTGTACCAGATCGCCGAGCCCGGGGCGTCCAGGTCGGCCCGCCAGCGGAATGCCTCGCGCGAGGGGATGCCGACGCCGTCGGTGAGCGGGATGCCGCCGGCCTTGCCGACGTTCTTCGGCTGCACCCCGCGCATGCCCAGTTCCTGCCCGTAGTAGATCAGCGCGTCTCCCTTGAGCAGCAGCGCGATCGCGGCGCCGGCGCGCGCCCTGGCGGGGTCGCCGTGCACTTCGGACATGTAGCGGTCGATGTCGTGGTTCTCCAGGAAGACCACCTGGCGCTTGCCCGGCGGCGTGGCGGCGTCGGTGGCGCGGATGGCATTGACGATCTGCTGCTTGTCCAGCGAGACCAGCGCGCCGCGCAGCGGGAAGGCGAACACCATGTCCACGTGGCCGTCGGTCAGCCACTTCGTGCCGTAGCCCCAGTCGGCCTGCTCGGCGAGGATGCCGAGGCCCGGGCGGCGCGCCTTCAGCGCGTGGAAGATCGGCGCCCAGAAGTCCGCGAACAGGTGCGTGTCCAGGCCCTCGTGGTCGAGGTCGTCCATCATGTGGTCGATGCGGAAGCCGTCCACGCCGTCGCGGCCGCTGCCGTCGCCGTGCGGGTCGGCCCAGTACAGCAGCAGGTCCCGGAAGTAGTCGCGCACCGCGGGGTTGCCGAGGTTCACCATCGCGATGCCGTAGGACGTGCCGGTGTAGCTCGCCCACTTCGCGCGGCCGAGGAAGGGCTGGGCCACGCAGTGCTTCGCGTCCTTCCACAAGAGGTAACCGGCGTACTTCGCGTGCGGCTTGCAGATCGAGTCGCGCCACCACGGGTTGCCTTCGGCGACGTACTGGAATTCCTCGTCCAGGTACACCTTCAGGCCCTGCGCGTGCGCGGCGCGGACGAAGGCGAAGTAGTCGTCCAGCGTGCCGTAGGCCGGGTCGATGGCCCTGAACGCGGTGGCGAAGTAGTTGTGGTAATAGGGCGAGGGCTGCAGCGGCGTAAGCAGGATCGTGGTGGCGCCGAGCTGCCTGATGTAGCCGAGCTTCGCGGTCAGTCCCCTGAGGTCGCCGATGCGGTCGCCGTTGGAGTCGCGAAAGCTGCGGAAGAAGATCTGGTAGAACACCTGGCTGGCCGGCGGCGCGGGTGCCGCGGCCGGCGCAGGCGTCGCGGCGGCGACCGGGACGGAGGGCGCGGCCAGCGCCAGCAGGGCGGTGGCGAGTGCGGCGAGCAGCGGTCGTGCGGGGTTCATCGGTCGTCTCCCGTGGCGTGCAGCACGTCGCCGAAGAAGCGCAGCGTGCCTTCCAGCGTGGCCGACCAGTAGGCCCAGTCGTGGCCGCCCTCGCTTTCGGCGTAATGGTGCGCGATGCCGGCGCGTTGCAGGGCGCGGTGCAGTGCGCGGTTGGCTTCGAGGTAGGGGTCGTCGAGGCCGCAGTCGATGCGCAGCGGCGGCAGCGTGCCGGCGGCGCCGGCGAGCGCGGCCAGCACGTCGAGGTCGGCGGGCGCGCGGCTCCAGTCGCGGCGGTCTTCCTCGATCAGCGCGTCGAACTGCGCCGCCTCGGTGACCGCCGACAGCGCGGCGGCGGCGGCGTAGCGGTGCGGATACTTGCCGGCCAGCCGCAGTGCGCCGAAGCCGCCCATGCTGAGGCCGGCCAGCAGCAGCGGCGAGCGCGCGCCGCAGCCGTCCACCAGCTCGCGCGCCAGCGCGGGCACCTCGTCGACGATCCAGCGTTCGGGGTCGTGGCCGGCATGCGCCACGTAGCCGGAGCCGTCGCCCCACAGGCCGTCCGAGGGCATCACCAGCGCCACCGGCGGCAGCGCACCCTGGTCGATCAGCCGCGCCGCGGTGCGGTGCGCGCCGCCCTTCAGCGCCCAGGCCCAATGCGAGCCGTACACGCCGTGCAGCAGCGTCACGACGGGCAGGTCCGCCACGCCCCGCGCCGCGGGCGGCACGTACAGGGTGACGTCGGCGCGGCGGCCCAGCGCGCGGCTCTTCACGGTGACGAAGGACAGCCCGTCGGCCTCGATGCCGGGTGCGGAAACCTCGACGGTGCGGAAGGCCGGGCTCATGCGATGCGCAACACGCCCTTGGTGCTGCGCCCGGCCAGCATGTCGTCGAAGGCCCGGGCGAGCGCTTCCATCGGATAGCGGTGGCTGATCAGCGCGGCCAGTTCCAGCCGGCCCTGGGCGATCCAGTCGAACAGCCGCGGGAAGTCGCGCGCGGGCACGCAGCCGCCGTACAGCGGCGCGAGGTAGCGCTTGTTCCAGAACAGGTCGGTGAGTTCCAGCGTGGCGGGGCCGTGCGCGCCGCTGACCTGCAGCGCGTCGCCGCCGTTGCGCGCCAGCTGCAGCGGCAGGAAGGCCAGCGCGGGCACGCCGGTGGCCTCGAAGGCATGGTCCACGCCGCGGCCGTCGGTGAGCGCGCGCACCTCGGCGACGAGCCGCGCGTGGCCGGCGTCGTCGTCGCGCGCCAGCAGCGCGTGGGTGGCGCCCAGCTCGCGCGCGCGTTGCAGCCGCGCGGGCACGCGGTCGATGGCGATGATGGTGCGCGCACCGGCGAGGCGCGCGCCCTGTACCACGTTGAGGCCCACGCCGCCGCAGCCCAGCACGGCCGCCGTGGCGCCCGGCGCCATCGCGGCCACGTTCACCGCCGAGCCCACGCCGGTCATCACGGCGCAGCCGAGGATGCAGGCCACTTCCGGCAGCAGATGGGGAGGCAGCGGCGTCACCGCCTCCGCCCGCACCAGGGTGTAGCGGGCGAAGGTGCCGAGGTGGAAGGCGCGCTCGACCGGCCGGCCGCGCCAGCGCGTGGCGCCGGGGTGGGCGCGGCTGGTGCCGAGGCGCGCGACGTCGGTCTCGTGGGTGCGCTCGCACAGCGGCGCCGCGCCGCGTTCGCATTGCGCGCAGTGGCCGCAGGGGATGGCCCAGTTCAGCATCACCGGCTGGCCGATCTCCAGCCCTTCCACGCCCTCGCCGATGGCCTCGACGTAGCCGGCGCCCTCGTGGCCCAGCACCAGCGGGCCGGGCCAGCGCAGCGCGGCGTGGTCGGTGTGGCAGACGCCGGCGGCGACGATCGCCACGCGCACCTCGCCGGCCGCGGGCGGGTCGACCTCGATGGTCTCCAGCCCGAACCGGCCGTCGCCGTTGGCGATCAGCGCCGCGCCGCGGACGACGTCGTCCGTCATGCCGCAGCCCCGCGCCCGGACAGCCCGCCTTCGAACAGCACGGGGTTCTTCGGCGTGTCGACTACCGCGCCCACGCGCGCTCCGGGGCACCAGCGGTCCCAGTCGGCCTGCTGCATGTGGTTGTCCGGCGCCTGCAGGCGCATGTCGCGGTCCATGTAGATCACCGTCATCACCGAGCGCGGCCGGGCCGAGCGGTTGGGGCCGGCGCGGTGGAAGGTCCAGCCGGAATGGAAGCTCACCTCGCCGAGCTCGAACGGCTCGTCCACCACGCGGAAGCCATGCGCCTCCATGTTGGCGGTGATCGCGCGCTCGCTCTCGTCGGAGATGCCCAGGTCGCGGCCGAATTCCACGTGCTGGCTGCCGGCGAAGAAGGCCAGCGGGCCCATGTCCTGCGGCACCGCCTGCAGCGGCACCCAGGCGGTGATGGTGCGATCGCTGGCCAGCGGCCAGTAGTACTGGTCGGCATGCGCGGGCGTGATGCCGCCGCCCGGTTCCTTGTATAGCGACTGGTCGTGATACAGCCGCACGCCGTCCACTTCCATCAGCGCCGCGGCGAGGCCGGCGAGGCGCTTGCCGAACACGAACTCGCGCACCGTGTCGCTCTCTTCCCACAGGTTCATCACCTGCAGGAAGGCGCGGTCGTAGGTGCTGCGTTCCTCGAGCGGCCTGGTCTGCGTGTTCAGCGCGATGGTGAGGCGGGTGATCTCTGCGCCGTAGTGGCGCAGCGCGTCGGCGTCGAACACGTCCTTGAGCTTGATGAAGCCGTCGCGGCGATAGCCGACGATCTGTTGTGCGGTAAGCGGGTAGGGGCGGTCGAGATCGATGGCCATGTCGGGTTCCTGCCGTGTCCGGGGCGCCCGGGCCGACAAGTCGGTACGGGCGGGATGGCCTCATGGTAGGAAACGGCATCAGGGCAGGCATCGGCGGCACTTGCCCAATGCCGACCGGGGACTGTCGGATTCTTGACCTGTCGTGCGGGAGGGTTCAGGCCGCCTGTCCGTCCGCCAGCCGCACCCGCAGCGTGCACAAGCCCGCCACGAACAGGCTGGCGCCGCCCACCGCCAGCGCCCACACCGGCTGGCCGTGGAAGCAGCGCTTCAGCAGCTCGCCCAGCACGCTGGCGGCGACCAGCTGCGGGATCACGATGAAGAAGTTGAAGATGCCCATGTACACGCCCATCTTCGCCGCCGGCAGGTTGTCCGACAGCATCGCGTAGGGCAGCGCCAGGATCGACGCCCAGGCGAAGCCCACGCCGACCATCGGCAGCAGCAGCCAGTGCGGGTCGCGGATGAACAGGAACGACAGCAGCCCCGCGCCGCCCAGCCACAGGTTCGCCAGGTGGCTGGCGCGCAGGCCCCAGCGGCGCACCATCCGCGGGATCACCGCCGCCGCCAGCGCGGCGCAGCCGTTGTAGACGGCGAACAGGACGCCGACCCAGTTGGCCGCCTCGTTGTAGAGCGCCGAGTGCGCGTCGGTGGCGCCGTACTGCACCTGCGCCACCGAGGCGGTGGTGTAGATCCACATCGCGAACAGCGCGAACCACGAGAACAGCTGCACCCAGGCCAGCTGGCGCATCGCCGCGGGCATCACGTGCAGGTCGCCCAGCACGTGGCCGAGCAGGCCGCGCTTTTCCGACAGCACCGGCCGCAGCTTCAGCGCCGCCTCGTAGCCGACCAGCAGCAGGCCGTAGACGACCAGGCCGCCGGCGAGCAGGTACATCTCCTGGCGCAGGCCGAAGTGCGCGATCAGCAGCGCGAGCAGCGCGCCGGCCAGCAGCCACGCGCTGCCGTTGCGCCAGATGCCGCGCAGGTCGGGCAGCGCGCCGCCATCGGCCGCGGGGTCGAAGGCGCGCAGCTGCTCCGGTGGGTATTCGCGGGTGCGCAGCACCGTCCAGAGCACCGCGCCCAGCAGCGCCACGCCGCCGGCGTAGAAGGCATACTTCACCGTGTCGGGAATGCCGCCGCCCACCGCCACGTTGCTCACGCCCAGGTGCGCCAGGATCCACGGCAGCATCGAGGCCACCACCGCGCCGATGCCGATGAAGAAGCTCTGCAGCAGGTAGCCCAGCGGGCGCTGGCGCACCGGCAGCTGGTCGGCGACGAAGGCGCGGAACGGTTCCATCGCCACGTTG
Organism: Fulvimonas sp. R45; assembly: GCF_030504985.1. Lineage (GTDB taxonomy): Bacteria > Pseudomonadota > Gammaproteobacteria > Xanthomonadales > Rhodanobacteraceae > Rhodanobacter_A. The sequence goes on from NZ_JASERU010000002.1 coordinate 236,844, forward strand.
AAGGTGGCGTCCATCAGCCACAGCAGCACCGCCGCCATCCACAGCGTGCCGGCGTTCGGCATCCACAGCAGCGCCAGCGTGGCCAGCAGCGCGCCGGCGAGGAAATACGGACGGCGCCGGCCCAGCCGCGTCCAGGTGCGGTCGGAGCAGTGGCCGATGATCGGCTGCACGACCAGCCCGGTCAGCGGCGCGGCCACCCACAGCACCGGAATCTGCTCCAGCGAGGCGCCGAGCGTCTGGAAGATGCGGCTGACGTCGGCGGTCTGCAGCGCGAAGCCGAACTGGATGCCGAGGAAGCCGAAGCACATGTTCCAGATCTGCCAGAACGACAGCTCCGGCTTGGTGCGTGCGGGGACGGCGGCGGTCAGCACGGCAGCGCCTGGCGACGGGAGGGGGCGGTCGGCGTCATCGGTCGTCTCCTGGCCGGCGGCAGGCCGGGCACGCGGGTATCCGCCCTAGGCTAGGCTGCATCGCGGTGCAGCAACCAGCGCTTGCATACGTATTCATTCGATGGATGCGGCGCCACGCTCTCCGCTTCTGCGCCCTCCCCTGCCTGCAGGGGAGGGCTGGGGAGGGGTGCCTTTCAAGTCGACGGAAAAACCTCACCCCCTCCCAACCTCCCCCGGCACGCAGGGGGAGGAGCAAGGCGCGGCGGCCAGCCGTGTCGCGCCAGCGCGCGGCTACTTCAACTTCCGCAGCGCCTTGCCCTTGTGCAGGGCCACGTGCTCGGTGCGGTCGCTGCGGATCTCGTACTGCGGTTCCTCGTCGCTGGCGTGGTGGGTGTAGCCCTTCCAGTCGACGTCCCGGGTGTGCACCTTGATGATGGTGCCGCGTACGCGGCCGGCCTCCGAGTTCCAGCTCACGTGGTCGCCGACCTTGTAGGTGTGCGTCATGACGGAGTCCTCGCATCGGGAAGTGGCAGGCCCGGGTAGACCAGGCCCCCGGCACAGGCTTGCGCCGCCGGCGTCATCGCGGCGTGTTCGACGTGGTGCGGCCCGAGGATGTGCAGCACTTCGCGCCCGGCGTGGAGCAGGTAATCGGCCACGATGCGCCGGTGGCAGCGCCACCACACCGCCTCGGCGCACATCACCGCGCAGCGGCGTTCGCGCGCGTCGGCGAGCAGCTCGTCGAGGCCTTCGTGGAACGGCGTGGTGAGCGCGTAGTCGGCGTGGCGACGGAAGGCGGGGTGCTCCCACCAGGTGTTGGGCGAGTCGTCCGCGCGGCCGCCGCGCCGGCCGCCCAGCTTCGCGTAGTGACGATAGCCGATGCCGTGCGCGGCCAGCGCGTCGCGTAGGGCGTCCTGGTCGTACTGCGGCCAGCGGCGCGAGCCGGGCAGGCGGCGCACGTCGGCGATCCGTTCCACGCCGTTCTCCTGCAGCAGCGCCAGGAAGTCGTCGAACGGGCGGGTGGAGTGGCCGATGGTGAAGACCGGCGGCAAGGATGATGCAGGCATGGGCGGAGCATGCCACGGTGCGGGTCGCCGCCGCGTCACCGGACGCGGCGGCGATGCCGGGTCCCTACGGGCAGGCGCCGCGGCGGATCAGCGCCAGCATCTCGTGGCAGGCGCCCATGGTGTGGTAGTCGGTCTTGCCGGCCGGGCTCTTCTCGTCGTCGTACTTGCGGTTGTCGCGGGTGAGGATGCGGTACCAGGCGCCGTAGCGATGATCGACCAGGTGCTGCCAGGCGTAGGCCCACAGCTTGCCGTACCAGGCGTCGTAGCCCGCCTCGCCGCTGCGCTCGCGCAGCAGGCCGGCGGCGGCCAGCGACTCGGCCTGCACCCAGAAGTACTTGTCGCCGTCGCAGATGCTGCCGTCGGGCGCGAAGCCGTAGCACAGGCCGCCGTGCTCGGCGTCCCAGGCGCGCGCCACGGCGGTGTCGAACAGGTGGCGCGCCACCGGCAGCAGCCAGTCGGGCGGCGTGCGACCGGCGGCCTCGAGTTCGCGGGCGAGGATCATCAGCAGCTTGGCCCACTCGGTCTGGTGGCCGGGCTGGAAGCCCCAGGGGCGGAACAGGTTGCGCGGGTCGTCCCGGTTGTAGTCGGGATCGACCTCCCAGTTGCGGTCGTAGTGCTCCCACACCAGGCCGCCCATCTTGGCCGCCTGGCGACGGGTCATGTGGTCGGCCAGGACCAGCGCGCGGTCGAGGTAGCGCGCGTCGCGGCTGGCCTGCCACGCGGCGAGCATCGCCTCGCACAGGTGCATGTTGGCGTTCTGGCCGCGGTAGTCGCTGAAGCGCCAGTCGGCGTCGGCCTCGTCGCGGTAGAGGCCGGCGCCGGCGTCCCAGAAGCGCTGCTCGAGCAGGTCCCAGGTCTCGTCCATCCACGGCACGGCCTCGCCGAGGCCGGCCTTGCGCGCGGTGGCGTAGGCCAGCAGCACGAAGGCGACGCCGTAGGCGTGGTTGGTGCTGTCCTCCGGCCGGCCGTCGCGGATCGTCCAGTGGTAGCCGCCGTTGCCCGGGTTGCGGTGCACCTCGCGCAGGTAGCGCAGGCCGTGGCGGGCGGCGTCGAGATACTCGCGCTGCAGCGCCGCGTCATCGGCGAACTCCATGGCCGCCATCGCGTAGTTGAAGACGAAGCGCGTGCTGCTTACCAGGTGGCGGTGGCTGCGGTCGTAGATCGTGCCGTCGTCCTTGAAGTACTGGAAGTAGCCGCCGGCGGGATCGATCGCGTGCGGATGGTAGAACGCCATGGTGTCGGCGATGTGCTGGCGCAGGACGCTGGCCGAGCGAAGGTCGGGCAGCGGTTCGGCGGGGAGGTGGGGACTCATGCGCGGGACTCCATGAAGGCTTGGACTTCGGCCGCGTCGGGCATCGCGGAAAACGAGCCCTGGCGCGTGACGGTGAGGGCGCCGGCGGCGGCGGCGAAGCGCAGCGTGGCGTGCAGGCGCGGCAGGTCGGTGGCCAGCGCGGGCAGTTCGGCGGGGCCGATGGCCTGCGCGGCGAGCCGGTACAGCAGGCTGCCCACGAAGGCGTCGCCGGCGGCGGTGCTGTCCACCGCGGGCACGCGGTAGCTGGGCAGTTCGCCGTGCGCGCCGGGCGTGAACCAGCGCATCGACGCGGCGCCGTCGGTCACCACCAGCAGGCGCGCGCGGCCCTGCCACAGGCGCTCGAGCAGGGTGGCTTCGCCATCCGCGGCGAGGTAGTCGAATTCTTCCGCGCTCAGCTTCAGCAGGTCGGCCAGCTCCAGCGCCGGCCACAGCAGCGGGCGCGGTTCCACGCCCTGCGGCCACAGCGCCGGGCGCAGGTTGAGGTCGAAACTGACCAGCGCGCCGGCGGCGCGCGCGCGACGCATGCCCTCGCGGGTGGCCTCGGCCAGCGCGGGGTCGGTCATGCTGTTGGAGCAGACGTGGAAGATCGCGGTGCCGTCGAACGCGGCGGCGCGGAAATGATGGGGGCGGAACAGCAGGTCGGCCGAGGGCGGGCGGTAGAAGCTGAAGCTGCGCTCGCCGTGCGCGTCCAGCGCGACGAAGGCCAGCGCGGTATTGGCCTCGCCGGTGCGCACCACGTCGTCCACCGCCACGCCGGCGCGGCGCAGGCTGTCCAGCAGCAGGTCGCCGAACAGGTCGGTGCCGAGCATGCCGGCGAAGCGCGCCGGTCCGCCCAGCCGGGCCACCGCCACCGCCACGTTGGCGGGCGCGCCGCCGGCGAAGGGCACGAAGGCGCGCGGGTAGCCGTGGCCGTCGCCGCCCTCGGCGTGGAAGTCGATCAGCGCTTCGCCGAAGCAGAGGATGGAACGCATGTCTAGAGCCTGTTCATAGTCTCTCCGTGGCCCGCGCCGGGAGTTGTTTGCGCGCAGGCCAAGGAAGAGCGAAGGAGTGGACGTCCGTCCACGACGGAGCGATGACGCGGGGATGCGGGCCAACAGACCCGGCCCGCACGCGGGGAGAGCCCATGGATGGACCCGGCTTTGAGGAGCGAGGAAGGGTTGGCTTGCCCTGGCCGCCAGGCGGCCAGGGCAAGCCAACGCGGGCTATGGTGAGATTGTGAGCAGGCTCTCACGCCGACGCCTCCGTGGCAGATGGCGCCGCAACCGGCGTGGACGTGCGGATCTTCGAGCCCGACAGGCCGTAGTACACGATGTAGGCGTAGCAAAGCAGCGGCAGCGCGAAGGCGTGCTGCAGGCCGATGCGGTCGGCCAGCACGCCCAGCAGCCAGGGAATGACCGCGCCGCCCACGATGGCCATGATGAGCAGGCTCGACGCCTTGCTGGTCATCGGCCCCATCCGCTCGATGCCCAGCGCGAAGATGGTCGGGAACATGATCGAGTTGAACAGGCCGACGACGATGACGCTGACCACCGCCACCTGGCCGTGGCTGAGCATGGTGGTCAGCACCAGCAGCACGTTGACCGCCGCAAAGACGCTCAGCAGCCGGCGCGGCGGCAGGAACGCCATCAGCCACGAGCCGAGGAAGCGGCCGACCATCGCCCCGCCCCAGTAGAACGAGGTGTAGTAGGCGGCCTGCTGCTCGCTGACGTGGCCGATGTCCGGCATCGACAGGTAGTTCACCATCGCGCTGCCGATCGAGACCTCGGCGCCCACGTAGAAGAAGATGCCGAGCACGCCGAACAGCACGTGCGGATGGCGCAGCACGTCGAAGTAGGTGTGGTGGACCGCGTCGGCCTGGTCGGTGGCCTCGCGCAGCGCGGGCAGGCGGAACAGCCACACGAACACGGCCAGCAGGAACAGCACCACGGCCAGGCCGATGTACGGACCCTGCACCGCGTGGGCCTGCTGCGTCTGGTAGGCGAGCTGCTCGGCGGGGGCCATCCGGGCGATCGCGTCCGGGGTCTGCACCACGCTGGAAAGGATCAGCTTGCCGCCGTACCAGAGCGCCAGCGCGGTGCCCAGCGAATTGAGCGCCTGGGCCAGGGTGAGGCGGCTGGAGCTGGTCCGCTCCGGGCCGAGCAGGGAGACGTACGGGTTGGCGGCCACCTGCAGCACGGTGATGCCGGTCGCCAGCACGAACAGCGCGGCCAGGAACGCCCCGTACAGGTGCAGCGCCGCCGCCGGCCAGAAGCCAAGCGCGCCGATGCCGGCGATGGCCAGCCCCGCCACCACGCCGTTCTTGTAGCCCAGTGCGGCCACCAGCCTGCCCGCGGGCAGCGACATCAGGAAATACGCGCCGAAGAACGTCGACTGCACCAGCATCACCTGCGCGTAATTGAGCTGGAAGGTCGATTTCAGGTGCGGGATCAGGATGTCGTTCAGCGCGGTCAACAGGCCCCACATGAAGAACACGGTGGTGATGACGCCCAGCGCCATCGGGTAGTCGGTGTAGCGCTGGCGTCCGTCCTGCGCGGGCGCAGGCGTGGAAGGTGGCGGTGCGGTGAAGGCCATGCGGTTCTCCCCCTCGGGATTCAGGCGGCGGGTGGCGGGCAACTGCTGTCGCGCACGACCAGCTTCACCGGCGCGACGGTGTGGCTGGGCGGCGTGTCGGGATGGTGCAGGCGGTGCAGCAGCAGCGCGGCGGCCTGCCGCCCGCGCTCGCGCGGCACGGTGGACAGCGTGGTCAGCGGCGGCATGCTCACCCGGGCCTCGGCGATGTCGTCGAAGCCGGTCAGCGCGAAGTCGTGGCCGGGGCGGCGGCCGTGCTGGTACAGGCCCAGCATCAGGCCCAGCGCCACCGCGTCGTTGTAGCAGACCGCCGCGGTGGGCGCGGACTTGCCGGCGAACAGCGCGGCGGCCTGCCGCGCGGCGTCCAGGCGGGTGGGCGCGCTCTCGATCATCCAGTGCGATTCCACCCGCAGCCCGGCCGCGTGCATCGCCTGGCGGTAGCCCTCGCGGCGTTGGCGGCAGGAGCTGGAATCGCGATGGCCGCCGAAGAAGGCGATGCGCTTGTGGCCCAGCGCGATCAGGTGTTCGGCGGCCATCTGCGCGCCGCGCTGGTTGTCCAGCACCAGGGTGTCCCAGTGCGCCCGCGCGGGCATGTCGCCGCCCAGCTCGCGGTTGAACAGCAGCAGCGGCAGGTGCTCGCCCACCGCCTCCAGCACCTTGCGCGCGTCGCCGCCCTCGGCCGGCGACAGGATGATGCCGCCGGGGCCGTGCTCGACCAGCGAGCCCAGCACCGCCTGCTCGCGGTCGGTGGATTCGGCGGTGTTGCCGAGCAGGGTGACGAAGCCGGCCGCGGCCACCGCCTCGTCCACGCCGGCGGCGAATTCGGCGAAGAACGGGTTGGCCAGGTCGTTCAGCACCAGCGCGATGCTGGACGAGGTGCGCCGGCGCAGGTTGGCGGCGGAGCGGTTGTAGACGTACCCTTGGCGGCGCAGCTCCTCTTCGACGCGCGCGCGCGTGTTCTTGTTCACCAGCGGGCTGCCGCGCAACACCAGCGACACCGTGGCGCGCGACACGTCGCAGGCAGCCGCGATGTCGCTGAGGGTGACCTTCCGTCGGACCTGCGGCGTGCTTCCCATCGTGGACGTTCCCCGGTTTGTAACGATCCAAATGTAACCGAATCTTGCCGGTTGAGCGAAATGCGCGAAATAACGCAGTGCAGCATGCGCCCGCCCGGCAGCGGGTGCTAGCGTGTCCGGTTTCAAACGATCTAAATCGAGGCTGCCCATGCGCCACAGTGCATTCCGATCCTGGCGACCCGTCCTGCTGGCCGCCGCGCTGGGCCTGGCCCCCGGCCTGGCCGCCGCCACCACGGCCGGCCACGCCGCGGCGGTCGACCCGCGCATCGGCACCGGCGGCGACGGCCACACCTTCCCCGGCGCCACGGTGCCGTTCGGCGAGATCCAGCTTTCGCCCGACACCGCGATGCCGGACTTCAGGCATGCCTACAAGTGGGCCGCCGGCTACCAGTACGGCGATCCCACCATCATGGGTTTCTCGCATACGCACTTCTCCGGCTCGGGCCATTCCGACCTCGGCGACGTGCTGGTGATGCCGGAGGCCGGCGACGTGAAACTGGACCCGGGCGACCCGGCCAGGCCGGGCAGCGGCTACCGCTCGCGCTTCAGCCACGCCACCGAGGTGGCGCAGGCCGGCTACTATGCGGTGACCCTGGCCGACGCCGGCATCCGCGCCGAGCTGACCGCGGGCCGGCGGATCGGCTGGCACCGCTACACCTTCCCGAAGGACCGGCCGGCGCACCTGCTGCTCGACCTGCGCCCCAGCATCTACGACTACCCCGGCAAGGTGCTGTGGTCGCGCCTGCGCGTGCGCAAGGACGGTACCGTCACCGGTTGCCGCACCACCCGCGGCTGGGCGCCGGGGCGCGAGCTGTGCTTCGCGATGCGCTTTTCGCAGCCGATGGTCTCGCGCACGCTGTACGACCGCGAGGCGAACGTGACCTACAAGGGCTTCAAGGGCCCAGGCAACCAGCCCGAGGACCATGACGCCGAGAACGGCCGTGCGCTGGAAGGTGTGTTCGACTTCGGCACGCTGAAGCAGCCGCTGGTGGTGAAGGTGGCGATCTCGCCGGTGAGCGAGGCCAACGCCGTCGCCAACCTCGACCAGGACGGCCGGGGCTGGGACTTCGACGCCCGCCGCGCCGCGGCCACCGCGGCCTGGGACAAGGCGCTGTCGGCCATCGACGTGTCCGGCAGCAAGACCCAGCGCACGCAGTTCTACACCGCGCTGTACCACGCCATGCTCTCGCCCACGCTGAGCATGGACGTCAACGGCGACTATCGCGGCCCCGACCACCAGGTGCACAAGGCGGACGGCTTCGACTTCTATTCCACCTGGTCGCTGTGGGACGTGTACCGCGCCCAGCAGCCGCTGATGGCCCTGCTGCGGCCCGACCTCAGCTCGCAGTTCGTGCGTTCGCTGATCGCGGCGCAGCAGGCCAGCCCGTTCGGCATCCTGCCGGTGTGGGCGTACCAGGGGCTGGAGACCTGGTGCATGATCGGCTACCACGCGGTGCCGGTGATCGCCGACGCCTACGTCAAGGGCGTGCGCGGCTTCGACGCGGAGAAGGCGCTGCAGGCGATGGTGTCCAGCGCCACCTACGGCCCCTACGGCGACCTGGCCGACTACATGAAGCTGGGCTACGTGCCGATCGACAAGGAGCCGGAGGCCGCCTCCAAGACACTGGAATACGCCTACGACGACTGGTCGCTGGCGCAGATGGCCAAGGCGATGGGCAAGACGAAGGTCGCGGCTGCCTTCGACAAGCGCGCCGCGAACTGGCGCAACGCGTGGGACCCGCAGAGCGGCTTCATGCGCGCCAGGCTCAGCAACGGCCAGTTCCGTACCCCGTTCGATCCCACCTTCGCCGGCTACGGCAGCGACTACACCGAGGGCAACGCCTGGCAGTACTCCTGGTACGTGCCGCAGGACGTGGCTGGGCTGATCGGCGCGATGGGCGGCGACGCGAAGTTCGTCGCCAAGCTGGATGCGCTGTTCGACGCCAAGGTCGATCCCTCGCACTTCAAGAACGTGGAGGACATCACCGGCCTGATCGGCTGGTACGCGCACGGCAACGAGCCCAGCCACCACATCGCCTACCTCTACGACTACGCCGGCGCGCCGTGGAAGACGCAGGAACGCCTGAAGCAGATCATGGACAGCCAGTACGCCGCGCGCCCCGACGGCCTGGCCGGCAACGACGACCTGGGCCAGATGTCGGCCTGGTACGTGTTCACCGCGCTGGGCTTCTACCCGGTGACGCCGGCCAGCGACGAGTACGCGATCGGCCGCCCGTTCGTGCCGAAGGCGGTGCTGCACCTGGCCAACGGCCACGCCTTCACCGTCGTGGCCGAGCACCTGGACGCGGCGCATCCCTACGTGGGCAAGGTCACGCTGAACGGCAAGCCGCTGGATCGCGTGTATTTGCGCCATGGCGAGATCCTCGCCGGCGGCGAGCTGCGCTTCGTGATGCAGTCCGCACCGGACCGCGCGTGGGGCGCGGACGTGGCGGCGCGGCCGGCGGCGATGAGCGCCTACGGACGGTAGGCGCCTTCGTCCGCCCGGGCTGGCGCGCGACGGGAAACATGCCAGAATGCCGCGACGTGCTTGAAAGGGCGGAGTGATGATCCGTAAGGGTATGCGGGACGTGGTGGCGCTGCGCTGGCGCATCGTCGGCCTGCTGTTCGCCGTGCTGGTGATCGTCGCGCTGCCCTACATGATCACCCGCAGCGGCGTGAAGTCGGCGCTGACGGCCAGCGAGCAGGTCACCCGCTCGGCCGAGACCGGCGCGCTGGTCTACCGCATCGCCTACGTGGTGCGCGACAGCGAGGCGGCGATCTACCGCATGCTCGGCGGCGAGCGCGGTGCCAACGTGCTGGTGCGCGCGCAGCGCGCCGACCACGACGTGCCGCGGCTGCTGGACGAGCTGCGCGCGCGCAGCGACGAGGAGCCCGGCCAGCAGCCGCGCGCGGACGCGCTGGCCGCCGCGGTGAACGGCCGCCTGGCGCTGATGGACCAGGCGCTGCTGCACTACCAGCGCGGCGACCTGGCCGGGGCCGTCAGCGCCATGCAGGACGCCGGCCGGCTGTACAACATCGACGACCTGACCAGCCATGTCGCCGGCAGCCAGGAGGACATCCTGCAGGCGCGCCGCAACGACGCGCAGGCGGAATCCTTCGACAGCCGCATGGTGCTGGCGATCACCGCCGGCGCGCAGATCCTGCTGCTGGCCATCGTGGTGGTGGTGTCCGAGCGCCAGATCGGCAAGCGCCTGCGCGCGGAGATCCGCGAAGGGCAGGCGGTGCGCCGCTCGCGCATGATCCTGCAGGCCGTGCGCGAGCCGATCGCCCTGCTCGACGACCAGCTGCGCACGCTGCTGGTGAACAACGCCTTCAGCGAGCTGTACGGCGTGCCCGAGGAGGCCCGCGCGGCGCCGCTGGAGGAGATCGGCGGCGGCGCCTGGACCGACGGCGCCCTGCTGCAGCGGCTCACCGACGTGCTGGCGCGCGACCGCGAGCTGTGGGACTACGAGCTGGTCCAGCGCACCGTGGACGAGGTGGAGCGCCACGTGGTGATCAACGCGCGCCGCCTGCAGCGGGACGAGAGCGACGCGCCCACGCTGCTGCTCACGGTGAGCGACGTCACCGCGCGCGCGCTGGCCGAGCAGCAGGTGAACGAGCTGAACCACCAGCTCGAGGGCAAGGTGGCGCAGGTCTCCGACGTCAACCGCGAGCTGGAAGCCTTCAGCTACTCCGTCTCGCACGACCTGCGCGCGCCGCTGCGCCACATCGCCGGCTTCGCCGGCAAGCTGGAACAGCACCTGGGCGAGCAGGCCGACGAGCGCGCGCGCCACTACCTGGACGTGATCGGCAGCGCGGCGCAGCGCATGGCGCAGCTGATCGACGACCTGCTGGTGTTCTCGCGCCTGGGCCGCGGCGCCATGCGCCTGCAACCGGTGGACATGCAGTCGCTGGTGGACGAGGCGTGCGCGCTGGCCGAGTCGGAAGCGCCCGACCGCCGCATCGAGTGGAAGATCGCCCCGCTGCCGGTGGTGATCGGCGACGAGAACATGCTGCGCACCGTATGGCAGAACCTGATCGGCAACGCGGTGAAGTACACCGGCCAGCGCGAGCTGGCGCGCATCGAGGTGGGCGCGCAGCGCGCCCGCAACGGCGACTACGAATTCACCGTCGCCGACAACGGCGCCGGTTTCGACATGCAGTACGCCGGCAAGCTGTTCGGCGTGTTCCAGCGCCTGCACCGCGCCTCGGAGTTCCCCGGCAACGGCATCGGCCTGGCCAACGTGCGGCGCATCGTGATGCGCCACGGCGGCCGGGCCTGGGCCGAGGCCGAGCCGGACCAGGGCGCGCGGTTCCATTTCACGCTGTCGGCCGAGCCGGCGGCATCCGACAAACGGGAGACCCGATGAAACAAGGTTGCTTGCGTCCCATCCTGCTGGTCGAGGACAGCCTGGCGGACGCCGAGATGGCGATGGACGCCCTGCAGGAGGCCAACCTGGCCAACCCGGTGGTGCACGTGGAGGACGGCGTGGACTGCCTGGACTGGCTGCACGCCCGCGGCGCCTTCGCCGGGCGCAGCGACGGCGACCCGGTGGTGGTGCTGCTGGACATCAAGATGCCGCGCATGAGCGGGCTGGAAGTGCTCACCCACATGCGCGAGGACGAGCGGCTGCGGCGCGTCCCGGTGGTGATCCTGTCCTCCTCGCGCGAGGAAAGCGACCTGGCGCGCAGCTGGGACCTGGGCGCCAACGCCTACGTGATCAAGCCGGTCGACGTGGGCCAGTTCTTCGCCGCGGTGCGCACGCTGGGGCAGTTCTGGGCGGTGCTCAACCAGTCGCCGGAAAGCGCTTGAGACGGACCATCGGAGCGGACATGGAACGGCCAGGGGGCATGTCGGAAAAATCCAGCAACGGCACGCTGCCGCGCATCCGGGTGCTGCAGGTGGAGGACAGCCGGCCCGACGCCGAGCTGACGGTGTCCGAGCTGGAGGCCGACGGCATCGAATGCGAGGCGCGCGTGGTCGACGACGAGGCGGGCTACCTCGCCGCGCTGCAGGAGTTCCGGCCGCACATCGTGCTGTCCGACCTGAGCCTGCCCGGCTTCTCCGGCCAGCGCGCGCTGGCGCTGCTGCGCGCACGCGACGAGGACCTGCCCTTCATCTACGTCTCCGCCACGCTGGGCGAGGAGGCGGCGATCGAGGCGCTGCGCAACGGCGCCACCGACTACATCCTCAAGCAGAATCCGGCGCGGCTGGCCAGCGCGGTGCGCCGCGCGCTGCGCGAGGCCGACGCCCAGCGCGCACGCCGGCGCGCCGAGGGCGAGCTGATCCGGGCGCAGCGCTTCGAGAGCCTGGCGATGCTCGCCGGCGGCCTCAGCCATGACCTGCGCAACCTGCTGCAACCGTTGCTGCTGGCCGGCGACAGCCTGCAGGACTACCAGGACGACCCGCGCCTGGCGCGGCTCGGCGCGCTGGTGCGCGACTGCGGCCGGCGCGGGCTGGAGATGGTGCAGTCCATGCTTTCGTTCACGCGCGGCGCGCGGCGCGCGGCGCGCCGAGCAGGTGCGCGTGGGCGACCTGCTCGACGCGCTGGGCCTGCTGCTGCAGGGCAGCGTGCCGCGCACGGTGCGGCTGCGCGTCGATGCAGCCGATCCGGAGACCGCCTTCGAGGGCAACCACACCGAGCTGCAGCAGTGCCTGCTGAACCTCTGCCTCAATGCGATCCAGGCCATGCCCGACGGCGGCGAGCTGCGCGTGGAGGCCGCGCGGGCCACGCCGCCGCCCGGCTTCTTCCTCGACGGCGAAGAGGCGCAGCAGGGGCCGTACCTGCGCCTCACCGTGGCCGACACCGGCATGGGCATGGACGAGGCGGTGCAGGCGCGGCTGTTCGAGCCCTTCTTCACCACCAAGGCGAACGGCACCGGGCTGGGCCTGGTCTCGTGCAAGCGCATCGTCGACAGCCACGGCGGCGTGATGCGGATGGACAGCGCGCCGGGCGAGGGCACCCGCTTCCACCTGTACCTGCCGCTCGACGTGCAGGCCGACGAGGCCGGCGCGGACGAGGTGCCCTGCCTGCAGGGCGAGGCCGAACGGGTGCTGGCGGTGGCCGAGGAGGCCGCGCTGCTGTCGCTGCTCAGCGACACGCTCGACGCCTGGGGCTACCAGGTGCATGCCAGCCAGAGCGGCACCGCGGCGCTGCAGTGGATCGAGGCCGGCGGCCTGCCCGACCTGGTGGTGCTGGACGCCGACATGAGCCTGTTCACCGCCGAGCGCACCCTGGCGGCGCTGGCCGGTCGCGGCTACGCGGGCGCGGTGATCATGCTGGCCGGCGCGGACACCCCGCCGCCGCCCGCGACGGCGGTGCCTTCGCCGCGCGTGCACGTGCTGGACAAGCCGTTCGGCACCGGCCGCCTGCTCCGCTGCGTGCGCCAGGCGCTGGGCCGCGGCGCCCCGCGGAAATAGGCCGGCCGGGCCGGTTCAGTCGATGCCCAGCTTCTTCAGCTTGTAGCGCAGCGCGCGGAAGGTGATGCCGAGCTTCCGCGCGGCGGCGGTCTTGTTGTAGCGCGACTCCTCCAGCGCCTTGATGATGGCGGTGCGCTCGAGGTTGCTGATGTAGTCGTCCAGGCCGCCGTCGGCGGTGGGCGGGGGCGGCGCGGCGGCCGTGGCGAGTGCCGGCGCGCCCGCGGGCTCGCCGTGCGGGCGCGGCGCGCGCACCGGCAGCATCAGGTCGGCGGCAGTGATGCTGTCGCCGTCGCACATCGCCATCGCGCGTTCCAGGATGTTCTCCAGCTCGCGCACGTTGCCGGGAAAGTCGTAGGCCTCCAGCGCCTGCTTCGCGTCCGCCAGCAGGCGACCCTCGTCGCCGCCGTTCTTGGCGGCGAGCTGCTTCAGCACGAACGCGGCCAGCAGCGGCACGTCGCCGCGGCGCTCGCGCAGCGGCGGCACGCGCAGCTCGATCACGTTGATGCGGTAGAACAGGTCCTGGCGGAACTGGCCCTGCTCGACCAGCGCGGCCAGGTTCTTGTGCGTGGCGGAGAGGATGCGCACGTCCACCGGCACTTCCTCGCGCGCGCCGATCGGGCGCACCGCCTTTTCCTGGATCGCGCGCAGCAGCTTCACCTGCATGTGCAGCGGCAGCTCGGCCACCTCGTCGAGGAACAGGGTGCCGCCGTTGGCGGCCTGGAACAGGCCTTCCTTGTCGGCGCCGGCGCCGGTGAAGCTGCCCTTGCGGTGGCCGAAGAACTCGCTTTCCATCAGCTCGGAGGGGATCGCGCCGCAGTTCACCGGCACGAAGGGGCCGCCGGCGCGCGGACCCTGCTCGTGGATCAGCCGCGCCACCAGTTCCTTGCCCACGCCGGACTCGCCGGCGATGTACACCGGCGCCTGGTTGCGCGCCAGCTTGCCAATGGTGGCGCGCACCTGCTGCATCGCGGGCGAGTCGCCGATCAGCCGGCCGCCGGCGGCCGTGGCGGTGGCCGCGGTGGCCGCGCCGTCGCCGCCGCGCTTCTCCTCGCCCAGCTTCAGGGCAGTGCGCACCAGGCGGCGCAGCATCTGGATGTCCACCGGCTTGGAGACGAAGTCGAACGCGCCGGCCTTCAGCGCGTTCACCGCGGCGTCGACGTTGCCGTAGGCGGTGATCATCGCCACCGGGGTGTCGGGGTGCTCGCCGGCGATCAGCTCGATCACTTCCTGGCCGTTGCCGTCGGGCAGGCGCATGTCGGTGAAGCACAGGTCGTAGCTGCGTTCACCCAGCGCCTGGCGCGCCTCGGCCACGGTGCCTACCGCATCGACCTTGAGGTCCATGCGGCCCAGGGTGATGGTGAGCAGTTCGCGGATGTCGCGCTCGTCATCGATGACCAGGACGGTCTGGTGGCTCATGGTCACTCATGCTTGCAGTACTTCCCCCCGAGGATACTCGCCGGGCGTACGGGGGGCAAAGCGTGCGCGACCTCACCGGGCCAGCCGGCGCCGGAAGAAATCCGCCATGGTGCGGTAGGCCCGCCGCGACTCGGGCAGCTCCGGGTCGGAGAAGAACGCGTGCCACATGCCCTCCCACACGTGCAGCTCGGTGGGCACGCCGGCCTCATCGAGCAGTTCGTTGCTGCGCACCACCGAGCTCATCGCCATGTCGCGCGTGCCGGTGATCAGCAGGGTGGGCGGGAACCTTGCCAGCAGCGCGGGCGACAGGCCGGGCTGCACCAGCGGATCGCGCGGGTCCGCGCCGCGGAAGTAGGGCAGCGCGGCCAGGCCGAGCGGATGGGCCGGCACGCCCTGGCCGTTGAGCAGCGGGGCGATCCACGACGAATCGCCGCCGAGGTCCAGCAGCGCGCCGCAGAACATGCCGACCGCGCCGGGCACCGGCAGCTTGTCGTGGATGAAGCGCGCCACCGCCTCGCCGGTGAGGACGCCGCCGGCCGAGCAGCCGTAGATGCCGATCTCGCCGGGCGCGTGGGTCTTCAGCAGTTCGCGGTAGACCTTCTCCACGTCGTCGCTGGCGGCCGGGAAGACGTGTTCCGGCCCCTGCCGGTAGTCCACGCCGATCACCTCGATGCGGCCCAGCGCGGCGACCGGGATGGACTCGACCAGGGCACCGCTGCGGGCGCCCCACAGGAAGGCGCCGCCGTGCAGGTTCAGCAGCACGCGGCGGCGGTTTTCCGGCGCCACGCCCTGCGCGGGCCGCACCACGTCGGCGCCCACGCCGGCGATCGTCTCGCGGCGGATCGTCACCGGGTAGAGCTTCTCCATGCGCCGCGCGCGGTCGCTGTTCATGCGGTCGTAGAACGCGCGGCTCGCAGCGATCGGCGCGGTGATCGGCGGCGCCTGGGCGCCCTCGGCGAGCAGCTTCGGGAAGAACGCGCGCGCCTCGGGCGAGGCGAGCGTGGAGTAGGGCACGCTGGCGGCCGGCGCGGTGACGGTGCCGTCGGGGTTCACGCCGGCGGCGGTCTCCTGCGCGGCGGCGCCGGCGACGGACAGGACGGCGCCGCACAGCAGGGCGGCGATGGTGCGCGGAAGTCGGGGGCGGTTCATGGCGGTTCCTCGCAGGTCGCCCGGATGCGGAAGCGCGCCGGGCCGCGCGGGTGGATTCAGTGCGCCGTGGCCGGCCGGCCGGCGGCCCTGGGCGCGGCGGCGCGGTCGAGCAGCTGGTGCAGCTTCAGGTACACGCCGTTGGTCCAGCCGAAGCCGACCACGTTCTGGGTGTAGCCGGCGGTGATCCTCACGTCGGCGTTGCCGAGCGCCACGTTGTATTTCTCGCGGATGGTGCCGTCGCCGGCGAAGCTGCGGTCCACGGTGCCGGTGAATTTACCGGCGAGGCGGCGCGCGTCGGCGTGGAAGCCGTAGGCATCCAGGCCGGCGATCGCCAGCCAGTTCGTCGGCGCCCAGCCGTAGGGCGCGTCCCACTGCGCGCCGGTGACATGCGTGCTCATGGCCAGGCCGCCGCGGCGCTCGAACAGTGGCAACCTGCCTTGCAACGCCCGCGCCTGCGCGGCGGACGCGGCGCCCGCCCACAACGGGTAGAACGTGGTGAGGTAGGGGTCGTCCGACGGCTTGCGCGCCACGAAGTCGTAGTCCATGTACAGGCCCTTCGCGGGCTGCCACAGGTAGCGGTCGATCGCCGCCTTGCGCGCGGCGGCCGCCTGCGCCCAGCGCGCGGCATCGTCGCGCTTGCCGAGGGCGGCAGCGAAGTCGTGCAGGTCGCGCTCGTAGCGGTAGAGCAGGCTGTTAAGGCCGACCGGCGCGTAGTGGTGGGTGGAGCCGGCGAACGGGCCGAAGTGGAAGTTCACGTCGAAGCCGGACTCGCGCATCGCGCGGTCGCCGAGGTAGTAGTCGGCGGCGAGCCGGTAGCCACCCAGCCAGGCGTCGGCGCAGACCTTCGAGGCCGCGACGTCGCAGCTCGTCGCCTTCAGCCGCGCGGCCTCGGTGGCGCCGGGATGCTGCGGGGCCCTGACCAGGTCGCCGGGATCCTCGTCGCGGTGCGCCAGTAGCCAGCGGATCACGCCCTGGTAGTAGCCCGCGTCGCGCATCTCCAGCACCGGGCCGTGGCCGTAGTCGAAGTAGCGCGCCAGGCCGGTGTCGCCGGCGCGGTGCTCGGGGCGTGTCCAGACGTCGTGGTTGCGCACGGCCAGCGGATAGGCCCGCGCCAGCCAGGCGTGCCTTGCGTCGTCGTTTCGGAAGCTGGCCGGGTCGTCCAGCAGCGCGGCGATCATCGCCGTGAGGAACGGCGGCTGCGAGCGGCTGAGGAAGTAGCTGCGGTTGGCGTTGAGCACGCCGCCGTAGTGCGCCACCTCGAACAGCGCGTTGTCCACCATGTCGCGCGCCAGCGCCTCGCGGTGGTCGGCAAGCAGGCCCAGCTCGATGAAGTAGCTGTCCCAGCCGTACATCTCGTTGAAGAAGCCGCCCGGCACCACGTAGGGATGCGGCAGGTAGAGCAGGCCCTGCGCCGGCAGCTTCGTCGCGTCGACGTCGCCGATCTGCCGGATGGCGCGGGGCAGGCGGCGCACGTCGACGCCGCAGGCCTTTCCGGCGCGTTCGAGTTGCGCCGGCAGCGGCAGTTCGTGCGGCAGCCAGACCACCGGTCGCGTGGTGGCGCGACCGTCGCGCAGCGCGCTGCAGTCGTCGATCGAGCGGGTGAGCGTGGGCCAGGCGCGGTGGATGTAGGCCAGCGTCTTCGCCGGGTCGGCGGCGCCCGTGGCGGCCATGGACGTGGCCGTGAACAGCAGCAGGACGAGGCACAGGCGGATTTTCATCGCGACGCTCCCGACGGGTGGGATGGAGGATGGCCGGTCATGCCCGCGGCACCAGGTCGAAGGCGACCGTGAGCCGTGCCCGGTCGCCGTGGAACGGTACGGTGCCGTGCCATGCGTAGGACGGGAACAGCGCCAGCAGGCCGGGCTCGGGGCGCACGCTGTGCTGCGCGGGCAGCGGCGGCGCGGTGGCGATGCCGGGTTCGCCGAAGACGAGGCCGCCGTCCGGCGTGGCGGCATCGGCCATGCCCTCGGGCAGGTCCACGTAGAACGCCGAGGAGATCCAGCCGCGCGGGTGCACGTGGCTCGCATGGAAGCCCGCGTCGCGCAGCCGCACCGACCAGCTGCCGTTGAAGCGGTAGCCGCCGCGGTTGCGGCGGCGCAGGGGATCGTCGCCGTGGCCGATCTGCGCGAGGTAGTCGCGGATCGGCGCGTCGAAGGCCCGGAACAGCGCCTGGATCACCGGGTCGGCGTGGCGCGCCAGGTCCCCGGTGGTCTCGGTGCCGCGGCGCAGCGACTGGAACAGCAGCGGGTGGTCGTGCGGGTCGTGCAGGCGTTCCAGGCTGCGCTTCAGGTCGGCGAGGAAACCGGGCAGGTCCGGCCAGCCCGGCGGCGTCGGCAGGCGATACGTCCGCACCAGGTGCGCGTAGTCGCAGTACACGTCGTGGCGGCTGTCGCCGAGCAGCCGCCAGGCGGTGGCCTGCAAGGCGATCAGGTACTGGTCGTCGGGGGCGCCGGCCAGCAGCGCTTCGCAATGCCGCAAGGCCTCGCGCGCGTCGCCGGTGCCGAGCAGGCTTGCGGCGAGCAGGTTGCGCGCGGCGATGGCGGAGGGCGACAGGCGCAGGGCGCGTTCGGCCAGCACGCGCGCGGCGGCGGGGTCGAATTCCAGCGCGGCGAGGCCCGCGCGTACCAGCAGGGTCGGCGCGGCCTGCGTGCGCGCGGCCGGCGCGGCGAGGCAGGCGTAGGCGCCGCGCGGGTCGCCCGCGCCCTGCAGGATCGCGGCCTTGGCCGCCAGCAGCGCCTCGTCGCCGGGGAACCTCCGCAGGGCTTCGTCGAGCGTGGCGGTGGCCTGCGCGCGGTCGCCGCTGCGCATCCACACCAGCCGCGCGAGGTGGTCGTGCGCTTCGACGTGGCGTGGTTCCAGCCGCAGGCCCTCGCGCAGCGCCGCCTCGGCGCGCGCGAACTCGCCCAGCGCGACCAGGCTGCGCGCGTGGGTGAAGTGGGCGGCGGCGCTGGGGCGGCCGTGCGCCAGCGCCCGGCCGGCGCTGCGTTCGGCCTCGGCGTGCTGACCGGCGGCGCCGAGGGCGATCGCCAGCGCGTGCGCGGCGGCCGGGTCGTCGGGCGCCGCCTCCGTCGCGCGGCGGTAGAACGCGACGGCCTCGTCCTGGCGCCCCAGCGCGGCCAGCGCCGCCACGTGCTGCGCGGCCAGTTCGGCGTGGGCCTGGCCGGCGGCGCACAGGGGCGCGAGCAGCGCCAGCGCCTCGGCCGGTCGTTGCCGGTCGTTGCAATGGCGCGCCAGCAACAACGCGGCGTGAGGGAGTTTCGTGGCCGCGCGGCGCAGCAGGGGCTCGGCTTCGTCGTGGCGGCCGGCGTTGAGCAGCAGTTCGCCCAGCGTGGCGAGGGTGGGCGCCCAGTGCGGGTCGAGCGCCAGCGCACGGCGCAGCAACGCTTCCGCGCCTTCGGCGTCGCCGAAGTGGTGGCGCAGTCCGCCGAGCAGGCGCAACGCTTCGGCATGGTCCGGGTGGTCCGCGATGATGGCTTGGAGCCGTTCGTGCGCGCCGCGCAGGTCGCCGGTTTGCAGCAGCGCGCCGACCTGGCGCATGGCTTCGGGCAGCGTGGGCGAAGAAGTGGGCATGGGAGGTTTTCCGGCCTCCATCATTCCGGTGGGCTTTTTTGCCCGTCATTCCGGCGCAGGCCGGAATCCAGTGACCGCGGGGCAGGAATGAGCCTTGTCGCTACTGGATTCCGGCCTGCGCCGGAATGACGGCGTTGAGGGTCGGCGCTCAGCGTGGGCGTCTTCATAGCGCCCGCCGCACCAGTTTCGCCTTGCCCGTCGCATCGCGCTGCACGGAGACGTCGTACCGCTTGCCGCGGAAATGCACGCCCTTGAGCGTGAGCGACTTCCACGCCGGTGGCAGCACCGGCGCATACGCATCGTCGAGGCCCTTGCCGTCGATGCGCAGTCCGGTGAGGCCGTACTCCAGGCTCTGCAGGAAGCCGGCCGAGGTGGCGAGGATGTAGCCGGCGTTGTTCGCCACGGTCTCGGTGCGCACGTTGAACGGCGGCTTGAGGAAGCCGACCAGGTTGCGGGCGATCCACTGGCCCGCGCCGTGCGCGTCGCCCAGCTCGGCGGAGCCGACGGCGAGCATCACCATCATCATCTCGTTGGGGTCGTCGCCGTGGGTCTTCAGCTCGTGCAGCTGGAAGTCGAAGTCGTTGCGGCGCACCGCCTCGCTCATCGGCAGGTCGAGGTCGGGGTACATCAGCCAGGCCAGCGAGGAACCCATCCAGGTGATCTTGTCGTGCGGCACCGAGGGGTCGAAGTCGTAGTGGCGCTGCGCGGCCGTATCGAACGGGACATACATCCGGTCGGCGATGCGCGACCACTGCGGGTCGGGCGTGGCGCCGACCTGCTTCGCCGCTTTGACGGCGATGCGCAGCGCCTTGCGTGCGGCGGCGTTGGTGAAGGCGTCGTTGGGCACGTCGTCGTAGGCCTCGTCGGGCGAGGTGACGTGCAGGATCCCGTAGCGGTCGTGCGCCGTGTCCCAGGTGACGCGGCTGGCCCAGAAGTCGGCCACGCCGCGGATCACCGGCCAGCCGTATTGCTTCAGCCAGTCGCGGTCGCCGGTGGCGAGCCAGTACTGCCACTGCGCGATGGCGACGTCGGCGTTGACGTGGATCTCGCGGTGCACGCCTTCGGCGAAATGCGGCGTGACCACGGTGCCTTTCTGGGGATCGGATTCCCACGGGTACATCAGGCCCTTCCAGCCGTAGTGCGCCGCCTGTTCGCGTGCGGGCTGCATGGTGCGGTGGCGGAACATCACGATCGGTTTCGCGCGCTCGGGATGCAGCAGCAGCAGCGCGGGGAACACCCACGAGTCGCTGTCCCAGAACGCGTGGCCGGCATAGTTGGGGGTAAGCGCGCAGGCGCCCATCGGCCAGGCGGTGCCGGTGGTGGTGTTGGACAGCAGGTAGTAGAGGTCCGAGTGCACCGCCTTCTGCACGGCGGGGTCGCCGTCGACCACGATGTCGGATTGCCAAAGCTGGTGCCACGCGGCCCGGTGGCGCGCGAGCAGGGCGTCGAAGCCGGTCGCGCGCGCCTGCGTGGCGAGCGCGAGGTCGGCCTTCGCGTCGCCGCCCCAGCCGTCGCGCGAGAGGGCGACGTACTTGGTGAAGGCGTAGGTATGGCCCTGTTCGACGTGCACCACGAGGTCGAGCGAGAGCCGGTACGGCCCTTTCGAGAGTTTCGCGCTCTTCACCTCGATGCCGGCCGGCAGCTGCAGCGCGGCGGCCTCGGCCATCGCCAGGCCCTGCTCGGCGCGGCCGTCCAGCCACAGCGTCAGCGCCTTGGCGTCGCCGTCGTCCGACAGCACCCGCGTGTAGCCGGGATACCACACCGGTGCGCGGTCGGGCGTGGGCACCGGCTTGTTGCCGAGGTCCTGGCCGCTGGCGATCACCGCGGCGATCATCTGGTCGCCGGTGAGTTTGGCAATCGGAAAGCGCGGCTGGTGTTCCGACCACAGGCGGATCGGGAAGGCCAGCTGTACGTCGCCGCTGAATTGCGGCGTGATGCTGAAGCGCACCGCGGCCAGGTGCGGGTCGGCCTGGCTGACGAAGCTGGTCACCTCGACGTCGGTGGCCTTGTTGGCGTAGTCGAAGCGGTAGCGCGTAGCCAGCGTGGCGTCGTGCATGTCCAGCGTCTGCGCGTAGCCGGCGAAGATCTTCGCGTCGAGCCGGGTCGAGTTCAGCCAGCCGCCGCCGGGGTTGTAGTCGATCTCGTTCCAGCCGGGGACCGCCGCGGGGCGCGCGATGTCGTCCTTCGCGTAGTCCATGAAGGCGACCATGTAGCTGCGGTCCGGTTCGGTGCCGCGCGGCGAGGTCATCACGGAGAAGTAGCCGTTGGCCAGGTAGCTCGGGAAATAGCTGCCGAAATCCTGCGCGGTGGCGGTGAGCCGGAAGCTGGCGTCGGTGCCGTCCGCAATGGCATGGCCGGACGGCAGCAGCAGGACGAGGGCGAGGGCGGCAAGCAGTCGGCGTGGGCGGGTCGGCATGGTCTCGGCCTTGTGGATGACGGTTCAGTGCGCGGGGCCGTACGGGTCGGTGACGCCGTCCATCCAGGGATCGTGGGTGGCGATGCGCCATGCGGCCAGTTGTGCGCGCAGCTCGTGCAGCACGGCGGCGTGCGCGGGGTCGCCGGCGAGGTTGGCCACCTCGTCGGGATCGGCGGCGAGGTCGTACAGCTCCTCGGCGGGGCGGTGCAGGAACGCGTCCAGCGTGCGCCGGCCGAGCCGGGCGCCGGGCGTGGCGAGGATCGCCCGCCAGCTCGGCGAACCCGCCACGTCGCCCGCCACCGGCACGGCGAGCGCGGGCTCCAGGTTGAGGAAGTAGCTGTGGCCGCGCGTGCGCACCGAGCGCACCGGGTAGTACTGCTGGATCTCGTGGAAGCTGCGGGTGGCGAACACGCGGTCCCAGCCGGCCGGGTCGGGCGTCTCCAGGATAGTCAGCAGCGAGCGCCCGGGCAGCGGCGCGTAGCGGTAGTCGGCGGGCGCCGCCACACCGGCCCAGTCGAGCAGGGTGGGCGCGATGTCCACCCAGCTCACCATCGCGCGGCAGCGCAGGTTGCCGGCGCGTCGTTGCGGCGAGCGCACGATCAGTGGCAGGTGGATGCCTTCGCGGTAGAGGTTGTCCTTGGCGCCGGGGAAGGCGCGGCCGTGGTCGCTGAGGTAGACCACCAGGGTGTCGTCGGCGTGGCCGGCGGCGGCGAGTTCGGCGAGCATCAGGCCCACGCCGCGGTCGAGCCGGCTCACCGCCTCGCCGTATTGCGCGAGGTCCTCGCGCACCGCGGGCAGGTCAGGCAGGTGCGGCGGGACGCGCACGTCGGCAGGCGCGTAGCGGCGGCGCGGCACCTCCGGCCAGTCGCGGGTGTTGGCGAACTGCGTGGCGTCGCCGGCGCGGTGCGGGTCGCTGTAGCCGATGGTGAGGAAGAACGGGCGGTCGCCCTGCGCACGAATCCAGCGGCCGGCCTCGTGCGCCATCGCGGCCACGTCGCGGTGGCCCGGGCGCTCGGGCAGCAGCCAGGCGTCGTAGCCGAGCAGGATCTCGGGCTTCACGTGCAGCTTGCCGACGATGGTGGTGGCGTAACCGGCCTGCCTGAGCATCCACGGCAGCGTCTTCACGTCGTCGCGCAGCGAGAAGTTGTGCACGTCGTGCGACAGCCCGTACATGCCGTTGGTGTGCGCGTAGAGTCCCGTATACAGCGTGGCGCGGCTGGAACTGCACGAGGAGACCGCGGCGTAGGCCTCGGTGAACAGCGTGCCCTCGCCGGCCAGCCGGTCGAGCGCGGGCGTGTGCACCGCGCCGCCGGCGCAGCCCAGGTCGTAGCCGTGGTCGTCGGCCACCATCAGCAGCACGTTGCGCGGGGCGCTCACGGCGTCTCCCCGGCCATCGCCACGCCGGGCGGCACGCCGTCCACCTTGCGCTTGAAGAAAAACAGGCTCACCAGCATCAGCGAGATCGGCACCAGCGAGAAGTAGAAGGCATGGATGCCGCCGAAGCCGGCGAACACCCGTGCGGTGACGTAGGAGCCGGTGGTGCCGCCCAGCGCCGAGACCACCACGATCAGGCCGGTCATCGCCGCGTGCATCGGCTTGGGCAGCGAGCTCAGCGAGACCGAGTTGATGACCGGGTAGATCGGGCCCATCAGCAGGCCGAGCAGCGGGATCAGGTAGGCCGCCAGCGGCGCGTGGAACCAGTCCACGCCCGGCCGCGCCGCCACGCCGTGGGCCAGCGGCAGGGCCACGACCACCAGCGCGGCCATGCCGATCACGCAGGCGTTCAGCAGCGCGTACCAGTGCACCCGGCGCAGCGCCAGCACGGCGAGGAAGCGGCCCAGCCCGATCATGCCGGCGAGGATGCTGGCGAACTGGATGCTCATCGCGTTCGGCAGCTTCAGCACCTCGTTGTTGAAGGTGGGCAGCCAGGTGCCGAAGCTCTGCTCGATCATCGGGTACAGGAACACCGAGACCAGGAACACGTAGACCAGCGGGCGCGCCAGCAGCCGCGCCATCTCCAGCATCGCGTCGGTGCTGGAGCGGTTGTGGCCGTGCAGGTGCGCGGCGCTTTCGTCCAGCCGCGCGCTGGCGAGCAGCAGCAGGGTGACGGCGCACAGCCCGGCCAGCGTCCAGTACACGTTGAGCCAGGCGGGGTCGGCCGGGTTGGCGGGATCGACGTACAGGCTGAACAGCCAGTTGCCGCCCAGCACGCCGACCATGAACAGGCCCTCGATGGTGTTGGTGAGCCGGCCGTGCGCGGCCTTGTCGGCGGTGAGCAGGCCGATCGAGGAATACACGCCGACCTTGGTCAGCGCGAACGAGAAGCCGACGCTGGCGAACAGCAGCCGCGTGGTAAGGAAACCCGGATGCAGCGGCATCATCACGCAGGCGACGCCGACGATCGCCAGGGCCAGCATCATCGAGCGCCGGTAGCCCATCAGCGGCAGGAACGAGGCGACCGCGAACGAGGCCACCGCGATGGTGAGGTCCTTGTAGCGTTCCAGCGCGCTGGCTTCCGGCTTGTCGATGCCGAAGCTGGCGATCGACTGCAGGATCACCGTGCCCACGCTGTTGAGCAGGATGGCGAAGACCATGTAGATCAGGGCCAGCGCGACGATGATGCGGAATCGGTTCATGCGGCATTGCCTGCGGATGGGGCTGCGGCGGCCTGTGGGTGGCGGGGCCGTGTCGCTCGCCACCGCGGCCCACGATGGCACGCGGCGGGTGCCGCGGCCACTCCATGCCAACCCGGCCTGCCGGATACCGAGGGTTATCCGGCAGGCGCGACGGCGTCCCGGGGAGGTGGGGCGCCGCGGGTCAGCGTGCTGTGAACTCAGAACTGGTACTTCGCCTGCAGGTTGTACTCGTGCCCTTCCAGCGGGCGAGCCAGGATCACCCCGGTGGAACCCGCGGCCGAACCGGCAATGCGCGAGTTCGACTCGGTCAGGCCCAGCGCGTTGGTGACGTTGGAGCCGAGCAGGGTGAACACCCAGTGTGGGCCGTAGTTGTACTGCGCGCCGATGTTGAAGTCGTTGTAGCTGCCCAGCTCCTGCAGGCCGGTCTGGTCTTGGGTGTGGTCGCCCACGTGCTCCCAGGTCGCCCACAGGCGCAGGTCGCCGTAGGCCGTGGGGATGCGGAACATCGGCGTCAGGCGGAACTGGAACTTCGGCTGGCGCTGCAGCTGCTGGCCGTTGATGTTGGTATAGAAGATGCCGTCGAGGCCGGAGAACGCCACGTTGCCCTTGAAGTGGGAGTAGTGGCCGTCCATCCAGTCGCCCAGCCAGGTCACCGAGAAGATCTGGTTCGGCGTGCTGGCACGCACGATGAAGTCGATGCCCTTGGTATCCGAGCCGTAGGTGGTCTTGCTGCCGAACGGCACGCCGAACGACGAGGGCTGGTACACCAGGCCGTCGAACTGGCGGTGGTAGAACGAGACGTCGGCGCTGAACTGCGGCAGCTCGTACTTGTAGCCCAGCTCGAAGTTCTGGATCTTCAGCAGCGGCGGCGTGTCGCCGGTGACGCTGCCGCGCAGGTCGTCGAAGCTGTTGAAGTGCGCGCCCTTGTTGGCGCGCGCGTACAGCGCCATGTTGTCCTGCAGCTTGTAGGTGGCGCCCAGCGTCCACGAGGTGTGGGTCTTGTCGTAGTCGGTGCGCGTGGTGGTGCCGTTGCACATCGAGACACTGTTGTCGTAGAGCGTGTACGCATTGCCGTCGATGTTGACGTTCGACAGGTTGCACACGTCGTTGCGCGCGTCCTCGTTCTCCACTCGCACCGAGGCGTCGAGCAGCCACTGGCCGGTCTTCCACGAGTCGGACAGGTAGAACGCCTTGTTGGTGGCCTCGCCGTTCTCGGTGATGTTGAAGCCGCCGTTGTAGATCAGGCCCTGCGCGTCGGTGACGTAGTAGGTCTTCCCGCCCTGCACGTAGCTCACCGCGATCGGCGTGGCGTTCGGCGTGTTGGTCATCAGCATCGGGTTGCCGAGCGACCAGCGGTCATTGTCGGTGTAGTGCGCCAGGTACAGGCCGGCGGTCAGCGTGTTGCCGTCGAACAGTTCCTTGCTGATGCGGAAGTCGTTGATCGCACTCTTCAGGTTCTTGTGGATGTGCCACCAGCCCTGGCTGATCACGTCGGCGTTCGGGTCGGTGACGAGGCCCGAGCCGTTGGTGTAGCTGGCGGTGTATACGGCCCCGGCCGGGACGTTGCCGTCGGGATAGGTGCCGCCGGCGTTTTCCCAGCTGCTCAGCGTCTGCGGGTTGGAGCCGGAGAACAGCGCGTTGGTGTCCATGTTGCCGCCGTCGACCAGGAACTTGTCGCTCAGCGTCCAGCCGTTGCCGAAGTCCCAGTCGTAGTTGCCGCCGAAGAAGGCGAGCTTGGCGCCGCGGCCATTCGCCAGGTTGGCGTCGGTGCCGCCGCCCGGATAGCTCTCCAGGTGCACGTGCTGCATCGCCCGGCTGTAGTAGGTGTCGGTCAGCGGGTCGAAGCCGGGGTAGGATGAGAATTGGCCGGAGCCGGTCTGGATCAGCGGGATCGGCGTGATGAACTGGTTGCGGTCGTTCAGGCCGCGCGCCCACAGCACCAGCGAGCCGCTGTCCCAGTCGCGGGTCAGCGTGGCGGTGAGCTGGCCGCCCTTGTCGGACGGGTACTGCGGATCGCGCACGCCGTCGGAGGTGCGCCAGAAGCCGCCCACGCTGCCGTACCAGCCCTCGGCCAGCTTGAAGCCGTAGAAGCCGTCGATGCGCTTGAGGTTCTCGGTGCCGTAGGTCACGCCGAGGCTGCCTGACGGCGTGTCGGTGCCCTGCTTGAGGATGTAGTTGGAGGTCAGGCCGATCTGGCCGTCGCCGAACACCACCGAGGGGCCGCCCTGCAGGATTTCCACGTGGTCGACGGTATCGTCCAGGCGGAACATCGAACTTTGCTCGAAGAACGACAGCGAGGGCATGCCGTACAGCGGCGTGCCCATGATCTGGTTGGTATAGAACGGCGCGTCGCCGCCACCCGGGAAGCCGGCGATCTCGATGTTGGCGCCGGTCTGGCCGCCGGTGGATTCCGGCCACACGCCGGGCGAGAGCTTCAGCAGGTCGGCCGCGCTGCGCGGGTTGGCCACCTGGATCTGGGCGGCGGTGGCGGTGGTGATCGAGTAGCTGGCGTCGATCTTGCGCACGCCGCCGTTGGTGGCCACGCCGGTGACCACCACCTGCTCCAGGTTCTGCGCCTTCTTGTTGGGGCCCGCCTTCTTCGCGGTGGCATGGTTCGTCGCGGCCTGCGCCTGGGCTGGCGCCTGCGCGTCATCCTGGGCGTAGGCGACGCCCGTCATCAGCGTGGCGGCGATCGCCGCCGATAGCGTGAGCCTGCTCAATTGCTTGCTGTTCATTGCGTTACTCCCCACCGTTCGTTTGTGATGGCGCGGTCGCCCGCGCCGCTTGACCGCTTATGTCGTCATGCCGATGTCGCGAATTGCCCGATGTCGAACGCGGCGATGTCCGGCAGCTGCCGGTCCGCCTCGGCCAGGGCCGGGCCGCTGCCGATGCCGACCGCCGCCATGCCGGCGGCGTGGATGGCGGCGACGCCGGCGGCAGCGTCTTCCACGCCGAGGCAGTCGGCAGGGGTGAGCCCCAGGCCGGCCGCGGCGGCGAGGAAAATCTCCGGATCGGGCTTGGCGCGCGCGATGCGCCCGGCGTCGACCACGTAGTCGAACAGCCCGGCGATGCCGAGCCGTTCCAGCAGCAGCGGGGCGTTGCGGCTGGCCGAGGCCAGCGCCGTCTTCAGGCCGGCGCGGCGTACCGATTCCACCGCGGCGCGCGCGCCGGGCAGCAGGTGGCCGGGGCCGAAGCGCTCGATCTGCTCGCGGTAGTAGGCGTTCTTGCGCGCGGCCAGCGCCTCCTTCTCGGCCTCGGTATAGACCCGCGGCGAACGCTCCAGCAGGATCTCCAGCGAGGCGCGGCGGTCCACGCCCTTCAGGCGTTCGCCGACGGCGTCGTCGAACGGCAGGCCGATCTCGTCGGCGAGCTTCTTCCACGCCGCGTGGTGCACCGTGGCGGTGTCGGCGAGCACGCCGTCGAGGTCGAACACCACCGCCTTGAACGGCTGCGGGAAGCGCGTGCGGCCGGACAGCGGCAGCACCGCCGGCCGGCCGGCGTGCAGGGTCAGCGCGCGGCCGTGGTGGCGGATCGCCAGCGGCTCGCCGTCGAGCAGGGTGTATTCCGCGCAGCCGGCGTGCACCGCCACGCGCAGCTGCCGCCCGCGCCAGCGCAGGCCGAAGCGGTAGCCGCGCCAGGCGGCGGGCAGGGTGGGCGCGAACGCGAGCGTGCCGTCGTGGCAGCGCAGGCCACCGAAACCCCAGGCCAGGCCCATCCAACTGCCGCCCATCGCGGCCAGGTGCACGCCGTGGGCGGTGTTGCCGTGCAGGTCGTCCAGGTCCACCCGCAGTGCTTCCCGGAAGTAGCGCCAGGCCTTGTCGGCATGGCCCACCTCGGCGGCGACGATGCCGAAGGTGGAGGCCGACAGGGTGGAGTCGTGCACGGTGACGCCTTCGTAATAGTCGAAGTTGCGGCGCTTGGCGGCGCGGTCGGCATAGTCGCCGGCGAGCACGAAGGCCTGCAGCACGTCGGCCTGCTTGCAGACCTGATGGCGGTAGATCGTCAGCGGGTGCAGGCGCAGCAGCAGCGGGCCGTGCCGCGTCGCGTCGCGCAGCGCGTCGGGCAGGCGCGGCTTGTCGAGGAAGGTGTCGTCCTGCGGGAAGACCTGCAGGCGCGCGTCCACCGGCAGGTACATCGCGTCGGCGGCGCGGCGCCAGGCGTCCACCTCGTCGCCGCCCAGCGCGATGCGCGCGGCCAGCGCGGCCCAGTCGGCAGGATGCTCGCGCGCCAGCCAGTCGGCGGTCGCGGCGGCGTGGCGCAGGTGCCGCTGCGCCATGCGGTTGGTGTAGTGGTTGTTGTCGACCAGCGCGGTGTACTCGTCCGGCCCGGTGACCTGGCGGATGCAGAAGGCGCCGCCTTGGCGCGGGCTGTAGTGGCCGGCCTCCAGCCACAGCCGCGCGGTCTCGACCAGCATCTCGGCGCCGCCGTCGAGCAGCAGGCCGGTGTCGCCGGTGGCGTCCACGTACAGCCGCAGGGCGAAGGCGATCGCGGCGTTGATGTGGTACTGCGCCGAGCCGCTGGGGAAGTAGGCGGAGCATTCGTCGCCGCCGATGGTGCGCCACGGGTACAGCGCGCCACGGGCGTGGTTCATCTCGCGGGCATGGGCGCGGGCGCGTTCCAGCATGCGCACGCGGTATTCGAGCATGCCTCGCGCCAGTTCCGGCGCGAGGCAGGCCAGCGCCGGCAGCACGAAGGCTTCGGCGTCCCAGAAGTAGTGGCCCTCGTAGCCCTCGCCGGTGAGGCTCTTGGCGGCGGCGCTGCCGCGGCCGTCGGGCGCGGTGGACTGGCGCAGGTGGAACAGGTTCACCCGCAGCGCCAGCTCGGCGGCGGGGTCGCCGTCGATGGCGAGGTCGGCGGCGCGCCAGAAGGCGGCGCAGGCCTCGGCCTGGCGTTCCAGGTGGCGGTCGAAGGATTGCTCCAGCGCCTGCGCCAGCGTGGCGGCGGCGGCGTCGAGCAGGACCGTCTCGGCGATGTCCTCGCCCGGCTCGCTCCAGGCGTAGGCGACGTACTTCTCCAGCGTCGCGCAGTCGCCCGGCGCCAGCGTGGCGACGTAGCGCTGGCGCGCGCCATGGGCGTCGGTGTCGGCCGCTTCGAAGGCCAGCGCGGCGCCGGGCAGGCGGTGGCGCTGCGTGCAGGCCAGCCGGATGCCGCTGCGGCGGGTGGACTGGCAGACGCTGGCGGCCGCGGCGTCGGCGCTGGCGCCGGTGAGGCTCAGGCCGCCGTCGACGCGCGCGCCGATGCGCGGGTCGTCGCCCTGGCCGGCGGCGGCGTTGTCGGCGGCCAGCACGGAATCCAGCGCCAGCGGGCCGCGGTAGTCGAGCGAGCGCACGCGGTAGCGGATGCACAGCAGGCCGGGTGCACGCCACGGCACGATGCGCTCGGCCTCCACCTGCACCGTGGCTCCGGCCGGCGAGCGCCAGCGCAGGCGCCGGTTCAGGGCGCCCGCGCGCAGGTCCAGCGCCTGTTCGAAGTCCAGCCATTCGCCCGCCGCCAGGTCCACCGGCTGGCCGTCCAGCCACAGCGCGATGCGGGTGCCGTCGGCCACCGGCAGGCGGGTGTCGGTGTGGCGGGCGAAGCCGGGGAAGCGCTCGTGGTATTCGATCGGGGTGCGTTCCCACACGCCGGTGAGGAAGCTGCCCTGGCTGGGGCTGGGGGCTTCCTCCAGCCCGCCGCGCACGCCCAGCGTGCCGTTGGCCAGGGCGAACAGGCTCTCGTGGTGGGCGGCGCGGGTCGGGTCGTGGTCGGTGCGCACCAGGCGCCACGGGTCCGTCCCGCCGGCGGCGGGGGTGCCGGCCTCCTCGGCGCGGACGGTGGCGGACGACGACACATCACGATGCTGCACGCGGAGCCCCTTGGCTGGTTGCCGGACCCGGCCGGCGCGTCGGCCCGGGGGCCGTTCGGGCGGAGCATACGGACGAATGATATCGATATCAAGTTATCGATATCATTTCTTCACATGGCGATGTGGAACATGGGTGCCGCGCAGGCGACGGCGCCGTGAGGACGCCTGTGCGTGGCCGCATCGCGCCGCCAGGGGAAGGCCGGCGGCGGGGCCGACGGGGCGCCGTGGCTCGATTGAATGCCTGCCGGCGGCGGGCGACACTGGCCGCCGACCGATCCACCAGCATGCGAGGGCAGGGAGTGAGTTCCGCCAAGAAAAAGCAGCCGGCCGCGGCGCGGCCCAGCCCCACCATGGCGGACCTGGCCAAGCTGGCGGGGGTGTCCAAGATCACCGTGTCGCGGGCGCTGGCCGACAGCCCGCTGGTCTCGCCGGACACGCGCGAGCGGATCCAGGCGCTGGCGCGCAAGCAGGGCTACAAGCTCAACGTCAGCGCGCGCAACCTGCGCCTGCGGCGCAGCCACACGGTGGCGGTGATCGTGGAGATGCAGCCGTCCTCCAGCCGCACCATGTGGGATCCCTATCCGCTGTCATTGCTGGGCGGCATCTCGCAGGAACTGACCTCGGCCGGCTACAGCGTGCTGCTGACCACCCGCCAGGGCGCGGCCGACGCCGCGGTGCAGGCCGCCGACGGGGTGATCCTGCTCGGCCAGGGCGAGCGCGAGGACGCGGTGCGGCTGTACGACAAGATGGGCCTGCCGATGGTGGTGTGGGGCGCGCGCGGCGACCGCGACAACCACATCGTGGTGGGCAGCGACAACCGCCAGGGCGGCATCAGCGTGGCCGAGCGCTTCCTGTCGATCGGCCGCCGCCACCCGGTGTTCATCGGCAACTCAGAGCATCCCGAGATGGCGCAGCGCCTGCACGGCTTCGTCGACGAGCTGGCCGGCCAGGGCATCAAGCCGCTGCTGCTGCAGCGGGTGGACTGGACGCTGGATTCGGGCGCCGACGCGGTGCGCTCGCTGGCCGCGCGCAAGGTGCGCTTCGACGCCATCTTCGCCTGCAGCGACCTGCTGGCGATGGGGGCGATCCGCGCACTGGTGGAACTGGGCCTGTCGGTGCCCAACGACGTCTCGGTGGTGGGCTACGACGACACCCCGCTGGGCGCCAGCTTCCTGCCGCCGCTGTCCAGCGTGCGGCAGAACTGGCAGGAGGGCGGCGTGCTGCTGGCGCGCAAGGTGCTGGCGCTGATCCAGGGCCAGGCGGTGAGCTCGCAGATGCTGCCGACCTCGTTGATCGTGCGGGCGACGTGATGCCGCGCCGGGCGCAGCCTCCGGGCTAGCCGGCCGCCTCGGCGACGCGCGCCGGCGGCGCCAGCAGCAGCCGGAAGCAGCTGCCGCCGCCGGCCACGCGCACGTATTCCAGCGCGGCCTGGTTGGCCTCGCTCATCTGCCGCGCCAGGTACAGGCCCAGGCCGGTGCCGTATTCGTGGGTGGTGTAGAACGGCTCGAACATCTGCGCCGCCACCTTGGGCGGGATGCCGGGGCCGCGGTCGATCACCTCCAGGATCGGCTCGCCGTGCTCGCCCAGCCGCGACACCACGATCACGCGCGCCGGCTCGCCCGGCATGCGGCCGTAGCGCAGCGCGTTCTGCACCAGGTTCCACACCACCTGCTGCAGCTGCTGCGGGTCGGCCACGGCGGTGACCCGGCTGTGGCCGGCGACGGGGCGCAGCGTGTCGCTGCCGATGTCGTTGCCCTGCAGGTACTCGGCCACGAAATCGCTGGCCCAGCGGCCCAGGTCCAGCGTTTCCGGCCGCGAGCGCTCGCGCCGCGACAGCTGCAGGATGTTCTCGATGATCTCGTTGAGCCGGCCGCAGTGGTTGTTGATGATCTCCACCATGCGCTGGTCGCCGTCCTTCATGTCGGGCGACTCGGCCAGCAGCTGCGCGGAGTAGCGGATCGCCGCCAGCGGGTTGCGGATCTCGTGCGCGATGGAAGCCGACAGCCGGCCCAGCGAACTGAGCGTCAGCTCCTCGGCGCGGCGCGAGACCAGCGAGGTGTCGTCGAGGAAGATCAACACCAGCGAGTCGTCGCCCGGCGCGAGGCGGGAGAAGCGCGGCACCACCTCGGGCACGCCGTCGGCGAGCTGGGTGGCGGTCTCGTCCAGCTTGCCCGAGGTCATCCAGTGGTACAGGCGGCGCGACAGCTCCGGCGCCAGCCGGCCCAGGTCGCGCTGGTCGGCGGAGGGGTTGCCCAGCAGCATCCAGGCCGATTCGTTGATCTGGTGGATGCGGTTGGCGTCGTCCACCAGCAGCACGCCGGTCTTCATGCGGCGGATGATCAGCTCGTTGACCTGCGACAGGTTGGCCAGGTCGATGCTGCGCTGCTCGGCCAGCGCCTCGGTGGCGCGCATCTGCCGGCTCAGCACGTTGCACAGCGCCACGATGGCGAAGTAGGCCAGCCCGAACAGGCTGGACTCGAGCAGGTTGTGGTCGTCCGCCGCCCCCGTCGCCGGCAGTTCGAGCAGGGTGTGGCCGATCAGCCCCAGCGTGGCCAGCAGCGCGGCGAAGAAGGCCGCCATGCGCAGCGGCAGCAGCAGCGCGCCGGCGGCCAGGTTCACCGCCAGCATCATCTCGATGCCGATGCGCGCATTGCCCATGGCGACCACGGCCAGCACGGCGGCCAGCACGTCCACGGCCAGCACCGCCGACACCAGCAGCCGCACGCGCGGCAGCACCAGCCGCAGCGCCGGCAGCGCCAGCACCGCGAACAGCAGGTACAGCAGCCCCGCGGCGCGCGCCAGCGCGGCGTCCTGCGGGCGGGTCCAGCCGGCGCCCTGCGGGCTGAAGGCCAGGCCGGTGTAGATCAGCGCCTGTGCCAGCCGGAAATAGCCCAGGAACAGCAGCTCGTGGCGCACCGTGCCCTGGGGGGCGGTGCGGGGCGGTACGGCGGAGGCGCGGCTGGACACGGCAAGCACTCGGCGGCAGGGCGTCCCGCCAGTGTATCGGCAGCGGCTGCGACGCCGCCATGCGGCGCGGGCGCGGGGCCTTCGATCCATGCCCCTTTCCTTGGCGGCCCGCTTCCACGAAAATAGGCGGCCGTATTGCGCGGTTCCCGCCATGCCGAGGCATGGCCGCGGCGCATGCATGCCGGCAGCGCGTCCCGAACCGCCGTCCGTTTCCCAGCCCGCGCCGCGTGTCTTCCGCGCGAGGCCGATCCTTCCCCCGTTCGCCCGAGGTATCGAATGAATTTCCACGAGTACCAGGCCAAAGAATTGTTCGCGCAGTACGGTGTGACCGTGCCGCCGGGCAAGGTCGCCAACTCCCCCGACGCCGCCGTCGACGCCGCCAAGGCGCTGGGCGGTTCCCAATGGATGGTCAAGGCGCAGATCCACGCCGGCGGCCGCGGCAAGGCCGGCGGCGTCAAGTTCTGCAAGAGCCTGGACGAGGTGCACGCTGCCGCCAAGGGCATGCTGGGCACCCGCATGGCCACCTACCAGTCGGCGGGCCGCGCGCTGCCGGTGAACCTGGTGCTGGTGACCGACGCCACCGACATCGCCAAGGAGCTGTACCTGTCGGTGCTGGTGGACCGCGACAGCAAGGCCATCTCCTTCATCGCCTCCAAGCACGGCGGCGTGGACATCGAGCAGGTGGCGAAGGAGACCCCGGAGGACATCCACACCATCGTGGTGGACTTCGTGGAAGGCCTGCAGCCGTACCAGTGCCGCCAGCTCGGCTTCGCGATGGACCTGAACCCGAAGCAGGTCGGCCAGCTGACCAGGATCATGCTGGGCCTGTACAGGCTGTTCAACGAGAAGGACCTGTCGCTGGTCGAGCTGAACCCGCTGGCGATCCTCGCCGACGGCTCGCTGGCCGCGCTCGACGGCAAGGTCAACTCCGACGACAACGCCGAGTTCCGCCACCCCGAACTGGCCGCCATGCGCGACCTGACCCAGGAAGACGCGGCCGAGGCGGCCGCGGTGCAGAACAACCTCAACTACGTGACCATGGACGGCTCGATCGGCTGCATGGTCAACGGCGCGGGCCTGGCCATGGCCACCATGGACGTGATCAAGCTGGCGGGCGGCGAGCCGGCCAACTTCCTCGACGTGGGCGGCGGCGCCACCAAGGAGCGCGTCACCGAGGCGTTCAAGCTGATCCTCTCCTCCGACAAGGTGAAGGCCATCCTGGTCAACATCTTCGGTGGCATCGTGCGTTGCGACCTGATCGCCGAAGGCATCATCGCCGCGGTGAAGGAAGTGGGCCTGACCATCCCGGTGGTGGTGCGCCTGCAGGGCACCAACGTGGAGCAGGGCCGCGCGCTGCTGGCCAATTCCGGTTTGGCGATCACGCCGGCCGACGATCTCAACGACGCGGCGCAGAAAGCCGTGGCCGCCGCGAAGTGAGGAGCAATTAAGACATGAGCGTTCTCGTCAACAAGCACACCAAGGTCCTCGTGCAGGGCTTCACCGGCCAGCAGGGCACCTTCCACGCGCAGCAGGCGCTGGACTACGGCACCCAGGTCGTCGGCGGCGTCACCCCGGGCAAGGGTGGCAGCGAGCACATCGGCCTGCCGGTCTTCAACTCGGTGGACGAAGCCGTCGCCGAGACCGGCGCCGACGCCTCGGTCATCTTCGTGCCGCCGCCGTTCGCGGCCGATTCCATCCTGGAAGCCATCGACGCCGGCATCCGCGTGATCGTGGCGATCACCGAGGGCATCCCGGTGCTGGACATGCTGCGGGTGAAGAACGTGCTGCAGCAGCATCCGGAAACCGTGCTGATCGGGCCGAACTGCCCCGGCATCATCACCCCGGGCGAGTGCAAGATCGGCATCATGCCGGGCCACATCCATAAGCCGGGCAAGGTCGGCATCGTGTCGCGCTCGGGCACGCTGACCTACGAAGCCGTGTTCCAGACCACCAACGAGGGCCTGGGCCAGTCCACCTGCATCGGCATCGGCGGCGACCCGATCAACGGCCTCAACTTCATCGACTGCCTGAAGCTGTTCCAGGACGATCCGCAGACCGAGGGCATCATCATGGTCGGCGAGATCGGCGGCAGCGCCGAGGAAGACGCCGCCGAGTTCATCGGCGAGTACGTCAAGAAGCCGGTGGTGTCCTTCATCGCCGGCGCCTCGGCCCCGGCCGGCAAGCGCATGGGCCACGCCGGCGCGATCATCTCCGGCGGCAAGGGCACGGCGGCGGCGAAGTTCGCCGCGCTGGAGAAGGCCGGCGTCACCACGGTGAAGTCCCCGGCCGACCTCGGCAAGACGCTTGCCGGACTGATGAAGTAAGCGGTTCCGTACCGCAGATGCAAAGGCCGCGCCTCGTCGCGGCCTTTGCTTTTCTGGCTGATGGGCGACGGTTCCGTTCGCCCTGAGCGTAGGCCCGCAGGGCCGGAGTCGAAGGGCATGGAACGCAGTCGCTTCGACTCCGCTTGCTGGCGCAAGCTACGCTCAGCACGAACGGGATCGAGGCCGTTCCCGTTTTCCCGGAGCGTAGAGATGCTCACCGATCCCTTCGACCAGGCCCACCTCTGGCACCCCTACAGCGCCCCGGGAGGCCTGCCCGCACTGAAGGTGGCGCGCGCCGAGGGCGTGCACCTGGAGCTGGCCGACGGCACGCGCCTGATCGACGGCATGGCGTCGTGGTGGTGCGCCATCCACGGCTACAACCACCCGGCGTTGAACCGGGCGGCCGTCGACCAGCTTGGCCGGATGTCCCACGTGATGTTCGGCGGGCTCACCCATGAGCCGGCCATCGAGCTGGGCAGGCTGCTGCTCGACATCGTGCCGAAGGGGCTGGACGCGGTCTTCTACGCCGATTCCGGCTCGGTGGCGGTGGAGGCGGCGCTGAAGATGGCGATCCAGTACCAGCACGCCAGGGGCCGGCCCGGCAAGGCCAACGTCGCCACCGTGCGCTCGGGCTACCACGGTGACACCTGGAACGCGATGTCGGTCTGCGATCCGGTGACCGGCATGCACGGCCTGTTCGGCCCGGCGTTGCCGCGGCGCCTGTTCGTGCCCGCGCCGCGCACGCCGTTCGGCGACGAGTGGGACGACGACGACATCGCGCCGGTGGCGCAGCTGTTCGCCGGGCGCGCGGACGAGATCGCCGCCTTCATCATCGAGCCGGTGGTGCAGGGCGCGGGCGGCATGCGCTTCTACCACCCGCGCTACCTCGCCGAACTGGCGCGGCTGTGCCGCGAGCACGAGGTGCTGCTGGTCTGCGACGAGATCGCCACCGGCTTCGGCCGCAGCGGCCGGCTGTTCGCCTCGGAGTGGGCCGGCGTCACGCCCGACATCCTGTGCCTGGGCAAGGCGCTCACCGGCGGCTACCTGACCCTGGCGGCCACGCTGTGCACGCGCGACGTCGCCGACACGATCGCCGCTGGCGAGCCCGGCGTGTTCATGCACGGCCCCACCTTCATGGCCAACCCGTTGGCCTGCGCGGTGGCGCTGGCTTCGACCCGATTGCTGCTGGCGCAGGACTGGCAAGGCCGGATCGCCGCCATCGAGCGCACGCTGGCCGCAGGCCTCGCCCCCGCGCGCGAGCTGCCGCAGGTGGCCGAGGTGCGCGTGCTGGGCGCCATCGGCGTGATCGAGCTGGTTGCGCCGGTACGCCTGGAGCGCATCCGGCAGCGCATGCTGGCGCAAGGCATCTGGATCCGCCCGTTCGGCAAGCTGGTCTACGTGATGCCGCCCTACGTGATCGGCGCGGCTGAGCTGCAGCGCCTGTGCGAAGGCATGCGGGCGCTGGTGGAAAGCCTCGGTGCCGACGACCTGCGCTGAACCTGGCCGACATCCGGGCGGGTCCCGGCGCCACTAGAATGTGCCTCCCCCTCCCGCCGCTTGCACGCCCATGACCGCCACCCTCCGCCTCGCGCTGGCCCAACACGATTTCCCGGTGGGCGCCGTCGCCGCCAATGCGCGGAAGGTGCGCGAGCTGATGGGCGCGGCGCGCGCCGGCGGCGCCGCGCTGGTGGCGTTTCCCGAACTGACCCTCAGCGGCTACCCGCCCGAGGACCTGCTGCTGCGCCCCAGCTTCCTCGCCGCCTGCCAGCAGGAACTGGACGCGCTGGCGGCCGACGCCGACGGCCTGGCCGCGCTGGTCGGCTTCCCGCACAGCGAAGGCGAGGTCTACAACGCCGCCGCGCTGCTGCGCGAGGGCCGCGTGGCGCAGGTGGCGCACAAGCAGGCGCTGCCCAACTACGGCGTGTTCGACGACCAGCGCTACTTCCGCCCCGGCCGCGCCAGCACCATCGCGGTGATCGACGGCGTGCGCGTCGCGCTGCTGATCTGCGAGGACGTATGGCAGGCCGAGCCGGCCGCCGCCGCGGCGCGTGCCGGTGCCGAGTTGATCGTGGTGATCAACGCCTCGCCGTGGGGTGCCGCCAAGGCGGCCGAGCGCGAGGCGGTGCTGGCCGCGCGCGCCAGGGAGACCGGCTGCGCCATCGCCTACCTCAACCTGGTCGGCGGCCAGGACGAGGTGGTCTACGACGGCGGCTCGCTGCTGGTGAACGGCGACGGCACGGTCGCCGCGCGCGCGCCGGCCTTCGTCGACGCGCTGTTGTGGGCCGAGTTCGACCCGGCCACGCGCACCCTGCACGCACAGGACTGGCCGATCGCCGCCGACGCCTCGGCCGAGGCCGTGCTGTACGCCGCGCTGGTGCGCGGCATCCGCGACTACATCGGCAAGAACGGCTTCCCCGGCGTGCTGCTGGGGTTGTCCGGCGGCATCGACTCGGCGCTGACCCTGGCGCTGGCGGTGGACGCGCTGGGCCCCGACCGCGTCACCGCGGTGATGATGCCCTCGCGCTACACCTCGCAGCTGTCGCTGGACGGCGCCCGCGGCCAGGCCGAGCGGCTGGGCGTGGACTACCACGTGATCGACGTGGAGCCGACCGTCGAGTCCTTCATCCACGCGCTGACGCCCGCCTTCGCCGGCAAGGGCGCGGACACCACCGAGGAGAACCTGCAGTCGCGCACCCGCGGCGTGATGCTGATGGCGCTGTCGAACAAGCATGGCCGCCTGCTGCTGGCCACCGGCAACAAGAGCGAGATGGCGGTGGGCTACGCCACCCTGTACGGCGACATGTGCGGGGCCTACGCGCCGCTCAAGGATGTGTACAAGACGGTGGTGTACCGGTTGTCGCGTTGGCGCAATGAGTCGGGGAACGTGCGGGTTGCCGGCGCACCTCCCGTTCCCCGCGCGTGGACCATCCCGCCGGCGGTGATCGACCGCCCGCCCTCGGCCGAGCTGCGCGCCGACCAGACCGATCAGGACTCGCTGCCCCCCTACGACGAGCTGGACGCCATCCTGGAGCGCTTCATCGAAGGCGAGCAGTCGCAGGCCGAGATCGTCGCCGCCGGCTTCGCGGCCGACACCGTGCACCGCGTGGTGCGACTGGTGCTGGCGAACGAGTTCAAGCGCCGCCAGTCGGCGCCGGGCCCGCGCGTCACCACCCGCGCGTTCGGGCGCGAGCGGCGCTATCCGATCACCTCCGGCTGGCGGTAAGTGACGGGATCCGCCGGCGCTGCGGTTTTCCGGGGCCCCGGCGCCGACACGAAAAAGCCGGCGATCGCTCGCCGGCTTTTTGCTGGAGCCCGGACGGGTACGCCGTCAGTGGTGTCCCGAGAACGGCACCATCTTGCGCAGCAGCGACGGCGGATGCGGCCACTTCGCGTCCTTCAGGTACGGGTGGTCCGGGTAGTTCAGCGCCAGCACCTCGCGCACCTGGCCGGCCTGCTTCTTCAGGCCCAGCTGCAGGTAGCTGCGGCACAGGATGGCCAGCGCG
The DNA here is from genome assembly GCF_030504985.1 of Fulvimonas sp. R45. Lineage (GTDB taxonomy): Bacteria > Pseudomonadota > Gammaproteobacteria > Xanthomonadales > Rhodanobacteraceae > Rhodanobacter_A. The sequence continues at coordinate 275,497 of NZ_JASERU010000002.1, forward strand.
TCGCCGGCCTGCGGCGCCTGCTGGTAGTGCTCGATCACGTACTGGGCGCGGTCGGCCGAGGCGATATAGGCCTTGTTGCGCAGGTAGAACTCGGCCACGTTGATCTCGAACTGCGCCAGCACGTTGCGCAGGTAGATCATGCGCTGGCGCGCGTCGGCGGCGTAGGCGCTGTTGGGAAAGCGCCGGGTCAGCTCGGAGAAGTCGTCGAAGGCCTTCAGGTTGTAGCCCTGGTCGCGCCGCGACTGCGAGCTGTTGCGCCCGAACCAGCGCTCGACCACGCCGCCGGTACGGTCGAAATTGATCAGGCCGCGCAGGTAATAGGCATAATCCACATGCTTGTGCATGGGAAAGGTCTTGATGAAGCGGTCGATCGTCGAATAGGCGTCGTCCGGCTTGTTGTCCTTGTACTGGGCATAGGCCAGGTCCAGCTGGGCCTGCTCGTTGTAGGGGCCGGACGGGAAGCGGGCGATCAGCCGCTGGTAGTCCGTCTCGGCCGCGGCGTAGTCGGCGTGTTCCAGCGAGCTGTGCGCCTTGGCGTAGAGCTGCGGCAGCGGCATGGTGTCGATGGTCTGCTTCTTGTGGCTGAACATCGCGCAGGCGCTCAGGGCGCTGGCGAGCAGGATCGCCACGAGCCCCTTCGACAGGGCGGGCAGCAGGGCCGACGGCTTGGATACGCGCATGGATTAGAGGATTCAGATGTTTGATCGAAAAGGGATGATAGCCGAAACCGCCGGTTCGCCGGGGAGGCCCGCATGACCACCATCCGCCACCAGGCGGTCGTGCCCCTGTCGGCCGCGGGTCGGAGGTTCGACCAGGCGCTGGCCGAGATGTTCCCGGACTACTCGCGCTCGCGCCTCGCCGCCTGGGTGAAGGCCGGCAGCGTGACCCTGGACGGCGCGCCGGCGCCGCCCCGCCAGCTGCTGCGCGGCGGCGAGCAGGTGCGGCTGGAGGCGGAGCTGGAAACCGAGGTGGCCAGCCGGCCGCAGGCCATCGAGCTGGCCGTGGTGCACGAGGACGAGCACCTGCTGGTGCTGGACAAGCCCGCCGGCCTGGTGGTCCACCCCGGCGCGGGCAACCCCGACGGCACCCTGCTGAACGCGCTGCTGCACCACGACCCGAAGCTGGCCGAGCTGCCGCGCGCTGGCATCGTGCACCGGCTGGACAAGGACACCTCCGGCCTGATGGTGGTGGCCCGCACGCTGCCGGCGCAGACCGCGCTGGTCGACATGCTGTCGCGCCACGCGGTGGAGCGGCAGTACGAGGCGGTGGTGGCCGGCACCCTGGTCGCCGGCGGCACGGTGGACGCGCCGCTCGGCCGCCATATCGGCGACCGCCTGCGCCAGGCCGTGCGCGATGAGGACGACGGCAAGCGCGCCGTCACCCACTACCGCCTGCGCGAGCGCTTCCGGGCGCACAGCCTGGTCCAGTGCAACCTGGAGACCGGCCGCACCCACCAGATCCGCGTGCACATGGCGCACATTCACCACCCGCTGGTGGGCGACCCGCTGTACGGCGGCGGCCTTAAGCTGCCGAAGCGCGCCACGCCGGAGCTGGCCGCCGCGCTGCGCGGCTTCCGGCGGCAGGCGCTGCATGCCGAGCGGCTGTCGTTCGAGCACCCGGCGAGCGGTGAGCCGATGGCGTTCCAGGCGCCGCGCCCGGCCGACCTGGATGCGCTGGTCGACGCCTTGCGCGGGGATCTTGCCGCCAACGGCGCCGACGACGACTGACCGCGGGAGCGCTCCCTGTGCGTGGCGTCACCCGTGAGCGGGCGTTCGCGCACAGGCCGGGCGCCGGACCGGCACGGCAGGCAGCACTCGTCCGCGTATGCGATCCTTGTGGCTTCCCCATCCCCCCGCGAAGACCATGACGGACACCTGGCTCTTCCCCGACTGGCCCGCCCCGGCGCGCGTGCATGCGGCCGTGACCACGCGCGACGGCCCGGGCGTGTCGGCACCCCCGTTCGGCCGCTTCAACCTCGGCCTGCGCAGTGGCGACCAGGCCGAGGCGGTGCGCAGCAACCGCGAGGTGCTGCCTTCCGCGTTGCGCCTGCCCAGCGCCCCGCGCTGGCTGCACCAGGTGCACGGCACCACCGTGGCCGAGCTTGGCCCCTTGCCGGGGCCGGACGAGCCGCAGGCCGACGCCGCCGTCTCGCGCATCCCGGGCACCGTGCTCGCCATCCTCACCGCCGACTGCCTGCCGGTACTGTTCTGCGCCGACGACGGCAGCGCCATCGGCGCCGCCCACGCCGGCTGGCGCGGCCTGGCCGCGGGCGTGCTGGAAGCCACCGTCGAGCAGATGCAGGCCGCGCCGTCGCGCCTGCTGGCCTGGCTGGGGCCGTGCATCGGGGCGGCTTCCTACGAGGTGGGCGAGGAGGTCCGCGCCGCCTTCGTCGACCGCGACGCCGGCGCGGCCGCGTGCTTCGCGGCAACGCGCCCCGGGCATTGGCGGTGCGACCTCGCCGCGCTGGCGCGGCGGCGGCTCGCGGCGGCAGGGATCACCCGGGTGCATGGCGGCGGGTTCGATACCCTTGCCGATACGCGGTTCTATTCGTACCGGCGCGAAGGCGCGCGCAGCGGGCGTTTCGCCAGCCTGGTCTGGCTGGCCGGCGGCTGATCTTCCGCGTGTCCATGGACCCGCGGCCGTCTCCCGGCCGGGCCCGCAAGCCGTCCGCCAGCTGAAACCTTGACGTCCCCTGGGCGCGCGGCTTGCTTGAATCGCCCGCTGCAGTCCGCATCTCGGCGGACAGTGGCGGCGCGCCGCCCAATCCATTGTGGGGATCGAACCGATGCGGATGGACAAACTCACCTCGCGTTTCCAGCAGGCGCTGGCCGACGCGCAGTCGCTGGCCGTGGGCCGCGACAACAACATGCTCGAGCCGGTGCACGTGATGGCCGCGCTGCTGGCCCAGCAGGGCGGTTCCACCGGCCCGCTGCTGACCCAGGCGCAGGTCAACGTGCCGATGCTGCAGCAGCGCGTGAACGATCTGCTGGAACGCCTGCCGCGGGTCAGCGGCCAGGAGGGCAGCATCAACCTGGGCAACGACCTCAACCGCCTGCTCAACCTCACCGACAAGCTGGCGCAGCAGCGCGGCGACCAGTTCATCGCCAGCGAGCTGTTCGTGCTGGCGGCGCTGGAGGACAAGGGCGAACTGGGCGCGGCGCTGAAGGCCGCCGGCGCCACCAGGGCCCACCTCGAGGCCGCGATCGACAAGCTCCGCGGCGGCGAGAAGGTGCAGAGCGAGAACGCCGAGGACCAGCGCCAGGCGCTGCAGAAGTACTGCATCGACCTGACCGCGCGCGCCGAGTCGGGCAAGCTCGATCCGGTGATCGGCCGCGACGAGGAGATCCGCCGCACCATCCAGGTGCTGCAGCGGCGCACCAAGAACAACCCGGTGCTGATCGGCGAGCCCGGCGTGGGCAAGACCGCCATCGTCGAGGGCCTGGCCCAGCGCATCGTCAAGGGCGAGGTGCCGGAAGGCCTGCGCGACCGCCGCGTGCTGGCGCTGGACATGGGCGCGCTGATCGCCGGCGCCAAGTTCCGCGGCGAGTTCGAGGAACGCCTGAAGGCCGTGCTCAACGACCTGGCCAAGAACGAGGGCCAGATCATCCTGTTCATCGACGAGCTGCACACCATGGTCGGCGCCGGCAAGGCCGAGGGCGCGATGGACGCGGGCAACATGCTCAAGCCCGCGCTGGCGCGCGGCGAGCTGCACTGCATCGGCGCCACCACGCTGGACGAATACCGCCAATACATCGAGAAGGACGCCGCGCTGGAGCGCCGCTTCCAGAAGGTGTTCGTGGGCGAGCCTTCCGTCGAGGACACCATCGCCATCCTGCGCGGCCTGAAGGAGCGCTACGCGGTGCACCACGGCGTGGAGATCACCGACCCCGCCATCGTCGCCGCCGCCACCCTGTCCAACCGCTACATCGCCGACCGCCAGTTGCCCGACAAGGCGATCGACCTGATGGACGAGGCCGCCTCGCGCATCCGCATGGAGATCGACTCCAAGCCGGAGGAACTGGACCGGCTGGAGCGCCGCCTGATCCAGTTGAAGATCCAGCGCGAGATGCTGAAGAAGGAGACCGACGAGGCCTCGAAGAAGCGCCTGGCCGACCTGGAGGCCGACATCACCAGGCTGGAGCGCGAGTTCTCCGACCTCAACGAGGTATGGAAATCGGAGAAGGCCGCGCTGCAGGGCGCGACCAAGGTCAAGGAGCAGATCGAGCAGGCGCGGCAGGAACTGGAATCCGCCCAGCGCCGGCAGGACTACGCCAGGATGAGCGAGCTCCAGTACGGCCGGCTGCCGGAGCTGGAGAAGCAGCTCGTCGCGGCGCAGGCCGCCGAGCAGAACGGCGACTTCAGGCTGGTGCAGACCAAGGTCACCGCCGAGGAGATCGCCGAGGTGGTCTCGCGCTGGACCGGCATCCCGGTCAGCAAGATGCTGGAAGGCGAGCGCGAGAAGCTGCTGCACATGGAAGACGAGCTGCACAAGCGCGTGGTCGGCCAGGACGAGGCGGTGAAGGCCGTTTCCGACGCCATCCGCCGTTCGCGCGCGGGGTTGTCCGACCCGAACCGGCCGAACGGCTCGTTCCTGTTCCTCGGCCCGACCGGCGTGGGCAAGACCGAGCTGTGCAAGGCGCTGGCCGAGTTCATGTTCGACACCACCGACGCGATGGTGCGCATCGACATGAGCGAGTTCATGGAAAAGCACTCGGTGAGCCGTCTGGTCGGCGCGCCCCCGGGCTACGTGGGCTACGAGGAAGGCGGCTACCTCACCGAGGCGGTGCGCCGCCGGCCGTACTGCGTGATCCTGCTGGACGAAGTGGAGAAGGCGCATCCCGACGTCTTCAACATCCTGCTGCAGGTGCTCGACGACGGCCGCCTCACCGACGGCCAGGGCCGCACGGTGGACTTCCGCAACACCGTGATCGTGATGACCTCCAACCTGGGTTCCAACCTGATCCAGGACATGGCCGGCGACGGTGGCGACGCCGAGGCGGAGTACACCACGATGAAGGCCGCGGTGCTGGGCGTGGTGCAGAACCACTTCCGCCCCGAGTTCATCAATCGGCTGGACGAGCTGGTGGTGTTCCGGCCGCTGGACAAGGCGCAGATCCGGGCCATCGCGAAGATCCAGCTCGCCTATCTGGAGAAGCGGTTGGCGGAGCGCGAGATCAGGCTGGAAGTGGGCGACGACGCGCTGGCCCTGCTGGGCAACGTCGGGTTCGACCCGGTGTACGGGGCGCGGCCGCTGAAGCGGGCGATCCAGCAGCAGCTGGAGAATCCGCTGGCGCGGGAGATCCTGCAGGGAAGGTTCGCGCCCGGGAGTACGATCCGGGTGCATGCCGAGGGCGGGCACCTCGCGTTCGTTGCCGCGTAACGGGTGGGGTTGATGGCCTCCTGTCCCTTGGCCGGGGCAGGAGGCTTTTTCATGTTCGTCGCGCGTGGTCGCGGCGCGTGCTCGCTTGCGCCGGGGCTTTGCTCCTTCTCCCCTCCGGGGAGAAGGCTGGGATGAGGGGCGGGTCTTGCGCCGCCCTTCATGGGATCTGGCTTTTGGTGTTGGCGTGGTCGCCAGATTGCTCGCCTGCCATGAGAAATGGCCTGTGGAGCCCGCCGACCCTACAAGCCTTGGCGCTTGAGGCGTTTGGGAACAGCCGTGGCCTCTCCTGTTAGACCCTCGGCCACACCGCGCCGTCGCCGATCACTGAGGGCTGGGCGTGGGTGTCGCGGCTTGTTGTTCTTCGCTTGCTCCAGTGCGGTCGAACCGCTTCATTCTTGCTTCGCGGCTTATGCCCCTCATCGTCATTCCAGCGAAAGCTGGAGGCGCTTTTCAACAGATGAAGGTCTGGTCATCCAGCGAGGTACTCGTGCGCAGCACACGAAAACAGACATGCGCACCTGCGTCGGCCCGGGGCGCGGACGCAGCAGGTCATTCCCTCACATGGCGCCGCGCCGCCGGCTGCTTTAAGATGCGCGAGCCTGAGGTGACCGCCGGCGTGGCCGGTGGTTGAAACGGGAATCCGGTGGCGCCGCGCCATGCAGATGGTCGGCCATTCCGGAGCTGCCCCCGCAACGGTAGGCGAGCAGACGGTCCGCACGAAGCCACTGTGCATCACGCATGGGAAGGCGCGGCCGGGAAGGTGGACACCTTCGCTCGCGAGCCCGGAGACCGGCCTCGAGGCAGGCCAGACAGGCGGTGGGCATGTCATGGTGGGCGTGCGCAGCGCATGCCGGCCGCGTCCTCCTGCTCCTGTCCCGATCCATCGTCATCCGCGCGGGTAGGCGCGGTCCAGGAGCGTTGTCGTGTCCATTCGTCCCGTTCGCGCCAGGCACGCCGTGCCGGCACTCGCCTTGTCCCTGTTCGCCACCGCCGCCTGCGCCGGCAGCGCGCCGGCCGACCTCGACACCGTGGTGGTCACCGCCACCCGCACCGCCCAGACCCAGGACCAGACCCTGGCCGCGGTCACCGTGATCGACCGCGCCGACATCGAGCGCCTGCAGCCCGCGTCGCTGGCCGACCTGCTGCGCGGCACGCCGGGCCTGCAACTGGTCAACAACGGCGGCCCGGGCAAGGCCACCTCGATCTTCCTGCGCGGCACCGAGGCCGACCAGGTGCTGGTGCTGGTGGACGGCCTCAAGCTCGGTTCGGCCACCAATGGCATCGCGTCGATCCAGGACATCCCGGTGGAACAGATCGAGCGCGTGGAGATCGTGCGCGGACCGTTCTCCAGCCTGTACGGCTCGGAGGCGATCGGCGGCGTGATCCAGATCTTCACCCGCAGGCCGCAGGGGGCGTTCACGCCCAACCTGGCGCTGGGCTTCGGCAGCTACCGCGACGCCACCGGCTCGGCCGGCTTCTCCGGCAAGAGCGGCGACGGCTGGTACGCCGTGCAGGCCAGCCACGAGAACACCCGCGGCATCAACGCCTGCCGCGTCGGCGCGGCCGAGGCGTTCGCCGCCTGCTACGCCGACCAGCCGGACAGGGACGGCTACCGCGACAACGGCCTGAGCCTGCGCGGCGGCTACCGCTTCAGCCACGCCTGGGACGGCGACGCGCAGTTCTTCCGCAGCGAAGGCCACAGCGAGTACGACGGCACCACCAGCGATTCGACCGACACCGTGTCGCAGGTGGCCGGCGGCAAGCTGCACTGGCACGCGGCGGACAACGTCGACGTCACCGCCGGCGTGGGCCAGACCGCCGACCTCAGCAAGATCTACCTGCACAACGTGTTCAACGACCGCTTCGACACGCGCCGCACGCTCGGCACGCTGCAGGCCGACATCGGCGCCGGCGGCGGCCTGTACAGCGTGGGCTTCGACTGGCAGCGCGACGGGCTCACCAGCGCCGAGGACTACGCCGTCCACGGCCGCATCGACCGCGGCCTGTTCGCGCAGTGGCAGCAGGACTTCGGCCGGCAGTCGCTGCAGGCCAGCGTGCGCCGCGACGACAACAGCCAGTTCGGCGGCAAGAACACCGGCAGCCTGCTGTGGGGCTGGGACGTCGCCCGCGGCCTGCGCCTCACCGCCAGCTACGGCACCGCCTTCCGCGCGCCCACCTTCAACGAGCTGTACTACCCGGACTACGGCTACGCGAACCTCAGGCCGGAGCGCTCGCGCAACGCCGAGCTGGGCCTGCGCGGCACGCACGGCCGGGGCTGGTGGTCGGTGAGCGTGTACCGCGACGACATCAGCGACCTGATCGCCTACGACCCCTCGCTGGTCGACGCGCTGCACCCCTTCGGCGCGCCCAACAACATCGACCGCGCGCGCATCCGCGGCGCCGAGGGCTCGCTGGGCGCCACCGTGGCCGGCTGGTCGCTGGGCGCGACCGCCAGCTGGCTGGACCCGCGCGACCACGCCCACGACGGCGCCTACGGCAACCTGCTGCCGCGCCGCGCGCGCGCGACCGCGCGGCTGGACGCCGACCGCAGCTTCGGCAGGTTCAGCGTGGGCGGCAGCTGGTTCGTCTCCGGCGACCGCTACGACGACCTCGCCAATACCCACCGGCTGGGCGGCTACGCGCTCACCGACCTGCGCCTGGCCTACGCGCTGGACCGGGACTGGAAACTGCAGTTCGCGCTGCGCAACGCCTTCGACAAGCGCTACGAGACCGCGTGGTACTACAACCAGCCGGGCCGGAACTTCATGCTGACCCTGCGCTACCAGCCGGCGCGCTGAGCGCCTTCGGAGGAGGAATCGCCATGCAGAGCCCCGACCGCAGCACCAGCCTCGCCGTGGCCACGGCGCTGGCCGTGCTGATGACTGCCACCCGCTTTGGCCACGCGGGCGACGCACTGCACTTGCCGGACGCGTCGATGGCGGTGTTCTTCCTCGGTGGCCTGTACCTGCGCCGGCACCTCGCGTTCGCGCTGCTCGTGGCGCTGGCGGTGATGATCGACTGGGCGGCGATCAGCCTGGCCGGCGTCAGCGACTTCTGTGTCACCCCGGCCTATGCCTTCCTGCCGCTGGCCTACGCGGCGCTGTGGTACGCCGGGCGCGCCTACGCGCCGCGCCTCGCCGCCGCGCCGGCGGCGCTGGCCGGCGCGTTCGGCGTGGCGCTGCTGGCCGCGGCGCTGTCGTTCGCCATCTCCAACGGCGCGTTCTACTGGCTGGGCGGCCGCTACGTCCACCCGCACCCGGGCGAATACCTGGCGCGGCTGTGGCAGTGGGGGCCGCCGTTCGTGCGCACCACGCTGGCCTACGTGGCCGCGGGGCTGGCCGTCCATGCCGCGCTGGCGCGCCTGCGCGCGTGGCGTCGCCGCGAGGTGCGCGCATGAACGACCGCGAATCGGCGACCCCGGAGCAGCGCCACCGCGAGCGCATGCAGCGCAAGAAGGCGCTGGTGGACCGGAAGATCGCCCGCGCCACCATCGACCGCGGCGTGCTGGTGGTGAACACCGGCAACGGCAAGGGCAAGAGCTCGTCCGGCTTCGGCATGCTGGCGCGTTCGCTGGGCCACGGCTTCCGCTGCGGCGTGGTGCAGTTCATCAAGGGCACGTTCTCCACCGGCGAGGAGGCGTTCTTCCGCCACTTCGGCCCGGAGGAGCTGGACTACCGCGTGATGGGCGAGGGCTTCACCTGGGAGACCCAGGACAAGTCGCGCGACATCGCCGCGGCGCAGGCCGCATGGCGCGAGGCCGCGCGCATGCTGGCCGACCCCGGCTACGACTTCGTGCTGCTGGACGAGCTGAACATCGCGCTGGTCAAGCAGTACGTGACGCTGGACCAGGTGCTGCCCGCGCTGGCGGCGCGGCCGGAACGCCAGCACGTGGTGATCACCGGCCGCGGTGCGCCGGACGCGCTGGTCGAGGCGGCCGACACGGTCACCGAGATGCGCCTGGTCAAGCACGCCTTCGAGGCCGGCATCAAGGCGCAGAAGGGCATCGAGCTGTGAACGCGCCGCGCCGCTGCCCCGCGCTGCTGGTCTCCGCGCCGGCCTCGGGGCAGGGCAAGACGTCGGTCACCGCGGCGCTGGCGCGTTGGCACGCGCGGCAGGGCCGGCGCGTGGCCGTGTTCAAGACCGGGCCGGACTTCCTCGACCCGCTGGTCACCGGCCGCGCGGCCGGCGCGCCCGCGTACCAGCTCGACCTGTGGATGGGTGGCGAGGCGGAGGTGCGCGCACGCCTGTACGCCGCCGCGGGCGCCGCCGACCTGATCCTGGTCGAGGGCGTGATGGGCCTGTTCGACGGCGCGCCGTCCAGCGCCGACCTGGCGGCGAAGCTCGGCCTGCCGGTGCTGGCGGTGATCGACGGCAGCGCGATGGCGCAGAGCTTCGGCGCCGTGGCGTACGGCCTGGCGCACTACCGTGACGACGTGCGCCTGCACGGCGTGGCCGCCAACCGCATCGGCGGCGACTACCACGCGCAACTGCTGCGCGACAGCCTGCCCGCCGGTATCAAGTGGCTCGGGGCGTTGCCGCGCGACGCGGCGCTGGCCCTGCCGGAACGCCACCTGGGCCTGGTCGCGGCCGGCGAGGTGGACGATCTCGACATGCGCCTCGACGCCCTGGCCGACGCCTGGTCGCGCCATGCCGACACCGCCTTGCCGCCGGCGACGACGTTCGCGCCGGCGGCACCGCCCGTGGTGCCGCCGCTGCTGCGCGGCCGGCGCATCGCGGTGGCGCGCGACGCCGCGTTCTGCTTCCTGTATCCCGCCAACCTCGACCTGCTGCGCGCGGCCGGCGCGGAGCTCGCCTTCTTCTCGCCGCTGGCCGGCGAGCCGCTGCCCGACTGCGACGCCGCGTGGCTGCCGGGCGGCTATCCGGAACTGCACCTGGCCGCGCTGTCGCGACGCACCGACCTGCACGCCGCGCTGTGCGCCCACCGCGACGCGGGCAAGCCCTTGCTGGCCGAATGCGGCGGCATGCTGTTCCTGCTCGACCGGCTCGCCGACGGCAAGGGCCACGAGGCCGCGATGGCGGGCCTGCTGCGCGGCCGCGCGGCGCTGCAGCCGCGCCTGGTCGCGCTGGGGCTGCAGGAAGTCGCCTTGCCCGAGGGGGCGGTGCGCGGTCACACCTTCCACCACGTGCAGGCGGACGTCGAGGCGCCGCCGATAGCCGTCGCCGTCAATCCCAACGGCGCGCCTGGCCGCGAGGCGGTGTACCGCGACCGCCGCCTCACCGCGAGCTTCGTGCACGTCTATTTCCCGTCCGGCCCCGAGGCCGCCGTGCGGCTGTTCCTGCCATGACGACCGCGCTGGCGATGCTGGCGGCGGTGCTGCTCGACGCGCTGCTGGGCGAACCGCGGCGCGCGCACCCGCTGGTCGCGTTCGGCCGTCTGGCCGTCCGGATCGAATCGCGCTGGCACGCCGATCGCCGCGTGGCCGGCGTCGTCGCATGGTGCGCGGCGGTACTGCCTGCGGTCGCGGCGGCCTGGCTGCTGTGCCGGTGGCTGCCGGGCCGGGCGGGTTGGTTCTTCGCCATCGCGGTGCTGTACCTGGCGCTGGGCCTGCGCAGCCTGGGCGAGCATGCAAAGCCGGTGGCCGATGCGCTCGCGGCCGGCGAGCTGGATGCCGGGCGCGCCGCGGTGAGCCGCATGGTCAGCCGCGACACGGCTGCGCTGGACGGGCGCCAGGTCGCCGCGGCGGCCACCGAATCGGTGCTGGAGAACGGCAACGACGCGGTGTTCGGCGCGCTGTTCTGGTTCGCCGTGCTGGGCGCGCCGGGCGTGGTGCTGTACCGGCTGGCGAACACGCTGGATGCGATGTGGGGCTACCGCACGCCGCGCTATGCGCGCTTCGGCTGGGCCGCGGCGCGCATCGACGACGCGCTGAACGTCCTGCCCGCGCGGCTCACCGCGCTCACCTATGCGCTGTGCGGCCAGTTCGAGCGCGCCCTGGGGTGCTGGCGCCGCCAGGCGCCGCAGTGGGACAGCCCCAACGCCGGCCCCGTGATGGCTGCCGGCGCGGGCGCGCTGGGCGTGGAGCTGGGCGGCCCGGCGCCGTACCACGGCCAGTGGGAAGCGCGTCCCGTGCTGGGCGCGGGCGCGCCGCCGGACGCGGCGTCGGTCCATCGCGCGCTGGCGCTGCTGCGTCGTGGCGTGGCGGCGTGGCTGGCGGTGGCGCTGCTGGCCGGGCTGGCGGCGTGGAGGGTGGGCCATGCTTGAGCACGGCGGCCGCCTGCGCCGCGCGGCGCGCGAATTCGGCATCCCGTTGGAGACCTGGCTCGATCTCTCCACCGGCATCAGTCCGTTCGCGTATCCCGTGCCGCCGATCCCGTCCGAGGCCTGGCGGCGCCTGCCCGAGGACGACGACGGTCTGGTCGAGGCGGCGCGCGCGTACTACGGCGCGGCGCACCTGCTGCCGGTGGCTGGTTCGCAGGCGGCGATCCAGGCGTTGCCGCGGCTGCGCGGGCCGTCGCGAGTGGCGGTGATCGCGCCCGGCTACGCCGAACATGCCCATGCGTGGGAGCGCGCGGGGCATCGCGTCGAGCGGCGCGCCGCCGCGGAGCTGCCGGCCGCGGCCGGCGACTGCGACGTGCTGGTGCTGATCCATCCCAACAATCCGACGGGCGCCCGCTTCGACCCGCAACGCCTGCTGGATGCGCACGCCGCGCTGGCCGCGCGCGGGGGCTGGCTGGTGGTGGACGAGGCCTTCATGGACGTGGCGCCACACGCCAGCCTGTGCGCGCATGCGGACCGCGACGGCCTGGTGGTGCTGCGCTCGGCGGGCAAGTTCTTCGGCCTGGCCGGCGCGCGCGCCGGCTTCGTCTGCGCCGCGCCGTCGCTGCTCGACGCCCTGCGCGAGGCGTTGGGGCCATGGGCGCTGGCCGGTCCCAGCCGCCATGCCTTGACGCGGGCGCTGGCCGATCGCAGCTGGCAGGCGCGGCAACGCGAACGGCTGGTCGATGCCGGCACGAAGCTGGCCGCGCTGCTGGCCGCGCACGGGCTGGAACCCGCGGGCGGCTGCGCCTTGTTCCAGTGGTGCCCGCACGCGGACGCGGCGGCGATCCATCGCGCGCTGGCGGCCAGCGGCATCCTGGTGCGCCTGTTCGACGATCCGCCCAGCCTGCGCTTTGGCCTGCCGCCCGACGACGCGGCCTTTGCCCGTCTTGCCGCCGCGCTTGCCGAAGCCGAACCCCTCTCCCGTCGGGAGAGGGGCAGGGGTGAGGGTACGGCCGAAGCGCAGCCTTCCGGCACCGCCGCACCTTCGTCCGGCGCGATGCTTCATCCTCTCCCGACGAAGGAAGGAAAAGCCGCCGCCCGCGTGCTGATGGTGCAGGGCTGCACCTCCGACGCGGGCAAGAGCACCGTGATGGCCGCGCTCTGCCGCTGGCTGCACCGGCAGGGCGTGCGGGTGGCGCCGTTCAAGCCGCAGAACATGGCGCTGAATTCCGCCGTCACCGCCGACGGCGGCGAGATCGGCCGCGCCCAGGCGGTGCAGGCGCAGGCCTGCGGGCTGGAGCCGCATACCGACTTCAACCCGGTGCTGCTGAAGCCCGCCAGCGATACCGGCGCGCAGGTGATCGTGCACGGCCACGCCATCGGCAACATGGACGCGGTGGGCTACCACGCCTACAAGCGCGTGGCGATGGACGCGGTGCTGGCCTCGCACGCGCGGCTGGCGGCGCGGTACGACGCGCTGCTGGTCGAGGGCGCGGGCAGCCCCGCCGAGATCAACCTGCGCGATCGCGACATCGCCAACATGGGCTATGCCGAGGCGGTGGACTGCCCGGTGATCCTGGTCGCCGACATCGACCGCGGCGGCGTGTTCGCGCACCTGGTCGGCACGCTGGCGCTGCTCTCGGACAGCGAACGCGCCCGTGTGGCCGGCTTCGTGATCAACCGCTTCCGCGGCGACCTCGCCCTGCTCCAGCCGGGCCTCGACTGGCTGGAAAAGGAGACCGGCAAGCCGGTGCTCGGCGTGCTGCCGTACCTGCACGGCCTGCACCTCGAAGCCGAGGACGCGCTGCCGCGCGGGCGCGTCGAGCGCGACGGACCGCGGCTGCGCGTGGCCGTGCCCGCGCTGCCGCGGATCAGCAACCACACCGACCTCGACGCCTTGCGCGCACACCCGCAGGTGGATCTGCGCTTCGTGGGGCCGGGCGAGGCACCGCCGGCCTGCGACCTGGTCGTGCTGCCCGGCTCGAAGGCGGTGCGCGACGACCTGGCGTGGCTGCGCGCGCAGGGCTGGGACGCGGCGATCGCGCGGCACCTGCGCTACGGCGGCAAAGTCGTCGGCCTCTGCGGCGGACTGCAGATGCTGGGGCGCGCGATCCACGACCCGCACGGCATCGAGGGCGCGCCCGGTTCCAGTGCGGGGCTGGGCTGGCTCGACCTCGAGACCACGCTGGAACCCGCCAAGCAGCTGCGCAACGTGGAAGGCCGCCTCGCCACTGCCGGCGCCACCGTCATCGGCTACGAGATCCATTGTGGCGTGAGCCGCGGCCCCGCGCTGGCCGCGCCCGCCTGCGAGCTGGACGACGGCCGCGCCGACGGCGCCCGCTCGCCCGATGGCCAGGTGCTGGCCAGTTACCTGCACGGCCTGTTCGACCACCCGCAGGCGCTGGCCGCGCTGCTGGACTGGGCTGGGCTGCGCGACGCCGCGCCGCTCGACATCCATGCCTTGCGCGAGGCCTCGCTGGAACGCCTCGCGGATGCCGTGGAAGCGCATCTGGACACGCGCGCGCTGCGCGCCCTGCTGGGAGTCGATCCATGCCCACCCTGATCCTGGGCGGCGCCCGTTCCGGCAAGAGCGCGCTGGCCGAGCGGCTGGCGCACGACAGCGGGCGCGCGGTGGTCTACCTCGCCACCGCCGAAGCGCGCGACGGGGAAATGCGGGCGCGCATCGACCACCACCGTGCGCGCCGGCCGGGCCACTGGGCCTGCGTGGAGGAGCCGCTGGCGCTGGCCGATGCGCTGCGCGGCCACGCGCGCGCCGACCGCTGTGTGCTGGTCGATTGCCTCACCCTGTGGCTCAGCAACCTGCTGCACGACGCCGACGCCGCGCGCTTCGGATGCGAGCGCGACGCCCTGCTCGCGGCGCTGCCCACCCTGCCCGGCGAGATCCTGCTGGTCGCCAACGAGGTCGGCCTGGGCATCGTGCCGCTGGGCGCGCTGAGCCGGCGCTTCGTGGACGAGGCCGGGCGCCTCAACCAATCCGTCGCCGCGGCGTGCGAACGCGTGCTGTTCGTCGCCGCCGGCCTGCCATTCGCACTCAAGGGAAGCCCGCCATGATGCCTGCCGCACTCGACCGCCCCTGCCTCGAACCCGACGCCGCCTGCGCCGCCGCCGCCCGCGCGCGCCAGGCGCAGCTGACCAAGCCGCCGGGTTCGCTGGGCGCGCTGGAAGACGCGGCAGTGCAATTGGCCGCGCTGCAGCGCACCGCCGCGCCGGCGGTGGAGCGGGTGTGGATCGGCGTGTTCGCCGGCGACCACGGCGTCGCGGCCGAGGGCGTGTCGGCGTTCCCGCAGGCGGTCACCGGCGAGATGCTGCGCAACTTCGCCGGCGGTGGCGCGGCTATCGCGGTGCTGGCGCGCGCGCTGGGCGCCACGCTGGAGGTGGTGAACCTCGGCTGCGTGAACGATCCCGGCGAGATCGCCGGCGTGCGCCGCGCGGTGATCGCGCCGCAGACGGCGAACTTCTGCACTGCGCCCGCGATGACGCCGGCGCAGCTGGACGCGGCGCTGGCCGCCGGCGCCGACAGTGTGCGCCAGGCGGTGGCGGCGGGCGCGCAACTGTTCATCGGCGGCGAGATGGGCATCGCCAACACCACCGCCGCCACCGCGCTGGCCTGCGCCCTGCTGGACGAACCACCGCTGGCGCTCGCCGGCGCCGGCACCGGCCTCGACGCGGCCGGCGTGGCGCACAAGCGCGCGGTGGTGGAACGCGCGCTGGCGCGGCATGCCGGCGCCGCGTCGCCGCTGGAAAAGCTGCGCCGCCTCGGCGGCTTCGAGATCGCCGCGCTGGCCGGCGCCTGCCTCGCCGCGGCACAGGCGGGCGTGCCGATGCTGGTGGACGGCTTCATCGCCACCGCGGCGGCGCTGGCGGCGGTACGCATCCAGCCCGGCGTGCGCGACTGGCTGCTGTTCGCGCACCGCTCGCACGAACGCGGCCACGCCCGCCTGCTGGACGCGCTGCACGCCACGCCGCTGCTCGACCTGGGCCTGCGCCTGGGCGAGGGCAGCGGCGCGGCGGCCGCGGTGCCCCTGCTGCGGCTGGCCTGCGCGCTGCACAACGGCATGGCCACCTTCGCCCAGGCCGGCGTGTCCGGCGCGACCGCAGGACACGCCGCATGAGCGGTGCGCGCCTCGAACTGCTGCGCCACGGCGACACCGGCCAGCGCAGCTACCGCGGCCAGCTGGACGACCCGCTCAGCGAACTGGGCTGGAGCCAGCTGCGCGAAGCGGTGCGGGGACGCGCGTGGGACCGCGTGGTGTCCTCGCCGCTGGCGCGCTGCGCCGCCTTCGCCCGCGAGCTGGCCGCGGCGCGCGGGCTGCCGTTGCGGATCGATGCGCGGCTGGCCGAGTACCACTTCGGCGACTGGCAGGGCGTGCCGATCGAGACCCTGGCCGAGCGCGACGGCGATGCGCTGGCGCGTTTCTGGGCCGACCCGGTGGCGCACCCGCCGCCGGGGGCGGAGCGCTTCGCGGCGTTCCGCGACCGGCTGGTCGCCGCGCTGGACGACGCCCGGCGCGAGCGCGGCCGCGTGCTGGTGGTGACGCACGGCGGTGCGATCCGCCTGCTGCGCTGCGTGGCGGAGGGGCGTGGCTTCGGCGACATGGCCGGCATCGAGGTGGTGCACGCCTCGCTGCATCCGCTGCCATGGCCGGCGGCGGCCCGCTGAACGGACGCTGCGGCCGCACCGTCCCGTCCCCGCCTCGCACGTCACGGGCCTCCCGTCCCGGCCATCCGGCATCATGGGCATGCCGCCGGGCATTTCAATTTCCCCCGCCCGGCGCGTCTAGGCCTGCAACCGGCATCGTGCCGGGAGACACCATGAGCCCACGAAGCGAACGCACCTGACCGCATGGAAAGCCCCACCGGCAGCGATACGGCAGACGGCGGCGCGCGGCGCGCGCACGCCGCGCGCGTGGCCGTGCTGTACCGCGAGCACCACGCGGCACTGCTGGCGTTGCTGCAGTGCCGGCTCAGTTCGCGCGCCGACGCGCAGGAGATCGCGCAGGAGGTGTACGTGCGCTTGCTGGCGATGGACGACATGAGCCATATCGAGACTCCCCGGGCCTTCCTGTTCCGCATGGCGACCAACCTGTCGGTGGACTACCTGCGCAAGCGCGCGGTGCGCGCCGCGGCGCCGCCGGATCCGTCGCCGGAGGAGGACTGGCAGGCCGTCGCGCCGCTGCCCGAGCAGCACGCCTGGGCGCTGCAGCAGTGGAAGCGGGTGCAGGCCGCGCTGCGCGAGCTGCCGGCCAAGACCAGCCGCGCCTTCGTGCTGCACGTGGTCGAGGGGCGCGATTTCGCGGCCATTGCGCGCGACATGAAGCTGAGCGAGCGGATGGTGCGCTACCACGTCAGCAACGCCCTGGCGCATTGCCGGGAACGCTGCTTTGCCACGGAGATGCCGTGATGGACAACCGGCCCGCCACCGAACGGGAGATCGCCCGCGCCGCGGCCGACTGGTGGACGCGCCTGCGCGACCCGCAGCCGTCGGCCGAGGTGCTGGCACGCTGGCAGGCGTGGATGGAGGCCGACGCGCGCCACGCGCAGGCCTTCGAGCAGCTCAACGCGCTGGGCGAAAGCCTGCGCGCCGCCCCTGCGCCGCGGCGGCAGGAGCTGCTGGACGAATTCGCGCCGCGCGCCGCGCGCCCGTGGCGCCGGCCCCATGCGCTGGCGGCCGCCGCCGCGGTGCTGCTGGCGTTGCTGGGCGGCTGGGGCCTGTACCTGGCGCTGGACCGCGCGCCGCCGGCGCAGCGCTACGCCAGCCCGGTGGGCGAGGACCGCGAGATCCGCCTGCCGGATGGCACCGACATCGCGCTGGGCGCGGCCTCGTCGATGACCGCGCGCTACGACGCGCGCCACCGCGACGTGGCGCTGGCCGCGGGCGAGGCCTATTTCACCGTGCGCCACGAACCACGGCCGTTCGTGGTGGATGCCGGCCCGCTGCGCATCGAGGACCTGGGCACCGCCTTCAACGTGCGCCGCACCGGCGAGCGCGTCAGCGTGGCGGTGACCGAGGGCCGCGTGCGGGTGTCGCCCGCCGGCGCGGGCGCGGCCGGGCCGCTGGAGCTGGTGGCGGGCCAGCGCGCCGAATACGATCCGCATGGCGGCGCCTTGCGCGTGTCGCAGCTGGCGGCCGGCGAGGCCACGGCCTGGCGCCGGCACCAGCTGCAGTTCGTCAACGAGCCGCTGGCGATGGTGATCGCCAACGTCAACCGCTACAGCCGCCGCCCGGTGCAGCTGGCCGACCCGCGGCTGGGCCGCCTGCTGTTCACCGGGACCGTGAACACCACTAACATCGACGGCTGGATCGGCGCCCTGCCGCACGTCTTCCCGCTGCAGGTCAGCCGGTTCGCCGACCACGTGGTGCTCTCGGGCACCGGTCACTGACGGCCGCGACGGCCGATGGCGGAGCGGGCATGGCGGTTGGACACGGGCGCCGCGGCGGGCGCGGATGGGCACGATGCGGTCGAAGCGGCCCGCACGGGACGCCATGACGGCGGCCCGCGCGCGGCGCGTGGCGGGGGGCGCGGGCCTGGCGCTGGTCCTGGCGCTGGCCGTTCCCTGCGCGCGGGGCGCCGCGCCCGCACCGGCACCCGCGCCGCTGCTGTCCACGCAGACGCGCTTCGCGATCCCCGCGCAACCGCTGCCCGGGGCGTTGATGGCGCTGGGGCGGCAGGCCGACGTGCAGGTGCTGGCCGCCGGCGCCGCCGTGGCCGACCAGCGCAGCCCGGGCGCCCGCGGTGAGCTGAGCCTGTCGGCGGCGCTGGCCCGGCTGCTGGACGGCACCGGGCTGGACTACGAGGTGGTCGGCGCACGCACCGTGGTGGTGCGCCGGCGCGCGTTCGTGGCGGCGCTGCCGTTCGAGAGCCGGCTGCGCGGCGCCAAGCCGAGCGTGCCGATCGTCAGCGCGCTGGATGCCGTGCACGTCTCCGCGCTGCTGCCGGCCGACGCCGGCTTCAAGGCCGACGCCACCCGCGGCGCCACCCGCACCGACACCGACCTGGCCGACGTCCCGCAGGCGGTCAGCATCGTCACGCGCGAGCGGATGGACACGCAGCAGGCCTTCGAGGTGGCCGACGTGGTGCGCCACGTGGCCGGCGTGGACTACGTGGACGGCTACGGCGGCGCGCCGCTGTTCCGCATCCGCGGCTTCAGCGCCGGCAACGGCATGACCGACGGCATGCCCAACGGCGTGGCGCGCGTCGAGGACCTGCCGCCGCTGATCGCGGTGGAGCGGGTGGAGGTGCTGAAGGGGCCGGAGGCGATCCTGGGCGAGGCTTCGTCGGACGACAGCTTCGGCGGCGCGGTGAACATCGTGATGAAGCGCCCGCAGGCCGAGCCGGTGCGGCGGATGACGTTCTCGGCCGGCCGCTACGACGGCACCCGGCTGGGCTTCGACTTCGCCGGTGCGCTGGACGCGCAGGGGCGGCTGGCCTACCGGCTGGTGGCCGCGGGCAACGACGCCCACCGCACCGCCCAGGGCTACCGCGGCCGGCGCAGCGGCTACCTGGCGCCGTCGATCGCCTGGCGCGACGGGTCCACGCGCCTGCTGCTGGGCGCCGAATACCTGGACAACCGGGTGCCGGTGCCCGACCACGTGGTGCTGCTCGGCGAGTCGCCCGAATCGCCGCTGTCCGGCAATTATTCGCTGGCGCAGGCGTCGCCGTTCGGCGTACTGGCCGGCAATGCGGACGACCACGCGCGTTTCCGCACCCGGCGCGTCTACTACATGGCCGAGCAGGGCCTGGAGGCGGGCTGGAGCCTGCGCAGCCGCGGCCAGTACGTGAGCCAGCGCGACAGCGGCCAGGCCTGGGCCTTCCTGCACGCGGACCGGTCCGGCCAGGCCGACGTGCAGGCCAGCGCCTACCGCTACGCGGACGCGTTCTACACGCTGCAGAACGAGCTGGCGGGGCATGTCGAGCAGGGCGCGCTGACGCACGACCTGCTGTTCGGCTTCGACTACGCGCACACCCGCGAAGGCGGCGGCGCGGGCGGCGGCGTCAGCATGGTGAAGACCAGCACGGTGCATGCCTACGACCTGTTCGCCGGCGGCTCGCTGCCTTCGGCGCGGGTCGCGGCGCAATCGCCCGACACGGTAAGCGCGTTGGGCGGTTCGTGGTCCGTCCGCGAGGGCCTGTTCGCGCAGGACCAGGTGGCCCTGGGCGAATCCTGGGACGTGCTGGCGGCGCTGCGGCGCACCCGCTGGCGGCTCGCCGGCAGCGGCCCCGCCGCCGCGCCGCCACAGCGGCGCGCGATCTGGGTGCCGCGGCTGGGCGTGGTGTACAAGCCGGGCCCGGCGCTGTCGCTGTACGCCTCCAGCGCCACCGGCTTCCAGGCCAGCGCGCTGCTGGGCGAGGACGGCCGGCCGTTGCCGCCGTCGGTGTCGCGGCAGCTGGAAGCGGGCGCGCGCCTCGAGCTGTTCGACCATCGCGCGCGGCTGAGCGTGGCCGGCTACCGCATCCGGCTCGACCACAGCGTGGAGCAGGTATCGCCCGACCCGCCGTACTTCGCCACGCCCGGTCCGGGCCAGACCCACCACGGCCTGGAGCTCGAGTTCGAGGGCCAGCCGTTGCCGGGCCTGGACCTGTCCGCCAACGCCACCACCGCCACCATCCGCAACCGGGACGGCAGCCTGCCGCTCGCGGCGCCGCGGCGCAGCTTCAACCTGTGGGCCAGCTACCGCTTCCAGCACGCGCCGCTCGAGGACTGGAGCGTGGCCGGCGGACTGTTCGCGCGCAGCCGCAGCCTGGGCCGCGCCGCCGACGGCGCGTATTTCGACATCCCTGGCCAGGCCAGCGTCGAGCTCAACGTGAGCTGGCACATGCGGCGCTGGCAGCTGACGCTGGGCGCGAAGAACCTGTTCGCGCGCACGCTGTACGCGGTCGACGCCAACCAGGCCTTCGTGCCGCTGCGCGAGGGACGGGTGGTGCGGTTCAGCGGCACCTACGACTTCTGACCCTAGCCGGCGGCGAGCAGGCCGGGCGCGTGGCGCGGCGGATCCGCGGGCGCCTGGGCGGGCGTCGCGGCCGGGGCCTGCATGCGCTGGCGCAGCGGGTCGCGGAAGGCGTCGAGGAAGGCGCGGCAAGCCTCGCGGCGGAAGGCCTCGCGTTGTCGCCCGGCACGGCGGTCCGGCGGCGGGGTTTCCCGCGCGCCGAGCGTGTCCAACTGCACGCAGGGCAGGCGGTGCCACGCGGCCAGTTCGCGCAGCAGCGACAGCAGCAGCTCGCGCGGCTGCAGGCCGTGGCTGCCGCGCAGGAAGTCGCCCGCGGCGGCGGTGTCCAGGTGCGGGCTGGCGCCCTGCATCGCGCCGACCAGCAGGCCCTCACCGCCGCCGAAGGTCAGGGCGCAGGCGGCCAGCGGTTCGCGTTCGTCGTTCAGCAGCAGCAGGGCCAGCTCGCCGGTCCCGGCCCGTGCCGGCTTGCGCAGGTGCAGGTGGACCGGCGCGCTGCCGTCCGGGCGCAGCGTGGCCAGGCGCACGTCGTGCCCGCGCAGCACCCGATCCCGCAGCCGGGCGGGGAAGCGCCGCTGCACGAAGTCGTAGTGCGCGGCCACCACGCGCTGCCGCGCCGCGGGCCCCAAGCGCGCGGCGATGCAGGGCCGGTGCCAGCGTTCGTACAGCCGCGGATCGACCTGCGCGGCGCGGCGCAGGGCCTCGCCCTCGTCCACCGTGCGCAGCCAGCGCGTCTGCCCGGGGCGCAGCCAGTGCAGCAGCCGCCATGCCGTGCGCCAACTGCGCTCGCCGCAGGCCAGGCGCAGCGACCAGCGGCGGTGCAGCGCTTCCACCCACAGCGCATGCGCGGGTCGCGGTTCCCTGCCGTCCATCGGTTCGCCCTTTCGTGCCCAGTTGCTCCCATGACGCACGGGCGGGCGGTTTTTGAAACGCGGCGGGCCACCGGCCGGCGGCCCGCCGCGTCGGCCATCACCAGCTGTAGCGCACCTTGCCGTAGGCG
The DNA here is from genome assembly GCF_030504985.1 of Fulvimonas sp. R45. Taxonomy (GTDB): domain Bacteria; phylum Pseudomonadota; class Gammaproteobacteria; order Xanthomonadales; family Rhodanobacteraceae; genus Rhodanobacter_A. The sequence continues at coordinate 297,062 of NZ_JASERU010000002.1, forward strand.
TAGGCGCCGTTGTAGCCGAACGGCGAGAAGGTGGAGTACGGCAGGGTGCCGTGGTTGCTGTTGTTGGCGATATTGCGGTCGGGATAGGTGTCCAGCGCGTTGTCCACGCCCAGGGTGAAGGTCCAGGCCTGCCAGCGGTAGCTGCCGGCCAGGTCGAGCACCCATTTCGGGCCGAAGGTCTGGTCGACCACGCCCTTGCCCGGGTTGTAGCTGGCCAGGCTGCTGACGTAGTTGGTGTAGCGGCCGTAGCGGGTGAGCGTGCCGGTGAAGCCCCAGTGGCCGAGGTCGTACTGCTCGCTCCAGATCAGCTTGCTGCGCGGCGAGGAGTTGGCCAGGTAGCCCTCGATGTCCTGACGGTTGAGACGCACGAAGCCGGTGTTGCCCAGCGTGCCGAGCACGGCGGGGTTGGGTTTGACGCGGGTGACCCTGTTCTGGTTGTAGTTGGCGCTGAGCGTGCTGGTGAGGCTGCCGGCGTTGCCGAAGTCGGCGAAGTAGGTGCCGACGAAGTCGGCGCCGCGGGTGCGCGTGTCGGCCGCGTTGGTGAAGTAGTTGACGCTGCTGTAGTCGAGGCGGGTGATGCCGTTGGCGGCCAGGTAGGCGACCACCGCGGGCGTGGTGGTGGAGATCGCGCCGGACAGCGCGATGCGGTTGTCGATGTCGATCTGGTAGACGTCCAGGCTCAGGGTGAGCGCATCGGTGGGGCTCCACACCGCGCCGAGGGTGTAGTTCCGTGATTTCTCCGGTTTCAGCGGCTGGGCGCCGAGCAGGCTGGCGATCCGGCTGCCCACCGGCACCAGGCCGCGGTTGTAGATGCCGGCGGGCAGGCCGGGCAGGGTGCCGGCGGCGTAGTACAGCGAGGAGATCTGCGAGAAGTACTCCTGCCCCAGCGAGGGCGCGCGGAAGCCGGTGGACGCGCTGCCGCGCAGGGCGAAGCGGTCGGTGAAGTCGTAGCGGGTGGCCAGCGCGCCGGAAGTGGTACTGCCGAAGTCGGAGTAGTCCTCGTGGCGCACCGCCAGCGAGCCGCCGAGCTTGTCGGTGAGGTTGGTCTCGAAGTCGATGTACTCGGCCACGTCGTGGCGCGCGGCGTCCACCGCGTTGGCCGGCTGCCAGCCGGCGAAGCCCTGCGCGCCGCCCGAGGTGCCGGAGGTGCCCACGTACCACGACGGCTCGCTGCCGGCGTCGATACCGTAGGTCTGGCGCAGGTACTGCGCGCCGAAGGCGATCGTCACCGGGTTGGGCAGCCAGCCCACGTTGGCGTCCTTGGCGATGTCGATGTCGAAGGACTGCTGCGCGGCCTTCAGGATGCCGTCGTCGAACGCCGTCGGGGTGCTGCCGAAGTCGTGCAGGTAGGCGTAGTTGAGGCTGTTGACCGTCTGGTAGGCCACGCGGTTGCCGCCGTAGTTGGCGGAGACGTCCCAGCGCCAGCCGCCCGCGGTCTTGCCGCGCACGCCGGCCACCAGCGACTGGTCGTTCGAGCGGGCGTTCTCCAGCGGCAGGAAGCCGTCGGGGTAGAGCCCGGCGATCAGCGGGTTGTTCGGCGAAGGCGCGTTGGTGCCGTAGCGGAAGAACGCCGGCGAGGTGCTGTTGCGGCGGCTGAAGTGGCCGAAGGCGTAGAACTCCACGCCCGGCGCGATGTCGTACTGCGCGTTGAGCAGCAGGTTGCTGCTGCGCACCCACGGGTCGCCCTGGCGGAAGTTGACGCCCAGCGCGCTCCAGGCCGGCGAACGGTCGTCCGGGCCGGCGCGGTTGGTGTGGTCCTCGTTGCCGTGCTCCAGGGTGAAGCGCAGCCAGCCCCTGTCGCCGTTCAGCGGGATGCCGAAGTCGGCCGAGCCCAACCACTGGCGGCCGTCGCCCGCGGTGTACTGGCCGCCGCTCAGCTCCACGTCGCCGCCCTTGGCGCCCTTCTTCAGGATCACGTTGATCACGCCGGCGATGGCGTCGGAGCCGTACTGGGCCGAGGCGCCGTCGCGCAGCACCTCGATGTGGTCAATGGCCGAGACCGGGATGGTGTTGAGGTCCACCGGCTGCGAGCCGCGGCCGATCACGCCGTTGTTGAGCAGGATCGCGCCGGGATGCCAGCGCTTGCCGTTCACCAGCACCAGCACCTGGTCGGGCGACAGGCCGCGCAGCTGCGCCGGGCGTTGCGTGTCGGCGGTGTCCGCCGCCGCCGGCCGCGGGAAGTTCAGCGAGGGGATGATCCGCGCCAGCGCGGTGGGCAGGTCGTTGGTGCCGGTCTGCTGCAGCACGCTGGCCGGCACCACGTCGATCGGGGTCAGCGAACTGCTTTCGGTGCGGTTGTCGGCACGGGTGCCGGTGACGATCACCGTCTGCAGGTTCTTGGCGTTCTGGTCGGACGGCGCGCCCGCGTCCTGCGCGGCGGCGCCGGTGGAGGCCAGCGCCAGCAGCAGGGCGGCGGGCAGCAGGGCGGCGCGCAGCGGGGGATGGGAGGTGTTCTTGTTGTTCATGGGGACTCTCCGAGAAAATGTTGCGTTGCAGCGAGGCCAAGGTACGACCTCGCATGGCATTGGTCAATGGACGTCTATACGTCCATTCCTGCATAAGCAAACGACTCGACAGATCCAGGGCGGGCGCCGCCGCCGTACGGCTCCCTCGGTTCAGGCTACTCTGGCGGCTGGTGCGTGCCAACCGCGGGCGCATTGAAATCCGTGGCTTCGCCTCGATAATGGCCGCGGAAAGTATCGGGGCCTGCGCCCGGAGTTGTACGAATGCCCATCTACGAATTCGAATGCGCCCAGTGCGGCCACCGCTTCGACCGCCTGCAGAAACTGTCCGACCCCGACCCCGCGGCCTGTCCCGCCTGCGGCGCGCCGCGGGTGCAGCGGCGGGTGAGCGCGCCGTCGTTCCGGCTGGCCGGCGGCGGCTGGTACGAGACGGACTTCAAGAAGGACGGCGACCGCAAGCGCAACCTCGCCGGCGACGCCGCCGCGTCCACGAAGGACGGGCCGGCTGCGACAGCCCCGGCCCCGGCCCCGGCGCCTGCAGCGGCGCCGGCGCCCGGGCCTGCGAAGGGTGATTGAGCGGCCCGGGCGGCGGGAAGGCGTATCCATCCGCCCGGCCCGCCGCTACCTTGACGATGCCATGACCAGGAGGGGTGCCATGAACATCTGGACGAAAATGGCGGCCGTCGCCGCCGGCGTGCTGCTGGCCGGCGCCTGTCTCGCGCCGCGCGCCGCGCTGGCCGGGCGCCACGGCGACCGCAACCAGGAAGTCTATTGCGCCAGCAGCGACAGCCGGGGCACGCGCTGCCAGATGCCGTGGCGGGATTCGGCGCTCGCCCGGCAGATGTCCGATGCCGCCTGCATCAAGGGGCGGACCTGGGGCAGCGATCCCTACACCGTGTGGGTCAAGGGCGGCTGCCGCGCCAATTTCCGCGACGCCCGCGGCGGCTACGACCGCCCCGGCCGTGACGACCGCGAGGTCTACTGCGCCAGCAACGACAACCGCGGCACGCGCTGCCGCATGCCCTGGCGCCATTCCGAGCTGTCGCGGCAGATGTCCAAGGCCGCCTGCGTCGAAGGACGGACCTGGGGCAGCGACCCTTACAGCGTGTGGGTCAAGAACGGTTGCCGCGGGCAATTCCGCGAGGCCCGCGGCGGCCGCCCGCGCTGGTAGGCCGGCCGCCGGAGGCGCGGCGCACTGCGCCGGGGGATGTCGCCGTGATGCTAAGATTCGCGGCCTTTCCCCCGTTTCCCAAGGGCGCCCGCCCGGAGTTCCAAGCGCATGCGCACGCACCACTGCGGCCTCATCGATGAATCGCTGGTCGGCCAGACCGTCACCCTGTGCGGCTGGGTCAACACCCTGCGCCTGCAGAGCCACGTCGCCTTCGTCGACCTGCGCGACCACGAGGGGCTGGCGCAGGTGGTGGTGGAGCGCGACAACGCGCCCGCCTTCGCCGTGGCCGGCGAGCTGGGCTACGAGTACTGCGTGCGGGTCACCGGCACGATCCGCAAGCGCCTGTCCGCCAACGACAAGCTGAAGACCGGCACGGTGGAGCTGCTGGCCGACACGGTGGAGATCCTCAACGCCGCGCGCGACCTGCCGTTCGCGCTGCACGAGAGCCCCAACGAGGACCTGCGGATGACCTACCGCTACCTCGACCTGCGCCGCCCGGAGATGCAGGCGATGATGCGCAAGCGCATCAGGCTGGTGCAGGCGCTGCGCCGCTACCTCGACGCGCGCGGCTTCCAGGACATCGAGACGCCGATCCTGACCAAGGCCACGCCGGAGGGCGCGCGCGATTACCTGGTGCCCAGCCGCGTGCATGCGGGCCAGTTCTACGCGCTGCCGCAGTCGCCGCAGCTGTTCAAGCAGATCCTGATGGTGGCCGGCTTCGACCGCTACTACCAGATCGCCCGCTGCTTCCGCGACGAGGACCTGCGCGCGGATCGCCAGCCGGAATTCACCCAGCTCGACCTGGAGTTCGCCTTCGTCGAGGAACAGGACGTGCAGGACTTCGTGGAGGAGCTGATCCGCCACGTGTTCAAGGAAGTGCAGGGCGTCGAACTGGATGCCGTCTTCCCGCGCATGACCTGGGCCGAGGCGATGCGCCGCTTCGGTTCGGACAAGCCCGACCTGCGCATCGCGCTGGAGCTGGTGGACATCGCCGTAGCGGTGAAGGGCGTGGAGTTCAAGGTGTTCGCCGAGCCGGCCAACGACCCGGCCGGCCGCGTCGCCGCGTTGCGCGTGCCCGGCGGCGCGTCGCTGTCGCGCAAGGAGATCGACGGACTGGCCGAGTACGTCGCCAGGTACGGCGCCAAGGGCCTGGCCTGGATCAAGGTGGATGACCGCGCCAAGGGCCGCGAAGGCGTCAGCTCGCCGGTGGCCAAGTTCCTCGACGACGCGGCGCTGGAGGCGGTGCTCGCCGCCACCGGCGCGCAGTCCGGCGACATCGTGTTCGTCGGCGCCGGCAAGTGGAAGGCCGTCACCGACTTCATGGGTGCGCTGCGGCTCAAGGTCGGCAAGGACCGCGGCCTGGTCGAGGCGGGCTGGAAGCCGCTGTGGGTCACCGACTTTCCGATGTTCGAATACGACGAGGAAGGGCAGCGCTACGTGGCCCTGCACCATCCGTTCACCGCGCCCAAGGTCGACGACATCGCCGACCTCAAGGCCAACGCGGCCACCGCGGTGAGCCGCGGCTACGACATGGTGCTCAACGGCAACGAGATCGGCGGCGGCTCGATCCGCATCCACCGGCCGGAGATGCAGAGCGCGGTGTTCGAGCTGCTCGGCATCGGCGCGGAGGAAGCCGAGGCCAAGTTCGGCTTCCTGCTCAAGGCGCTGAAGTTCGGCGCGCCGCCGCACGGCGGCCTGGCCTTCGGCATCGATCGCATCGCCGCGCTGATGGCCGGCACCGAGTCGATCCGCGACGTGATCGCCTTCCCCAAGACCACCAGCGCGCAGGACCTGATGACCGACGCGCCCTCGCCGGTGGGCGAGGCGCAGCTCAAGGAGCTGCACGTGGTGGTGGCGGCCACGAAGGCCTGAACGCCCGCGGCATTTCCTTCTCCCCTGCGGGGAGAAGGTGGCCCGAAGGGTCGGATGAGGGGCGGGTGCTTGCGGCGAGATTGGGTGGGGCGAGGCTTTGTAGCTCCATCATCGCAAGATTGGCCCCTCACCCCAGCCCTCTCCCCGGAGGGGAGAGGGAGCAAAGAGCACGCTGACCGATGCCCGAACACATCATCCTGTTGCACGGCCTGTGGATGCGCGGCTTCGCACTGGGCATGCTGCATCGGCGGCTGATCGCCGAGGGCTTCCGCGTGCACCGCTTCGACTACATGAGCGTGGCGGCGACGCAGGAGCACATCCTCAAGCGCCTGCACGCGCGCATGAACGAGTGCGGGCCCGCGCCGGTGCACCTGGTCGGCCACAGCCTGGGCGGCCTGCTGGCCCTGCGCGCCTGCGCGGGCGAGGCCGCGCTGCCGCCGGGGCGCATCGCCTGCCTCGGTTCGCCGCTCAGGGGCAGCATCACGGCGCGGCGCTTCGCCGGGCTGGGGCGCGGCGGCGAGGTGCTGCTGGGCCACAACCGCGAATTGCTGGAACACGGCTTCGAGCGCTGGGACGGCCCGCGCGAGCTGGGCGTGATCGCCGGACGCATGCCGCTGGGCCTGGGCTCGATGCTGGTGCAGGTGGACGGCGAACACGACGGTACCGTGGCGGTGGCGGAAACCCGCCTGCCGGGCCTGGCCGACCACTGCGTGGTGGAGACCAGCCACACCGGCCTGCTGTTCTCGCCCGAGGTGGCGCGGCTGGTGGCCGGGTTCCTGCGCACGGGGCGGTTTGCCGCCGCCGGGGGCGATTGAAGTAAAATCGCCCGCTTGTCCACAGTTCAGGTTGCCAGCCATGGGTAGAGGCCCGTCCATCGAAGGCCGCAAGAACGCCGAAGACGCCAAGCGCGCCAAGGTGTTCACCAAGCTGATCCGCGAGATCACCGTCGCCACCCGCGCCGGCGTGGCCGATCCCGCGCTCAACCCGCGCCTGCGCGCGGCGGTGGACAAGGCGCTGGCGGCGAACATGCCCAAGGACACCATCGAGCGCGCGATCAAGCGCGGCTCGGGCGCCGACGGCGCCGGCGAGGAGATGCGCTACGAGGGCTACGGCCCGGGCGGCGTGGCGCTGATCATCGACTGCTTCACCGACAACCCCACCCGCACCGTGGCCGACGTGCGCCATGCGCTGTCCAAGCACGGCGGCAACCTGGGCACCTCCGGCTCGGTGGCGTTCCAGTTCACCCGCTGCGGCGAGCTGGTGTTCGCCACCGGCGGCGACGAGGCGGCCGAGGAGAAGGTGCTGGAAGCGGCGTTGGAGGCCGGCGCCGACGACGTGGTGAACGAGCACGGCGAAAGCACCGTGCTGTGCGCGCCGGAGAGCTTCGAGGCGGTGCAGCAGGCGCTGTCCGCCGCGGGCCTGGAGGCCGAGCACGCCGGCGTGGGCATGCGCCCCAACAACCGCGTGCCGGTGCCCGGCGACGCCGCCGAGGCGCTCGCCGCCCTGCTGGACAAGCTGGACGCCCTGGACGACGTCAGCGAGGTCTACCACAACGCCCTGCTGCCGTGATGCAGGCGCGCGCGGGACAGCGGGAATAGGGGCTCCGCGGAACGGGCGGCATCGAGGCCGCCCGTCCCGGTTCCCGCCCAGCCATGACGACACCGATTCCAGCCTCCGCCGCGCCGCCCGTGCGCATCCTCGGCATCGACCCGGGCAGCCAGCGCACCGGGGTGGGCATCATCGACGTCGACGCGCGCGGCCGGCTGACGCACGTCTTCCACGGCACGCTCGCGGTGGCGGGCGAGGCCAGCTTCCCGCTGCGCCTGAAACGCATTTTTGACGAGCTGGGTGACATCATCGCCGCCCATCGTCCGGTGGAGTGCGGGGTCGAGCGCGTGTTCATGGCGCGCAATGCCGACTCCGCCCTGAAACTGGGCCAGGCGCGCGGGGCGGCGATCTGCGCGGTGGTCGGCCAGGGGATCGTGGTGCACGAATACGCAGCGACGGAAGTGAAGCAGGCCGTGGTCGGCAGCGGCCGCGGCGACAAGGCGCAGGTACAGCACATGGTCGGCGTGCTGCTGGGCCTGAAGGGGCCGCTGCAGGCCGACGCCGCCGACGCGCTGGCGATCGCGGTGACGCACGCGCACACGCGCGCCAGCCTGGGCCGCGCGGGCATCCCGCGCGGGGCCTGGAGGCGGGGCCGGTGATCGGCCGCCTGCGCGGCATCCTGGCGTCCAAGCAGCCGCCGTGGCTGCTGGTGGACGTGGGCGGCGTCGGCTACGAGCTGGAAGCGCCGATGTCCACCATCTACGACCTGCCGCCGGTCGGCAAGGAAGTGGTCCTGCTCACCCACTACGCGGTGAAGGAGGACAGCGTGGCGCTGTACGGCTTCCTGCACGAGTCCGAGCGCGCGCTGTTCCGCAACCTGCAGAAGGTGTCCGGCATCGGCGCCAAGATCGCGCTGGCGGTGCTGTCGGGCGTGTCGGTCGACCACTTCGCGCGGCTGGTGCAGGCCGGCGACGTGGTGGCGCTGACCAAGATCCCCGGCATCGGCAAGAAGACCGCCGAGCGCATCGTGGTGGAGCTGCGCGACCGCGTGGACGGCCTCGGCGCCGGCGCGCCGGGCGTGGCCGGCAAGGCGGCCGGCGCGCCGCTGGACGCGGTGGGCGAGGCCACGGTGGCGCTGCAGCAGCTCGGCTACAAGCCGGCCGAGGTGGCCCGGCTGGTGCAGAAGGTGGCCGCCGACGGCGACGCCGCCGAGGCGATCATCCGCAAGGCGTTGCGCGTGGCCCTGGGCGGCCAGGTGCCCGCATGAGCGAGCCGGCGAAGACGGAGCCCGCGGCGCAGTCCGCCGACGGGGCCGAGCGGCTGCACGGCAGCAAGCGGGCGCTGATCCTCGGCGCCATCGGCGTGGTGTTCGGCGACATCGGCACCAGCCCGCTGTACACCATGCACGAGACCTTCCTGCCGGAACACGGGCTGCACCCGCACTCGACCACCGTGCTGGGCATCCTGTCGCTGGTCACCTGGTCGCTGATCATGGTGGTGGCGGTGAAGTACGTGAGCCTGGTGATGCGCGCCGACAACAAGGGCGAGGGCGGCATCATGGCGCTGATGGCGCTGGCGCAGCGCGCCGTCGGCGGCTCCGTGCGCATGCGCAGGCTGGTGGTGCTGATGGCGCTGCTGGGCGCGGCGCTGTTCATCGGCGACGGCGTGATCACGCCGTCGATCTCGGTGCTGTCGGCGGTCGAGGGCCTGAAGGTGGCCGCGCCGCACCTGGGGCATTCGGTGGTGCCGATCACGGTGGCGGTGCTGCTCGGCCTGTTCTGGCTGCAGCGGCACGGCACCGCCAAGGTGGGCGCGCTGTTCGGCCCGGTGATGGTGCTGTGGTTCCTCAGCCTGGGCGTGATCGGGGTGTGGAACATCGTGCGCTCGCCGGGCGTGCTGTGGGCGCTCAACCCGTGGTACGCGGTGCAGTTCTTCATGAACCACGGCACCACCTCGATCCTGGCGCTGGGCTCGGTGGTGCTGTGCGTGACCGGCGCCGAGGCGCTGTACACCGACATGGGCCACTTCGGCCGCTTCCCGATCCGCGCCGCCTGGTTCTTCTTCGTGATGCCGGCGCTGCTGCTCAACTACTACGGCCAGGGCGGCCTGCTGCTGCACCATCCCGAGGCGATCGCCAACCCGTTCTACCACGCGGTGCCGGGCTGGGCGCTGTACCCGATGATCGGGCTGGCCACGCTGGCCACGGTGATCGCGTCGCAGGCGGTGATCTCCGGCGCGTTCACGGTGACGCGGCAGGCGATCCAGCTGGGCTTCATCCCGCGCATGCAGGTGGTGCACACCTCGCGCGAGGCGATCGGGCAGATCTTCCTGCCGTGGGTGAACCGCTCGCTGATGGTGACGGTGATCGCCACGGTGATCGGCTTCGGCTCGTCCAACGCGCTGGCCGGCGCCTACGGCATCGCGGTGACCGGCACGATGGCGATCGACACCACCCTGACCATGATCGTGGCGCGGCGCATGTGGCACTGGAACCGCGCGGTGGTGATCTGCGCCGCGCTGCTGTTCCTGTGCATCGACCTCAGCTACTTCGGCGCCAACACGCTGAAGATCCCCGACGGCGGCTGGTTCCCGCTGGTGCTGGGGCTGGCGATGTTCATCATGATGACCACCTGGCGGCGCGGGCGCGAGCTGGTGGTGCGCGAGATCAAGCAGGGCGGCCTGGCGCTGGCGCCGTTCATCGAGAACATCAGCGAGCACCCGCCGCTGCGGGTGCCGGGCACGGCGGTGTTCCTCACCGCCAACCAGGAGGCGGTGCCGCACGCGCTGCTGCACAACCTCAAGCACAACAAGGTGCTGCACGAGCGCAACGTGCTGCTGACGGTGGAAGTGCTGGAGACGCCGATCGCCGAGGCGGACGAGCGCATCACGATCGAGGACCTGGGCGGCGGGTTCCACGGCCTGGGGCTGCGTTTCGGCTTCGCCGAGGACCCGAACGTGCCGCTGGCGCTGTCGCAGTGCGCGCGCGCGGGCCTGCCGTTCGACATGATGGACACTACCTTCTTCCTGTCGCGGGAGAACATCGTGGCCGACGCGGGCCGCCCCGGCATGGCGCTGTGGCGGGACAAGCTGTTCGCCTTCCTGTCGCGCAACGCGCTGCCGGCCACCGCGTTCTTCCAGATTCCCGGCAACCGGCTGATCGAGCTGGGCGCCCAGGTCGAGATCTGAGCCTACCCGCTCCGCGAGGCCTTTCCCCATGACCGTCCAGGATTCCGCCGGCCAGCCCCGCCAGCGCCTCGCCGCCCTTGCGCTCGGCGCGGTCGGCGTGGTCTACGGCGACATCGGCACCAGCCCGCTCTACACCTTCAAGGCCGTGTTCGGCGAGCAAGGCATCGGCCCCGCGCCGCAGAACGTGCTGGGTGCGTTGAGCCTGATCTTCTGGTCGCTGGTGGTCGTGGTGTCGGTGAAATACGTGCTGTTCATCATGCGCGCCGACAACAAGGGCGAAGGCGGCATCATGGCGCTGATGGCGCTGGCGCAGCGCAGCGTGCGCGAGATGCCGCGCGTGCGGCTGCTGATCGCGCTGCTGGGGATCTTCGGCGCCGCGCTGTTCTACGGCGACGGGGTGATCACCCCGGCGGTGACCGTGCTGGGCGCGGTGGAGGGCCTGGAAGTGGCGGCGCCGACGCTGGCCGCATGGGTGGTGCCGATCGTGCTGGGCGTGATCGTGGCGCTGGCCTGGCTGCAACGCCACGGCAGCCACCGCATCGGCGCGGTGTTCGGGCCGGTCTGCGCGGTGTGGTTCGTGGCCATCGCGGCGCTGGGCGTGGCCGGCATCGCGCGGCATCCGGACGTGCTGCGGGCGCTCAGCCCCGGCTACGGGGTGGCGTTCTTCCTGCGCAACCACGCCGAGGCGTTCTTCGCGCTGGGCGCGGTGGTGCTGGCGGTGACCGGCACCGAGGCGCTGTACGCCGACATGGGCCACTTCGGCCGCCGGCCGATCCGCGTCGCCTGGTTCTACTTCGTGCTGCCGGCGCTGCTGCTCAATTACTTCGGCCAGGGCGCGCTGCTGTTGCAGCACCCCGGGGCGGCGTCGAACCCGTTCTACCTGCTGGTGCCGCGGATCCTGCTGTATCCGATGATCGCGCTGGCCACCGCGGCGGCGGTGATCGCCTCGCAGGCGGTGATCTCCGGCGCCTTCTCGATGACGCGCGAGGCGATCCAGCTCGGCTACGTGCCGCGCATGCGGGTGGTGCACACCTCGGCGGAGATGTCGGGACAGGTCTTCGTGCCCTGGATCAACCGGGCGCTGCTGCTCCTGATCGCGGCGGCGGTGCTGGGTTTCCGCTCGTCCGACAACCTGGCTTCGGCCTATGGCATCGCGGTGACCGGCACCATGGTCATCACGACCCTGCTGGCGCTGATCGTGGCGCGCCGCCAGTGGCGCTGGCGCCTGCCGACGGTGCTGGCCACGGGCGTGGCGCTGCTGACGGTGGACCTGGGCTTCTTCAGCGCCAACATCGTCAAGATCGAATCGGGCGGCTGGTTCCCGCTGGCGCTGGGGCTGGCGATGTTCATCATGATGACCACCTGGCGGCGCGGGCGCGAGCTGGTGGTGCGCGAGATCAAGCAGGGCGGCCTGGCGCTGGCGCCGTTCATCGAGAACATCAGCGAGCACCCGCCGCTGCGGGTGCCGGGCACGGCGGTGTTCCTCACCGCCAACCAGGAGGCGGTGCCGCACGCGCTGCTGCACAACCTCAAGCACAACAAGGTGCTGCACGAGCGCAACGTGCTGCTGACGGTGGAAGTGCTGGAGACGCCGATCGCCGAGGCGGAGGAGCGCATCACGATCGAGGACCTGGGCGGCGGGTTCCACGGCCTGGGGCTGCGCTTCGGCTTCGCCGAGGACCCGAACGTGCCGCTGGCGCTGTTGCAGTGTGCGCGCGCGGGCCTGCCGTTCGACATGATGGACACCACCTTCTTCCTGTCGCGCGAGACGGTGGTCGCCGATCGACGCCGCCCCGGGATGGCGCTGTGGCGGGACAAGCTGTTCGCGTTCATGGCGCGCAACGCGCTGCCGGCCACCGCGTTCTTCCAGATTCCCGGCAACCGGCTGATCGAGCTGGGCGCCCAGGTGGCGATCTGAGGGCGGGAGCGGGGAACAGGGACGGGGAACAGCAGGATCTCGCAGCTCATCTGCAACCATGAGAGGCGAAGCGCGTCTGATCGGCAGTGCCTTCCCCGTTCCCCTCGGCCATAATCCCCCCATGACCGAAGCGCGCATCATCACCCCCTCCGCCCAGCTCGACGACGAGGCGCTGGAGGCGTCCATCCGCCCGAAGCGGCTGGCCGAGTACCTGGGCCAGCAGGCGGTGCGCGAGCAGCTGTCGATCTACATCGAGGCGGCGAAGAAGCGGGGCGGGGCGCTGGACCACGTGCTGATCTTCGGCCCGCCGGGGCTGGGCAAGACCACCCTCAGCCACGTCATCGCCAACGAGCTGGGCGTGAGCGTGCGCTCCACCTCCGGCCCGGTGCTGGAGCGCGCCGGCGACCTGGCCGCGCTGCTCACCAACCTGGAACCGCACGACGTGCTGTTCGTGGACGAGATCCACCGCCTGTCGCCGGTGGTCGAGGAGGTGCTCTACCCGGCGATGGAGGATTTCCAGATCGACATCATGATCGGCGAGGGCCCGGCCGCGCGCTCGATCAAGCTGGACCTGCCGCCGTTCACCCTGATCGGCGCCACCACCCGCGCCGGCCTGCTCACCGCGCCGCTGCGCGACCGCTTCGGCATCGTGCAGCGGCTGGAGTTCTACTCCCCCGACGAGCTGACCGCGATCGTGCGCCGCTCGGCGCGCATCCTGGGCATTGACTGCGACGTCGAGGGCGCGACCGAGATCGCCCGCCGCTCGCGCGGCACCCCGCGCATCGCCAACCGCCTGCTGCGCCGGGTGCGCGACTACGCCGAGGTGCGCGCCGGCGGCCGCATCACCCACGCCGCGGCGCAGGCCGCGATGGACATGCTGAAGGTCGACGCCGAGGGCTTCGACGAGCTGGACCGTCGCCTGCTCGCCACCATCGTCGAGAATTTCGACGGCGGCCCGGTGGGGGTGGAATCCCTGGCCGCCGCGCTCAGCGAGGACCGTGGCACGCTGGAGGACGTGGTCGAGCCGTACCTGATCCAGCAGGGTTTCCTGGTCCGCACCGCGCGGGGCCGCATGGCCAGCGCCAAGGCCTGGCGCCACCTGGGCCTGGCGCCGCCGCCGCGGCAGGCGCTCCCGGCCGACCTGTTCGGCGGCACGGAACCGCCGGCCCATGGCTGACGCGCTTTTTGCTCCTCCCCCTGCGGGCAGGGGGAGGCTGGGAGGGGGTTCAACCTCGCGGCAAGGCGGCCTACCCCTCCCAACCCTCCCCTGCACGCAGGGGAGGGAGGGTGATACCCGACTGCTTCCAGGTTTCCTGCAATGACCGCGATTCAAGCCGCCGCCCCCTTCGCCTGGCCCGTCCGCATCTACTGGGAAGACACCGACGCCGGCGGCGTGGTCTACCATGCCAGCTACCTGCGCTTCCTGGAGCGGGCCCGCACCGAATGGCTGCGGGCGCTGGGCGTGGACCAGGGCGCGCTGAAGGAACGCACCGGGCTGGCCTTCATGGTGCGCGGGATGCAGCTGGATTTCCTGCGCCCGGCCCTGCTGGACGATGAACTGCAGGTAACGGTGGAAGTCCGGGAACGGCGCGCTGCCAGTATCCTTTTCGCCCAGTCGATCCGCCGGGCGGACGGCACCGAGCTGCTGCGCGCCGAGGTGCGCGTGGCCTGCGTGGATATCCGGCGCATGCTGCCGATGCGCATCCCGCCCGGCACGATCCCCGGCTTCGACAACTGACAACCAACCCCTTATGCGGCGGAGCACCCTCGAGCAATGAACAGTGGACTGAACATTTTCAAGCTGATAGCGGATTCCAGCTTGCCGGTGCAACTGGTGCTGCTGGTGCTGGTGGTGTTCTCCTTCCTGTCGTGGGTGATCATCGTGCGCAAGTACTCGCAGATGAAGGCCGCGATGGAGAACGCCGAGGCGTTCGAGGAGCGCTTCTGGTCCGGCGCCGATCTGGCCCAGCTGTTCCGCGAGGTGAGCAACCGCGGCGCGGAGAACGGCGGCATGGAGAATATCTTCGAATCCGGCTTCCGCGAGTTCGCCCGCCAGCGCCAGCGCCGCGTGCACGACCCGCGCATCGTGATCGAGGGTTCCGAGCGCGCCATGCAGGTCACCGTCACCCGCGAGATCGGCCTCTTGGAGCGCAACCTGGAATTCCTCGCCAACGTCGGCTCGATCAGCCCCTACGTGGGCCTGTTCGGCACCGTGTGGGGCATCATGGGCGCGTTCCAGGGCCTGGGCCAGGTCAAGGACGTCACCATCGCGGTGGTGGCGCCGCACATCTCCGAGGCGCTGATCGCCACCGCGATGGGCCTGTTCGCCGCGATCCCGGCCCAGTGGGCCTACAACCGCTACGCCAACAAGGTGGAGCGCGTGGCCTCGCGCTACGACGTGTTCCAGGAGGAGTTCTCCTCCGTGCTGCAGCGGCAGATCCAGTCCGACGACGCGGCCTGAGCGGGGGCGACGACCATGCGTACCGCCCGGCGCCACAAGCGCTTCAAGCTGAAGTCCGAGATCAACGTCGTGCCGTACATCGACGTGATGCTGGTGCTGCTGATCATCTTCATGGTCACCGCGCCGATGATCAACGCCAGCGTCGACGTGAACCTGCCGCAGGCCGAGGCCAAGGCGCTGCACACCAAGGACCAGCCGGTGATCGTCTCGGTCGACCAGGACGGCAAGCTCTACCTCACCCTGGGCGATTCGAAGAAGGAGCCGATCGACGCCGAGGCGCTGAAGGTGAAGGTGGGCGCCTTCGTGAAGGAAAACCCGGACGTCAGCGTGCTGGTGGCCGGCGACCGCGGCGGCAAGTACGACGGCGTCTACCAGGTGCTGGCCGACCTGCAGCAGGCCGGCGTGGCCAAGGTGGGCCTGATGAGCACGCCGGAGTCGGGCAAATAGAATGCGCGACCGTAACGCGACCCCCAAGGCGGTGGTCGTCTCCGCCGTCCTGCACCTGGGCATCGTGGGGTTCCTGTTCCTCGCGATGCTGCCGTGCGCCAGCTACGAAAGCTTCTTCGACGCGCTGCACCTGCCGCGCTGGATGAACCCGATCACCTGTTCGGCGCCGCTGCAGCTGCAGGGGCCGATCATCGAGGCCACCCTGATGGGGCCGACCGGCAGCCCGCCGCCGAAGGCCAGCAAGGCCAAGCCGGTGCCGCATACGGTGCCACCGCCGCCCACCGTGCCGCCGCCCACGCCGCCGCCGACCCCCGCGCCCAAGATCAAGACCCTGCCGCCGCCGCCCGAGCATCCGGACGTGAAGGACCAGGAACGCGTGGTGGAGCAGGGCCTGCAGAAGGCCGAGGAGCAGCGCGAGCAGCAGGAACGCCAGCGCCAGCGCCAGGCCGAGCTGGACGCCCAGGCGGCCAAGCGCAAGGAAGAGCTGAAGAAGGTCGACGAGCTGTTCGCCAAGATGGACGCCGCCTCGCGCCAGACCCGCCAGCTCGACAACAAGGCCCGCCAGGCCAAGCAGCAGCTGGCCGACCTCAAGAACGCCCAGGACGACGGCCAGGCCGACCTGCCCGCCGCCGAGCAGCGCCAGAGCGGCAACAACAGCGCCGACAGCGCGCTGCGCGACCGCTATGCAGCGGCGATTCAGAATGCGGTCACCCCCAATTGGTTAAGGCCGGATAACATGCCGAACGTACCGTGCAAGGTCCATATCGTGCAGTTGCCCGGCGGCGAGGTGATGAGCGCCACCGTCGATTCCAGTTGCCCGTACGACGATGCCGGCCGGCGCTCCATCGAGAACGCGGTGTTGCGGACCAAGACCTTGCCCTACAAGGGGTTCGAGAAGGTGTTCAGCCGCGACATCATCCTCACTTTCATGCCGCGATAATCCTGCCCATGTCCAAATCCAGCTCCCTGTTCGCCCTCGTCCTGCTGGCCGTGGCGTCCCTCGTCGCGGGCCCGGCGGCGGCGCAGTCGCTCAACGTGGACATCGTCGGCGGCCTGAAGACGGCCACCCCGATCGTGGTGGTGCCGTTCGCCCAGCCCCAGGGCGCCGCGCTGCCCACCGACGTGGCCGACGTGATGCGCAACGATTTCAACCGCTCCGGCAAGTTCCGCTCGCTGGCCAAGAGCGAGATCGTCGAGCAGCCGACCCAGGGCTCGGAGATCAAGTTCGCCACCTGGCGGCTGCTCAAGCAGGACTACATCGTGGTCGGCCGCATCACCGACGCCGGTGACGGCAAGGTCCAGGTCGAGTACGAGCTGTGGGACGTGAACAAGCAGCAGAGCCTGCTGCACCAGCAGATGCCGCCGGCCCCGGTGGGTGACCTGCGCGGCGTGGCGCACCAGATCGCCGACCTGATCTACCAGAAGATCACCGGCGTGCGGGGGGCCTTCTGGACCCGCATCGCCTACATCACCGCGGTGGGCTCGGGCAACAACATGACCTACTCGCTGATCGTGGCCGACTCCGACGGCTACAACCCGCAGGTGGTGGCCCGCTCGCACGAGGCCCTGCTCACCCCGCGCTGGTCGCCGGACGGCAACAAGATCGCCTATGTCTCGTTCGAGAGCGGCAATTCGGCGATCTACGTACAGGACATCACCACCGGGGCGCGCACCCTGATCTCCGGCCGCAGCCGGGGCATCAACGGCGCGCCGGCCTGGTCGCCGGACGGCAGCCGCCTGGCCATGTCCCTGTCCTACCAGGGCAACCCCGAGCTCTACATCATGAACGTGGCCACCCGCCAGGAGACGCGGCTGACCAACAACCTGGCGATCGACACCGAGCCGGTCTGGGCCCCGGACGGGCAGAGCATCTACTTCACCTCCGACCGCTCCGGGCGGCCGCAGATCTACCAGGTCCCGGTCAGCGGCGGCACGCCCACCCGGATCACCTTCCAGGGCCAGAGCAACTACGACTGCGACGTCAGCTACGACGGCAAGCAGATCGCCATGGTGCAGTCCAACGGGAACGTGTATCGTATTGCGATCCTGGATCAGGGCCTGGGTGGCCAGGTTCGCTATATTTCGCCGGGTCCCCTGGACGAATCGCCGAGTTTTGCGCCGAATGCCAGCATGCTGCTGTACGCCTCCAGCGAAGGCCGTCATGGTGTGCTTTATGCCGTCTCCGACGACGGCATGGTCCGCCAGCGCCTCGTGCTCTCCGACGGCGATGTGCGCGAGCCGTCCTGGGGGCCGTACCGGACGCATTGAATCTGGCCCGGCGACGCCCGTCAGCGGGCGCCGCCGGGTGACCTAAGGAGGGGCCCGAGGCCGTTCAAAGCGTCCCCGGTTGTGGGCCACGGCGGTTCCGCCGTGGCCTGTCGTGCAGGTCGCGCAGGGCATCGCGCGGCCGGCAGCAAGCTTTGCAACTGAAGAAAAAACAACAGCCGGACCACCGGCGACCGTCCCGTAACCACAATCGTCATCGACTGTCGGAACACCAACCCGTTTGAAGGAACGTCACCATGAACAAGACCGCTCGCGTTGCCCTGGTCGCCCTGCTTTGCGTGGGCGCGGCCGCATGTTCCAAGAAGCAGGAAGTCAAGCCGCAGGCCCCTGCCGCCGAGCAGCAGGCCCCGGCTCCGGCCCCTGAGAGCAATGGCAAGTACACCCCGGCCGACCTGCAGACCGACGCCTGCCTGCGTCAGCGCGTGGTCTACTTCGACTTCGACAAGTCGGAGATCAAGCCGGAGTTCCAGCAGATCATGGCCTGCCACGCCAAGTACCTGCAGGACCGCCCGACCGCCCGCATGCGCCTGGAAGGCAACACCGACGAGCGCGGCACCCGCGAGTACAACCTCGGCCTGGGCGAGCGCCGCGCCAATGCGGTGGGCAGCGCCCTGGAGGCCAACGGCGCCTCGGCCAGCCAGATCAACGTGATCTCCTACGGCAAGGAAAAGCCGGTGTGCCGCGAGCACAACGAGGATTGCTGGAGCAAGAACCGCCGCGTCGAGATCGTCTACACGGCCGAGTAATGAAGCACCCTCTGGTCCAGCGTTGCATGACCAGGATCGGCACGGCGGGCGCGATCGCGTCCGCCGTGCTGTTTGTGCTGCCCCTGCACGCGCAGGATTCGCGGCTGAGCCTGGCCGACCGGGTCTCCCGGCTCGAGCAGCAGGTGCAGAACCGCGACCAGGGCGGTACCAGCCTGGTCAACCGCCTGCAGCAGATGCAGGCGCAGATGCAGCAGATGCAGGGACAGATCGAGGAACTGCAGCACCAGCTGCAGGAACTCCAGGACAAGGGCAAGGCGCAGTACGTGGACCTGGACTCCCGCCTCGGGCGCCTGGAGCACGCCACCGCCTCGCCGAACGCGGCCCAGCCGGCCGCCGCCGGTTCCGCGCCCGCCGCCGCCGCCAGTGCGGGGGCAGGCAACGGCAATGCGGGCGGCGCCGCCACGCCACCGCCTGCCGCCGCGGGCAAGCCGGCGCCGGGACGCCCCGACGCCGCCATGCAGTCCGCCTACGACGCCGCCTTCAAGGCGCTGCGCGGCGGCGACTACGTGACCGCCTCGCGCGGCTTCCGCGACTACATCCAGAAATACCCCGACACCACGCTCACCCCCAACGCGTTCTACTGGCTGGGCGAGTCGTACTACGTCACCACCAACTACCAGGTGGCGGCGGAAGCCTTCCAGCACCTGCTGGGCCAGTTCCCGGACAGCGAGAAAGCACCCGACGCCCTGCTGAAGCTGGGCTACAGCCAGCTCGAGCTGAAGCAGCAGGACAAGGCCGAGGCCACGCTGAAGTCGGTGGTCGCCCGCTATCCCGGTTCCAAGGCGGCCAGCCTGGCGAAGGAACGGCTGCGTCGCCTCGAGCAGTCGCCGGCGCGCTGAGGTTTTGTCCGTGAACGGCCAGCCACCCGCAAGCGCGCCCGCCGCGCAGGCCGCCGCCGAGCGCCTGCGCATCACCGAGATCTTCCACTCGATCCAGGGCGAGGCCGACGCGATCGGCTGGCGCACCGTGTTCGTGCGCCTGACCGGCTGCCCGTTGCGCTGCGTGTGGTGCGACACCACGTATTCGTTCCATGGCGGCGAGTGGCGCGCCATCGACGACATCCTCGCCGAGGTGGCGGGCCATGGCGCCCGGCACGTCTGCGTCACCGGCGGCGAGCCGCTGGCGCAGAAGCGCTGCCTGGTGCTGCTGCAGCACCTGTGCGATGCCGGCTACGACGTGTCGCTGGAGACCTCCGGCGCGCTGGACGTGGCGGCGGTCGACCCGCGCGTGCGCAAGGTGATGGACCTGAAGGCGCCCGATTCCGGCGAGAGTGGCCGCAACCTGTGGTCCAACCTCGACCACCTGCTGCCGCACGACCAGGTGAAGATCGTCATCGCCAGCCGCGCGGACTACGCATGGGCGTGCGGCGTGGTGGCCGAACACGCGCTCGACCGGCGCTGCATGGTGCTGTTCTCGCCGGTCTGGGGCAAGGTGGAGCCGCGCGAGCTGGCCGAATGGATCATCGCCGACAGGCTGCCGGTGCGCTTCCAGCTGCAGCTGCACAAGCTGCTGTGGAACGACGCGCCCGGAAGGTAGCTTGTGCGTTCGTCCATGAACGCGGAGATCAGGAAGCAGCCATCCATGGCTGCACTCTTCAACAAAACCCGCCGTTGTGGCTGCGCTGCTGCAGGCGGCAAAAAGCCCGCGCCGTGGCCTGTGTCGCCGCGTGCGCCTTCCAGGCCGGTGACCGGCCGTACCGATGGATGAACACTCATGTCTGAAACATCGTCCCGCAAAGCCGTCGTGCTCGTCTCCGGCGGCATGGATTCGGCGGTCACCGTCGCCATCGCGCGTGAACAGGGCTTCCAGGTGCACGCGCTGAGCGTGGCCTATGGCCAGCGCCACGGTTCCGAGCTGGAAGCCGCCGGGCGCGTGGCGCGCATGCTCGGCGCGGTCGAGCACAAGGTGGTGCAGGTGGACCTGCGCAGCATCGGCGGCTCCGCGCTCACCGCCGACATCGACGTGCCGCTGGACGCCGCCGGCAGCGACGCCATCCCGGTCACCTACGTGCCGGCGCGCAACACCATCATGCTGTCCATCGCGCTGGGTTGGGCGGAGGTGCTGGGTTCCAGCGACATCTGGTGCGGCGTCAACGCGGTGGATTACTCCGGCTACCCGGACTGCCGCCCCGCCTTCATCGAGGCCTTCGAACGGCTGGCGAACGTGGCGACCAAGGCCGGCGTGGAAGGCGCGGGCATCCGCATCCACGCGCCGCTGATGGCGATGGGCAAGGCCGACATCGCGCGCGAGGGGCAACGCCTGGGCGTGGACTTCGCGCAGACCGTGAGCTGCTACCAGGCCGATGCGGAAGGCCGCGCCTGCGGCCATTGCGACGCCTGCCTGCTGCGCATCCAGGGCTTCCGCGAGGCGGGCCTGCCCGATCCCACGCGCTACGCTTGAGCAGGCTTCCGGCCGCGTTTGCTTGTACCCCCGCGGCGCAGCCCGTAAAATCGCGCGCTTGCCTTGCGTGCGGGCCGTTAGCTCAGTTGGTAGAGCAGTAGACTTTTAATCTATTGGTCCCGAGTTCGAGTCTCGGACGGCCCACCAGGGATTCCAGAGCGCCCGCCCGGGCGCTCTTTTTTGTGTTCAGCGCGGGCCGACCACCAGCGCGGTGAAGTCCTTCACCGGCGCGCCGCGCGGCGCCGGGGCGGCGGCCACCAGCCAGACGCGGTGCGTGGCCGGGTCCAGCGCCATGGTGCGCGCGCCCGGCTGGGTGGGCACGTTCGCCAGCACGCGGTAGTGGTCGGCGTCGACTTCGCGCACGACGGTCAGCGTGCCGTCGTGGTTGGAGCTGTAAACCAGGCGTTCCTGCGGGTCGAACACCGCGGCATCCGGTCCCTTGCCGATCGGCACGGTGGCGACCTGGTGGCCATCGCCGGCGTCGGTGACGACCATCAGGCGGTTGTCGCAGACCGAGAACAGGCGGCGCGCCTCCGCGTCGTAGGCCAGGCCGCTGGGCGAGTCGCAGGGCGCGAGCGTCCACGTGGCGTCGACCTTGTTGGCCCGGGTGTCGATGCGTGCCAGCGTGTCCTTGTCCTCGAGGTTGACGAACACGTGGCCGCGGCCGTCGCTGACCGCGAATTCCGGGCGGCCGGGCAGGGGCACCGTGGCCACGACCCGGGCGGTGGCCGGATCGATCACGCTGGCGTTGTCGCTGTGGCCGTTCATGGTCAGCACGTGGCCGCTGGCCGGGTCGAACACGATGGCGTCGGGTCCCTGGCCGGTAACGGGGAAGGTGGCCAGCATCTTCAGCGTGGCCAGGTCGATCACGTGCACGCCGTTGCCGGCGCCGTCGCTGACATAGCCGCGCCCGAGCCCGGGCACCAGGGCGATGCCATGGACGTGCTGCATGCCGGGAATCACCCCGGCCAGCTTGCCGTCGCGGGTATCGACCACCATCACGCGGTCATTGCGCGCGATGAACAGGTGGTGCGTGGCCGGGTCGATGCTCAGGTAGTCCCAGCCGCCGGCCCCGCCCAGGGCGTGGCGTTGCAGCACGGCGTAGTCGGACGCGGCCGGCGGCGCGGCGACGGCGGCTGCGCTGGCGACGGACAGGCACAATGACAGGACGAGGGACTTCATCGACGGCTCCGGTGGATGGGCGACAGCCGCCAGCATGCACGCCGGACGATTAGGAAATGCTGTGGCCGTTCAGCCGCGCGATGCCGGCGGTGGGTCCTGCCGGCGGCCACGCGCCAGCCGCTCGACCAGCAAGGGCAGCAGGGCGAGCAGGGCGATGCCGCCCAGCGGCAGCAGCACGTCGCCGCGCAGCAGCAGGCCGAGGCCGACGGGGTCGCCTTCGCTCAGCGCCTTGCCCAGGCCGGCGCCCACCGAGGTCTCGAACACCAGCATGGTGGTGCCGCCCAGCCAGGTGGCGCCGAGGAACAGCCACAGCCGGCAGCGCAGCCAGGCCAGGGCCACGGTGACCAGGCCGAACGGCAGCACCGGCACGAAGCGCAGGAACAGGGTGTAGCTCACCGGGTGGTGCTCGTAGCCGTGGTGCAGGCGCTCCACCACCGCCGGCGGGTGCCGGCTGCCGGCGCCGAAGGCGTAGCGGCTGGCCAGGTACAGGACCAGCGAGCCCAGGGTCAGCCCCACCGACGAGCTGAGCGTGCCTTCCACCACGCCGAAGGCGAAGCCGCCGGCGAGGATCACCACGATGGTGCCGGGGACGCCGGTGGCGGTGGCCAGGGTCAGCAGGCCGACGTAGGCCAGCCGGGTCAGCCAGGGATGCGCGGCGATCTGCGCCTGCAGCTCGCGCTGATGGGCCACCAGACGCTCGGGGTGCAGGCGGTCGAAGAGGCCGGAGGCGAACAGCAGCACGCCGGCCAGCACCAGCAGCAGCAGCGGCAGCGCGGCGCGCAGCCGCTTCAATAGGACGGTCCGCTGGCGCCGTAGTCGGCCAGTACCGCGCGCGCCTCGTCGCGCAGGATGTCGCGGCGCACGGCGATGCCGCGGCGCTGCAGCTCGCCGACCCAGTCGGCGGGCAGGGGGCCTTCGTCGAACTCGGTGAGTTCCTCGACGTCCTCGGCGCGGGCGCCGATCAGCAGCTCGTCGACGCCGGCCCACACGGTGGCGCCGTAGCACTGGCAGCACGGCTGCGCACTGGTGGCCAGGATGTAGCGGCCGCCCTGGGCGTTGAGGCGGAAGCTGGCCAGGCGCTGCTGCGCGGCCATGTAGGCGAGCATCTCGGCGTGCGCCACCGAGCAGGCCTGCGGCACCACGCGGTTGGCGGCGGCGGCGATCAGCCGGCCATGCCCGTCGAACACCGCGGCGCCGAACGGGCCCCCGCTGCCGTGGGCGATGTTGCGCCGGGACAGCTCGATCGCCAGCCCCACGCGCTCCTCGTCGGTGAGGTAGCGGCGCGAGGTGTCGGCCACCTCGCCGAGCCACGGCGGCAGGGTGAGGTGGATCTGGATCGGCAGCAGCGACACGGCTCAGGCCCCCTTGGCCCAGGTGTCGCGCAGCGTGACGACGCGGTTGAACACCGGTGCGCCCGGACGGTGGTCCTCGCGGTCGGCCACGAAGTAGCCCAGCCGCTCGAACTGGAAGCGCTGCTCCGGCGCGGCGGCGGCCGCGGCGGGCTCCAGCCAGCCCTGCACCACGCGCTTGGCGTCGGGGTTGATGTGGGCGGTCCACGGGCGGCCGTCGCCTTCGTCGTCGGGCGCGGGCACGTCGAACAGGCGGTCGTACAGGCGTACCTCGGCGGCCACGGCACGCGCGGCGGCGACCCAGTGGATGGTGCCCTTCACCTTGCGGTCGGCGCCGGGCAGGCCGTGGCGGGACTCGGGATCGAGCGAGACGCGCAGCTCGACGACATGGCCGCCGGCGTCCTTGACCACCTCGTCGCACTTCACGATGCCCACGCCGCGCAGGCGCACCTCGCCGCCGGGCACCAGGCGCTTGAAGCCCTTGGGCGGCACCTCGGTGAAGTCCTCGCGCTCGATCCACACCTCGCGCGAGAACGGCACCTCGCGGGTGCCGAAGCTTTCGTCCTTCGGGTGGTTGGCGAAGACGAGCGTTTCCTCGTGGCCTTCCGGCAGGTTGATGACGACCAGCTTCAGCGGATCGAGCACGGCCATGCGGCGCGGCGCGCTGGCGTCCAGGTCCTCGCGGATGCAGCTCTCGAACACGGCGTAGTCGATCACGCTGTTCTGCTTGGACACGCCCACGCGGTCCACCAGCAGGCGGATCCCGGCCGGTGTGAAGCCGCGCCGGCGCAGGCCGCGGAGGGTGTTCATGCGCGGGTCGTCCCAGCCGTCCACGTGGCCCTCGTTCACCAGCTGCGCCAGCTTGCGCTTGCTGGTGATGCAGTAGCTGAGGTTGAGGCGCGAGAATTCGATCTGGCGCGGCTTGGCCGGCACCGTCTTCAGGCCCGCCTCCAGCAGCGGCTGCCACAGCTCGGGGTGGTTGGGCAGGTCGACCTTGTCCACGCACCAGTCGTACAGCGGGCGGTGGTCCTCGAACTCCAGCGTGCACAGCGAATGGGTGATGCCCTCCAGCGCGTCGGACAGCGCGTGGGCGAAGTCGTACATCGGGTAGATCGGCCAGGCGTCGCCGGTGTTCTGGTGGGCCACCTTGCGGATGCGGTACAGCGCGGGATCGCGCAGGTTGATGTTGCCCGCGGCCATGTCGATCTTCGCGCGCAGCGTCTTGCTGCCGTCGGCGAACTCGCCCGCGCGCATGCGGCGGAACAGGTCGAGGTTCTCTTCCACGCCGCGGTCGCGGAAGGGCGAGTCGCGGCCCGGCTCGGTCAGCGTGCCGCGATAGGCGCGCACCTCGTCGGCGGAAAGGTCGTCCACGTAGGCCAGGCCGTCGCCGATCAGCTTCAGCGCGGCGCGATAGAACACCTCGAAGTAGTCCGAGGCGTGGCGCAGCTCGTGCCAGTCGTAGCCCAGCCAGCGCACGTCCTCCTTGATGCCCTCGACGAACTCCGGGTCTTCCCTGCCGGGATTGGTGTCGTCCAGGCGCAGGTTGCACCAGCCGTCGAACTCGCGCGCCACCCCGAAGCTCAGGCAGATCGCCTTGGCGTGGCCGATGTGCAGGTAGCCGTTCGGCTCGGGCGGGAAGCGCGTGTGGATCGCGCCGTGCCTGCCCGCGGCCAGGTCGTCGCGGACGATCTGGCGGATGAAGTCGCGCGGTGCGTCGGCGGCGGGCGGGGCGGCGGGTTCGGTGGACATCGGGACAGGCTGGCGCTGGGGCGGGAACGCCCAAGTTTACCCTGTCGACCAGGGTTTCCGAAGGCACGCGGCACGGGCCGTGCCGCATCCATGGCGAGCAGTGGAGCGGATGTTTTGGGGCTGCCCTGCTTGTGGGCAGGGAAGGTGCGGGCGCTTTTGCTCCTCCCCCTGCTTGCAGGGGGAGGCTGGGAGGGGTAGGCAGGCTTGCCGCGAGGTTGGTGACCCCTCCCCAGCCCTCCCCTGCAAGCAGGGGAGGGAGCGAGGCGGGCGTCAGGTGGCGGAGGCCAGCGCCAGGTAGCGCGCGTGCAGCGCAGCTACCCGGGCATCCAGCGCCGCGGGATCGCCATTGTTGTCGATCACGTCGTGGGCCAGCGCCAGGCGCTGCTCGCGGCTGGCCTGGCTGGCCAGGATGCGTCGCGCCAGCGCCTCGTCGATGCCGTCGCGCGCGATCAGGCGACGCATGCGCACGTCGTCGTCCGCATCCACCAGCAACACGCGGTCCACCCAACGGTAGTGGCCGATGTGCTCGGCCAGCAGGGGGATGGACAGCAGGCAGTAGGGGCCGCTGTCGGCGAGCGCGCGCTCGTGCAGCCACAGGCGCACGCGCGGGTGCACGATGGCCTCCAGCGTGCGGCGCGCGTCGCGGTCGACGAAGATGCGTTGTCGCATGGCGGGGCGGTCGAGTCGGCCGTCGCGGTCGAGGATGTCCTCGCCGAAGGCTTCCACGATCTGCAGCAGGCCGTCGGTGCCGGGCTCGATCACCTGGCGCGCGGCCTGGTCGGCGTCGTACACGTGCACGCCCAGCGCCGCGAAGCGCTGCTCCACGGTGCTCTTGCCCGCGGCGATGCCGCCGGTGAGCGCGACGACGAACGGATGTCCCCGGCTCATCGCAACCCGAACAGGTCCTGGTAGGCGAGCAGCAGCTGCGGCCCGGCCACGAACCACACCCAGCCGGCGGCGGCGATGAACGGGCCGAACGGCATCGGCACCTCGCGGCCGTGCCGGCGCAGCGCGATCAGCGCCACGCCGACCAGCGCGCCGATCAGCGAGGACAGCAGCACGATCGGCAGCAGCGCCAGCGGGCCCATCCACGCGCCGAGCGCGGCGAGCAGCTTGAAGTCGCCGTGGCCCATGCCTTCCTTGCCGGTGAGCAGCTTGAACAGCCAGTACACGCTCCACAGGCTGAGGTAACCGATCGCCGCGCCAAGGATGGCCGTGGGTGCGGCCACGAACATCGGCAGCAGCGCCAGCAGCAGGCCCAGCCACAGCAGCGGCAGGGTGATCGAATCGGGCAGCAGCTGGGTGCGGAAGTCGATGCCGGCCAGCGCGACCAGCGACCAGGTGAGCCCCAGGCCGGCCAGCGCCGTCCAGGTCGGGCCGAACTTCCACACCACCACGGCGCTGAGCACGCCGGTCAGCAGTTCCACCAGCGGATACTGGATGGAGATCGCCGCCTTGCAGTAGCGGCAGCGCCCGCGCAGCAGCAGCCAGCCGAACAGCGGGATGTTGTCGGCCGCGGACAACGGGTGCCTGCAATGCGGGCAATGCGAGCGCTGGCGCACGATGCCGGGCGGCAGGGCGGCTTCGCCGTCCCCGGCCAGCTCCAGTACCTCGCGTGCTTCGCGTTTCCACTCGGCGGCCATGCGCTCGGGCAGGCGCAGGATCACCACGTTGAGGAAGCTGCCGACCAGCAGGCCGAGGATGCCGGCGAAGATGATCCAGAGGGAAAGGGGGAGGTCGGGCATGTGCATCAAGCGAGGAGTACGAGAACACCCAAGATTACGGGGGGGGCGGCAGGAGCGCACCCTGGTGTGCAAATACTCTCAAGGGCACTGGGCCAGAGCATTCGCGCTCAGGGCACACTTCTACAGGCTGGCGATCGTGACGGGACTAGAAGGTGCCGGCCAGTTTGAAGATCGGCAGGTACAGCGAAATCACCATGCCACCCACCAGCACGCCCAGGATCACCATGATGAGCGGTTCGAGCAGGGTAGCGAGGGTGTCAACGGCATTGCTCACTTCTTCCTCGAAAAACTCGGCCACCTTGAACAGCATGTGGTCCAAGGCACCGGATTCTTCGCCGATGCCGGTCATCTGAATGACCATATTGGGGAACAGGCCGGTCTGGCGCATGGCCAACTGCAACTGGTGGCCGACCGCGATGTCATCGCGCATTTGCTTCACCGCGTCGCCGTAGACCACGCTGCCAGTGGCGCCGGATACCGCATCCAGGGCTTCCACCAGTGGTACGCCGGCGTGGAAGGTCACGCCCAGCGTGCGGGCGAAGCGAGCAATCGCCGACTGGCGCAGAATGTTGCCCATCACCGGCAGCTTCAGCGACATGCGGTCGAGGAAGTGGGCGAATTTCACCGAGCGCCGTTTGGCCATGAGCATTGCCGTGACGGAACCGACGATCAGGCCGATGACCACCCACCAATAATGCTGCATGAAGCGGGAGGCGCTGACGACGAACTGGGTCGGAGCGGGAAGCGCGGCGCCGGCGTCCTGGAAGGTCTTGGCGAATACCGGCACCACGAACAGCAGCATGATCATGCTGACCAGCATGGCCACGCACAGCACCATGATCGGGTAGAACAGTGCCTTCTTGATCTTCTTCTTGATCGCTTCGGTACGCTCCTTGTAGGTGGCGACGGTGTCCAGCACCGTATCCAGCACACCCGCGGATTCGCCAGCCCGCACCAGGTTGCGGTACAACTCGTCGAACTGCACCGGGTAGCGACCCAGCGCCTCGTGCAGCGATTGGCCACCTTCGATGCCCTGCTTCACATCGTTGAGGATGTTCTTGAAGCGGATGTTCTTCTGGCCGTCGGCGATGATGTCAAAGGACTGCACCATCGGCACGCCGGAGGCCATCATGGTGGCGATCTGGCGGCTGAAGATCGCCACGTCGCCAGGCTTCACCGCGCTGCCGGCGGAGCCGAACAGCGGCTTGGCCTTCTCGCGCACCGTCTGCGGGTTCATGCCCTGGCGGCGCAGCTCGGCCTTCACCAGCGAGGCGTTCTTCGCCGGCATCGAGCCCTTCATGCGCTTGCCGCGCTTGTCCAGCGCCACCCAGTCGTAGGTGGTCAGCTGGCTGACTTCGGCGCGTTGTGCGCCGACGGCGCGTGCGTTCTTTGCGGTGGCGGTAGCCGTGGCCATGCGCTTGATTCCCCCAGTATTGGTCCGGCCTTCGCGACAGGCCGGGCAACTTTCAGCTTACGTCACAAATGGCCCCGATTTCGTGCCCTCGGGCGCAAGTTCGGCATCATGTGAGGGGACTGGCGGCATCCCAGCGCGCCAGCGCCCGGTCCAGGGCGGTCCCGTGCCCGCGGTTCCTGCGGCTCAGTCCTTGGTCACCCGGTCGATCTCGGCCAGGCTGGTGACGCCGTCCTTCACCTTCTTCAGCGCCGAGGCGCGCAGGTCGTTGATACCGGCCTTGCGCGCCACCTCGGCGATCTGCAGCGCATTGCCGCCCTGCAGGATGATCTTCTGGATGTCCTCCAGCATCGGCATCACCTGGTAGATGCCGACGCGGCCCTTGTAACCCTCGTTGCATTCGTCGCAGCCCGTCGCCTCGTAGATGGTGAGGCCGACGTCGAGCTCCTGCTGGGTGAAGCCGGCATCCAGCAGCACCTGCGGCGGTACCTGCATCGGCTTCTTGCAGCTGTGCAGGCGGCGCGCCAGGCGCTGGGCGATGATGAGGGTCACCGACGAGGTGATGTTGTAGGGCGCGATGCCCATGTTCATCAGGCGCGCGATGGTTTGCGGCGCGTCGTTGGTGTGCAGGGTGGACAGCACCATGTGGCCGGTCTGCGCCGCCTTGATCGCGATCTCGGCGGTTTCCAGGTCGCGGATCTCGCCGACCATGATCACGTCCGGGTCCTGGCGCAGGAACGACTTCAGCGCGGCGGCGAAGGTCATGCCACGCTTGGTGTTCTGCTGCACCTGGTTGATGCCCTCCACGCGGATTTCCACCGGGTCCTCCACGGTGGAGATGTTGCGCTCGGCCGTGTTGAGGATATTCAGCGCGGTGTATAGCGATACCGTCTTGCCCGAGCCGGTAGGGCCGGTAACCAGTACCATGCCATAGGGCTTGGCAATGGCATCCAGATAGAGCTTCTTCTGATCATGCTCATAGCCGAGCTTGTCGATGCCCAGCTTGGCTGAGGCGCTATCCAGAATGCGCAGTACGATCTTCTCGCCGAATAGCGTCGGGAGCGAGCTGACGCGGAAGTCCATCGACCGGTTCTTGCCCAGGTTCAACTTGATGCGGCCATCCTGTGGCACGCGCTTTTCCGCGATGTCGAGCCCGGCCATGACCTTCAGGCGCGAGGAAATGCGACTGGCCAACTTCATCGGCGGGCTGGCCACGGCACGCAGCATGCCATCCATACGCAGACGCACGCGATATTGGGACTCGAAAGGCTCAAAGTGGATGTCCGAGGCGCCGCGGCGGATGGCGTCGATTAGAATCTTGTTGACGAACTTCACCACGGGCGCGTCGTCGCCGCCGATGGCGTCCACTCCCGTGGTATTTTCGCTGTCGTCGTCGCCCGCTTCCAGCGCCAGTTCATCCAGTTCGTCGTTGCCCATGTCGGGCATGACGTTGTTCATCGTGCTGACTGCATTATCGATTGCGCGGGCGAGTTGCCCGCGCTCGATGAGAATCGGATCCACCATGCAATTAGAGTGGAATTTGATCTCGTCGAGCGCCTGCGACTGCATCGGGTCGGCGATGCCCACGAACAGCCGGTTGCCGCGCCTGAGCAGGGGCAGTGCGCGATGCTTGCTGAGCAGGGCCTCGCTGACCAGGTTCAACGGCATGTTGGCAGTGGGGATGGTTGCGATGTCCAGCATCGGCATGCCGAACTCCACCGACGCGAGCTGGGTCAGCCGCGTACTGTCCACCAGGTTGCGTTCCTGCAACCAGGTGGTGAGGGTGGTCTTGTTCTGGGCCGAATCAGCCACGGCCTGGCGCACGTCTGCTTCAGGCAGCAGCCCTTCGGCCACCAGCCGCCGGGCCATGCCGGACAGGCCCACCAGCGTTGGTTGTACTTGCGACGACATCGAAAAAACCTGCCCAGCCCCCTGAACTATGGGGGAATCTACCGCAGATCGGACGGTTGGGCCATGATCCGGGAGGGCGGCCGATGCGAACTGCAGCACACGGGGGCGAACGGACCCCTTGCGCTCGGGTTTCACCCCGCGGGAACAGGGATGGTTCCCGTTTCCAAGCGCCCCATCCGCCAACCGTACCCCGTTCCCTGCAGTGCGTGCGCGTTATGATGCCAACTCGCTTCGTCAGGGAGCAGCTTTTTGAACCGCGTCAGCATTATTCTTCCCGCTAAGAACGAGGGGCCGGCGCTTGCCTGGCTGTTGCCGCGCTTGCGTGAGATACAGCCCGATACGGAAATCATTGTGGTGGACGACGGCTCCACCGACGATACCCGGGTGGTCTGCGCCACCTGCGGCGTGGAATGCCTTTCCTCGCCGTATTCCATGGGCAACGGTGCCGCCATCAAGCGCGGCGCCCGCGCGGCCACGGGCGACGTGCTGGTGTTCATGGATGGCGACGGCCAGCACGACCCGGCCGATGTGGCGCGCATGCTGGCCAAGCTGGAGGAGGGTTACGACATGGTGGTCGGCGCCCGCGACTGGGACAGCCAGGCGGGCGTGGGCCGCGGTCTCGCCAACACCCTCTACAACTGGCTTGCTTCCCGCATGACCGGCCACATGGTGGCCGACCTCACTTCAGGCTTCCGTGCCGTGCGCGCAGGCAAATTCCGCGAATTCCTGCATCTGCTGCCCAACGGCTTCAGCTACCCTACCACCAGCACCATGGCCTTCTTCCGCAGTGCGTACCCGGTGGCCTACCTGCCAATCAAGGCGGCGCAGCGGATGGGGATGAGCCATATCCGACCACTGAAGGATGGAACCCGTTTCCTGCTCATCATCTTCAAGATCGCGACGCTGTATTCCCCATTGAAGCTGTTCGTGCCGGTGAGCGGCCTGTTCTTCGCGCTCGGCTGCGCGAATTACACATGGACCTTCGCCCATCAGGGCCGCCTCACCAACATGAGCACGCTATTATGGAGCGCGGCGGTGATCGTGTTCCTCATCGGGCTGGTGTCGGAGCAGATCACGGCGCTGATATACCGGCGCCATGAGTGAGCCGTATCGTTGTTTCGCGGGTGCCCGGATACGGGGGCTGATGGTCAGCACTTCCTACCCGCGCGACGCTGCCGACTGGCGTGGAATCTTCATGGCGCATCTGGTGGCCGGGTTTGCGCGGAATGAACAAGTCCGGCTGACGTTGTGGGCCCCGCCGGGCGAGTTGCCGCAAGGCGTGGAGCCGGCAACCTCGCCGCACGAGGCGCATTGGCTGTCAGCACTGATGGACCTGGGTGGCATCTCGCACCTGATGCGCATTCGTCCGGCAGCCGGGTTGGTCGCAGCTTGGCGCCTGCTGCGCCTGTTGCGAGCCGCATACCGTCGCCTGGATGAGGTTGACATCTACCACATCAACTGGCTGCAGTGCGCGTTGCCGCTGCCGGACAACGGAAAGCCGATGCTGGTCACCGTACTTGGCAACGACATGAAGCTGCTGCGCCTGCCGATGATGCGCCGGGCGTTGCGGCGGGCGATGCAGCGGCGCAAAGTGGCCATCTGCCCGAACGCGCAGTGGATGGAGGCGCCACTGCGAGCCGCCTTCGGGGACATCGCAGACATCGTGCCCGTCGCCTTCGGCATCGATCCGGCGTGGTACGCGGTACGGCGCGAAGTGCCGCCGGCGTCGCCACGGCAGTGGCTGGCAGTGACGCGGTTGACCGCCGACAAGCTGGGACCGTTGTTCAAGTGGTCCGAGCGCCTGTTCGGCGACGGTACGCGCGAGCTTCACCTGTTCGGACCGATGCAGGAGCAGACCGCCGTTCCGGACTGGGTGCATTACCACGGACCGGCAACACCCGGGCAATTGGTGCGTGACTGGTTCCCGCACGCACAGGGCCTGATTACCCTGAGCAAGCATGCCGAGGGACGTCCGCAAGTCATGCTGGAAGCGATGGCCGCGGGCCTGCCGATCGTCGCCTCGCGCATGCCTGCACACGCAGACCTCGTTGCCGATGGAGTCACCGGCGCGTTGTGCGATTCACCGGAAGGCTATGCCGAAGCGCTGCACGCGCTGGAAATCCCGGAGACCAACCGGCACAGCGGCGCGATGGCGCGTGCATGGGCCGCGCGCGAAATCGGCACGTGGGATGACTGCGCTGGTCGGTACGTCGGCATTTACCGGCGATTGCTGGGAGTAGTCGATGCGTGACGGCGTGCTGGTCATCGGCGCCGGCGGGTTCGTCGGCAGGCATCTCACGCAGGCCCTGGCCCGCCGTGGCGAGCGGGTCATCGCTGCCGCGCGGCATGCGTTCGACGCAGCGGATGCCAGGATCGAGGTGAGGTCTGGGCCGCTGCTTGCGCCGGCCGATTTCCTGCCCCTGTTGGCGCGAAGCCGCCTCGTCGTGCACTTGGCCTCGGCGTCTACGCCAGGGAGTACCGCGGCGCAGCCCCTGCAGGAAATCGAGTTGAACTTACGGCCGACCCTGGCGCTGCTGCAGGCCATGCAGGAGCATCCGGCGACGCCGTTGGTGTACGTTTCCTCCGGCGGGACATTGTATGGCCGGCAGGACGACCGGCGCGCGGACGAGACTGCCGCCATCGCGCCGTGCTCCTACCACGGAGCTGGCAAAGTCGCGGCCGAGTACTTCATTGCAGCCTGGTGTGCCCAATTCGCCGGTGTGGCCACCCTCTTGCGGCCGTCCAACCTGTATGGCCCAGGACAAGGCGAGCGAGCCGGATTTGGCGTGATCCCGGCAGCGTTCGGCAAACTCTTGCGCGGCGAGGCAATGCACGTCTGGGGTGACGGGTCGGCGGAGCGGGATTACCTTTATATTGATGATTTCGTGCGCCTGTGCCTCGCCGCAGTCGATGCGCCGCCGTCGGCGGGAGCACGCATCGTGAACGCCTGTAGCGGGATCAGCGTGAGCCTGCATGCATTGTTCGAGGCCATCGAAAGCGCCACCGGCAGGTGCCTGGATCGTTGCTACGACTCCACGCGTGTCGTGGATGTCCCGCGGGTAAACATGGATGCATCGCTCGCCCGCGAGCTCTATGGCTGGAGGCCTTCCACGCCCCTGCATGAAGGGCTCAGGCGGACATGGGAATGGTTTCGTACTACCCGTCGTTGAATCGCCCCGAGGCGCCGGACTGTTCGGTCTGCATTGCCAACTACAACGGCATACGGTGGCTGGCCGACTGCATCGAGTCCGTGCTTGCTCAGCAAGGCGACGCCACGTGTGAAATCCTGATACACGACGATGCTTCCACCGATGGCTCAGTGGCATGGTTGCGGGAGCACTATCCGCAAGTGGAGGTGCTGGCCAGCAGCGAAAACGTCGGCTTCTGCATTGGCAACAACCGCATGGTCGCCCATGCCCGCGGCGAATACGTGCTGTTGCTCAACAACGATGCGGCGCTTCATGCGAATGCGCTCGCGACCTTCATCGCCGCCTCCCGCAAGCAAGCGACCGCAGGCATCCTCACGCTGCCGCAATACGACTGGACCAGCGGGCAACTCGTGGATCGTGGTTGCCTGCTGGATCCTTTTTACAATCCGGTGCCGAATCTGGATGCCGCAAGAGCGGACGTTGCCTATGCGATCGGCGCCTGCCTGTTCCTGCCGCGTGAGTTGTGGAACGAATTGGGCGGCTTCCCCGAGTGGATGGGGTCCATAGCCGAGGACATATACTTGTGCTGTCTGGCCAGGCTGAGGGGGGCGCCCGTCATGGTGCTCTCCCACAGTGGCTTTCGTCATCGCCTGGGGGCAACATTCGGTGGCGCGCGAGTGAGAGGCAACAGTCTGAAGACGACGCTTCGGCGCCGTCACTTGAGTGAACGCAACAAGACATACGCCCTTTTTGTTTGCACTCCGGGGCCCTCGGTCTGGGTGCTGTTGATGGTCCATCTCCTCGCGCTGCTGCTGGAGGGCGGCATTCTGAGTACCCTAAAGTGGGATCGCGGTGTTTTCTCGAACATCTACGCAAAAGTGCCGGTCTCGCTCTTTCGCGATTTTGGCCGTTTGCGTGCGATCCGCAGGTGCGTCCAGGCTGGCAGGACGACTGGCGCAAGGATCTATTTCCGCCCGTTCACGTGGGTGCCAAGCAAGGTGCAGATGCTGTTCCGTTTTGGCATTCCCGAAATCTCGGCGTGAATCATCGAGGCTTGACGGCTTCGACCTCATAGCCAAAGCCAAGTGCATTCCAGTCCGGGAGCATCCAGGAAAGCGCGAGCGACGCGATGTTGACGAACAGGACAAGAATGGCGGCGAAAGGGAGCATGAAGTAGCCGATCTTTCTTCTTCTCGTGTAGAGGCCACCTGCAAGCGCGAGGTTGAAGAGCAGGCCTGCGGTGCGGAGCGAATGCCCGTTCTTCTTCAGCCTGACGATCTCGAAGCCCGCCGCCGCGATGTCCCGCCGCAATCCATGCTCGGTCAGCCGTTGGTAGTCGTGGGGGGCATCGTGTATCGGATACATGAAGGGCATGCTTAATACCAGCGTGCTCCGCGGTTTCAGCACCCGGGAGAATTCGTGCAGCGCAGCCCGGTGATCGCGGGTGTGTTCGAGAACTTCGAGGCAGACGATTGCATCGACGCTTGAGGATGCGAACGGCAGGCTGGCGGCATCGGCCAGCACGTCGGCTTTCACCGAATAGAGGGTGCTTCCGGTCGGCGGATAGTCTAGCCCGATGTACATCGTCCCAGGGGCAAGGCGCCGTTCGATCCAGCGATCGGCACATCCAACGTCCAGCACGGTTCCCTGCAACTTGCAGATCGCCGGGTCCGGCTTCCGTGTCCCGAGCAGCCACTGCGGATGAATCGGCAGGCGGCGACTGAGTTTCATGATTCGTTTGACGGTGCTCATGGCTGGTTTCGAATTGGCGTCGACAGCCTTGTCAAGTGCCTGCAAGTATTCCAGTGCTTGTTATAGCTTGCCCGGATCCAGTAATCATCCATCCGTGCATGCCGCGGTGGCCGGGGAAACATTGTTACTTGCGTGTACGGCTTTGCTGCGATCACGTGCAAATCGCCGCCATTGCGGCGACAGGTGTCGCGCATCCATTGAAGCCGGGCTGGATCTTGGTTGTGCATGCTGATCCACTCCATTCTGTGTTACCTGAGCAATCGCTTGAATGCGGGCAATGGGGGTATTGCCGAGAAACGCGAAGTCCCTACCGTGATGGATAGGGACCAAGGTGGCCGTTGATGCCGTCGCGCAGGCCTTTCAACGTCATGCGGAGAGCTTTACGTCGCTGTGTGCCAAAAAAGACTTGACTGTAGATGTCGCCCAGGAAAAACCGCGCATGTCGTATCTTGAAGCGGAATTCGATATGGGGCATGCGGTACAACGCAACAAAATTCCGTACGCGGTAGTAGACCCGTTCTGGCGAGTAGTCCATCTCGTTACGCCAACCGAAAAGCCAGACGCGGAGTGCTGCATCCCCCATGTCGTGGGTCATTTTAGCCAGGCAGGTTCCATATATTCGCCAGCCCCGATGGCGTGCACGGTGGCACCATTCGGTATCGACATAATCGATGAACAGGTCATCGCGCATTTCACCGATGTCATTCAGGGCCGCGATTGAGACTAGGCTGCCCGACGTAATGAGCGTCAACGTTTCGACGACGGGGGACTCGGGGGTGGGTAGTGCGTGTTTGTAAGCCATCCAGCCCGGAACGGGATGCTGGAATGGATGCGTCATGCCCGTTCGACGATTTATGAAAACCGGACCGACCGCGGCAACCCTCGCTTCGTCGCCAAGCGAGCGCGCTGCTGTCAATAAGCCGGAGACCATATCTGGGGGCGGCAGGCTGTCCTGGTCGCTGAGCAGAACATGAGTCGCACCCGCTGCGCGCGCTATGCGTATACCCGCATTGAGTGCAGTTGCGACGCCGCGGTTGGAGCCCAGCCGAATGAGACTCACGTCCTTGCGCGTCGTTGACCCAAACCATTCCTGCACACGAAAGTCGTCATGCGCCGAATTATCTATAAGATATGTATGGATCACTTGTCTCGACAGCGATTGCAACAATTCATCCAGCACCGCGAAATCGGGATGGTAAGCGACCACTACTGCCATGACTGCTGGGTTTTGCGCCATCGGTTCACCAGCGTTTGATACAAAAAAGCGAACTATCGATTGAAAACTTAGTACGCCGAAAAAAGACTTGCCTGATTCTATTATAGTTGAAAGTGTCTTTTGATGATTTCCACGAAGTTCCTGACGGAATCCAGGCTTTTGCTTTCTGCATCAGTCAGGCGTTGCAACAGCAGCGGGCGCGTTTTGATGGCATATGGGATGTCCTCCTCTCCATATGCTATGCCGGGCTTTCTGCCCCCGTTGGGTTCCCAAGTGTTTCTTTCCATGCCGGGGGCAGGGACGATCACGGGAATGCACCCGCATGCAGCGGCATATGTGGAATAGCCTGTATAGGCGTCATAGAAGTAGCAGTATTTCTTCTCGTTGAATACTTTCGCCAGGGATCGGTGGTCCATGCCGTCCACGACAACTTTGCCGCGGAACGATGGCAGGTCCGGCCGTGACTTTCCCTTGCGCACCATGTAACACACTTCTGACCGATTACCAAAGTTGGTTTGTTTGTATATGTCGAGTAACCAATGGGCGACATGCAGGGTGCCGCCATATTTCATTCGTTCATAATTGCGATTAAACGCTTCCTGATAACAGAAATAAAGTTCCCCGTCCAAAACCGATTTTTCATGTTTTTTGCTGAAATGGTATAAAAACCATCGAACATAGCGTCGTGCCCTCAAAGGATTGCCGTCTACTATGTCAGGATAGATGACGATGGAATCATCGATGTCTGACTTTGCAGCAATGCGCAGTGTTGATCCGGGCAGCGTCTTGTACCGTGGCCTATAGAGGCGCGTTACGATGTAGATGTATTTGCGCCACCATGCACCCGAGAATGGCAGGGCATGCAGTTTGACGCGATGTAGTGGCCAGAGCAGGGCCTCGTATCCAAGGGCATCGAGAAGTTGGGCAAGTTTGTGCAACGCAATCGAACCGCCAGACGTCTCGCTGTATCGTGGTGCGCATATGATGAATTTTGGCTTTGCGCCTCGGGTGCCTAACGGCGTCGCCAGTGCGTCTGCCTGTCGTGCATCGTTGTGTGCGGTGGGTGATGGAGTCATTTTTCGGTAAGCGATGATGATGCTGGGTTGCCGTGGTAGAGCGCGCGCATAAGTTCCGCGAGATCGCGTAGTGCCCTCTGGCGCGATATGATGGCTCCCGCAATATAGGTGGCCGCAGCCGCCACGATCGCGAACAGGAAGTCAAATTTGACGCCTTGGGCATAGTGCAACACCAACCACCCGATCAATGCGGCTACCGCGGATAGAGCCAATGTACCGAGCTGGTCGCCTAGCTGGGCAACGATTCCGTAACCCAGCAGCTTTTTCGAGTACCAAGTATTGATGACTACGGCACACAGGCTGGATATCAGTACTGCCCAGGCAACCGCCAGCACGCTGTGAAAACTGGCGATTACGATAAGCACAATAGAGATGGCGCGTTTTGCTACCTCAAGCTTGAAAAAGAGGTCGGATCGTCCTCTTGCCCCAATCGCCGCCAGGTTCAGTACATGCAATGGCCAGAACATGGCGGCCGCGGCCAGGATGCTCAACAATGGCGCCGCTGGCATCCATCGTGGTCCGTAAAGCACTACGATCAATGGCTTTGCAATCATGGCCATACCCAGCATGCATGGTACGAACACGAAGATTGCCACGCGCAGCGACAAACGCAGTGCTCCAATCAGTTTGGCGGGCTGGTCGGCCACGGTGGAAAACACAGGCAACCCAACCCGGTTGAGCACATTGCTCATGAATTGCGCAGGCGCTTGCTGAGTGTTCTGTGCGATGGTGTAGTAACCAAGAGCACGCGAATCGAACAGCCGGCCGATCAGAAGCGATTGCATGCGGATTGATAGTGTGTTCAGCAGGTTGGCCATCAGCATGTAGCTGCCGAACGCGAACAGCCGACGGAAGGATGAAATACAAAACCGGCCACGCGGACGCCAGTGCGAATACAGCCACAGCAGTGTGGCGCGCACGCCGATTGCCATGATGGATTGCCAAGCCAGACTCCATACGCCGAAGCCGTGCCACGCCAGCAGTACCGCCAGGCTTCCTGAACCTAGGGACGCGAAGATTTCGGCATTCGCGCGTGAGCGGAAGTCCAGTCGTTGCGTCAGCAATGCATCCGGCACCGCAGCAAGGGCGCTCAGTGGCAATACGAATAGTAGCAGCCGGGTCAACGGGGTCAGTAGCGGCTGTGAATAGAAATGGGCAATCGCGGGTGCGACAAGCCAAAGCGCGATGCCGGCCAGGATGCTGATGCCGAGCCCGGATAGAAGCACCGTGGTTTCGTCATCGTCGCTAGTATCCTGCTTTTGTACCAGTGCCATGCCAAAGCCGGAATCCACCAGCAGCACAGCAACCGAGGTGAACACCTGCAACATCGCGATCAGGCCGAAGTCGGCCGGTACCAGTAGCCTTGCCAGAATGGCCAGCACTAACAGTTGTACGCCGTAGCGCGAGGCGATTTCCAGTGCGCTCCACCAAGTAGCGTATGCGGCGCGATGGGTTAACGAAGCCATGGAAGGGATGCCGTTGTCCGAAGTCGTTCCGTCCTGCGTCGTGGCATTGCGCTAGGCGTGTTCGCATATGAACAGTGGCCTGCGATAGAACTCGCCTGGGAACTGATCCAGCGACTCCCAAGAATGCATCTCGAGTGCCATGCCGCTGTTTTCGGCGAGTTGGGCGCAAGCCAGAGTGGCAAGGTCGTGGTAGGCGATGCGACCATCCCCGCCCCTGTGCGGATATGCTGCTTTGACTGGCCGCCATCCCGCATGTCGCAACCATGTCGCGAACAGCCTAAGCTTTTCGGCATCTTCGTACAGGCCGACCAAGGGACGGCTCTTGTCGCCGCCCCAATTGCTGCCCATCTGAAAAAATAAGCCTCGCGCCACGCCACGTAGCAGTTTTAGATAGCGTTGCGCGTACTCACCGAAATCCTCGATGCAGGCAACCGCGTGCTTGTCGAAGTCGTGTCCTGCATGGTGTAGGACGTTCAGATGCAGCATGAAGTCCACTTTCGGGAGGCTCGGCAAGTCTTCGATTCCGACTGCGGATTGAATCACCCCCACGTTTCCCATCTGGAAATAATCGGCTACCCGGCGGATAAAAGCCGCATGATTCGGATTGGCCTCGACGGCGATGAAACGTGTCTGGGGGTGTGTTTTGGCCAAGCTCAGCGTGAAAAAGCCGGTATTGGCGCCGAAATCCATCCAGATCTCTCCGGCAGCCGGCTTGCGGGCTTCGTAAAGATAAGTCAGGCGCGGCCGATCGCCGCGCCAGCTTTCGTCAATGGTTTCGGTGTAGCCGAGTTCCGCTGAGACGAAATCCGGGATGTTCTGGTAGGCGGAATGCTTGGAGGCGTCGCCATACAGTTGTTGGAGCTCAGTTTTTAGGGGTTTCATGGACATGTGGTTCGGTGATAGATCTGGATAATTCATGTAGAAAGCAACGCCATGAATCCGCACGCAGATAGACGTCATTCCACAGGTTGGTAGTGATTGCTCCGACTAGGCTTCGCGGTGGGACGTGCCAGACCGGTCGGGTCCCCGAAGCAAGCGTTTCCGCGAGGCCGCCCAGCCAGAAGTATCGTTTGCGCTTGTGCCGTGTTGACGTGGTTGCTGCGAAGCGTTTTGTATCACTGGCTAGTGCATCGCCGACGAATGCCTGCAATAGCGGCTGTCCTTGGTCGATGCAGAACTGTATAGGTCCCCAAATGCGAGGATTCATTTCAATGAAAACATCACGTCCATTGTCGCGAATGACTTCAACCATGCCCAGCCCCCAGAATGCCTGGTCGCGTAATATCTTTAGGATGCGAGATGCCGTGCCAGATTGGTGGAAATACGCTGGTTCGGCCATCAGCATCGATTTCCCGTTTGGTTGCTGTAGCAGATTGCGCTGCGACCAAACGACCGCGGGACCGCCGCATCGTGGTAGGTAAAAAAAGAAGTACAGGCTTTCGCCAGTTATGAATTCCTGGAAGAAGTAGTCGGCCGGATCATGGTTGGCAAGAAAGGCGGTAATTTGGAAGGGCGAGAGCAGCAACTGTGGGTAGAGTGACCCCCCGCTATCGGCAAGATTGCGGTTGGGCTTGGCTACTATGGGTGCTTCCAATCCTGGCTGAAACGACCGTTCGGACGGGACGGCGATCCCATAACTGGAAAACAATCGAGTGGCGCTGCTTTTGTTGGTTAGACGGCCATAGAGTGGAGCCTCCACAAGTGGGATGTCGCAGCCCATACCTTCGATATCGGTGCGGTGGCGAAATAGAAATGCGTTGAAATACTCTGTTGATGGCAGTAGTACAAAAGTCCGCCGGCCTGTGGCGCGGCGGACTTCGTTCAAGCACCGAGAAAAGACATCCAGCGATAATTCCGGAGTCTCGCGCACACAATGGACGTCCTTTCGAAAGCGAGTATGCAGAATTCGGTCGGCTCGGGTGCGTGCGACGATGGCTGCATGCTGGCCGCATTGCCGTAGGGCACGCAGGAAGCCGAGCACTGCGCGATCGTTGCCGCCACTGAACACCAGAAACGTCTTTTCCGAGGTGGCGTTCAAGCGGAGCCTTGGGCAAGCAGGCGGATGACTGAGCAAATCGTTGCAATACTATCCTCAGGCAGCGTTGTTCCGCTTGGGAGTATCATGACCCGTGCAGCCACTTGTCTTGTGTGTGGCAGCATCAATCCTGCATGCGGGAACAAGTCCCGGTATGGGCGCATCTCGTGACAGCCTGGCCAGAAATATTTGCGCGCGAGGACGTTCTCGGCGTGCAGCGCTGCGACAAGATCATCGCGTAGAGTCGAGTGCGCTTCGCTGACTTCGACCACGACGTAGTGATGACTATTACGCTCGGCTGGGTCGTAGTCCAGTACGGAGATACCGGGCAGCCCGGCCAGGGCTTGTCTATACGCGGCGTGATTACGCCGGTTGCTCGCAAGGATGGCGTCGAAGCCGTCGAGATTGGCCAGGCCCATGGCGGCGCAGACTTCAATCATCTTGCCGTTAGTGCCTGGGTGGACGACATTGTCGTAGCCTTGGAAACCGAAATTGCGCATCAGTCGCAGAGTATCGGCCAGTTCGTCATCGTTTGTGACTACCGCGCCGCCCTCCATAGTGTTGAATGCCTTGGTCGCGTGGAAGCTCAATACTTCGCAGGCACCAAAGCGACCAATGCTTTGTCCTCGATAGCTGCTGCCGAAGGCATGCGCGGCGTCGAACATCAGTTTGAGGCCGTGTTCGTCGGCGATGGCCTGCAACGCATCAACGGGGGCAGCACGGCCCCATAAATGCACGCCGATGATGCCGGTCGTGCGAGGCGTAATCATGCGCCGCACCGCGTCGGGATCGAGGTTGTGCGTGGAAGGGTCGATATCAGCGAATACCGGGGTGATGCCCTGCCAGTACAGCGAATGCGCGGTCGCGACGAAGGTCCACGACGGCACGATCACTTCGCCGGTCAGCCCCAGC
This sequence comes from Fulvimonas sp. R45, assembly GCF_030504985.1. GTDB lineage: Bacteria > Pseudomonadota > Gammaproteobacteria > Xanthomonadales > Rhodanobacteraceae > Rhodanobacter_A. Next base: position 338,533 of record NZ_JASERU010000002.1, read on the forward strand.
GCACGGATCGCGATCTCCAGCGCGATGGTACCGTTGCACATCGCCACGCAGTGTTTCACGCCGAGATAGTCTGCGATCCGCCGCTCGAAAGCCTGCACGACCGGACCGTTGTTGGTGAGCCAGCGGCTGTCGAGGATCCGGTTTACATACCCCAGGAACGCCTCCCGGTCACCGATGTTGGGCCGCCCCACATGCAGAGGCTCGGCAAAGGCTGGCGGGGAGCCGTTGATGGCCAGGTCGGCCTTGGTTCGGATGGTCTTGGCGGGCATGACGATGTGTTGACGGACTTGGTCCCGGCGCCTAGCGTAGCGTATCGAGGCGCGGGCGTTGGGGTATGGCGAATTCGACGTGCTAGGGCCGGGATGCACCCGGAGTGCGCGGCAGCAGTGCCTGCAACTCATCGATGTTGCTGGTCAGGCGCCCACCGACGTTCAGCGTTTGCAACTGGTGCATGGCCGTACGGGCCTGGTTGTAGTGGCCTAGTGCGATCAGCATGCGGATCAGGGTGATCCGATAGGCGGGTTCATCGGGCTTGTTCTCGATCGCCTGTCTGGTCGCGTCGAGCCCGAGTGTCTTCTCGTCGAGCACGTTCCAGGCGTAGTCGCCATAGGTGGCCAGCAGGCGGGCACTGGGCTCCGGGTGGTCAAGTGCGGCTTGGAATGCCTGCAGCATGTGGCCTTTGGACAAATCACAGCGCTGGTCGCGTATGCACTGGGTCAACGCCACCAGCGAGCTTTCGTCCTGAACTCCCGGTTTGTGCGCCCTGAGCTTGGCAACCAGGCTGTTCCACCATGCATCCTTGATAGGCAGGTGCATGCGGGCGTTCATGAAGATCAGTGCCTGCTCGGGCAGGATGGACGAGTTCGGCAGCGCGGCGGCGCGTTCGAGCGGTGTATAGGCGAGCCGAGTGTATGGCGATGCCGGATCATAGTTCGATTGGATGATGTACGTGCGCCCCAGTTCGTACTGCGCCCGCGGCGAGTCGGGCGCGCGCGCGGCCAGCGATTCGGCCATGCTGACCGGGTTGCGCCAGGCCATGGCAGTCATCGCGGTTTCGCCGGTCCAGAGCAGCAGCAGGCCGCCGAGCAGGGCGTTCCGGGCGAGCGCCAAGGGCGACGCTGCTTCGGCGGGGTGCGCGTTGGCCGGTGCCAGCAGAGGGACGACCGCCAGGAGCAGGCCAAAGCTGGCGAAGTAGTTGCGATGCTCGAAGATCAATTCCAGCGGAAGCACCGTGCCGGTGAGCAGATGGCAGCCGAGAAACAGCGCCAGGCCGAGTGCCACCAGAGGGCGGCGTTTGCGCAGCACGGCGACGGCGGCGGCCAGCGCAAACAGTGCCAGTACACAAGCCAGTGTAGTCCACGGTGCCAGCAGGCTGCTCGAAATGCGGAAATCGTCGTGATAGAAAGAAAGTTGATGCGGTATCGGCAGCAACGTCCAGTCGATGTAGTCGACCACGATACGCGCCTCGCTGAGCAGCCGCGTGTGCATGGTGAAGTCGCGAGTGGCCCATGCCAGCGGCTTGAACAGAGCGGGCAGTAGCCAGGCGAGCCCGGCGAGCATCGGAAATACCAGCACCGCGAGGAACAGCGCGGCGATGCGCCAGTCCGTGCGGCTGCCCGCTGGCCGTGCTGTGGTGAAGCCGAACACGATCCATTCGACCAGTACCGCGTAGAGCGGCAGCATCACCGCGGTTTCCTTGGCGAGCAGGCCTGCCGCCGTGGCGGCGACAAGGCTGGACATGCACAGCACGAGGCCGCGCCAGCCACCGCCTGTATCGTGGAGCATGCGCCGGCGCCCGGCCACGTAGCCCATCAGGCCCAGCAGTACGAACAGGTTCGCCATGCTCTCCATGCGCTGTACCACGTACAGCACGGCGGTAACGTTGATCGGCAGCAGCAGCCAGCCCCCGGCGATCAATGCGGCAACGAGGCCGCATTGATCGGTGCGCCCGCTGCACGTGCAGGATGCCTGCGCCACGCTCCTGTTTGCTGCGCTTCGCAGCAGCAGGCGCGCCAGCAGAAAGACAAGAATCCCGTTGAGCAGGTGCACCAGTAGGTTGAACAGCTTCCAGCCGTAAGGATCCAGTCCCCCGATAAAATAGTTGGCGGCGAAACTCAAGGATGCCAGCGGTCGCTTGAACGAACTGGATGGGGAGGACAGTGCCGCGCGCGTCAGGGATGCCGTACTGATCGACTTGATCTGTATGCCCTGGTTGTCCACGATGTTCGGATAATCGTCGAACAGCCAGCTGCCGGAGAGCCCCGGCGAGTACACCAGGGCTGTCACCAGCAAGGCAGCACATAGCATCCACCACGGCCGAGTACGCATTGGATCAGTGTATTGAATGCGTCAGGGCGCCGCGATGCCTGGATGATCGGCTACCACGGATCGATGGGTAATGCGCCGAGAATCTTGCCGTTGGTGCCATCGACCAGCATGGTCAGGCTTGTCTTGCGGGCCATCAGCGGCAGCCAGACTGTGTTGGTGTCGGTCCGCGCCGTGTGCCTTGCGAGCCATCGGTCGAGTACCGGGCCGGCATGGGGGTTGATTCGGCGCAACTCGGCAAGAGGCCTTGCATGTTTCAGCAGTGCGGGCACGACGCTTGTGTAATCGACATAATATTTGGGCAGCAGCTGGATGTCTTTTCCGTCCAGCCCCGACTTGATGACCTCGTTGCGCTCCGCGGGATCGGTCGGTACGGGAGCTCCCACTACGCGCGGTCCGGTCCACGACAGGGTGCGGAAGGCCGGTGCGCGGCCTTGGGCCAAGTCCTTAGGATCCAGGTCCTCCGCGGTCACCAGGTTGAAGCGGTCGACGCATGCCACGATGAAAACCGGGCGCGCGACGGTGATCACATGCAGGCCGTAGACCAAGGCAGTGGCCTGCACCAGGCCAATCACGGCGAGGTCGAACGACATGCCTTTCTTGCCGGCCCTAAATACGATCAGGGTCAGCATCGGGCCGAGCACCAAATCCACGCCGATCAGAAGCAGCATCAATACGCTGGCGCCGGCTGCCTCGAAGTAAGGTGGCGGATACCACAGGGTGAACAGCAATGCGCCGACGCATAGGGCGATCGTTGCGCTAATGCAGAGATGGATCGAAGCCGCTTTCCAGCGAGACATGCGCTTGTGGGGCATGGTGGGTCAACCAATCGATGCCGATACGAATGGGCAGCAGGACCTGGACATGGACTATTCGTGTAGTGCTTGTGTGCGAACAGCTTTCTCATAATATGCAATCGCGTTTTGCAGTTCCAGATCGTAGGAGGGGGCTTTGGCTATTGCGATCCGCAGCATGTGTGTGGCTCCGGTGACATCGTGCTGGCGCAGCAGCATGTCGGTGATGAACAGGGCCACTTGTGCGTCGGAGGTGCCCCCGGCGTATGCCATGCGAGCCTGTGCCAGTGCCTGGTCCGGGCGACCGGCATGCATGTACAGGTAGGCGGTCTTGAAGTGCAGGTGCCACAGTCTGATCTGGCTCGGAGGCAGATGCGTCCGAGCCATCATGGTGGCCAGGCCGTCGGCCATCTTTAGCGCACTCAGGCCGTGACACGGCTGGCGCATCAACCGGTCGGCGAGAGTCTGGTAAGCGAGGAGCTGATTTTCCGAGAGCGGTTCGGGGCGCCCCTGGAACATGCGTTGGATCACCGTGGGATCCACGGTGCGGCCGCTCATGCAGTCGACGAGATTGCGCTCGGTGGCGCCAAGTCGCTGGATTACTGGATCGTTGCTGCGGAGTATCTGTGCACTGTATTCCCGTGCCGAGCGGTAGTCGGGCGGCATCTGTTCCAGCGCTTGCCCGATCAAGGCGCGTCTTACCCAGGCGGACTCGGGATGCGCCGCCAGTGCTTGTTGAAGCATGCGGTCGTAGCTGGCCCAGACATGCGCGCTCGCAGCTGTCATGGAGGCCAGTATCAGCGAGACTGCCACGGCGGCCCCGGCAGCATACGAAGGTCGCGACCATGGCCCGGGAAATTGCACTCGCAATCGTTGCACAGCATAGGCAGCCAGGCTCAGCAACGCCCAGTCCAGACCTATGGATGGCAAGTAGTTGCGATGCTCGAAATAGATCATCAGCGGGAAGACGGTGGATTCCAGAGCATGGCCTACGAGGTACAGGCCGAGTCCCAGGGCTAGGCCAGGGATCGCGCGGCGTGAGCGCAGTGCGATGGCCACCATGGCAAGCCAGGCTATGACGGCGAGCAGCGTGGTCGCCGGGTGGAGCAGCCCGCGGGACAGGACGTAATCGTCGTGGAGCAGGCCCATGGAGGCATAGCGCGGCCATATCCACTGGCCAACGTAGCTCCACAGCACTCTCGTCTCGGTGAGCAGGCGCTCGGCAAGGGTGAACGGCTGGTTGCGGTAGCCGTGGGTGATGGCACCCGCGCCGTCGGCGACCATCGTCGCTGCCACAATGGCTGGCAGGATCAACGTGGCGGCCATGAATAGCCGCGACTGCCATGCCCGTTGGCGACCCGGTGCGGGCATGAATGCGCACAGTTCGATGACGGCGCACAAGCTTGGCGTCAGCGCTCCGTTTTCCTTGGCCAGGCAGGCCAGTATGGTGCATGCGGGAACGCCCAGCAGCAGGCCGACCATGGCGGTGCGCTGATGGCCTCCGCCAGCCGCCAGGATGCTGCGCGCACGGACGTAAAGCAGCATGCCCAGCAACATGAACGTCGCGCTGAGTATGGCCATACGCTGCACGGTATAGAGCACGGTGCTGACCAGCAGCGGGTGCAGTAGCCACAGCGCGGCCGCCGCAATGGGCAGCCAGCGGCGCGCAACGTCTGAGAACCTGTACTGCGTGCAGCCGCCGCAGCGCAGCAGCGCGGCGAACAGAGCGTATGCCAGCAGGCCATTGCCCAAGTGCAGCAGCAGGTTACCTAGTTTCAGTCCCCATACGCCCGGCCCGGTAAGCGCGGCGTTCAAGGCGAAGCTGGCCATGGACAGCGAGCGGCCGAATTGGCCGGAGTGATTGTTGAACACCAGGGCATGCAAGCCGATCTTGCCATCCAGCCAGGCGGCGATTGGCGAGAGGTTGGTGGCATCGTCGAACACCAGCGGGCCTTTCAGCCCCTGCCAATAGACGGCGGCGGTCAGGACCAGTGTCGCGGCGAGGGCCAAGGATGCGAGACGGCGCATGGAGTGCTCCAAAAACGAGGCCCCGGTGCGTTCAGCACCGGGGCCTTGGGTAACGCAGCAACTACGTTGGATCAACGATCAGCGGCAACCGGCCGGCACGAACTTGGTCGCAATGGTCGTGGTGCACTTCCAATCCAGTTGCCCGGAATGCTGAGCAGCATTCACTTCCGTTGGCGTTAAGACAATATTGCCGGTAGCGTTCGGTACGCTTGAGGCAGCAGTGATTTGACCATTGGTACCAATGGTAATGTCGGAAACATACTTGGTGGCGCCCGGGAACGTATAACCTGAGTTGGCAGCCGTCACGGACTGCAGGCTGCCTAGCGATGAAGCGGTTTCGGTCACGGCAACCTTCGCCGCATCCGTCATCACGATCACTTCAGACACTTTGGAGCGCGTGGCGTAGTCCTGGTAGGCCGGGATGGCAATGGCCGCCAGAATGGCGATGATCGCCACCACGATCATCAGTTCGATCAGGGTGAAGCCCTTCTGCATCTTCTTCATGGTAGTTCCTCTTGGTTGGTCAGCTGACCGTTGACGATGCCCCCTGGGCCCCAGCCCTGAATCCCCCTAGGCAGGATCGGACCCCATGCTGTGGTCAGGAACGACCAGGAAGCTGACAGCAGTGAAGCACCATGTGTGCCATCGCTGCCGCCGGTATACATTGGCACGGCGTGGCACTTGGGTAGTGTGGAGGGGGTCACGGAACCTTGCCGGTCGTGCGAAACACTGCAGCGGCAAAGGCTCCATACGCCCGCAGATGGTGTGCGTGTTTGTGCTGACATGTGTCAGCAAGTGACGCGCCAGGTCAGTTCGTGCGCGCAGTGGCGAGCAGAAGATATATCGTCATGCGCCCCTTGCAGGTCCTGTCGCCGTGGGCTTCGCGCTGATGGACTTGCGCTTGGAGGGCGGTCCAGGCGTGTGTGTCCGGCTTGCGCCGCTTCAGCTCCGCACTTACCGTCTCCAGCCTTGACCACGAGGGAGTCTTGCCATGAAACCCCTGCTTGCCGCCATGCTGGCGACATTGGCGCTGCCGGCCGTTGCTGCCTCAGCCCCGGCCTCCATCGCCTCGCCGTTCCCCGGCTTCGACTACGACACGCCGCACCCCTTCAACGTGCGCGACCTGGTGATGCTGAACCGGGTGGGCGATCCGCAACTGTCGCCGGATGGCCGCTACGCGGCGTTCACGCTGCGCAGCACGGATTACGCGGCGAACAAGGGCGTCACCGCGCTCGAGGTGCTGGACCTGTCGAAGGGCGGCCAGCCGGTGCCGGTGGTGGCGAAGGGGGCGTCCTCGCCGAGCTGGTCGGCGGACGGGCGCAGCCTGTACTACGTGGCCGCGGCGGACGGCGTGTCGCAGCTGTGGCGGCTGGATTTCGCGAAGGGCAAGGGCGGCCTTGACCTGGCGGTGGCGAAGGCGCCGGTGCAGGTCAGCCATGGCCCGCTGGACATCCAGGACTACAAGCTGTCGCCGGACGGCAAGAGCGTGCTGCTGTCGTATGCGGTGTTCACCGATTGCGGCGACCTGGCCTGCACCAAGTCGCGGCAGGACAAGCGCGCGGCGGACAAGGCCACCGGCACGCTGTACCACAAGCTGTTCGTGCGGCACTGGGATACCTGGTCCGATGGCACGCGCAACCAGCTCTACGTCGCCCGCTTCGGCGCGGATGGCCAGTTGCCGCCGGAGCCGACCCTGCTGTCGCGTAGCATCGATGGCGACGTGCCGAGCAAGCCGTTCGGCGACGCCAGCGAGTTCGCCTTCTCGCCCGACGGCCGGACGGTGTACTTCGACGTACGTGTTGCCGGCCGCAGCGAGCCGTGGTCGACCAACTTCGACCTCTACAAGGTGCCGGCCGACGGTTCTTCCGCGCCAGTGAACCTGACTGCCGCCAACAAGGCCTGGGACGCCTACCCGGTGCCCTCGCCGGACGGTAGGACGCTTTACTACCTGGCGATGAAGACCCCGGGTTTCGAGGCGGACCGTTTCGGCATCATGGCGATGGACCTGGCCACGGGCGCCACGCGCGAGATCGACCCGCAATGGGATCGTTCCCCCGGCGGCATGGACATTTCCGCCGACGGCAAGACGCTGTTCGTTACTGCCGATGACGAAGGCCAGCATCCCCTGTTCGCGGTGGACACGGCCAGCGGCAAGGTGCGCCAGCTGGTGGGCGACGGCGAGGTAGGCGGCTATTCGGTGGCCGGCACGCGCGTGCTGCTGTCGCGCGACGACCTGAAGCGCCCGGCCGACCTGTACACGGTCGACACCAGCGGCAAGGGCCTGGAGCAGGTCACCCACGTCAACGCGGACCGCCTGAAGAACGTGCAGGAAGGCGATTTCCAGTTCTTCACCTTCAAGGGCTGGAACGACGAGACCGTGCAGGGCTACGTGGTGAAACCGGCGAACTTCCAGGCCGGGAAGAAATACCCGGTGGCCTTCATCATCCACGGCGGCCCGCAGGGCGCGATGACCAACAGCTGGAGCTACCGCTGGAACCCGCAGACCTATGCGGGGCAGGGCTTCGCGGTGGTCACGGTGAACTTCCACGGCTCGACCGGCTACGGCCAGAAGTTCACCGATTCGATCTCGGGCGACTGGGGCGGCAAGCCGCTGGAAGACCTGAAGCTGGGCTGGAAGGCGGCGCTGGCGAAGTACGACTTCCTCGACGCCGGCCGCGCCTGCGCGCTGGGTGCCAGCTACGGCGGCTACATGACCTACTGGATCGCCGGCGTGTGGAATGCGCCGTGGAAGTGTTTCGTCGACCACGACGGCGTGTTCGATTCGCGCATGATGTATTACGCCACCGACGAGTTGTGGTTCGAGGAGCGCGAGAACGGCGGCACGCCATACGAGCACCCGCAGAACTACGAGCGGTTCAATCCGCTGAACCACGTGAAGGACTGGCGCGTGCCGATGCTGGTGGTCCACTCGGGCCATGACTTCCGCATCCCGCTGAGCCAGGGCCTGGGCGCGTTCACCGCGCTGCAGCGCCGCGGCATCCCCAGCGAGTTCCTCACCTTCCCGGACGAGAACCACTGGGTGCTGAAGCCGCACAACAGCGTGATGTGGCATGACGCGGTGAATGCGTGGCTGGAGAAGTGGACGGGGAAGTAGAGCACCCCTCCCCAACCCTCCCCTGCACGCAGGGGAGGGAGCCATGGTGCCACGAGGTTTTGCTCCCCTGCTTGCAGGGGAGCATGGTATCGCGAGGTTTTGCTCCTCCCCCTGCCTGCATGGGAAGGGGCAGGGTGTCACCAGGTTTTGCTCCTCCCCCTGCTTGCAGGGGGAGGTTGGGAGGGGGTAAGGCTTTTCGGCAAAGGCTCAGGGACACGGCCCATGCAAAGGAAATGGACATTCGCCCGCCGGCTTCGCAACGAAGCCACCGATGCCGAGCGACACCTGTGGCACTACCTGCGCCGCGGACAGCTCGCCGGTTTCAAGTTCCGCCGGCAATATCCCATGGCTGGATATATCGCGGATTTCATCTGTATCCCGGCAAGGCTCGTGTTGGAGCTGGATGGCGGGCAGCATCTCGATGCGTTGGGCTATGACGCCGAACGCACGCGCACGATCGAAGCACAGGGATATCGTGTGCTGCGGTTCTGGAATGACGAGGTGTTGTTGCGTACGGAGGCGGTGTTGGAAGAGGTGCTTCGGCATCTTCCGCGTGGCAGCGAGGGTGGTTGAACCTGCCCCCTGAGAGCGGACGCCAAGAAGCACGGAGTCAAGCGGCCTGCTTCAGCTTCTTGGCATAGTCGTTGGGTGACAAGTAGCCGAGCGCCG
>NZ_JASERU010000030.1 GCF_030504985.1 Fulvimonas sp. R45
ATCGTCTGTGTAGCGACGACGGGTAATGCGTTGCATGGGAACCTCCAGGGTGCGATCAAAGTATCGCTTCCTGGCCTCCGCTCTGGCGGGGCAGGTTCAACAAAACCCACCTGCAAGGTCTGATCAATAGCGGTGCCATCAAGCACAGCACGGCCAGTAACCGCATGCATACAGTGGTGGGCTTTTACCGGTTCCTCATGGCAAGCGGACGCCGACTAGGTTTCGCTCCTCTGAATGATCCATGGGTTGATCGAACCGTGGGACTTCAATACATCGACGGCAAGGGCTTCAGGCAGGTCAGGGCGGTGACGACGACCGACGTGTCCATCAAGGTTCCCAAACGGGACTATGCGTGGGATCGTCGAATCAATGACGGCGGGAGGCTGCTGCCACTGTCGCCGGATGAGCAGAAGGCCTTGGTCAATGCGCTAAAGCAGTGCGGCAACCGCGACTACGAGCTGATGCACTACGTCGCGCTCCTGACCGGCGCCCGGATCCAGACGGTCCTGACACTGCGTTGGGGCGATTTCGCCGCGCCGCCGAGCCAAATCAACCAGTGGCCGTTCAAACTGCCGTGCGGGCCGGGGACCGGTATCGACACCAAAGGCGATGTGGCGAATGTGTATCTCTCCGTGCAGCGGGAGCTCTACGAATGGCTACACATCTACGCGATCTCTGACCGGGTCAGATCCAAGCGCGAGAAATCCAAACTCCAGCAGGACCCGATGAACTATCTGTTCTTGTCGAATCGCGGTAGCTCCCATTACGAGTCCAAGGACGATCGCTATGCCCTTCGGGACGCCACCGAACTGCGGAAGCGCTCATCGTCGGCAGGTCACAACCTCCGGTCCTTCATCACGGACTACGTGATCCCTGAGATTCGTAAGTCGATCCCCGACTTTCACTACCAGTTCCACGACCTGCGGGCGACCTTCGGGATCAATTGGATCGACGCGGTCGTGGAGAGCCAAGATACGCGCGAGCGTTACCTGTGGGCCCGGGAGCAACTTCGCAAACTCATGTGGCACAAAGCGGCCGTCACGACGGATCGATACATCGAGTATCGCCGGCACATGGAACACCTCGAGAAAGCGGAAGCTCACTGGAACCAGAATCTGCTCGACCTCATCCGCTCCGCCTAATCGCATGAAGGTCCGCAACGGCAAGAACGAGAAGATAGGGGGCGCGATGGATGGTTCTGACTGGATCAGCAACGTTCGTGGCTATGCGAGCGGGTTGCCTCGTCTGGCGTTCCCATTGGAGGGGGGCATGCCCGATCTTTATGTACCCCAGAGCACGATTTTGCAGATAACCAACGGCGAGCAGATCCATGCCTACCTGTGGTGCTACCTGGAGCGCAAGGTCAACGGCAAGTGGTATCGGTTCAACCCATCAAGCCTCTCGGTGCAGCGGGTGGCGGACCTGCCCAGGGCCATCGAGCGCCTGTCCAAGTATTTTTGTTTCGCCGACGCCAGGCCTCAGTCGGTGGTAGACAGGTTTGCGCATGGCCTGACCGGTTTTTTGAACTGGCTGGATGCGCCACTGCACGATGGGCGGTTTGAGTCGATCCTGGGCGACCCGGATCTGGCTCGTGATGCGCTGCAAAAACACCACAGCTACTTGCGGCAGCGCATGCAGGGGAATCACACCGCACGGCGCCTCAGTGCGGCGTCGGCGTCGCATATGGACGTTGGCGCCATCAAGATGATGTCCGTGATCCACGACCGCGCATACAGTGATGAGATTGAGGCCATTGCAGGTCCCCGTGGTGACGGCGTCAAGACACCCGGAACGGAGGACGTGGCCAGCTTCCTGGCTTGCGCGCAAGGGGTGTTTGACTCGGTGGCGCGGATCGTTCTCGACGACTCGCATGGCAACGACGCCGCCTTCCTTGGCGAGTTGCGCTGGCCGTCGAGGGATCAACAAGGATTGATGCCGATCCCAAGTGGCACTCCCATGGCGCGTGTGATCGAACTCGGATGCATGGCCTACGCTGCGCTGTGCATCGGCGACTCGGGTGCCAACCTCGCTCAGCTTCAGTCGTACGAAGAGCCCAAGGACTTGCATGAGCAACTGCGTAGCCCGGAGAAGCTCAACCTGCGCCATAAGGTCATCAAGTTTCGGGCCGGGGGAAAGGCGGTGCCGCTTCATCTGACCTCCACCACCGTATCCCGCATGCGGACCTATCTTCGCCTTCGGGAAACGATGCTTCAGCGGCTTGACTGTCCCGACATCGGCCCGATGTTCATTCAGTGCGTGTACGCCATAGGGGCTCCGCCGAGGCCTCGGGGCGTTATCCCACTGTCACCGGAGTTCAGTTGGGACATACGCCGGCGGTTCAGTGCCTTCGGTATCAAGTTGCCTCACGTCACGATGCAGCAGCTGCGCGCGTACAAGGCTGGCAAGGTGGCCAAGGATCACAACCCCAAGGTGGCAGCCGAAATGATGGGGCATTCCGTGAGCACCGCCATCCGGAAGTACGGCAAGATCACCGCGGAGGAGTCGAGATCGGACATGGCCCCTTTCCTGGTTTCATTAACCTCGGTGGTTCGGACGCGTTCGGAGGTCGGTGCAGCGGCGTCCACGCGCGCCGCCCCCATCACCGCTATTCCTGTGGGGGGGTGCGGGGACCACGGCCATCCCGAAGCGCTGGCAGACGCCCCGTTGGTGAAGCCCGATTGCAAAAAGACGGAAGGATGCTTCTTCTGCAACAAGTTTCAGGTCCACGCCGACGAAGCGGATAGCGTCAAGCTGATGTCTTGCCGGTACGTGCTGGGACGCTTGGCGCCGAGACTAGGTGACGCGGGTGCGGCCGAACGGGTCTATGCCGTCGTGATGGAGCGCATCGGTGCGCTGCTCAACGAGATCAAGCGCATCAATCCCGAGGTCCATGAGCGAGCTCGGGTAGCCGTTCTGGAAGAGCGCAGGCTCAGTCGCTATTGGGCCAGCAAGCTTCAACAACTCCACTTGCTGGGCTTGCTGGCGTCGCCTTCCGCCCCGGCCTGATCGCAAAACACCCCATTCATCCGCAGCCCCATTCAAACCTGTCCGCACCCTACGCCCTCATGGAAAGAAGCGATCTGGCGACACCGGTCACCCCCCCGTCTAACTCCTTGCTGCTGAGGGAGGCTGACCGGGGGCGCATCAGGCTGCAAGAGGGCGGTCATGGCGATTCCGGCGGGACCGCCGACGCTCCCGAAGTGGTGTCTTATTTTGACCCCCGGTTGGTCGTGAGCCTGGATCCGGCGGGGGAGCCTCTGAGCCGCTACGGAGATGGAAGGTGGGATCTGCGCACGATGGGCACCGATGGTGGGCAAAGCGCGGCCGGTCTGTCGTTTTTTGTCACGGGGGCCCCATCGGTGCCACCGAACATCGGCAGGACCAATCTCGCTGCTTTGATTCGCGAGCAGCAAAAGGCACTGCTTTGGTTGTACATGGATGCTGGGCGACAAAGGGCGCAGAAGACCACGCAGACCGCAGGTTTCACGCTAACCCGATTGGCTACGGGAGCCTATCGTCGCGGCATCTCGTTGTTCGCGTTGTTCTGCGACCCCCAGGCGCTCGGCGAAGAATCGGCGGAACTCAACTCCAACTACGCCAAAATTGCCCGATCCCTGCTCAAAACATTGTGGCGCCACCGCGACTTCCTCAACGTGGGGCTGGAGGTCAAGTTGACGCAGCTGGCGGAGGTCATCAAGCAGGCTGCACCAGTTTCAGAAGACAGCCAAACACCCATCATCCCATCTCGCATCTACTGCGCGATCTTGGCCAGCTTGCTGGGTGGTTTGGATCGAATCGAGAGTGGCCTGGACAGCCTGCTGAATGCTTACCGGCAAGAGCGCGCCGGCACGCGCCATGCGCCGAAAGGCATGACTGCAAAGCAGCGAAGGCTGCATCGAAGGCTGCATCGTGATAAGCAACTCCAAGAGGTGAGGGAGGCGATGCGGACCAGGGGGTGGAGCCGGGGAACCCTCCACATGTTCATCGCCGGTGAGATCGCTGACATCCAACTCCGGCTGATGAACCTCGTGATCGCCTTCACCGGCATGCGCATCGGAGAGGCGAAGATCCTGCCACTCAAGGGCGTTATGGAGGAGGTGCAGCACCGTGACTCGGTGCACCATATCGTCAACGGATACAGCCACAAGCTCAATGGTGGCAGAAAGCGATCCGCGCAGTGGGTCACAAGTCCGGAGGGCCGTCGAGCCATCTTGCTTGCCCAGAAGGTCGCCTCGACCATCTTAGAGGTATTGGAAGACGGTGACCCCGCCAACGATGACGCCGCATTGTTGTTCTGCTCGACGGCCAACCCTTACAAGAAGCAGAATCACACGACTATCTACAGCGGTATGCGCGACCAGCTGATACCGGAGATTTGCCCCGTCATCACCCAGGTCGACATCGACGAACTCAACGCGATGGAATTGGAGCGGAACTGGCTGCGTGAGGGGATAGAGGTCGGCAAACCGTGGCCGCTGACCTTCCATCAATATCGACGGAGCCTGTCGGTTTATGCCCATCGCTCGGGCATGGTCAGTCTGCCGGCCCTCAAAGGGCAGTTGCAGCACATCACCGACGAGATGCGCGCGTATTACAGCGATGGCTTCTGCCGGGCAGTCAACCTCGTCTTTGACAAGGAGCACTTCAGCCATGAGTGGAACGCGGCCAAGTCAGAATCGAGCTTCCTGGCCTTCAGCATGGCCTTGCTGTTCTCGGATGAAGATCTCATCGGTGAGGTCGGTGGACGGGGCGCGGCCTGCATGGCGCAAACGGTATCCAGCCGTTCCAAGGAAGAAACCCTGAAACTCTTCCGTGACGGCAAGCTGGCCTACCGTGAGACGGTCCTGGGCGGTTGCGTCGCCGTGGAGGACTGCACGCGCACACCGCTGGAACCCATTCCTTGGAACTGCCTTGAAACGGACTGTGCTAACGCGGTGGTGTTTGAAAAGCGCCTAGGTCTGCTGATCACTACGCAGGAAACCGTGGTGGCTACGTTGGCGAGCACCGAAGCGGATAGCGTTGAGCACCGCTTGGAAGTCGATCACCTGCGGGTCCTCCTCAAGGCGCGTAAACGCCTCACGGGGGCCGTATGAGTGCCAAGATCCAAGTTGCCAAATACTACGCCGCGCTGGAGCGTTTGATCGCACGTGGCGAGCCCATCAATAACGATGCGGTCGCACTGGAAGCTGGTAGTGGGCGAGGCAGCATCAAGAAATCTAGACCCGCTTACGCTGAGTTGATCGCGGTCATTGATGCTGCAGCCGCGCAGCAGACTGAGATAAAGGTTACTTCTGACCCTATGCCACGATTGCGCATGGATCTCGAGGACCTGAGGCGACGATTGGACCAGTCCCTCGACAGAGAGGTGGCTCTGTTGTACGAGCTCTACGCCCTTCGCGCCGAGGTCAAGCAATTGACCGAAGAGAACGGACGTTTGAAGTCCGGGCGACTTGTCTCAGTGAAATGAATTATGCGCGGATTTGATCATCGGCGCGGCCATCGTGTTTTACGTGATCAAGGAGGCGATAGGGATCCTGCGCGAAGCAAAGAAAGCGCATGCGGGCACGATGGCCGCCTCGCACGTGGAACCGTAGTCCGCTGTTCTTCATCGGGGAGGAGGACTTGGCGACGGGCGGCATCTGAGGCCTCAGCGTGCACGCCGCCCGTCGTGATCGATCACGATCTCACCGTCCTCTTTGGCAAACGGTTGCGTGACCGGCGGCAGAATGTCCAACACGGTCTCGGAGGGACGGCACAACCGCGTTCCGTTCGGCGTAACCACGAATGGCCGATTGATCAAGATGGGGTGCGCCAGCATGGCATCGAGAATGGCTGCATCCGTGAGGGCTGGGTCATCCAGGCCCAAATCCGTGTAGGGCGTTCCTTTTTGCCGCAAGGCCTCGCGGGGATGGAGCATGGCTTCGTCAATCAACCGGACGAGCTCCTCCCGTGTGGGCGGGTGCTTCAGGTACTCGATGATGGTCGGTTCGATGCCGGCGTGACGGATCAACGCCAAGGTGTTGCGCGACGTACCGCAATCGGGGTTGTGGTAGATCGTTACGGGCCAATCGATGGCCGAGGTCATGAACAGGCCCCGCCGGTACCGCAGCACGCCGTGCGCACCGGAGCTCGAAGCGTGGCGGGTGTAGCCACGGCAACCGGCACACTCGTCAGTGGACGTTCGGTGACCCCTGCGGTGGCCGCAAGCTTTCCAGCTTCAGCTGCACCCTTGCGCTCGCTGTAGCGGTCCACCAGATATTCGCTGCGGTCACGCACCAGCAGAGTGAACTTGAACAGCTCTTCCATCACGTCGACCACGCGGTCGTAGAACGGCGAGGGCTTCATGCGGCCGTCCTCGTCGAACTCCTGCCAGGCTTTCGCGACAGACGACTGGTTCGGAATGGTCACCATGCGCATCCAGCGCCCCAGCACGCGCAGCGCGTTCACCACGTTGAACGACTGCGAGCCGCCACAGACCTGCATCACCGCCAGCGTGCGCCCCTGCGTCGGGCGCACGCTGCCGTCTTCGAGCGGCAGCCAGTCGATCTGGTTCTTGAATACGCCGGTGACGCTGCCGTGCCGCTCCGGGCTGACCCAGACCTGCCCCTCGGACCACAACGACAAAGCGCGCAGCTCCTGCACCCTGGGATGGCTGGCCGGCACGCTGTCCAGCATCGGCAGGTCGTGCGGATCGAACACGCGGCTCTCGGCGCCGAACCGGCGCAGGATGCGCTCCGCCTCCAGGGCGAGCTTGCGGCTGAACGATTGCGGCCGCAGCGAGCCGTACAGGATCAGGATGCGCGGTGGATGGTCGGCACCCGTCGGCAGCGCCAGTTTCGCGAGGCTGGGGGTGTCGAGCAGGGCGGCGTCGATGTGCGGGAGTTCTTCGGTCACGGGCAGGTCCGGTATTGCATTGATGCAATGATTCTATGAATATAGAAATATCGAAGCAAGATGGCCGCGCGGAAACGATCACCGCGTGCGCTGCCCGTGCTTCCCCTGCCCGATCCGCGCACCTGCACGAGAGCCGCCATGAACCCCTGCCGCGTCCTGTTCATCTGCACGGGCAACTCCGCCCGCAGCATCCTGTCCGAAGCCACGCTCAACCACTTGGGCAAGGGCCGTTTCGAGGCGTTCAGCGCCGGCAGCCAACCCACGGGCAAGGTCAACCCCTACGCGCTGGAGGAACTCCAGGCCGCTGGTATTTCGATAGATGGCCTGAGCAGCAAGTCGTGGGATCGCTTCACGGAAGCAGGTGCGCCGCCGCTCGATATCGTCATCACCGTGTGCGACAACGCGGCCAACGAAACCTGCCCGGTGCTCTTCGGCGATTTCGTCAAGAGCCATTGGGGCCTGCCCGATCCGGCTGCCGCGCACGGCCATGGCGCCTTGCTGGAAGCGTTCCGTCGCGCGCACACGCTGATCCTCTACCGGGTCGCCGCCTTGGTCGACCTGCCGGTGGAGACGATGGATCGCGAGGCCCTGAAGCAGGCGCTGGATCGCATTGGCGCCATCACCGACGAAGATGAGGACGCGGCATGAACGAGACGTCACTGACGGCAGGCGAAGCCTCAGCCGCCGTTCCTGCGAAAAACTCCATCGGCTTCTTCGAGCGCTACCTGACCGTCTGGGTGCTGCTGTGCATTGCCGCCGGCACGCTGCTGGGACACCTGCTGCCCGACTCGTTCGCGAAGCTGGGCAACATGGAGGTGGCGCAGGTCAACCTGCCCGTCGCCGTGCTGATCTGGCTGATGATCATTCCCATGCTGCTGAAGATCGACTTCGGCGCGCTGGGTGGCGTGCGCCGCCAGTGGAAGGGCATCGGCGTCACGCTTTTCATCAACTGGGCCGTAAAGCCCTTCTCGATGGCGCTGCTGGGCTGGATCTTCATCCGCCACGTGTTTGCATCGTGGCTGCCGGCCGACCAGTTGGACTCCTACGTCGCGGGCCTGATCCTGCTGGCGGCCGCGCCCTGCACGGCGATGGTGTTCGTGTGGAGCAACCTGTGCAACGGCGAGCCCAACTTCACGCTGAGCCAGGTGGCCTTGAACGACGCCATCATGGTGGTGGCCTTCGCGCCCATCGTCGGGTTGCTGCTCGGCATCTCGGCGATCACCGTGCCGTGGAACACGCTGATCCTCTCGGTGGTGCTCTACATCGTCGTGCCGGTGCTGATCAGCGCGGTGCTGCGTCGTGTCGTACTGGCCCATGGTGGCCAGGATGCACTCCAGCGTCTGCTGGCCCAGCTGGGACCGATCTCGCTTGGCGCGTTGCTGCTGACCCTGATGCTGCTGTTCGGCTTCCAGGGGCAGCAGATCCTCGCCCAGCCGCTGGTGATCGCCATGCTGGCGGTGCCGATCCTGATCCAGGTCTACGGCAACTCGGCGCTGGCCTACGTCCTCAATCGCGCGTTCCGCGTGCCGCACTGCGTGGCAGCGCCCTCGGCCCTGATCGGTGCCAGCAACTTCTTCGAGCTGGCAGTCGCGACGGCGGTGGGCCTGTTCGGCGTGCACTCCGGCGCAGCGCTCGCCACCGTAGTGGGCGTGCTGATCGAGGTGCCGGTGATGCTGTCCGTGGTCCGCATCGTCACCGCCAGCAAGCGCTGGTACGAAGCCCAGACCGTCTGACCGGAGAGTGCCATGCAAGGCCACTACAACGTCCTTTTCGTGTGCACCGGGAACTCCGCACGCAGCCTCCTCGCCGAGGCCATCACGAACCACCGCGGCGGAGAACGGTTCCGCGGCTACAGCGCCGGGAGCCAGCCCAAGGGGTTCATCTACCCGCAGACACTGGAGGCGCTGGAAGCCGTCAGCCTGCCGACCGAAGGGCTGCGGAGCAAGAGCTGGAGCGAGTTCCTGCTTCCTGATGCGCCCATCATGGATTTCGTCATCACTGTGTGCGACCAGGTGGCCGGCGAAGCGTGCCCCGCGTGGCCAGGTGCGCCGATCACCGCGCACTGGAACATTCCCGATCCGGCCAAGGCCACGGGCGACCGCGAAATGGTCTACAAGGCGTTCCTGCTGGCGCGCAATCTGTTGCAGCAGCGGATCAGTTTGCTGATGAACCTGCGCCTTGAAGCACTTGATCGCCTGGCGCTCAGCAGCCGGATCGAAGGGCTGGATTCCGAGGCCGATTCGCAGCCGGCTTGACCCGGCCGGCCGCCCTCCTCGTACACTGCCCGAGCCCCAGAGGAACAACACCCGCACGTCATGCAGACCAAGCAAGCCATCACGCTCCTCTCCGCTCTGGCTCAGGAATCCCGCCTGGCCATCTATCGCCTGCTGGTCGAGCATGCGCCGGATGGTCTGGTGGTGAGTGCCATCGCCGAGCGTCTGGGCGTCGCGAACACCACGCTTTCCTTTCACCTAAAGGAACTGGTGCACGCCGGCCTGATCACCAGCCGGCAGGAAGGCCGCTTCATCTACTACACGGCCTCGATGGCGGCCATGGACGATTTGATCGGCTACCTCACCGAGAACTGCTGCAGCGCCACCGGAAAGAGTTGCGCGCCTGTAAAAGATGCTGGGCAAGCAACAAGCTCGCGTACCCAGTTGCGTAGTAAAGCCCGAACAGCCTGACGGGCTGGGTGATTTGCCAATCGCTACCCGCAGCAGGATTTCTGCTGCTGGATCGGCGGACACGGCACGCTGCCATAGGAGCAGAACACGCAGCAGTCGCCGGCTTTCGGTCGGAGCAGCTCGCCGCAACCTGCGCAGTCGTAAAAGAACTGGCAGGCATCAGTCGGCATAGTCTCGCTGGCCTGATGGCCGCAATGCGGGCAGGTCAGCGTGCTATGCAATTCGATTCCATGGGCAGGGACATCCGAAACCGGTTGCGTCATAGGAACCATGCCATCAGCTTGGGCTCAATATGCGGCCAAGCGAGCGCGAGAACCAGCACCAGACTTGCGAGGCTCATCAGCCACAAGGTTGAACTGGCCAGTCTTGCCTTGTGCTTCACGGACTGCCTCCATACCCACAGCCAGGCTCCGACAACGGACAATACCGCCAGGACGGTCAGCCACACGTGCGCGCCGGCCAGCCACCCCAACAAGCCGCCCGCCATCGCTGTTGCAGCGATGGTGGGGAAAGCCAAAGGCAGCACACAGCATGCGGCGCAAGCGATGACTGCCGTTGCCGATGTGGCTGTGGCGGCCCCCGCGATTCGCCCAGCTTTCACGGGGCTAGCTGGTCCAGTACAGGCTCCACAGCATGCCGCGGCCCCTGCGGTCGATCGACCACCTTGAAAAGGAGCCAGCAGTGCATCGGCATCCCGGGAGGCATGGGCCGGCACGGTGATGGCGAGGGAGACTCCTTCGTTGCTGTCGGCGATCCTGAATTCCAGGAAGGCGCAGCATTCCTGCTCTCGCGACACCAAGGCTTCGACGTCGTGTCGTGCGGCGGGATCATAAATCAGCGTCAGTGTGGTGCCCTGGCGCTGAACGCGGCGCAGGTGTTTTCCGTTCAGCTCAGTGATCCAGGCGATGCGCTCTTGAAACGCACGGCCCTCCAGCGAGCATGCGGGTCCGGGGATGGCCATGTCAGTCATGCGGTTCATTTCCGGTGGAATGGCGCTACGCTATTCCTTCAAGTAACTTGAAGTTCAAGCCCTCATGACCACTGAAATGAAAATTGGGCGTCTGGCCAAGGCTACCGACACCACGGCTCCCACCATTCGCTACTACGAAGACATCGGCCTGTTGCCGACAGCCTCTCGCCAACCCGGTAGCCAACGTGTCTACGGCGAAGCCGATGTCCGCCGCCTGACCTTTATCCGCCGCTGCCGTGATTTCGGCTTTCCAATCGACAAGGTACGGCTGCTGGTCTCGCTGGTGCAGAACCGCGAACGCTCATGTTCGGAAGCACGTGATCTCGCCTTCGCGCACTTGGTGGAGATACGCCGGAGGCTTGCTGAGCTGCACGAGCTCGAACGCAGCATCGCTTCCTTTGTAGATAGCTGCGATCAATCGTGCGCGGGCGGCCCGGGCGCCGACTGCGTGATGCTCGAAGAGTTGGCCCATGGCAACGCGCCATTGCGAATTCAACCGCGGCGAACAGGTTGTTGCGCGAAAGCGGAAGTGAAAGGGAGCATCAAATGACCCGTACCGCCTTGGTCTACGCTGCCGCCGCTCTGGCAGAAATTGCCGGATGCTACGGCTTCTGGTTATGCCTACGAGAAAGCAAGCCTCTATGGTTCCTGGCCGCGTCACTCGTATCGTTGTCCGCATTCGCGTGGTTGCTGACGCTTTCGGAAAGCAACGCCGCAGGGCGTGCCTTCGCTGCCTATGGCGGCGTCTACATCGTGGCGTCGATCGTGTGGTTGTGGCGAGTCGAAAATGTTCGGCCTGACCGATGGGACGTTGTCGGCTCCGGCATCTGCCTACTGGGTGCAGCAGTGATCCTGTTTGCACCCCGCCATGCGGTGGCTGGCTGAAGAAGTGCGTGGCCTGAGTGCCTCGGTGTATGCCGCCGTGCACCTGGTCCGTCGACAATCGTCCACACGCTCGTTGGCGGTCTCAAATGACGCGGGATTTTCAGCAGGGGCATAGCGCGTGCCTGCACAAGCAGGCACACGAATGTGTGGTTATCGCTCCACGATGATCGACGTCACCGTACTGGCCATTCCGGCCGGGCGCAGCGTGAACTTCACCTTGTCGCCGACCTTGGCGACCTTGAGCAGATTCGGCGAGGCTACCTTGAACGACATCGTCATCGCCGGCCAGCCGATGGCCGTGATGGCCTGGTGCTGAAGGGTGATGGTGCCCTTGGCGGGATCGATAGCCTTGACGATCCCCACGCCCTGCGCCTCGGTGGGCTTCGTCACTTGCGTGCCGGCCATGCCGGGCATGTTCGGATCCATCTGCTGGGCAGCGGCCGGGCCGGTGGCGACGATCAGTGCGCCGGTGAATGCGAGAGTGAAGAACTGCGTTTTCACGGGTCAGTTTCCTTTCGTGGTGGGAAGAAGGGGCGCGCTTGCCCTGCTGGCTTTGCTCAGCCGGTAACGAACCAGCAGGCGGAATGCTGCCGGCAGCACCAGCATGGTCAGCAACGTCGCGGTGACCATGCCGCCGATCATCGGCGCGGCGATGCGCTGCATGACTTCGGAGCCGGCACCGTGGCCGAGCAGGATCGGCAGCAGGCCGGCGATGATTACCGCCACGGTCATCGCCAACGGCCGCACGCGTTGCGCGGCGCCTTGGCGAATGGCTTCGTCGAGCGCGTCGATACCGGCCTGCGGATCGAGCGCTAGCTGCCGATCCCAGGCGTGGCGCAGGTACAGCAGCATCACCACGCCGAACTCGGCGGCGACGCCGGCCAGCGCGATGAAGCCGATTACCGTCGCCACCGATACCGAATGGCCTAATAGCCAGATCAGCCACAGGCCGCCAACCAGCGCCAACGGCACGTTGGCCATGATCAATGCCGCCTCGCTGGCACGCCGGAACACGGCGTAGATCAGCGCGAAGATGATCAGTAACGCCACCGGTACTACCAGCTTGAGCCGCTCCGCCGCACTGGCGAGATACTGGAACTGCCCCGACCAGTCCAGCGTGACGCCGGGCGGCAGCGTGACTTGTCGTGCCACGGCCTGCTGCAGCCGGGCGACCACGCCGCCGAGGTTGCTGCTGGCCGTGTCGATGTAGACGTAGGTCGCGAGCTGGCCATCCTCGCTCTTGAGCATCGACGGCCCCGCTGCGACCGTGATGTCGGCGACCTGGCTCAAGGTGAGTTGCGCACCGTTCGCCGCCACGATCGGCAACTGCCGCAGCGCCTGCACCGAATCGCGGTCTACACGTGGGTAACGCACCACGATGGGAAAGCGCTCGCGCCCTTCGATGCTTTGGCCGACAGGATCGCCGCCGACCACCGTGGCGATCAGCTGCTGGATCTGCTCCTGGGTCAGTCCGTAACGTGCCGCCTCATCGCGATGGATATGCACGTCGACATAGCGTCCGCTGGTCGGACGCTCGGCCACGGCCGAGCTGACCCCAGGCACGGTCTGGGCCACCGCTTCGATGCGGTCGGCCACCGTCTGCAGCGTGGTGAGGTCGGTGCCCAACACCTTGATGCCGATCGGACTCTTGATGCCGGTGGAGAGCATGTCGATGCGGTCGCGGATCGGCGGCACGAACAGGTTCGTCAGGCCCGGCACGTGTACGGCCCGGTCGAGATCGGCCTTGATCTTGGCCATCGTCATGCCGGGACGCCACTGATCCTTCGGCTTGAGGGTGATGATGGTCTCGAACATCTCCAGCGGGGCCGGATCGGTGGCGGTGTCCGCGCGCCCCGCCTTGCCGAACACGTGGGCCACCTCGGGCACGGTCTTGAGCATGCGGTCGGTGAGCTGCAGCAACTGCGCCGCCTTGCCAGACGACAGCCCAGGCAAGGCCGTCGGCATGTACATCAGCGTGCCCTCGTCCATCGCGGGCATGAACTCGCTACCAAGGCGGCTGAGCGGCATCAGCGCCGTGAGCAGTACCAAAGCGGCCAGCCCCAGGGTGGCCTTCGGCCAACGCAGCACCGTGTCGAGGATCGGCCGGTACAGCGCGACCAGGCCACGATTGATCGGATTGGCGTGTTCGGCGCGCAGGCGCCCGCGCACCAGATAACCCATCAGCACCGGCACCAGGGTCACCGCCAGCCCGGCGGCGGCCGCCATCGCGTAGGTCTTGGTGAAGGCCAGCGGCTTGAACAACTTGCCCTCCTGGCCTTGCAGCGCGAACACTGGCACGAACGACAGCGCGATGATCAGCAGGCTCACGAACAGCGCCGGCCCCACTTCCACGGTGGCCTCGGCGATCAGCGCCCAGCGCGCCGCGCCTTGCGGTTCTTGCCCATCGTGCGCGTCGCGCCAGTGCTCCAGGTGCTTGTGGGTGTTCTCGATCATCACAATCGCCGCATCCACCATCGCGCCGATCGCGATCGCGATGCCGCCCAGCGACATCAGGTTCGCGGTGACGCCTTGCAGGTTCATCACGATGAAGGCGGCGAGCACGCCCAGCGGCAGGGTGATCACGGCGACCAGCGCCGAGCGCAGGTGACCGAGGAACAGCGCGCAGACCAGGGTGACGACGAGAAACTCCTCCAGCAACTTGCGCCAGACGTTCTCCACGGTGGCGTCGATCAGCCGGGAGCGGTCGTAGGTCGGCACGATCTCGACGCCTGCCGGCAGGCTGCGTTGCAACTGCGCCAGACGCGCCTTCACCGCCGCGATGGTGGCCTTCGCGTTCTGGCCCGAGCGCATCACGATGATGCCGCCGACCACTTCGCCCTGGCCGTCCAGCTCGGCGAGGCCGCGCCGGAAGATCGGACCGCGCCGTACCGTCGCCACGTCGCGCAACCGCACCGGCACGCCGTTCGCATTGGCGACGATGGGCACGTTCTCGAAGTCGGCACGGGTCTTCAGGTAGCCCTCGCTGCGCACCATCAATTCGGCTTCACCCTGCTCGATCACCGAGCCGCCGTTGGCACCGTTGGCGGCGTGTATGGCATCGACCAATTGCGCCACGGTGAGGCCGCGCGCGGCCAGCGCCTGCGGATCGGGCACGATCTGCCAAGCGCGATCCATGCCGCCCAGGGTGGCCACCTCGGCGACGCCCGGCACGGTCTTCAGTTGGAAGCGCAGGTTCCAGTTCTGCAACGCCGTGAGCTGGCCGATGTCGTGCCGGCCGGTGCGGTCGACCAGCGCGTACTCATAGATCCAGCCCAGTCCGGTGGCATCCGGACCGAGTGCGGGATTGACGCCAGCTGGCAGTCGATCGCGCGCCTGGCTCAGGTACTCCAGCACGCGCGAGCGCGCCCAATAGAGGTCCGTGCTGTCGCTGAACAGCACGTCCACGTAGGAATCGCCGAAGAACGAGTACGCGCGCACCGTGGTCGCTCCAGGCACCGACAACATGGTGGTGGCCAGCGGATAGGTGACCTGGTCCTCGACCACCTGCGGCGACTGGCCGGGGTAGCTGGTGCGGATGATGACCTGGGTGTCGGAGAGATCCGGCAGCGCGTCGATGGACGTATGCCACACCGAGAACACGCCGACCGCTGCCAGCGCCAGCGCGGCCAGCAACACGAAGACGCGGTACCGGATCGAAACGCGGATCAGCGCGGCGATCATCGTCCGTCTCCCATCGGCATGCCCGGCATGGCGGTGCTGGATGCCGGTGCGGGCACGGACTCGCCTGTCTGCAGGCGTTGCAGCGATCCGGACAGACTCGCCTCCGAGTCGATCAGAAACTGGCCGGACACCACCACGTGCTCATCGCCGGAAAGCCCCGCGAGAATCTCGGTATCCCCACCGGCCGAACGTCCAAGGCGCACCGCCACCGGCCTGAACTGCCCGTTGCCCTCGGCCACGATTACCCGCGGTGTGTCGCTGCCGGTGGCGATCACCGCATCGTCGGGCACTACCGGTTCGGGCGAACCCGCCGCCGGTTGCAGCTCCACACTGACGAACATGCCGGGACTTAGTGCGTGATCCGGATTGGCCAGCACGATGCGCGCACGCTGGGTGCGGGTCATCGCGTCGATGTCGGGTAGCAGGGTTTCCACCTGGCCGCGGAACACCTGGCCGGGCAAGGCCGTCGCACGCAGGGACACCGGCGTGCCGGCGCGCGCCATGCCCGCTGCGGCCTGCGGTAGCGCCGCCTCCACCCACACCGTGGACAGACCGTTGAGCGTCATCAAGGTCTGCCCGGCGCCGACCTGCTGGCCTTCACGTACGTCCAGCGTCGTGACCACGCCGTCCTGCGGCGCATGCAGCGTGATATGACCATCCCGTTCCGAAGCGATGTCCTGTGCCGTCAAGCCCAGTACCTGCAGGCGTTGCCGCGCGGCCGAGCGCAGCGCCTGCGCGTCCGGGGACTGCGCGTGCTGGAGGGCGCGGTATTCGGCGATCGCGCCACTCCATGACGGTGCCAGCAGCTCGGCCAGTGGCTGCCCGGCCCTGACGTCGGTGTACGGTGCGCGCACGTCGAGCCGTTCCACCGTCGCATCGACGCGCGCGCTCACGGTGACGGCGTCGCGCAGGTTCCAGCTCACGGTGCCGGGTACTTGGAGCTGGGCCGCTAGCACCCGGCGCACCACGGGTGCGGTGCGCACGCCCAGGTTCTGCACGGTGGCCGGATCGATGTGCACCACGCTCTTGTCGGTGCTGCCATCGTCCGCGTATTTGGGCACCATTTGCATGCCCATCGGCGACATACCCGGGTGGTCGAAGTGCTGGTCGGGCACCATCGTGTCGTACCAATACAGCACCTTGCGTTGCGCGCCCTGCGGGCTCGTGGCGGTGTTGGCAGCCATTGATGCGGCGCCGACGTGACGGCCGCCGACATACCCCAACGCCAGCAACACGACGGCACCCGCCAGCGTGCCCATCACGATACCGATCCGTTTCATGGCAGGTTCTCCGAAGACGGGGTGGATTCGGGCAACAGGTAGGCCAGGGCGGCCCAGGCATGGGCACGGGTCGCCAGCGCGTTGGCGTAGTCGAGGTGCAGCGCGATCTCGTCGCGGCGTGCATCGAGCCAAGGTTGCAGCGTGCCGCCGCCGCGGTAGGCGGCCAGCGCCACCCGGCTGCGATCGCGAGCCAGCGGCAGCAGATCGTTGCGGTCGCGCACGATCTGCCGACCCCAGCCCTGCCAGACGGCAACGTCGCGCGCGACGGTTTCGCGTTGCGCGCGGCGGGCATCCTCGTGCGCAGACTCGACGGCGTCGCGCTGCGCCTGCTTCGCACTGATGGCGCGGTCCTGCCGGTTGCGGGTGAACAGCGGCAGGCTCACACCGACCTGCACCATCACCATGTCCGAGAGATACGGCGCGCGGTGGCCGTAGGTCACATCCACACTCCAGTCCGGGTGCTTCGAGGCGCGCGCCTGCGCCAGTGCGGCATCGGCCACCCGCTCGCGCGCCTGCCACGCCTGCATCGGTGCCTGCCGATCGGTGTGCTGTTCAAGCTGGTCCGGCGCGACCGGCAACTGGCCGAAGTCCGGGGCATCCGCCAGCGCAGTAGGTGCGTCGCCCAGCCAGCGCTGCAAGGACGCGTTTGCCACCTGCAAATCGGCGTCGGATGCTTCGATCCGGTTGGCCAGCGTCAGCGCCTCGGCCTGTGCCGCCAGCACGTCCGCCGCGCTGCCGGTGCCACCGTGCAACCGCGCCTTGGCGACCTGCACCGCGAGGGTACTTTCGTCGCGCAAAGCTTCCAGCAAAGTGCGCTGCTGCGCGGCCGCCCATACCCCGATCCAAGCGTCGGCGATGCGCTCGCGCACATCCTGTGCCGTGGCGGTGCGGTCAGCCTCGGCAGCATCGACCTGCGCGGCGGCCAGCGAACGATCCGCCGCCCGCGCCGCGTGTGAGGGAATCGTCTGCATCACACCGATCGTGCGCATGGTCATCGTGTCCGAGCGCAGGCTGAAAGCGCCCGGATCGGTGACCGGGTAATTGGAGACACCGAACGTCAGCGACGGGTCGGGCAAGCGCCCCGCACGCATGGCTTCGTCGCGCGTTGCTCCGACTTCAGCATCGCGCGCGGCGAGCAACGGCGCACGAGTCACACCCTGCCGCACGGCGGCGTCGAGTGTCAGGGGCAGGCGAATGGATTGGGCTGTGGCGACGGTCGCCCATCCACCCAGGACGATAAGCAACGCCCGCGCGCACCGACGGCGGGCCAAACAGGAAAACAACATGAGGATTCACTCCCGTGATCGAACAGGCGTCGCGCCACGCAGGCACGACGGCACCTCGGCGATGGCCGGGAGGTGCTAGATCAACAGGGAGCAGAACCGCAGTGTGGGAGGTGGATCGGGCCGATGCAGGGCCGTGTTGGGAAGCGCCACTCGATCCGCATGCACGATGGCCCCCAGCACCACGGGGGATGTCGAGGCGAGCAGGAGCGGTGGAACCGTGGGGAGGCTGGCATCGTGCGTCGATGCCGTCGTGCCCGCACAGTGCTCGGCGCAACGCGGATCCACGCCGTGCTGATGCGCGGTGGGCATCGTTGCCGCGATTCCCGTGCCCATGCCGGCACAGTGCCCCGTCATGGCGATAGTTGTCGATGCGACGGGCAGAGTGCAGACGTAGGCCGCCATGGCCAGTTGCTGGAACAGCAGGCAAAACAGCGCGATGCCGGTCCAAAGGACACGACGACGACGACTGATGTGAAAGCGTTTGCGCATGGCCCAGCCATCTTAGCGCAGCTGGAGTCGAGTCCAGTCAAGTCACGACTGCGCGGAAGGCTGCGCTCAAAACCCGAGCGGTAGGGCGGCGTCTGCTGAGCGAGCGGGCGCTGGCCATGCACCACAACAAAAAGACCGGACCCTTGAAGGGATCCGGTCTTGTTGCGTCATCAACAGCTTAACTGAACGCCTAGATCCTTGAAGGGATCCGGCCTCTTTTTGCGTCATCAACAGATGAACTGAATCCGTTACCGGCCACCTATGACATCCCCGGATTGATGATCCCTAACCCTATCGCGCGTAGTTAGATGACAACTTAGCCATGTCGCCAAGTAGGCTGCTTCCCAGAATGACCCACCAAAGAACCGCGAGATTTCAATGTGTTCTGGTCAGCGACAAGGTTAGGAGCCACCGACATATCTGCTGGGGTGGCTCTGACGGAGAGCTGGATCGTCGCGATCCCTGGACTTGCCAACACTATGGCCGGGCCTGCTCCGTGCGGGAAGCCAACGCGAGCAAGCGTCGGCGTGGTGCCGCAGACATGCGGTGGTACGCGATGATGAGCATGGCCAGATCATCGTCGTCGGCCAAGAAGTAGGGAACAGGGACGCCCAGCACCTGACCCAGTCGAAGGAGCGTACCGGTATCAGGGGTGTGTTTGCCGCGCTCGTACTGATTGACGCGCGGCGAGGCGACGGACGGATCCATGCCGGCTTGTATGCCCAGCTCTCGCTGTGACAAGCCCGCTTCCAGTCGGGCCGCCCGCAGGCGCGCCGCAATGACCGCCTCTTTTTTGCCTCCGCGTGCCACTCGCCGTTCCGTTCCTGCTGCGACTCACGGCAGCTTCGGCGGCGACGGTTTGCCTGCATACTAAGAGTTCCTTAATATCGACGGATTGCATCCCGATGGCATGGACGGCCACATCTCAACCTGCGGAAGGTGTGTAGTGAATTCGAGTGATCTGACCGCCAACCTCTATTTCTCGGCGGCCGTGCGCGTGGCCGCCGACGTTTCGCTGACGCGGCTGCTCCCCTTGGATGCGCTGCGTCTGCCGCTGGCGCCGCACGACCACTACTCACAGCGTGTTCTTCTCGCCTTGCAGGCCTTGGGGATCATCGAGCCGGAGCTTTCGCCGTCCCACGCCGACGACTGGCTGTTGGCACGCGACTGGACACGCTACAGCTTCGATAGCGTGGCATGGCGGATACGCTGGGCGCCGCGGGACTGCACGCGCCAGCACGACGTGGTGAAGACGCTGTTCAAGGACATCGAACCCACGGAAGACGCCATGCAGGCCTTGCTGGCCCTCTGGGAAGATCTCGCCCAGGCCGAGGCGGTCCAATATGCCCAGTGGATTCTGGCCAAGTCGGGGTATAACCCGGCATGGGCAAGCCTGGCGACAGACGGTTTACGCCAAGCGCTGAGGCAGCACAGTGTGAACCAGGTGATGTATCTGACGCATCTGGCAATGCGCTCGCTGGCGACCACCCATCAACAAGGCGGCACAGAGGCGACTCGGCTGGGAAATGTGTTCGCCTGCGCAGTAACCAGCTTTGCACAGCGTGCGGCCGTGGAGCGCTGGACGATCCGCGGCATGGCGCGACCGACAGAACTCCCCATGAGCACGTTGGCGACCATCTTCGCGTATGAGGTCACTCGGCTGGACGACGAGTACCTGACGCTTTCCCCTTCATTGGCGGCACTCTCCGTGGCAATTACCCGCCATCGAACTATCCATTGAGCGACACCCAAGCATACAGCGAACACGGGAGAGCAGCGGTTATGACACTACCTTACGAACGCTCTAGAGCAGTCATCGAAACCCAGAAGTTCTTGACGTTGCTGCTCGGCGACAGTCGAGTTCCAGCCGCGGTGCGCAAAGAAGCCAAGTGGCTCCTCCGACACTACCCATCGGCTTCTCAGGTGTTTCAAGCGGGATGGCACGAGCTGGTCAGCCCAACCTACGTTCTGGAGCCAATCTTTGACATCAGTATCGACGGAAAACCCTCGAAGCATTGGCCAACACCACCGGATCCAGCAAAGAAGTGTCATGACCGCGAAAAAGCTTGATGATCTCCTTGCTGCTGCGAGGTCAACGCCACCGGGGGCGGACCCGGCAAGAGCTCAAGAAGCTGTGTTTCGAGCCCTTCTTGATGCCACCGTATACGCGCATGTCCCGACGGAAGAACCTCCTCATGGGCGCATCCGGTTTTTCCAGTTCGTTCGCTCGGACAATGGTCAAGCGGTGCTTCCGTTCTTCAGTGATCGCACTCAAGCTGAACAACCCTTACGCGCTGGCCTCACGATCATGGCGATGGCGGGGCGGCGCCTGTTTGAGCTGACGCGTGGCGCCACCTTGGTGCTCAATCCAAACCTCGATGCGGTAGTGCTCTATCCACCCGAGGTGACGGCGATTCTTGAAGGCAGAGAGCTTGGCTACTTCGCGCAACAAGAACCCATCGACAACGAGGCCGTACTCGCGGGGCCACCCGGCGTCCCGACGAACGAAGTTGATGAGGTGCTACGCGAGTTGTTCGATCGAGAAGCAACTGTCAAAGCAGCCTACCTGGTGGAGGTACACACCCAAGGCAGCAAGGCCGAAGTATTCATTTTGCTTGCCATCATCGCGCCTTCCGCGGCGAAGGAGCGGCTGCTTCAACTTGTTACGCTGGCCCTCAAGACGAAGTCGCCACGAATGGATCTTCCTCTGAGCATCGCGTTCATCAATCCGGGCGAGGCGCTCCCAGATTTCTGCCACAGAGGCATTCAGTTTTACGGGGCATAAGCAGATGGTCGGATGGACATCGCATCCATATAGGATGTCGGAGAATTCCTACAGCCGGGTGCCCTGACCTGCGACAGAATGTGTGTGGGCCGATTGTTCTGTTGCTACGATCGGCAAGTGGCCGCTGGCCGCTTCACAGGGGCAATTCATGGACGTCGACGTCGACCTGTACCGCGAGAACGCGGTCTATCGCAGCTGGGCAGATCACACCCTCAACTTTGCGGTCGAAGGGCCTGCCAACGGATACAGGGGATTTCGTAGGCCGCAGCGCGCCGCTGCCTTTGCGGTGTTCTCGCACCTAGACTCCGAACCCGACGTGGCTGCGACCGTCGTGATGCCCACTGGTACGGGCAAGACCGACGCCATCTTCGCGATCATCATCGCAGGCCGGTTCAAGCGCACCCTGATCATCGTGCCGTCCGATGCCTTGCGCACCCAGATTGGGGATCGATTGGCTAGTCTGCAGCGGCTGCGCGCCATCGGTGCCATCACGGACGACATCCTGTCTCCGATCGTGCATCGCATCGACGGTCATGACGCTGCGATGGACCGAGCTGCGATTGAAACGTCCAACGTCACCATTGCAACGCCAGCTGCCTTGGCACAACTGGCTGATGACGAACTGGCGGCTTTTGCCGTGCATTTTAGCCATGTGATTTTCGACGAGGCGCATCACGTCGCGGCAGTCACGTGGGGCCGCATCCGGCAGGCCTTCGGGACCAAGCCCGCGATCTACTTTACTGCCACGCCCTTTCGTCTCGACCAGCAGCGCCTGGACGGTAGAATCGTCTTCAACTACAGCCTGGCCCAGGCACAGCGCGACAACTACTTCCAGAAGATCGACTTCTACCCGGTTCGCGAGTACGTCGCCGACCAGATTGACCGCACCATCGCCAGCAAAGCGATCGAGCTGCTGGCGGACGATGTCGGCAACGGTTTTGATCACCTCCTGATGGCGCGTTGCGCCACGATTGCCAAAGCCAATCGCCTCGTTACCCTCTACCAAGAGCTCGGTGCCCAGTTCGAGCCGGTTGTGATCCACAGCAAAAGCAGGACAAAGGATCGAGATCTCGCTCGAATCCATAACCGACATAGCCGCATCGTAATCTGTGTCGACATGTTCGGCGAAGGTTTCGACCTACCTGAGCTCAAGATCGCGGCCATTCATGACCAGCACCAAAGTCCGGCGGTCACGCTGCAGTTCATCGGACGACTGACGCGCACGGATTCACGACTCGGAACGGCCAAGTTCGTCGCCAACGTCGCCAACCAGCGCGCGGACAGCCCGATGAAGCGGCTCTACGAGGAGAGCGCTGACTGGAGCTTGATCATCCGCGAGGTTAGCGCGGAGCGCATAGGGCGGGAACTCCAACGGCAAGAGTTCGAAACGCGATTCGAGGGAGACTCCGACGGAGCGAAGATCGCTGCGCTCAATCCCACGCCCAATATCAGCGGACTCGCCTACCGATTAATCCCGTCGAGCTGGCACCCGCGCGCTGTCGAGCGCTTGGGCTCACCCACCGAGACACTACAGATGCATTCGGTGAGCGACGACGGCACGATTGTCATGGCGGTGTCTCACGAGACTGCGCCCGTCGCCTGGGCCCGAAGCGAGTCGATCTTCGGATCGACGTGGATCCTATATCTGGCCTATTTCCGCCGGAGCGACGCCATCCTGTTTATTTCCTGCACAGGGGACGTACGCCAGGCGACGCGATTTCAACGTCTTGTCGCACCGACTGCGCGGCGCATCGATGGCGATGACGTCTTCCGCATCATGCATGGCATCAACCGACTCCGGCTTCAGAACGTCGGTCTGAGCCGATCGGGCCGGGACGTGCGGTTCACCATGCACGTGGGGCAAGACGTCAACAGAGTCATGGACGACCTCGAAAGCGGTCGCTCCATCAAGTCGAACATCTTTGGTGTCGGCCACGCCAATGGTGAAGGAACGACCGCCGGGTGCTCGGCCAAGGGAAAGTTGTGGAAGATGGACTCGGGCGCCGTGGATGAGTGGGTGCGTTGGTGCGACGGCGTCGCAGCCAAGATCAATGATCCAACCATCGACACCGCTGCGATCCTGCGCAACGTCATGCGCGCAGAAAAACTCGCGAATCGGTGGCCCGACGGTATCTTCTTCGCTGATTGGCCTGACGCGCTCGGTGTTGAAACCGAAGGCCGGTGCACGCTCACGTTCGACGGCACGTCGTACCCGCTTCTGGATACGAAGCTCAGCCAGCCCGTTAGGGAGGCTGATGCCACCCTCGCGATCACGCTCTCTGTCGTCCTGCCCGATGGCGAGGAACGGCCCCTGACGACCATTCGGATCCACCTCGACACGGACGGGTACCGGTACACCGCTGGGCGCGCGACACTTCTCATCGGCAACCAGCAGCATGATCTCGCCGAGTACCTTGGGCGTGAGCGAATGCGCCTGCTGCAGGCGGATGGTTCCATCTTGATTGGCAACTACCGCTACTTTACCCACGCAGCCCTCAATGTCCCGCTTCCCTCGTCTTTGCTGACCAGTTGGGACTGGGGCACGACGAATATTCACAAGGAGTCGATGATCCACCCCACCGACTATGACTCGGTCCAAGGATTTACGTTGCAGAAGATCTTCGATAGCTACGACATTATCTTCAATGACGACGGCGCTGGCGAAGTCGCGGATCTGGTCGGAATTCGGGAAGCGAACGACCACATCGTGGTGGACCTCTATCACTGCAAGTACTGCGGCAGCGGCCAGCGTCCGGGCGCCCGCGTCGACGACGCATACGTGGTCGCCGGACAAGCCAGCCGCTCCGCGAAATGGCTTCATAAAGGGCCCGCGCTCTTCCAGCGACTCCTTGCGCGCTACAGCAGCAACGGCGGGCAAACGCAGCGGCTTCTCAAAGGCACGCCCCACCACATCGACAGGCTGAGGTTCAAGGCGAATGACGTGGAGATGCGGATGGGGTTCTACATCGTTCAACCGGCCGTCTCAGCCGCGAATGTGACCGAGAGTGTTATGACAGTCTTCGGTACCACCTACATGTATCTGCGCGATATCGCGAATGTGGATTTACGTGTGATTACCAGCCCGTAAGTCCCACGGGTTAGTGGATCCGACTACAAGGTACGCCCTTAGGGTGGGCGCTTGCTGAAAAGCGCCGCTCAGCGAGCGCCCGATGTGCTCTGGCAGGCCCTAGCGGATTTACGGCTTCGCAGGGCAATGGCTATTGTGACGAAGCGGCGTCCTGCAGGTGCGCCCGCGGATCGTACCCGTCGGAGTTTCGGACCTGGGCGATCAGTCCGTTGGTCCCGATCGTCCGATGTCCGTTTCCGACCCATGGCGGACTTTTTGGCTGGCCGAAATAGGGCAATAGCAGCAAATGTGCCTAACACCAGCGCGTTCTCTAGACCGTACGGGAACTCTGTTCAGCCCTCACCGGAATCCGAAGTTATGGACACTTCGGGCCTTTTAGTGTCCATATTTAGACGCTATCTAGGCGACACAAGCTGTGAGGTGAGTTGTTGCGGTTTCATATACTTAATGTGTCCATGTGTTAGCTGGCCTGTTAAGGCTACACAACGTCTGAACCACGCCGCCCGCGTCGCGCGGACGACACGCGTCGACGGCGGGCATTCCGTGCGAGGATGCGCGCCGTTCGGCAAGGCGCGGGGTGGGGCATGGCGGAGGTGGTGCTGCGGATCCGGCTGGGGCGTCCCGATGACGCCCGCGCGGTGGCCGCCCTGGTGCGTCGCGTGACGCGGCGCTGGATCGTGCCCGACCAGCCGCCCGAAGCGGGGCTGGCGCTGCTGTCGCGCCAGGGCGCGGCGGCCCAGCGCCTGCGCATGCAGGAAGGCCACCGCTTCCACCTTGCCTGGCTCGGCGACACCCTGGCGGGCGTGGCGACGCTGCGCGACGACAGCCACCTCACCCAGCTCTTCGTCGGTACCCGCTACCACGGCCGCGGCATCGCGCGGCGGCTGTGGCGGCGCGCGATGGCCGACGCGGTGCGCCGTGCCGGCACGCGCCGCTTCACCCTCAATGCCTCGCGCTGCGCGGTGCCGGCGTACCTGCGGCTGGGCTTCGTGGCGACCGGGCCGGAGCAGTTTTCGCCCAACGGTGTGCTGACCACTCCGATGGCGCTGGAGCGCGCCCCGGAACGCCGCGAGCGGGCATAATGCCGGCCCGTCCGCGGCCAATGACCGGAGCACGCATGCCAGGCCAGCAGCACGAAGTCAGCTTCCGCTTCCTCGCCCAGCCCACCGACGTCAACTTCGGCGGCAAGGTGCACGGCGGCATGGCGATGAAATGGATCGACCAGGCCGGCTACGCCTGCGCGGTGGCGTGGAGCGGGGCGTACTGCGTCACCGTGTCGGTCAGCGGCATCCAGTTCGTGGCGCCGATCCTGATCGGCGACCTGGTCACGGTGCGGGCGCGGCTGATTCATACCGGCACCTCCAGCATGCACCTGGCGGTGGACGTGCTGGCGCAGGACCTGCGCAGGGGCGAGCAGCGCCTCGCCACCAGCTGCGTGATGGTGTTCGTGGCGCTGGACAGCCCCGACGGTGGCCGGCCCACGCCGGTGCCGCCGTGGCAGCCGCGCGACGAGGAGGAGCGTCGCCTGCAGGCCTATGCGCAGCGGCTGATGGCGCTGTCCAAGGAGATGGAGCAGCAGGTGACCGCGATGCGCGTGCCGCGGGATCAGTGAGGAAGCGAGGGGCGCTCGTGCCATGGCCGCCGCTCCGGCTGGCGGCGCCGTGCGCAACGCCGACGCCAGCAGGGCCGGGGCGGCAGGGCGGCGGGGGAACGATGCAGGGCGGTGCGGGCCGGCAAGCGGTCGCGGCATGCGCCCCACCGCACCGCAGCAGGGGATTCAGATGCCGTGGGCGAAGCGCTATGATGCGCGCCCCGCGTTCAGGCCTCGTCCGATGCGTGCCCGCGGCGACGGCGAGAGTTCGTCGATTTTTGCACCCGCAAGTCTTGACACATTTCCGGGCGCTCACGACAATAGCCGTTCTTTGTTGGAGGGATACCCAAGCGGCCAACGGGGGCAGACTGTAAATCTGCTGGCTTACGCCTTCGGTGGTTCGAATCCACCTCCCTCCACCATGACGAGTTCCGCGCAGGGCGTTGCAATCCGGGCGGGAGTAGTTCAATGGTAGAACCTCAGCCTTCCAAGCTGATGGTGCGGGTTCGATTCCCGTCTCCCGCTCCATTGATCCCGTCTTCGTGTTTCGTGCTCATGTAGCTCAGTCGGTAGAGCACTTCCTTGGTAAGGAAGAGGTCGCTGGTTCGATTCCAGTCATGAGCACCATCTACACGGCGTCGCGGGCGTCGATCCGGTGTCGATCGGATTGGTTTTATTTCACATCAACTGACTCCATCGGGGTTTAGCGCGTATGGCAAAGGGTAAATTCGAACGCACCAAGCCGCACGTCAACGTGGGCACGATCGGCCACGTGGACCACGGCAAGACGACGCTGACGGCGGCGCTGACGAAGGTGGGCGCGGAGCGGTTCGGCGGCGAATTCAAGGCCTACGACGCGATCGACGCGGCGCCGGAAGAAAAGGCGCGCGGCATCACGATCTCGACGGCGCACGTGGAATACGAATCGCCGACCCGCCACTACGCGCACGTGGACTGCCCGGGCCACGCCGACTACGTG
>NZ_JASERU010000031.1 GCF_030504985.1 Fulvimonas sp. R45
AACGACAACCTGCCAGATGGTCCTTCTCCGCTTGCTTGACGATAGCGTCAAGCATACGGGCTGGGCTGAGAAAAGACGTTGAAAGGCATGGCTCTCAGAGGTTCTGCCGCGCGCCCTGCTTCAACTGCTCCACGGTCTCGGGCGTGAGCGGCCCCAGCACGCCGCGGCGCGGTTCCGGGATGTGCGCGATCGCGTCCTCGCCGCCGAACACGTAGTGGTCGAGCAGGCGCTTCCAGTCGGCCCGCTCGGTGGGCGGCAGCGCGCGGAAGGCGAGCAGGCAGTGGTACAGCGCGGCGCGCGCGTGTCCGGTGGTGAAGCCTTCCACCTGCACCGGGCTCCACCAGTAGTTCACCAGCGCATTGAGCCGCTCCAGCGAATCGACGTTGTGCCACCACAGCGGCGGCATGTAGATCGCGTCGCCCGGGTGCAGCTCGGCCACCAGCGCGCTGGCCAGCGCCTGCTTCAGGCGCGGGAAACGCGGGTCGTCGGGCCGATCCAGTCGCGCCATGCTGATCGCCGCGCCGGTGGGCGCGAAATCCAGCGGCCCGATGTAGAGGTTGGGCAACTGCTCCGGCGGGAACAGCGTGAAGCGCCGCGTACCGCAGACGACGCAGGCGATGTTGTGCTGCGAATCGAAATGCGTGGGCGTGGTGACCCGGTTGCCGATCCACAGCCGCGGCTCCACCACCGGGTCGAGGAACGGCAGCGCGTGCTCGTCCAGGAAACCCGGGATGCATTCGCGGACCGGCGCGCTCTGGATCACCAGCCCCGGCGCGTGCTCGCGCCGGCTGTAGCTGGCCAGGCGCTGCAGGCCCAGCGTCAGCGGCACCTTGAAGTGGCGGTAGCAGAAGCCTTCCAGGTCCGGCGTGTAGCCGATGATGCCGTCGGCCTCCGGCTCGATCATCAGGGTGCTGACGTCGGCGCCGCTGTCGAGCTGCGCCAGCCGCTGCGCGAAGGCGGTGTCGGACTGGCGCGCCAGCTGCACGATCGGCCAATCGCGCACCAGGCCGCGGATCACCAGCGGACGCTCGCGGCCCACCACGTCGTCGAGCCCGAACGGGCGGTCGCCGTCGGGACGGTACTCCTCGATCGCGGCCGGGGCGGGCATCGCGCCGGAAGCTTCGCTCATGGTTCGCACTCCGTCCGGTCCGCGGCGCGCACCGCCGCGATGAAGGCCGCCAGCCTTTCCGGGTCCTTGATGCCCGGCGCCGATTCCACCCCGCTGGCCACGTCCACCGCCCAGGGGCGCGCGGCGCGGATCGCCTCGCCCACGTTGCCCGCGTGCAGGCCACCGGCGAGGATCAGCGGCTGCGCGAGCTCGCGCGGCATCAGCGACCAGTCGAAGCGGCGGCCGCTGCCGCCGGGCTCGCCGAGGCCGTGGCCGTCCAGCAACAGTCCGGTCGCGCCGGGATGGGCCTGCAATTGCG
Source organism: Fulvimonas sp. R45 (assembly GCF_030504985.1). GTDB lineage: Bacteria > Pseudomonadota > Gammaproteobacteria > Xanthomonadales > Rhodanobacteraceae > Rhodanobacter_A. The sequence continues at coordinate 1,428 of NZ_JASERU010000031.1, forward strand.
CCAGCGCCGAGGCGCCTTCGCCCATCGCGATCGCCTTCAGCCAGGGGCGGCCGAACTGCGCGCACCAGCCGTCGTCCTCGCCGCCGTGGAACTGCAGCAGGTCGGGCTGCACCGCCACCGCCACCTCGTCCACGAAACCGGCGTCGTCGTCCATGAACAGCGCCACCGTGGTCACGAACGGCGGCAGCGCCTGCCGGATCGCCTGCGCCTGCGCGATGCCGACGCGGCGCCGGCTGCGCCCGGTGAACACCATGCCGATCGCGTCCGCGCCCAGCCGCGCCGCCAGCAGCGCGTCCTCGGCCCGGGTCATGCCGCAGCACTTGATACGTGTCACTGGCTCACCTCCGGCGGCAATCCCCAATGCGCCTCGTAGCGCGGCCCCACGAAGGCCAGTCCGTTGGGCAGCGCGGTGGGGCCGGCCACGGCGCGGTCGCGCCCGGCCAGCAGGCCGGCCAGCCACTCGACCGGCTGCTCGCCGCGCCCGACCGGCAGCAGCGAGCCGACGATGTTGCGCACCATGTGGTGCAGGAAGGCGTTGGCCTCGATCTCCACCACCACCCGCTCGCCCTCGCGCCGCACCGCCACCGCCAGCACGCGGCGGTTGGCGTGGCGCGCCTGGCACGCGGCGGCGCGGAAGGCGCTGAAGTCGTGCTCGCCCAGCAGCGCCTGAGCGGCCTCGTGCATGCGCGCAGCGTCCAGCGGCTGGCGTTCCCAGGTCACGTAGCGCGCCTCCAGCGCCGCGCGCACCGGACGGTTGAGCACGGTGTAGCGGTAGCGGCGACTGCGCGCGGAGAAGCGCGCATGGAAATCGCCCGGCACCGGACGCGCCCACAGCACCGCCACGTCGGCGGGCAGGTTGGAGCAGGCGCCCAGCACCCAGCCGCGCGCGTCGCGCACGGCCGTGGTGTCGAAGTGCACCACCTGGCAGACGCCATGCACGCCGGCGTCGGTGCGGCCCGCGCAGGTCACCTCCACCGGATGCGCGGCCACCTTCGACAGCGCCTGTTCCAGCGCGCCCTGCACGGTGGCCCCGTGGGCCAGCCGCTGCCAGCCGAGGAAGCCGGTGCCGTCGTATTCGATGCCTAGGGCGATGCGCATGGGGGAGCCGCGGACCACGGAAAGCGAAGCGTAGCAGGGCCGAAACGGCATCGGGCCGGCAAGGCCGGCCCGATGCGCGTTCGGATGGACGGATGCCGGGTCAGACCAGCTTCTCGAGCAGGCCCCTGGCCACGTCCTTCTGCATCTGGCTGCCTTCGTGCATCACCTCGTCCAGCATCGCGCGGGCGCCGTCGGGGTCGCCCATGTCGAGATAGGCGCGGGCCAGGTCGAGCTTGGTGTCGACCGGGTCGTCGCTGAGCTCGCCGAACTCCTCGCCCGGCGCCTCGTGCGCGGACGCGGCCGGCTCGTCGAAGTTCCAGCTGGACAGTGCATCCTCGTCGTCCGCAGCGGCGGCCTCCGTGGCCGGCGCATGGCTGGAGCGCGCCTCGGGGACGGCCGTGTCGGCCGCGGCGACGGGGCCGGGCTGCGGCGTGAGGTTGAAGTCGAAGTGGTACTCGCCGACCTTCTGGCGCGGCGGCAGCGGCGGCGGCACCGCGGCTTCCGGCCCGGCGGCCGGCGCCGCATCGGCCGCGTCGGCATAGCTGTCCAGGTCGAAGGCGTTCAGCGCCTGGCGCTCGTCCTCGTCCTGGGGCGGCACCGCGCCGGCGCGGGCGAACAACGGGTGGCCCGGCGCCAGGTCCTCGCCCATGTGCACTACGTCCTGCCATTCCGGCTGCTGCGGGTCGGCGATGTGTGCGTGCATCGCCTCGGCGGCGGCCTCGAAATGCTCCACGTCGCGGCGCCCGTAGTACAGGCTGACGAGTTCCAGGTGCAGGCCCACGTCGTCCGGGTGCTCGGCCAGCTGGTCGAGCAGTTCGTCCTGGTCGGGGTCGGCGCTGGCGGATGCGGCGGCGGCCGGCTCCGGCGCATCGCCGAAACGGTCGGCCAGCGACGGCGCCACCTTGGCGACCTCGGGCGTGGCGGGCTTGCCGCGACGGTTGCGCGAGGCCAGCAGCATCAGCAGGCCCAGCACCACCACCGCCAAGCCGGCGATCATCGCCCAGGCCTGCATGTACCACGGCTGTTCGGCCGTGGCGGGATGCGGATGCGTGGCCGGCTTGTGCGGGACCGGCCTGGCCGCGGGCTTCGGTGGCGCGAGCTTGGGCGCTTCGGCCGCATGGGCGGTCGCGGCCGACGTCGTCGTGGCCGGTACGGCGGTCCTGGCCGTGCTCGCGGACGCCGCCGGCGCCATGGCCGGCCTGGTCACCGCGGCCACCAGCGGGGCGGCGGCGCTGCTGCCGGCTTCCGCCGGGGCGGGCGCGGGCGCGGCCGCCGGCGCGGGTGGCAGGCCGGCGGCCTTGCGCGCCGCGGCCAGCTTGGCCTGCAGCTCGGCGATCTGGTCGTCCTTCAGCGACAACAGGCGCTGGTTCTTGTCGTTGATGTCTTCCAGCGCCTTGAGCCGCGACTTCAGGTCGGCGCCCTGCTGCTGCAGGCTGGCCAGGGCCTCCTGGTTGCGCTGCAGCTCCTGGCGCAGGTTGCCGGCCGCGGCGTTGCGGCCGCCCTCCGCCGCAGGCACCAGCGCCAGGCGGTCGCTGCCGCCGGTGCTGCCGCCGGGCGAGGCCGAGGCCTCGCCACGGGTGGCCGCGGCGGCCACCGTGGTGGGCGTGCGCGTGGCGCCGGCGCGCCAATCGTCGTTCTGCTGGCGCACCGCGGCGGCAGCCTCGGCGAGCTTCGTCGCCAGCGCCTCGTCGCGGGAAGGCACGCGCAGCACCGCGCCGGCCTTCAGCGCATTGATGTTGTCGCGGTAGAAGGCGTCGGGGTTGGCCTGCTTCAGGGCCAGCATCATCTGGTCGAGGCTGATGCCGTCGGTGGCCACGTCGCGGGCCACGGCGGAGAGGGTCTCGCCGCGCTGCACCGGGCCGTACTGGCCGGCGGCGGCCGCATGCGCGGCCGGCTGGCGGGCCGGAGCCGCGGCGGAAGCGCCGCGATGCGGCGCGGCGGCGGCACGACGCGGCGCCGCATGGCTGGCCGGTGCGGAAACGCGCGCGCCCGACGGCGGGTCGAGCAGCACCGGGTATTCGTGCACGCTGGTGCCCGCGGCGCTGCTGACCTCGATCAGCAGGTCGATGTAGGGGTTGTTCACCGGCGCGCTGCTGGTGACCAGGATGACCTTGCGGCCATGGTCGTCGGTGACCTGGAACTGCAGCGGCACGGCGGGACGGCCGTCGGTGATGCCGGCGCGGGTGAAGGCGTCGTCGGAAGCCAGCCGCGCGCTGAGGTTCTGCACCTCGTCCGGGCTGGCCGGGTTCGCCGGGATCTCCACCCGCAGCGGCTGGCCCAGCGCCGACTTCACCTGGATCTGGCCCAGGTCGAGCGCCATCGCCTGGCCACTGCCCAGCGCAAGTGCCGCCAGCATCGACAGCTTCAACGTACGATTCATCGACTGCTCCCCCGGACTACCGTGACGCATTTCGTCACCGCAAAACGACGGCGACTTTATGAAATGAGGCGCCACTTTAGTTAGATAACTGCGAATCAACAATAGCCGGCACGGAGAAATGGGCAGTGCATCGCGGCCCGGGGTCGGCTCAGTGCCCGGCGGCCGGGGCGGCCTTGAGCGCCTGCAACTGGCGCTTCAGTTCGGCGATGTCGCGGTCCTGCTGCTGCAGCCGGGTCGCGGCCTCGCGGCTTTGCGATTCCTGTTGCGCCACGCCCTGTCGCAGGCGGGCCACCTCGGCCTTGCGCGCGGCGATGTCGCGGTCCAGCCGGGACACCGCTTCGTGCGGGCGCGTCGGCGGGGCCTTGGCGTGGTCCGCCTGCGCGCCGGTCGCCAGGAACGGCGCCGCCAGCAGGCCGAGCGCGAGCAGGCCGGTCCGCCGGCGCATCACAGGTACTCCGCGATCAGCAGTTCGGCGATCTGCACCGCGTTCAGCGCGGCGCCCTTGCGGATGTTGTCCGAGACGATCCACAGGTCCAGGCCGCGGTCGTGCGAGATGTCCTCGCGGATGCGGCCCACGAACACCGGGTCCTTGCCGGCCACGTCGCCCACCGGGGTGGGATAGCCGCCGGCCTTGCGCTCGTCCATCAGCACCACGCCCTCCGCCCCGGCCAGCAACTCGCGCGCCTGCTCCACGGTGATCTTGTCGCGGGTCTCGATGTGCACCGCCTCGGAATGCCCGTAGAACACCGGCACGCGCACCGCGGTAGGGTTCACCTGGATGGACTCGTCCTCCAGGATCTTGCGCGTCTCCCACACCATCTTCATCTCTTCCTTGGTGTAGCCGTTGGGCTGGAACTCGTCGATGTGCGGGATCACGTTGAAGGCGATCTGCTTGGGGAACTTCTTCGGCTCGGCGTCCTGGAAGTTCAGCAGGGCCGCGGTCTGCTTGCCCAGCTCCTCCATGCCCGAGCGGCCGGCGCCGGAAACGGACTGGTAGGTCGCCACGTTGATGCGCTCGATGCCGACCGCGCGGTGGATCGGCGCCAGCGCCACCAGCATGCCCATGGTCGAGCAGTTCGGGTTGGCGATGATGCCGCGGGTGGTGTACTGGGCGATGGCGTGCGGGTTCACCTCGCTCACCACCAGCGGGATGTCGTCCTGGTAGCGGAACTCGGAGGTGTTGTCGATCACCACCGCGCCGGCCGCCGCCGCACGCGGCGCGTGCACCTTGCTCACCGAGCCGCCGGCGGAGAAGAACGCGATGTCCACGCCGTCGAAGTCGTAGTCGGCGAGGTTCTTCACCGTCACCTGTTTGCCCGCGAACTCCACCGTGCCGCCGGCCGAACGCTCGCTGGCCAGCGGCACCAGCTCGCTGACCGGGAAATCGCGCTCGGCGAGGATGGCGAGCAGGGTCTCGCCCACGGCGCCGGTGGCGCCGACCATCGCAACCTTGTAACTGCTCTTCTTGCTCATCGGGTGCGGCTCTACTCAGGTAAGTTTCGGGTGGGCGGGTAAAGGGGCGCGGGCCAGGGCCAGCGCTTCGGGATTCAGGAGGTTCGGCGGATGTCCCGCGTGCGGGCCGTGACCGAAGAACGCCAGCACATTGTCCACCGCCACGGCGGTCATGGCGCGGCGGGTGTCGGTCGTGGCGCTGGCGATATGCGGGCTGAGCAGCACGTTGTCGAGCGCCAGCAGGTCCGGATGCACGCGCGGCTCGCCCTCGAACACGTCCAGGCCGGCGGCCGCGAGCCGGCCTTCGCGCAGCGCGGCGGCCAGCGCCGCGTCGTCCACGATGCCGCCGCGCGCCACGTTCACCAGCACGGCGGTGGGCTTCATCTGCGCCAGCTCGGCGGCGCCGATGGCATGGTGGGTTTCCGGCGTCAGCGGCAGCACCAGCACGAGGCAGTCGGACTCGCGCAGCAGCGCGGGCTTGTCCACGTAGCGGGCGCGGCATGCCCGCTCGACGGCCTCGGGCAGGCGCGAGCGGTTGTGGTAGAGCACCGGCATGCCGAAGCCCTGCGCGCGCCGCGCGATGGCCTGGCCGATGCGGCCCATGCCGAGGACGCCCAGCGTGCGGCCGCGCACGTCGGTGCCCAGCCAGCCCTTGAATTCGGTGGCATGCCATTGCCCCGCGCGCAGCCAGCGCTCGGCGGCGCCCATGCGCCGTGCCGCGCCCAGCAGCAGCGCCCAGGCGTAGTCGGCCACGCTCTCGTTGAGCACGTCGGCGGTGTTGCTGGCGGCGATGCCGGCGGCGGTGAGCGCGGCGAGGTCGAGGTTGTCGTAGCCCACCGCGAGGTTGGCCACGATGCGCAGGCGCTTCGCGCCGGCCACCTCGGCCGCGCCCACGCGCTCCTTCAGCCCCACGATGGCGGCGTCGCAGCCGGCCAGCTTCGCGGCCAGTTCGGCGGAGGTGAACTTCGTTTCCTCCGGCTCGGCATGCACCTCGAAATGCGGCTCGAGCCGCGCGACCTCGCTGTCGAAGGTGGGGCGCGAAACCCAGACACGGGGCTTGGCGGCCAGGCCCATCCGGTCAGGCCCCGGCGACCGGCAGGATTTCGTCGGCGATCCAGAACCACGCCAGCGTCATGCCGAACAGCGTGCCGACCAGCCACAGCAGCCAGCGCCGCCGGCGCCAGCCGTCGCGGAACGCCGACAGCTGCACCGGCACGTCCACCAGGTAGGCCGCGCAATAGCAGACGTTCGCCAGCACGGCGAGGACGAACAGCGCCAGCAGGTGCTCGATGCCGAACAGGCCGCGCAGGCGCGTCCATGCCACCGCCAGCCAGCCCAGCACCACCGCGGCCAACGCGAGGTTGTAGCCGATGCGCCGCCGTTCCCAGTAGCCGATCGCGTCGCTGAGCACCTTGCCCAGCGGCGAGTGCGAACCGAGTTGCGGCGCGGTCGGCATGTTCATGGTCGGCGGCTCCGGTCAGGGAATGCGCGGCGCCACGTCGCCCACGTCGCCGCACTGCGCACGGTGGCGCAGCGCGTGGTCCATCAGCACCAGCGCCATCATCGCCTCGGCGATGGGCGTGGCGCGGATGCCGACGCAAGGGTCATGGCGGCCCTTGGTGACCACGTCCACCGGCTCGCCGGCCAGGTTCACGCTGCGGCCGGGGATCAGGATGCTGGAGGTGGGCTTCAGCGCGATCGAGGCGACCACCGCCTGCCCCGTGCTGATGCCGCCAAGGATGCCACCCGCGTGATTGGACGTAAAGCCGTCCAAACGCATTTCGTCGCGGTGCCCGCTGCCGCGCTGCGCGACCGCGGCGAAGCCGTCGCCGATCTCCACGCCCTTCACCGCGTTGATCGACATCAGCGCGCCGGCGAGGTCGCCGTCCAGCTTGCCGTAGACCGGCTCGCCCCAGCCGGGCGGCACGCCCTCGGCCACCACGCTGACGCGCGCGCCCACCGAGTCGCCGGACTTGCGCAGCGCGTCCATGGCCTTTTCGAGTTCGGGCACCTGCTCCGCGCAGGGCCAGAAGAACGGGTTCTGCTCCACCGCATCCCAGTCGAAGCCGGCCGGCACGATCTCACCGAGCTGGGCCAGGTAGCCGCGCACACGCACGCCGTGGCGTTCGGCCAGCCATTTCTTGGCGACCACCGCGGCGGCCACGCGCATGGTGGTCTCGCGCGCCGACGAACGCCCGCCGCCGCGCGGGTCGCGGATGCCGTACTTCTGCCAGTAGGTGTAGTCGGCATGGCCGGGGCGGAAGGTCGAGGCGATGTCGCCGTAGTCCTTGCTGCGCTGGTCGGTATTGCGGATCAGCAGCGCGATCGGCGTGCCGGTGGTGCGGCCCTCGTACACGCCGGAGAGGATCTCCACCTCGTCCGCCTCGCGCCGCTGCGAGGTGTGGCGGCTCTTGCCGGTGGCGCGGCGGTCGAGGTCGTGGCGGAACGCCTCCCCGCTGATCGCCAGCCCCGGCGGGCAGCCGTCGATCACGCAGCCGATGGCCGGCCCGTGGCTTTCGCCGAAGGTGGTGACGGTGAAGAGCTTGCCGAAGGAATTGCTGGACACGAGGTTTGGACGTCCGCGGGAAACCGCCACAGCTTACCGCAATGCAGCAATCCCCGCGCCCTTGCCGGCGGCATCCGGCCATTCGCGCACCAGCAGCCCGAAGACGACGTCGTCTACCCATTCACCGTGGAACAGCAGGCTTTCGCGGTAGTGGGCCTCCTTGCGCATGCCCATCGCCTGCAGCAAGGCCATGCTCGGCGCGTTGCGCGGATCGACCGACGCATGCACGCGGTGGACGCGCAGCTCGCCGAACAACCAGTCGAACAGCGCGTGCAGCGCTTCGCGGGCATAGCCCTTGCCCTGGGCGGCGGGCGCCAGCGTGATGCCGAATTCGGCCTGCGCATCGGCCAGACAGAATCCGACGTCGCCGATCAGTACGCCGTCGTCGCGCCGGCGAATGGCGCGCTGGAACCAGCGGCCTTGCGCTGGCGCAGCCAGCGCCGATTGGTCTTCGATGAAACGCTCGGCATCGGCCAATGCGGCCGGACGCCAGCCCTGGTAACGGCAGACCCCGGGATCGGCGCGGTAACCGAACAAGGCCTCGGCGTCGCCCGCCCGCAGTGCATCCAGCCGCAGGCGCGCCGTCGCCAGTTCCATCGGCTCAGCGACGCGCGGCCGCGGCGGCGTGGATCGCCGCGTGGTGCTCGACCAGGTCGCGCCGCTCCAGCGCGAACACGCCCATCTGGCCCACCTTGAACTCGATCCACACGAAGGGCACGTCCGGCAGCAGCGCGGCCAGCGCGTGCTCGCTCTCGCCCACCTCGACGATCAGCAGGCCGTCGTCGGTCAGCAGGTCGGCCGCCTCGTCGAGGATACGCAGGCAGATGTCCAGGCCGTCCTCGCCCGAGGTGAGGCCCAGCTTGGGCTCGTGCGCGTACTCGCCGGGCAGCGCGGCGTATTCGTCCTCGGTGACGTAGGGCGGGTTGGACACGATCAGGTCGTAGGTGCGGCCGCGCACGCCCTCGAACAGGTCGGACTTCACCGCCTCGACGCGGTTCTCGACGTGCTGGAAGGCGATGTTCTCGCGCGCCAGCGACAGCGCCTCGTCGCTGATGTCGACGATGTCGACCTGCCAGTCCGGGTGGTACTCGGCCATCGCGATGCCGATGCAACCCGAGCCGGTGCACAGGTCCAGCGCGCGCTCCACGTGGCGCCCGTCCAGCCACGGCGCGAAGCCCGACTCGATCAGCTCGGCGATCGGCGAGCGCGGCACCAGGGCGCGGCGGTCGCTCTTGAACTTCAGCCCGGCGAACCAGGTCTCGCCGACCAGGTAGGCCACCGGCAGGCGCTCGCTGACGCGGCGCTCGATCAGCGCCAGCACGTTCGCGCGCTCCTCCGCGGTGAGCCGGCCCGCGCCGTAGGCCGGCGGGATGTCCGGCGGCAGGTGCAGGCTGGCCAGCACCAGGTGGGTAGCCTCGTCGATGGGGTTGTCGTGGCTGTGGCCGAAGGTCAGCCCGGCCGCCGAGAAGCGGCTGGCGCCGTAGCGGATGAAGTCGATGATGGTGGCGAGTTCGGCGGTCACGGGCCTGGTCCTGGCGGGTGCGATGCAAAAGGCCGTGCATTATACGGCCCGCCGCGCGGCAAGCCCCTCTCCGGGAGAGGGGTTGGGGTGTGAGGGTTCGGCAACGCCGGCACGCCCGGCTCCGCCCGTACCCTCACCCGGCTGCCGCCACCCTCTCCCACAGGGAGAGGGAACGCACGTTGAAGGCTGCGGCTACCTCTATACTTCCCGGATGACGTTCAAGGTATTTCTCCAGTACGCCCTGCCCCACCGCTTCCTGTCGCGCCTGGTCTACTGGGGCACGCGCTGGACCTTCGCGCCGTGGAAGAACTGGCTGATCGGTGCCATCGTGCGCAACTACGACGTGGACATGCGCCAGGCCGCGCAGCCCGACCCGCTGGCCTACCAGCACTTCAATGCCTTCTTCACCCGCAAGCTGAAACCCGGCGCGCGCCAGGCCGACGCCGATCCGGCCGCCGTGCTTTCGCCCGCCGACGGCCGCATCAGCCAGGCCGGCCCGATCGTGGACGGGCGCATCTTCCAGGCGAAGGGCCAGGACTACAGCGCCACCGAGTTGCTGGGCGGCGACGAGGCGGCCGCGGCGCCGTACCGCAACGGCCGCTTCGCCACGGTGTACCTGTCGCCGCGCGACTACCACCGCGTGCACATGCCGCTGAAGGGCACGCTGAAGGAAACCGTGCACGTGCCCGGGCGCATCTTCAGCGTGGCGCCGTTCGCGGTGGAGGCGATCCCGCGGCTGTTCGCGCGCAACGAGCGGCTGGTCTGCCATTTCGAGGGCGAGCACGGCCCGTTCGTGGTGGTGATGGTGGGTGCGATCCTGGTCTCGTCGGTGGCCACGGTGTGGGACGGGCTGGTGATCCCGCCCTATGCGCCGTCGATCCGGCGCAAATCGTTCGCCGGCCAGGACATCACGCTGGACCGCTTCGCCGAGATGGCGCGCTTCAACATGGGCTCCACCGTGATCGTGCTGCTGCCCGATGGCATGGCCGAACTGGATCTGCTGGAGCCGCAGCAGACGGTGCTGGTAGGCCAGCGGCTGGGGCGGCTGGCGTCGGCTTGACGCTGGGCCGGACGGCGTGTCACGGTCCGGCGCGATGCCCCGCATGGCAAGCCATCAAGCCCAACCGATGACCTCGCCGGACAGCAACGCCCGCCCTGCCCCGCGCGTGCGCGTCGCCCTGCTGGAGGACGACACCGAGCTGCGCGAGCGCATCCTGCTGCCCGGCCTGCGCGACTACGGCTTCGAAGCCGTCGGCGCCGGCAGCGCGGCGGAACTGGAGCGCGTGCTGCAGGCCGGACCGGTGGACATCGTGATCCTCGACGTGGGCCTGCCGGACGACGACGGCTTCCTCGTCGCGCAGCGCCTGCGCAACCGTTCGCCGGTGGGCATCGTGATGCTCACCGGGCGCAGCGCCCGCTCCGACCGCATCCGCGGGCTCACCGAGGGTGCCGACGCCTATCTGTCCAAGCCCGTGGTGCTGGACGAACTGGCCGCCACCCTGCACAGCCTCTCGCGCCGGCTGCTGATGGCCGCCGCCGAGCCGGCGGGCGAACCGGGGCGGTGGCGCCTGGGCGCGGACGGCTGGTGCCTGCTGTCGCCCGCCAACCGCAGCATCGCCCTGACCCAGGCCGAACGGCTGGTCCTGGTCCGGCTGATGCAGTCGCCCGGCACGCCGGTCACGCGGGACGAGCTGATCGCCGCGCTCACCGACGACGCCTACGACTTCGACCCGCACCGGCTGGAGATGCTGGTCCACCGCCTGCGCGGCAAGATCGCCGACCACGGCGGCGAATCGCTGCCCCTGCGCGCGGTGCGCGGCGTCGGCTACGTCATGCTGCGCTGAGCGTGGCGGCGCGCCGCTCGGCGGCCGCCTGCACGCGCTCCACCAGCAGCGTCGGCGGGAACGGCTTGGGCAGGCATTCCACCTCCAGCCCCAGCGCGCGCAACCGCCGGGCCTCGGCCTCGCCGCTGGCCGAGATCAGCAGCACCGGCAGCCCGGAGTCCTCCAGCCAGCGCAGCCGGCCGTCCTCGTTGCCGGGCATGCGGCAATCACTCACCACCACCTCCAGCGAGCCGCCGGCCTCGGCGAGCAGGCGTCCCGCGTCGAACGCGTTGTCGGTGGCCAGCGCCACGCAGCCGGCGTCGTCCAGCGCCGCGAGCAGCAGCTCGCGCAGCTCGTGGTCGTCCTCCACCAGCAGCACGCGCACGGCGCGCCTGCGCGCCGGCCCGCGCAACTCCCCCGCCGCGCACGGAAACCACAGGCGGAACGCGGTGCCCTGCCCTTCGCGGCTTTCCACCGCGACGTCGCCGCCGGCGGCATGGACCACGTCGCGCACCACCGCCAGGCCCAGCCCGGTGCCGCTGCCGGCCGGCTTGGTGGTGAAGAAGGGTTCGAAGATGCGCTGCAGGATGTGGTCGGGCATGCCGCGGCCGCTGTCCTCGAGGCGTACTTCCACGCCGTCGATGCCGCCGCGCGCGCCCGCGCATGCAAGCACCCGCAAACCGCCCTGCCCGTCCATGGCGTCGCGTGCGTTGGCCGCGATGTTGAGCAGCGCCAATTCGAACTGGCCGCGGTCCGCGCGCAGGTGCAGCGGCCGCGGCGGCGCTTCCACCCGCAGCGCCACCGCGGCGCCGAGCAGTTGCCGCAGCATCGGGCCGATCTCGCGCAAGGCCTCGCCGATCTCGAACACCTCCGGCCGCACGCTGTCGCGGCGGCTGAAGCTGAGCAGCTTGCGGCTGACCGCCGTGCCGCGGCGCGTCGCCGCGGCGATGCCCTGGACCGCCTGGCGCAGCTGGCCCGGGTCGTCGCTGGCCTGCGCCTGCTCGGCATAGCCGGCGATGACCGCGAGCACATTGTTGAAATCATGCGCCACGCCGCTGGCCAGCCGTCCCACGGTTTCCATCTTCTGCGCGTGGACCAGGCCTTCCTGGGCCCGCTCGCGCGCCGCCATCTCCTCGCGCAGGGCCTGGTTGGCGGCCGCCAGCGCGCCGCCCATGCGGCGCGACTCGCCGAGGCTGGTGCGGATCGCCGCCACGCACCGGTCCAGCACCAGCGAGATGACGAAATAGCTGAGTATCAGCGACGGCAGGTTGGCCGCGCCCAGCCACGGGCGCGGGTAGTGGTGGCGCTGCAGGGTCAGGATGTCCGACACGCCGCCCACCGCGAACACGCCGATCAGCAGCGCGTAGAGGGTCCACAGCGGACGCCGCCCCAGCACCAGTCCGCCGAGCACGATGGTCAGCACCGGCAGGGTCTGGTCGAGCAGGCCCCTGGTCAGGCCCACGAACAGGTAGACCACGGTGAGGTTGACCAGCATCGCCGCCACCAGGCCGATGACGGCCTGGCGCAAGCGGCCGCGGCGGATCAGCACGAAGCCGGCCAGCGACACCGCCCACACCAGCGTGTCCGCCAGCACGTCCACGGTCACGTCGCGGCGCGTGGGCGAGTTGACCAGCAGCAGGTGGTAGCACCAGTTGGCCGGCAGGCTGACCACGATGAACAGCATCAGCGCCTGCAGCACCGGGGCGTGCCGGCGATCCACCACGTCGGCCACCGGCACGTCCCGGAACCCGTCCAGCGCCGCCTTCAACTTGCCAGATCGCATAAACCAGTCCGCCGTAGGTGAGCGAGTGTGAGCGTCCGTGCTGGTCCGTGCGTGATTCACGCAACGGCCAAATCTATAACAGCCGGGCTGACACACAGCAGTTTTTTGCGCCGATGCCGTCGACATGGCACGCACGGGCCCCGGGGGGAAGTCCGCATGTCGGAAACGGCATCCGATGCCTTTTCATTGGGGATACCGCATGAACGCCACCGATCGCTCCAACCGCAGCCCATCCAACCGCCAGCCGGCATGCGCCGGCCATCACGCACCGCGCTTCCGCCGCGCCACCCTGGCGACCGTCGTCGCCCTGGCCCTGGCCGGGGCGCAACTGGCATCGGCGGCGGCGCCCGCCACCCGTCGCGTGCCCGCCAGGGCCAGCCAGGTCACCGCCGCGGCCGACGCCCAGGCCGGGCAGTACTTCCAGTCGAACGGCAGCAATGACGGCAGTGACGACGCCGTGGCCAGCGGCGACGGCGCGGTCGCCGCCGGGCCGCTCAGCGCGGCCACCGGCGCGCAGAGCAGCGCCTTCGGCTACGGCAGCCAGGCCTTCGGCGACACCAGCATGGCGCTGGGCGCGATGAGCGCGGCCTATGCCAGCAACGCCATGGCCATCGGCGCGCTGGCCGCGACCACCGCGGACTACGGCACCGCGATCGGCTACGGCAGCCTGTCCAGCGGGGAATCCTCGCTGGCCATCGGCAGCTACGCCCAGGTGCCCGACCCCACCGGCCACACCCTGGTCGACATGCTGACCAGCGCCAGCGGCTATGCCGCGGTCGCCGTCGGCCCCGGCGCGAACGCGTCCGCCGACTACAGCATCGCCGCCGGCGCGGGCGCCACCGCCAGCGGCGACCAGGGCATCGCCTACGGCCTGCAGGCCCGCGCGCTGGGCCCGGCCTCGATGGCCATGGGCGGCTATGCCACCGCCGACGGCCTGTGGGCCACCGCGGTCGGCTACCACGCCTCCGCCAGCGGCGAGCGCGCCACCGCCTACGGCGTCGGCAGCAAGGCGGTCGGCGAAAGCAGCACCGCCCTCGGCGATGGTGCATGGGCGCAGAACAACTACAACCAGTGGGCCGGCTTCGATACCGCGGTCGGCAGCAACGCCCAGGCGCTGGGCGGCTCGTCCACCGCGCTGGGCGCCAACAGTTTCGCCACCGCCTATCGCGCCGTGGCGCTGGGCAACGGCAGCTATGCCGAAAGCGAATACGCGATCGCCACCGGCTTCCTGGCCCAGGCCAGCGGCAAGGGCAGCATCGCCATGGGCGACCATGCACAGACCGGCGGCCAGCGCCCCAGCGATCCCGACCCGGGTAACGGCGGCGGACCGTGCTGGATCTGCGTCATGTCCTCCGATCCGGAGACGGCGGATTACGCCATCGCCATCGGCAGCGAATCCCAGGCCTTCGGCGTCGGCAGCGTCGCCCTGGGCGACCACGCGCTGGTGCTGGGCAACAACAGCGTGGCGCTGGGCGCGGGCTCGCTGGCCGACCGCGACAACGCGATCTCGGTGGGCGCGTCCAAGAGCTGGACCGACCGGAACGACGGCACGACGCATGGCCCGATGACCCGCCAGGTCATCAACGTCGCCGCCGGCACCGAGGACACCGACGCGGTCAACCTCGGCCAGCTCAACCAGGCCATCGCCGGCGTGGGCGGCAGCGCGGACAGCAACGGCCAGGCCGTGGCCGCGGCGCTGGGCGGCGGCGCCAGCTACCAGGGCGGCGTGCTCAATGGACCGTCCTACCAGGTCCAGGGCAACGCCTACGGCAACGTGGGCGACGCCTTCGGCGCGGTCGACGGCGTGCTGAGCGGCGCGCTGCAGAGCATCGGCCAGTTGCGCGACCAGCTCGACCAGCTGCACAGCACGCTGCCCGCCGGCAGCGGCGACGGCCTCGCCATCGGCAACGGCAGCGTGGCCACCGACGGGCGCGACACCGCCATCGGCAACCATGCCAGCGTGGGCGCGGACGGCAGCACCGCCATCGGCAGCCAGGCCAGCATCAGCCCGCAGGCCACCAACGCCGTCGCCGTCGGCGCCGACAGCCGCGTCACCGCCGCCTCCGGCACGGCGCTGGGGCAAGGCGCCGCGGCCAACGCGCAGAACAGCGTGGCGCTGGGCGCGGGCTCGGTGGCCGACCAGGCGGATACCGTGTCGGTGGGCAGCGCCGCGAACCAGCGCCGCATCACCCACGTGGCCGCCGGCACCGCCCCGACCGACGCCGCCAACGTGGCGCAGGTCGACGCCGCCGAGCAGGCGGCCAAGGACTACGCCGACGCCGGCGACCGGGCCACGCTGGGCAACGCCAAGGCCTACACCGACCGCAAGTTCAGCCAGGCCTTCGACCAGTTCGACAGCTTCCGCGGCGAGGTGGACCGGCGCTTCCATGCCGTCGACCAGCGCCTCGACCGCATCGGCGCCATGAACGCCGCCAGCACGCAGATGGCGATCAACGCGGCCGGCGCGACCTCCCCGGCCGGGCGCATCGCCGTGGGCGCCGGCGTGCAGGGCGGCGAGAAGGCCCTGTCCGTGGGCTATGCCGCGCCCATCGGCACGCGGGCTCACGTCAGCATCGGCGGCGCCTTCAGCGGCTCGGAGAACTCCGTGGGCGTCGGTTTCGGCGTCGACCTGTAACGCACATCCTCACTACTCCGGGACTTACGCATGAACCAGATCCGTTTCCTCCGCCGCCGGCGCCTGCTGCCCGCCGCCCTCCTGCTCGCCCTGTCGACCGCGGCCGTCGCCGCCACGCCCGCCACCCCGGCCACGGGGCGCGCGAACCTCAGCGCCCTGCGCAGCTACGACCAGTACGACCGCTTCATCGTCACCTACCGTCCGGGCTCCAGCGAGCGCGGCCACCCCGCCGCCGTGCTGCAGCATCTCGGCGTGGCGGCCGCGCGCGCCTTCGCCGGCACGCCCGGCGTCGTCGCCGCCCGCCAGGTGCCGCCCGGCATCAGCTACCTGCGCCACCTGGGCAACGGCGCCGAACTGGTGCGCACCTCGCGCAAGCTCGGCGCCGGCGACGCGGCTACGCTGATGCGGCAGATCGCGGCCGACCCCGCGGTGGCCCACGTCGAGCCCGACCTGTTGCTGCACGCGGTGCGCGACACGCGCGCACCGGCGCGCACGAAAGCCGCGCCCATGGATGCCGCCACGCCGGACGACCCCTACTACGGGGAGTACCAGTGGGACTTCTTCAACGCGGTGAGCGGCGTGCACCTGCCCGAGACCCGTACCGACTTCCCCGGCGCCGACGGGCACGGCATCACCGTGGCGGTGATCGATACCGGCATCACCGCGCACGAGGACCTGGACACCTCGCTGGCCGCCGACGGCTACGACTTCATCAGCGACAAGATGATCTCCGGCCGCGCCAGCGACGGGCGCGTCGCCGGCGGCTGGGACACCGGCGACTGGACCGACCAGGAGCCCTGGCAGAGCGCCTGCACCGACGCCGCCCACCCGCCGGAACAGAGCACCTGGCACGGCACCAACGTGGCGGGCGTGATCGGCGAGCTGACCGACAACGGCCTCGGCATGGCCGGCATGGCGCCGGCGGTGCACGTGTTGCCGGTCCGCGCGCTCGGCCATTGCGGCGGCTACACCTCGGACATCGCCGACGCCATCGAGTGGGCCTCCGGCGGCCACGTGGCCGGCGTGCCCGACAATACCCACCCGGCACAGGTGATCAACCTCAGCCTGGGTGGCCCCGGCAGTTGCTCCGGCGACGACGTCACGGCCAAGGCCATCGCCGACGCGATCGGCCGCGGCACCACCGTGGTGGTGGCCGCCGGCAACGACGGCGCCGACAGCGCCAACTACACGCCGGCCAGTTGCCCGGGCGTGGTCACCGTGGCCGCCACCGGCATCACCGGCAAGCGGGCGTTCTATTCCAACTACGGCGCCACCGTGACCCTCGGCGCGCCCGGCGGCGGCATCTACCAGAACGACGCCAGCAGCGGCCAGCAGGCCATCCCGGACGGCTTCATCTGGGCCGCGCTGAACGCCGGCACCACCACCCCGGTGGCGGTGCAGGACGGCGGTTCGGTCTACGCCGGCATGGCCGGCACCTCGCAGGCGACGCCGCATGTCAGCGCCACCGTGGCCATGATGCTCAGCGCGGCCGGCGACGCCACGCCAGCCAGCCGGCCCACGCCGGCGCAGATCAAGGCCCTGCTGGCCAGCAGCGCCCGCCCCTTCCCGGTCACGCCGGACCGACCGATCGGCGCCGGCATGCTGGACGCCCACGCGGCCGTGGCCGCGGCGCTCGGCGTGGCGCTGCCGCCGACCTACACGACGCTCGCCAGGGGGCAACTGCTGTCCGGCCAGCAGGGCGCCGCCGGGCAATCCATCGTCTATGCGCTGGACGTGCCTGCCGGCGCCGCCAACCTCAGCGTGCGCAGCCTCGGCGGCACCGGCGACGTCACCTTGTACGTGAAAGCCGGCGACGTCCCGGCCCTCGACGGCTCCGACGCCGACTACACCTCGGCCCGGGCCGGCAATGCCGAGGCCGTGCTCGTGCCGCGGCCGCAGGCGGCCACCTATTACATCCGGCTGGTGGCGGTGAAGGATTTCGCCGGGCTCTCGATCCTGGGCAACTACACCGGACCGTGACGCTCCTGCGCCCTGTCCGGCCGCACGCCGGACAGGGCGCGGACTGCCGTTCTACGTCGTTTTGTGACGCTATAGGTACAAGCCTCCATGGGCAATGGCTATGCTTCGCGCGGTCCTAAGGATGCCGCGCACCTCGCCGGCGCCCGCCCCCGGGAGGCTTCATGCACATCCTCAATCGTATGATCGCGCTGGGCCGCAGCCGCCAGCTGCAGCGCCAGTTCCAGGAGATCGAACGACGCATCCACGCGCTGCCCGGCCGCAGCCGTGCCCGGCTGGGACTGCTGACGCTGCGCGAGATCGGCCAGGCCTCGCAGTGCGACTTCCCCCACCTGTACGGCACCCCGCCCGAGGACCGCTACCTGCCCTGGGGCCAGGGCACCGCCATCGGCTATGCGCGCGCGCAGTCGGACAACGCCGAGGTCTCGCTGCGCGGCATCGCGCTGTGGCTGGCCGTGACCTACCACGAGACCAAGGACTCGCCCCACGCCGGCGTCCAGACCCGGCACCGGCAGGTGCTGCGGGTGCTGCGCGAGCTGAAGGACGTGCAGGCCGGCACCGACCCCTCGCAGGACTGGATGAAGGCCGAGGCGGTCGCCTGAGAGCCTGTTCACGATCTCCAAGTACCTCGCGTTGGCCTCGCATGGCCGTCAGGTGACGGTGCGTGGCGCCGGCCTGCCTGGCTGGCAGGCCAAGCCGCGCGCTGCCGCATGGCGGCCATGCGAGGCCAACCCGGAGGGCCGGGTCTGTTTGCGCACAGGCCGGCGTCATCGCTCAGTCGTGGACGGACGTCCACTCCTTCACTCTTCCTTGGCCTGCGCGCAAACAGCTCCCGGCGCGGGGCACTTGGAGATCGTGAACAGGCTCTGAGCTACCCGCCCGCCGCCGCGCTCAACGGCAGGACGACGGCAGCTTCAGCACCTGGCCGACGCGGATCTGGTGATGGCGGATGCCGTTCAGCCGCTCGACCTCGTTCGCGCTGGAGCAGCCATGGCGCCGCGCGATGCTGCTGATGGTGTCGCCGCGGCGCACGGTGTAGCGGCTCGACGATGAGGGCGGCGGATCGTGACGCACCGGCACCACGGGCACCACCGCGTTGTGCAGGTCGCTGGCCAGGATCGGCCACGGGCCGCTGACGCAGCGCGAGGCGTAGGCGCTCTCCAGCGGCTTGGGCACCTGCAGCACCGCGCCGGTGGGCTGCTCCTGCTGCGGGTCCAGCCGCGGGTTGAGGTTGCGCAGGGTGCGGAACCAGCCATCCTGCATGCCGTCGGCCTCGCCGAGGCACACGGTCAGCTCGGAGAGCGAGGCCGGCCGCTTCAGCGTGATGCTGCCGGGCGCGCCGTCGATCTTGGGGAAGCGCAGGTTGTAGCTGTCCGGATGCAGGAACAGCCAGGCCGCGGCCAGCACCGAGGGCACGTAGTCGCGCGTTTCCTGCGAAAGCTGGTCGTAGATGCGCGGGTCGTAGAAGCTCACCGAGGTGTCGCCGTTCACCAGCCGGCGCATGCGCCCCTCGCCGCCGTTGTAGGCCGCCAGGGTCAGCTCCAGGTTGTCGTTGAAGGCCTTCAGCTGCTCGTCGACGTACTCGGCGTTGGCGCGCGCCGCCGCGGCCGGGTCGAAACGGGTGTCGAACCCGTCCACGGTGCCCAGCCCGAAACGCATGCCGGTGGCGTACATGAACTGCAGCGGCCCGGCCGCGCCTGAGCGCGACACCGCATGCACCTTGCCGCCGGATTCCTTGGCCAGGATGCCGAACAGCAGCGCCTCCGGCAGGTCGGCCTTCTGGTACGCCGGCCACATCTCGTGGCGCAGGTACTGGTAGTTGACGTACGCATCCATCAGGTTCGAGCGCCACTGCGTCAGCCACATCTCCAGCGCCGCCTTCACCGGGCCGTTCATCGCGATCAGCTCGGACAGCTTCTGCCCGTGCAGCAGGGTCACGCTGCGCTGCGCCTGCGGCAGGCTGGCCGCGCCGTTGAGGCCGGCCACCTGGCCGCTGGGCGATTCGTCGTCCTGGTCGTCGGGCGACTCGTCGCCGATGAAGCTGCCGTCCTTCAGCCGCAGCAGGCGGTCGAACACGGAGAAGAAGCGCTGCGGATCGCAGCCCGGCGTGCTGCCGCAACGCGCCGAGGCATCGCGCAGCTGGTCCAGCGCCTGCGCCAGGGTCTTCTCCGCGGCCTCGGTGTCGTTGGCGCGCGCCTGCTGCAGCGCCGTCTCGTAGCCCTTGCTGGCCTGGTCGAGCTGGGCGTAGAGCGCCGCCACCGAGGCCGGCGTCTTGCCACTCCCGCCGATGGTGGCGCAGGCGGCGAGCAGGCCCAGCGCCACAGCCAGGGGGGCGAGGCGCAGGGATCGGGCGATTTGAGAATGCGGCATGGCGAACACGGACAACGAGGCAAACGTCCACCATAGCGGGGCCTGCCGGCGGACTCAATGCGCAGCGGCACGCCGGATGGCTTGGCTACAATGCCCGCGACTCCACGGTAAGGACCGCCATGACCGACATCCTCATCGGCCGCAACGACAGCGCCAGCGTCAGCCTCGACCCACGCTACGGCAACCGCCACGGCATGATCGCCGGCGCCACCGGCACCGGCAAATCGGTTTCGCTGATGGTGCTGGCCGAAGGCTTCTCGAAGCTCGGCGTGCCCTGCTTCCTGGCCGACGTGAAGGGCGACCTGGCCGGCCTGGCGATGCCCGCCGGCGAACCCGGCGACAAGCTCAAGGCGCGCCTGGCCAGGCTCAAGCTCGCCGACTGGAAGCCGCAGGCCAACCCGGTGGTGTTCTGGGATCTCTACGGCAAGCTCGGCCACCCGGTGCGCGCCACCGTCAGCGAGATGGGCCCCACCCTGCTCGGCCGCGTGCTCGACCTCAACGACACCCAGCAGGGCGTGCTGGAGATCGTGTTCAAGGTGGCCGACGACAACGGCTGGCTGCTGCTCGACCTGGACGACCTGCGCGCCCTGCTCGCCTTCGCGGCGGACCACAGCAAGGACATCTCCGCCCACTACGGCCTGATCAGCAAGCCGAGCCTGGCCGCCGTGCAGCGCGCCCTGCTGCAACTGGAACAGGACGGCGCCGCGCAGTTCTTCGGCGAGCCCGCACTGGAACTGGCCGACCTGATGCGCCAGGACATGAGCGGCCGCGGCATCGTCAACGTGCTGGCCGCCGACCAGCTGATCCTGAAACCCCGGCTGTACGCCACCTTCCTGCTGTGGCTGCTGTCCGAGCTGTTCGAGCAGTTGCCCGAAGTGGGCGACCTCGACCAGCCCAAGCTGGTGTTCTTCTTCGACGAGGCGCACCTGCTGTTCGACGACTGCCCGCCCGCGCTGCAGCAGCGCGTGGAGCAGGTGGTGCGGCTGATCCGCTCCAAGGGCGTCGGCGTTTACTTCTGCTCGCAGAACCCCGACGACGTGCCCGGCACCATCCTCGGCCAGATGGGCAACCGCATCCAGCACGCGCTGCGCGCGTTCACCCCGCGCGACCAGAAGGCGGTGAAGGTCGCCGCCGAGACCTTCGTGGCCAACCCGAAGCTCGACGTCACCGAGGCCATCGGCAAGCTCGGCGTGGGCGAGGCGCTGGCCTCCACCCTCGGCCAGGGCGGCGTGCCCGCGCCGGTGGAACAGGTGCTGGTGACCACGCCGTGCTGCCGCATCGGCGCCATCACCGATGCCGAGCGCGCCACCATCCGCGGCCGCTCGCCGGTAGGCGGCAAGTACGACACGCCGGTGAACCGCGAGTCCGCCGCCGAGATGCTGGCCAAGCGCGCCGACGACAAGGCCGCCGACGCCGGCACCGTCGCCGCCGAGGCTCCCGCGAAGAACACGGGCGACGGCGGCTCCGCCTGGGGCGGCGCCGTGCACGACGCGCTGTTCGGTACCAAGCGCCGCCAGGGCATGATCGAGACCATGGGCAAGCAGGTGGTGCGCACCATGGGCAGCCAGCTCGGCCGGCAGATCCTGCGCGGCGTGCTGGGCGGCATCTTCGGCGGCAAGCGTTGAGAGCCGGCGGGTGATTTCCGGGCATCCCTGCATGAAGCGCACACCGCCTCGCGTGCTTGCCCGTCATTCCGGCGCAGGCCGGAGGCGCCTTATCAACAGACGAAGGTCGGGTCATCCAGTAGCCATACGGCTTGAGCGAGCGTGGTCGCTGTCGCTGGGTCAACGGCGAGGTCGCGAGCAGGCGTTGCGCGAAGGGCGCGCATGAGCCGCTGGCGCCCCCCCGCCCCGCGCTCCACCGCGGTCGTCACCCGCGCCGGCTTCGAAAAGCTCAAGGCCGAACTCGACCATCTCTGGCACACCCTGCGCCCCGAGGTGGTCAAGGCGCTGGCCGCCGCCGCGGCCGAAGGCGACCGCTCGGAAAACGCCGAATACACCTACCGCAAGAAACAGCTCGGCGAGATCGACCGCCGCGTGCGCTACCTCAGCAAGCGCATCCCCGCGCTGAAGGTGGCCGAAGGCGCCCCCGCCGACCGCGAGACCGTGTACTTCGGCGCCGGCATCGTGCTGGAAAACCTCGCCAGCGGCGAGGAAGTCCATTACCGCATCGTCGGCCCCGACGAGACCGACGCCAGGCTCGGCTGGATCAGCATCGACTCGCCGCTGGCCCGCGCGGTGCTGAAGAAACGCGTCGACGACGAGTTCGAGGCGGAACTGCCGGGCGGGCGCACGCGGTTCCTGGTCGTCGAGGTGCACTACGACGCCTGATGGATCCGGCCCGGCTGGCACCCGTTCGTCCTGAGCGTAGCGCAGCGGAGTCGAAGGACATCCACGCCAACCATCAGCCCATCATGCGCCCCTCTCCCTCCGGGAGAGGGTGGCGGCAGCCGGGTGAGGGTACGGGCGAAGCGCAGCGCCGCAGCAAGACCGAACCCTCCCCCCCGGCCTCTCTCCCGATAGGAGAGGGGCGCGACGCACGGCCACCCCTGGCAAGAACGCGCGGGACCCCGAACGCCCCTCAGTTGATGATCTCGCCCATCCCCGCCTCGACACGGCTTCTCAACTGCCGGATGAATTCCGGATCGTAGGGCTCCCAGCTTTCGAGCTCGCCGACGACCTTCAACGGATGCCTGCTCCGATAGGATCGCGTCGGATTGCCGGGAAACTTCTTGTTCGTGACGTTCGGGTCGTCTTCGAACCCGCCCGTCGGCACCACCACATAAACCCGTGGCCTGCCCTCGCCCCTGGCCATGTCCGCAGCCAGCCCCGCCCCCTTCGGCATGGCCGTGAAATAGACGTGGTTCATCACCACGCGCTCGTCATAGTTGGACCGGAAACCCGCCGTCAGCAAATCCCCCGCCGACAGATCCGCCCTGGTCCCGTGATAGAACGGCCCAGCCACCCCACCGCAATTCTCCGGGGAAACCGGCACCCACTCGTCATCCGGAATCAGCGCATCATCCATCGCCCTGGTCGCCTCGCATGGCCCGCCCCATCGGCAGGGCCGCGAGTCTAGGCCCCGCCCCGAATCTTGCCGCAAGCCCCGGTGGCTGCTATACATTGGCAGTGGGAGGCGCAGTGCGCCTCCTTTTTCATTTTTGGCGCCGCGATATCCCGCGGCCGTCGAGATGCACCATGCCCCACGCATGGCATATTCACGTGATCCGCCAACGGATGACTAAAGCGCGCTGACCGTGACGTAATACCCGTCCGGGTCGCGCACCGAAAACTCCAGGGTCCCCGTAGCCGGATTCAAGGCCGGCGCCTCCTCGAACCGGGAGACCAGGCCGCGCGCCCGCTCCAGCGCCGCGTCGAAGTCATCCACCCGGAAAAACAGCAGCAGGCCGTTGCCGGGCTCCGCACGCTCCGGGCTGGCCAGCGAAGGATGCTCATGCTCGCCCCACGCGTGCAGGCAAAGCAGCACCGTCCCGTCCGTATCCAATATCTGCCCGAAGTACGTGTGGGCCGGCGCCGATGCCGGCAACCCCAGCAGGCGCTGGTACCACCCGCAACTGCGGGCGACATCGCCTGCCCCGATGATGGTCCATGTGCGTTTCATCCGCCCACACTACGCCGGAAGGCCCAGCCCGTCGATGCCGTGGCCATGAATGCCGTGAATGGCCCATGCGTCAATCATCGATCCAGGCGGAAGCTGGATTATGCCATTTGCGCAAGTAGAGCGATTAAAAATGCATCCACCAATCAAGCTTCATCCATGAAACGAAAAATACCCATGGCGTCCATCAAAAAACCAAGGATTACAAAATAAAGTCCTTCCCCTACAGATTTTCTCTTCCCTTTTCTCTACGATGAAAAACACCGGCAGCGCGACTGCCGCCAACCGGGGAAACCAACACCGAAAGAAAATCCACAAGCCCAAAACAGCGCGGGCCGCATGGGCTGGCACCCATACGACCCGCTGACCACAACCAACTTCGATGGAGTTGACCATGGCTAAGCCAAATCATACGTCACCCGCCCACGCCAGTGCGCGCATCCGCACCCCCATCAACCCGCTCTCGCGCCCCTACTGGACCCTCGAAGACGCCGCCCCCGACCAGACGGACGCCGCCGCCCTGGCCGGCATCATCACCGGCATCCACGCCCTGGCCCGCGTCCTCGCCAACAGCGAAGCCTTCCGCGACATCCATTCCAACAGCGAAAGCGACACCATCGAGCCCGGCCGCCGCCCCCTCGACGCCACCACCACCGAAGGCCTCTTCGCCGCCCTCTACTTCCTCAGCGAGCAAGCCGAAGAGCTCAGCCAGCTGCCTGTCCCCAAGCCCAGCCTCCGGCCGGTCGATCCCATCGACTCGGACGACGTGCCGTACTGAGCCCGGGACACCCACCGCCGGGCGACCGCATCAAGGCCGCCGGGCGGATACGCCGTCTTCTCGCTCCCCCCGCAACACCGCACACCATGACGACGTGGCCCGACGTCGGTTGGGGGATTGGACTCCAAACGGCCGTGCTACTCAAAACCGGGGGGACGTCGGCGGCACTCGAAGACGGCGACAACGACCTGCCGATGGCCCTGCGTCACACGCTGGGCGAGTTGCTGGAGCGATTGGCGGGATTGCAGGTGGACATGGA
>NZ_JASERU010000032.1 GCF_030504985.1 Fulvimonas sp. R45
GAACACCTGCCGAGGTGTAACCCATGTCCTGGCACACCTGTTACCCATGTCTCCGGTCTATACACTGGCCCAAAGAGAAGTAGCCAAGAGAAATGGCCTGTCGAGCCCGCCGACCCTACAAGCCGTGACGCTCGAGGTAGCTTGGAACAGGCGTGGCACCGCCCGTTCTACCTTCGGCCACACCGCGCCGTCGCCGTTCACTGAGGCCAGGGAGGGATCGCGGCGAGTCGCCGCGCTTCGCCCGTTCCGACATGGCCGAGATACCCTGTCCTCGCCCCACGCCCGGCGATTCCCCACCGCCGTTCCAGCGAACGCTGGAATCCAGTCAAGCGCTCGTGCGAAGCACACTCCATCCCCAGGAGTCCTCGCATGAAGTGGCTCAAGCGCCTCGCCCTCGCCTTCGCCGTGCTGCTGCTGATCGTGGCCGTGCTGCTGTGGTGGCTGCTCGATACCGGCGCGGGGTTGCGTTTCGCGCTGGCGCGGGCGGAAGGTGCGCTGCACGGCGCGTTGACGGTGGAGCGCGCGCAGGGCCGCCTGCTTGGCCCGCTCGACCTCGCCGGCGTGCGCTACGACGACGGCCAGGGCACCGTGGCGAAGGTGGCGAAGGCGCACCTGGACCTGCGCTTCTGGCCGCTGCTGCGCAAACGCCTGCACGTGCTGGACCTCGACGTGGACGGCGTGGACGTGGCGCTGCCCAAGTCCGGCGAGGAGGAAAGCTCCAGCTCTTCCGGCTTCTCGCTGCAGCCGCCACTCGCGCTGGTGCTGGACCGCGTGCACGTCACCCGGGTGACGATCGCCCAGGGCGGCCAGCCGCTGTTCGCCGCCAACCGGCTCGACCTCGCCGCGCGCTGGACGCATGCCGGCATCGCGGTAAAGCAGCTCGCGCTGGATGCGCCCGAGGGCCACGCCGAACTGGCCGGCCAGCTCGCCATCGGCCGCCGCTACAAGGGCAAGGGCCAGGCCGGTTTCGCCTGGCGCGTGGGCGATACCGACTACGCCGGCACGCTCACCGCCACCAGCGACGGCGAGCAGGCGCATGCCGACATCGCGCTGACCAAACCTGCCGTCGCCACGCTCGCGCTCGATCTCGCGCAGGAAAAGAACTGGCCGTGGACGGCCAAACTCGACTTGCCCGCCTTCGATCCGAAGCCGCTGCTCGGCGACGGCGCGCTGAAGACGCTGTCCGCCCATCTTTCCGGCCGCGGCGACAAGCTGGGCGGTATGTTGACCGGCACGCTCGGCCTCGACCAGTACACCGTGAAGCTGCAGCCGCTGGATGCGCGCTTCGACGCGAACTACGCGACGCTGCAACTGAAGCAGCTGCAGCTCGCCTCGCCGCAGTTCCCCGGCTCGCTCGCCGCCCACGGCACGCTGCGGCTGGACGCGAAACCGGTGAGCGGCGAACTCGCCATCGCCTGGCAGGACCTGCAACTGCCCGCCGACCTCGCCGGCCAGCCGCTGGCCAGCCACGGCAGCCTCGTCGCGCGCGGCAGCGCCACGCAGTACCACGCCGAGGGCGACGTGGACATCGGCCCGCCCGGCAAGCTGGCGAAGCTGGCGCTGAACCTGGACGGCACGCCGCAGCAGGTCGTCCTGCACACGCTCGCGCTCAAGCAGCCGCAGGGTGGCCTCGACGCCAGCGGCACCCTGACCCTGCAGCCCGCGCTGGCGTGGGACTTCAAGGCCGGCGCGAACAAGCTCGACCCGGGCCAGTTGTTCGCCGGCTGGAACGGCGCGCTGGACTTCGCGCTGGACACCGACGGCACGCTCACCCCGCAAGGCCCCGAGGCCACGCTCGACCTGCACCAGCTCGCCGGCCGGCTACGTGATCGCGCGCTGGCCGGCCACGGCAAGCTGCACCTGTCGCCGGCGAAGGTGGTCGACGGCCAGTTGGCCTTGAGCGCGGGCAACAGCCACGTGCAGATCGACGCCCGACCCGGCAG
This sequence comes from Fulvimonas sp. R45, assembly GCF_030504985.1. Lineage (GTDB taxonomy): Bacteria > Pseudomonadota > Gammaproteobacteria > Xanthomonadales > Rhodanobacteraceae > Rhodanobacter_A. Next base: position 1,944 of record NZ_JASERU010000032.1, read on the forward strand.
CCGCAACGACGTCGACCTGAAGCTGGCGATCGCCTCGCTGGACGACTGGCTGCCCGCCGCCGGCGGCCGCCTCGACGGCGGCTTCCGCGTGCAGGGGCTGTGGCCTGCGCTGAGCGTCAACGGCCATGTGAACGGGCAATCGCTGGTGTGGCAGCAACAGAAGGCCGAGAGCCTGCGGCTGGTGGTCGGCGTGCCCGACATCGGCCACCCCGCCGGCAAGCTGCAGCTGGACGCCGGCGACGTGCAGGCCGGCGGGCTGGCCTTCCAGCAGCTGCACCTGCTCGCCGAAGGCAGCCAGGCCTCGCACCGGCTCACGCTGGATGCGCGTGGCCAGCAGCTTTCCGCGCAGCTCGCGCTGGACGGCGGCCTGAAGGACACCGCCTGGAACGGCACGCTGACCGCGCTGACCCTGCGCCCGCAGGCGATGCCGGAATGGCGCCTGCAGCAGCCGGCGAAGCTGGCCTGGAACGACGGCGCGGCCAGCCTCTCCGAGCTGTGCCTCAGCGCGGGCGACCCGCTGCTGTGCGTGGCCGCGAAGCAGGACAAGGCCGGCAACCTCGACGCCAGCTACCGGCTGCACGCGCTGCCGCTGCCGCTGCTGGTGGACGTCGCCGGCGTGGCCGACGTGCCGATGCGCGCCGAAGGCACGCTCGACGGCCACGGCACGCTGCGCCGCGGCGCCGACGGCAAGCTCGCCGGCAACGCCAGCGTCACCTCCGGCCACGGCAGCATCGCCTACGCCGACCATCCCGACCAGCCGCTGCTCACCTACGACGACCTGGCGTTGAACGCCACGCTGGCGCCTTCGTCCCAGCATGTCGAGCTGCATGCCCGCGTTGACGGCGACGGTCGTCTGGACGGCCAATTGAATCTCACCGGCACGCAGCAGGCGCTGGCCGGCCAGGTGGAGCTGCACCTGAACCGGATCGGCTTCATCGAGCTGTTCACCAACGCGGTGGCCAACGCGAAAGGCCGACTCGACGGCAGCTTCCGACTCGGCGGCACGCTGGCGCAGCCGGCGGTCACCGGCCAGGCCGTGCTCGACGGCTTCGCCGCGGAGATCCCCGACGCCGGCCTCAAGCTGAGCCAGGGCCGCGTCACGGTGAGCACCACGGACGCGAAGCAGTTCCGCATCGACGGCAGCGTGAAGTCCGGCGACGGCACGCTCGCCGTGGCCGGCACCGCCGGGCTGGGCGCGGCCGCGTCCACCGCGGTCACCCTCAAGGGCAGCCGCGTCACCGCCGCCGACATTCCCGCCGCCAAGGTGGTGATCTCGCCCGACCTGGTGGTGAAGCAGGGCGCCAGCGGCATCGACGTCGGCGGTTCGGTCACCATCGACAGCGCCGACGTGAACCTGGAAAAGCTGCCCGGCGGCGGCGCCAGCCAGGCCTCGCCCGACGTGGTGATCGTGGACCAGTCGCAGCAGCAGGCGCAGAACGCGCCGCTGCCGGTCACCGCCCGCGTGAAGGTGGACCTGGGCCGCCGCACCCACATCGTCGGCATGGGCCTGGACGGCCGCCTCGCCGGCACGCTCACGGTCAGCGACCGTCCCGGCCACGCCACCACCGGCCAGGGCCAGATCAAGGTCAGCGGCACCTACAAGGCCTACGGCCAGAACCTGCACATCGAGCAGGGCCAGCTGCTGTTCGCCAGCACGCCGGTGGACAACCCCGGCCTCAACATCAAGGCGGTACGCAAGCTCAACCCCAACGCCACCATCGACGAGGGCCAGGAGGTGGGCCTGCTGGTCACCGGCACCGCGCAGCGGCCGGTGCTCACCGTGTTCTCCAATCCGGTGATGGAGCAGTCCGACGCGCTCTCCTACCTGGTCACCGGCAAGCCGCTGTCGCAGGTGAAGGGCGGCGAAGGCAACATGGTGGGCGCCGCGGCGCAGGCGCTGGGCTCGGCCACCGGCGACCTGCTGGCCAAGAGCGTGGGCGCGAAGACCGGCCTGGACATGGGCGTGTCCAGCAGCGATGCGCTGGGCGGCGCCGCCGCGTTCACGGTGGGCAAGTACCTCTCGCCGCGGTTGTACCTCAGCTACGGCGTGGGCCTGTTCGACCCCGGCCAGGTGATCACCCTGCGCTTCCGCCTCAGCCACCGTTGGAACTTCGAGGCGCAGAACGCCACCGACTTCAGCCGCGCCAGCTTCAATTACCGCTACGAGCGCTGAACGTCGGCGCAAGAAATTCCGCCCCCTCGACACGTTCCGGAATCGCAGCTGACCGCCGCATCACCGTCGTCGTTTGCCGCCGCGCGCGCATGGCAATAATCCACTCGCCAGCGCGGATGTGCGGCGACACTTGCGCGTTCACGCATGGCCCCCACGTCCCCCGCGGAGCCCGTCGTGATCGACAAGACCCCCACCCGAAGAAAGGCCGCGTATGCGCTGCTGTGCGCCGGCGGCGTCATGCTGGCCGGTTGCAACCATCCGCCCACTCCGCAGGCCGCGAATCCGGGCGCCGCCGGCACGGCGCCCGCCCCGGCCGCCACTGCCGCACAGCCATCCGCGCCCTACACCCCGCCCTCGGCGGACCAGCTGTACCAGATGGTGGCGCCGATCGCGCTGTTCCCCGACAAGCTCGTGGCGCAGGTGCTGGCCGGCTCGACCTATCCCGACCAGATCGCCGCGGCCGACGACATGCTGCAGCAGCATCCGGACCTGAAGGGCGCGCTGCTGGCCGACGCGGTCGATCCGCAGCCGTGGGACGCCAGCGTCAAGGGCCTGACCCAGTTCCCCTCGGTGCTGGACCAGATGGCGCGGAACATGCAGTGGACCACCGCACTCGGCAGCGCCTATGTCAACGATCCCGCCGACGTGATGAACGCGATCCAGGTGATGCGCGAGCGCGCCGCGAGCAAGGGCAGCCTGCGCAGCTCCCCGCAGATGCGCGTGGTCAGCCAGGCCGCGCCCGCCGACGAGGCGGTGGGCGACCAGGGCGAGCCGCCGCCGGAGTACGCCGGCCCGGCCGTGGTCCCGGCCCCGCAGCAGACGATCGAGATCGTGCCGGCGCAGCCCGACACCGTCTACGTGCCCCAGTACGACCCGGAAACCGTCTACGGCGAACCGGTGGCAACCTATCCCGGCTATACCTACGTCGAGCCGCGCCGCTACAGCACCGGCGAGATGGTGGCTGCGGGCGCCATCGGCTTCGGTGTGGGCGTGGTGGTGGGTGCCCTGCTCGAACACCATCATGACGAGCGCAACAGCAATCCCGGCTGGGGCTGGAACAGTTGGGGCATGCACTGGGGCGGCGCCCGCGGGGGCGGCAACTGGCAGCGGCCGGCAGTGGTGCACAACAACACCGTCTACGTCTCGCGCTCCACCACCATCATCAACCGCTACACCAACATCAACAACAGCCGCACGGTCAACTACGTCAACAGCGGCAACCGCACGGCCACCAACGTCAACAGCGACAACCGCGTGGTCGACAACAGCGTGCACGACACGCGCAACGCCCGCATCGACAACAGCCGCCACGTGACCGTCGCGCGCGCTCCCGGCGAGACGACGGCGCGGCCGGCCGCGCAACCGATGACCATGCCGCATTTCGGCACCCCGGTGCGGGGGGCGAGGCCGGCACCCGGCACTGTCGCGCACGTCGCACCGGAACACCCGCAGGCGCCGCGCAGCCTGCAAGGCGCGGGACCTCCCCATCCGTCGATGGTGCGCCGCCCGCTGCCGGCGCCGGCGACACGCGCCCCGGCCGCCGGGCACCATCCCACGACCGCGCATGTGGTCCCGGCGGTCGCCGCGCACCGCGAGGCCCCGCGCGAGTCGGCGCCGCCGCGGCTACGGCTGGAAGCGGCGCACGAGGCGCCGCGGCCCGAGGCCGCCCGCCCCGCCGCACCACGACCTGTCGAACGCCCCGCATCCCAGGTGCAGCCACGACCCGAGCCCCGCGCCGCACCGCACACCAACCCGCGCCCCGCCGCGTCCGGACAGCACGATTCCGGCAAGCCGCACGGCGACGACAAGCGGCGCAAGGAGGAACAGCAGGACTGACCCTCCCGCCGGCGCGCCATCCAGGCGCGCCGGCGGTCGCGCATCGCACCGGCAACCGTATCCGCCGGCACCTGCAATATCCCCCGCGTGGCGCTATCGTGCACGCCTCACACATCAGCGAGGTGGCACCCATGCAACGCACCCCATGGCTACTGGCCGCGGCGATCGCGGCCGGACTCTGCGGCCCCACGGCCTGGGCGGCTCCCGCCAACGGCCCCGACATCGGCATCGACCTGACGGGCATCGACCACGCCGTGAAGCCGGGCGACAACTTCTTCGACTACGCCAACGGCAACTGGCTGAAGACGGCGCAGATCCCGGCCGACCGCTCCAGCACCGGCACCTTCCTCAAGATCTACGAGCTGACCGAGAAGCACACCGCCGACCTGATCCGCAACGCCCGCGGCGACCACGCCGCGCCGGGCAGCAACGAGCGCAGGATCGCCGACTACTACGCTGCCTACATGGACGAGGCGAACATCGAGAAGCTGGGCCTGAAGCCGCTGAAGCCTGCCCTGGAAACGATCGACAAGATCGACAGCCGGCAGGACCTGGCCCGCGTGCTGGGCAGCCGCCTGCGCGCCGACGTGGACCCGATCAACGCCACCAACTTCCACACCCAGAACCTGTTCGGCCTGTTCGTCACCCAGGGCCTGGAAGATCCCTCGCACACCATCGCCTACCTGCTGCAGGGCGGCCTCGGCATGCCCAGCCGCGAGTATTACCTGTCCAGCGACCCGCACATGGTCGAGGCCCGCGGCAAGTACCAGGCCTACGTCGCCGCGCTGCTGAAGCAGGCCGGCGCGAAGGACCCCGAGGGCGAGGCCAAGACCGTGCTCGCGCTGGAGACGAAGATCGCCAGGGCGCAGGAAAGCCTGGTCGAAAGCGAGGACGTGCACAAGGCCAACAACCTCTGGAGCATGGCCGACTTCGCCGCCAAGGCGCCCGGCCTCGACTGGGACGCCTACTTCAAGGCCGCCGGCCTCGCCGGCCAGCCGCGGATCGACGTGTGGCAGCCCGCCGCCATCACCGGGCTGTCCGCGCTGGTGGCCAGCGAGCCGCTGGACGCCTGGAAGACCCTGCTCGCCTTCCACACCCTCAATGCCGGCGCGCCGCTGCTGCCCAAGGCCTACGCCGACCTCAGCTTCGACTTCTACGGCCGCACCCTGCAAGGCACGCCGCAGCAGCAGCCGCGCTGGAAACGCGCGGTGGGCGCCACCAACACCGACCTCGGCGACGCGGTGGGCCAGCTGTACGTACAGAAGTATTTCCCCGCCTCGTCGCGCGACGAAGTGCAGCAGCTGGTGAAGAACCTGATCGCCGCCTTCGACGAGCGCCTCGACACGCTGAGCTGGATGACCCCGGCCACGCGCGCCAAGGCCAAGGAAAAGCTGGTCACGCTGAAGGTGGGCGTGGGCTACCCGGACACCTGGCGCGACTACGCCGCGCTCGAGATCAAGGCCGACGACCCGCTGGGCAACCACCAGCGCGCGGTGAAGCACGAGTACGAGCACCAGCTCGCCAAGCTCGGCCAGCCGGTCGACCGCGGCGAGTGGTGGATGACGCCGCAGACGGTGAACGCGGTGAACCTGCCGCTGCAGAACGCGCTGAACTTCCCCGCCGCGATCCTGCAGGCGCCGTTCTTCGACCCGAAAGCCGACGCCGCCGCCAACTACGGCGCCATCGGCGCCATCATCGGCCACGAGATCAGCCACAGCTTCGACAACACCGGCGCCGACTTCGACGCGCAGGGCAAGCTGGAGAACTGGTGGACGCCGGCCGACGAGGCGCACTTCAAGGACGCCACGCAGAAGCTGGCCAGGCAGTTCGACCAGTACGAGGCCCTGCCCGGCCTGCACGTCAACGGCGAGCAGACCCTGGGCGAGGACATCGCCGACGTCTCCGGCCTCACCATCGCCTACCTCGCCTACCACAAGTCGCTGGGCGGCAAGCCCGCGCCGGTGATCGACGGCCTCACCGGCGACCAGCGCTTCTTCCTCGCCTTCGGCCAGGCCTGGCGCTCGAAGATGCGCGACGCCGCCCTGCGCCAGCGCCTCGCCACCGACGTGCACGCCCCCGCGCAATTCCGCGCGCTCACCGTGCGCAACCTCGACGCCTGGTATCCCGCGTTCAAGGTGCAGCCGGGGCAGAAGCTGTACCTGAAGCCGGACCAGCGCGTGAAGATCTGGTAGGCGCCGCAGGCCGCGCCAGGCAAGGCCAGGGCCGCACTCGTGCGAGTGCGGCCCTTCTTTTTGCCCGGTCGTCACGCGCGACGAGCGTGTGTGTCGATCGCCGTGCCTGCCGTTCGTCGCTCCACCACAGCCCATTGCAAAGGAGCTAGCCATGCAGTTCATGATGTTCGTGGTGCACGACCCCGCCGCCGAACCCTACGACGCCGCGCAGGACAACATCGGCGAATGGGTGGCCGGCCTGGCGGCCAGCGGCGCGCGGATCACCGGCGACCGGCTGCGGCCGCCGTCCCACGCGAAGACCGTGCGCGTGCGCGCCGGCAAGACCCTGGTCAGCGACGGGCCGTTCGCCGAGTCCAAGGAGTGGATCGCCGGCTTCGACCTGCTGGACTGCGCCAGCCTCGACGAGGCCGTCGCCATCGCCGCCCGCCATCCGATGGCCCGCTTCGGCAGCGTCGAAGTGCGCCCGTTCTGGCCGATCGACGTGGACGAGGACCCCCATGCGCGCGCAGCCCGTGAAATGGACGACTGACGCCTGCAACAAGGTGGACCAGGGTGATAACGTGCGCGGCAGCCGCCGTGCGCACGGGGCTGCATCCATTCGCCAGGGGAGGTTCGCACCATGTTCAAGCCGCTTGCCTTGTCCGTCGCCCTGCTCGTCGTCTCGACGGCAGCGCTGGCCCAGTCGAAACCCGCCGCACCCGCGCTGACGCCGGTGCAGCAGGCCCAGGTGCAGAAGCAGGATGCGCAGATGGCCCAGGCCGCGCTGCAGGTCGCCCAACTGGTCGACCAGGGCAAGACGGGCGAGGTGTGGGACGGCGCCTCCGCCATCGCCAAGCAGGTGGTGAAGCGCGAGGCCTTCGTCGCGCAGGTCGACGCCGACCGCAAGCAGGTCGGCAAGCCGCTCTCACGCAAGCTCGCCACCATCACCCGCAACGCCTCCAGCGGCGGCGCCACGCCCGCCGGCTACTACATCAACGTGAACTTCGCGACCCGGTTCGCCAACACCAGTCAGCCGGTGCGCGAGCTGGTCTCCTTCCACCTGGACCCGGACAAGGTGTGGCGCGTGGCGGGGTACACGCTGCGCTGATGCGCTTTCCTGTGGTGGGTCAGGCCACCCCGAGCCCGCCGATCCCTGCGATGGCGCCACCGTCGAACCCGGCCAGTTCGGCGAAGCGGCGGCCGCGCTCGGTGTAGTCCCTGAACTGGTCGAAGCTGGGCGCGCCGGGCGAGAGCAGCACCACGCCGCCCTCCGGCGTCACCGTGCGCGCCATCGCCACCGCGTCGGCGAAATCCTCCGCTTCGCCCAGCGGCAGCTCGGTCTTCGCCTGCCGCAGCGCCCGTGCGATGCGCGGGCCGTTGGCGCCTTGCGCCACGATGCGCAGGCCGGCGCGGTCCTTCACCGCCCGCACGAAACCGGACCAGTCCAGCCCGCGGTCGTGGCCGCCCACGATCACCGTGACCTCGCGCCCGGCCAAGCTGTCCAGCGCGGCCAGCGTGGCCTGCGGGGTGGTGCCGATGGAGTCGTTGATCCAGTCGACGCCGTCGCGCCGGCCCAGCGGTTGCAGGCGGTGCGGCAACGGGTGGAAGTCCGCCAGCGCCGGCGCCGCCTTGACCGCGTCGAGGCCCAGCGTCTCCAGCGCGGCCAGCGCGGCGCAGGCGTTGAGCGCGTTGTGCAGGCCAGGGGCGGCCATCGCTCCGAGGTCGAACACCGCCTGTCCGCCGCGGCGGATCGCGCCGTCGGCCACGTGCCAGCCTTCCGGCGTGCCGAAGACGAGGCGGCGCGGATGCGCGGCGGTGCGTTCCAGCAGGTTCGGCTGTTGGCCGTTGACCAGCAGCGTGCGCGCGGCATCGGCGAGCTTCAGCTTGTCGGCCACGTAGCGTTCGCGCGAGCCGTGCCAGTCCAGGTGCTCCTCGTACAGGCTGGTGACCACGCCCAGTTCCAGCGCCCCGGCTTCGCCCGTCTGGAAGCTGGACAGCTCGATGGCCCATAGCGCGGCGGACTGGCCCTGCAGTTCCAGCAGCGGCAGGCCGATGTTGCCGGCCAGCGCGGTGCGCACGCCCAGCGCGCGCGCGAGATGCGCCACGAAGGCGGTGGTGGTGCTCTTGCCCTTGGTGCCGGTGACGGCGACCACGCGCGCATCCGGGTTCTCCGCGAACCACAGCGCGGTGCCGGAGGTGAACGCAGTGCCCTGCGCCTGCGCGGTGACGATGGCGGGCTTGTAGATGGAAATGCCGGGCGACTTCACCACCACGTCGTAGGCGGACAGCGCCACCGCCTCGGGCTCGTGCGCGTAGACGGTCAGCGAGGCGTCGAATGCGCGTGCGGCAGCGGCTTCGGCTTCGTTGCAATAGAGCGCCAGCGGTTGTTGCGGCAGTTGCGCGCGGATGGCGTGGATCGCGGCGCGACCCTCACGGCCGAAGCCCCACACGGCGACGCGCTTGCCCGCCAGCTCGGCGATGCGCATCAGCCGATGGCCTTCAGCGCGCCCTGCAGGCGCGCCGGCACGCGGTGTTCGGCGGACGGTTCCAGCCACGGCTCCAGCGCGAGCTGCGAGGCATCGAGCTGCGGCAGGATCTCGGCGCGGAAGCGCGCTACCAGCGCGTCCTCCTGCCACTCGGGTCGCTGGCTCAGTGCGTACATCGCCGCGCGCGCCTCGGCGCCCTCGCCCACGCATTCGAACGGCTTGTGGTCCTTGTATTCCAGCAGCGCGTCGAAGCCGGCGGCCTGCGTCTCGTCGTCGAGCAGGTTGCGGCCGAAGATCGCCAGCAGCCGCGGCTTGGGCAGGAACGGCGCCAGCGCCAGGAACACGAAGTGGCATTTCGGGCACTGTCCGCACCAGCGGTCGGCGGGCTTGGGGCCGAGGATGCGGAAGTTGCGGTTGCAGCTGGAGAACGCCTCGAAGTACTGCGGCAGGCGCGCGAACGCGCGGGTGATCGCCAGCTCCGAATACGGACGCAGCAGCGAGCAGTAGTCGAGGTCGGCGGCCACGTGCGTATGCAGCCACTCGCCCAGCAACTGCTCGAAGGCGTAGCCCTTGCTCCACTGGTGGTTCACCTGCTGGCCGTCGTACTCCAGCGTGGCGGCGGAGGCGGAGCGCTCGTTGGCGAAGGCGATGGAATCGTGGCCGTACAGGACCGCGGCCACGGCGAGGATCGCCGAGTTCACCGCGGTGACCGGGATGTGGCCGTTCCATGCGCCCAGCCGGTTCAGCTCGAACAGGCCCGGCGCCAGCTCGCGCTGGATGTTCAGCGTGGGCAGGCCGGTGCGCCCGGCGCAGGCGGCGATCAGCGGGGAGTTGCCGACCCAGACCGCGGTGGCGTCGCCGCCGATGGACTTGATGGCTTCCACGGCGACCAGCGAGTCCTTGCCGCCGCCGATGGGGACCAAGGTGCGTTTGGGGAGGCCGAGAGGTGGGGCGTGAGGCGAGGTTGGCCCCTCACCCCGACCCTCTCCCCGGAGGGGAGAGGGAGATGTTGCGCTTCGCGGAAAACTTATGCGGCCGCGCAGGTCCAGACCGTTGCGGTAGGCGAACTCGGCCAGGCCGTGCAGGTAGAGCGCATCGAGCAGGTCGGCGGTGGCGGCATCGAGCGGGCCGTCGGCGACCTCGATCCTTGGCGGCACGCCGGCCTTGTAATAGCTGACGCCGGCGACCAGGTGCAGCAGCTTCAGCGCGGCGTCGAAGGCCGCCTGGCGTTCGCGCGGCAGCGCCGGGGCGTCGGGGAAACGGATGCGTTCCACCAGCGGCTCGCCGTCGTCGAACGCATACGCCAGCTCGGCCACGCCGTCGGCATAGCGCGCGCGGAGGAAGCGGAACACCTGGGTCAGGCGCGGTTGGATGGTCGTCGTCACTGTCTCGATACTCCACATGCCCTACTCCCTCTCCCCTCCGGGGAGAGGGTCGGGGTGAGGGGCCGGGCTTGCCAAGGCTTCAAGGATCACCTCGAGCACGCCTTCGATATTCGTCAGTACGTCATTGTCCCAGAAACGGAGCACGCGGTAGCCCATGCTTGCCAGCTTGCATGTGCGTGCTGCGTCATATGCCACCTGCTCGTCATGCTGGCTGCCGTCCAGCTCCACGACCAGGCCCGCACCCGGACAGGCGAAATCAGCGATTTAGCGGTCGACCTCATGCTGGCGGCAGAATGTCCAGCCTTGCAGGGGGCGGTTGCGCAGGTGATGCCAGAGTTTTTGTTTGGCGTCGGTCTGGCCGGTTCGCAGGTTGCGTGCCTTGTCTACATTCAGGCGTTTCATCCTTGAAACCTCCGCTTTGTTGGCTGTTCCTTCGCGAGCACCCGCCCCTCACCCCATCCCTCTCCCCGGAGGGGAGAGGGAGAAGAGCGTCAGTCGTCCAGCACCACCTCTTCCGTATCACCGCGCAGGTTGTACGGCGAGGACATCACCTTGCCGTAGGCGCCGGCCTGGGCGACCAGCATGACGTCACCCTCGGCCGGTTCCGGCAGGCGGCGGTCGCTGCCCAGCACGTCGCCGCTCTCGCAGATCGGGCCGACCACCTGGAACAGGCCGGTGGCCGGCTCGTCGAGGCGGGTGAGGTTGGCGATCTCGTGCCAGGCGTCGTACAGCGCGGGGCGGATCAGGCTGTTCATGCCGGTGTCCACGCCGAGGTAGCGCCAGCTGCCCTTGCCCTTGGTCTGGGTGACCCGGGCCAGCAGCACGCCGGCGTCGGCGACGAGGTAGCGGCCCGGCTCCATCCACAGCCGGTAGTGCGGGTAGGCCGCCTTCACCTCGCGCAGCACCTTGTCCAGCGCGGCGATGTCCAGCTTCGCCTCGCCCGGATGCGAAGGCACGCCCAAGCCGCCGCCGATGTTGAGGAAGGCGATGCTGCCGATGCGCTCGGCCAGGCTGGCCAGCTGGCCGTACACCTCGCCCCAGTGCCGCGCGTCGAGCACGCCCGAACCCAGGTGCGCGTGCAGGCCCCGCACGACGATGCCGTGCGCGTCGGCGTGGCGCAGGAAGGCGTCGAGCTGCTCCACCGGCAGGCCGAACTTGCTGCCGCTGCCGCCGGTGCGCACCTTCTCGTGGTGGCCCAGGCCACGGCCCAGGTCCACCCGCAGCGAGACCTCGCGGCCGCGGAACAGCTCGCCGCAGTGCTCGACCGGATGCAGCGCGTCCAGCGTGATGGTGGCGCGGGTGGCCAGGCCGTGCGCGAAATCCGCGCGCGAGGCGAAGTTGGGCGTGAACAGCAGCGGCACGCTTTCCGGCACGGCCGCCGATACCGCGTCCAGCTCGCCCGGCGACACGCATTCGAACGCGAAGCCCTCCTCGACCAGCGCGCGCAGGATCGCCGGATGCGTGTTCGCCTTCACCGCGTAGTGCAGCCGGTCCACCGCGGCCAGCGACTTCAGCGCGCGCGCCTGCGCGCGCACCGTGGGCAGGTGGTAGACGTAGCGCGGCGTGGCCCCGGCGGCGACGTCGAGCAGGCGCCGGCGCTGCGCCGGCTCGCGCCACCAGGCGGCGGACACCGCCGCCTCGCCGCCGCCGTACAGGTTCTGCCAGCTGGGGCCGAACAGGGCGCTGTCGTCGGTGCGCAGCGCGCCGGCGGCGATCAGCAGGTCGTGCAGGTGCGGCAGCAGCTCGTCCACCACGTTCTCGTCCACCACGAAGGTGAGGTTGAGGTTGTTGGACGACTGCGAGATCAGGTGCACGCGCAGCTGGCCGAATTCCGCCAGCACGGTCGACAGCGTGTGCAGCATCGAGCGCATGCCGCGGCCGACCAGGGTGATCGCGGCGCACGGCGCGATCACCTTTACCCGGCACACCTTGGCCAGGTCCGCCGCCAGCGCGGCCACCGCGTCGGAATCGAGCAGGTTCTCGGTGGGGTCGAGCGACACGGTGACGTTGGTCTCGGCCGAACCGATCAGGTCCACCGACAGGCCGTGCCGCTTGAACTGCGCGAACACGTCGGCGAGGAAGCCGACCTGCTGCCACATGCCCACCGATTCCATCGACACCAGGGTGATGCCCTTGCGCGCGCTGATCGCCTTCACCGAGGGCGCGTGCTCGCGCACCTCGGGACCGATCACCGTGCCTTCCAGTTCGGGCCGGTTGGTGTCCTTCACCAAGAGCGGCACGCGCGGCTCGCGCAGCGGCGACAGGCAGCGCGGGTGCAGTACCTTGGCGCCGGTGGAGGCGATTTCCTGCGCCTCCTCGTAGTCCAGCTTCTGCAGCAGGCGCGCACCCGGCACCTGGCGCGGGTTGGCGGTGAACATGCCGGCCACGTCGGTCCAGATCTCCACCCGCGCCGCCTTCAGCAGCGCGCCGAAGTAGGACGCCGAGGTATCCGAGCCGCCGCGGCCCAGCAGCACGGTGCGGCCTCCGCTCTCGCGCGCGATGAAGCCCTGGGTGATGAACACCTCGCCTTGCGCGGCCAGTCGCGCGGCCAGCGCGGGGTCGGGCCGGGCCTCGACCATCGCCGAGAGCAGGCGGGTGCGCTCGTTCTGGTTCGGCAGCGCCGCCGCGGCCAGGCAGTCGCGCGCGTCCACCCATCGCGTGGGCAGGCCGCTTTCGCTGAGGAAGGCCGCGCCCAGCGCGCTGGACATCAGCTCGCCGTGCGCCTGCACCAGCGCCGACCAGGCCAGTTCGCCCAGCCGCGCCGGGCCGTCCGCGGCCAGCGCGGCCAGCTCGTCCAGCCGTGCGCCCAGCGTGGCCGGCAGCGGCAGCCGCATGTGGCCGAGCAGCTCGTGGTGGCGTTGCGCGATCACGCCGGCCGCCGCCTTGCGTTTGCCCTGGTCGCCCTCGCCGCACAGCTGTTTCAGCGCGTCGGTGATGCCGGTGAGCGCGGACACGACCACCAGCACGCGCGCGCCCTCGGCGCGGCGGCTGGCGACCAGCTCACGGATGTTCTGCCAGCGCGGCAGGGTGGCGACACTGGTGCCGCCGAACTTCATCACGATCCAGGGCTTGTCGGGAGCAGGGGCGTCCGCGGGCAGCGGCGCAGGGCTTTGCGGGTTCACGGTTACCTTCGGTTGCGGTGGCTGGGGAAAACAATCCCGCCAGTGTTGCGCCGCGGCAACGGGAATGCAACCGCGGCCGCCGTGCGCGGCCGTTTGGACGTCCAGACGTCCACTTGTCAAGGACCGCAGGCGCCGCCCCGGACGCTGCTAGACTGCGCGCTTCCCGGAAAGGAGCCGGTCACGCATGGCCTTCGCGTTCCCCGACCCCGCGCGCGGCCCGGCCGCCGCATGGCGCGCGCTGCCGGAAGCCGTCGTGGCGCTGGCGGCCGCCCTGCTCACCCTGGCCTGCGCGCAATGGATGGCGCCCGGGCCAGGCAGCGCGGTACTGGCGGTGGTGCTGAGCCTGTCGCTGGCCCGCAGCCGGCTCGACCGCGACCGCCGCGGCCGGCTGGAAGCGGCCGTCGCCCTGCCGGTGGTGGGCCTGGCCGCCACCGGCGTTGGCCTGCTGCTGCGCGACGCGCCCTGGCTGGGCGCCGCCGCGTTCACCCTCGGCGTGTCCGCATCGGTGTGGCTGCGCCAGTTCGGCGAGTCGGCACGGCGCGCCAGCCGGCTGATCGCGCTGCCGTTCGTGACCGTGCTGACCGTGCCGCACCTGTCCGGCGTGCACCGGGGGCCGCTGCCGGCCATCCTGGTGCCGGTGCTGGTGGCGCTGCTGGCGCTGGCCTGGGTGTCGGCGCTGGACGCGCTGGGCCGGCGACTGCGCCTGTTGCCGGGCATCCTGCCGCCGGCGCCCCATGCACCTGCCGCGCCGGCCCGGGCGACGCCGGGCCAGCAGCGCCTCTCGGCCACCACGCGCATGGCACTGCAGATGGCGGCGGCACTGGCCTGCGCCTTCGCGGTGGGCCATGCGGGCTTCGGCCGGCACTGGCCCTGGGTGGTGCTGACCGCCTTCATCGTGCACAGCGGCAACCGTGGCCGGCTGGAGGTGGCGTACAAGAGCCTGCTGCGCCTGGCCGGCGCCGCCGGCGGCACCCTCGCCGCCGCCGTGCTGTCCCTGTGGTCCCTGCCGGCGGGCATGCACGGCGGAAGCTCCGCCACGATGATCCTCCTCGCGGTGTTCCTGGGCACCTGGCTGCGGCCGCTCAACTATGCGTGGTGGGCGCTGTTCGTCACCGTGGCGCTGGCCCTGCTGGAGAACTACGCCGGCGTGCCTGCAACGGCGGAGATGGCGCTGCGCCTGGCGGCGATCCTGGCCGGCGCCGCGATCGGCGTGGCGGTGGCCTGGGTGGTGCTGCCGGTGCGCTCCACCGGCGTGCTGCGTCGACGCCTGGCCGACGCATTGGCGGCGCTCGGCGAGGCGCTGGACCCCGCGCACGCATCGCGCAGCGCGGCGCCTTTCACGCACGCGCTCGATGCGGCGAAGTCGCTGGCGCCAGCCTTCCGCGCGGCCCGCACGCTCGGCCTGCGACCCGCCTGGCGGCAACCCGCCGACTGGATCGATGCCTTGGCCGCCTGCCGCGCTCCCGCGGCGGCGCTGATCGATCGCGGCGCCACGCCGGGCAGCGTGCGGCGCGCGGTCGGCGCGGCACGGCAGGCCTTGCGCGAGCCGGATCGGTTGTTGCCGGCGCTGGAGGGGCTGCGCGGGGCGCTGGAGGCGGCTGGTGAGCCAGCCACGCAAGGTGTGCGGGAGTCTGGCTAGCGACAAGGCAGCCTATATCTCACCGTTCGTCCTGAGCGTAGGCCCGCAGGGCCGGAGTCGAAGGGTCGCCTGCGGGCGCTTCGACTCCGCTTGCTGGCGCAAGCTACGCTCAGCGTGAACGGTCTGGCTTTCTCCCTCCCCGGAGGGGAGAGGAGGCGAAGGCGTGCGCTGCGCGCACGGCTTTTATTCGACGACCACGGGGATCTTGCCGATCTTCGCGCGCCACTCCTTCGGTCCGGTCTGGTGCACCGAGGTGCCGGCGCTGTCCACCGCCACGGTGACCGGCATGTCCTTCACCTCGAACTCGTAGATCGCCTCCATGCCCAGGTCCTCGAAGGCCAGCACCTTCGAGGCCTTGATCGCCTTGGAAACGAGGTAGGCCGCGCCGCCCACCGCCATCAGGTAGACCGAGCGGTGCTTCCTGATCGCCTCGATCGCCGCGGGGCCGCGCTCCGCCTTGCCGACCATGCCGAGCAGGCCGGTTGAGCTAAGCACCTGTTCGGTGAACTTGTCCATGCGGGTGGCGGTGGTGGGGCCGGCGGGGCCGACCACCTCCTCGCGCACCGGGTCGACCGGGCCCACGTAGTAGATGAAGCGGCCCTTGAAGTCGACCGGCAGCTTTTCCCCACGGTTGAGCATCTCCACCATGCGCTTGTGCGCGGCGTCGCGGCCGGTGAGCAGCTTGCCGTTGAGCAGCAGCACCTCGCCCGGCCTGAAGCTGGCGACTTCGTCCTGGGTGATGGTGTCGAGATCCACCCGGCGCGCGTTCTGCGGGTTGTAGGTGAGCCTGGGCCAGTCCTCCAGCGAGGGCGGCTCCAGCGCCACGGGGCCGGAGCCGTCGAGCACGAAATGCGCGTGGCGGGTGGCGGCGCAGTTCGGGATCATCGCCACCGGCAGGTTCGCCGCGTGGGTGGGGTAATCCTTGATCTTCACGTCGAGCACGGTGGTGAGGCCGCCCAGGCCCTGCGCCCCGATGCCCAGCGCGTTGACCTTCTCGTACAGCTCGATGCGCAGTTCTTCCACGCGGTTCTGCGGGCCGCGCGCGATCAGCTCCTGGATGTCGATGTGCTCCATCAGCGATTCCTTCGCCAGCAGCATCGCCTTCTCCGCGGTGCCGCCGATGCCGATGCCCAGCATGCCCGGCGGGCACCAGCCGGCGCCCATGGTCGGCACGGTCTTCAGCACCCAGTCCACGATGGAGTCGGACGGGTTCAGCATCACGAACTTCGACTTCGCCTCCGAGCCGCCGCCCTTGGCCGCCACGATCACCTCGACGGTGTCGCCCGGCACCACCGACACGTTCACCACCGCCGGCGTGTTGTCCTTCGTGTTGAGGCGGCGGCCGGCCGGGTCGGCCAGCACGCTGGCGCGCAGCTTGTTGTCCGGGTGGTTGTAGGCGCGGCGCACGCCCTCGTTGACCATGTCCTCCACGCCCATGGTGGCGTCGTCCCAGCGCACGCCCATGCCGATCTTCAGGAACACGGTGACGATGCCGGTGTCCTGGCACAGCGGGCGGTGGCCCTCGGCGGCCATGCGCGAGTTGATCAGGATCTGCGCCATCGCGTCCTTCGCGGCCGGCGATTCCTCGCGCTCGTACGCGGCGGCCAGCGCCTTGATGTAGTCGACGGGGTGGTAGTAGCTGATGTACTGCAGCGCGTCCGCGACGGACTGGATCAGGTCGGCTTGCTTGATGGCGGTCATGGCGATGGCTGGGACACAAGTGAGGAATTGCCGCCGCGCATGGCTATCTGCGGCGGGCCAGTCCGCTATTGTGCCGCAAGAAGCGGTCCACCCGGGTCTGGAGAGGCCACCGTAGGCGTAGGCGGTGGCCGACGGTCACGCCGCCAGGCGGTTCAGGGCACCGTAGCCGAAGGCGGCGGCGATGTTCGCCGTGCCGTTGTCGGTGCCGTCGTAGTCCTGGATCGTCTGCACCAGCCGGTTCAGCGCGCCATAGCCCTGGTGCTGCTGCACGCCCCGGCCGTCCCCGCTGTGCACCCGGTTCCCGTCGGCGTCGCTGATCGAGCCAAATGGCAAACTAGGTGCTCACGACCTTGATTGCACTACCAAGGCGCAGCAGAAGTTCGTCAGCCAAGTGATCGATTCGGTGCTGCAGCAAGCAGGCCGCTAAACGATAACGATCGGCCTTCGGGCGTCGATCGCACAGCACCTACCTCACGGGCCGCGATAGCGGCCTGGGAGGTGGGTATTTTTGTTTCTAAAGATCATGCTTGCTAGCAATGTGCAGCATTTAAGCGGCGCGATCCCTATCCTGCACTAGGACGTGGCGTTCCGTGGAAATTATTAGCGGGCTAATAATGGCTGCCGCCGGCGCCGGCACGACGGCCTGCCGATGGGGTCTCGGGGCAACGCCCTGAGCAGGCAGGGAGCGCCGCAGAGAGAGTGCAACGACGGGCGAGGTGCGGTTTGTTAGCCCGCTCGCGTAGCGGGCGGTATAACAAACCCATACCTTGTCCAGTGACGTGGACGAGGTTTTGGAAGCGGTCGGGAAAGATCGGAGGCAATGCTGGCCAGCAGGCCGACGCAAGCACCGTTGCAAGCGCTGCGACACGATGCTGGCAAGATGCCGAAGCAAGCTCACCCAACGACACGGAGAACAGCCATGCGCAACGACGTCGACATCAACTTTGGGGTGGACTTCGAGCGAGCGCTGGAACGCCTGCACCACGATGCAGGCAAGATTTTCCGGCACTACTAGGCAGCCAAGCACAGCAACGGCAGCCGACGTCCCCCCGCTTTGAGTAGCGGGTCGGTTTAGAGTCCTGAGTTACTTTAACTGCTTCGCGTAGGCGGCGGGTGTCAGCCCGCCCAACGACTTCTT
>NZ_JASERU010000033.1:0-15000 GCF_030504985.1 Fulvimonas sp. R45
GAACCGCTCCGCGCCCACCTTCGTCAGCGCCGCCGTCAGCGTCGTCTTGCCGTGGTCCACGTGGCCGATCGTGCCCACGTTGACGTGCGGCTTGGTGCGCTCGAATTTACCCTTTGCCATGACTTGAGACCTCTAGATAGAACTATTTCGTCAGTGCGGCGTTGGCCGCGTCATTTGATTTACGCGACCACTCAGGCCTTTTTCATCACTTGCTCGGCGATGTTGTTCGGCGCCGGCTCGTAATGGTCGAACTCCATCGTGAAGGTGGCGCGACCCTGCGTCTGCGAGCGCAGCGAGGTGGCGTAGCCGAACATCTCGCCGAGCGGGATCATCGCGTTGATGGTCTTGCCCGACGGGGTGTCGTCCGAGCCCTGCAGCACGCCGCGACGGCGGCTCACGTCGCCCATCACGTCGCCGAGGTAGTCCTCCGGCGTCACGATCTCGACCTTCATGATCGGCTCGAGCAGGATCGGTCGCGACTGCTTCGAACCTTCCTGGAACAGCTCCCGGAACGCGCCATGGGCGGCGATCTTGAACGCCATTTCCGAGGAGTCCACGTCGTGGTACGAGCCGAACACCAGCTTCGCCTTCAGGCCCACCACCGGGAAGCCGGCCAGCTGGCCGCTGGTGATGGATTCGCGCAGACCCTTCTCGACCGACGGGATGTATTCCTTCGGCACCACGCCGCCGGTGATCTCGTTGACGAACAGGAAGTCGTCCTTCACGTTGTCGTTCTTGCGGTCCTCGTCGGACATCGGCGAGAACTCGATCACCACGTGGCCGTACTGGCCCTTGCCGCCCGATTGCTTGGCGTGCTTGAAGTCGGCCTTGTACTCGCCCTGGATGGTCTCGCGGTAGGCCACCTGCGGCTTGCCGACGTTGGCCTCGACGTTGAACTCGCGGCGCATGCGGTCGACCATGATGTCCAGGTGCAGCTCGCCCATGCCGGAGATGATGGTCTGGCCGGACTCCTCGTCGGTACGCACGCGGAAGGTCGGGTCTTCCTGCGCCAGGCGGCCCAGCGCGATGCCCATCTTTTCCTGGTCCGACTTGGTCTTCGGCTCGACCGCCATCGAGATCACCGGCTCCGGGAACGTCATGCGCTCCAGCACGATGACGTGGTCCTGGGCGCACAGCGTGTCGCCGGTGGTGACGTCCTTCAGGCCCACCGCGGCGGCGATGTCGCCCGCGCGCACTTCCTTGATCTCCTGGCGCTCGTTGGAATGCATCTGCAGGATGCGACCCACGCGCTCCTTCTTCGACTTCACCGGGTTGTAGACCGAGTCGCCGGAGTTCAGCACGCCCGAGTAGACGCGGAAGAACGTCAGCGAGCCCACGAACGGGTCCGTCATGATCTTGAACGCCAGCGCCGAGAACGGCGCGTTGTCGTCGGCGGTGCGCGAGGCTTCCTTCTCGTCCTCGTCCACGCCCTTGACCGGCGGACGATCGGAAGGCGCCGGCAACAGGTTCACCACCGCGTCCAGCATCGCCTGCACCCCCTTGTTCTTGAAGGCGGTGCCGCAGTAGACGGGGATGATCTCGTTGGCGAGCGTGCGCTGGCGCAGACCCTTGATGATCTCGTCCTCGGAGAGCGAACCCTCTTCGAGGTACTTGTTCATCAGGTCCTCGTTGGCTTCCGCCGCGGACTCGACCATGAAGCCGTGCGCCTCGTCGGCCACGTCCTTGAGGTTGGCGGGGATGTCGCGGTATTCGAACTTCATGCCCTGGGACTCCATGTCCCAGTAGATCGCCTTCATGCGGACGAGGTCGATCACACCTTCGAAGTTGTCCTCGGCACCGATCGGCACCACCATCGGCACCGGGTGCGCGCCCAGGCGCGACTTCAGCTGGCCGACCACCTTGTCGAAGTTGGCGCCGGTGCGGTCCATCTTGTTGACGAAGGCCAGGCGCGGCACGCCGTACTTGTTGGCCTGGCGCCACACCGTCTCGGACTGCGGCTGCACGCCGCCCACGGCGCACAGCACGAACACGGCGCCGTCGAGCACGCGCAGCGAACGCTCCACCTCGATGGTGAAGTCCACGTGCCCCGGGGTGTCGATGATGTTGAAGCGGTGCTGCGGCATCGAGCCGTCCATGCCCTTCCAGAAGCACGTGGTGGCCGCGGAGGTGATGGTGATGCCGCGCTCCTGCTCCTGCTCCATCCAGTCCATGGTGGCCGCACCATCGTGCACCTCGCCGATCTTGTGCGAGACACCGGTGTAGAACAGGATGCGCTCCGTGGTGGTGGTCTTGCCGGCATCGATGTGGGCCATGATGCCGAAGTTGCGGTAGCGCTCGATGGGAGTGGTGCGTGCCATGGGTGTGTACCTGTGCCGGGCAGCCATGCCCCATATATGAAAGCGGCCATCCGGGCCGCGCTCTTGTCAGAAGTCCGCCACGGATGGCGGGTCTATCCTTGCCGCCACGGGTGGCGGCAAGGATAACGTGGCGATTACCAGCGGTAGTGCGAGAACGCCTTGTTGGCTTCCGCCATGCGGTGCGTCTCTTCGCGCTTCTTGATCGCGCCACCGCGGTTCTCGGAAGCCTCCAGCAGCTCGGCGGCCAGCTTGCGCGGCATCGAGGTCTCGCCACGCTTGCGCGCCGCCTCGATCGCCCAGCGCATGGCCAGCGCCATGCGGCGACCCGGACGCACCTCGACCGGCACCTGGTAGGTGGCGCCACCGACGCGGCGGGACTTCACCTCGACCGTCGGCGCGATGTTGTTCAGCGCCTTCTCGACCAGGGCCACCGGCTCGGCGTTCTTCTCGCCCAGGTGATCCAGCGCGCCGTAGACGATGCCCTCGGCGACGGACTTCTTGCCGCTCTTCATCACCATGTTGATGAAGCGGGCGATCAGCTGGCTGCCGTGCTTGGGATCCGGGAGGATCAGACGGGCGGGATGGGAACCTTTACGCGACATATGCTTGAATCCTCTGCCTTAGCTCTTCGGGCGCTTGGCGCCGTACTTGGAGCGCGCCTGGCGGCGCTTGGTGACGCCGGCGCAATCGAGGCTGCCGCGCACGGTGTGGTAGCGCACGCCCGGCAGGTCCTTCACGCGGCCGCCGCGGATCAGCACCACCGAGTGCTCCTGCAGGTTGTGACCCTCGCCACCGATGTACGAGATGACCTCGTAACCGTTGGTCAGACGCACCTTGGCGACCTTGCGCAGGGCCGAGTTGGGCTTCTTCGGGGTGGTCGTGTACACGCGCGTGCAGACGCCGCGGCGCTGCGGGCTGCTCTGCAGGGCAGGCGAAGCGCTCTTGTAGCTCTTCGGGCTGCGGTTCTTGCGCACCAACTGGTTGACTGTCGTCATGCGAAGCTGTTCCTGGGAAACATAAAGGCAGACCGATACAACCCGGTCTGCCAAGAAGCGGGAATTTAACATGGGCCGCCCGCCACAGGCAAGCCGAAGCCCTGCCGTCCCTGACCCGAACACGAGGCGCGTCCGTTGCGCCTCATTTCGTATGTTCAGCGAGCGAAGCCCGGCACGGGCTTACTCGACACCTGCATCAGTACCGACGGACGCCGCTTCGGAGGAAGCCTGCGAGGCGGAGCCGGAAAGGGTTTCCAGCTCCAGGGCGGTGAGGCCGCCCTGGCGTTGGCGCTGCGTGTGGTACGCAAGGCCCGTGCCCGCCGGAATCAGCCGACCGACAATAACATTTTCCTTCAGGCCGCGCAAGGTGTCGCGGGTGCCGCGCACTGCCGCCTCGGTGAGGACGCGGGTGGTCTCCTGGAACGACGCCGCCGAGATGAACGACTCGGTCGCCAGCGAGGCCTTGGTGATGCCCAACAGCACCGACTGGTAGTCGGCCGGACGCTCGCCGCGGGCGACCGCACGGTCGTTCTCCTCGGTGATGCGCACGCGCTCGACCTGCTCGCCGCGGAGGTAGTGGCTGTCGCCCGGCTCGGTGATCTCGACCTTGCGCAGCATCTGGCGAATGATCGCCTCGATGTGCTTGTCGTTGATCTTCACGCCCTGCAGGCGATAGACGTCCTGGATCTCCTTCACCAGGTACGCCGCCAGCGGCTCCACGCCGAGCAGGCGCAGGATGTCGTGCGGGCTCGGCTCGCCGTCCACCACGGTCTCGCCCTTCTCCACGTGCTCGCCCTCGAACACGATGACCTGGCGCCACTTCGGGATCAGCTCCTCGTGCTCGTTGCCGTCCACGTCCTTGATGATCAGGCGCTGCTTGCCCTTGGTGTCCTTGCCGAAGCTGACCACGCCGGAGCGCTCGGCCAGGATCGCCGGCTCCTTCGGCTTGCGCGCCTCGAACAGGTCGGCCACCCGCGGCAGACCGCCGGTGATGTCGCGGGTCTTGGAGGTCTCCTGCGGGATGCGCGCGACCACGTCGCCCACGCCCACCTCCACGCCGTTCTGGATCGACACGATGGCGCCGGCGGGCAGGAAGTACTGCGCCGGCACGTCGGTGCCCGGCAGCTTCAGCTCGCGGCCCTTGGCGTCTTCCAGGCGCACGATCGGGCGCAGGTCCTTGGCCGCGGTGCCGCGGCGCTTCGGATCGGTCACCACCGCCGATTCCAGGCCGGTCAGCTCGTCGGTCTGGCTCTGCACGGTGACGCCATCGATGAAGTCGATGAAGCGCACGGTACCGGCCACCTCCGACACGATCGGGTGGGTGTGCGGATCCCAGTTGGCGACCGTCTGGCCAGCCTTCACCGGCGCACCGTCCTTGACCGAGATGGTGGCGCCGTAGGGCACCTTGTAGCGCTCGCGCTCGCGACCGTTGGCGTCGATCACCGACACCTCGCCCGAACGCGACACCGCCACCAGGTGGCCCTGGGCGTGCTGCACGGTCTTCAGGTTGTTGAACTTCAGCGTGCCGGTGGTCTTGACCGAGACGTTGTCCACCGCGGCGGCACGGGACGCCGCGCCGCCGATGTGGAAGGTACGCATGGTCAGCTGGGTGCCGGGCTCGCCGATCGACTGCGCGGCGACCACGCCCACCGCCTCGCCCATGTTGACCAGGTGGCCACGGGCCAGGTCGCGGCCGTAGCACAGCGCGCACACGCCGTGGCTGGCCGCGCAGGTGATCGGCGAGCGGACCTTGATCAGCTGCACGCCGGCCTGGTCCAGCTTCTCCACCAGCGCCTCGTCCAGCAGGGTATTGCGCTCGACGATGGGGCGGTCGTCGTCGCCCGGGGCGTAGACGTCCTCCACCGTCACGCGGCCGAGCACGCGGTCGCGCAGCGGCTCGACCACGTCGCCGCCCTCCACGATCGGCTGCATGGTCAGGCCGTCCTCGGTGCCGCAGTCGTCCATGGTGACGACCACGTCCTGCGCCACGTCCACCAGGCGGCGGGTCAGGTAGCCGGAGTTCGCGGTCTTCAGCGCCGTGTCCGCCAGGCCCTTGCGGGCGCCGTGGGTGGAGTTGAAGTACTGCAGCACGTTCAGGCCTTCGCGGAAGTTGGCCTTGATCGGGGTCTCGATGATCGAGCCGTCCGGACGCGCCATCAGGCCGCGCATGCCGGCCAGCTGGCGGATCTGCGCCACCGAACCACGCGCGCCGGAGTCGGCCATGATGTAGAGCGAGTTCATCGACTTCTGCGCGACCGTCTTGCCCTCGGCGTCGGCCACCTTGTCAGTGCCGATGCCGTCGATCATCGCCTTGGCGACCAGCTCGTTGGTGCGCGACCAGATGTCGACCACCTTGTTGTAGCGCTCGCCGGCGGTGACCAGGCCCGACTGGTACTGCTGCTGGATCTCGACGACTTCCTTCTCGGCTTCCTCGAGGATCGCCTTCTTCTCGGCCGGGATGATCATGTCGTCGATGCCGATCGAGATGCCGGCGCGGGTGGCGAAGCGGTAGCCGGTGTACATCAGCTGGTCCGCGAACACCACGGTCTCCTTCAGACCCAGGCGGCGATAGCAGGCGTTGATCAGGCGCGAGATGTTCTTCTTGGTCAGCTCGGTGTTGGCCAGCTCGAACGGCAGGCCTTCCGGCATGATCTCGAGCAGCAGCGCCCGGCCCACCGTGGTCTCGACCAGGGTGGTCTCGGTGTGGCGCGCGCCGTCCTCGGCGATGTGCACCTGCTTGATGCGCACCTTCACCTTGGCGTGCAGCTGCACGGCGCGGTTGTCGTAGGCGCGGCGCACCTCGCCGATGCCCGAGAACACCATGCCGGTGCCCTTGGCGTTCACCAGCTCGCGGGTCATGTAGTACAGGCCCAGCACCACGTCCTGGGTCGGCACGATGATCGGCTCGCCGTTGGCGGGCGACAGGATGTTGTTGGTCGCCATCATCAGGGCGCGCGCTTCCAGCTGCGCCTCGATCGAGAGCGGCACGTGCACGGCCATCTGGTCGCCGTCGAAGTCCGCGTTGAACGCGGTACACACCAGCGGGTGCAGCTGGATCGCCTTGCCTTCGATCAGCTTCGGCTCGAACGCCTGGATGCCGAGACGGTGCAGGGTCGGTGCGCGGTTCAGCAGCACCGGATGCTCGCGGATCACCTCTTCCAGGATGTCCCACACCATCGGCTCTTCGCGCTCGACCAGCTTCTTGGCCGCCTTGATGGTGGTGGCTTCGCCGCGGGCCTGCAGCTTGGCGAAGATGAACGGCTTGAACAGTTCCAGCGCCATCTTCTTGGGCAGGCCGCACTGGTGCAGGCGCAACGTCGGGCCGACCACGATCACCGAACGGCCGGAGTAGTCCACGCGCTTGCCGAGCAGGTTCTGGCGGAACCGGCCCTGCTTGCCCTTGATCATGTCGGCGAGCGACTTCAGCGCGCGCTTGTTGGTGCCGGTGATGGCACGGCCGCGGCGGCCGTTGTCCAGCAGCGCATCCACCGACTCCTGCAGCATGCGCTTCTCGTTGCGCACGATGATGTCCGGCGCGTTGAGTTCGAGCAGGCGCTTCAGGCGGTTGTTGCGGTTGATGACGCGGCGGTACAGGTCGTTGAGGTCGGAGGTCGCGAAGCGGCCGCCGTCCAGCGGGACCAGCGGGCGCAGGTCCGGCGGCAGCACCGGCAGCACGGTCAGCACCATCCACTCCGGCTTGTTGCCGGACTCCAGGAAGGCCTCGATCAGCTTGACGCGCTTGGTGAGGCGCTTCAGCTTGGTCTCGGAGCCGGTGGAGGCGATCTCTTCCTTCAGGCGCACGACCTCGCCCTGCAGGTCCAGGCTCTTCAGCAGCTCGTACACGGCCTCGGCGCCCATGCGCGCGTCGAACTCGTCGCCGTGCTCCTCGACCGCCTCGAGGTACTGGTCCTCGGTGAGCATCTGGCCGCGCTCCAGCGCGGTCAGGCCCGGGTCGATCACCACGAAGGCCTCGAAGTACAGGATGCGCTCGATGTCGCGCAGGGTCATGTCCAGCATCAGGCCGATGCGCGAGGGCAGCGACTTCAGGAACCAGATGTGCGCGGTCGGGCTGGCCAGCTCGATGTGGCCCATGCGCTCGCGACGCACCTTGGCCAGGGTGACCTCGGTGCCGCACTTCTCGCAGACCACGCCGCGGTGCTTCATGCGCTTGTACTTGCCGCAGAGGCACTCGTAGTCCTTCACCGGGCCGAAGATGGCGGCGCAGAAGAGGCCGTCACGCTCGGGCTTGAAGGTGCGGTAGTTGATCGTTTCCGGCTTCTTCACCTCGCCGTACGACCAGGAGCGGATCAGCTCCGGCGACGCCAGCGCGATCTTGATCGAGTCGAACTCGGGCGTGGTGCGCTGCTGGTTGAACAGGTTGAGCAAATCTTTCATTGCAAGTCTCCGATAGGAGCCATCTCATGGTCGGGGTCCGCGCTTGCCGGCGAATCCCTGTCTGGGGAACGGGGAACAGGAACGGGGAATGCCCCCGTCCCTGCCCCGACCATCACTTGATTTCTTCCAGGTCGATGTCGATGCCGAGCGAGCGGATTTCCTTCACCAGCACGTTGAAGGACTCCGGCATGCCGGCCGCCATCTCGTGGTTGCCATCGACGATGTTCTTGTACATCTGGTTGCGGCCCTGCACGTCGTCGGACTTCACCGTCAGCATTTCCTGCAGGGTGTAGGCCGCGCCGTAGGCTTCCAGCGCCCAGACTTCCATCTCGCCGAAGCGCTGGCCGCCGAACTGCGCCTTGCCGCCCAGCGGCTGCTGGGTGACCAGCGAGTACGGGCCGGTGGAGCGCGCGTGCATCTTGTCGTCGACCAGGTGGTTGAGCTTCAGGTAGTGCATGTAGCCCACGGTCACCATGCGGTCGAACGCCTCGCCGGTGCGACCGTCGTACAGCATGGTCTGGCCCGATTCCGGCAGGTCCGCCAGCTTCAGCATCGCCTTGATCTCGGTCTCCTCGGCGCCGTCGAACACTGGGGTGGCCATCGGCACGCCTTCCTGCAGGTTGTTCGCCAGGGCGAGGATCTCCTCGTCGGTGAGCGACTTCAGGTCGACGTGCTGCACCGCGCCGGCGACGTGGTGGTTGTAGATCTGGTCGAGGAACTCGCGAATCTGCTTGACCTTGGCCTGCGCCTCCAGCATCTGCTGGATCTTCCTGCCGAGGCCCTTCGCGGCCCAGCCCAGGTGCACCTCAAGGATCTGGCCGATGTTCATGCGCGAGGGCACGCCCAACGGGTTCAGGCAGATGTCGATGGCGGTGCCGTCGGCCATGTACGGCATGTCCTCCACCGGCACCACGTTGGACACCACGCCCTTGTTGCCGTGGCGGCCGGCCATCTTGTCGCCCGGCTGGATGCGGCGCTTCACGGCCAGGAACACCTTGACCATCTTCAGCACGCCCGGCGCGAGGTCGTCGCCCTGGGTGATCTTGCCCTGCTTCTCCTTGAAGCGCTTGTCGAACTCCTCCTTGTGGCGCTTGACCTGCTCGGACGCGCGCTCGAGGAACTCGGTGACGGCCTCGTCCTTGACATTGATCTTGAACCAGTCGTCCTTCTTCAAGCCGTCGAGATAGGCGTCGGTGATCTCGGCGCCGCGCTTCAGGCCGCCCGGGCCGCTCATCGCACTCTGGCCGACCAGTTGGGCGCGCATGCGGTTGTAGATCGCGCCTTCCAGGATGCGGAACTGGTCGTCGAAGTCCTTGCGGATGCGCTTGATCTCCATTTCCTCGATCTGGCGCGCGCGCTTGTCCTTCTCGATGCCGTCGCGGGTGAACACCTGCACGTCGATGACGGTGCCGTCCATGCCCGGCGGCACGCGCAGCGAGCTGTCCTTAACGTCCGAAGCCTTCTCGCCGAAGATCGCGCGCAGCAGCTTCTCTTCCGGCGTCAGCTGGCTCTCGCCCTTCGGCGTGACCTTGCCGACCAGGATGTCGCCCGCCTTCACCTCGGCGCCGATGTACACGATGCCGCTCTCGTCGAGACGCGCCAGCGCCTGCTCGCCCACGTTCGGGATGTCGGCGGTGATCTCCTCGGCGCCCAGCTTGGTGTCGCGCGCGACGCAGGCCAGCTCCTCGATGTGAATCGAGGTGTAGCGGTCTTCCTGCACGACGCGCTCGGACAGCAGGATCGAGTCCTCGAAGTTGTAGCCGTTCCACGGCATGAACGCGATCAGCATGTTCTGGCCGAGCGCGAGCTCGCCCAGGTCGGTCGACGACCCGTCCGCCAGCGTATCGCCCTTCGCCACGATGTCGCCCACGTTCACCAGCGGGCGCTGGTTGAGGTTGGTGTTCTGGTTGGAACGGGTGTACTTGGTCAGCGTGTAGATGTCGACGCCGGCGTCGTTGTCGCCGACCTCGCTCTCATGCACGCGCACCACGATGCGCGCCGCGTCCACCTGGTCGATCACGCCGCCGCGCCGGGCGGTGGTGATGACGCCGGAGTCGCGCGCCACCGCGCGCTCGATGCCGGTGCCCACCAGCGGGGTCTGCGAACGCAGCGTCGGCACGGCCTGGCGCTGCATGTTCGCGCCCATCAGCGCACGGTTGGCGTCGTCGTGCTCCAGGAACGGCACCAGCGCCGCCGCCACCGACACGGTCTGCATCGGCGAGACGTCCATGTAGTCGACCTCGGCCGCCGGACGCAGCTCGGACTCGCCGCGGAAGCGGCAGGACACAAAGTCCTCGACGAAGGCGCCGTGCTTGTCCAGCGGCGAGTTCGCCTGCGCGATCACGTGGTCGCCCTCCTCGATCGCCGACAGGTAGTCCACCTTGTCGGTGACCTTGCCGTTCGCCACCTTGCGGTACGGCGTCTCCAGGAAGCCGTACTGGTTGGTGCGCGCGTACACGGCGAGCGAGTTGATCAGGCCGATGTTCGGGCCTTCCGGCGTCTCAATGGTGCAGACGCGGCCGTAGTGGGTCGGGTGCACGTCGCGCACCTCGAAGCCGGCGCGCTCGCGGGTCAGGCCGCCCGGGCCCAGCGCCGAGACGCGGCGCTTGTGGGTCACTTCCGACAGCGGGTTGTTCTGGTCCATGAACTGGCTGAGCTGCGAGGAGCCGAAGAACTCCTTCACCGCCGCCGCCACCGGCTTGGCGTTGATCAGGTCCTGCGGGGTGAGGCCGTCGGCCTCGGCCAGCGACAGGCGCTCGCGCACCGCGCGCTCCACGCGCACCAGGCCGATGCGGAAGGTGTTCTCCGCCATCTCGCCCACCGAGCGCACGCGGCGGTTGCCCAGGTGGTCGATGTCGTCCACCGTGCCGTGGCCGTTCTTGATCTCGATCAGCACCTTCAGCACGTCGAGGATGTCGGACTGGTCGCCCTGCGAGGCCACCAGCGCCTGCGCCTCCTCGCTCTTCAGCTCGCCGAAGTACTTGTGGTCGTACAGCACGCCGGGGCCTTCGATGTCCTGGCGGCCCACGCGGCGGTTGAACTTCATCCGGCCGACCGCCGACAGGTCGTAGCGGTCGAAGGTGAAGAACAGGTTGTAGAACAGGTTCTGCGCCGCGTCCTTGGTCGGCGGCTCGCCCGGGCGCATCATGCGGTAGATCTCCACCAGCGCCTCCAGCGGGGTGCGGGTGTTGTCGATGCGCAGGGTGTGCGAGATGTACGCGCCGCGGTCGAGGTCGTTGACGTACAGCGTGGGCAGCGTCTCGATGCCGGCCTTGCGGAAGTTCTCCAGCTGTTCGGCGGTGATCTCGTCGTTGGCCGAGGCCAGCAGCTCGCCGGTCTTCGGATCGACCACGTCGATGGCCAGGATGCGGCCGACCGGGTAGTCGTCAGGCACCTCGAGCGCGGTGATGTTCTCGGCCGCCAGCTGGCGCACGTGGCGCGCGGTGATGCGCTTGCCGGCCTCGACCAGCACCTTGTCGCCCACGGTCAGGTCGAAGCTCAGCGTCTCGCCGCGCAGGCGCTCGGCGACCAGCTCCAGCGTGGTGCCGCCCTTCTTGCCCAGGTGGAACACGTTGTGCTCGAAGAAGATGCCCAGCATCTCCTCGTTGCTGTAGCCCAGCGCGCGCAGCAGCACCGTCACCGGCAGCTTGCGGCGGCGGTCGATGCGGGTGAACAGCGCGTCCTTCGGGTCGAACTCGAAGTCCAGCCAGGAGCCGCGGTAGGGGATCACGCGGGCGGAGAACAGCAGCTTGCCCGAGCTGTGCGTCTTGCCGCGGTCGTGGTCGAAGAACACGCCCGGCGAGCGGTGCAGCTGCGAGACGATGACGCGCTCGGTGCCGTTGATGATGAAGGTGCCGGTCTCGGTCATGAGCGGGATCTCGCCCATGTAGACCTCCTGCTCCTTCACGTACTTCACGGCCTTCTTCGAGGCCGGGCTGTCCTTGTCGTAGATCACCAGGCGCACGGTCACGCGCAGCGGCGCGCCGAAGGTCATGCCGCGGTTGCGGCACTCGCGCTCGTCGAACGGCGGCTCGCCCAGCCGGTAGTCCACGTATTCCAGCGCGGCATTGCCCGAATAGCTGACGATCGGGAATACCGACTTCAGCGCGGCATGCAGACCCTTGTCGGCGCGCTGCTTCGGCGCGACGTGCTCCTGCAGGAATTCCCGGTAGGAATCGGTCTGGATGGTAAGCAGGTTCGGCACGCCCAGTACGGGTGGCCGCTTGCCGAAATCCTTGCGGATGCGCTTCTTCTCGGTAAACGAGTAGGTCATGGTGGGTACCGCCTCGGTTCGCAGTGACGCCGGTGGTGCACGCACCGGCTGAATTGGGATGCTTGGATCTGGGGGATCGCGGCTATCGACTCCTGATGAATCGACAGCCGCGATGCCTCAGAACAAGAGCTTCCGTGCCCTCAGTATCCGGAATGGGCTCCTGCCCATTTCGGACCCGCCCGCCAGAGGCGGGCTCCGTTCGGCAGGCGCCAGGGCGCCTGCCGAACGATGAGCCGTCCATGGCTCATGAAGCGGGCAAAGCCCGGGGGCTTTCGCCCCCAGGCTTGCGTGACGCTAAGCCAAACTGACGGCGCGCAAGGCGCCGATTACTTCAGTTCGACCGTGGCGCCGGCAGCTTCCAGGTCCTTCTTGAACTTCTCGGCGTCTTCCTTCGAAGCCTGCTCCTTCACGACGCCACCGGCCTCGGTGAGGTCCTTGGCTTCCTTCAGGCCCAGGCCGGTGATGGCGCGGACGGCCTTGATCACGTCGACCTTCTTGTCGCCGGCGGACTTCAGGATCACGTCGAACTCGGTCTGCGCCTCGGCGGCCGGGGCAGCGGCGCCGGCGGCGGCCACCGCCACCGGGGCAGCGGCGGACACGCCAAACTTCTCTTCGATGGCCTTCACCAGCTCCATCACTTCCATCAGCGACTTGGCGGCGACGGCTTCAACGATCTGTTCGTTGGTCAGGGACATTGTCTATACCTCTGGGATTTGATTCGAATGGGAAAGTCGACGGTGATCAGGCTTCGGCCGCAGCTTCGGCGGGCACTTCGCCGCCGCCCTGCTTGTCGGCCACCGCCTTGACGGCGCGGGCGAACATCGCGGCCGGCTCGGCCAGCACGCGGGCCAGCATGGCCAGCGCTTCGTCGCGGGTCGGCAGCGAGGCCAGCACGTCGACGTGCGCGGCCGGCAGCAGCTTGCCTTCCACCGAGACGACCTTCGCCTTGAGCTTGTCGTTGCCCTTGGCGAACTCCTTGATCAGGCGGCCGGCGGCGCCGGGCTCCTCGGTCGAGAACGCGTACAGCAGCGGACCGGTCAGGGCGTCCTTGACGACCTCGAACTCGGTGCCCGCCACGGCGCGCGCGGCCAGCGTGTTCTTCACGACCTTCAGGAACACGCCGGACTCGCGGGCCTTCTTGCGCATCGCGGTCATCTGTTCGACCGTGGTGCCCGCGTACTCGGCAGCGACCAGGGAGTGGGCCTTGGCGGCGACTTCTGCCAGCTCGGCGACTACTTCTTGCTTCTGGGACAGGTTGAGAGCCATTGCACTCCTCCACATGAACTCCGCTTACGGCTCCTGCCGCTTGCGGTCCTGGGCGACGCCGTCCGTGACGTCGGGGATGCGGTGCATCCCGGGTGGTGGCCTTTCCAGAACGAACGAATCATTCCAGTTGGGGCTGCACCATCTGCGCAGGCCGGCTCCGGGGAGCCGATTAAGCGACCGGGGCGGACGGCGACGGCGATTCCCTGCCTCGATGCGAGCTCCCTGCCCGTCGTCGTCGTGCGCTGGTCGCGCCTGCGGTCTTTGACGGCCACCCCGGCCGGGCCGGGGCTGCCCTCAAAAACGGCCTGCGCGCCATGCGGCGGCGCAGGACTTGTACTGCGTGCTTACTTGGCGGCCGCGGTGTTCAGCGACGCGGTGTCGACCGGCACGCCCACGCCCATGGTGCTGGACAGGGCGACCTTCTGCAGGTACTGACCCTTGGCGGTGGCCGGCTTGGCCTTGAGCAGGTCGGCGACCAGCGCGTTGAGGTTGTCCGCCAGCTGGGCGGCCTCGAACGTGGCCTTGCCGATGGTGGCGTGGATGATGCCCGCCTTGTCGTTGCGGAACTTCACCTGGCCGGCCTTGGCGTTCTTCACCGCGGTGGCGACGTCGGCGGTCACCGAGCCGTCCTTCGGGTTCGGCATCAGGCCGCGCGGGCCGAGCAGCTGGCCGAGCTTGCCGACCACGCGCATCGCGTCCGGTGTGGCGATCACGCGACCGAAGTCGAGGTCACCGCCCTGCATGCGCTCGGCCAGGTCGTCCATGCCGACGGCGTCTGCGCCGGCGGCCTTGGCGGCCTCGGCCTTCTCGCCCGGCGGGCAGAACACCGCCACCTTGACCGTCTTGCCGGTGCCGTGCGGCAGCAGCGACGAGCCGCGCACGCCCTGGTCCGACTTCTTGGCGTCGATGCCGAGGCGCACGGCCACGTCCACCGACTCGGCGAACTTCGCCTTGGCGTTGTCCTTGACGATCTTCAGGGCCTCTTCCAGGCCGTACACCTTGCCCGGCTGCACGGCGGCCTGGGCGGCCTTCATACGCTTGGTGATCTTTGCCATGTCTTAACCCTCCACCACCAGGCCCATGCTGCGCGCGCTACCGGCAATGGTGCGCACCGCGGCGTCCAGATCGGCAGCCGTCAGATCCGGCTCCTTCTGCTTGGCGACGTCTTCCAGCTGCTTGCGGGTGATCTTGCCGACCTTGTCGGTGTTCGGCTTGGACGAGCCCTTGGCGACGCCAGTGGCCTTCTTGATCAGGACCGTGGCGGGCGGGGTCTTGGTGATGAAGGTGAAGCTGCGGTCGGAGTACGCGGTGATGATGACCGGGATCGGCAGACCCGGCTCCATCTTCTGCGTGGCGGCGTTGAACGCCTTGCAGAACTCCATGATGTTCAGGCCGCGCTGGCCCAGGGCCGGGCCGACCGGCGGGCTGGGATTGGCCTGGCCGGCCTTGACCTGCAGCTTGATGTAGCCTACGACTTTCTTTGCCATCGGATTTTCCTCGCGAGTCCGAGCGCCTTGCGGCTCCTCGCGGCAACCGTCCTTGCGTGGGAGGGGAGCCCGCTCTCCTGCGAACCCCTGAAACACGGGCACGCCGGATCGAAGACCCCGGCGTGAACCGCGCAGTTTAAAGAGTGATCAGCTTTTAAGCAAGCCCCGTGCCTATTCCCTTCTCCCCGCCGGGGAGAAGGTGGCCCGGAGGGCCGGATGAGGGGCCAATCTTGCGATGACACTAGAGCAGGCGCCGCTTCGAATCA
>NZ_JASERU010000034.1 GCF_030504985.1 Fulvimonas sp. R45
CCACCCGATCCCATCCCGAACTCGGAAGTGAAACGCAGCCGCGCCGATGGTAGTGTGCACTCGCATGCAAGAGTAGGTCACCGCCAGGGATTTATTCCTCAAAACCCCCTCGCCTCACGGCGCAGGGGGTTTTCTTTGCTCGCATCCGGCGGAGCGGCGACGATCGGTCGCGGCCGAACAGCCGCCTCCCGCCATCGCGCAACCTCGCCGCACCTGCGGCCTCTCGCTCACCCTTCCCGTATCATCGGCACTTCGGGCAATCCGAACCCGCGGGAGGAGCGCCGTGTTCGTCCATGTCGAAACAAGACGCCGGCGCCGGTGGCAATGGGCCACCTTGCTGCTGGTCGTGCTCTGCGTGCTGACCTTCGTGGGGTTGGCCCTGTTGCCGGTGCCGCAGCGGGTTTCCTTGCTGCTGCAGTGGGGCACGATTCCGGCGAACATCTTCCATGCGCACGAGTCGCCGCTGCTGCTGGTGCGCGACCCGGCGCTGCTGCGCCTGCTGACGGCGCTGTTCATCCACGTGGCCTGGCTGCACCTGCTCAGCAATCTGCTGTTCCTGGTGATCTTCGGCGTGCCGGCGGAACGGTCGCTGGGGTCGTTGCGTTTCATGTTGCTGTTCCTGGTCGGCGGCGTGGTGGCGAACCTGGTCGGCGCGCTGTCGCTGGCCGGCGTGGGGCGGCCGATCATCGGCTGCAGCGGCGCGGTGTCCGCGGTGGTCGGCACCTACGTGGCGCTGTTCCCCCGCGCGCGGCTCGGCCTGGTGCTGCCGTTGGGCCTGTACATGGAATTCGTGCGCGTGCCGGCGTTCCTGCTGATCGGCATCTGGG
Source organism: Fulvimonas sp. R45 (assembly GCF_030504985.1). Classification (GTDB taxonomy): domain Bacteria; phylum Pseudomonadota; class Gammaproteobacteria; order Xanthomonadales; family Rhodanobacteraceae; genus Rhodanobacter_A. The sequence goes on from NZ_JASERU010000034.1 coordinate 828, forward strand.
TGCTGCTGCAGTTGCTGTTCAGCTATGCTGGGCCGAGCTACGGCGCCGTGGTGTGGTGGACGCACATCGCCGGCTTCCTGTTCGGCGTGGTGTTCGCGCTGGTGTCGCGCGAGTCGATCGCGCGGCGCCTGCGCGGCTAGAATGCCCGCCATGCGTGCGAAACGGCTCTACAAGGTCACCTTTCTCCACTTGGGCAAGTGCTACGAGCTGTATGCCCGGCACGTGGCTTCCAGCGCGCTGTGGGGTTTCACCGAGGTCGGCGAGCTGGTGTTCGAACCGGCGGGCGAGGGCCTGGTGATCGATCCCACCGAGGAACGCCTGCGCGAGGAGTTCAAGGACACCCGGGTGCTGCACCTGCCGATGCAGGCGGTGCTGCGCGTCGAGGAAGTCGAGCGCAAGGGCGCGCTGGCCATCCGTGACGCCACGGACGGCCAGAAGGTGATGCCGTTTCCGATGCCGCCGAAACCGCGCTGAACGCGGTTGGACTGTTGCACTCGGACGAAATGACGGCAGTACCGTGCGTCAGCGCGCAGGACCAAGGCCATGGTGATGCGCGAACACGCGCATCAACCGTCGCGCGACTGGCGTGGGTGCGACCTGCCGGTAGACATGGCGCGGATCGCTGCCTTCGCGATGCATCGCCTCGCGCTTGCGATGGATGTAGGCACGCATCACGTCGGCGTTGAATTCCGGGTGGAACTGCGCACTCATCGCGTGGCGGCCGTAGCGCAGCAGGTGATGGGGGTCGCGCTCGGAGCGCGCCAGCACGGTGGCGCCCGGCGGCGGTTCCAGCACGCTCTGTTCGTGCGTAGTGTGCGCTCGGAACACGCTGGGCAGCGCGGCGACGAGCGGGTCGTGCCCGGCTTCCGGCAGCAGTTCGATCGGCAGCGTGCCGATCTCGCGGCCGCCGGGCAGGTAGTCGACGCGCCCACCCAGCGCGTGCGCCATCAACTGGTGTCCGTAGCAGACCCCGAACAGCGGCAGCTCGGCATCCATCGCGTCGCGGATCCAGCCGGCGGTGCGCTCGCTCCAGCCGGCGCGCTCGGTGACCATCGCCGCGGAGCCGGTGATCAGCGCACCGGCCACTGCGCGGGGCGGCGGCAGGGCTTCGCCGGCGGCCACGTCCACGACCTGCACCAGGCGCGACAGGCGCGCGCCGATGCGGAACCAGTGCGGAAAGTCGCCGTGGCGCGCACGGATGGCATCCGGCGCGCGGCCGGTGCGGATGATCAGGACGGGTTTCATGGACGGGCTTTCGGTCGGAAGTGAGGCTAGTCGGCCTCGATGGTATCGATGGGCGGAAGCACCGTAAGCACTTCCTGGACTGTGGTCAGTCCGCGCGCGACCTGGTCGGCCGCGGAGATGCGCAGCGGGCGCATGCCTTCGGCCAGCGCCGCGCCGCCGAAGCGGCCCAGGTCGAGCTGGGCCGAGATCAGCCCGCGCAGGCGCTGGCCGAGGCGCAGCATCTCGTAGATGCCGGTGCGCCCGGTGAAACCGGTGTTGCGGCATTCCAGGCAGCCGACCGGGCGGTAGACCCGCTCGGGCAGCGGCAGGTCCCAGCCATGCACCAGCGCGGCCCATTCGTGCGGATCCTGCCCGGTCGCTTCCTTGCAGTGCGGGCACAGCGTGCGCACCAGGCGCTGCGCCACCACGCCGGTCAGGGTCGACTGGATCAGGTAATGCGGCACGCCCAGGTCGAGCAGGCGGGTCACCGCGCTGGGCGCGTCGTTGGTGTGCAGGGTGGACAGCACCAGGTGGCCGGTGAGCGAGGCCTGCACCGCCATCTGCGCGGTCTCCAGGTCGCGGATCTCGCCGACCATGATGATGTCCGGGTCCTGCCGCAGCAGGGTGCGCACGCCGGCGGCGAAGTCCAGGTCGATCGCCGGCTGCACCTGCATCTGGTTGAACTCGGGGCTGACCATCTCGATCGGGTCTTCCACCGTGCACACGTTGATCTCGGGCGTGGCCAGGTGCTTGAGCGTGGAGTACAGCGTGGTGGTCTTGCCCGAGCCGGTGGGGCCGGTGACCAGCACGATGCCGTGCGGGCGTTCCACCATGCCGCGCCAGGCCTCGGCTTCCTCCGCGGTGAAGCCGAGCTGGGAGAAATCCTTGGCCACGATGTCGGGGTCGAAGATGCGCATCACCACCTTTTCGCCGAAGGCGGTGGGCATGTTGGAGATGCGCAGCTCCACCTCGCGCCCGGCGGCCGAGCGGGTCTTGATGCGGCCGTCCTGCGGGCGGCGCTTCTCGGCCACGTCCATGCGCGCCAGGATCTTGATGCGCGCGGTCACCGCGGTCATCACCGGCGGCGGCAGCTCGAACACCTTGTGCATGATGCCGTCGATGCGGAAGCGGATCAGCCCGGCCTCGCGGCGCGGCTCCAGGTGGATGTCCGAGGCGCGCTGCTCGAAGGCGTACTGCAGCAGCCAATCGACGATGTGCACCACGTGGCGGTCGTCGGCGCCCACCTCGCCGGCCTTGCCCAGCTCCACCAGCTGCTCGAAGTTGAGCAGGGCGGAGGCGTCGCCGGCGCCCTTTGCGTCCTGCGCCAGCTGGATCGAGCGCTGGACGCCGTAGAACTCCTGCAGGTAGCGGTTGATGTCGATCGGGCTGGACACCACGCGGCGGACGTCGCGGCGGATCATGTGGGCGAGGTCGGCCGCCCAGGCCGCGTCGAACGGCTCGCAGGTGGCGAAGGTCACCTCGCCGGGCGTGGCCGCCACCGGCAGGATGCGGTGGCGCTGCGCATAGGCGTGGCTCACCACCTGGGTGACAGTGGCCACGTTGATCTTCATCGGGTCGATCTTGAGGTAGGGCAGGCCGGCGTGCGTCGCCAGCCATTCCGTCAGGCCTTCCAGGCTGAGCGGCCGGCCCGGATCGCGCAGGTTCGGCAGCTTGGCGTTGGCGATCACCACCAGCGGATGCAGTTCCACCGTGCTGCGCCCGGCGCGATGGCCCATGCGGACCTGCCTGGCGTCTTCGGCGCTGACGCAGCCGTCGACCACCAGCGCGGCCAGCACGTCGTCCAGCCCGAGCCGGCCGCGGCGGCCGAGCTGCGAGGCGATTTGCGGTGAGGCGGCCATATCCGGATGGATTCCCCGTGGTGCGGTGCGGCCGGCTGAGGCCCGCGCAGGTAGGCATGCCCATGCGCAATACGCATGGCGCACAGGCGTGAAGATATACTAGCGCGCTTTACGCAAGGCCACGGGAAGCCATGTCCGCACGCACCTTCCAGGATGTGATCCAGACCCTCAACCGCTACTGGGGCGGACAGGGCTGCGTGCTGCTGCAGCCGCTCGACACCGAGGTTGGCGCCGGCACCTTCCACCCCGCGACCTTCCTGCGCGCGCTGGGCCCGGAGCCCTGGGCCGCGGCCTACGTGCAGCCGTCGCGCCGGCCCACCGACGGCCGCTACGGCGAGAATCCGAACCGCCTGCAGCACTATTACCAGTATCAGGTGGTGATGAAGCCGAACCCGGAGAACATCCTGGACCTCTACATCGGCTCGCTGAAGGAACTCGGCCTGGACCCGCTGGTGCACGACCTGCGCTTCGTCGAGGACAACTGGGAATCGCCCACGCTGGGCGCCTGGGGTCTGGGCTGGGAGGTGTGGCTGAACGGCATGGAGGTCACCCAGTTCACCTACTTCCAGCAGGCCGGCGGTCTGGAATGCCGCCCGGTGACCGGCGAGATCACCTACGGCCTCGAGCGCCTGGCGATGTACCTGCAGAACGTGGATAACGTCTACGACCTGGTCTGGACCGAGGGCCCGCACGGCACGGTCACCTATGGCGACGTGTTCCACCAGAACGAGGTCGAGCAGAGTACCTACAACTTCGAGCACGCCAACGTGCCGGAACTGCTGCGCTGGTTCGACGTGTGCGAAGCCACCGCCAACCAGCTGATCGCCGCCGGCCTGCCGCTGCCGGCCTACGAGCAGGTGATGAAGGCCAGCCACACCTTCAACCTGCTCGACGCACGCCGCGCGATCAGCGTCACCGAGCGCCAGCGCTACATCCTGCGCGTGCGCACGCTCTCGCGCAGCGTGGCCGAGGCCTACGTGGCGCAGCGCGAGAAGCTCGGCTTCCCGGGCCTGAAGAAGAACACGAAGGAGCAGGCCGCATGAGCGCCGCCAAGTCACTGCTGATCGAACTGGGCACCGAGGAGTTGCCGCCCAGGGCGCTCGACGAGCTGTCGCAGGCCTTCCTTCGCGGTGTCGTCGACGGCCTGTCCAGGCGCGGCGTCGAGGCCGGGCTGGACCTGGCGCGTGCGTACTGCACGCCGCGCCGGCTGGCCGTGCATGTGCCGGCGGTGGCGGCCACGCAGCCCGAACAGCATGTCGAGCGTCGTGGCCCGGCGATCAGCGCCGCGCTGGACGCACAGGGCCAGCCGTCCAAGGCCCTGCAGGGCTTCGCGCAATCCTGCGGCGTGGACGTGGCGCAGCTGGAGAAGCTCGAGACCGACAAGGGCGCCTGGTTCGTGTTCCGCGCGGTCAAGCCCGGCCAGAGCCTGGCCGCGCTGCTGCCGGAGATCGTCGAGGAAGCGCTCAAGGGCCTGCCGATCCCGCGCCCGATGCGCTGGGCTGACCACGACTACAGCTTCGTGCGTCCCGTGCACTGGCTGGTGATGCTGCACGGCGCGGACATCGTCGACGGCGAGGTGCTGGGCTTGAAGAGTGGCCGCATGTCGCGCGGCCACCGCTTCATGCACCCCGATCCCGTGCACGTGGCCGATGCCGACAGCTGGCTCGACGCGCTGCGCGCGGCCAAGGTGCTGGCCGACCCGGCCGAGCGGCGCGAGCGCATCCGCGAGGAAGTCGCGCGCGCGGCCGCGCAGACCGGCGGCGCGCCGCGCCTGGATGCGGCGCTGCTGGACGAGGTCGCCAACCTCGTGGAATGGCCGGCGGCGATCGCCTGCACCTTCGAGCGCGAGTTCCTGGCGGTGCCGCCCGAGGCGCTGGTCACCACCATGGAGACCAACCAGAAGTTCGTGCCGGTGTTCGACGCCGCAGGCGCGCTCACCGAACACTTCATCGGCATCGCCAACATCGAGTCGAAGGATCCGGTGCAGATCCGCAAGGGCTACGAGCGCGTGATCCGCCCGCGCTTCGCCGACGCCAAGTTCTTCTGGGACGAAGACCTGAAGTCGCCGCTGGCCGGCAATCAGGCGCAACTGAAGAACGTGACCTACCAGCAGGCGCTGGGCAGCCTGTGGGACAAGAGCGTGCGCGTGGCGGAGCTTGCGCGCGTGATCGCCGGGCGCGTGGGCGTCGATGCCGGCGCCGCGACCCGCGCCGCCGCGCTGAGCAAGTGCGACCTGCTGACCCGCATGGTCGGCGAATTCGCGGAGCTGCAGGGCGTGATGGGGCGCTACTACGCGCAGCGCCAGGGCGAGGGCGAGGCGGTGGCATTGGCGCTGGACAGCTACTACCAGCCGCGCTTCGCCGGCGATGCCATCGCCGCCGATGCGGTCGGCCAGGTGCTTGCCGTGGCCGAGCGCCTCGACACGCTGTCCGGCATTTTCGCCGTCGGCATGAAGCCCAGCGGTAACAAGGACCCGTTCGCGCTGCGCCGCGCCGCGCTGGGCCTGGCCCGCACCCTGGTCGAGGCAGGCCTGGAACTGGACCTGCGCGCCAGCTTCGCCGAGGCGCTGGAATTGCTGCCGGAAGCCGCGCTCGCCGCCGGGCTCAAGCCCGGCAAGGACGGCAAGCCACCCGTGCTGGCCGCCGGTGCGCGCCGTGCCGCGCTGCTCGGCGAGCTGGTCGACTTCGTGTTCGATCGCCTGCGCGGCTACTACGCCGAGCTGGGCTTCACGCCCGAGCAGTTCGAGGCGGTGCTGGCGGTGGCGCCGGCCACGCTGCCCGACTTCGATCGCCGTCTGCGCGCCGTGGCCGAATTCGTCCGCCGTCCGGAAGCCGCCAGCCTGGCCGCGGCCAACAAGCGCGTGGCCAACATTCTGCGCAAGGCCGAGGACGAGTCGGGAAGGGCGCCCGGAGGGCCGGTGGATCCGGCCTGTTTCGAATCGCCAGCCGAGCACGACCTAGCCCAAGCGCTCGATGCCGCACTGACGGATACCGCCGCGCCACGCGCCGCCGGCGACTACACCGCGGTACTGGCGCGCCTGTCGCGGCTGCAGGCGCCAGTGGATGCCTTCTTCGACAACGTGCTGGTCAACGCCGAGGATGCCCGAGTACGCGCCAATCGCCTTGCGCTGCTGGCCAGCCTGAAGGCGCAGTTCGCCGCGGTGGCGGACATCGCGCGCTTGTAAGAGCCTATTCACGATCTCCAGGCACCCCGTGCCGGGAGCTGTTTGCGCGCAGGCCGGCGTCATCACTCAGTCGTGGCTGGGTCACGGATGCTGAGGCATGGCTTTGCATCCGGCAGGCGCCTGCGCCTGCCGTTCCAGATGACCTACGGGACCGCGACGTCCGTCCAGGATCAGGCCGCGACCGTGCGGACGTTCCGGATGCGCTCGGCCAGACGGCGGTTGAACGCCATCATGGCTGAAGGAGAAACATCGCGACCGCCCGGGCCGAGGATGCTGTAAAGCTCGGCCAGCAAGTCGGCGTTGTCGGCAAGCGACAGGTTCCCCGCGCCCAGGTCCAGTTCGGACTGAAGCATCTTCAGCGCGACGTTGAGGCGTTCCTCGTCCATCGCCATGCCGGTGGTCTGCAGCGTGGACGCCGCGGCATGCAGGCGGGAGCGGTGGCGGTCCGGCTGCGCGGTCTCGCCGCTGGTCTGGTCGTCCGGTGCCTTGCTGACGGCCGCGTCCAGTTGCATCGCTCCCTCGCCGGCCACCAGCCAGACCAGGGAGACCCCCAAGGTGCGCGCCAGGGTGACGCAACGGGCACGGGAAGGATCCGTGTTGCCGTCGCGCCAGCTGCGGACCACTCCTTCGGAAAAGCCGCACATCCGTGCGATCTCGGTGACGCTGCCCACCTTGCAGATCAGCACTTTTATGCGATCCGCAAACGTGGCTGAGGTTTCCGGCATTGTGTATTTGCGTGAGCTCATGTGGACCCCCCGGCCCGGATGTAAATGCGAAGCGGTCCCTCGTGCCGTGAATGTCAAGTTCCTTTCGACCCAAACGTTACAAAAACGTTGACTGACGCATGTTCTTGCTTTAGGTTCGTAGCCTCCTGCGGATCCGGTATGGACTGGAGGGCGTTGCCGAGGCGTGAACGCAGGAAAGGTTGCCCGCGTTGACAAGGCAAGGCGCCGGATCGGCAAGAAAGTATGAGGCGACTTCCTGGTTGCTTCGCAAGCTTTTGTTCTTGAAGAACATTTAAACGTTCCGGGTTGCCGGGACGACTCATGGGGAGATTTGTTGATGAACAAGCACGATACCCTGCGCGGGACGCTTCCTCGCCGAACCGCCCTCGCTCTGGCGCTGGGAATGGGCTTCAGTGGCCTGGCTTTCGGACAGGCGACCACGGGCAGCATTTTCGGCCAGGTGCCGGCCGGCAGCGCGGACACGGTAATCATCAAGAACACGACTGGTCTCACGCGCCAAGTCAGTGTCGATGCCTCCGGCCGTTACAGTGCAGACGCCCTGCCACTGGGCACCTATACCGTTTCCTTGCAGCATGATGGCCAGACGGTGGACTCGCGCTCCAACGTGACTCTGCGCGTGGGCGCGGGCACCGAAGTGTCCTTCGGCAACTCGGCGACCAATGCCCAGAACCTCTCGGCCGTGACTGTGACGGCCAACGCGTTGCCGGCGATTGACGTGACCGGCGTGGATTCGCGTACGGTCATCACGTCCCAGCAACTGGCCACGTTGCCGTTGGCCCGAAGCGCCGAAGCGATCGCGCTGCTGGCGCCGGGCGTGACCGAGGGTAGCGCCTACTTCACCGGCCCGCTGGGCAATTCGCTGGTTTCCTTCGGTGGTTCGTCGGTGACCGAGAATGCGTACTACATCAACGGTTTCAACGTTACCGATCCGCTGAGCGGCCTGGGGGGGATTTCCCTGCCGTACGGCGCGATCGACCAGCAGGAAATCCTCAGCGGCGGCTATGGTGCCGCTTACGGCCGTTCCGACGGCGGTGTGATCAGCCAGGTCGGCAAGCGCGGTACCAACGAATGGCATTTTGGTGGCCAGATCGAATGGACCCCGGATGATCTCGCGGGTGATCCGAAGAACTACTACTACGTCAACAAAGACCACTCGCGCGGCAAGATGCGCCAGTACCGCAAGGACAACAAGAGCTGGACCACGACGGTTGATGCCTATGTCGGCGGCCCGCTGATCAAGGACAAGCTGTTCCTGTTCGCGGCGGTCGAGGCCGAGCGCCGACAGGGGCAGAGCGTGGGTTCGGATGCCGCACCCTATGACACCCACTATCGTTACGATAACCCGAAGTGGTACGGCAAGCTGGACTGGAACATCACCGACAGCAACATCCTCGAGCTGACCGGCGCGTCCACCAAGTCCTCCTATCAGGGTCGGATGAATAGCTTCGATTACAAGACCTTGAAGGAAGGCGCCTTCAACAGTTATGACACCCATACCAAGAACGGTGCAGATCTGTATAGCGCCAAGTTTACCAGCTACCTCACGGACGACCTGACCTTGACGGCTCTGTACGGCAAGATGAAGAGCACGTACTACAGCGAAACGCCCGGGTACGATCCGACCTATCCGTACATCTTCAATCCGAACTACGAGAACCCCAAGGTTCCCGGTTACGGCAACAGCAACAGCCAGACTGTCAGCACGATCAATCTGCCTGACCATCGCGCCACCAATACCAATCTGCGCATCGACCTCAGCTACCGCCTGGGCAACCACACGTTGACCGCGGGTATCGACAACATGGAGCTGCGGAACATCAATGGTGGCACCAAGTTCCCGGACCAGGGCGTCGGCTACGCCTGGGAGTACAACGAGCCGGTGACCGATGCCAACGGCAATCCGGATCCGAGCCTGTACATCAAGGGTGGTCCCGGCTCAGCGCCTCCTGGGGCGGACTGGCACAACTCGCCCTGGGTCGCGCCGACCGCAGGCTATCCTGGTGGTTCAAGCGGCTACTATGTGGCCAAGTACGAGTATCACGACAACGCCTCGGTACGCGTGTCGCAACGTGCGCAGTACATCCAGGACGACTGGCAGATTACCGATCGTTGGCTGGTGAAGCTGGGCTTGCGTAACGACCAGTTCACCAACTACAACGCGGGCGGACAACCCTACCTGCGACTCACCTCGCCGCAGTGGGCTCCGCGCTTGGGCTTCAGCTGGGACGTGAATGGTGATTCCAGCTTCAAGGTCTACGGCAATGCCGGCCGCTACTATTTGGCACTGCCCACGAGCGTGGCTCTACGTTCCGCGGGTAGTTCGTTGTATACGCGCACCTATTACACCTACACGGGGATCGACGAGAATGGCATTCCGACGGGGCTCACTCCGATCGATACGAGCCGCGGTCCGGGTGCTCCGCTGTCGGACAACGGCGAATATGGCCAGCCGCGCGATCCCAAGGTGTCTGCCGTCAAGGGCCTGAAGTCGGAATACCAGGATGAATACATTCTCGGTTTCGACAAGAAGCTGGGCGAGTCGTGGGTATACGGTGCAAAGGCCACCTATCGCCGGCTGCGCAATGCTATCGACGACATTGGCGACAAGACCTCGATCATCAACAAGATGAATAAGATGGGTATCGACCCGGCGACCTACGACGCCAGTGTGATGCCGGGCAGCTACCTGATTAATCCGGGCAAGAACGCGACTTACTACGTCCGGAAGCTGGATGGTGGTTATTACGAGGTCCCGATGGATTGGAAGCAGGACTTCGGCTTCAACACCACCATGAAGCGTCACTACTACGGCCTGAACCTGTATCTGGAGCATCCGTTCGACGGCAAGTGGTTCGCGCGCTTCGACTACTTGTACTCGCGCAGCTACGGCAACAGCGAAGGCCAGGTGCGGTCCGACATCGGCCAGACCGACGTGTCGGCCACAGTGGACTGGGATTACGCCCAGGTCATGGACTACGCGAACGGCGAGCTTTCGAATAGCCGCAAGCACCAGTTCAAGGCCTATGGTTCGTACCAGATCTCGCCGGAGTGGCTGGTCTCGGCCAACACGCTGATCATGTCCGGTGCGCCCCAGGTCTGCCTGAACTACTATGCCGGTCCGCAGCCCAACCCGGGTCTAGGCTATGGCTCGTACTATCACTTCTGCGATGGCAAGCCGTGGCCGCCGGGCACCAAGCACAACGCGTGGACCTACCGCCTGGACCTCAGTGCCGAATATCGCCCGGAATGGGCAGGCAAGAAGCTGGGCTTCAACGTGATGGTCTACAACGTGTTCAACTCTCAGAGAACTACCCAGGTCTATCCGCGTCAGGCCACCAGCAGCTATCTGCGTCCGATAAGTTCTCAGACGCCGCGGTACGTGCGCTTCGGCATCACCTACGATTATTAATGCTGGGGCGAGGCCTGGGACCGGGCCTCTTGCTTACCCTCGAAAACCGCCGGGTTACTCCGGCGGTTTTTTTAGTCTCAACGAAAAGTGTGGCTCTGCGATCGCGCGCCCTTGACTTTTGCTTTCGCCCGCCTTTCGTCATATTCTTGCCTCTTCCCCCGTGAGGGCCGGAGACCGCCAGGTATCCGGGCTCGCGCTCCCGTTTTGACCGTAGATTGAGGTTTCCCATGCGTAGGATGGTTTGGCCGCTTGTGGCGGTGGCTTCGCTGGCGCTCGCCGGCTGCAATTCCTCGGATTCGTCGCAGGCGGCGGATGGTGGCGGAACGGCGTCGGCGGCGCACTCGGTGAGCGGCACGGTCAGTGTCCGCGGTGGCGACCAGCCTTCCGCGTCGGCCAAGCTGGAGGTCAGCCTGGTCGACGTGTCGCAGCAGGCCGCGGCTCCGCTGGCCAGCAAGACGATCGCCCCGGCGACCAGCTTCCCGCTGCAGTTCCAGCTCGACTTCAACCCGGCCAACGTGGCTCCGAACGATCTGTACGTGGTGAAGGCGGAACTGATCGACGGCGAGCGCCACTACGAAATGCCGCTGCAGGCGCCGGTGCTGACCAAGGGCCATCCGACGACCGGCGTGACGATCCAGCTGATGCCGCAGCAGACGCCGGGCGAGAAGGAGCTGGCTGCCTTCGAGGCGGTGCAGAAGCAGCTCGGTGCGATGAAGATCACCAACGGCACGAAGCTGGACACCGACGTGTCCTACGCCTGGCAGGTATTCCGCCAGGGCGGCCAGGTCCAGTTCATCCGCGCCCGCGCCGACCGCGGCGACAAGGGTTTCGCCAACACCGACTACGCCTACAAGGACGGCAAGCCGTGGGTGGTGGTGCGGCAGAACAAGGCCAACCAGAACGCCAAGCCGTCCTCGATCGACCGCGCCGGCTGGAACGATGCCGGCGAGCTGGTGCTGAAGCAGCACGAGGTGTCCGGCAAGGACAGCCCGCTGGGTGACGACGAGGCCCAGAGCCTGAAGCAGCGGGCCGAAGACATGCTGAAGATGGCGACAGGCGGCAAAGGCAAGTAATCGCCCTCCGGACGTCCAGACGCAAAAAAGGTCGCCTGCTCGCGCAGGCGGCCTTTTTCATGGGGACGCGTCAGAAGGCGACGCGGAAGCCCAGGTTCACGCTGTTGTACTTCTGGCTGCTGTCGCTGAAGCGGCCGTTGTAGCCCACCCAGGTGGTGATGTTGCCGGCGAAGTGCGCCGCCAGGCCCAGGCTGGCGCTGGCCCACGACTTGTCGGGCGAGAACCCCGGCAGCTCGAAGCTGCCGTTCATGCTGTTGAGGCCGGCGGTGATCATGTCGGGATCGGCCTTGCTGTCGTGGTTCCAGGCCAGTTCGACGAAGGGCGAGAGCGTGGCCTGGTTCACCTGCCACTGGCCTTCCAGGCGCCAGCCCAGGGTGCCGATCAGCGCATCGCGCTGCTGGCGGCCGAACCACATCGCGCTGCTGTCGTTGCCGTTTTCGGCGTAGCCATCCACTTTGGCGGTCTGCCATTCGACGTTGGCGAACGGCCCGGTGCGCAGGCCGCCGAGGTCGAACCACCAGCCGCCGGTGAGCCCGCCGCCGAGGTGTGTGCCGTCGGCCTTGGCGGTCTCGGTGCGGTGCAGGGCGCCGATCTGGAGGCTGCGGTTGACGTCGGAGAAGTTGGACTGGCCGAAGCTGGCGTAGGCGCCAACGTAGCCGCCGCCGGCGTGCCAGGTGATGTAGCCCAGCCCGCTGACGCCCTGCATCTTGTAGCCACCGCCGCCGCTGAAGTCGGCGTTCTGGTGCGAGACGCCCAGCGCGACGCCCGCCGAGACGTGCTCGCCGGCCTGGGCATCGGCGCCGATGGTGAGGTTGACGTTGTTGCTGGTGGTCTTCGGCGAGTTGCTGCCGGCGTCGTAGCGCTGGTGGCCATAGTCCAGGCGGGCGAAGGTGCGGGTGCCGGCGCCGCCGCTGTCGGCCAGCATCTCGTCGCGGATCGCACGCGTCTGCGTGGTGGCGTCGGTCAGCGCCGCCTGGCCCAGCATGGAGGCGTAGCCGGGTGCTTCGAGTTCGGCGATCACGTACTGGGCCAGCATGGCGTGTGCTGCGGTGGTCGGATGCACGCCGTCGGCGAACAGGTAGCTCTGGTTAGCGCCGTCGGCATAGGTGTAGGGCAGGCCGGAACCGGCGGGGCCGCACTGCACCGAGCTGGCGCCGGCGCCGCAGGCCGGCGCGGTGACGTTGCTGAAGCCGAAGGCCGAGGGGTTGGCCACCACCTCGTTGATCAGCGCGTAGGTGTTGACCGGGATGATGCCCTTGCCCAGCGAGGCCAGCCCGGTGTTGAGCTGGTTGTTGAAGATCAGGCTGAGCCCGGTCAGCGATTCGGCGGCGGCAGCGCCCTGCGCGGCGGCCGAGGGCGTCACGCCGATGTTGGGCAGGTTGAAGACGAGGATGTTCTTCGCCCCGGCGGCCTGCAGCTGGCCGATCAGCTTGACCTCCTGCTGCGCGGCGGCGCCCACTGCGGCCTGCGCCTGGTCGGCGGTCTCCAGCGAGCTGACCCCGGCGCCGGCGGTGACGGCCGCGGTGACCTGGGCCGTGACCTGCGGCGTGATCTGCGCGGTGAAGGCCGCGATGGCGGCGGGGTCGTTGGGAATCAGGTTGTTGGCGATGGCCAGCGAGACCTGCTGGGAGATCGTCTGCTGGATCAGCTGCTGCGCCGTGGCGGCCGCGCCGGCGGCAGTGGCGTGGTAGAAGATGTCGTTGGCACCGCCCCACATCGTGTACAGCGCCTTGCCGTCCACGCTGCCGCCGGCGAGATAGGCGCCCACCTGGCTGGTGATGGTCGGCACGCTGGAAGGCGTGCCCGGGGAATTGTCGAAGATGCCCGCGCCGCCCCAGGCGTAGTCCGTGCCGCCGGCCAGCGAGGCGGTCAGCGACTGGCCGAAGTGGCTGGCGACGCCCTGCACCGCCACCGCGCCGGGATTGGTGGTGAATTCCAGCGGCGGCTGGATCGCCGGGTTGGTGGCCAGCGAGATGTTGCCCGCATCGCTCAGGCTGTCGCCGAACACCACGACCTTGCTGAAATCCGCCGCGGCGGCGCTGGCGCTGAAGAGCAGGGCGGCGACGATGGCGCCGGCCAGGTGGGAAGTACGAAGCATGGCAACGGGACTCCTTGCGGGGTGGGTTTTTGTTATGCCGCCGTTACGGTAATGCATCTCCATACGTCGGCGCATGCTGCGATGCATCGCGACGCGGGGGCGGGGACGTGGTCAGAACGCCATAGTTTGTAACCGCTGAACAGACTATGGTGGACCACCTAGCTACAACCTATGACGGACTTGCTGACGCGCCTGCCCGGAGTGCAAGCCCTTCGCGGCAGGCGCTCTCGCAGCACTCTCAGGAGCTGACGTACTCGCAACGCTCGTCGGCGGCGACGTCCCCCCGGTTTTGAGTAGCACGGCCGTTTGGAGTCCAATCCCCCAACCGAAGGAGATTGGACGTGAAGAAGCGCTTTTCCGAAGAACAGATCA
>NZ_JASERU010000035.1 GCF_030504985.1 Fulvimonas sp. R45
GGGCGTTGGCGTCGCGCGGGTGGTCGAGGCGACTGGCGGCATGGCCGCCGCGTTGCCAGTGCTGCTGCACCACCACGCGGTGGTCGCGGTCGGTATGGATGGGCGTGCCGTTGCCGACCACGATGGCGCTCTGGCTGCCGCTGGCGCTGGGGGCGGGATGGCGGCGCAGGCCGTGGCCGTCGGCGGTGTGCAGTTCTGGTGAGCCGGTCAGCGGTGTGTTGAAGCACCGTCATCCGCCAACTTGGGCAGTTTAAGTTCGTGCTTGAGCAGGTCGTTGAGCTTTTCGACGCGCTTGCCGTAGCGGGCGACGATGGCCATGAAAGGCTCGCCTCCTTTCTTGCCAGCCTGCTCCATGCTCGACAGCTTGTAACGGTCGTCCTCGATTAATGCGATCAAGGCCTGTACTTGCAGCGACAGGAAATGGTTGTCGGTGGCTCTACGTTCGGTTTTCGACTGCGCGTCCAGGGAGAGCACCAGAAGCATCAGGGATGCTGGCGACAGCAGCGCGCCAACGAACTCGGCGAAGCCGCCGGCAGACTCGGCGTTCTTTGGCCAGCCGAACAGCTCAGTAGCCAGTGCGAACGCACCTATGGCGGCGGCCACGAGCAACCAGCCAAGAGGCCATTTCCTGCTTGATTTCTCACCCGACATGCATGCTCGCTCCTATTTCATGCGGCGTTCGCGCTGGCCCTTGCGCACCTGCGCATCCAGCGCCTGTTTGTTGGTCTCGTAGCCTTCGCCAATGTTGACCGGCTCGGAAAGACGGTAGGGATCGTTCTCGGCAATCTGGCATTCGGCCTCGACCTCGGGTGGCCAGACGGGTTTCTTGCAGGTCTTGAACACCAGCCAGCGCAGCACGACCAGCGGCCCCTCGATCGGCAGCAGAATGATTTGCGCCAAGGTGGAGGCCGCGCCGACACGGATGAAGCTCATCCGCCAGCAGTTGCGCCAGGTGGGTGATGCCGTCATCGAGACGAACGGTGGCTTGACGTTCTTGGGACCTTCGTCCATGTAGCGGCGGATGAATTCCCACAGTTCGTTGACCGGCGCTTCGATCCCGTACGAATGGCCGGTGGCGAAGGTGTCCTTGACGGTGTTGCCCTCCATCACATGGCAGCGTACGTCGAGCAGGGATTTGTCGCTCATGCCATGGCCGCGATGGAAATAGCCCTCTTCCCATGGCACTACCAGCACGCCACCCGGACCGTTGTGGCGGAACACGTAGACCTTACGCGTCTTGCGGTTGTAGCGGATGGGGTAGTGCGTGTAGGTAAAGAATTCTTTGCGGAGGGCGAGAAGAACCGGAATTAAAGATAACAAAAAAACAAAAAACGCAGTCGAAATTATCAGAAGCCAATGGCCTTGCGCAAAATCCGTAAAAGCATTAACAAACAAGAATATTGAAGCGCCGAACAGAAAACAAAAGCCGGCTAAAACAATCAGCATCCCCATTGAGCCACGCAAGGAGAAGCAACGATCTATAAACTCCACATAAGTGGAATTAAATCGCGTCAGCGAACCGCGGTCAGTGGCTTCCACGTTGCGCTGTGGCTCTCGAGGCAAGGCTTCCTGCAGCTCGTCGTCAGTGACCGGCCGATTAACTTTGAACTTGTAGATCCACCCACTGTACATAGCGTCACCCTTGCGCCAAGGCTTCAAGGGCCTTGTTTTGTGCTGTAAGGTTCGGAAAGTTCGGGTGATGCCCGAACTTGCACTTGTCCAACCATTTTTGTAGGTCGTCCGATTTGAACAGTGATACGAGCCAAATCGCCGCAGCAATAATTAGCCCAAGGATCAGGCCAACGCCCGTCGCATCAAGAACAAGCATAAGAATTGCGGCTGCCACCTCTAAAGCGCCAAGAATGACCATCGTGACGCCAAGGCCAAGATTGGTTTTTGCCTCCTGAAGGCCATCCATGAATTCCAACACCCCCGCAATAATCCCGCCCGCCGCCCCAAGCAACTTCGCCGCCCCGGTCAACGCCTTCGTCCAGGTGCCCAATGCCTCGATTTCACCCAGCAGCGGCGGCTTGGCGGCACCCCACGCAAAGCTCTTGCTCACCGAGCCCCCCACGTCCGCCATGCCGCCGGCCAGCGAACTCATGCCGCCGCGCACGTTCCAGAGCTTGGCTCTCACGTCCGTGCCTGTGGCTTCGGCCTTGGCCAGGTCCTTGAACGCCGTGCGCGCGCCCAGTGCCGCGAACAGGGCGCCAATGACGCCGCCCTTGACTTCGGCATTGCCCACGCGGCGCACGCAACTCGCATATTCGAGCTCGAAGTTCTCCACGCTGACGGCTGCGGCCACGGCCTCGGCACGCACACTTGCGCTGGTGCGTCCACTAAGTTTCTTGAGGGCGTCCAGCTCGTTCTCTTGCATGACCAGCAGGGCTCGGCCACTGACTAGATCGCGATCTGCCACATCGACCACCCGGCGTGCACCCGATTGCAGCAGGCTTGCCCGGCCGCCCGACATCTCTGCCAGCGCCGTCGCCAGCGCGTGCGCCGTTTGCGTACGCGAACCTTCGAAGTGGAGCGCGCCGATCACCATGCCCGGATGCTGCACCGTCAGCACTGCCTGCATCAGCCCCAGCATGCGTTTTTCCGGCAACTTGGCGGCGGCCCATACCAGGCCGCCATCCACCAGGTCGCCCAGCCGGCTGATGATCGGGCCGCCGAGTTGGTAGAGACACTTCGACACGTTCGACGCGGCGCCCTCCAGCTTGCCTGTTGAGCCCTTGACGAAGGTGTCCTTGAGCGCGTCGTAGACCTTGGAGCCAATGTCCAGCCAGGGCATGTCGCCTTTGGCATTGTCGGCGGCAGCTTCCGCCCATTTGCGCGCCAACGCGTCCTGACCGAACACCAGGGCACGCACGATGACGTGATCGGCATGGGTGGGATCGGACTCCAGCGCCTTCGTGAAATACGCCATCGCCGCATTGCGGCCAGTGGCGCCATGGATGCAGGCGTACATCGTCAGCACGAAGTTCAGGCCGCTGTCGATGTTTGCGGGGTCGAAATTGCGCGTGAACGCGCGCTTGAACGGCGTCGACTCCAGCCATTTCACGTAGGCGGCATCCAGCGGCTTGATCGTCGCCGCGTCGAACGCCTTCAGGTCTCGCTTGTATGTCTCGATGTAATTCAGTCGGGCATGGTCGTCATAGCACTTTTGGTATTTTTCCCAAGCGTGCTTGTTGATCTCCAACTGTTCCGCCGGGCTGATGATGCCGACGCGGTCCTGCCAGCCCGGCCGCGTGATCTGGCGCGTGATGGTCGGCATCATCATACTCAGTACCGCGTGCTCGGCCTCGGCATGGTGCTTGCGGTCGGCGCTTTCCTGCTTGACGGCGCCGTTGCCCACGGCAGCCTTGATCGACTCGATGGTCGTGGCGGTCTGGAATTTCCACTTTCGCTCGGGCTCTTCCATCCACTCCGCGGCGCGATGCTGGGCCAGCTGGTTCAGTTCCATGGCGATGCCGGTGGCATCGTCCAGGCCCAGGAGTGCCGGCTTGTGAATGGCGCAGGCCTTGGCCGCCTCGGCCAGGAATTCTTCCGCCTGTGCACTGGCATCGACGAACTTGTGCGGCGAAAAATCGAAGGCGGGAACCTCGAACAGCGCCCGCGTGTATCGCATCGTGTTGTCGTACATCTTGTCGAGCACGCCAAGCAATGTCGTGCGCCTTGGCTGCTGCCCAACGACGGCTGCCGCAAACTCGGCGACGCGACTGGTCAGCTCGTCCATCGGCGCCGTATGCGGTTGTTTGTTGCTGCCGCCCAGCCATGCCGCGATATCGATCTTGCGCATATGGGCGGCGCGGTAGGCCCGGCCATCGTCGCCGTCGTGCTTCTTGAGAACGGCGGGTGTCCACGGCGTGTCCGAAAAGCCGACCCACACGATGCCGGCCTTGTCGGCATCCTCGATCTTGATGCAGCGCGCGAGCAGCGCGTCGCCCTGGCGATGGCACTGGAACTTGAGCTTGGCGACGTCCGGTGGCGTTTTCCCCGGTATGAAATCGTAAAGATACGATTCCTCCGTCACCACGTACGCATACCATTTGCGACGCTTCTCGTCGTAGGCGTAGAGATAGCCCGAGCGCAAAAGGCGCGTCGTGTAATGCGCCATCTTGGCGGGAAGGACTATGTCGTTCACCCCGGCCCCGAACGGCGCCGACAACGCCGGTGCGCCACCGCGGTCGGCTCGTGCGACGGCATAGCGCAAGGGCAGGATGGGCAGACCGGGACGCTCGCAGAACGGGCACGGGTTGCTCTTCTTCTGGCAAAACGGACAGGTTGTGCTCATGGGTCGTCCTTGTAGTCGGGCGCGATTTCCGCGACCAGTTGGAGCATGACTGCGTCATCCAGATCGGCACACGCACCGACATAGCTTTGCGTGCCGTCGCGAACCGTGGCAAGTCTGGTTTTCAATGCCGGATGCGCATGGATGCGCGGGTGAAAACGGATGGCCTGGCAGGCAAACAGCTGGCGATCGTCCGGGGCCGCCATGCCCCAGTCTTGCGCAGACTCCGCCAGCAGCCCGTCGATGCGGCGTACCAGCTTCTCTTCCACCGCGAGCGAAGGCACGGCATCGGCCAAGGTTGCCAGCACCATGTTGATGTCTTCCATCCGCAACAGGATCGGCCACTGATCCGCACGGATGCGCAGCGCAGTTGCCGCAGCCCCAGGGGCCGCCCAACTCGACCAGTCGCCGCTCGGTGCGCGCCACGTCCATGTATCCAGTGGGCCCAGCAAGGCTTTCATCTGCGCCGAATCGAACAGCCATTGCAGGTGCTGGAAGACCCGCGGATCGTGGAAGCGGAACACCCGATCCCTGCCATCCCGCCGTACATGCATGGCACGTGCAAGGTGTTGCACGACCCGGTCGCGGGGCGCATCGGATTTCAGCAGTGCCGAGAGCATGGGCTGGTCGTGGTTTTGCGCCCAGGCTTCGGATTGCTCGATCAATGCGATCCGCCGCGCGAACGGCAAGGCATTCAAGTCGATCAACAGCGGAAACAACTCCGGTTGATCCTTGAACGTCCGCGGAACTGTCGCCTTGGCGTCGAGGTCGCCCCATAGGCTGATATCCACCTGAAGTGGATTGACGATGGCGTAATCGTGAGACTGGATCAGTCGATGGTCGAGCGCGCTCACTGTCGGCGTCTCACGCAATCGCCGCGCCATTGCTGTCTGCACGCTGTGTCTTGAACTCGCACAATTTGGCCTTGGCTTTCGCCAAGGTCACCTGCGCTGCGTTTGTACCCTGTGGCCCGGCCATCTCCCTCTGCGCCCCCTTGAACTCCGCCTTCCCCGGCGCGCCGATCTCGATGTCGCCGCCCTGGATCTTGAGATAGGCGCCGGCG
>NZ_JASERU010000036.1 GCF_030504985.1 Fulvimonas sp. R45
ATCGTCGCAGAGGGACCTGCACATGCGAAGCGTCTTGGGGTTATATGGTCAAGCCGCACGGCGCATTAGTACGCGTAAGCTCAATGCATTGCTGCACGTCCACATCGCGCCTATCAACCACCTGGTCTAGATGGTGCCTTAAGGAGAGTCGAGCTCTCGGGAGATCTCATCTTGGGGCGTGCTTCCCGCTTAGATGCTTTCAGCGGTTATCACTTCCGTTCATAGCTACCGGGCAATGCCTCTGGCGAGACAACCCGAACACCAGCGGAACGTCCACTCCGGTCCTCTCGTACTAGGAGCAGCCCCCCTCAAATCTCCAACGCCCACGACAGATAGGGACCGAACTGTCTCACGACGTTCTGAACCCAGCTCGCGTACCACTTTAAATGGCGAACAGCCATACCCTTGGGACCGGCTACAGCCCCAGGATGTGATGAGCCGACATCGAGGTGCCAAACACCGCCGTCGATATGAACTCTTGGGCGGTATCAGCCTGTTATCCCCGGAGTACCTTTTATCCGTTGAGCGATGGCCCTTCCATACAGAACCACCGGATCACTAAGACCTACTTTCGTACCTGCTTGATCCGTCGATCTTGCAGTCAAGCACGCTTATGCCTTTGCACACAGTGCGCGATGTCCGACCGCGCTGAGCGTACCTTCGTGCTCCTCCGTTACGCTTTGGGAGGAGACCGCCCCAGTCAAACTACCCACCACACACGGTCCCTGATCCGGATGACGGACCTAGGTTAGAACGTCAAGCACTTCAGGGTGGTATTTCAAGGATGGCTCCACCGAAACTGGCGTCTCGGTTTCATAGCCTCCCACCTATCCTACACAGAAGAACTCAACGTTCAGTGTGAAGCTGTAGTAAAGGTTCACGGGGTCTTTCCGTCTTGCCGCGGGAACGCTGCATCTTCACAGCGATTTCAATTTCACTGAGTCTCGGGTGGAGACAGCGCCGCTGTCGTTACGCCATTCGTGCAGGTCGGAACTTACCCGACAAGGAATTTCGCTACCTTAGGACCGTTATAGTTACGGCCGCCGTTTACTGGGGCTTCGATCAAGAGCTTCGCCTTGCGGCTGACCCCATCAATTAACCTTCCAGCACCGGGCAGGCGTCACACCCTATACGTCCACTTTCGTGTTTGCAGAGTGCTGTGTTTTTGATAAACAGTCGCAGCGGCCAGGTTACTGCGACCCTCCGGCGCTCAGCTACGCATGTAGCCACGCTGGAGGGCGCACCTTCTCCCGAAGTTACGGTGCCATTTTGCCTAGTTCCTTCACCCGAGTTCTCTCAAGCGCCTTGGGATTCTCACCCTGCCTACCAGTGTCGGATTACGGTACGGTTTCTCTGTAGCTGAAGCTTAGTGGCTTTTCCTGGAAGCGTAGTCTCAGTCACTTCGCCCCAAAGGGCTCGTCTCGGTGCTCGGCGTATGTGATCCCGGATTTGCCTAAGATCACCGCCTACCGCCTTTCCCCGGGACAACCAACGCCCGGTAGACCTAACTTTCTCCGTCCCCACATCGCACTACAGACAAGTGCCGGAATATTAACCGGCTTCCCATCGACTACGCATTTCTGCCTCGCCTTAGGGGCCGACTCACCCTGCGCCGATGAACGTTGCGCGAGGAAACCTTGGGCTTTCGGCGTGCGGGCTTTTCACCCGCATTATCGTTACTCATGTCAGCATTCGCACTTCCGATACCTCCAGCAGACCTCTCGATCCACCTTCACAGGCGTACGGAACGCTCCTCTACCGCGCACATTGCTGTGCACCCCGAGCTTCGGTGTCTAGCTTAGCCCCGTTAAATCTTCCGCGCAGACCGACTCGACCAGTGAGCTATTACGCTTTCTTTAAAGGGTGGCTGCTTCTAAGCCAACCTCCTGGCTGTCTATGCCTTTCCACATCGTTTTCCACTTAGCTAGAACTTGGGGACCTTAGCTGCGGGTCTGGGTTGTTTCCCTTTTCACGACGGACGTTAGCACCCGCCGTGTGTCTCCCGGATAGTCTGTCCTGGTATTCGGAGTTTGCCATGGTTTGCTAAGTCGCGATGACCCGCTAGCCATAACAGTGCTCTACCCCCAGGAAGATTCGTCCGAGGCGCTACCTAAATAGCTTTCGAGGAGAACCAGCTATCTCCGAGTTTGTTTAGCCTTTCACTCCTAGCCTCAGCTCATCCCCATCTATTGCAACAGATGTGGGTTCGGTCCTCCAGTGCGTGTTACCGCACCTTCAACCTGGCCAAGGCTAGATCACTCGGTTTCGGGTCTACTGCCAGAGACTATGCGCCCTATTCAGACTCGGTTTCCCTTCGCCTCCCCTAGACGGTTAAGCTTGCCACTGACAGTAAGTCGCTGACCCATTATACAAAAGGTACGCAGTCACCCCGAAGGGCTTCCACTGCTTGTACGTATACGGTTTCAGGGTCTATTTCACTCCCCTCTCCGGGGTTCTTTTCGCCTTTCCCTCACGGTACTTGTTCGCTATCGGTCAGTCAGGAGTATTTAGCCTTGGAGGATGGTCCCCCCATGTTCAGACAGGGTTTCTCGTGCCCCGCCCTACTCAATTTCACGCCATGCACCCTTTCGCCTACGGGGCTATCACCCGCTACGGCCGGCCTTTCCAGACCGTTCGACTAGAATGTACGACGCTTTTGGGCTGCTCCCCGTTCGCTCGTCGCTACTGAGGGAATCTCGGTTGATTTCTTTTCCTCCGGGTACTTAGATATTTCAGTTCCCCGGGTTCGCTTCCGCAACCTATGAATTCAGTTACGGATACCGCTTGCGCGGTGGGTTTCCCCATTCGGACATTGCCGGATCAAAGCTTGTTGCCAGCTCCCCGACACTTTTCGCAGGCTGCCACGTCCTTCATCGCCTCTGACTGCCAAGGCATCCACCGTATACGCTTTGTCGCTTGACCATATAACCCCAAGTCGCCTCGGGGTCGTGCCAAACAACGTTTCGCCGTTGCCTCGACGACACATCTCGGTTCGTTCGAACCAAGACGCTTGTCACTCGTTTACGTTTTCAAAGAACACGAAGACGGCCACACTGCCGTTCCGTTTCAAATCTTTTGTGTGCGCTGCCGCCTTTACTTCACGTCGCCCAGCGCCATGGTGGAGCCAGTCGGGATCGAACCGACGACCCCCTGCTTGCAAAGCAGGTGCTCTCCCAGCTGAGCTATGGCCCCATGGTGGGTCTGGGAGGACTCGAACCACCGGCCTCACCCTTATCAGGGGTGCGCTCTAACCACCTGAGCTACAGACCCATAAACGGTACTGTGGAGCATCACCATCCAGGCACTTGGCACTTCGATGGGTGTCCGCATCCGCTCCAACGGAGCGGGTCTTCGTGAAGAGTCCGGACTGGAATGGCCGGTCGCGCTCTTCGCGAAAGGGACTTCGCGTGAAATAAAGGGCAGGTGCCTTGTGTGGGCGTCTTGCGGCAGCGAAGGCTGTCGCTCTCGAAAGGAGGTGATCCAGCCGCACCTTCCGATACGGCTACCTTGTTACGACTTCACCCCAGTCATGAACCACTCCGTGGTCGTCGCCCCCCTTGCGGTTAGGCTAACGGCTTCTGGAGCAACTCACTCCCATGGTGTGACGGGCGGTGTGTACAAGGCCCGGGAACGTATTCACCGCAGCATAGCTGATCTGCGATTACTAGCGATTCCGACTTCATGGAGTCGAGTTGCAGACTCCAATCCGGACTGGGATCGGCTTTCTGGGATTGGCTCCACCTCGCGGTATTGCAACCCTCTGTACCGACCATTGTAGTACGTGTGTAGCCCTGGCCGTAAGGGCCATGATGACTTGACGTCATCCCCACCTTCCTCCGGTTTGTCACCGGCAGTCTCCTTAGAGTTCCCACCATTACGTGCTGGCAACTAAGGACAAGGGTTGCGCTCGTTGCGGGACTTAACCCAACATCTCACGACACGAGCTGACGACAGCCATGCAGCACCTGTGTTCCGGTTCCCGAAGGCACCAAGGCATCTCTGCCAAGTTCCGGACATGTCAAGGCCAGGTAAGGTTCTTCGCGTTGCATCGAATTAAACCACATACTCCACCGCTTGTGCGGGCCCCCGTCAATTCCTTTGAGTTTCAGTCTTGCGACCGTACTCCCCAGGCGGCGAACTTAACGCGTTAGCTTCGACACTGATCTCCGAGTTGAGACCAACATCCAGTTCGCATCGTTTAGGGCGTGGACTACCAGGGTATCTAATCCTGTTTGCTCCCCACGCTTTCGTGCCTCAGCGTCAGTGTTGATCCAGATGGCCGCCTTCGCCACTGATGTTCCTCCCGATCTCTACGCATTTCACCGCTACACCGGGAATTCCACCATCCTCTATCACACTCTAGCGATCCAGTATCCACTGCCATTCCCAGGTTGAGCCCGGGGATTTCACAGCAGACTTAAATCACCGCCTACGCACGCTTTACGCCCAGTAATTCCGATTAACGCTTGCACCCTTCGTATTACCGCGGCTGCTGGCACGAAGTTAGCCGGTGCTTATTCCTCAGGTACCGTCAGCTCCACCGGGTATTAACCGGTAGCATTTCGCTCCTGATAAAAGTGCTTTACAACCCGAAGGCCTTCTTCACACACGCGGCATTGCTGGATCAGGCTTGCGCCCATTGTCCAATATTCCCCACTGCTGCCTCCCGTAGGAGTCTGGGCCGTGTCTCAGTCCCAGTGTGGCTGATCATCCTCTCAGACCAGCTAGCGATCGTCGCCTTGGTAGGCCATTACCCTACCAACTAGCTAATCGCACATCGGTCCATCCAACCGCGCGAGGTCCGAAGATCCCCCGCTTTCTCCCGTAGGACGTATGCGGTATTAGCGTAAGTTTCCCTACGTTATCCCCCACGTCTGGGCAGGTCCCGATGCATTACTCACCCGTCCGCCACTCGCCACCCATGGAGCAAGCTCCACTGTGCTGCCGTTCGACTTGCATGTGTTAGGCATGCCGCCAGCGTTCAATCTGAGCCAGGATCAAACTCTTCACTTAAGTTTTCGATGGCCCGAAGACCATCTATCTTTCCGAAGCGTTGAACCTAACCATAAACGTCAAGCTTTGAATTGACTCTTTGGTTAGACGCTTGCATTGGTGGACAGTCTCTCCATCCACCGCAAGGCGCCCACACAAGTCACCTGCGCACACTGTCAAAGATCAACCACTTGCGCCCGATTCCTCGAAACGCCCCAGAACATTTCGTCCCGGGTGAGCCGCCCATTCTACATCCCTTTCTACTGCCGTCAACACC
>NZ_JASERU010000037.1 GCF_030504985.1 Fulvimonas sp. R45
GCAGTGGATAGCGAGTCCGTTCACGAGCGACGAAGGCGTACCTCACTTGGACTCCCTGGCGAAGAACGCCGTCGCTTTTTTTAGGATCTCGCGCTCCATTGAACCGCCCCGGATTTCGTGGAGGCTATTTAGTGTGAGTCACTCTGCCTTGGGCAACACAGTCTTTTGCCGAAAAGCCGATGGCCCTGGCACCTTCTTGACACCCCTCCATCCCAGTAGCAGACTCGATCCCAAGGAGCGTCGAAACTCCTCTTACAGCGGTACCCACCTCCGTCAAACCGGTGGGTTTTTTGTGCCTGCGCGTTTGCAGGCGCAACCGACGTGACACCTGCGTCGGGAGGGTGGCTAATACAACACCTCTCATGAGGGAATACGCCCGCCGGCTGTAAGCGGTTTCGAACCTCCCGACTTCCCGTCGCCTTCCTGGCGTGCGGATACTTCATGGAACGAGGAGGCAATCATGTCGACGACCGAACCGAACGATGCGCAAGCGAACGGCTACGGGCTGCCGGAGGGCACCCAGCGTCAGCTGAAGAAACTGCACGAATACGTGACTTTCCTGGTACGCCTGACCCAGCCGCGCCAGGCGAACGAGGCGCCGGCGGCGATTCACCCCGGCGAGTGGGCGCTTTGCCTGGATCAGTTGGAGCAGCAGGTTGCCCCGGTGATGGAGGCGCTGTCCCGGGGAGCCGAGCGTGAAAAGGAAGTGGCGGCATCTGCGCCGGATGCGGAGACTGAGGCACAAGAGGGTGAGGATGCCGATGCGCAGGGCGCGGACGCCGAGGTAGCGAGCAGCCCCACGTCTCCGTCGGGCAAGCGCTACCTGTCCGGCATCACCCTGGACCAGGTCGACGAGATCAACCTGTTGCTCTCGAACCTTCACGCCGTCGGCAACGTGGTCTGCTGCGCCGATCACGCCGAATACTCCGTGGCCACGCTGGCGGTGATGGGCGACGCCATCTACCGCGATGTGGACAAGATCCATGACATCGTCGACACCATCTACGAGTCGCAACGGCTGGGGCCAAAGCACACGCTGAACAGCGTGCGTGAAGTGCCCGCCAGCTACCTCGCACTGCCCGGGCGTTCGCCCACGGGCAGTGCGTTGCCGCAAGCGTGCAAGTTGCCTGTCTACCATTAGCAGGGCCGTGGCGCTCGGCTGGGCGCACCCCTCGCCGGGTCGGCTTGGGGTGCTCTCTTGCCGGTATCCGGCGGCGGTCCACGGTATAGAAGGGACATGAGCAGATTCAAACCATCTGGGCTGGACTCGAAAAATGAGGAGCCTGGCTTTGATGGGGGGATTCACCGGACGGCGCGACACAACAAGATCACGCCACAACTCACATCACCGATGTGGGGGGGCGGCAAGCCAAGCGGGGCCGGATTCCATGGTCGAGGCGCATCTTGGCGAGAACGAATCAGCTCCGGCTCGTTAGGGTTTTCGCCGATCGTTGCCGCCGGCAAAGCGGCGTTCGCGGTGAAGGCGGCGCTTGCCGCGATGCGCTGGCCTTATTCCCGGGCGATGGCGCTTGCGGCACGAGATGCAGGAGGGCCCTCGTCGGCAACTGGCGGCACGACCTGGGTGCGGCCCAGGGTGATGTTCTTGCTGGCGCGCACGTCACGGTTGGAGAACGTCCACACCTCGCCGGTGGCGGTGATGAATACGGTCCAGTACAGGTCGAGCTCGGGACCGTAGTCGATCAGGACGTGGGCGAAGCCTTCGCCCTTGGGAGTGAGCATGGGCAGCGGAGGATTGTGTTGCAACATGGCGACCATAGGCAGGGTGGTGACGTGACGGCTAATCGTCGTCGCTGTGCCGGGCTTCCTTCTCGGGCCAGTGGACGAAGTCCCAGCCGGAGGCGGTGGGGTCCGGACCGTCTTCCACCACGCGGCAATCGGCGATCGGGTGCTGCACGAGCGGTCGATGGTCCGCCACGACAGGGACGCTGGCCAGCCGCATGCGCCATCGGCTGGCGGCGGCATCGGACAGGTCGCCGCACGGGTCTTCGTGTCCGAGCAGGGGTGTGCGGACGAGGCGGCGCGGATGCACGTGGAAGTGCACGTGCCGGGCGCCGGCGGCGTGGCTGCCGGATTTCCAGATGCTGATCTGTTCGCCGGGTGATTCCATGTCGATGGCCTGGGCCACGCGCGTGACGGCGCGCATGAGCACTTCCATGATGGTGTCGTCCATGTCGCGGATGTCCGTGATGTGCTGGCGCGGGGCCACCAGGAAATGGGCGTGGCGCCATTGCCCGCGATGGATCAGCGTCAGGGTCAGGTCGTCCATGGCGACGATGGAGGGATCCGCGCTGTCGCCGGCCATGGCGCAGAACAGGCAATCGCCGTGCATGCTGTCTCCTGTGGATGGTAGCGGGGCTGGCGCCGTCGATGCGTGCGGCCGCGGGAGGCGATCGTGGTCGCCTCCCGCGATCCGGGTCAGAGGCTGCGGTCGAAATCCTTGATCTGTCGCTCCGCTTCCTCGCGTGCGATGCCGTAGCGTTCCTGCAGCTTGCCGGCGAGGTATTCGTAGTTGCCGTCGGCGATCGTCAGGTCGTCGTCGGTGAGCTTTCCCCATTTCGCCTTGAACTTGCCGGTGAGCTGCTTCCACTGGCCCTTGATCTTGTCTTCGTTCATGACTGCTTCCTCTGTGGCGGGGGTGCGGATTCAGGCTAGGCGGCGCCGCGACAGGTGCGCCAGAGGAGGTTTCACCAGAGGGACTGGTACTTTTTGGCCATCTGTACCGGTGGCTTGACGCCGGCGGCGGCGCAGGCGGGAAATAGGGCAAACCACCAAGCGGAGAAGACATGGACGAAGCCGTTGCCAGGCCCCGGGTCGACCGGCGCCAGCTCCAGCAGATCATCGCGGGCCTGGGCGAGGGCATCCTGCTCATCGACCCGGACCGCTCCATCGCCTGGGCCAACGAGACCGCGCTGGCGATCCACGGCTGCGAACGCCTGGAGGAACTGGGCGCCGACGCCACGCAGTACCGGCGGCGCTTCGTGCTGAAGTACCGCAACCACCACCGGCTGACGGCGAAGCAGTATCCGGTCGAGCGCGTGCTCGCCGGCGAGTCCTTCGGCGACGTGGTCGTGGAGGTGAGCCGAACGCGCGACGAGGACTTCCACCGCGTGCACCGGGTGCGCGGCTTCGCCCTCGCCAATGCGGATGGCCAGTGCGAATCACTGGTGCTGGTGATCCAGGACGCCACCGAGCGCTACGGCGCCGAGGACCGCTTCGAGCAGGCCTTCAACGCGAATCCCGCGCCGGCGCTGATCTGCCGGTTGTCGGACCTGCGCTACATCCGGGTGAACCAGGGTTTCCTGGAAATGACCGGCTACGGGCGCGACGCGGTGGTGGGGCGCACGGCCTACGAACTGGACGTGCTGGAACAGGCGGAACGACGCGACGAGGCGGTGGCGTACCTGCACGAGGGGCACACCATCGCGCAGCGCGAGGCCATGCTCAGGTTGCCGGACGGCGGCGGCAAGTTCGTCATCGTGGCGGGGCAGCCGATCGAGGTGGGCGACGAGAGGTGCATGCTGTTCACCTTCATCGACCTGGATGCGCGCAAGCAGGCGGAGCTGTCGCTGGGGCAGAGCGAGGAGCGTTTCTCGAAGGCGTTCCGGCTGGCGCCCGTGCCGATGATGGTGTGCGCGCTGCCGGGGTTGCGCCTGATCGAGGTCAACGACGCGTTCGCCGGCGTCACCGGCCACGCCGTGGCGGACGCGGTGGGGCGGTCGCCCGCGGAGCTGGGCCTGTGGCCGGACGCGCGGGCCTGGCGCAAGCTGGCCGCGCGGCTGGAGGCGCGCGAAGACGTGCGCCAGGCCGACATCCGCCTGCGCACGCGCGAGGGCGCACTGATCGACTGCCAGCTGTCGGCGGACACGGTGAGCATCCAGGACGAGCCCTGCGCGCTGTGCGTCCTGCAGGACGTCACCGAGCACAAGCGCTCGGAACTGGACCTGGTCGCCGCCATCGAGGCGGTGATGAAGGACACCTCGTGGTTCAGCCGCACGGTAATGGAGCGGCTGGCGCAGATCCGCCAGCCACTCCGCGAAGGCGAGGCGCAGGCCGGGCTGGACGACCTGACCCCGCGCGAGCGCGAGGTGCTCGGCCTGATCTGCAAGGGCCAGAGCGACGCCGATATCGCGGCGGCGCTGAAGCTGTCACGCCATACCGTCCGCAATCACGTGGCGACGCTGTACGGCAAGATCGGCGTGAACCGCCGCAGCGCCGCGGTGGTGTGGGGGCGCGAGCGCGGCGTGGCGGGGTATTGAGAGCCATGCCTTTCAACGTCTTTTCTCAGCCCAGCCCGTATGCTTGACGCTATCGTCAAGCAAGCGGAGAAGGACCATCTGGCAGGTTGTCGTTGA
>NZ_JASERU010000038.1 GCF_030504985.1 Fulvimonas sp. R45
AATGCCACTCATTTTCTGGACGAAAATGAATGACATAAGGCTCCGCCCTCTGGCTATTTTCTTCGGCTGGACGCCTGCGAAAAAAACCATTCACCCAAGCCCGTCAAACTCACTGCGTTCGTCTGACCACCCCCTTTTTTCGCCCCTGTATTTGGTCGCTCAAAAATGTGGTGGTCAGACGCTTCGCTTGACGGGGGGCTTTGCCCCCAAAACGAAACACGTTCACTGGGGTTCACTTGCCATCGCTGGGGCGTGTCATTTCGTTTCGGCTCCCCCTGTTTTTCCCTTTCTTCGCTGGACGCTCATCAGGATAAAAACAAAAAGCCTACCGCCCTCGTTTTACTCGGTTGGTCAAATCGCTTCTTGCCACAAAACAAGTTTGTGACTTTCAGCGATTTCGCATCGTTTTACTTGTCAGTTTGCACGATGTTAAAAACGCACTCAGAAGCCCGCAAAACCGTTCTAAACTTTCAGCGTAGATTTGGGTGTTTTATAGGGTGATCGTGTCTTAAAATCGTTTCGAGGGGCTTTAATGGGGATGAACGGGAGGTTTTTGCTAACTAACTCGCCCGTTTAACATAAAAGGGATTGTATGAATCAATTTTAGCTAGAGTTTAAGGTTGTTCAAATTAATGTACAATGATTGCACTGTATAAATAACCAGGTGTAGCATGTATGGAAAAGCACTTTATCAATGAAAAGTTTTCACGAGATCAATTTACGGGGAATAGAGTTAAAAATATTGCCTTTTCAAATTGTGATTTTTCAGGGGTTGATTTAACTGATACTGAATTTGTTGATTGTAGTTTTTACGACAGGAATAGCTTGGAAGGGTGTGATTTTAATAGAGCCAAACTAAAAAACGCTAGCTTTAAAAGCTGCGATTTATCAATGAGTAATTTTAAAAACATTAGCGCCTTAGGTCTTGAAATTAGTGAGTGTTTAGCTCAAGGAGCTGATTTTCGAGGGGCTAATTTTATGAATATGATAACTACAAGGTCATGGTTTTGTAGTGCTTATATAACCAAGACAAATCTTAGTTACGCTAATTTTTCTAGAGTCATATTAGAAAAGTGCGAACTGTGGGAAAATCGCTGGAATGGCACTGTGATAACTGGCGCCGTGTTTCGTGGCTCCGATCTTTCTTGTGGGGAGTTTTCATCGTTTGATTGGTCTTTGGCTGATTTTACTGGTTGTGATTTAACGGGTGGGGCGCTTGGCGAGCTTGATGCAAGGCGAATTAATTTAGATGGAGTGAAGTTGGATGGAGAGCAGGCGCTTCAGCTTGTTGAGAGTTTAGGTGTTATTGTTCACCGATAAAATCTAGGTAAAAAACGCCTAATGCCCCAATGTGGTACTAATCAAAACGGAGCGAAGCGACATCTTCATCTTGTCTTTGCTTTTCTCCATGATCAGTTATTGGGTCATGGTCTCTTAGCTCGTTAATCTGGCTAAGTTTGGTTAGGTTGGGCTTCTTTCGACACTTCGCAATCCAAGAAATCCCTAGTCCGTTGATTGGTGCTCTTATCAGGTACGCACTGTAATCTTTCGATACCGCAGCGTGATTCGGAGGTAGAGCCGGAATTTCGTTTTCCGGTACGTTTTACTACCACAATTTGCCTGTTTATCCTTTCGGAGACCGGGCTAAGTCCGAGTCAATCAAGTGGTGCATTTGGGTTAATGTCGTTGGCTGGTATTTAATGAGAACGTGACAAGCGCCTCTCACGTTGCTAAGATTGGATTGCGACGTCTAATCTGAGCAACGAATGCACAAGATTTAGAGTACCAGAGCCCTGTGATGCTGTCACGGGGCTTTGTTACATCTGGAGCTTGGTAAACCTCATAAATTCAATTCGCAACGCTCGCCGCAAGGCGTGAACTTGTTTCACGTCGAGGAAGCGGAATTTCTCGAAAGCCTTATACTGTCTCCGTTCACACATGATCGGAGGGTGTCTCTATGTCTCAATTATTTCGTTTGGCATCGCCAGAAGATTACGAATACATCGAAGAATTAAATTTATGGGAATTGTCATTTGATAAGCGACCGGTTCAAGGGGTTCGTTGTGAAGATCCGGTGATCGGGGCAGAAAAATATAATCAAGGGCGTGAAAAATTTAAGGCGTTAGCGTCACGGCATAAAAAACACTGGAAACCGAACGGATTGACCTTTTCGGAGTTGATCCGCTGGGCAATAGAATGCGGAACTCCAGAACAATGTCAGCTTGTTTTAGCGTTATACCATTGCACAAACGATGATGATTATCAGGCGATGGGAATTCAGTTAAGCCGAAGTATTGATAATGCAAATGTCAGTCCGATCATCTTTTTCACAGGTAAAAATCAACGGTTATTAGGTGATATTTCGATGCTAAAACAGCTCGAAGAAAAGGTGCGCTGACGTTAGGTTTACCTATTATTTTATGTATTATCCTATCTATTATTCTATCTCTTATTTTATCTATTTCGTCTGTAATAGGTAGAATAATACATAGAATAAGATACAGAATAATAGATAGACACAAGATGACGTTGTGTTATTTCTTACCCATTAATCCACCTGTTATTCTACCTATTACTTTACCCGTTATTGCACCCAATTTAGGTATAACGGGCAGAATAACGGGTGAAATAATGGGTAGAATCATAGTTTTACTAACTTGCACCCCATGATACTTTCAGTATCAATGCCACTCATTTTCTGGACGAAAATGAATGACATAAGGCTCCGCCCTCTGGCTATTTTCTTCGGCTGGACGCCTGCGAAAAAAACCATTCACCCAAG
>NZ_JASERU010000039.1 GCF_030504985.1 Fulvimonas sp. R45
CTGAGAGCCTTATATGGACGCCTCCCGGCCTGGCAAGAGCCGCTTGGATGAGATGGAAGCCAGCGAGCAGCAGTCTTATATCCGGCCTGTGATGCAGGCCATGGCCTGCGGGCCCCGATGGATAGTCGCGGACTCACGCCTCATCTGTTCAAAGGGCTCGAGGCCCCCGGCTCTCATCAGGCTTGAGTGAGTCACGGTCTGACCGTCTGCCATCCTTCCTCGCGTCGGTTGCGCAGCGTGGGAAACGTGGTCGAGGGGTTCTTACGCCGCCACCGCCGGCGGCGGGCTCGCATAGTCTTTCCGGTACGTCCGCTGGTGGGCCATCAGGGCCCACAGGGTGCGTGCCATCTTGTTGGCCAGGGCGACCGCGACGACGTTCATCGGGCGCCGCGCGCGGAGTCGGGTCAACCACGCCGAGGGGGCCTGGTTCCGGGCCAGTACCGCCCGCGCCCCATGGATCAGCAAGGTACGCAGGTAGGTATCGCCTCGCTTGCTGATCCCTCGCAGCTTCACCTTGCCGCCGGTGCCGACCTGCCGGGGCACCAGCCCCAGCCAGGCGGCAAACTCCCGCCCGGAGCGAAAGGCCAGCGGATCGCCCATCGTGGCGACCGCGGCGGTCGCCGTCAGCAGGCCGATACCTGGGATCGCGGCGATGCGCTGGCACGCCCGTTCGATGTCGAACCACCGCTTCAGGCGGCGCTCGATCGTGAGCACCTGGGCGTCCAGGTCACGCACCCGTTGCACCTGCTCGCGCAGCGTATCGATCAACACGGTCGGCAAGCGTTCGGCCAGGCGTTCCAGCACCGCGGGGATCGCCTTCATGGCCGACGGCCGGCCCGTGGGCATGACCTCGCCGAACTCGTTGAACAGGCCCCGCAGCGCGTTGATCTGCGCCGTGCGGAATATCACCAGTTGCGTGCGCATCCGGTGCAGCGCCAGCACCGCCTGCTGCGACTCGGTCTTGATCGCCACCGTACGCATCCCCGGCTGCTGCATCGCCGTCCAGATCGCCTGCGCATCGGCCACGTCGTTCTTGTTGCCCACCGCGAACGGGCGCACCTTGTGCGCCGGTAGCAGCTTGACGGCGTGGCCCATCGCCACCAGCCGCCGCGCCCAATGGTGTGCGCCACCACACGCCTCCATCCCGACCACGCAGGTCGCATGGTTGGCAAAGTACGCCAGGAATTTCGCCCGCTTGAGCGGGGTCCGCCGGATCTCTCCGCTCATCGGGTCGACCTCGTGCACCTGGAACACCTGCTTGGCGATGTCCACACCGACCGCTAAAGGAGTAACGTTCATGACGGACCCTCCGGATTGCCTGTGGAAACCTCGGTTTACCACGCCTTGAGCACCTTGATGCCGTTGGCCCGGAGGGTCCACTCCTCCGCTCGCTCCGGTCGGAGCGTAGGGGGAGGCGTCCATACCATCTGTTCA
>NZ_JASERU010000003.1 GCF_030504985.1 Fulvimonas sp. R45
CGCATCAAGGTCATCAAACGCATGGCCTACGGCTACCGCGATGATGCCTATTTCTTCCTCAAGATCCGGGCGGCCTTCCCCGGAGTTGGGAGATGAACCCAAAAAAACCCCGCGGGCCAGGGGAGGGGCGCGCGGGGTTCGTCAGGCCGGCTTCCTTGGGGAGGATGGTGCCGGCCCCCCGACGGCGCGATGCATTGCGCCGTCTCCTGTCGCCGTCACGGCGATACGTCTGCTTAGTGCGGACGGCGCGGGGAAAGTTCAAGGGCTTCGTTCATCCACCAGACAGCCCGGCGGCACGCCGCCTACAATGGGAATCCGCCACTGGAGAACGCCATGCTGCCGCGCTGGATCTGCCTGCTCGCGCTGTGCCTCGCCCTGCCCGCGTCGGCCGCCGAGCTGCGCATCGATCTCGGCCGTGGAGTGGCGCCCCTGGAGACCGCCCGACTGCTGCAGCGCGCCGACGCGCGCGAGGTGGCGGTCCCGGACGACGTGGCCTACCACCGCGCAATGCGCTACCGCGCCGTGCCGCTGGCGGACCTGCTGCCCGGGCTGGCTCCGGGCGACCACCTGCAGTTTGTCGCCGCCGACGGCTTCACCGCCGAGATTCCGGCCGCGCTGATCCTGGACCGCCGGGGCGCACGGGCCTGGCTGGCGGTGGAGGACCCGGCCCACCCCTGGCCTGTCCTGCCCGGCGGCGACAGGAGCGCCGGCCCGTTCTACCTGGTGTGGACCGATCCGCAGGCCGCCGGGGTCGGACCGGAACAGTGGCCCTACCAGCTTGCCGCGATCCGCCGGCTGCAGGGCGTGGACGCGCGCTTCCCGGCCGTCGTCCCCGCCACTGCGGCGGCGGCGGCCGTGCAGCACGGCTTCGCGGTGTTCAAGCGCACCTGCTTCGCCTGCCACACCATGAACGGCGAGGGCGACGCCACGCTGGGGCCGGACCTCAACCTCCCGCACAACCCCACCGAATACCTATCCGCCAAGCTGTTGCGCGCCTTCATCCGCGACCCGCAGTCGCTGCACCGCTGGCCGCAGGCGAAGATGCACGGCTTTCCCACGCAGAAGGAGTTGTCGGACACCGATCTCGATGCCGTGCTGGCCTACCTGCACTACATGGCCGGGCACAAGGCGGTGCACTGAGCCCCCGTTCACGATCTCCGAGCACTTCGCGTCGGCCTCAACCTGGCGCTGCATCCGGCGTCACCAGTTCCGCCAACCGGGCGTCGCGCGCGGCCGGACCGAGTTTCGCCAGCGCGCGCACCGAGGCATAGAACGCCGGCCACTGCCGCCCGCCCTGCCGGAACAGCAGGGCGAAGGCGGGCGTCCACTGGTCGTACAGCCCGAACGGCAGCAGCCGCGCGTTGTTGATCGGCCCGGCCACCCAGGCGTCGTAGCGGCGGTCCCCCGGCCAATGCGCGTCGCGCCATCGCGCGTAGCGCTGGCGGAAGGCCTCGATCTCGCGCTGCTTGCCGGCCGCCATCGCCTCCGCGTCGGCGCCGGTGGCGTACAAGGCCTTCAGGCGTTCGCGCAGGTCCAGCACCAGCCGGGTGAAGCCGTCCGCCATCGCTTGCGCCTTGTCGTCGCCAGGCGGCAGGCCGCGTGCGGCACGCCATTCGCGCAGCCCCTCGGCCTGCACGAAGCTGGCGAAGGATTCGTTGAACGCGGTATCGCCCTTCACGTAGATCAACTGGTGCGCCAGCTCGTGGAAGATCGTGCCGGCCAGCTCGTCGTCGTCCCAGCGCAGCATGCTGGACAGCACCGGGTCGGCGAACCAGCCCAGCGTGGAATACGCCGGCACGCCGCCCACCCACACGTCGTCGCCCTGCGCGCGCAGGCGCGCCGCGTCGGCCTCGGCCTTCGCCTCGCTGAACCAGCCCCGGTAGGCCACGCAGCCAGCGAACGGGAAGCAGTGCGTGACCGCCTGCACCGAGAAGCGCGGCGTGGCGAACACGTTCCACACCACGTAGGGGCGATGCAGGTCGACGTAGTAGGTGTAGCTGCGGTTGTCGGGCAGCCCCAGCCGCTGCGAGGCAAAGCGGCGCGCCTGTCGCGCCAGCTCCAGCCGCGCGGCCAGGGCGGGCGTGGTGGACGGATCGCGCAGCACCCTGGCGATCGGGCGCCGGTGCAGCAGCAGCGCGCCTTCGCCGTGCGTGACGTGCGCGTAGTAGCGCAGGCTGGCGCAGGCCGACAGCACGCCGAGCGAGCCCGCGAGCGCGGCCAGCCTGAGCATGCCCGCGAGATGCGTCGATGGGCGGCGGATCATGCCGCCATTGTGCCGGACTCAGTGTCCGTGGCGATGCCTGTCGCCGCCGTGCCAGGAGCCGCCATGGCCGCGGTCGTGCCCGTGCCAGGCACCGCCTCGGCCATGCCAGCGGCCATCGCGATGCCAATCGTGGCCGCGGTAATAGCGATGGCCGCCATACCAGACGCCACCGACGGTCACGCCCGGCGCCCAGCAGCAGCCGTAGCCATACGGGTAGGGATACGCGTCGTAGCTTCGGTAGACCACCGTCGGCCCCTGGCCGTAGTAAGCGGCGCCCGCATAGCCGTTGCCGCGCACGTAGCTGTAGTCCGGGCTGACGTAGCAGCCGGACAGCAGGGACGTGGCGCCAAGGACGGCCACGCCGGCGAGCAGGCGTTTCAAAGCCGGTCGTTTCATGACGCTTCCTCCGCATCAGTGCGCCCCGGAAACACGGAGCGCGTGCGGCCCATGCCGGCGCCGCGGCCGGTACGGGCGATGCCTGTACGCAGACCGGACGTCGCGTTCGCGCGCGACAACCATGAGACCGCCGGCGCCGCGGCATGTTCCCGACGCAGCGCCCCGGGGTTCAGTTCTTGCTGCGCTTGCCTTCCTCGCCGCGCGCATGGGCGAAGTCGATGCCGTGCGGCGCGTCGCCCGGGCTGCCCGCATGCGAAGGCAGCGCGGCATCCGGGTCGGCGTGCGGGTGCGCCTGCTCGGCGGCGCCGGGCCAGGACGGCCCCTGCTGCACGCGTTCGCGCTTGGCCTCCAGCAATGCCTGGATCTGCGCCACTGCCTGCTCCTGGGTGATGTGGGCCGGTGGTGCGGCCCGCTTCGCGACTGGAGCCTTCTTTGCCGTGGTCGTCCTTGCAGGCGCCTGGCGCGCAACCGGCTGCTTCGCCGCGACCCTCTTCGCAGCGGCTTTCTTCAACGCGGACTTTTTCGCAGGCGCTGTGCGGGCGGCGGGCTTCTTCGCCGTCACGTTCTTCGCCGCTGCTTTCTTCGCGGGCGCCCTGCGGGCAACGGCCTTCTTCGCGGCCGGCTTGCGGCTGGCGTCCGCCTTCCTGGCCGCGACCTTCTTCGCGACGGCTTTCTTCGCGGCCGACTTGCGCGGCGCCGCCTTCTTCGCGGCAGCCTTGCGGGCCGGCTTGCGCGCGGTGGATTTCTTCGTGACCGACTTGCGGGCGGCAGTCTTCTTCGCGGCCGCGGTCTTTGCGGCCGGCTTGCGGGTGGCGGTCTTGCGTGCGCCGGTTTTCCTGGCCGAGGATTGCTTCGCGGCCGACTTGCGGGTCGTTGCCATGCGTACGTACTCCTGCGGTTGACGGGCGCTCAGCGGAGCGCCTGATTTCGGACCGGCGGGCACTCGCGTGCCTGCCGCGCGCCCAGTATGGGCACGCCCATCATGACTCGCCCGTGAGCGCGTGTCTTGTGCCCCGCGCTCACCATCGCGGCTGCGACAGCGCACCGATGAAATACGGCAGCACGCGCGGGTTCACCAGCAGCGTGAACACCACGCCGTAGGCCGCGCCCCACAGGTGCGCGCTGTGGTTGATGTGGTCCTGCCCGCGCCGGTCCATGTAGATCGAATAGGCCGTGTACAGCACCGCGTAGACGATCGCCGGCATCGGCACCACCAGCACCAAGATGCGCGACCACGGCGCCAGCAGGATGTAGCCGAACAGCACCGCCGATACCGCGCCCGACGCGCCGAGGCTATGGTAGTTCGGGTTGTTCCGGTTCTTCAGGTAGGTCGGCAGGATCGAGACCACCAGCCCGCCCAGGTAGAACAGCGCGAAGCCGAACATGCCGCCCAGCGCGCCGTCGTAGAACGGTGCCATCGCACGGCCGAAGAAGAACAGCGTAAGCATGTTGAACAGCAGGTGGGTGCCGTCGGCGTGCACCAGTCCGTAGGTGAGCAGGCGGTAGTACTCGTGCTTGCGCGCGACCGCCGGCGGCCACAGGATCAGGTCGTCCATCACGCGGCGGTTGTTGAACGCGATGAAGGAGACCACGCAGGTGACCGCGAGGATCAGGATCAACACGAGCGACATATGGCAATTCCGACCATGGCTGTGAATCGTCCATCTTCGCGTTCACGCCTGCGCTTGTCGACCGCTAGAATGCCTGATCCCCACGCGGCCATGGCCGCCTTCGAAGCGCATGAATCCCACCCGCTACCTGCACCTGGACGTGTTCGCCGCCCGCCACGGCGGCGGCAACCACCTGGGCGTGGTCACCGACGCGCGCGGCTGGAGCGCCGCGCGGATGCAGCGCTTCGCGCGCTGGACCAACCTGGTCGAGACCACCTTCCTGCTGCCGCCGGACGATCCGCGCGCCGGCTACAGGGTGCGCATCTTCACCCCGCACAAGGAGATCCCCTTCGCCGGGCATCCCAGCGTGGGCAGCGCGCACGCCGTGCTCGAGTGCGGCCTCGCCACACCGGTCGACGGCCTGCTGTGGCAGGAATGCGGCGCCGGCGTGCTGCCGATCCGCGTGGAGGGCGCCGGCGGCGACCGCCGCCTGTTGCTGCAGTCGCCCGGCGAACGCGTGCTGCGGACCGGCCGCGACGCCCATCCCCTGCTCGCCGCCGCGCTGGGCGGCATCGGCCCCGGCACGCTGCCGCCCGCGCTGGTCGACGGCGGCCGCCGCTGGTGGCTGGCCGAGGTGGACGGCGAGGCGGCGCTGCGCGCCTGGCAACCCGACCACAGCGCCATCGGCGCGCTGGCGCACGCCAGCGACAGCATGGGCCTGTGCGCCTTCGCACGCAGCGCGGACCCGGCCTACCAACTGGTGGTGCGCGCCTTCCCGGCCGGCGTGGGCATCGTCGAGGACCCCGCCTCCGGCGCCGCCAACGGCTTGATCGCGGCGTACATCGCCCAGGCCGAGCCGCACGGCCCGCTGGCCCGCGGCTACACCGTGAGCCAGGGCCGCGAGATCGGCCACGACGCGCAACTGGTCGCCCGCGTCGTCGACGGCACCGTGTGGATCGGCGGCCGCACCCACACCATCGTCGACGGCGCGCTGGCCTGGGCCGACCCGTGAGCGCCGACGCGCAGATCCTGGTCGACGCCGACGCGTGCCCGGCCGTGATCAAGGAGATCCTGTTCCGCGCCGCCGAGCGCGAACAGGTGAGGGTGACCCTGGTGGCGAACCAGTACCTGCGCACGCCGCCGTCGCGCTTCGTCCGCGCCGTGCAGGTGCCGGGCGGCTTCGACGTGGCCGACCACGAGATCGCGCGCCGGGTGGCCCCGGGCGACCTGGTGGTGACGCAGGACATCCCGCTGGCCGCCGCGGTGATCGACAAGGGCGCGCTGGCGATCGACCCGCGCGGCGAGCTGCACACGCCCGAGACCATCGCCCAGCGCCTGGGCATGCGCAACTTCATGGACGAACTGCGCGGCGCCGGCGTCGACACCGGCGGCCACGCGCCCTTCCACGCCCGCGACCGGCAGGCCTTCGCCAACCAGCTCGACCGCTGGCTGACGCGCCGGCGGCAGGCGCGCCGGGGCGCCGCGCCCTAATCCCGCTCGTCCAGCCGCGCGCGCCGCGCGGCCACCTGCGACAGCACCGACCAGTCCACGTCCTCGTCGCCCGCGGCCAGCGCCTCCAGCAGGCTGTCGCGCAGCACGCCGGCGAACGGCAGCGGCACGCGCACGGCTTCGGCGGCCGCCTGGGCCAGCGCGATGTCCTTGTAGCCCAGCGGCAGCGCGAAGCCGGCCGGCTTGAAGCGGTTCTCGGCGATCAGCCGGCCATAGCCCTGGTAGGCCGGCGCCGCGAACAGCGTGCTCGTCATCAGTTCGAGGAAGCCGGCCGCGTCCACGCCGTGCGCGCGCACCAGCGCGCAGGCCTCGGCCATGCTCTCGATGGCCGCGCCGAGCATGAAGTTGCCCGCCAGCTTCGCCGCGTTCGCGCGCTCCGGCGCCTCGCCCAGCGGCCAAACGCGGCTGCCCATCGCCTCCAGCAGCGGACGTACGTGCTCGATCGCCTGCGCCGCGCCCGCAGCGAGGATGTTGAGCTTGCCGGCGGCGGCCACGTCCGGCCGGCCGAACACCGGCGCGGCGACGTAGCCCAACCCGCGTCGCGCATGCGCCGCGGCCAGTTCCCGCGCCAGCGCCACCGAGATCGTGGCGTGGTTGGCGTGTACCGCCCCGGGCGCCATCGCGCCGAGCACGCCGCCATCGAGGATCACCGCGCGCACCGCGGCATCGTTCGCCAGCATGCTCAACACGGCGTCGCCGCGCGCCGCGTCCGCGGGCTCCCGTACCACCGCGGCACCCAGCGCCGCCAGCGGCTGTGTAGCCGCGGACGAACGGTTCCACACCGTGACGTCATGGCCCGCCTTGAGCAGGTTCGCTGCCATCGCGCCGCCCATGGCGCCGAGGCCGAGGAATCCGACTTTCATACTTGTGCTCCCGTATCGATCCGGCGTGCATTGAACCATCGCGGGCATTCGGCGCAGGCGAAGCGGCGCGGTCACGCCACCTCGCCCGCCGCGTGGCCCGAGGCCCACGCCCACTGGAAGTTGTAGCCGCCCAGCCAGCCGGTGACGTCCACCACCTCGCCGATGAAATACAGGCCGGGCACGAGCTTCGACTGCATTGTGCTGGAGGAGAGCCCGTCGGTGTCCACGCCACCCAGGGTGACTTCGGCGGTGCGGTAGCCTTCGGTGCCGCTGGCGGTGACCGGCCAGTCGTGCAACTGGCGGCCGACCTCGCGCAGTTCGGGCTCGCGGTACTGGCGCATCGGACGGCTGTCGAACCATCGTTCGCACAGGCGTTGCGCGAGCCGCTTCGGCAGGACGTCGGCCAGCACGTTCTTCAATTCGGCGGCCGGCCGTGCGGCGCGTTGCGCCGGCAGCCAGTCGTCCAGGTTCGCATCCGGCGCGAGGTCGAGGCGCAAATCGTCGCCCGGCCGCCAGTATGAGGAAATCTGCAGGATCGCCGGCCCGCTGATGCCCCGGTGGGTGAACAGCATGCCGGCGCGGAAGGCCTGCCGCCCGGCGCGCGCCTCCACCGCCGGCAGGGCCACGCCGGCAAGGTCCTGGTAATGCTCCTGGTGCTTGCCGCTCAGGGTGAGCGGCACCAGTCCCGCGCGCACGGGCAGTACGGCATGGCCGAACTGGCGCGCCAGCTCGTAGCCGAAGCCGGTGGCACCCATGCTGGGAATCGACAGCCCGCCCGTGGCCACCACCAGCGACTGCGCGTGCACCTCGCCGTGCGCGGTGAGCACGCCGAAGCCTTCCTCCGTCCGGCGCACGCGCTGCACCACGCAGGACGTCTCCACCCGCGCGCCGACGGCGGCGCATTCGTCCAGCAGCAGGCGCACGATCTGCTTGGAGGAGTCGTCGCAGAACAGCTGGCCCGCTTCCTTCTCGTGGTACGCGATGCGGTGCTTCTCCACCAGCGCGACGAAATCGGCCGGCGTGTAGCGCGCCAGCGCCGACTTGGCGAAGTGCGGGTTGGCGGAAAGGTAGTTCGCCGGCGTGACGCCGAGGTGGGTGAAGTTGCAGCGACCGCCGCCGGACATCAGGATCTTCTTGCCTGGCTTGTTGGCGTGGTCGACCACCAGCACGCGGCGCCCGCGCCGTCCCGCCGCGATCGCGCACATCAGGCCCGCGGCGCCGGCGCCGACGATCAGCACATCCGTTTTCAAGATTTCATCATCCGTCTGACACTCTGCCGCGCTCGTCATCCCGGCGCAGGCCGGAATCCAGTAGCGACTGCGCCTGCTCAAGCCATGGCGTTGCCGGATCCCGGCCTGCGCCGGGATGACGAGCATAAAGGCGCGCATTATCGCCCAGCCGCTTCGCTTACACTTTCGCCTCATTCTTCCGCGAGCTGCCGCCATGCCCTCCTTCGACGTGATCTCCGAAGTCGACAAGCACGAACTCACCAACGCCGTGGACCAGGCCAACCGCGAGCTGGCCAACCGCTTCGACTTCAAGGGCACCGACGCGAAGTTCGAGCTGGACAAGTTCGTGATCACCCTGGCCGCGCCCAGCGAGTTCCAGCTGCAGCAGATGCTGGACATCCTGCGCGGCCGGCTGACCTCGCGGAAGATCGACATCCGTGCGCTGGACGTGGCCGAGCCGGAGACCAACCTCGCCGGCGCGCGGCAGAAGATCACCGTGAAGCAGGGCATCGAGCAGCCGGTGGCGAAGAAGCTGGTGGCGGAGCTGAAGGCCGCCAGGTTGAAGGTCGAGGCGCAGATCAACGGCGACAAGCTGCGCGTCACCGGCAAGAAGCGCGACGACCTGCAGCTGGCGATGGCGGTGCTGCGCAAGGCCGACGCCGACGTGCCGCTGCAGTTCGACAACCTACGCGATTGAACGCTCCCGGCGCGGCTCAGCCGCCGAGCCCGCCCACCACGCTCACGCTGATCGCCAGGATGAACACGTTGAAGAAGAACGCCACCACGCTGTGCAGCAGCGTGAGATGGCGCATCGGCCGGCTGCAGACGCTCACGTCCGAGGTCTGGAAGCACATGCCGATCACGAACGAGAAGTACACGAAGTCCCAGTAGTCGGGCTTGTCGGTGGAAGGAAAGTCCAGCCCGCCGCACAGGCGGTCGTCATCGCCGTAGTAGCTGTGCGCGTAATGCAGCGCGAAGGTGATGTTCATGAACAGCCACGACAGCACCACGCTGATCGCCGCCACGCCCACCGCCGCCACGCCGCCGTGCTTGGACGCGTGCAGCTCG
Source organism: Fulvimonas sp. R45 (assembly GCF_030504985.1). GTDB lineage: Bacteria > Pseudomonadota > Gammaproteobacteria > Xanthomonadales > Rhodanobacteraceae > Rhodanobacter_A. The sequence goes on from NZ_JASERU010000003.1 coordinate 8,939, forward strand.
GTGGCCAGCGCCACCAGCACCACCAGCGACACGATCACCGCCACCGCCAGCGTGGCGCGCCGGCCGGTGTCCTGCAGGCGCGCCTGCCGCCCCAGGTGTTCGCTGTTGGAGCGCCTGAACATGCGCGCCAGCGCCACCAGGTAGAGCAGCGCGCCGAGGTCGAAGCCCAGCAGCACCGCCGAGGCCGGCCGCATGCCGACCAGCTTCAGCAGCACCGTGGCCAGCACGAACACCGCGGTGCAGGTGCTCAGCCGCGGGCGCACGCGGATGAAATACAGCGGTCGCCAGCGCCATCGCGGCTTCGCCGGGGGCCGGGTTTCGGGAGGCGTAGCCATGCGGCGGCGGATCAGGCGCGCAGGTCGTCGTATTCCGGATGCCGCTGCATCCAGGCGATCGCATAGGAGCAGGCCGGTACCACCTTCCAGCCTTCGGCGCGGGCCGTGTCGAGCGCCGTGCGCACCAGCGCGCCGGCCAGCCCCCGCCCGCCCACCGCTTCCGGCACGCCGGTGTGGGTGATCGTCATCACGCCGCCGGCGAGGCGGTAGTCCAGCTCGCACAGCGAACCTTCCACGCGGGTCTCGAAACGGTGCGCGGCGCGGTCGTGCTGGATCTCGGGCGTCATGGGAGGTTCCGTAACGGGGCACATGGCCGGCCAGCATACGCCCGGTTTCCGGAAAACGCTCGTGAAGCGGAGGCCATCCGCCTTTCGCGCAGCTTGAACGAGCACCGGACCACGCTGCGTCCACTTCAACGAGCAGGGGAACCTCGATGACCATCCGATCCGCATCCGCCGTCTGGCAAGGCGGCCTGAAGGAGGGCAAGGGCAGCATCTCCACCCAGACCGGGGTGCTGCGCGACGCACCCTACGGCTTCCGCTCGCGCTTCGAGAGCGGCCCCGGCACCAACCCCGAGGAACTGCTGGGCGCGGCCCATGCCGGCTGCTACTCGATGGCGCTGGCGCTGGGCCTGGAAAGCGCCGGCGTCACCGCCGAGCGCATCGAGACCCGCGCCGATGTGACGCTGGAGAAGGACGATGCCGGCTTCACCATCACCGCCGTGCACCTGACCTGCCGCGCCCGCGTGCCGCGCATCGACATGGCGATGTTCGAGCAGATCGCCCAGGCGACCAAGCAGCACTGCCCGGTGTCCAAGGTGCTGCGGGCGCACATCACGCTGGACGCCAGCCTGGACGGCTAGGCGCGCCGGCCCGGGACCGGCACCACGGCCCGCTTCAACCCGCCGCCTGCAACCGGTGCGGCCCGTCCAGCGCCAGCGCCCGGCGCCGGCGTACCGCCTGCGTCAGGCGCTCCAGCACGCGCACGGATTCGTCCCAGCCCAGGCAACCGTCGGTGATGCTCTGGCCGTAGGCCAGCGGCTGGCCGGGCACCAGGTCCTGGCGCCCGCCGTGCAGGTGGCTTTCCACCATCACGCCGACGATGCGCCGCTCGCCCGCCTCGACCTGCCCCGCGATGTCGGCCGCCACGCGCGGCTGGTTCTCCGGCTTCTTGCCGCTGTTGGCGTGGCTGGCGTCGATCATCACCCGCGGCGCCAGCCCGGCCATGCCGATCGCGGCGCAGGCGGACGCCACGCTGGCGGCGTCGTAGTTCGGCGCCTTGCCGCCGCGCAGGATCACGTGACAGTCCTCGTTGCCCGCGGTGGCGGCGATGGCGGTGCGGCCGTCCTTGGTCACGGCCATGAAATGGTGCGGATGCGACGCCGCCTGCACCGCATCCACTGCGATGCGCACGTTGCCGTCGGTGCCGTTCTTGAAGCCCACCGGGCAGGACAGCCCCGAGGCCAGCTCGCGGTGCACCTGGCTCTCGGTGGTGCGCGCGCCGATCGCGCCCCAGGCCACCAGGTCGGCGATGTACTGCGGGGTGATCATGTCGAGGAATTCGCAGCCGGCCGGCAGGCCCAGCGCGTTGACGTCGCACAGCAGGCGCCGCGCCGTGCGCAGGCCCAGGTCGATGCGGCAGCTGCCGTCCAGGCCGGGATCATTGATCAGCCCCTTCCAGCCCACCGTGGTGCGCGGCTTCTCGAAGTACACGCGCATCACGATCTCCAGCGCGTCGGCATGGCGCGCGCGCTCCGCGGCCAGCCGCCCGGCGTACTCCAGCGCCGCGCGCGGGTCGTGGATCGAGCACGGACCGATCACCACCGCCAGGCGGTCGTCGCGTCCGTGCAGGATGTGGTGCAGCGCGCGGCGCGAGTCCGCCACGGTGGCGAGTGCGCGGTCGGTCGGCGCGTGCTCGCGCATCACCTCGGCGGGGGTGGGCAATTCCCTGATCTCGCGGATGCGCAGATCGTCGGTGTGGCTGGACACGATGGACTCCTTGGATGATTTCCGGCGGCCAACAAAAAAGCCGCCAGGGTGGCTGGCGGCTTTCGAGGGATGCTGTGTGATCTTGGTTCTAGGATCGCGCGCCACTCTCCGCCGCCGGCATCGGAAAGCCATAAAACCAGAAGTAGTAGCGGCGGGAGGCGAGGATCATGTTTCTACAAATAGCACGGCGACGGCCGCGTGCAAAGTCCGGTTTGGCATGACGGCATCCGGTTTTCCCCTTCTCCCCGCCGGGGAGAGGGAGAAAGGCCCTGAGATTGACAGCGCGGCCGGTTTCGCTAACGTCCCGGCTGGATATCCAGGGAAGCACTCCATCGGTGGCGACACTCATTCCGACCCGCAACAGCTGCCTGCCGCGGATGACCGGCGGCGAGAAACGTGTCTCCGAGCGGCTGGAACAGAAGCTGGAAGACGACTACCTGCTCTGGTACGACGTGCCGATCGGCCTGAAGCAGCGCCAGCCGGACTTCGTGGTGTTCCACCCCCGCCGCGGCCTGCTGGTGCTGGAGGTGAAGGACTGGAAGGCCGACACCATCCGCCACGCCGACACGACCCAGTTCACCCTGGTCACCGAGCGCGGCCTGGCGAAGGAGACCAATCCGCTGCTGCAGGCGCGCGCCTACGCGCTGGAGATCGGCGTGGTGCTGGAGCGCGACCCGGCGCTGCGCCACCCGGACGGCCACCGCCACGCCGGCAAGCTGGTCATGCCCTGGGCCTGGGGCGTGGTGCTGGCCAACATCACCCGCAAGCAGTTCGTCGAGGGCGGCCTGGCCGCGGTGATCCCCGACCACCTGGCGATCTGCCGCGACGAGCTGTACGAGACGGTGGACGCCGAGGCGTTCCAGGAACGGCTGTGGGCGATGTTCCCGCACGTGTTCCCGGTGGCGCTGACCCTGCCGCAGATCGACCGCGTGCGCTGGCACCTGTTCCCCGAGCTGCGGGTGGAGCCGGGCAGCGGCCAGTTCGGCCTGTTCAGGGCCGCGGACAAGGCGGACGCGCGCGCGCTGGAGATCCCCGACCTGGTCAAGGTGATGGACGCCCAGCAGGAACTGCTCGCCCGCTCGCTGGGCGACGAGCACCGCGTCATCCACGGCGTGGCCGGCTCGGGAAAGACCATGATCCTGGGCTTCCGCGCGATGCACCTGGCGCGTGCGCTGCACAAGCCGATCCTGGTGCTCTGCTACAACAAGACACTGGCCGCGCGGCTGGAGCAGCTGATCGGCGAGCGCGGCCTGTCCGACAAGGTGCAGGTGTACAACTTCCACCGCTGGTGCCGGCAGATGCTCGCCGCCTACCACGTGCCGCTGCCGCCCGGCGGCGGCAAGGGCTTCGTCGATGCGCTGCCGCCGGCGATCATGGCCGCGGTGGAGCGCGGGCAGATCCCGCGCTTCCAGTACGGCGCCGTGCTGGTGGACGAAGGCCACGACTTCGAGCCGGACTGGTACCGGCTGATCGTGCAGATGATCGACCCCGACACCAACTCGCTGCTGGTGCTGTACGACGACGCGCAGAACATCTACGGCCAGGCCAACCGCAAGCGGGTGAGCTGGAAGAGCCTGGGCGTGCAGGCGCAGGGCCGCACCACCATCCTCAGGCTCAACTATCGCAACACGCTGGAGATCCTCGCCGTGGCGCGCGGCTTCGCCAGCGAACTGCTGGCCGGGCGCGCGGACGACGACGACGGCGTGCCGCTGGTCGCCCCCGAGAGCGCCGGCCGCCGCGGCCCGCTGCCGGAACTGGTCCGTACCGACACCGCTGCCGCCCAGCTCGAGGTGCTGATCGCCCGGCTGCGCGACGAGCACGCGCACGGCCGCCCGTACGGCGACATGGCGGTGCTCTACCGCAACCAGTGGGAAGGCGAAAAGCTGCACGAGGCGCTGCGTCGCGAAGGCATCCCCGGCCGCCTCGCCGAGGGCGACGGCAAGCGCACCCTGTTCGTGGTGGAGGACAGCGTGAAGCTGCTCACCATGCACTCCAGCAAGGGGCTGGAATTCCCCTTCGTGATCATCCCCGGCCTCGGCTCGCTGCCCAAGGACGGCAAGAGCGAGGCGGACGAGGCGCGCCTGCTCTACGTGGCGATGACCCGCGCCACCGAGCGGCTGCTGCTGATCCACCACGACGACTCGGTGTTCAGCAAGCGCATCCGCGATTCGATCAACGAGGTGCAGGCACAGCTGGCGCCGCATTGAGGCGCTAGACTGCGCCGACTTCACGTACGGGAATCCAGCCATGCGCCGCCTGTTGTTCACCGCCACGTTCGCCCTCGCCGCCTCGGCCTTCGCGCTGCAAGCACCAGCCGGCACGGATGGCCTGGCGTCATTGCAGAAGATCGATCGCACCGTGGGCACCGGCACGGTGGCCCGCGACGGCGACGTGGTGCGCGTGGACTACACCGGCTGGCTGTACGACGCCGGCGCGAAGGACCACCACGGCAAGCAGTTCGACAGCTCCTACGACAACGGCCAGCCGATCAGCTTCACGCTGGGCGCGGGCCAGGTGATCGAGGGCTGGGACCAGGGCATCCGCGGCATGCACGTGGGCGGCCGGCGCACCCTGGTCATCCCCGCGCGGCTGGCCTACGGCGACCGCGGCGCGGGCGAGGACATCCCGCCCGGCGCCACCCTGGTGTTCGACGTGGTGCTGCTGGGCGTGAACTGACCCGGTCAGGCGCCGTGCCGGCGCCGGCTGTCGGCGGGCGCCTGTCCGCGCTCGGCCATGCCATAGTCGCGCAGCACCCCGGCCACGCGCAGGCGGTAGTCCCGGAACACGCGCCGGCGCCCCTCCTGCTGCGCCATCCGGTGGGCCTCCAGCTCGCGCCAGGCCGCCACCGCCCGCTCGTCGCGCCAGAACGACAGCGACAGCAGCTTGCCCGGCTCGGACAGGCTTTCGAAGCGCTCGATCGACACGAAGCCGTCGATGCCGTCCAGCAGCGGTCGCAGCCCGGCGGCGAGGTCCAGGTAATCCTGCCGGCAGCCGTCCGCCGGCAGCACCTCGAAGATCACCGCGATCATCGCTGCCCGTCCTCCACCGTGCCGATGAAGGCGGCCACGCTCCGGTAGAGCGAGCGCCGGTTGCGCTCCAGGTGCATGACGTGGGTGCCGTGGTCGATGCGCAGGCGCCACTTCAGCGGGCTGGCGGTGAACCGCGCCAGGAACGTGGCGGCCCGCGCGTCGTCCACCACCGTGTCGTGGTCGCCGTACACCACGAAGACCGGCGCCGCGACCTTCGCGGGATCGTAGGGATAGTCGCCATGCTCCGCCGCCGCGATGTCCGCCACCGGCCCCGCCGGGATGCGCAACGCGCCCGGCGCGTCGCCCGGCACGTGCGGCACCGAGGCGTCGAACGCCGCGGTCCAGCGCTGCGTCACCGCCGGTTCCAGCAGCACCACGCCCTTCGGCAGCACGCGCTCGAAGCGCAGCTGCCGGTAGCGCTGCCGCGCGGTGATGGTCCACCACGCGTCGGTGATCGGCGCGTCGTCGTCGCGGCTGGGCACCACCGGCCCGAACAGGGTGAGCGAGGCCAGCGCCTGCGGATGGCTTGCCGCGTACGTCGCGGCCGGGATCGTGCCCCAGGAGTGCGCGACCAGGTGGACCGTCGCCATGCCGCGCCGCGTGCGCAGGTAGTCGACGGCCCGCGCGATTTCCCGCGCCGCCTCCGGCGCGCGCGTCACCGGCGGCGCCGCCCCGGCCGCGCCGACCATCGCCGGCGGGCGGCTGGAATTGCCGAAGCCGAGGAAATCCAGTCCGCAGGCGAGATAGCCGCGCCGCGCCATGAACGCCAGCCAGGAATCCCCCGGCGCGAACTCGAAGCCGCTGGCCAGCCCGGTGGGAAAACTGGCGCCGTGCACGAACAGCGCGGCGTGGCGCGTGGCCTGTGGCGGCGCCACGCAATGCAGCGCCAGGCGCTGGCCGGGCTGCCCGGCGGGCAGGTAGACGGTGTTCGCCTGCAGGTCCGCCGTGGAAACGGCGGACGCCAGGCCGAGAGCAAGCAACAGCGACATGCGGTGACCTCGTCGGGGAATTCGAGGCCATCCTGCCGGGCCTGGCGCGCCCTCGTTTCGACGTGCGGCGAAACAACGGTGCGCCTGGATGTGCGCAACGCAGCTACGAACTGCACGACAGCATCGAGCAGCCCGGCTTGTCCCTGGCCCAGTCGGGCCGGCGGCGCGCGAAGGCTTCGCGCCCGGGCTGGTCGTCGTACGGACGGCGCAACACGTCCAGCAGCTCGTGGATGCCGGCGCAATCGCCCTGCTCCGCCCGCTCGATGACCTGCTGCGCGAGATAGTTGCGCAGCACGTAGCGCGGGTTCGCCGCACGCATGCGGGTGCGGCGTTCTTCCGCCGGCAGCGGGTCGTCGATGAGGCGCGCGGCATAGCGCTGCAGCCAGTCGCGCAGGGCCCGCTCGGCAGCGCGCCGCTTCGCGTCGTCGTAGAACGCCTCGTGCAGGGCATCCAACGCGGGCGCGGCAGGGTCGAGATCGGCCAGGCCGCGGAACCACAGCGTCATGTCCACCTCGGCTTGCCGCATCAGCGCATGCAGGGACTGCATCAGCGCCACGTCCTCGTCGCGGCATGCGGCGAGGCCCAGCTTGGCTGCGACGTTGGCGCGGTCGGCCGCGGCCCAGGCGGCGGCATAGCGGTCCAGCCCCGCCTGCAGCGGCGCGGTGTCGCCGAACAGCGGCGCCTGCGCGCCGGCCAGGCGCGCGAGGTTCCACCACGCCACGTCCGGCTGCTGGCCGTAGCGGTAGCGGCGGCGGTACGCATCGGTGGTGTTGGGCGTCCACTCGGGGTCGAAGTCGTCGATCCAGCCGTAGGGGCCGTAGTCCAGCGTGAGCCCCAGGATGGACATGTTGTCGGTGTTCATCACCCCGTGCACGAAACCCACCCGCATCCAGCCCGCGACCATCGCGGCGGTGCGCTCGCAGACTTCGCCGAACCAGTCGCCGTACAGCGGTTCGCCCTGCCCGCGCAGGTGCGGGAAATCGCGCCGGATGGTGAAGTCGGCCAGCTGCCGCAGCAGCACGGTGTCGTTGCGCGAGGACGGCAACTCGAAGCTGCCGAAGCGGATGAACGAAGGCGCCGCGCGACAGACGATGGCGCCCGGCTCCTCGCGCGGATGGCCGTCGTAGCGCGGGTCGCGCACCACGCCTTCGCCGGTGGCGAGCAGGCACAGCGCGCGCGTGGTGGGGATGCCGAGGTGGTGCATCGCCTCGCTGCACAGGAACTCGCGGATCGACGAGCGCAGCACGGCGCGGCCGTCCGCTCCGCGCGAATACGGCGTCGGGCCGGCGCCCTTCAGTTGCAGTTCCCAGCGCCGGCCCGCGGCGTCCACCACCTCGCCCAGCGAGATCGCGCGGCCGTCGCCCAGTTGCCCGGCCCAGACGCCGAACTGGTGGCCGCCGTAGTTCGCGGCCCAGGGCTGCATGCCCGGGGACAGGGCGTTGCCGCCGAAGACCCGGGCAAAGTCCCCGCCGGCCAGCTCGCCCGGGCCGAGGCCGAGGGCGGCGGCCAGTTCGTCCGACCAGGCCAGCACGCGGGGCGCGGGCACCGGCGTGGGCTCGACGCGCGAGTACAGCGCGCCATGCACCTGGCGCAGGCGCGGCCCGGTTTCCGGGTCGCCGGGCAGTTCGCGCAGGAAGGCGTTGTCGAAGGGCGGCAGGGGCATGGGATCACGTCGGTGGCTGGGATTCGGGTGTGCAGAGGGCGTCCGGACGCCCTTCTTTCACGCCCCCTTCACACGGGCAAAAAAGTTGATACAGTTCACATCGTGGCGGCACAGGGGCCGCCCGGAGCAACTCACGATGCATACGCTACATGGCCGTTCCATGCTGGTGCGTGGAATGCACATGGTGGCAGGGATGCTCTCCAACATCGCGGCCCAGGAAGCCGCAACCGCCCCGCGCTCGGCACCGTCGTTCCAGCTGGTGTCGTGGCAGCCGGGCGCCCACTCGCGCCGCGAGGACGAACTGGCCCGCAGTCGCGGGAACCTCGACCGCACGCGGCCCGCCTGAGCCGTCCGGCTCAGGCGAAGATCCGCGCGGCCTCGTCGGCCTGCAGCGCCCGCCACTGGCCGGGCGCGAGGCCGTCCAGTCCCAGCGCGCCGATCGCCGCGCGATGCAGCGTTTCCACCCGGTTGCCGGTGGCCGCGAACATGCGCCGCACCTGGTGGTAGCGCCCCTCGGTGACAGCCAGGCGCACGTGGCGCGGGCCGAGCACCTCCAGCCGCGCCGGCGCCAGCGGCGTGGTCTCGGATTCCAGCAGCAGCGTGCCGCTGGCGAACAACCCGCCCTCGTGGCCTTTCAGGTCCCCGGCCAGGGTCGCCTCGTACAGCTTGGTCACCTGCGCCTTCGGCGCGATGATCCGGTGCAGCAGGGCGCCGTCGTCGGTGAGCAGCAGCAGGCCGGAGGTGTCGCGGTCGAGCCGGCCCACCGTGGACAGCGCGGGCTCGCGACGGCGGTAGCGCGGCGGCAGCAGGTCGTACACCAGCCGGCCCGCGTCCTTGCGCGAACAGGTGTAGCCGACCGGCTTGTGCAGCATCAGCAGCAGGCCGGGCGGCGGGTCCAGGGGTTCACCGTCGACGCGGATGCGCTCGTGCGGCAGCTTGTCGTCGGCGTACAGCACCTCGCCGTCGGCGTCGGTGATGCGCCCCTCGCGGAACATCCAGGCCACTTCCTTGCGGCTGCCGTAGCCGAGGTTGGCGATCAGCTTCACCAGCTTCATGCATGCACCCCGCCCGCCTCGATCACCTTGAAGCCATCCTGCACCGCCACCGCACGCACCGTGCCGAAGCGCGCCGCCAGCGTGGCCTCGTAGGGCAGGTGCCGGTTGGCCACCAGCCACAGCCGCCCGTGCGGCAACAGCGCGTCGGCCGCCGCCGCGATGAAGGCGCGCCCCAGCGCGGGCAGGTCGGCGCGCCCCTGGTGGAACGGCGGGTTGCTGACGATGGCGTCGTAGCGTCGCGGCAGGCCACGCGTGACGTCGTGCCAGTGCACGCCCACCGCGATGTCGCGGCCGCTGCTGCGCGTCGCGTTCGCCATGTTCGCGCGCGCCGGCTCCAGCGCGCGCGCCTCGGCCTCGTACAGGTCGACGGCGGTCACCGCCGGGCAGCGCGCCACCAGCTGCGTGGACAGGTAGCCGTAGCCGGCGCCGAGGTCGGCCACGCGGCCATGCAGGTCGGGCGGCAACCGCGAAGCCAGCAGCGCGGACGCGGCATCGATGCGGTCCCAGGCGAACAGGCCGGGACGGCTGAGCAGGCCGGGCGCGATCTCGCGCGGCGCGTCCAGCGCCTGCCAGGCGTCGAACAGGGCCGCGTCCATGCGGGCGCCGGCCACCACCCAGAACACGCGGCACTTGTGCTTGGACATGCTGCGCACCGGCCCGGCCAGCCGGGCCAGCTCGGCCTCGGCCGACTTCGCGCCTTCGGCATTGGGCACCGCGGCCAGCACCACCCCGCCCGGCGCGGCGCGGCGCATCGCCTCGGCAAACAGCGCACGCGCCTCGTCGCGCTGGCGCGGCGGCAACAGCAGCACCAGCGGGAAGGTCTCGCCGTCGGCCGGCTCGCCTACGCGCAGGCCGCTGCGCTCCAGTTGTTCGGCGAACGGCTTGAAGCCTTGCACGCACAGCCAGCCGGGTTGCGCCATCTCGCGCAGGCGGAAGCCGTCGCGCGCACGCAGGAACAACGCGCGCCCGCCCGCCGGCAGGCGCAGTTCGCCGTCGGCGAACGGCACGAACAGGGCATCCAGTGCCGCGTCGGGCGCAGGGGCGGAGAAACCGGTGGCAGTCACGGGGCTCACGGCAGGCGGGACGGGCCGCCATTGTACGAAGGCCGGCCACGCCCGGCTGCGTGGCCGGCCTGCAAGCGTGTCGCGGTCAGGCGTTGCCCTGCCCCATCCGCGCGATCCAGCGGTACAGCACCACCACGCAGGCCACGAAGGCGATGCCGCCGATCCAGATCGCCGGGGTCGCGAAGCCTTCGCCCACCACGGCCAGCGGCGACTGGTTGCCGGAGACGGCCACGATGGCCGCCACGACCACGCCGAGCAGGCTCTCGCCCACGATCAGGCCCGAGGCCAGCAGCACGCCGAGCTGCTTGGTCGGCTCGGGCTTCGGGCCGCGGTCCGCGCGCCGGTCGAACCAGGCGCCGACCAGCGCGCCCACCACCACCATCAGCGTGGTCGAGGTGGGCAGGTAGATGCCCAGGCCCACCGCCAGCGGCGGCAGGCGTATCGACTTCGTGGTCTTGCAGAGGATTTCGTCCACCACGATCAGAGCCACGCCGATGGCGCCGCCGATGGTGATCAGGCTCCAGTCGATGTTGCCGGTGATCACGCCCTGCGCCAGCGCCGAGATCAGCCCGGCCTGCGGCGCCGGCAACGCGCGCGCGGGATCGACGCCGGGCGCGCCGAGGAAGCCGTAGGCCTGGTTGAGCAGGTCCAGCACCGGCGGGATCACCACCGCACCGGCGATCACGCCGACCACCAGCGCCCACTGCTGCAGCGACGGCGTGGCGTCGACCAGTTGGCCGGTCTTGAGGTCCTGCAGGTTGTTGTTGGCGATCGAGGCCACCGCGAACACGATCGCGGTGACGAACAGCGCGAACGCGACCAGCGCCTTGCCCGCCTCGGCCGGCAGCATCGACTTCACGCCCAGCACCAGCAGCAGCGCGGCGATGATCACCACCAGGATGCCCACGCCCGACAGCGGGCTGTTGGACGAACCGATCAGGCCGGCCATGTAGCCGCACACCGCCGAGACCAGGAAGCTCAGGATGATCACGAACAGCACGCCGCCGACCACCAGCAGGGCGGTGTGCGAGCCCAGCCCGCTGACGCTGCTGAAGTGGCCCAGCAGCCACGCGACCGGGACCAGGCACAGCAGCGTGATCAGCCCGACCATGCCGATCGGCATGTCGTGCTCGGTACGCGGCAGCGTGTGCAACTGGCCGCTCTTGCGCGCGCGCGAGGCGCGCATCGCGCCGGCGAGACCGCCGATCACCGGCTTCACCAGCTTGGCCAGGGTCCAGATCGCCGCCACGCCGATGGTGCCGGCGCCCACGAAGCGCACGTAATGGCTCCATGCGCCCTGCGCCACGTCGGCCACCGCGCCGCCGGTCGCCGGGTGCAGCAGCAGGAAGTGCGGCACCGCCCAGCCCCAGCCGATGATCGCACCCGCCAGCATCGCCACGCCCACCCACAGGCCCACGAGATGGCCCACCGCGAACAGCGCGAACGACAGGCTGAAGTCGAAGCCGGTGGCCGCGCCCCTGTCGCCGACGCGGAAGTAGCTGGACACCGCGGCGGCGAACAGCCTGGTCTGCACGATCACGTAGAACACCGCCGAGACGATCGACCCGGTGACCACCGCCTTCAGCCCTGCGCCGCCCGATTCCACCGACTCCGCCGCGGCCTGTTCGTCGCCCGACCCAACCTTCAGCACCTCGGCGCAGGCCACGCCTTCCGGGTACGGAAGGTCCGAATCCGTGACCAGCGCGCGGCGCAGCGGGATGGTGTACATCACGCCGAGGACGCCGCCGGTGGCGCAGATGCCGAACGACATCCAGAACGGGAAGCCGTTCCACCAGCCGATGATGATCAGGCCCGGCAGCACGAAGATGATCGCGGACAGCGTGCCCGCGGCCGAGGCCACCGTCTGCACGATGTTGTTTTCCTGCACGGTGGAGTTCTTCATCGCCCGCAGGATCGCCATCGAGATCACCGCGGCGGGGATCGAGGTGGCGAAGGTCAGGCCGGCCTTCAGGCCGAAGAACACGTTGGCCGCGGTGAACACCACGGTGATCACGATGCCTATGATCAGGCCGCGGATCGTCAGCTCGGTGCGCGGAGACGCGTCGGGTCGAAGTTGTGTGTTCACGGACTTGGGGCTCCCTGAAAGGTTCGTACCGCCGATCGGACGTCAAGATAACGTGTAACGGGCGCGTGGTGGGGCTTTTGCTGCTGACAGCAGGCTGTCAGCAGGCCGGCCGCAGACTGCCTCCCTCCACCAGCCACAGGAACGCGTGCATGACCCCGACCGGCGACATCGTGCTGTACGGCAGCAACCCCGGCTTCGCGCTACCCGAATCCAGCCCGTTCGTGATCAAGGCCGAAGTGCAGTTGCAGATGGCGGGCCTGCCCTACCGCAAGGCGCCCGGCACGCCGCCGCAGGCGCCGAAGGGCAAGATCCCCTGGCTCGACGACCGCGGCGAGACCGTGTGCGATTCCACCTTCATCCGCGCGCACCTCGAACAGGCCTACGGCGTGGACCTGGACGAGGGGCTGGACGCACGCCAGCGCGCCGAGTCCTGGGCGATCGAGCGCATGCTGGAAGACCACCTGTACTGGGCGATGGTGTGGTTCCGCTGGGCCGACCCGGACAACTTCGCCAAGGGTCCGGCCCGCTTCGCGGACAGCGCGCCGGAACCGGTGCGGGCGAAGCTGCGCGAGGAACTGTACGCGCGCAAGCTCGCCGACCTGCACAGCCACGGCCTGGGCCGGCACGCGCCCGCGCAGGTCGCCGAACTGGGCGCGCGCTCGCTGCATGCGCTGTCGGTGCTGCTGGGCGACAAACCGTTCGTGATGCGCGAGCGTCCCAGCGCCGTGGACGCGTTCGCCTTCGCCGTGCTGGCCGCGATCCTCACGCCCTTCATCGATTCGCCGTTGCGTCAGGCCGCGCTGCGCCTCCCGAACCTGGTGGCGTACACGGCGCGGATGATGGGCCGCCACTATCCTGCGCACGACTGGCGGCACGACTGAGAGCCTGTTCAATATCTCCCGTAACTCGCGGGAGAGATCTTGAACAGGCTCTGAGCCTCCTGCCGGCGCAGCGCGTGGATAAAATGGCAGCCCCGGCCGTCGATGGCCGAGCCTGTCGACCGAAGGAATCCCCATGCGCTGGTTGCTTTTCCTGCTCGTCCTGTTCGCCCTCGCCGCCTGCAGTCCTGCGCCGCAGCCCTACGACGGCGGCCGCGTGGACAAGCTGGCCGTCACCGACCTCAGGATCGGCACCGGCGCCGAGGCGAAGCCCGGCATGCAGGTACAGGTGAACTACACCGGTTGGCTGTACGACGAGCACGCCGCGGACAAGCGCGGCCGGAAGTTCGACAGCTCGCTCGACCACGGCCAGCCGTTCTCGTTCACGCTGGGCCAGGGCATGGTGATCAAGGGTTGGGACGAAGGCGTCGCCGGCATGCGGGTGGGCGGCAAGCGCCTGCTGCTGGTTCCTGCGGAGCTTGGCTATGGTGCGCGTGGTGCCGGCGGCGTGATCCCGCCCGGGGCGTCGCTGGTGTTCGAGGTGGATTTGCTCGGCGTGACCGGGAGCTGATTTTTGCGCGTGGCGCATCGGTAACCCGCCACGCCCTCGCTTTCTCCAGCATGGTCGACCTCCGGCCTAGCCGAGCCACCATCCCTGCTTTGCGCCCTGTCACCCTCGCCGTCATTCCGGCGCAGGCCTACTACTGTCCGGGCTATTTCCTGCCGCTGGACGAGCTCCTCCCCCTGCGCGCAGGGGAGGGCATCTTCTTCGCTCTCCCTTCGAGGGCAGCCGGTAGTCTTCCCCGCACGCTGTTTGCCGATTTTCGGTGCAAGCTCTTGACCGGCGTCAACCACTATTCCGGACAGCAATGGACGCAGGCCGGAATCCAGTGAAGGACTCGTGCGCAGCACACGAAACCCTTCGGGACAACACGCTCGCCGTCAACCGCCCTCCTTCGCCTCCAGCCGCCCACGCACTGCCGCCGCCAGCTCGAACGAGCGCAGCCGTGCCGCATGGTCGAACACGTTGGCGGTGAGCATCAGCTCGTCCGGCCGGTGCCGCTGGATGAACGCGGCGATGGCCTGTTCCACCGTAGCGGGATCGCCCACGGCGGCGCAGGCCAGCGCGTGCTCCACGTTGCGCAGCTCGTGCGGCGCGGCGACGGCGGCGATGTCGTCCACCGGCGGCGGCAGCAGGCCGGGCATGCCACGGCGCAGGTTGACGAAGGCCTGCTGCTGGCTGGTGAACAGCCGGCGCGCCTCGGCGTCGCTCGCGGCCACCACCACGTTCATCGCCAGCATGGCATAGGGCTGCGCGAGGCGCGTCGAGGGGCGGAACTCGCGGCGGTAGACGTCCAGCGCGGCCTCCATCGCATCCGGTGCGAAGTGCGAGGCGAACGCGTACGGCAGGCCCAGCGCCGCCGCCAGCCGGGCGCCGAACAGGCTGGAGCCGAGCAGCCATACGGATACGTCCGCGCCCGCGCCGGGCACCGCGCGCACCGGCTGCCCCGGCCTGGCCGGCTCGAAGTAGTGCAGCAGTTCCAGCACGTCGTCGGGAAAGCTGTCGGCGGCGTCGGCGTAGCGGCGCAGCGCGCGCATCGTGGCCTGGTCGGTGCCGGGCGCCCGGCCCAGGCCCAGGTCGATGCGCCCCGGATGCAGCGCGGCCAGCGTGCCGAACTGCTCGGCCACCTGCAGCGGCGAGTGGTTCGGCAGCATGATGCCGCCGGCGCCGACGCGGATCGTCGAGGTGCCGCCGGCGACGTGGCCGATCAGCACCGCGGTGGCGGCGCTGGCGATGCCGGGCATGTTGTGGTGCTCGGCCAGCCAGTAGCGCAGGTAGCCGAGGCGCTCGCCCAGCCGCGCCAGTTCCAGCGTGTTGCGGAAGGTGCGGCCGGGGTCGCCGCCTTCGGCGACGGGCGCGAGGTCGAGGATGGAAAACGGGATCATGGCAATCTCCGGAGGGCGCTCCCCATCTGGGGGCTGCCCTGCGGGATTGCCACCCGTCGCCCGCGACCTGGGCGGCGCGCTCAGGCGCCGGGGTTCGGGTTGCCCTTGCTGGCGCCGATGTCCGCGCGTAGGTGGCCGGCGATGTCCGCTGCCGCCGCATCGAGCAGGCCCGGCAAGGCGTGCGCGTAGGCGGAATCGTCCGTGTCCGCCGCCACGTCGCCGGTGGGCCTGGTCGCGTAGTCGTGCCGGCTGACGTAGCCGCGCGCATTGATCGTGCAATGCAGGGACAGGCTCATCGCCACCTTGCCCGGGGCGTCGTCCTGGTCCACCTTCATGCCGGCGTCGAGCGAATCGCAGCCCACGGTGAGGTCGGTGAAGTAGTCCTGCGCCAGCGCCCTGCGCAGCGAGGACTGCAGCGCGTCGGACAGCGCGGGGGCCGGGGTCAGCACCAGCTTCCGCTTCAGCCCCTTCACCTCGACCTGCTCCGGCCCCTTCGCCACCTGCAGCCAGGGCGCGACGCCCGGTGCGACGGCGGTACCCAGCGGCACGTCCATGCGCACGTCATGGCTGCACGCAGCCAGCAACAGCACGGCCCCCACGGCCAGCGCGACATGTTTCATGGTGATTCCCCCATCGGTTACGCAAAGCGCGGGAATGTAATGCAGATGCGGGGCCCGAACCATGTCGAAGCTCGCAATTCCGGCTAGATAGCCGTCCATTTGCGGATACGCCCATGCCTTTGGGCACAGGCCGGTGGAGCGGGCGGCCGCTAGGCTTGGCGGTCCGCCATCACCATCGAGGTCGATCGTGCACAAGTCCCTGCAGGCCGCGCTGCTGGCCGCCTTCGTCGCCGCCGCATGCCAGGCTCCGTCCGCGCTGGCCGCCGACAGCCATCCGCCCGCGGCGCCCGTGCCCGGCAGCGCCAACGGCTTCCACCTGCCGCCGTTCCCCGCCGACGCACATGTCGAGCAGAGCGCGAAGGTGGGTGGCCGCACGCTGAAGTACACCGCCACCGTGGGTTCGCTGCCGGTGCGCGACGCCAAGGGCGACGTGATCGCGCAGGTGATGTTCACCGCGTACACCCTGCCCGGCAAGGATCGCCCGGTGACCTTCGCGCTCAACGGCGGCCCTGGTGCTTCCTCGGTCTACCTCAACCTCGGCGCGATCGGCCCGAAGAAGGTGAACTTCGGCGTGGAGGGCGACAACCCCTCCGACCCCGCCGTGCTGCACGACAACCCCGGCACCTGGCTGGGCTTCACCGACCTGGTGTTCATCGACCCGGTGGGCACCGGCTTCAGCCGCGCGCTGGTGGACGAGAAGCAGGCCACCAAGGACTTCTACAGCACCGACAGCGACATCCAGTACCTCTCGCGCGTCATCTACGACTGGCTGCTGAAGAACGGCCGCATGGAATCGCGCAAGTACCTGGTGGGCGAGAGCTACGGCGGCTTCCGCGGCCCGCGCATCACCGACTACCTGCAGACCCGGCTCGGCGTGGCGATGAACGGCGTGGTGCTGCTGTCGCCCTACCTCGACCCGGCCGCGTCGGACGACGAGAACGTCTCGCCGCTGCCGTGGATGCTCACCCTGCCGTCGATCGCCGCCGCGCACCTGGAGCGCGAGGGCAAGCTCAGCGCCGAGGCGATGCAGCCGATCATCGACTACACCCGCACCACCTACGCGACCGCGCTGATGCAGGGCCGCAGCAACCCGGCGGCCACCGAGGCGATGATCCGCAAGGTCGCCGAGCTGACCGGCCTCGACCCGCTGTTCGTGAAGCGCTCCGGCGGCCGGCTGGAGACGCAGGCCTACCTGCGCGAGGTGTACCGCGCCGAAGGCAAGCTGGGCAGCCGCTACGATTCCAACGTCACCGCCTGGGACCCGTTCCCCTACGCGCCGCGCCAGCGCTCGGGCGACCCCATCCTCAACGGCATCATCGCCCCCACCACCTCCGCGATGGTGAATTTCGTCACCCGCACCGTGGGCTGGAAGTACGACGGTCGCTACAACGCGCTGAGCTACGACGTGAACCGCCTGTGGCACGAGGACGACGATGCGCGCGAGGGCTCGGTATCGCAGCTGCGCGAGTCGGTGGCGAACGATCCCGGCCTGCGCGTGCTGATCGCCCACGGCTGGGACGACCTGTCCTGCCCGTTCATGGCCTCGCTGCTGATCGTCGACCAGATGCCGGCGATGGGCGACCCCGCCCGCGTGCAGGTGAAGGAGTACCCCGGCGGCCACATGTTCTACGCCCGCCCCGCCAGCCAGGCGATGCTGCTGGACGACGTGAAGAAGCTGTACGGCGTGAAGTAGCCGGACGTGTGCTCCAGGGCGGCCAAGCCCGCAGCCAGAACCTTTACCCCGCTCGCCTGCATGCCGGCGAGGAGCCAGGGACCAGGGCGCGCACGCACCTTGCGCCCCGCCCCTGCCTGCAGGAGGGCCGGGGCGGGGCCAGGCAAGCTTGCGATACGCCGTCATTCCTGCGCTTCCCGCGCGCGGCACAACCACCACGCCGCGCGCCACAGCCACAGCACGATCAGCGCGATCAGCAGCTTCTGCTCCAGCCCGCGCGGCATGCCCTTCCACAGCGCATCCACCCACAGCCCGGCGAAGCACGCCAGCGCCAGCGCGAAGGCGGAACGGAAGCGCGCCTGCCAGCGCGCTTCGAGGCGCAGACGCCACGATTGCAACAGCATCGCCACCGTGACGCAGAGGAAGCTGGCCTGCGCCGCGGTGCCGTGCACGAAGCCTTCCAGGGTGGGCGCGCGACCCGGCAGGTTGCTGTGCGCCAGCGCGGTGACCGCCAGCGCCACCCCGGCCGCCACGAACAGCAGCCACGGCGCCGCGCTGCGCGCCCCCGGCGGCAAGGCGCGGTAATAGCCGCCGCCCAGCGTCGCCAGCGCGACCGCCATGGCGACGTACGCCGCCTGCAGCAGCGGTCCCCACGGGCCGATCAGGTAGAAGCTCAGCGGTGCGTCGAGCCAGTCCAGCTCGGGCCGCAGCCCCTGCGTGGCCACCGCCGCGAGGGCGAAGGCCAGGATGCCGGCCAGCGCGACCCGGCCGCAGTGCCGCACGACCACGTCACGCATCGGGGTCGACGCCCGGATGCCGCATGCGCCACGCCGCCAGCGCCTCGCGATAGCGCTCCAGCGCCTCGTCGTAGCGGTCGTACACGCACGGCACGCAGCCCTCGCCACAGCAGTCGGCGGGATCGGGCTCCTCCGGACGGCGCGGCGGCGGGTCGGCGCGGGGCGATTCGGGTGAAGGCGTGCTCATGCCCGATATATCCGGCCCGGCGGCCGCATCGTCAAGCCCGAATCGCGTTTGGACGTCCAATTCCGCTTGGTTTGCGCGCACCATGCTGCCAAGATCGGGCGTCCCACGCCCAAGGAATCGCCGCATGCGCCTGCCCCGTCCGTTCCGTGCCGCCGCCCTCGCCGCCGCGATGCTGGCCTCGCTGCCCGTCTTCGGCGAGTCCGCCGCGCCGGCGCACTACCGCATCGTGGGCTACACCGTCGGCCGCAATCCGGTGCAGGACAAGGACATCGGCAAGATCGACACGCTGATCTTTGCCTTCGCACGGCCGAAAGACGGCCGCGTCGTGCTGGACGACGCGGCGGCGCGACGCCTGCGCCAGGTCGTCGCGCTGAAGGCCGCGCACCCGCGGCTCAAGGTGGACATCTCGGTGGGCGGCTGGGGCGTCGGCGGCTTCTCCGAGGCGGCCGGCACCGCAGCCGGTCGCCAGGCATTCGCCGACAGTGCGGCGCAGCTGGTCGCCGCGAACGGCGCCGACGGGCTCGACGTGGACTGGGAGTACCCCGGCCACCACGAGTCCGGCATCCGCTCCAGCCCGGCCGACCGCGCCGACTTCACCCTGCTGCTGCAGGCCGTCCGCGCCAGCCTGGACCGCGTGGGCGCCGCGCACGGGCGCACCGGCGCGAACCACTACACGCTGAGCATCGCCGCCGCCGACGGCCCCTTCGTGGACGGCATCGACATCGCCGCGGTGGCGCCGCTGCTGGACTGGTTCAACCTGATGACCTACGACTTCGTCAACGCGATGACGCCCACCACCGGCCACCACACGGGGCTGCACGCCTCCGCGCTGATCGCCGGCGACGGCCGCACCACCGACCGCGCGGTGGCGCAGTTCCTGGCCGCCGGCGTGCCGCCGCGGAAGCTGGTGATCGGCGTCGCGTTCTACGGGCGCGAGTTCGACGGCGTAGAGCCGGCCCACGACGGCCTGTACCAGCGCTACACGCACTTCACCGGCATGCGGCCGTGGCCGCGGCTGAAGGCCGACTACATCGGCAAGCACGGCTACGTGCGCCACTGGGATGCCCAGGCGCAGGCGCCCTGGTTGTGGAACGCGCAGACGCGCCACTTCGTCAGCTACGACGACCCGCAGTCGATCGCGGCCAAGGCCGCCTTCGTCAAGGCGAAGCGGCTGGGCGGCATCATGTACTGGGAACAGGGCCTGGACCCGGGCGACGAACTGCTCGACGCGATCTGGAACGACCTGCGCTAGGCTTCGCCCTCATCCAGCAGGGCCACGACATGTCCGATCCAACAGCCACGAAACGCGGCGGCTACCTCTTCATCGCCGCCGGCGCGATGTTCTTCCTGGCCGCCGCGTTCGGCCGGCAGGTGGCCTTCGCCGGCGTGGGCGCCGCCTTCGTGGCGATCGGCGCGTCCTGGCTGGCCAAGGCCCGGCGCGGCCGGTGACCGTGGCGGGCCGTAATGACCCGCCACGCGCGACGCCGCGACGTCACTTCGCCGGCTTGCGGAAGCGGTAGACGAACTGGTCGGTGTGGCCGCGTATCGACTTGTCGAACACCTTGATGTCGAGCGGGTCGGCGGGGTTGCGCAGCACCTTGCTCTCGCCGTCGAAGACGAAGCCGGCCGCCTCCACTTCCTGCTTCACCGTGGCCGGGTCGATGCGGTGCAACGTGTCGGTGTCCGCCAGGCCCGAACCGGCCGGCGCGGCATGGTCGATCACCACGAACACGCCGCCGGGCCTGAGCGCGTCGAACACCGCCTTGTCGAACTTCGCCATGTCCACCGGGCCCATGAACGGGTCGTGGTAGTCGTGGTAGTTCTGCGCGGTGAACACCAGGTCCACCTTGGCCGGCACGCTGAGCTGCGCGGCCGGCTGCTCCAGCACGCTGACGTTGGCGTAGTGCGGGGTGGCGGCCAGCTTGCGCCACTCGGCCAGGCTCTTGGTCGAATACTTCGCCATCTCGTCCGGCCATACGGTGTAGACATGGCCGTGCGGGCCCACCACGGCGCTGAACATGCGCGTCCAGTAACCGCTGCCGGGCACCAGTTCCAGCACTTTCTGGCCGGGCTTGACCCCGGTGAAAGCCAGCACCTCGGCGGCCTGGCGGCGTGCGTCGTCGGCCTGGTCGGCCTGGCGCGCGGGATCGGCCAGGGCATGGCGGATGTACGACGGCACCGTGGCCGCGGACTGCGCGGGCGGGGCGGCCGACGCGGCGACGGGGAGGACGAGGGCGACGAGTACGGCAAGCACGGCAGGACGCATGGCAGGCTCCTCGATGTGGACGGGTCTCCTGATTGTGCGCCTTGTCGCGCCCGCCGTGGGCATGCCTTCCGGCCTACCGCGCCGCGCCACCTGCTGCGGCGGCGCGATTCCGCTACCCTGACCCCGGCGCCACGCCGCCGCTCGCCGGCGACGCGCACGCACGAGCCCGGCGCGGGCGTGCCCGCGGCCGGTCCTGTGGTGGCCAGCCGACGGGACGTCCATGACCCGCATTTCGCACCTTGCCCGGCGCATCTACGAGAAGTGGAAGCGCGACACGCTCAGCCAGAGCGACTTCCGGCCCAGTGTCAGCATCCTCAAGCTGTCCTTCATGGCGGTATTCGTGGGCGTCGCCGCGGCGCTGGTGGCCTGGCTGCTGTACCGCATGATCGGCTTCGTCACCAACCTGGCCTTCCTGCAGCGCATCGCCTTCGACTTCGTGCCGCCGGCGGCGGGGCATTCGCGCTGGGCGATCGTGCTGGCCCCCATCGCCGGCGGACTGGTGATCGGCCTGATGGCGCGCTTCGGCACCGACCGCATCCGCGGCCACGGCATTCCCGAGGCGCTGGAGGCGATCCTGTTCCGCAAGAGCCAGATGATGCTGAAGGTGGCGATCCTGAAGCCGCTGTCGTCCGCCATCGCCATCGGCACCGGCGGGCCGTTCGGCGCCGAGGGGCCGATCATCATGACCGGCGGCGCGGTCGGCTCGCTGTTCGGCCAGGCGTTCTACCTCACCTCGATCGAGCGCCGCACGCTGCTGGTGGCCGGCGCCTGCGCCGGCATGGCGGCCACCTTCAGCACGCCGATCGCCGCCACCCTGCTGGCGGTGGAACTGCTGCTGTTCGAGCTGCGTCCGCGCAGCACCATCCCGGTGGCCATCGCCTGCTTCGTGGCCGACGCGCTGCGCCCGTTCCTGCTCGGCCCCGGCCCGCTGTTCCCGGTCGACGCGGTGTTCCGGGTGGGCCTGCCGCAGCTGTCCATGGCCGCGGTGTGCGGCTTCCTCGCCGGCCTGCTCGCCACCGCGATGACCGCGGCGATCTACAAGGTGGAAGACGGCTTCCACAAGCTGCCGCTGCACTGGATGTGGTGGCCGGCGATCGGTGCGGTGGCGGTGAGCCTGGGCGGCCTGCTCGACCCGCAGGCGCTGGGCGTGGGCTACGACGTGATCGACCAGCTGCTCACCGGCAAGCTGGTCGGCGCCGCGATCCTGGTGTTCATGCTGGTGAAGGGCGCGATGTGGACGATCTACCTCAGCTCGGGCACCTCCGGCGGCGTGCTGGCGCCGCTGCTGGCGCTGGGCGCGGGGCTGGGCGGGCTGGAATCGCTGGTGTTCCCGGGGCCCGATCCGCGGCTGTGGCCGCTGCTGGGCATGGGCGCGATGCTGGCGGGGGTGATGCGACTGCCGTTCACCTCGATCATGTTCGCGCTGGAACTCACCCACGACGCCAGCGCCCTGCCCGCGCTGCTGGTGGCCTGCACCACCGCCTACGGCGTCAGCGTGTTCCTGATGAAGCGCTCCATCCTCACCGAGAAGATCGCCCGCCGCGGCTTCGACATCTTCCGCGAGTACACGGTGGACCGGCTGGAACACATGTCGGTGCGCGAGGTGATGACCACCGAGATGCTCACCGTGCCCGGCGACACTTCCGTGCGCGAGGCCGCGCAGCGCTACTTCGGCGCCGACCAGAAGTACCGCGCCTATCCCGTGGTCGATGCCGACGGCCACCTGCTGAACATGCTCGACCGCGCCGAGATGGCGCGCCTGCGCGAAGCGGACGCCGACGGCACCGCCACGCTGGCCGCGCTGCTGGGCAAGGACCCGGTAGTGGCCTTCCCGGACGAGAGCTGCAAGAGCGTGGCGATCCGCGCCGCGGTGGAAAAGCTCGACCGCATTCCCGTGGTGGACGCCGACGGCCGGCGCCTGCTCGGCATGGTCACCCGCTACGACCTGCTCAAGCCCTACACCCACTACCACCTGGAAGAACGCGTGCGCGAGCGCTTCATCGGCGGCCGTCCGGTGGCGTAACGCCTTGCTCACACGCCGCTTACCCCTGCCGGCGTAGTGGAATGCGCGAGTCCAGGGTACCGCCGGACCGCCGGCGGGCCTGGCTGGACCGGCTGGCGGGAGGGGTTCCATGAAGAATCGATGTGTGTTCAGTACCCGCGACCTGGCCGCGGCGCGCGCCGCGATGCAGGCCGCGCACCAGGCCGGCGTGGCGCATCGCGACATCGCCCTGCTGGCGCGCGAGGACATCGAGCGCGACCTGCGCGAACACTGCCTGCAGGACCGCAACGACTTCTATCCCGCGTTGCTGCGCGGCGCGCTGTGGGGCGGCGGAGGCGGCCTGCTGCTTGGCCTGGCCGCCGGCCTCGTCACCGCCTCCACGGACCTGCCGCTGGCCGGCGCGCTGGCCACCTGCGTGGTCGGCGCCGTCGCCGGTTGCTGCATGAGCGCGGTGGCGGGCGCGGCGGTTCCCGATCCGGTGGACCGGCGCTTCCGCCACGAGATCGACAGCGGCCGCGTGCTGGTGGTGGTGGACGCGCCGCACCGGCGCCTGGCCGAAGTGGAAGCGAGCGTGGCGCGCACCGGCGCCGAGCCGCTGCCGTTCCACGCGCACACCGTGTTGTGTTGAGCGGCAGGCATGGGCCGGCGGCTCTTCCGCGGAGCTCCTTCGTCGCGCTTGCACGGCTGGCCGGGCGGCCCGCCGCTCACGGCGCGGCGGGCAGGCTCCGGCCGGTCAGGCGGGCGCGGATCTCGCGCAGCCTGGCCTTGATCGCGGCCTCGTCGGCCGGGCCGGTGCGCAGCAGGATCTTCTGGCCCGCCGACAAGGCTTCCAGCGACGGATCGGCGTATTCGTAATGGCCGTTCACCGCGGTCAGCGCCGCGGGCTGCGCCAGTTCGGGCGTGGCCAGCAGGTTGTCGATCGCCACGATCAGCCGATCGTTGAAATAGCCGTGCGGATAGCCGAGCTGGCGATACGCCTGCTGGAACAGCGGATAGGCATGCACGTACCCGTCGACCAGGGCCTGCGTGTCCACGCCCTGCAAGGCCTGCAGGTAGGGCGCGTAGCGCTCGGCGTTGCGCGGGTCCGCCACGGTCGCGCCGCCCGATTGCAGCGCGACGAACGCACCCTTCGGCGCCTGCACCGGCAGCACGGAACGGCCCAGCGTGTGGCGCGGCAGCGCGTCCACCGTGGCCACGATGCGCGGGATGATCTGCGAGGGGATCAGCAACGCCAGCAGGCCATCACCTCCCGGCAGCGCACCCAGCGCCGAGCGCACGCTGGCGTCGCTGTCGTCCAGCGGCGGCAACGGCGCGGTAGAGGCGCTGGCCGGCGCGGATGCCTGCATGATCGGATGATGCTCCATAGGCGCGTTCGCGGCCGTCGTCGCGGTGCCGGCGGGTGCGGCGACCGGCGTGGGCGGCGCCTCCGGGTGCATCGCCCGGTATGCCAGATAACCGCCTGCCGCGACCACCGCCGCCAGCACGATGACCGCCACCGCCCAACCGCCTGCCGAGGATTGCCTGCTCACCATCCGCCCCGCTTCGTCCGCATGTTCATGGTTGTGACTCGCGCATGCCCGATTCGTTCATTGCGCGAATACTCATGCATGCGCTACAGCAAGGCCAGCATGACCGGCACCAGCACGCCACCGGCCAGCGCCAGGCTCACCAGCCGCTTGTTGCGGGTGTAGCGGTAGGCCATGTACACGCCGCTGAGCGTGGACAGCAGCAGGCCCAGCGCGACCAGCGCGCTGAACAGCTTCAACGGCAGCGCCGATGGTTTGCGCACAGCGGTGCGGATGGGTTCGGCCGCAGGTCTCGCCGCTGCGCCGATCGCTGCCGGTGGAGCCCGCCTGGCGGGCACGGCCATGGTCTGCTTCTTGTGCAATTGCGCCGCTACCGCCAGCCACGCCGGCGGGTGGTAGTCACTGCCGCGGTGCGCCTCGTGCAGGCCGAACACCTGCAGACCGCCGGTGACCGCGAAGAACAGCAGCGCCGGCGCGCTGAAGGCGCCCAGGTACAGGTGCAGCTGGCGGACGAACTTGAGCAGGCGGTGGCCAGCGGACATGAGAATCTTTCGCATCTGGAAAACGCGGACTGTAGCGACAATCCACGCCTTCCAACAAGCCGCCGCGCCATCGCGGCGAGCCGTGGCGAATCAACCGCCCCACCGCTGCGGGACGCCGGCCGGCGTGCGCCGTTCAGGCCTGGACGGCGGGCCTGTCCACGGCACCCTGCCCGCACGGCGGATGACCGCAGCCGCAGTGTTGTTGCTGTCCGCCCTGGGCGGGTGGCTTCGATGCCGCCTCGCGGCAGTAGTCGCTGCAGTACTGCCCGCCTCCGGGCACGGTACAGCGACAGGGGGCATGACCACAGCGATAGCCGTTGTCCGACATGGCACGAACTCCAGGCGGGACGTCGATCGTCCCGGTGTCGCCGTCCAGCGCGGATGAACCGCGCGTCCAGGCGGCGTGCCCGGACGCGCGGCGATGCCGCTACCGCCCCAGGTCCTGCAGGAAGCGGTGGGTGTACTGCAGGGCCGGGCCGCTGATGCCATCGCCGGTGGCGCTGGCGGCCGACGGGTTGTCGCGGTCCAGCGACCAGAAGTGCAGGCCGGCCAGGCCGTTGGCCTTGGCGTAGTTGACGATGGTGTCCACGTTCGACAGCGTGAACGTCTCGCTGACGGTGTCGTTGATGCCGATATCCGGGGTCAGTTCGATCTTGCTGGCCGGGACGCCGTAGGTGTGCTCCAGGTTCAGCACCGCCTGGATCGCGGACTGGCCCATGTCGCACGCGCCGTTGACCACCACGCACAGGCCCGGACCGGTGCTGCCGTAGTCCATCACCATCAGGTTGATGGTGTAGTTCTGCAGATTGCTTGCCTTGATCGCCTGCATCACCGAATTGCCCAGCGTGTTCAGGCCGCCGTAGCTGCCGTCCGACGCCGCCAGCGTCTGCAGGGTGAAGGAGAAGCGCAGGTTCGGGTACAGCGTCTGCGCATAGGCCGCGTTGGCGACCAGATTGCTGATCACCTGCGGGGTCTGCCCGCCCTCGATGTCGAAGTCCACGCCGACCATGTGCGGCGACATGTAGCGCGACAGGAACTGCGCCATGCCCGATTCGCTGGAACAGGTGAACACGCCCGCCTGCCCGCCGGTGGAGACGACGTAGTCGAGGCCCGCGCTGTCCAGCGAGGCGATATTGGCGCTGGCGAAGCTCGCGCCCGGAATGCCGCCCCAGTTCTCGCTGCCGCACTCGCCGGTGGCGAAGGCCAGGGTGATCGCGCCCAGGTTCGGCACCACCGCGGGGAACAGTCCGCCGCTGCCCACCACCGGGATCCGCGTACCGGTGACCGCGGTCTCCATGGTGTTGGTGTTCCAGTCGGCGTTGATGGTGACGTCCTTGTAGGGACTGAACAGCAGGCCGCTGGGCGAAGGCGAAGGCGTGGGCGTCGGGGTGGGCGTCGGGGTGGGCGTCGGTGTCGGGGTGGGCGTCGGGCTGGGCGAACCGCCGCTGCACGAACCGATCGCCGTCCACGGCTGGCCGCTGCCGCCGGGACCGCTGTGGGTGGCCGGGTCGTCGCCCTGGGTCCACCAGTTGGCCTGGTAGTTCTCGCCGTTCTCGCTGACCGTGGCGCCACCGTTGTAGGCCGTCGAGGCGTTCCAGGCCGGGTCGCAACCGCCCGAAGGCGACGGCGTCGGGGTGGGCGTGGGGGTCGGCGTGGGCGTCGGGCTGGGCGAACCGCCGCCGCAGGCGCCCTGCGACGTCCACGGCTGCCCGCTGCCGGTGGGACCGTTGCTGGTGGCCGGGTCGTTGCCCTGCGTCCACCAGTTGGCGAGGTAGTTGACGCCGTTCTCGCTGACGGTGGCGCCGCCGCTGTAGGCCGTGGCGGCGTTCCAGGCGGCGGCGCAGGACGTCTGCGTCGCCACGGCGGCATGCGCCGTGGATACCGGCGCCATCGCCAGCAGGCTCACCGAGAGGCTGGCGGCAATGGCGCCGCCGAGGGTATTCAGCGCGAGGCGCGACCACACTTCCGATCGTTTGGCATGCATGAACTGTCTCCTGGTTGATACATCGCTGCGAATGCTTTGCCAGGCGAATCGCGGCCACCTCCGTCGGCCGTGTGGGGACAGTCGCCTCGTCGCTCCCTGCGCCTACCGCGTGTCATGGTGGAACCTGGCCACTACTAGACCTTGATGACAACGTTGTCTAGCCACCATTCGGCATAACTGCGAAGGCGTTGGCATTCCGCTGTGCACAAGGTTTGGCGCCAGGGCACCGGGGCCTTCCCGCACGGTGAACCCAGCTCTTGTGAAAGCGCCGGGCCTTTGGAGACAACGTTATCCATCCGCACCCAAGGCATCCGCGGGAACGGGTCGGCGATGCACTCGCACATGCCAACCGCCCCGCCTCCCTCGCCATCGCCCCGGCCATGCGCCACCCGTTATCTTTTGCGCCGCAGCAATCCGTCCCGCGCCGGGAGCTCCTCCATCGCGCCGGAATGCGGCGGGAACGCGCTGCGACCTTATGCCGCACCGCACGCTGCCATCCGGCGGCACGCGCGCTAAGGTCGTTTCAACGCCCAAAGCTCGGGGGAGTGATGGCGAAGCGCAGCCTGCAAGGCCTGGAAACCGCGTGGTCGATGCGCTGGCCGGTCGGCCTGCTGGCCGGCCTGGCGGTCTGCCTCGGCGTCCACTACGGCGCCGGCACGCAGGCCGCCCTGCTGCCCGTGCGGGGCCGTGAGCACGACCTGCTCGCCTGGTGCCTGCTCGGCGCCTGCTGGCTGGCGGCGCTGTGCTGCAGCCCCGGCTACCGCCAGCGCAGGCGCCGCCTGCAACTGCGGCGCGAGCTGGATGCGCTGGCGGTGATGCCGCAGCGCGACTTCGAGCAGCGCGTGATCGAAGCCTTCCACCGCCACGGCTACGTGGTGGAGGACAGCCTGCGTGACGACGAGGGCATCGCCGACCTGCTGCTGTACCGCAACGGCGCCACCCTGGTGGTGCAGTGCCGCGCCTGGCGCAGCCGCCGGGTCGACCCGGCCACGGTGCGCAGGGTGCACGCGCTGATGCTGCAGCAGCACGCCGCCGGCGCGCGCATCCTGGCCATCGGCGACTACACCGAGGAAGCCTGGAGGCTGGTCGTGGGCACGCCGGTGGACCTGATCCACGGCGAGGAACTGCTGATCCTGCTGCGCGAGGCCGAGGCGCCGCAGGCGCCGAACGTGCGACCGCTGTCGCGCCCGGCGCAGCGCCGCCATGCACGGCACCAGGCGCTGCGCCTGGTACGTTGACCCGACGCGCTCAGCGGCGCTCCTGCGCCACCGCCAGCCCGATCAGCCGCGACACCACCAGCGCCAGGTACATCACGCCGGCGATCATCTCCAGGTCGGCCACCGCCTTCGCCATGCCGGTCATCGGCACCACATCGCCGATGCCGGTGCTGGACAGCAGCGCGAAGCTGAGGAACAGCAGCTCGTTCCAGCCGCGCAGCACACCTGCCGCGCCCGCGCCGGCGTAGGCCGTCGGCTGCAGCGCCTGGCACAGCAGCATGGCGTAGGCAAACGCCCAGACCAGCAGGGTGAAGGCCGCGCCGGCGGCGAACAGCTCGTCGGTGGTGGCACGGCGGTCCGCCAGCATGTAGGCGACCATGCGCCAGGCGGCATGGAAGTAGAACAACGACTCCACCGCCGCCAGCCACGGCAGCACGCCCGCGCGCCCGATGCCCAGGTACAGCACGTTCAGCACCACCACGGCGATGGCGAGGCAAACGGCCGGCCATACCCGCGCCGAGGTGGTGCGGATCATGCGCAGGGCCAGCAGCAGGATCGCCACACCGAACACGCCGAGCAGCGTGCGCGCGCTGCGCGCATGCTCCAGCAACGCGTACAGCGGCACGCAGGCCAGCTGCGCCAGCAGCAGCAGCGCGGAAGGGTGGCGCCGCAGCCGCACCAGCCAGTGGCTGCGGGACATGCGGACGGTTGCGGCGTCGGTCATGGCGGCATCCTTCTGCGCGTGGCCCCACCCATGAAAGCACAACCGCCTCCTGTCCGCCGCCCGGCCGCAGGACGGGCGCCCGCTATAATGCGCGCCTCGCCCGCCAGCTGGAGCCGGCATGCTCGGCCGCCGCCTGATCCTCGCCATCCAGTTCATGACGCGCCTGCCCACGCCGCAGGTGCGCGATTTCTCGCCGGCCGACCTGTCGCTCAGCGCGCGCTGGCACCCGCTGGTGGGCGCGATCATCGGCGCCGCGCTGTGGCTGCCGCTGTGGCTGCTGCACGATCGCCCGTTGCTGGCCGCGGCGCTGGCGCTGGCGCTGTGGACGTGGATCACCGGCGCGCTGCACCTGGACGGCCTGGCCGACGTGGCCGACGCGATGGGCGCCGCGCACCGCGATCCCGCGCGTTTCCTGCAGGTGCTCAAGGATCCGCACCTGGGCGTGTTCGGCGCCACCGTGCTGGCGCTGCAACTGCTGCTGAAGTTCGCCCTGCTGCACGAGCTGGCGCGCTCGCCCTGGCTGCCCGCCATCGTGCTGCTACCGGCCTGGGCGCGCTGGGGCACGCTGGTGTGGAGCCGCTGCCTGCCGCCGCTGCAGCCGGGCCTGGGCGAACGCTTCGCCTGGCGGCTCGGGCCCGCCGCCATCGGCGGCTGGGCCGTGGCGCTCGCCGCGGCGAGCCTGTGGCTGGCGCCGCCGCTGCTGCTGGCCCTGCTCGTGGTGCCGGGCATCGCCGTGTACTGGCGCCGCCGCCTCGGCGGCATCACCGGCGACTGCCTGGGCGCCGGCATCGAGGCCACCGAAACCCTGCTGCTGCTCGCGCTGGCATTGCTGCCGCCGGGGTTGGTGCGAATCTTTTGAGCGCTGTCGATCCGCGTCGCCTCCGTTCGTCGTCATGACGAACCGCACCGGAGACACTTCATGCCCGCCCTGCCCCGGCTCTATGCCCACCCGTTCTCCTCCTACAGCCAGAAGGCGCTGGTGGCGCTGTACGAGA
Source organism: Fulvimonas sp. R45 (assembly GCF_030504985.1). Classification (GTDB taxonomy): domain Bacteria; phylum Pseudomonadota; class Gammaproteobacteria; order Xanthomonadales; family Rhodanobacteraceae; genus Rhodanobacter_A. The sequence continues at coordinate 38,505 of NZ_JASERU010000003.1, forward strand.
ACGACACGCCGTTCGACTACCGCTCGCTGGAAGACCCCGGCGCCAACGCCGAGCTGGCCGCGCTGTGGCCGATCAAGCGCTTCCCGGTGCTGGTGGACGGGGGGCGCACGGTGCTGGAAGCGACCTGTGTCGTCGAGTACCTGGACCGGCATTATCCCGGCCCGGTCCGGCTGATCCCCGAGGACGCCGACGCCGCGCTGGAAGTGCGCATGCTGGACCGCTTCTTCGACAATTACGTCTCCACGCCGCAGCAGAAGGTGGTGCTCGACCGCCTGCGCCACGAAGGCCAGCGCGACCCGCACGGCGTGGACGACGCCAGGGCCATGCTGGAAGCCGCCTACGCCTGGCTCGACCGGCGCATGGACGGCCGCACCTGGGCCGTGGGCGAGGCCTTCAGCCTGGCCGACTGCGCCGCCGCGCCGTTCCTGTTCTACGCCGACTGGACCCACCCCATCGACCCGGCCTTCCGGCACGTGCGCGCCTACCGCGCGCGGCTGCTGGCACGCCCCTCGTTCGCCCGCGCGGTGGACGAGGCGCGCCCCTACCGCGCCTACTTCCCGCTCGGCGCCCCCGACCGCGACTGACCCCGCCCGCCACCGGAGACCGGCCATGCCCCACGCCCCCGACCTCGTTCCCGCCGTCGAACTGGCGCAGCGCAACCGCATGCGCTTCCCCAACGAAAGCGACGCCTACCGCCGCGCGCGGCAGGCGTTGCTGGCCGAGGAGATCGAGCTGCGCCGCCACATCGAACGCGTCGCCGAACGGCGCCGCGCCCTGCCGCCCGGCGGCGAAGTCACCGGGCGCTACCGGTTCGAAGGCGAACAGGGACCGATCGACTTCGCCGGCCTGTTCGGCGACAAGGACACCCTGATCGTCTACAGCTACATGTTCGGCCCGCAGCGCACCCGCCCCTGCCCGATGTGCACCTCGCTGCTGGCCGCCTGGGACGGCGAGGCGCGCGACCTGGAACAGCGCGTGGCGCTGGCCGTGGTCGCGCGCTCGCCCATCCAGCGCCTCGCCGCCTTCAAGCGCGAGCGCGGCTGGCGGCACCTGAAGCTGTACGCCGACCTCGACGGCGCCTACAGCCGCGACTACTTCGGCGTGGACGGCGAAGGCAACGACATCCCCGGCTTCAACGTGTTCACCCGCCGCGATGGCGGCATCCGCCACTTCTGGAGCGGCGAAATGGACGACCGCACCGCCGACCCCAGCCAGGACGCGCGCGGCGCGCCCGACCTGATGCCGTTGTGGAACCTGCTCGACTGCACGCCCGAAGGCCGCGGCACCGACTGGTACCCGAAGCTGGACTACGGCGACTGACCTCGCCGGGGCAGCGACGGGGCCGGCGGCGGAAGGACGCGGCGGCGGGGCTCAGCCCCGCCGCGGCAATCGCCAGCCCGGCCGCACGAAGTGGCAGGTGTAGCCATCGGGATAGTGCTGCAGGTAGTCCTGGTGCTCCGGCTCGGCTTCCCAGAAGTCGCCGGCGGGCGCGACCTCGGTCACCACCCTGCCCGGCCACAGGCCGGAAGCATCCACGTCGGCGATGGTGTCCTCGGCGATGCGTTTCTGCGCCTCGCTGGTGTAGAGGATCATCGAGCGGTACGAACTGCCGCGGTCGTTGCCCTGCCGGTCCGGCGTGGTCGGGTCGTGGATCTGGAAGAAGAACTCCAGCAGCTCGCGGTAGCTGGTGCGCGCCGGGTCGAACACGATCTCCACCGCCTCGGCGTGGGTGCCGTGGTGGCGGTAGGTGGCGTCCGGCACGTCGCCGCCGGCGTAGCCCACGCGCGTGGAGAGCACGCCCGGTTGCCGGCGGATCAGCTCCTGCATGCCCCAGAAGCAGCCGCCCGCCAGGACCGCCCGTTCGGTGCTCATCGCACGTCCTCCACCTGGTCGAGGTACGCGCCGTAGCCTTCGGCCTCCATCCGCTCGCGCGGGATGAAGCGCAGCGAGGCGGAGTTGATGCAATAGCGCAGCCCGCCGCGGTCGGTCGGGCCGTCGGGAAAGACGTGGCCGAGATGGCTGTCGCCGTGCGCCGAGCGCACCTCGGTGCGGAGCATGCCGTGCGAGGTGTCGCGCAGTTCCTGCACGTTGGCCGGCTCGATCGGCTTGGTGAAGCTGGGCCAGCCGCAGCCGGACTCGAACTTGTCCGACGAGGCGAACAGCGGCTCGCCCGAGACCACGTCGACGTAGATGCCGACCGCATGGTTGTGCAGGTATTCGCCGGTGCCGGGGTACTCGGTGGCGCTCTGCTGGGTCACCCGATACTGCTCGGGGGTGAGGCGCGCCAGCGCTTCGGGGGTCTTGCGGTAGGTGGACATGCCGATCTCCTGCAACGGGGGGCACGACGGAAGATGGTGGCGGTCGCGCCCGTCAAAAGAGGCGATCGCCTATCCGGCCGCCTTCGCACCGGCGGGGTCCGCCGCAACCGGCGGCGGTTCCCAGCCGAACACGCTGCGACCGCCGTAGTCATGCGAGCGCCGCCGCTCTTCGGCGATCAGCGCGTCCACCGACGGGCCGCGCGCCCGCGCCTCCAGCCGGCGCGCCTGCGCATCCAGCCGCTTCAACGCGGCCAGCCGTTCCTCGCGGCCCAGCTGCGCCTGGGCCACGGCGGTCTTCAGCACGCCGATGGTGTGGTCGTAGACGCGCACGGGCACCGGGAACGGGTGGCGATCCTTGCCGCCGTGGGCGATGGAAAAGCGCGCCGGGTCGGTGAAGCGGCACGGCGCGCCATGCAGCACCTCGGCCACCAGCGCCAGCGCGCGCACGGTGCGCGCGCCCACGCCCGGCACCTGCAGAAGTTCCGGGAAATCGCGCGGGCCGTTTTCCGCCGCGGCGGCCAGCGCGCCGTGCAGGCGGCGCGCCACGATGTCGCCGGCGCGCACGTCGTGGCGGTGCGGCAGCACCAGGTGCGGCAGCGGTTCGGGGGCGAACAGGTCCGCCTGCGGCGCCGCGGCGACGGCACCTTCGATGCGCGCCAGCTCGCACACGATGCCCTGCGGGCCCAGCGCGTGCAGCAGTTCCAGTTGCGCCGCGCGCGAGGCCTGCGCGCGGCGGTCAGCGAGGTTGACGATGCGGCCCTGGCCGGGTCCGTCCACCGCGGCGTGCGGATCGTCGACGAAGCTGGTCAGGCCCTCGGACAGCCAGTGGTAGCGGCGCGCCTGCCTGCGTGCCCCGTTCATGCCCTGCTGCACCACCACCCAGCGGCCGTCGTCGGCCACGATGAAGCCGTGCAGGTAGAGGTCGAAGCCGTCCTGCACCGCGGCGTTGTCCACCTTGGCGACCAGCCGGCTGACGCCCGCCAGCGCGGCGCCGTCCAGCCCCGTGCGCTCGCCGACCGCGGCCAGCTCGTGCGGCGTGGCGCGCGAATGGCGCCCGCGCCCGCCGCAGACGTGGATGCCCAGTTCGCCTTCCAGCGGCGCCAGCCCCCGCTTGAGCGCGCCGATCACGCTGGTGGTGATGCCGGAGGAATGCCAGTCCATGCCCATCACCGCGCCGAAGCACTGGAACCAGAACGGGTGGGCCAGCCGGCGCAGCAGTTCGTCGCGGCCGTACTCGTGCACGATGGCCTGCGCCATCAGCGCGCCCAGCCGGGTCATCCGGTCCGCCAGCCAGCGCGGCACCTTGCCGCCGTGCAACGGCAGGTCGGCGCTTCCGGATCGTCGGGTCATGCGGGGAAGGCTCCAGCGACAGCAAGGCGCCGTCGCGGCAAATCGGGGAATACCGTCGATGGTAGGACGTTGCCGCCGCCGGGGCCAGCGCGATTGGAGCCTGTTCACGATCTCCAAGTGCCCCGCGTTGTCCTCGAGTGGCCGGGTCTTGGCCGCGCGCAAACAACTCCCGGCGCGTGGGTACTTATGAAGAGCGTGAACAGGCGCTCAGCCGCGGCTCACGCGTCGCGCGCCGGGCCGCATTCCACCCGCTCGCGGCGCAGGCCGTAGCCGAACAGCCGCGCGGGCACGTGCCGCACCGCGCGGAAGCCCAACAGCCAGCGCAGCGGGCCCGGCACACGCGGCGGCTCGCCGCGCTGCTCCAGCACGCGCGAGATCAGCTTGCGCTGCATCAGCATCTGCACGCGCTGCACCACCCGCACCGGGAACTCGCGCCGCTGTTGCACCTGCGCCAGCACCGATTCGTCGATGGGACCGCCGCCACGCAGCGGCCCGGCCAGACGGTTCGCCGCCGCCACCGCGTCCTGGATCGCCAGGTTGATGCCGACGCCGCCGATCGGCGACATCGCGTGCGCCGCGTCGCCGATCAGCAGCAGGCCCGGCTGGTGCCAGCGCGGCAGGCGGTCGATCTTCACGGTGAGCGTGCTGACTTCGTCCCAGCCGGCGATGGCGTCCTTGCGGTCGGCGAGGAACGGCGCCAGCTCCGCCACGCCGTCGCGCAGCACCTGCAACGGCTGCGCGCGCAGCGCCGTGTCGCCGCCCTTGGGCACCAGGTAGGCCACCTGCCAGTAGTCGTCGCGGTTCAGCAGCACCATCATGTGGCCGCGGTCGACGATGCCGAAGGTGTCCTGCGGGTCGTCGTCCTTGCGCGGCAGGCGGAACCACAGCACGTCCATCGGCGCGCCGTAGTCGCGCGCCTCGAGGCCCGCCGCCCCGCGCAGGGTGGAATGGCGGCCGTCGCAGGCGACCACCAGGTCGGCGCGCAGGTCGTAGGCGCCGTCCGGCCCTTGCACCTGCACGCCCACGACCTGCCCCTGTTCGCGCAGCAGGTCGGTCGCGCCATGCCGCATGCGCAGGTCGAACGACGGGTGGCGGCGGCCTTCCCGCGCCAGCAGGTCGAGGAAGTCCCATTGCGGCACCAGTGCCAGGTAGCCGTAGGGATGCAGGCCGCGGAAGTCCACCAGCGGCTGGCGGCGGCCGCCGACGATGCCCTCCAGGTGGTCCACGCGATGCTGCGGCAGCGCGTCGAACTCCGCCCGCAGGCCCAGCTGGTCGATGATCTCCAGCGTGGACGGGTGCACCGTGTCGCCGCGGAAATCGCGCAGGAAATCGCCATGCTTCTCCAGCACCGTCACCGCCACGCCGGCGCGCGCCAGCAGCAGCCCGAGCACCATGCCGGCGGGACCGCCGCCGACCACACAGCAACGCGTTTGCGTCAGGCCTTCGGACATCGGGCGGCTCCGGGGCGGATGGGATGGCGCCATCGCGGATGGCGGCCCCGTCATTCTGGAAGGCCGCTCGCCGCGGCGTCCAGTGCCCGCGCCGGCGTGGGCAGGGACCGGGGCTTCGGTCAAGGTCGCGCGGCGCACTCGGGTGGAAGCGCCGCGCGACCGGTGACGTCAGACCTTGAGCCGGTAGCCGGTGCGGAAGATCCACCACACCGTGGCCAGGCACAGCAGCAGGAAGCCCGTGGTGGCCGCCAGGCTCACGCCCACCGGCACGTCGGCCAGGCCGTAGAAGCTCCAGCGGAAGCCGGAGATCAGGTACACCACCGGGTTGAACAGGGTCACCTTCTGCCAGAACGGCGGCAGCATGTGGATGGAGTAGAAGCTGCCGCCGAGGAAGGTCAGCGGGGTGATCACCATCAGCGGCACCACCTGCAGCTTCTCGAAGTTGTCCGCCCAGATGCCGATGATGAAGCCGAACAGGCTGAAGCTGACCGTGGTCAGCAGCAGGAAGGCCACCATCACCAGCGGATGCGCGATGGAATAGTCCACGAAGGCGCGCGCCGTGGCCAGGATGATCAGCCCCACGACGATCGCCTTGGTCGCCGCCGCGCCCACGTAGCCCAGCACGATCTCCAGGTACGACAGCGGCGCCGAGTGCACCTCGTAGATGGTGCCCACGAACTTGGGGAAGTAGATGCCGAAGGAGGCGTTGGAGACGCTCTGCATCAGCAGCGACAGCATCACCAGGCCGGGGATGATGAAGGCCGCGAAGCTGACCCCGTCCACGCTGGTGATGCGCGAGCCGATCGCCGAGCCGAACACCACGAAGTACAGCGAGGTGGAGACCACCGGCGAGGCGATGCTCTGCATCAGGGTGCGCCCGGTGCGGGCCATTTCGAAGCGGTAGATCGCGCGGATGCCATACCAGTTCATGCGCCCTCCTTCACCAGTTGCAGGAAGATCTGTTCCAGCGTGTCCTGCCGCGTGCTGAGATCGCGGAAGCGGATGCCGGCCGCGGCCAGGTCGGCCAGCAGCGCGGTGATGCCGGTGCGCTCGCCCTGGGTGTCGTAGGTGTAGACCAGCTCGTTGCCGCCCGCGGCCAGCTCCAGCCGGTACGGCGCCAGGGCACCGGGCACGGCGTCGAGCGGATCGTGCAGCTGCAGGCGCAGCTGCTTGCGGCCGAGCTTGTGCATCAGCGCGGCCTTCTCTTCAACCACGACCAGCTCGCCCTTGTTGATCACGCCCACGCGGTCGGCCATCTCCTCGGCTTCCTCGATGTAATGCGTGGTGAGCAGGATGGTGACGCCGCTCTCGCGCAGCCGCCGCACCATCGCCCACATGTCGCGGCGCAGCTCCACGTCCACGCCTGCGGTGGGCTCGTCGAGGAACAGCAGGCGCGGCTCGTGCGACAGCGCCTTGGCGATCATCACGCGGCGCTTCATGCCGCCGGAGAGCATCATGATCTTGTTGTCGCGCTTGTCCCACAGCGACAGCTCCTTCAGCAGCCGCTCGACGTAGGCGTCGTCCGGCGCCTTGCCGAACAGGCCGCGGCTGAAGCGCACCGTGTTCCACACCGTCTCGAAGGCGTCGGTCTTCAGTTCCTGCGGCACCAGCCCGATCAGCGAGCGGGTGGCGCGCCAGTCGCGCACGATGTCGTGGCCGTCCACCGTGATGCTGCCGGCGCCGAGGTTGACGATGCCGCAGACGATGCTGATCAGCGTGGTCTTGCCCGCGCCGTTGGGGCCGAGCAGCGCGAAGATCTCGCCGCGGCGGATCTCCAGGTCGATCTGCCTGAGCGCCTGGAAGCCGCCCGGATACGTCTTGTCCAGCCCGCGCACGACGAGGATGTCGTCGTGCGCTGCCTGTGCTGCCGTTGCATTCATGCCTGCCTCCGCGTTCGACTGGTGAAAGACTTCAGCCGCCTGTTTCCTCGACCGCCTTTCCTGCTCGTCATTCCGGCGAAGGCCGGAATCCAGTGAGGTATGCGTGCGGAGCATACGAATCAGGTTCTGCGTGCTTCGCACGAGTTGTCAGACTGGATTCCGGCCTTCGCCGGAATGACGGTCAGGCGCGCTCCGCCGCCACCTCGTCCATGGTGGGCTCGTCGTCGCGGCGCAGCGTAACCCGCGCCAGCAGGAAGGCGACCACCGAACAGCCGGCGATGCCGCCCACCATCGGCAGGGCGGTGCCGTCGAGGAAGCGTCCCACCACCGCGATCACCGCCGCGCCGGTGACGAACTGCAGCGTGCCCATCAGCGCCGAGGCGGTGCCCGCGACCGGGCCGTGGCGGTCCAGCGCCAGCACCGCCGTGGTGGGGATCACCAGGCCGAGGAAGCCGTAGCCCACGAACAGTAGCGCCATCAGCAGGTCCAGCCGGTCGAGGCCGGCGGCGGTCAGCACCAGCAACAGCAGCATGGTCGCCGCGTAGCCGGCCACCGCCGTGCGCACCACCCGGCGCAGGCCGTAGCGCTCGCCCAGCCGTCCGGTGAACTGCGCCGCGCCGATGAAAGACACCGCGTTCACCGAGAACGCCAGGCTGTACTGGGTGGGCGTGAGCCCGTAGTGCTCGATCAGCACGAACGACGAGTTGGCCAGGTAGGCGAAGAAGCTGGAAATGCCGAACGCGCCGATGAACACCAGGCCCAGGAACGGCGGATCCCTCAGCAAGGTGCGGTACGCTACCAGCGCCGAACGCATGCTGCTTTCCACCCGCTGCGCCGCGCTGCGCGTCTCCTTCAGCACGAACGTCGCCAGCGCGAGCCCCAGCACCGCCGCCCCGGCCACCACCCAGAAGATGCCGCGCCAGCCCGACAACCGCACCACCAGGCTGCCGGTCAGCGGCGCCAGGATCGGCGACACGCTGAACACCAGCATCAGCAGCGCCATCAGCTTCGCCGCCTCGGTGCCGGTGTGCATGTCGCGCACGATCGCGCGCGGGATCACCATCCCCGCGCAGGCGCCCAGCCCCTGCACGAAGCGCGCGGCGATCAGGGTGTGGATGTCCGGCGCCAGCGCGCAGCCGATGCTGGCCAGCGCGAACAGGCACAGGCCGAAGTAGATCGGCGGCTTGCGGCCCAGCATGTCCGACACCGGGCCGTACACCAGCTGGCCCACCGCGATGGCCGCGAAGAACGCCATCAGGCTCATCTGCGCCGCGTCCACGTCGGTATGCAGGCCGCGCTGGATGCTGGGCAGCGCGGGCAAGTACATGTCGATGGCGAACGGGCCGACGGCCGACAGCAGGCCGAGCACCAGCGCCGTTCCGAACAGGCGGGACGTCATGGCGAAACCTCGATGAAGACGGGACGGAGCGACTCGCTCCGCGGACGGCGCGCAGGCACGCGCGCCTGGCCGGGGCAGGCAATACTAAACCAATTAGTTCTGAAATCAACCCGTCCGGCGCAAAACATTCCTGACGCCTGTGCACGACCGTGCCGCATGCATGATGCAACCATATTGTTGCATTTCACCGCACGCGGCGTAACATGCAACCATAAAGTTGCCCAATAGCCCGGCGGAGACCACCCCATGAGCGCCAGCAGCACCGACCGCATCGAGCGTCAGATCCACCTGCGGGCCCCGCGCGCAAAAGTCTGGCGCGCGCTGACCGACGCCGAGGCCTTCGGCGACTGGTTCGGCGTGGACCTGAAAGGCCAGCGTTTCGTCGTCGGCGAGACCGCCCGCGGCCGGATCACCTACCCCGGCTACGAACACCTGGTGTGCGAGATGCAGGTGGAGCGCATCGAGCCCGGGCGCCTGTTCGCGTACCGCTGGCATCCCTACGCGGTCGACCCCGCCGTCGATTACTCGGCCGAGCCGACCACGCGGGTGGAATTCGCGCTGGAAGACGCCGCCGGCGGCACCCTGCTGCGCCTGGTCGAATCCGGCTTCGACCGCATCCCGCTGGCCCGCCGCGCCGAGGCGTACCGCATGAACAGCGGCGGTTGGGACGCGCAGATGGGAAACATCGAAAAGTACCTGGCCGGGCACTGAGCGCGCCATGGCGAAGAAGAACGCCTGGCAGAAATCCGCGCCGGTGTTCGCCGCGCTGGGCGACCCGACGCGGCTGCGCCTGGTTGCCGCGCTGTGCGCCGGCGGCGCGCTGTCGATCACCCAGCTCACCGCCGGCACTGCGGTCACCCGCCAGGCCGTCACCAAGCACCTGCAGGTGCTGGCCGACGCCGGGCTGGTGCGCGACAGCCGGCAGGGGCGCGAGCGGCGGTGGGAACTGGAGCCGTCGCGCATCGACGAAGCGCGCCGCGCGCTGGACGCGATCGCGGCGCAATGGGACCAGGCGCTGGCGCGCCTGAAACGGTTCGTCGAAGGCTGAGCCTCATGCCGCCTCGTTGCAATCCTCCATCACCTGGCGCACTTCGCACTCGATCTCCCATCCGTCGCCGTGCACGTCCAGGAAGCGGCGGGTCAGCTCCAGCGCCTCGTCCATCGAGGCGGCTTCCAGCATCGCGTAGCCGCCGATCACTTCCTTCGCCTCGGTGAACGGGCCGTCGATCACCGTCTGCCGCCCGCGCGACAGGCGCACGCGCTTGCCTTCGGCGGTGGGCCGCAGGCCCGCGGTATCCAGCAGCGAACCGGCCGCCGTCATCTCGGCCATCAGCTTGCCCATGTCTTCGCACAACCGCTCGTCGGGACGCTGGCCCGTGCGCTCGTTGATCCGGATCATCGAAAGGAATCGCATCGTGTCTCTCCTTGGGCATAAGAGCCTGTTCAAGATCTCCCCGTAGCTCGCGTTGCCTTGCCCTGGCCGCCAGGTGGCAGCGCGTGGCGCAGCGCCTGCCTGGCTGGCAGGCCAAGCCGCGCGCTGCCGCCTGGCGGCCAGGGCAAGGCAACCCGGAGGGCCGGGTCTGTTTGCCCGCATCCCTGCGTCATCGCTCGGTCGTGGACGGACGTCCACTCCTTCGCTCTTCCTTGGTCTGCGCGCAAACAGCTCCGACGCGGGCCACGGGGAGATTTTGAACAGGCTCTAAGGACGCCGCACGGCCTGCGGCGTTCGAGGGACGACGAGCGGAAGCGCGCCGGATCGACATGCCTGCCAGGACCGCCGCGGACTTGTCTCAAATGAGAATAACTATCATTATTGCGCTTCTTCGACCGATGGCCATCGGAATGCGCCCCAACGACTTCATGCACCGCTACGGCACGCCGCTCACCGCGGGCCTGTTCACCGTCTCCGCCGTCTCGGGCGTGGCGCTGTTCTTCCACTGGGCGCCGCGCACCTTCCACGCCATGCACGAATGGCTGAGCGTGGTGTTGCTGGCGCCGTTCGCGCTGCACCTGCTGAAGAACTGGAAGCCGCTGCTGGCATATGCGAAGCGCAAGACCCTGCTCATCCCGCTGGCGCTGTCGGTGCTGGTGGCGGTGCCGTTCGCGCTGACCGCCGGCAAGGGCCGCGGCGGCAATCCCGCGACCCAGGCCGTGACGCTGATGACCCAGGCCAGCCTCGCGGACCTGGCGCCGGTGCTGCAGGCCACCCCGGAGGAATTGCTGCGCCACCTGCAACGACAGGGCTACAAGGCCGGCTCCACCCGCGACTCGGTGGCCGCCATCGCCACCGCCTCGCAGGCGCGCGCCAGCGACGTGCTGTACGCGATGCTGCCGTCGCGTCGCGCCGGCAAGCCGGAGCGCGGCTGACCTGCAGCCGGGCCTGCCGCGACACGGAGCGGCATTTCCCGCGCCATCCGCGGCCACGCCTGCCGGCGGCTTTGCCTGCGGAAGGCGGCTTGCGCTACAAAGCGCGCAGGCCACCGACCACGGGCATCCGCATGGGCAAGGTTCGCGTCGCAGGTTTCTCGCTCTCCCTCGACGGCTTCGGCGCGGGCGTCGAACAGAGCCTGGAAGATCCGCTGGGCAAGCGCGGCAAGGAGCTCTTCCAGTGGTTCTTCGGCACCCGCACGTTCCGCACGATGACCGGCCAGCCGGGCGGCACACAGGATGTCGACGACGCCTTCGCGGCGCGCGCCATGGACGGCTTCGGCGCCTTCATCCTCGGCCGCAACATGTTCGGCCCGGTGCGCGGGCCGTGGCCGGATGAGTCCTGGCAAGGCTGGTGGGGCGACGACCCGCCCTATCACGCGCCCACGTTCGTGCTCACCCGCTACCCGCGCGCGCCCATCAGGATGCAGGGCGGCACCACCTTCCACTTCGTCACCGAAGGCATCGAGGCAGCCCTCGAGCAGGCTCGCGCCGCGGCCGGCGCCAGGGACGTGAAGATCGGCGGCGGCGTCAGCACGGTGCGCCAGTACCTGCAGGCCGACCTGGTGGACGAGTTGCACTTCGCCATCTCGCCGGTGGTGCTGGGCCGGGGCGAGGCCCTGTTCGCGGGGCTGGACCTGCCGGCGCTGGGTTTCCGCGTCACCGAGCACGTGGCCACGCCCTTGGCCACCCACGTGGCGCTTGCGCGGTAGGTAGGCTTCCGTCGTCTTGGAGCCTGTTCGAACACCACGCTCTGGCTCGTCATTCCGGCGTGGGCCGGAGGCGCTTTTCAACAGACGAAGATCGGGTCATCCAGTAGTGACCACGCTCGTTCAAGCCGCATGGCGACTGGATCCCGGCCTACGCCGGGATGACGAGCAAAGGCATGCAAGGTTGACGCTTCGTGCGATGCCCAGGGATCGTGAATAAACTCTCAGGTCGTCGCCAGCAGGAACTGCTCGGCACTGCCCGGCCGCAGGCCGTCGGCGCGACCGGTGAAATAGCGCCGCGCCAGCTCGGCCGCCGGCACGATCTCCGCGTGGCGGAAGCCGGCTTCGCGCGCCAGCGCCAGCATCTGCGCCGGCGCGAGCAGGCTGAGGAAGGGCGTGCCGCTTGCTTGTGCGCCGCGCAGCGCGGCCTCGAAGCCGGCGCGCTCCTCCGGCTCGGCGCATTCCGGCGGCACGACGAAGGTCATCGCCAACGTCGAGCCCGGGGCGAAGGCCGCGATGTGGCGCAAGGTATCGGCGAGGGCCTCGTGGCTGAGGTACATGCTGACGCCCGTGCAGGCGACCACGGCGGGCCGCGCCGCATCGAAGCCCGCAGCCACCAGCCGCTCCGGCCAGCGCTCGCCGGCCTCGAAATCGACCGGCACGAAGCGCGGCCAGCCGGGCTCGGCCAGGCCCAGTTCCGCCAGGCGCCGGCGCTTCCATGCCTGCGTGCCGGGCTGGTCGATCTCGAACAGCGTCAGCCGCGAGGCCAGTTCCGGCCGGCGCTGGGCGAAGCTGTCCAGTCCGGCGCCGAGGATCACGTACTGGTCGACGCCATGGCCGGCCTGTTCCGCCGCCAGGTCCTCGACGAAACGCGCGCGCGCGACGATGCCGGCGCGGAAGGACCGTGTAAATCGCGGATCCATGTCGGGTCGCTGGCACCAGTCCGCTTCCGGCGCGGCAAGGCGCAGGCCGATTTCGTCCACCAGCACGTGCGGCGGCGGATCGGCCTGCACGTGCAGTGCACGCCACAAGGCCACGCGGATGGCGGTGCTGTCGGGTGTCGCGTCGTGTTCCATGGCGCCTCTCCTGCGCGGCCGTCCGGCGCTCAGCCCTTCGGCGCCTGCAGCCGCCACAGGCGGCCATCGGGATCGCGCACGATGGCCTCGCGGGTGCCCCAATGGGTGTCCGCGAAGGGCTCGGCCAGCACGACGCCCGGCCCGGGGCGGAACGCCTGCTCGTCGGCCACCTGCAGCACGGCCTGCATCTGCGGCGCCTGGTCGGCGGGCACTTCGGCGATGAACAGGTAGGGGCCGTCGCCGTTGCGCAGCTGGCCGGAGTGGTGGTCGGTCTCGAACTCCAGCGCATAGCCCAGCGACTGGAAGAACTTCGCCGCCTTGCCCCAGTTGTGGGTAGTCAGGTAGACGGCTTCGATGCCCCGGGTGCTCATGCTCGATCCTCCGATATGGGTGGTGGCTGGTGGGGTGCCTCGAGGTAGGCGCGCAACGCCTCGGCAACCAGCGCCGACAGCGACAGCTCGGCCTCGATGGCATGGTGCTTGACCTGCCGGATCAGGCCGACCGGCAGGTACACGTTGAACTGCTTGACGTCTTCGTCGCCCATGGACATAGCTTGCTAGCAATATAGCTTTGAGTCAAGCAAAGCGACGAAAAGGAAAATCTTCTTGACGTCATGTCAATAATAATTAACATCAAGTGCACCAAAACAAACTCAGAGGGAAAACCATGTCACCGTTCGAGAAGCGCGCCTGGCTGGCGCTGTGGAGCCAATGCCCGCCCTACATCGTCTATTTCCTGATCCAGGCGACCATGCCGCATGGGCTGACGTTCCTCGAGCGCATCGCCTGCCTCGCCGTCGTCGCCAGCGTGCATGCCATTGCCTACCTCGCCGGCCTGCTGGCGATGAAATGGCAGGAACGCGGCGAGCCGCTGCTGCTGGACGAACGCGACCGCGCCATCGACGGACGCGCCACCCGCACCGCCTACTTCGTGATGCTGGCCGGCCTGGTCGTGGTCGGCGTGGTGATGCCGTTCAGCGACAGCGGCTGGAAGCTCACCAACACCGCCCTGTTCGCCATCGTGCTGGCCGAGACGGTGCGCTACGCGCTGATCGTGGCGGGCTACCGCCGGAGGCCGCGCCTTGCCCGCTGAAGCACTGACCAACGAAGTGCGCCTGCTGCGCTTCCTGGCGCAGGACATGACCCAGGCCGAGCTGGGGCGGCGCGTGGGCCTCACCCGGCAGACCATCGCCGCGATCGAGCAGGGCCGCTACTCGCCGTCGCTGGAAGTGGCCTTCCGCATCGCCGACGTATTCGGCAAGCGGCTGGACGAGGTGTTCCACTGGAACCCCGGCGATGTCGCCGCTCCCGGCAAGGGACCATGACGTCCGCCTGCGTCGTGCTAGCCTCGCATGGCACGGGGCGCCGCCAACCGGCACGCGCCCCGTCGGCCCCGCCCCGCAGGAGATCGCCATGTCGCGCCTCGCCCTCGTGTTCGGCCTCGCCTCCCTCGCCGCCTGCCTGCCCACGGCGCTGCTCGCCCAGAACGGCATGGGCCGCATCGTCCAGGGCGTGGCGACCCTCGACAGGAACTTCGACATCGCCGACGCGAACCGCGACGGCAAGCTGAGCAAGGCCGAGGCGCAGGCCGGGCCGGTCGCGTTCATCGCCAGCCATTTCGACGCGATCGACGCCGGCCACACCGGCTTCGTCAGCAAGGCCGACGTGCACGCCTACATCGTGCGCATGCTGATGCGCTCGCAGCCGGCGCCGGCCTCGTCCGCCGGCAAGGCGCGGTAACGACGGCCCAAGGCCACGCACCGGTGCGCGGCCCTGGCGGTGGCGCGGCCGGAACCGGCTGCGCCCCTTCCCTCACCTGGCCTGCAGCGCGTTCATCGCCTGCTGCGCATCGGCATGCGCGGCGTCCAGCGTGGTGGCCTGCAGGCCATGCTCCGCACGCGACAGCGCGGCATCCAGGCGGCCCTCGGTGGCGGCGTCGCCCTTGGCGTCGGTGATCGCTCCCTGCCCCATGCCCTTGCACGGATTGCCGGCCTTGGCGTCGAAGCCCTGGCCGGACGGGCCGACCAGGCAGTTCACCACGTGGTGCAGGTGCAGTTGCGCCGTCTTCAGGTCGGCGGCGCCCAGCGCCATGCCGGCATGGGCGCTGGCGGTGGCGGCCTGCTTCGAGGCGGCCCCGCCGCTGTCCGCCGCCGAGGCACCCACGGGAAGCGCTGCAGCCAGCAGGAGCGCCGGCAGCCAGGAAACGACATGCTTGGCCATGACACGACTCCGCAACAGCGCGGCTTTCGCCGCAGTCCCCGCAGCATAGTCCCATGCGCCGCGCGGTTCGACTGCCGCGCGACGCCATGCACGGTTACTTCACGCGCGCGTAATCCAGCTTGACCGTCAGCACCTCGCGACCCGCGTGGCGCTCGTAGTACGCGTAGCTGAAATGGTCGGCGTCGGCGACCTGCAGCACCTCGCGCACCGGCACGCCGGATCCGTGCGCGCCGGGCACCGCACCGAGGAAGGTGCAGGCACGGCCGGCCGGGTCGCAATCGCCGTGGGCGATCACCACGCCACCGAAATTCACGTCCATCCACAGGCTGTCGTAACGGTGGGCCGCCGCGTCGTAGCCCAGGTAGCCCAGGCCGTGGAAGGGCTTGGCCGAATCGATCCACACCTCCTGCCGCAGGTGGCGCCCTTCGAGCACGCGGGTGAACACGGCCGTGCCGGTATCGACGGCCGGAGCCCTGGCCGGATCGGTCCAGAAGGACTGGCGCACGTTCCAGCGCCCCGCCAGCCAGTCGAGGCGCTGCGCCGGCGCGGCGTGCCCGCCGGCCGGCGCCGGACCGGTTTTCGTGATGGCCGCCCCTGCGCATGCGAAGGCGCCGGCGGTCAGGACAAGGGCGAGGGACAACAGGCGACGCTGGCGCATGGGGTGTTCCTGCGATGGGGAGGCGCCAGCGTGCGCGAAGGCACGCCATGCGTCCATGACCTCGCAGGTCATGCCGTCGCGGCGGCGTTTTCCTCTCGCGCCAGCCGGGCGCACACCGCCGCGGTGTGCGCATCGGCGGGAAACGCGCACTCGATGCGCAGTTCCTGCAGCGTCACGTCGTGCGGCATCGAGAAGGTGGTGATGGTCTCGAAGAAGCGCAGCCCGCCGGCGCGGCTGCGGAATTCCAGCGTGAGCACGGGCGCGGGCGCTTCGCCGTCGTGCGGACTGCCGAGCGCGGGCACGTCCGGGTAGCGCGCGATGTCCGCCAGCAGGCGGCGCGGCACGGGATCGGTGGGCGCGGCGGCCACCTGCGCATGCAGGTGATGCAGGAACTTCTCCGCCACCGCCGACCAGTTGACGATCACCGGACGGAAATCCCGCGGGTCGAACACCTGGTGCAACAGGTTGGCATGGCGACTTTCGCGGCCGTCCATCAGCAGCCGGTTCACGCGCGTCGCGGAGCCGTTGGCGGCCAGCACGTTCCATGCGCGGTCGAGCACGAAGGCGGGATACGGCTCCTGGTGCGCCAGGATCAGTTCCACCGCCTGGCGCATGCGCTCCAGCGCGGGCGCGGTCCAGTCGTGCTCGGCGTATTCCGGCGCATAGCCCGCGGCCAGCAGCAATGCGTTGCGCGCGCGCAGCGGCATGTCGAGCGCGGCGGCGATGCGGCCCAGCGCCTCGCGGCTGGGCCGGGCCTTGCCGGTCTCGACGCAGCTGAGGTGGCGGGTGGACATCTCCGCCGCCAGCGCCAGGTCGAGCTGGCTCTGGCGGCGCAGCGTGCGCCATTCGCGCAGCAGCCGGCCGAGCGGCGAAGGCGGACGTGCAGACGTATCAACCATGAGGAAACCCCGGGCAACCCACGTGCTCTTCTCCCTCTCCCCTCTGGGGAGAGGGCCGGGACGAGGGGCCAACCTCGCGGCAAGCCCGCCTTTGGAGACACTCCCGCGAGCACCCGCCCCTCACCTCGATCCTCTCCCCAAAGGGGAGAGGAAGCGAGAGCGCTACTTCCGCGCCGCGATGATCTGGTCGAGGTAGTCCGGCGTACCCGCGATGCGCTCCAGGTGCGGGTATTTCGGGCCGCCGTGGTAGTCCACCGGCACGGTCTGCACCTGGCCCTGGTACTTCAGCAGCAATGTGATCGGCGCACCGCCGCCCTTGGCCGCCGCGATCGCCTCCTTCAGCACGTCGCGCGAATAGGCCTGCCCGTTCACCGCCACCACGGTAGCGCCGGTGCTGACCCCCGCCTTGAAGGCGGGGCCGCCCCAGCGCACGTCGTTGATCTCACCGCTCTTGGTCAAAGTGAGCCCGATCGACCAAGCGAAGTTGTACATGTGGCGCGAGGATTCCGGCCGGCTGTCGTACTGCTTCTCGTACTCGCTGGGCTGGTCGGTGTAGACCAGCTTCCAGCCCGAGGCGGCGAGGCCGTCCAGCAGCGGCGGGTCCAGCGCGTCGGCGCGGGCACGCAGGAAGCCGGCCCAGTCGTACTTCGCCACGCCGTCCAGCGCGGCGACGACGTCGTCGAAGGCGTAGGGCCTGGTGACGAAGCTGCCATCGTCGACGCCGAAGAAAGCCTGCGCGAAATCGTCCAGCGATTTCCTGCCGTGGGTGAGCTGGCGCAGCTTGGCGTCCACCGACAGCCACAGCATCTGGCCGCCCGAGTAGTAGTCCTCGCTCATCTGCCAGCTGCGGTACGGCAGCGCCGAGCGGTGCGCCGCGGTGGCGTCGTTGGTGGTGTCCTCCAGCGTGCGCCACTGGAAGCCGGGGCGGTTGCGGTCGTAGTTGGCTGCCACCATCGCCAGCGCGTCGCGGAACTGCGCGGGCGTCCACAGGCCGGCGCGCGCGGTGAGCACGAAGCCCCAGTACTGCGTCTGGCCCTCGTACACCCACAGCAGCGAGTCGCCCATCGGCACGTTGAAGTTGGGCGTCCACAGGTCCGCCGGGCGGCGGAACTTGCCGTTCCACGAGTGCACGTATTCGTGCGCCAGCAGGTCGCGGTTGGGCGCGTTGGAAGCCCAGGCGGTGAAGTAGTCGGCACCCATGCCGTCCTCGCTGGACTGGTGGTGCTCCAGGCCGTTGCCGGCCAGTTCGTCGGAGAGCGAGAACAGGAAGTCGTAGTGGTCGTAGTGGTGCGAGCCGAACAGCTTCGCCGCCTGGGCCACCAGCGCGCGGTGTTCCTTCAACTGGTCGGGCGTCATCTCCAGGTACTTCGGCGCGTCGGCCACCACGTCCAGGTGCACCGGGGCCTGGCCGCCGGGGTTGAGGTCCACGCGCTTGAAATACTTGCCCGCGTACATCGGCGAATCGACCAGGGTGTTGTAGGTCACCGGCTTGAAGGTGGTGGTGGCGCCGGACTGCGAAGCCGTCTCGAGCGCGGTGCCGAACTGCCAGCCCTGCGGCAGCGTCACGTCGGGTGCGAAGGTGATGTCGCGGGTGTAGTGGCCGGCGGGATACAGCGACATCTTGTCCCATTCCAGCATCAGCATGCGGTCGGTCATCTCGTAGCCGCCGCGGCGGGGCGAGAGGTACTGGAAGTCGGCATCGAGGCTGGACACGCCCTGCGGCACGTCGAGGTGGAACGCGTAGACGTCGTACTTGTCGCGCGTCCACGCGACCGGCTTGCCGTTCGCGCTGAGCTTCAGCCCGGCCAGCATGGCGATCGGGCCGCTGGGCGAATGGTTGCCGGGGATCCACTCCGGGTACAGCAGGGTCAGCTTGCCCGCCTGCACCGGGATCGTCTCGTGCACGCGGAAGATGCCCTGCCGCGTATCGCTGGCATCGACGTGGATGGCGATGGTGCCGGGGTACGGCGTGTCCTGCGGCGCCGGCACCCGGGTGCTGCGCGATACCTGCGCACCGGCCGTGCCGGCGGCGAGCGCCAGCGACAAGGCCAGGGCAAGCCGCGTGGCGACCGGTCGGGCGAGCGTGGTGATGGACATGGCGGACTCCGCAGCGGATGGAATCCGCCCAACTTAACACCGCACCGCGGCGCGCGAGGGGTGACTTTCGTCACCCCCGTCGCGTCGTCGCGGATACGCCCGAATGCAGGCCCATCGGCCGATCCGATACCATTTGCGCACCCATCAGGCGGCCCGCGCCTGCCGCATGCGCCGTCGCCCGCCTTCCCTTCCGCCCACGGAACCGCATCGCCATGACGTCTTCGCGCCTCGAGATCACCCGCCCCGACGACTGGCACCTGCACCTGCGCGACGGCGCCGCGCTGGGTTCGGTGGTGGCCGACACCGCGCGGCAGTTCGGCCGCGCCATCGTGATGCCGAACCTCAAGCCGCCGGTGGCCACGCTGGTCCAGGCCGAGGCGTACCGCGGGCGCATCCTCGCCGGCCTGCCGGTGGACACGCGCTTCCAGCCGCTGATGACGCTGTACCTCACCGAGGCCACCACGCCCGACGAGATCGCCCGCGCCAAGGCCAGCGGCATCGTGTTCGCGGTGAAGTACTACCCCGCCGGCGCCACCACCAACTCGCAGGCCGGCGTGCGCGACCTGGCCCACGTCTACCCCGTGCTGGAGGCGATGGAACGGCACGGCCTGCCGCTGCTGATGCACGGCGAGGTCACCGACCCGGCGGTGGACATCTTCGACCGCGAGCATGCGTTCATCGAGCGCCACCTGATCCCGCTGCGCGCCCGTTTCCCGCAGCTGCGCATGGTGCTGGAACACATCACCACCCGCGCCGCGGTGGAGTTCATCCGCGAAGCGCCGGCCCACGTCGGCGCCACCATCACCGCGCACCACCTGCTGCTCAACCGCAACGCGATCTTCGCCGGCGGCGTCCGCCCGCACCATTACTGCCTGCCGGTGCTGAAGCGCGAGACGCACCGCCAGGCGCTGCTGGAGGCGGCCACCGGCGGCGACCCGCACTTCTTCCTCGGCACCGACAGCGCGCCGCATGCGCGCGAGGCGAAGGAAGCCGCCTGCGGCTGCGCCGGCATCTACACCGCGCACGCCGCCATCGAGCTGTACGCCGAGGCCTTCGAACAGGCCGGCCGGCTGGACCGGCTGGAAGCCTTCGCCAGCTTCCACGGCGCGGACTTCTACGGCCTTCCGCGCAACCGCGACCGGATCACGCTGGTGCGCACGCCCTGGACCGTGCCCGAATCCCTGCCCTTCGCCGACAGCACCTGCATCCCGTTCCGCGCCGGCGAAAGCATCGCGTGGTCGATCGCGGGCGGATAGCACGCGCGTCTTTAGAGCCTCCAGGTACGGCCTTAAAGGATGAAGGCCGGGCCGCTTGCACGAAAGCATGGCGAGAAGACGACTTCATTCCGGGCGGTGACAGCCTAGCCAGCTCGTCATCCCGGCGCAGGCCGGAGGCGCTTTTCAACAGACGAAGGTCTTCATCCAGTAACGACCACGCTCACTCAAGCCGCACGGCGACTGGATTCCGGCCTGCGCCGGAATGACGAGCCAGAGCCGGTGCCGGCACATGTCATGCACAGCCACGAGTATTCGAAATCTTCTGGACAGAAGTGTGCTTTCGCAGGATGACGCTTCGCAGGCAGGTCCGGCGATTTTGAATAGGCCCTAACGCACGCCGAGGCGTCGGCCGGCCAGCCGGATATGCCGCGTCCGCCCCAGCAGGCTGTGCACCAGCAGCACCTCGCCCGCCGGCCACTCGACCGGCGCGATCGCCTCGAACGGCATCGTCGCCTTGCCGTAGGCCACGGTCATGTGCGGTACGAAGGAACCGCCCGTGCAGCGGTTCAGTCCGCAGCTGCGCAGGCGATCGGCGAGTTGCGCATGCAAGGCATGCAGGGCCGCGTTGCCCGCTTCCGCGGCGAACACCAGCGGACTCCTGGCACGCCGGTTGCCGAAGCTGCCGACGCGGTCGAAGCGGATCGCGAACGGCTCGGCCTTCACTCCCGCGAGCGCCCCGGCGGCGCGATCCGCCAGCCCGGGCGGCAGGCCGGCGTAATCGCCGAGGTGGAACAGCGTGACGTGCAGGCGCATGGCCTCCACCGCGCCGGCGCCCAGCCGGTGCCGGGCCAGGAAGTCGCCGGCCAGCGCCGCCAGCCGCGCGGCGTGCGGCGGGTCGGGGAACACGGCGAGGAACAGCCGGTCGGTGGGCTGTGCCGGTTCGAGGCCGGGCAGCGATCCCTGGTTGGACATGGATGTTTCCTAATGGCGGAAGTGCCCCGCAGGCACGACGACGGTGCGGCTACCCGCGCGCCTTCTCCACGGCATCCGCCGACACCTGCGCCTCGAGGCCGCAGGCGAATCGTTGCAGCAGGCCCACCAGCGTGTCGACCTCCGACTCGCTCCAGTCGGCGAACAGCGCGCGGGCCATGCGTTCGCGCGCCGCGTCCAGCGCATCCGTCATCGCCTTGCCCTTGCGCGTGACGACGACCGCCCGCACGCGGGCGTCGTGTCCATCCGCGCGCCGCTCGACCAGGCCCTGGCGCTCCAGCCGGCCCACCTGGCGGCTGACCGTGGTGTAGTCCCGCCCGCCCCGGTTGGCCAGCTCGACGATGCCGATCGGCCCGAACCGCTCGACCATCACCAGCAGCGGAAACAGCGCCCCGTCCAGCGCGATGCCGGCCTCGCGGACCAGGCGCTCGTCCACGTCCGGCCGGTTCATCACGCTGGCCATGCGGATCAGCGCATCGTGCAGCGCGCGGATGCGCGGCGATATATGTGCATGTTGCACATTTTTCTTCGTGGCCATACGATGCCCTCCAATACGTGCATTTTACACATAAATGGAGGACCCCATGAATGCCACGAACGTCGATGTCCTGATCTGCGGTGCCGGCGCGGCCGGCCTCACCCTCGCCATCGACCTGGCGCGCCGCGGCGTCGCCTTCCGGCTGGTCGAAAAGCGCGACACACCCTTCCACGGCTCGCGCGGCAAGGGCCTCCAGCCCAGGACGCTGGAGGTGTTCGAGGACCTGGGCCTGCTCGACCGCATCCGCGCTTTCGGCGGCCCCTACCCGCCGCAGCGCGCGCACCGCGCCGACGGCGGCCACGTCGATTCGCCCACGGTCGAGGAAGCAGCCGCCACGCCGGCCGAACCTCATGCGCTGCCCTGGATGGTGCCGCAGTTCGTCACCGAACGGATCATGCGCGAGCGCCTCGATGGGCTGGGCCGGCACCCGCAGTTCGGCTGCGAGCTCGTGGCCCTGCAGCAGGACGCCGATGGCGTGATGGCGTCGCTCGCCGGCCCCGACGGTCCGGAGACCGTGCGCGCGCGCTACCTCGTCGGCGCCGACGGCGGACGCAGCTTCGTGCGGCAGGCGCTCGGCATCGGCTTCCCGGGCACGACGCTGGGCGTGCGCGGCCTGGTCGCCGACGTGCACCTGGCCGGCCTGGACCGCGACGCCTGGCACCGCTTCGGCGAGGGCTCGATGCAACGACAGATCGGCTTCTGCCCGCTGGCCGGCACGGAACTGTTCCAGATCCAGGCGGCGGTGCCGCTCGAGGGCGAGATCGACCTGTCGCGCGAAGGCCTGCAGGCCATGGTTGCCGAACGGACCGGACGCGAGGACATCCGCATCGACGCGGTGGCCTGGGCTTCCGCCTTCCGCATGAACGCCCGGCTCGCCGACCGCTACCGGGCCGGCCGTGTGCTGCTGGCGGGCGACGCCGCGCACACGCATCCGCCGACCGGCGGCCAGGGCCTGAACACCAGCGTGCAGGACGCCTACAACCTGGGCTGGAAACTCGCCGCCGTGCTGGCCGGCGCGCCGGACGCCCTGCTCGACAGCTACGAGGCGGAACGACGCCCCGTCGCCGAAAGCGTGCTCGGCCTGTCGACCCGGCTGCTCGACGCCGCCCGGCAAGGCGACAACCGCCGCGGCCGCGAGGCGCGCCAGCTCGACCTGGGCTATCCGGGCTCGCCGCTCGCCCTGGAAGACCCGGCGCGGACGCATGGCCTGCGGGCCGGCGACCGCGCACCCGATGCGCCGATCCATCGCGCCACGGGCGCGCCGACCCGGCTGTTCGAGTTGTTCAAGGGGCCGCACTGGACCCTGCTGGGCCGTGACGTCGACCGCACCACGGTGCCGCCGCACCCGCAACTGCGCGTGCATGCCTTCGGCGCACACGGCGACGTGGTGGACACGCACGGCCACGTCCGTGATGCCTATGCGATGAAACCGGGCGACTGGGTGCTCGTGCGCCCGGATGGATACCTCGGCGCCTTCGTCGCCGGTGATCGGTGCGAAGCCCTGCATGCCCAGCTTCGCCTCGTCGGCATCGACGTAGGTGGCTGCCCCGTGTAGCACACGCCACACCACGCTTTCGCTTGTCATGCCTTTGCTCGTCATACCGGCGCAGGCCCATGGCTGTCCGGAATATCTCCTGCCGCTGGATGAGCTCCTCCCCCTGCTTGCAGGGGGAGGTTGGGAGGGGGGCACGCTTTGGCTTTCAAGCCAAAAGCCCCCCTCCCCAACCCTCCCCAACCCTCCCCTGCACAGTGTTTAGCCCGGACACAACACAGGGGAGGGAGCTGCCCCGCTCCCCCTTCGAAGCAGACGGCCGTCTTGCCCGCACGCCTGTTTGCCCATCTTCGACGAAGCTCTTGACTGGCATCGACACCTATTCCGGACAGCCGTGGGCCTGCGCCGGGATGACGAGCGAGTGCCGGGATGACGATACGGACGGCCCTCCGAACAGGCTCTGATATCCTTCCGCCCCGCACCGCTTCCCGTCACGCAGCGGCCTGCCCCACTTCAGGAGACGGCCCGCCGTGCCCCACGATCCCGGTCCCCTGTTCACCCACCCCGTCGCCGAGGCGCTGCTGGCCGCGCACGATGCCGGCGCGGCCGAATGGCGCGGCTCGCTGGACCTGGGGCGCTCGAACGTCACCGTTTTGCTGCAAGCGGAGGCCTGGCTGCACGACGGCCGGCGCTATCCCTACCCGCCCAGGCTGAAGGACCGCACGATCTACCACTGGGACGGCGAAACGTTCGCCCCCGTGTCGCGCTATTCCGGCGCGCTGATCAAGCTGGTACCCACCGCGTGGGGCGCGCCCACCTTCGAGATCGACGGCATCAAGATGCTGCCCACGTCGAAGGCATCGCCCGTCGCGGACGCGCAGCGCAAGGTGGCGCTGGTGGAGCCGCGCGGCAAGGTGGTGCTCGACACCTGCGGCGGCCTGGGCTACTTCGCCGCCTGCTGCCTGGACGCCGGCGCGGCGCGCATCCATTCCTTCGAGAAGAACGCCGACGTGCTGTGGCTGCGCACGCTCAATCCGTGGTCGCCCGACCCCGACGCGCCCGCCAGCGACGGCCGCCTCGTTCTGGCGCACGCCGACGTGTCGCAGGCCATCGCGCAATTCGCCGACGCCTCGGTGGACGCGCTGCTGCACGATCCGCCGCGCTTCGGCATCGCCGGGGAACTGTACTCGCTGGACTTCTACCGCCAGCTCGCCCGCGTGCTGCGCCGCGGCGGCCGCCTGTTCCACTACACCGGCAGCCCCAACAAGCTCACCAGCGGCCGCGACGTGCCGCGCGAAGTGGCGAAGCGGCTGGAACAGGCCGGCTTCAAGGCGCAGCCGGCGCTGGACGGAGTGCTGGCGGTGCGGCGCTGAGAGCCTGTCCAAGATCTCCCCGTAACTCGCGTTGCCTTGGTCTGCGCGCAAACAGCCCGGCGCAAGCTGCCTGGAGATCGTGAACAGGCTCTGAGGGTTTGCGAGTCCTTCAAACGCCCGGCCTGCCGCAGGTGACCGATGAAGGTTCCACAGGACATGGAAGTCTCCGCCGGCTCCGGCGCCATACGTCACAGGTGGCGCCGCACGGCATCCGGCAGCGGCAAGCCCTCGTCGCAGGCATCGGCGACGACCCGGTCGCGGCCGCGCCGCTTGGCCGCGTACAGCGCGGCGTCCGCGCGCGCGAACAGCTCGTCGGCGTCGTAGCCACGCTGCGGATCGGCCTGCGCCACGCCGAGGCTGAGCGTGAGGCCGGGAACCGGCGGCTTCGCCTGCGGCGCGCGCGAAGCCACCGCGGCACGCAGGGCGTCGGCCAGCGCCACGGCCTGCGCCGTACCGCTGCCGCCGCAGGCGATCATGAACTCGTCGCCGCCGAAGCGGCCGAACAGGTCGTCGCTCACCAGGTGCTCGCGGGCCACGCCCACCACCAGCGCCAGCGCCGCGTCACCGGCCTGGTGGCCGTGGCGGTCGTTGATCTGCTTGAAGTGGTCGAGGTCGAACACGATCAGGCAGAGCGGCTGCCGGTACTTCGCCAGGTGGTCGATGCGCGCGCGCAGTTCGGTGGCGAACGCCTGCCGGTTGAGCGTACCGGTGAGCGGATCGTGCATCGACAGGTAGTGCAGCTTCTCCGAGCGCTGCCGCAGCTGGTCGTGGGCGGACTTCAGGGAACGCTGCTGGCGCGCCAGCTGGTCGGCCTGCCGCCGCAGCTGCCACGCGCGGCGCACCGAGGCCCACCAGGCCAGCAAGGCCACGCCCAGCGCCGGCAGCAGCAGCCAGGCCAGCGAGTGCGGCCTGGAAGGCGGCGGCGCGGCGTCCGCCGCGGCCGGAGACGACGGCGCAGCCGTGGCGACCCGGGCCGCCCCCTGCGTCGCGGGTGGATCGGCCGGTGCGGCGGCAACCGTCACCGCCGGTGCCGGCACGGGCGCGGCGAGCGTGTCGTCCACGGCGGCCGGTTCGGGGGTCGCCGGCACTATCCGTGCCGGCACCGGCAACATGACCGGCGCCGGTGGAAGTTCCGCGCCATCCGCCGGCCGAGGCGGCGGCCAGTCCGGCACGCCACGCGGCGGCGGCGGCGGCGGCAGGCCGCGAGGCGGCGGAAATGGCGCGCCAGGCGGCGGGCGGGGACGCGGGCCGCCCGCGCCGGGACGCTGCTGCGCGCAGGCCGGATGCACCGCCCCCCACGCCAGCACCAGCAGCGCCAGCACCCGGCCAGTCCGAAAAGTAGCCACGCCCACCCCCTGTCCGACGGCGCACTCTACCCCGAACGCGGCCGGGTTCAACCGGCTGGCCGGCGCATCCGGAGTTCCCGCGGAACGGGGCCGCCAGCGTGCGCCGGTCAGGCCGCGAGGAGCGCGCCGGTTCGGCGCTTCACCCCGCCGCCTGTTTCACCAGCGCGGCGATGCGCTTTTCCACGGCGGCGTTCCACTCCTTCAGCGCGAACGCGGTCGGCCACATGGCGCCATCGTCCAGTCGCGCCTTGTCGTTGAAGCCGAACGTCGCGTACCGGTCCTTGAACTTGTGCGCGGGACGGAAGTAGCAGACGACCTTGTCATCCAGCGCGTAGGCCGGCATGCCGTACCAGGTCTTCGGCGCCAGCGCCGGCGCGCTGGCCGCCACGACGGCATGCAGCCGCGTCGCCATGCCGCGGTCCGGCTCCGGCATCGCCTTCACCGCCGCGAGCAGCTCGGCTTCGCCGGCGGCCCGGCTCTTGTTCGCGCGCGCCTCAGCCTTCAGCTCGCGGGTGCGCTCGCGCATCGCGGCGCGTTCCTCGGCGGTGAACGTTCCCGCGGCCTGGCCGGCGGCGCCGCCGGTTTTTCGCGCGCTCTTCTTCGCTGGTGGATTCATGGTTTCCTCGTGGATCGGGTTCGATGCCGCCGACACTATGCCGTCGGGACGGGTGCGGATGCACGGCTTTCGCCACCCCGGTGGCCCGGCACGGCGTGGGCGCGGCCCTGCCATGCTAGGCCCGGAGCCGCGGCGGGCGCTTCTCGATTCCTGATCGCCCGTGGATGCATCGCTCCCGGCCTCGCGCGTCCGGTCAGTCCGGGAACCGGACGACCGCGTTCTCGGCCGGCCACTCGCCGTGGCGCCGCCCGGCTTCGTCCTTGTGCCTCGGCGTCCAGCCCGCCTTGCCGAGCTTGCCCAGGTCGTCGTAGCGGCCCAGCAGGTCGAACGCGTCGAGTGTGAACGGGCGCCCTTCCGAGCCGACCGTGGACGGCCCGTCGGCCACGTGGAAGTGCAGGTGCGGGCCGGTGGACGCGCCGGTGAAGCCCAGCTTGCCGAGCACGTCGCCCCGGTGCACGCGCTGCCCCGGAGCGACAACCACGCTGCCGGGCCGCAGGTGTTCGTAGAACGCGTAGCGGCCGTCGCGCAGGCGCATCGCCACGTAGTTGCCGGCGTCCTCTGCCAGGGCGTGCCTCGGGTTGCCGGACACGCTGGCGGATTCGGCCATGCCGTCGCGGACGGCGACCACGGTGGCGTCGGCCACGGCCAGCACGTCGGCGCCGTAACCCAGCCAGTGGCCCGGCACGTCCGGATCGCCCTGCGCAACGTGGCCCGCGGCGTCGACGCGGATCCAGTCGACGGCGAAACGCCCCGGGATCCGCGCCTTGCCGCCGACCGTGTTGAAGACGCGGCGATGGCCGTGCGCCCAGGCGGCGGCATGGATCGCGACCCACGGTCCTCCGCGGAGCGGCGGACCCAGCGCGGTTCCGGACGCATACGACACCGCCGCGCGCGCGCCCCTCACCACGCCCGGCTCCGTGTCCGGCGGCGCCGCATACGTCACCACGTGCCCGACCGTCCGCGGCCGCTGGCCACGTGCCAACCATTCGGCATAGACCACGGCGCGCCGCCCCGGCGGAACGACGGCATCCCGCACGGCCGTCGGCGAGCCGACGATCGCCAGCCGCTGCGCCAGTGCCTTGCCCGCGAAGCTCGCCAGCACGTTCCCGTCCTGCGCATCCACCACGTCGATCCGCTCGAGCCGCAGCGGCTCCGTCGTGAAATTGCTCAGGTGCAGTTCCTCGAACACCTGCGTTCCGGCGTCCGTCGTTGCCGCGTGCGGCGCGTCGAGGACGCGCAGGTCGAACGACTGCCGCAACTGTTCCGGGTCGCTTCCCCATGCGGCGCAGGCCACCAACGCCAGGCATGCGGGCAGTGCGCTGGTCAGAATTCTCATCGGCCGCTCCCGGTTCGGAATCCGCCACGCTGCACCAGGCCCCCGCCCGGGTCCAACGGGCCGGGGACGAGGCCGGCGTAGCGCGTGACGAGCGGCGCCGTCGAAGGGATGAAAGCAGCGGAGCCGGAGCGGGACGGCACGCGCGCCCCCGTGCCATGCGGCGCCCTCGGCGGCCCAGGCCGCGCCGATGCGGTACATCACGCTGGCATGCAGGAGGCCCGCCGACCCTATCGCCCCACCCCGCGCGCGCCCGCAACGCCGCATTTCCAGGGGCGGGAGCCGCGGGGTTTGCCCAGGTAACGGGCCGGCGGCACGATAGACCGTGATAGGTTGCCTGCGCTTCCATTCTCACGAGGATCCCCGGGACATGAAAAAAGCCGCCCTTGGCCCCGCATTCGTTTCGCTCGCCTGCCTCCTCTCGGCCCCCGCGTTCGCGTCGCCCCCGGCGGGCCAGGATTCGGCGAAGGTCACGCCCGACATGATCCAGACCGCATCGGACATCCCGGCCGACTGGAAGCAGCCGGAGGGCAACTTCGACTACGTCAAGCGCGAGGTGATGATCCCGATGCGCGACGGCGTGAAGCTGCACACCGTGATCCTGATTCCCAAGGGCGCGCACGACCTGCCGATGCTGCTGGAACGCACGCCCTACAACGCCGGCGGCTTCGTGAGGAACAACAGCCCGCACATGGCCGACGCGGTGTGGTCGGGCGACAAGGACTGGGCCGACGGCAGCTACATCCTGGTGTGGCAGGACGTGCGCGGCAAATACGGTTCGGAGGGCAAGTACATCATGACGCGCCCGCCGATGGGCCCGCTCAACCCGACCACCACCGACGACACCACCGACGCCTGGGACACCATCGACTGGCTGGTGAAGAACCTCAAGGCGTCGAACGGCAAGGTCGGCATGATCGGCTCGTCCTACGATGGCTGGACCGTCGCCATGGCCCTGCTCCACCCGCACCCCGCGCTGAAGGTGGCGGCGCCGGAAAGCCCGATGATCGATGGCTGGATGGGCGACGACTGGTACCACTACGGCGCCCTGCGCCAGGTGAACCTCGACTACTTCACCGGCCAGATGACGAAGAAAGGCGCGGGCGAGGAAGTGCCGCGCGAGAACTATGACGACTACACCAACTTCCTCGAAGCCGGCTCCGCCGGCGACTACGCGGTGGTCCACGGCTTCAGGCAACTGCCGTGGTGGAACCGCTTCTCGGCGCACCCCGCCTATGATGCGTTCTGGCAGCTGCAGGCGCTCGACAGGCTGCTCCCCGAGCATCCCTCCAGCGTGCCGACGATGTGGCTGCAGGGCCTGTGGGACCAGGAGGACATCTACGGCGCCGTGCACGCCTGGGAGGCGCTGGACAAGGCCGGCCACGGCGCCAACAACCACCTGGTGATCGGCCCGTGGTGGCACAGCCAGATCAACCGCGACGGCTGGCACATGGGTCCGCTCAAGTGGCCCGGCAACACCACCGCCGAGTTCCGCCGGCAGGTGATGATCCCCTGGTTCAACCACTACCTGCGCGGCACACCGCTGGCCCGGCCGCTGCCCGAGGCGATGATCTACAACCCGGTGGAGAAGCGCTGGGACCGCTTCGCGCACTGGAAACCGGCCAGCGAACAGTCGCTCACCCCGCTCTACCTGCAGGCGGACATGGGGCTGGGCTTCCAGCAGCCGGCCGGCGGCAGCGACAGCGACAGCTACGTCTCCGACCCGGCCAAGCCGGTGCCCTACCTGCCGCGCCCGATACCGCAGAAGAACGACCGCTGGCGCACCTGGCTGGTGCAGGACCAGCGCTTCGTGGTGGATCGTCCCGACGTGCTGTCCTACACCACGCCGGTGCTGGAGAAGACCGTCGCCATCCAGGGCGCGCCGATCGCCGACCTCTTCGCCAGGACCACCGGTACCGACGGCGACTTCGTGGTCAAGCTGATCGACGTCTACCCCGGCACCGACCCCACCGATCCCGCGATGGGCGGCTACGAGCTGCCGGTGGCGCTGGACATCTTCCGCGGGCGCTACCGCAAGAGCTTCTCCGACCCGTCGCCGATCCCCGCGAACACGGTGCAGGAATACAGGTTCCGGCTGCCCACGGTGAACTACGAGTTCAAGCCCGGCCACCGCATCATGGTGCAGATCCAGTCCACCCTGTTCCCGCTCTACGACCGCAACCCGCAGACGTACGTGCCGAACATCCTGTTCGCCAAGCCCGCGGACTACCGGAAGGCGACGGTGACGATCGAGCACGGGCCCGATGGGCGCAGCGCGGTGCTGCTGCCGGTGGTGGCGGCAAGCGGGCACTGACCGACAGCGATACCCACGAAGGTCCAGCCAGTGAGGACAAGGCCCGGCCGCACATCCCGTGCGGGCCTGGCTTCTCTTTTGCAGCCCGTGGCTGCACTACCGCGGTACGGTGGGCCAGGAGGGTGACAGGAGATTTCAGGAAAGCGTTCAGAACGCCATGCTCAGACGCGCCGACAACATCTGCGCATGGTTATGCTGCCCGGTTTCGTAGTCATACCCGAAATTCAACACCGTACGCGCCGACAGCATCGCGTCCAGCTTGACGCCGAACAGGCCGCTGTAGCGCGACAAACCGATGCCGAGCAACGGCTGCCATTGCTCCAGGCCGACGAAGCTGGCTTCGAATACGTCGCCATGCGAGGCCAGGCTGCGTTGCCATTGCGCATGCGCGCCGACCTCCACGGTGCGGCCGTCGTCGAAGGCCCAACGATGGCCTGTGCGCACGCCGAGCCCCGCCTCCCAGCGATCCAGCGTCTGAGCCTTGCTGCGCAGGCCAAAACCGCCGGCGCCCTGCTCGACAAAGCCGTCACGATCAACGCGTGCATACTGCACGTCGACGAACGGCGTGACGTGGCTGCCCCCGCGATCGAAGTGCAGGCCGCTTTCCTCGTGAGCCACGCCATAGCTGCCGTTGTAGCGGGTCGACACGCCCTGCATGCTGTAACCCAGCAGGAGCTGCCGGCCAATATCCTGCTGGAAGTGGCCGAAGCCCACGCGGCCCTGTGTGTACCAGTGGCCATCAAGCCAGCCGGCGTACAGCATGCCCTCGGTGCTGCGGCTGTTGTCGTGGTCGAGACCCTGGCTCAGGCGCTGCTGGCCTTGGCTCTGTCCGAACGCGAAACCGGCCACCCCGGAGCGGCCGATCCGGCGATCGCTGCCAAGCAGCCAGCCATTCAACTGGAAGCCGACGCCGGCGAAGCCGCTGCGCTCCATGTCGCCGCCGACGTTGAGGCTTTGCGTCCACATGCCGAAATCCGCGCGCTTGTCGAGCAAGCTGTCGAAGTGGTCCGACAGCGCACGGCTGGATGCGTCGATCGCCTCGAACGTCATCGCCGCGCTGGCCGCGTGCAACTGGCCGGAGAGGCTTTGCAGCGAAGCCTGCGCCGACTGCAGGGTGGGCGCCTGCTGGAACTGGCCGGCGGCCTGCACGAAATCGCTAGGCACGCTGGAAAGCTTGTCGCTCGCGATCTTCTGGTCCAGTTGCTCGAAGGCTCCCTGCACACGCCGCGCGCTGCCCATGGAGGCCGCGGTATAGCTCACGCCATGGCCAGCCGCCGCCAGGGTCACGTCAAGCCCGGTGGTATCCAGCCACACGCTCTTCGCGTCGTAGTTGATGGTAGTCGCCGTGAACACCACGCCGGAGTCCTTCACCAGCGTGTCGAAAGTGCCAGTGACACCCCCTGCGGCAGTCAGGACATCGGTATGGGTATTGCTGACATAGCCGCTGTCGGCGCCGGTCACTTCCAGCGTACCGCCATTCAGCGTGGCCTTGCCGGCCACGTCGAGCTTGCTGCCCAGGTTGACGGCCAGCGTGCCGGTGGAGGCCTGGGCATAGTCGCCCCCTACCGTGCTGTTACCTGCGTGGACGAGCATCCTGCCTGCATTGGAAAGGTTGCCGGCCACACCCGGCACTCCCGAATGCAGGGTTGCACCGGAGTAACCGTCCAGCGTACCTGCTTCATTGATGGTGACGTCACCGGGCAATGCCGCCGATGCCTGCAGCAAGCCATGATTGATCGTGGTACCTCCGCTGTACGTGTTCGACGCCAGCAGAATCACGTCGCCTGAACCATTTTGCGTGACGGATCCCGTCCCGGAGACAAGTCCATAGAAAAAGAGCGACCAATCGCTATTGAATGCCAGCGCCCCGTTGTCCAATACATTTGCATCCAAAATGCCGCTGCACATACAACTGCCGGCGGGCATGCCCCCGGTGTTATCTATCTGCAGGGTACCGTGGTCGATCTCGATGCGAGGCGGGCTTATGACATTGCTCGTCAGTAGCGTCAGCGTACCGGTGCCGGCCTGCACGAGCGTGCCGTCGTTTACCGCGTCACCTCCCCCCAGCACATTGCCCCCGAAGACCACATCGTCGCTGCGGTCGAACACCAGCCTGCCGTGGTAGAGGGTAATGTCGCCGGAGCCGACGGATCCTTCGGTACCGCCGTTACCAATCTGCAGGATGCCGCCATCGACGGCGGTGCCAAACGATACGAGATCGTCATTGTCGATGATCCACGTACCATCTCCGCCTTTGTTCAAGCGGCCGGCGAACGTCGTCACGCCGGTAACGGCCTGGGAATACAACTGCACCGATCCCGCATCGCCATCCAACGTCAGGGAAGAGTCGTTGCGCGATCCGATATCGAGATTACCGCGAATGGAGCCACCCGCCGACAGCGTGACGGAATTGGATGCCGTGGGGATCATCTGCACATTGCCGATAATGGTGCCCGCGTTGACCAAGGTCAGCTCACCGCCAGCACTCTGCGCGGTCTGCCCGTCGGACGCCACGAAAATGGCGCAGTCACCCGTACCACTACAATCCCCACTGGTCGTCCCGGCCGTCTCGATGACGGATCCGCTGCCATTGGTAACGCTGCCGCCGTGCTGCAAATAGAGCGCTGTCGAACCCCCGGTGATCACCGCGCCTCCCGTATTTCTCACGGTAGCGGTTTCACCCATCACCTGGATGGCGAAACCATCTGCGGAGCTTATTGTGCTTCCGGCGCCATCATTGGTCACCGTGCCGCCGTATTGCAAATCGACCGCTGCCGTCGCCCCCGAAATGATGCCACCGCCGGTATTCTGCACGGCAGCTTGTTCAAACAGCGCCTGGATTCCAAGGCCGTTGCTTGAACGAATGATGCTGCCGACGCCATCGTTGACGACAGATCCGCCGTAGCCCAGGCCCACGCCGACATTTCCACCCTCGATCACTCCGCCACTGCTGTTCTTGACCGTGGCGGACGAACCATCAAGCATGACGCCGGCATTGTTTCCCACGATGCTCCCGCCATCGTGGTTCAATACCGCGCGGTTCCGGGCGAGATAGGAATTCTCTCCTTCCACGCCCGTGCCCACGTCGCCACCGAGTGCACCGGCATTGTCCAAGACACCATAGCCCTTCAACACGATGCGGTTGGACAATGCGCCCCCCTGATCCACCTGCAGCGTGTAGCTGGAACCATAGGAACCGTTGTCGTTGCCTACCGTGATGTCGCCTGCACCGAGCGCCGCTCCAGGAGCAACCTCCAGCGTGCCGCCCGTCACCTCGGTGCCACCGGCGTAGGTGCTTGCACCCGTCAGCACCAACTTGCCTGAGCCGGATTGCACCAATGACCCGGTCCCGCTGACGGTGCCGTTGAAAGCCACATCGTCGCTGCGGTTGAACGCCAGAGACGCATTATCCATCACGTCGCCCAAGATCGAACCAGTCGTGCCACCATTGCCGACCTGCAACGTACCATCGCTGATCGTGGTGCCTCCGGTGTACGTGTCGGCGCCACCGAGTACCAGCGTGCCGAGGTCGGTCTTGACCAATGCCGTGTCGCCGCCGAGCACGCTATTGATCGTGGCCTTGTAGCCCGCCCCAGCAGCCGTTCCATCGCCCACGCGGATGATCGAATGCGTGGAATTGTCCACACTGCCAACAAGTCTGATCACATCGCCCTGGACAACATAACCATCGCTGGCGAACTGCATGCCAGCCGCGTCGATGCCACCATGGCTGCCGTCGACGGTGACCACACCCGCCGCTCCCTGGAACACCGCGAAAGAACCATTGCCATAGGGCGCATTCACCGCGCCACCGGCGTCGGTCCAGTCGTTGCCCGAGGCACCATTCTGCCAAGTCCCGTTGCCGCCGTTGACCACGTCGTTGCCCTTGGGGCCGGCGTCGCCATCCCAGAAGTCGAACGCCATGCCCGAGGTATCGATTAGGTTGACTTGCTGCGCAACCCCGACCTGGACCACCCAGCCCGAAGGAACCTTGCCCAGAGCCAGGCCGTTGTCGACCAGGACGCCGTCATAGTTGAACAAGCGATGCACGCCTGGACCCAAATCGCTGCCCGGTGCCACGCTCACATTCAAGGTGCCGTCCAGCGTCAAGTCGCCCTTGACGTACGTGAGGTCGCCGGGCTGGCCACCGGCCGCGGAAGCCTGGCCAAAATCGTAATCGAGCATCGAACCGGCAGACAGATGGAGGTCACCACCGATGGTGAGCGTGCCGATGGCAGCTTTGCTGCCCGGCGCCAGGGTGGCTCCGTCGGCCAGGTTGACACTTCCGCCCAGGCTGCCCGCGCCCCCCAGGGTGGCGCCGCTGCCGACGATGGTCGACCCAGTGGCGGCGGACTGGTTGCCGTCCACATACAAACTGCCGGCATCGACTTCCGTAGTCCCGGTGTAGCCGTTGGCACCGATGAGGACGAGCGCACCGCTGCCCGCCTTGGTCAAGCCTCCGTTGCCGGAGACAATGCCGGCAAATTCGATATCGTCGGAGCGATCGAAGGCGAGCGTGCCATGGTCCGTGACATCTCCCACGATCATGCCGGTCGTGCCGCCGTTGCCCAGTTGCAGCGTGCCCTGGTCGATCGTGGTGCCGCCGGTATAACTGCCACTCCCGGTCAACACCAGGGTGCCAGCACCACCCTTGATCAGGTCGATCGATCCACCGATGTCTTCAGACCACACTACCGTATGGCCGGCGTCGACGTCGGCATGCCCCCCGGCAAAACCGCCATCACCTGATGGTGTTGGCGAAGGCCTGACATTCGCGCCGGCACCTCCACCGCCGCCGCAACCCGACAGCCCCAGTGCCAAAGCCACTGCAAACGCCACGGCACGCGGCCGCGATCCGTGCTTCACATCGGACATGAATCTGCTCCCCTGTTCCCCTTGGCGCACGGCCGGTCGCCGGCCTGCGCCGGCAATGTACTACGGACCTAGGTAGCCGGGCGAAGGCCAGTCGGAGAAGGCTGGCGCTTGGCTTGCCGCTTCTCAACCCGCCAGATCAGCGCAGCGACCACGAGCCGCGCGCCTTCGTCGATGACCGCGTCCATAGCCACGCCGGAAAGCAGCACCGGGTGATGCAACACCGTGTCGTGCGCCAGCGCCTCGATCCATGTAACGCACACGAACGCGGGGAGGTCCAGGTCGACGGCGAGGATCTCGTCACGATGGCGCTGCAGGCAGGCCTTGAAAGGGCGTGATTTTCCCTGCCGAAGGCTTCACGTTCTCGGGCTTCCCCACGCCGGACGATTTGCCTCCCGCCTGCACAAGGGCAACACGGCGGCGCGAGGCCCGCGCTACCGGGGGGCGCCGGCGCAGGGCGACCCGCCCGGCTGCATCGCGTGGAATTCGATCGACAGGCCGAGGTCGTCCCGCGTCGGCGCGAGGAAGGATTCGCCCGACAGGCCGCGGTACGTGGCGAGCTTGCGCTCGTAGCCGCGTTCGACCCAGCGCCGCGCGCGGCCCAGGTCGCTCACGCCGAAGCTCACGCCCAGCACGCGCGGGCCGCCGCCGGCCAGGGTGTCGGCGGCCACGCCCTTGCCCGCGGGCTGGAGCGCCAGCAGTGCCGTCGGCCCCACCGGCACGCAGAAGCCGGCCGCACCGACCTCGGGCAGCTTCACCGGCACGGCATGGCCGAAGCCCATCTTCTCCAGCTGCCGGCGGTCGACTTCTGCATCGCCCGACACCAGCCAGATCGCCGACAGCTCGCGCGCGCCGTTGGGGTGTTCGCGCGTCACCCGGTAGTCGCCGGCGTTGGCGGGGTCGAACTGGTCGGGCGCGTAGTCGGCGGCGTAGTCGATGAAGAAGGTGTTGCTCGACAGCGGCGCGCGGTCGAACGCGAACAGCCGCCAGCCCGGCTTCGCGCTGTCCGGTCCGGCGAAGAACGGCGTGACCGCGTAATGGAGCGACTCCAGCCGGCGGCGGATCGCATCGAGGTCGGCGGAGCGGAAGCCGAAGCTGCGCGAGCCCGGGCCGCCCTTCAGCGCCTGCTGGTCTTCCTTCATGCCCGGGTCGAAGACCGGGTCGGGCCGGGTGATGCCCAGCAGCTCGATGAAACTGCTGTCGGCGAAGCGGACGTAGCGGTTGGCGACGCCGCCCGGGTCGCGCCCGGGCCGCACCTGGAAACCCAGCTTGACCGCCATGACCGAGGTCGCCTGGTCGATGCCGCGCCCCCACAGCAGGATGTGGTCGAGCCGCGTCACGGACGTCTTGGGAGTGGGTGCGGGTGCCGGCGTCGCGGCCTGGGCGGTGCCCAGGCACAGGAGCATGGCGGATACGAGCAGGATCGGGCGCATTGAATCCTCACGTGAAAGGCGGTGGTTTTTCGCTGGAGGCAGGTCACAACGGCACCGCGGTCCGGGGGCGCGTGGATGCCCGCCCGTGCA
Source organism: Fulvimonas sp. R45 (assembly GCF_030504985.1). Taxonomy (GTDB): domain Bacteria; phylum Pseudomonadota; class Gammaproteobacteria; order Xanthomonadales; family Rhodanobacteraceae; genus Rhodanobacter_A. Next base: position 74,603 of record NZ_JASERU010000003.1, read on the forward strand.
ACGGGACAGTTGGGGGAACACCACTCGGGCGACGTGCCCGAGGCGCTCTTTTATGGGCGGTTCGCCTCTCACCCGCAAGGACAATTTCCGGACAAAAACAGCCAACGCAACACGCACGCATGCGGCCATGCGCGCGCCGGCCGCGGGGTGATGTGCTCCGCGATCAGCCGCCCGCGCTCCGGCGCAGCGACTGTGGCGGCATGCCGAAGGCGCGGACGAAGGCGCGGCGCATGCGGCTGGCATCGCCGAACCCGGTCGATGCGGCGATGTGGTCCAGGCTGAGGTGGCTGGTCTCCACCGCGACGCGGGCGGCCTCCAGGCGCAGGCCTTCCACGACCTTGGCCGGCGTCGCGCCGATCTCCGCCACGAAGGCGCGGGCGAAATTCCGCGGGCTCATCGCGGCGCGCTCGGCCAGCCGCTCGACCGTCATCGGCTCAATGAGGCGCGCGCGCATCCAGCCGATCAGGTCGCCGAAACGGCCGGTCCGGCCGCCCTGCTCCACCAGCACGGAATACTGCGACTGCCCGCCGTGCTTGCGCTGGTGGACGACGAGCTGCTGCGCCGCGCGCCGTGCGAGGCCCGGGCCGAGGTCGTCCTCGACCAGCGCCAGCGCGAGGTCGATCCCCGCGGAAATGCCCGCCGACGTCCACACCTTGCCGTCCCTGACGAACATGCGGTCGGCGTCGAGCCGCACCTTCGGGTAGCGCAGCCGGAAACGCTCGGCCGCATCCCAGTGCGTGGTGGCGCGGCGCTCGTCGAGCAGGCCGGCCTCGGCGAGGAAGAACGCGCCGGAGCAGACGCCGGCCGCGCGACGCCACGCGTCATCGCCGAGCCAGGCCACGATGCCGGGCTGGCTCGCCTCGACCTGGGCCAGGGTGCCGCCGGACACGATCACCGTATCGAAGCGCTTCCGCTCCAGCGGCGCCGCCGCCAGGCTCACGCCCGAGGAACTGCGCACGGCGCCGCCGCCCGGGGCGAGCACGCTGATCGCATAGCTGTCCGGCCGGAAACGCTCCGCCATCTCGAACACCGCGACCGGGCCAGCGGCGTCGAGCAGCTGGAATCCCGGGAAAACGACGATGGCGATGTCGCGTCGCATGGTGGTGGCAACCGCTCGGCTTGGGGTCCAGGTCCGGCAAAGTGGCGTAGCCGCGGGGAGGCGTCAAGCCGCTCCTGGTGGGCCGGAGCCGACTCCGGCGAGCGGCACGCCTTGCGGGCGGGTCGCGGCTATTCCCTTTCCCGCGCGTCCCGCATCGACACCAGCCGCAGGAAGGCCTCGTGCTGGTAGCGGCTCATGCGCAGCTTCTGGCCGGTGTCCATCGTCACGACGTGGTAGCCGTTGAACCACGGATGGATCGCCTTGACCCGGCGCATGTTGATGACCGCCGAACGGTGCACGCGCGCGAACTGCCGCGGGTCCAGCCGGTCGGCCAGCGCACCCAGCGTCTCGCGCAGCTCGTGCACGCGGTCGACCAGGTGGACCAGCACCGTGTTCCGGCTGGCCTTGATCCAGACGATGTCGCCCACGTCGACGAAGGTGATCTGCTCGCCCTCGCGCACGGGAATGCGCTCGAGGTAGCCCTCGCGCCGGCGCAGCGCGTCCAGCGCCTGCATGATGCGCGCGGACGAGACCGCGTCGCGGCTCCCCGCGGCGAGCCGCGCCTTGACGCGCGCGAGCGCGTGGGCGAAGCGCTCGCGGCTGAACGGCTTGACCAGGTAGTCCACGGCGTTCGCCTCGAAGGCGCGCACCGCATGCTGCTCGTAGGCGGTCACGAATACCGTCGCCGGCATGCGCTCGGCACCGATCGCCGCCACCACCTCGATGCCGGTCATCGCGGGCATCTGCACGTCGAGGAAGACCAGTTCCGGCGAGCCGTCGCGGATCGCCCGCACGGCCGCCGCGCCGTCGCCGCATTCGCCCAGGAGCGCCACGTCGGGATCCTCGCGCAGCAGGCGCACGATGGCGCGCCGCGCGATCGGCTCGTCGTCCACGACCAGCGTCGCGATGCTCACGCGAGCTCGACCTCCGGCGACTCGTCGGGCTCTTCCATTTCGCGGAACGGCAACCGCAGCCGGCACACCACGCCGCGCGGCCAGATCATCTCCAGCCGCGTCTGCGCGGCGTCGCCGTACAGCTCCTTCAGGCGCAGCACGGTGTTCGACAGGCCGATGCCATGTCCCGCCGCGGGCCGTTCCTCCAGCGTGCTGTTGTGGTTGCGCACGTCGATGCACAGCATGCCGTCCTCGCGGCGGCTCTCGATCTCGACGCAGTCCGTGCCGATGCGTTCGCCGATGCCGTGGCGGATGGCGTTCTCCACGATCGGCTGCAGGATCAGACTGGGCACGGCCGCGCGCAGCGTTTCCGGGGCGACGTAGACGCGCGTGGCGAGCCGGTCCTTGAAGCGGGTGCGCTGGATGCCGAGGTACAGGTCCAGCAGCACCAGCTCCTGCCGCAGGGTGATCTCCTGGCCCTGGCAGTCCTCCAGGAACGCGCGCAGCAGGTCGCTCAGGCGCAGCAGCATGTCCTCCGCCGAGGGCGTGTCCTCGTGCAGCAGCGTGGCGATCGCGTGCATCGTGTTGAACAGGAAATGCGGCTGCAGCTGCGTGCGCAGCACCTGCAGGCGCGACTGCGCCAGGTCCGAGGCCAGCCGGCTGGCCTCCACCTCGCGGCGCGTCTTTTCCTCGTGCAGTTGCATCGCCTGCTGGATCGCGAACAGCGCCCAGTAGGTGAGCATGCCGGTCGCGGCGTGCTGGCCGACGAACTGGCGCAGCTGCTCGCCGAACCCGCTGGGTTCGAACGCGGTCGAGACGAAGGCGCCGATCACCAGCGCCAGGAAGGTCATGCCCAGGCTCGCCGGCAGCTGCATGCCGAGGTCGCGCAGGCGCAGCGGCGCGCGCACCGGGTAGCGTGCCGCCAGCCGGAACACCAGCGGCGCCAGCGCGGCCCACGTGTACCACTGGATCATCGCCCAGCGCACGTAGTCGAACATCGACCACGTATGGCCCATCAGCGCGTCGCGCAGGTAGCCCTGCACGGCGAACGGCGCGGCGACCGCGCCCCACAGGCCCAGGTAACGGGCCAGGCCGATCTCCACATTGCCCAGGCGCACGTTCATCGCAGCCTTCCCCACGGTGATGCCGGCATCCTAGGCGCGGCCGAGGCCGCTGAAAAGCGCGAGATGTCCGCACTACGATTCGTCAGCGCATCACGACGATTCGTCCCGGAACGCTGTCGCCCGCAGCCCCTTCTCCGGCCAGATGCATCCGGGCCACGCGGCCGCCATCCGCCGGAGAACCGCCATGCATCCGATCCGCACCGCCGTTTTCGCCTTGCTCTTCGCCGCATCAGGCGCCCGCGCCGCCGATGGACCGGGGACGCCCCGCGTGCCGCCGCCCTTCCACTTGGTCAACGCCAGCTTCGACAGCGTCACCAGGCTCGCCATCGCCGCTGCGGGCACGGGCGACTACCGCGCCATCGCCCTGGGCCACCCGCTGCAGGGCGGCCTCGACGCGATCACGTTCGACGTGCCCGCGGGCGGCTGCCTGCGCGACCTCCGCGTCACCTTCGCGAACGGCCGCGTGCTCGACGTGCCGGCGATCAACGTCTGCCGGCGGCACGGGCTGCGGCTGGCGGGGCGCTGAACCACCGGTTTTCCGCCGCCTCGCACAGGTGGCGTTTCCTGCTTCCGCCGAAGCCCGGGCAGCTCCGCCGGACAAGGCTTCCTACGGCTCGTCTGCCGCTTCCGGTGCGCTGAACGCCTTGCTGTAGTAGCCGGACGGATCGAAGCAGCACACCCGCCGCTTACCCGAAGCCAGCATGTCGCAGGCATCGGCAATCCGCCTGGCGCGGGTGGCTGGCTGCCTGGCCGATACGATCCAGTGGATCCAGTCCACGCGGGCCAGGGTGGTCGTGCCTTCCCAGGCCGCCCGGCTCTCGGGGGCATCGCTCAGCGCCCGGCGCAGATCCGGAGGAAGCGCCGGCTCCGGCTCCCTGGCCGGCATGATCTCGAGCACGACCATGTCGCCGGCGGCGACGCCGGCAGCTTCACGCAGCGCCCCGTCCACCTTGAGCCAGTGGCTCAGGCGTCCATCCGGCTCGAGCGTGGCTGCGAAGGCCCGGCCGTTGAGCGTGCCCTCCACGGTCGTCCTTCCCCGCCGCGGCAGCCTGGCGCTGGCTTCCGCGGGCAACACCACGAACGTCCACGACGCATCGCGGGGTTTCGCCGGGCGCAGCAGCTTCGTCTCGAAACGGAATGGAGTGTTTTTCCCGGCCATCCTGGATCGTCCGCAAACGGCCGGAGAGTACAGCACCAGCCGGCCCATGGGGCAGGGACCCACCGGCTTGCCCGGTCCGGCCACGGCGAAACGCCGGATCACCTCACTGCCCGCTCCCCCTGCCGGACCATCCAGACGATGAGGATGCCGATGAAGCGACATGCCCGTGTCCTGGCAGCGATCGCGCTGCCTGCATCGACGACAGCGGTGCCGACTCCTGCGACGGCGCAGGATGCCAGGCCCGCCATGCACGGCAAGGCCGATCCCGCCGCCGTAGTCGAACTCGGCCAGGTGCGCTTCGCCGTGCTGACGCCACGCATGACCGGCGCTGGCGCGCCGTGCGATTGAGATGCGCGTCGCCGCCTCCACATCGTGGTACCCGGAACTGCACTGGATCGCCCATGACCGCCCCCGCCCCGCTCCGCATCGATTTCGTTTCCGATGTCGCCTGCCCGTGGTGCGCGGTCGGGCTCGCCAGCCTGCGCCAGGCGCTGGCGAGGCTCGACGGCGAGGTGCGCGCACAGATCCACCTGCAGCCGTTCGAGCTGAACCCGCAGATGGCGGCCGAAGGCGAGGACGCCGGCGAGCACATCATGCGCAAGTATGGCATCGACGCGGCCCGCATGGACGCCAACCGCGCAGCGATCCGCGAGCGCGCCGCGGCGCTCGGCTTCGCCTACAACGTGGGGCGCGGCAGCCGCGTCTGGAACACCTTCGACGCGCACCGGCTGCTGCACTGGGCCGGGCTGCGGGACAGCGCCCGCGCGCTGGCGCTGAAGGAGGCGCTGCTGCGCGCCTACTTCAGCGACGGCGAGAACGTTTCCGACCGCGAGGTGCTCGTTCGCATCGCGGCGGCCGCCGGCCTCGACGCCGGCGAAGCACGCCGCGTGCTGGACGACGGCGCGTACGCCGACGAAGTGCGCGCGCAGGAACGCCGCTTCCAGCAGGCCGGCATCCATTCCGTGCCCGCCACCATCGTCAACGGCACGCACCTGATCTCGGGCGGGCAGCCGCCGGAGGTGTTCGAACGCGCACTGCGGGAGATCGCCGGGACGGTCGCTGGCGAAGGCAGCGTCCGCGGCTAGTCCCGCCTTCGGGTGGCGCACCGCGGCTGGATGATTCGCGGCAAAGCCTCGACGCCTGGCTTCCATCCCGGGACAGTCTCAGGCCCGTGGCCCGTTGGCCGGAATTACGCGCCTTCGCCGTCGGCATGCAGAACCCGGAAGCGGGCAGGCTCCGCCGGATCCCTGTCGACGACCTGGACCGGCGCCGCCGCCCACTGCCAGACGCTGACGCCCGGCACGCGCGAGAACCCGATCGTCCCGCGCGTGCCTTCGACGGCGACGCGCGGCCAGGCCCCGGCCATGCGCGGCCGCTCCATGCCGTGGGAGCGCAGCATGTCGGCGAGCACGACGATCGTGTCATAGCCTTCGAAGGCGACGAAGGAAGGCGCCGCGGACAAGCGCTTGCGAAGGTCCGCATCGACTCGCGCGCCGAGCGGCGTGAGGCGTCCGGGCAGGTAGCGCAGGAACGGGATCGCGGCGCCGTCGTCGCCGAGCGACGCCATCCATCCATCGAACTCCGGCTGCCCGGCCGGGGCGCCCACCAGGAGCCCGGCGAGGCGCGGATCACCGCGGACGGCCTTGACGATCGACACCGCCGGCTCCGGGAACCCGAGCAGCAGCAGGAGCGCGTCCGCGCGATGGTCGATGAGCGCGTCGCACATGGCCGCGGGCGCGAGCGAACGCGCATCGAGATCGATCACGGCGCCGCTGCGCGGTTCCAGGCAATCCCGCAGGATGCGGGTGCCGGATGCCCAGTAGACGCTCGGCTCGGCGGCCACGGCGATGCGGCGGTGCCCCTTGCCGAGAAGGAAGTCCGCATAGATCCCCCAGCCGCGCGATTGCGGCGGAGCCAGCCGCGCGACCCATTCCGTCGGCTGCCCGGTGAGCGCGTCGAGTACCGCCGACGCGCAGAGGAACGGCAAGCCGAGGGCGTCGGCCCGCGCCGCCGCGGCGCGCGCGACGACGCTGTGGTATTCCCCCGCCAGCGCGGCCACGCCCAGGTCGGCCCACTCGTCGACGGCCGCCGCGGCGCGCTGCGGGTCGGCCGCAGTATCCCGGACCAGCAGTTCGAGCGGCCTTCCGGCGATCCCGCCGGCGATGTTGGCGTCATGCACGGCCAGCTCGAGCCCGGCAAGCAGGTGCCGGCCGGCCTCGACCCAGCCAGGCCGGGTGAGCGGAACGAGGGCGCCGATCCGGGCGGCGCCGCGGGCTTGCCTCGCCTCTCGCGGCGAAGGTGGCATCGTCATGGACAGGCGACTCTCGTGGCCAGCGGCCAGGCAAGCGCCAATCTAGCTCATACCCGGCCGCGGCGAACCATGCCCCCATCGTCCCGCGAACCGGCCTGCGTGCGCCGGAATGCCCCTCCGCGGCGACAGGCCCCATCCGGCGGGGGCCCGGCGGGCGGGCGAATTGCGTATTCCGGTTGGTTGATTCCAGTAATCACTGCCCACGCGTCTGGTGCTGTCGTACTGCTGATGTTTGACCGTAGAAGCCCCCATGACCAGCCGTGGAAACGCCGCCGCTCACATCCACTACCTGGGCGTCTACCACCCACACCTCTCATGTGCGGAACGTCGCTGAAACACAGATGCCAAGAGCGATACAGCGGATGGGTTTCACTGGCGCAGGCGGTCAATGCCAGCGCCAGGTCGAACAACCAGAACAGGCCGCGTTTCATGCCTTGTCCTCGTTGGGAATGACCACGCACCGGCCGTCATCGGTGGGCCGGTTGATGTAGAGCAACGCCAGCGGCAACACGCCGCCGTCGGAGACATGCCTGTCGGCCATCAATGCGCGTTGCAGTCCCATGAGCCGTAGGGGATGGCATGCGTGGCGACGTATGCCTTGGCTCTGGGCGAGAGCTTTGCGTAATGCCCTTTCATCTTGCCAAGCCCCGGCCCTTGCGGCACCACCGTCGCCTTGACGCACATGACCGGAATGGGATCCTCCAGCACACCACCGACCCACACTCTGATCCAGCCTCCCGGCGCAAGACCGAGATTGAGCTTTGTGTAGTACCGGGCGTCAGGCGGCATGTGTTTGAAGTTCGGATCAGGAGGCCCTTTCGTCAGCATCAATTTGCGCACCGAGTCGGGAATGTCCACGGTGGCCTGATAGGTCCGCGGCTCCGCCAGCGACTGCCAGCGCACGTAGACCTGCCGGGGCAGCGCAGCGCCCGTCACGTTGTAACCCTTTCCATACCCCGAACTGGTCGCCCAGCCCGCCGGGCTGACGTCATCCGGGTCGTTATCGTCCCCCAAAGCCCCGGGCGACAAGTCGTGGAAACGCCGCCCGGTGACATCGACCACCTGGGCATCCTCCACCCATACCTGCATGTGCGGCACGTCGCTGAAACTCAGGTACCAGGAGCGATACGGAAGATGGGTTTCACTGGCGCAGGCGGTCAGGGCCAGCGTCAGGCCGAACAACCAGAGCAGGCCACGCTTCATGCCTTGTCCTCGTTGGGAATGACCACGCGCCGGCCGTCGTCGGTGGGCCGGTTGATGTAGAGCAACGCCAGCGGCAACACGCCGCCGTCGGAGACATGCCAGTCAGACGAGTGGTGCAGGTAGCGTTGCCGCAGGAGGCGATTCTCGTCGTGGCTGAGGTGGAACGATCCGCCGCCCTGGACGTAGGACAGCGTGCGGGCAAGCACTGTCCGGAGTTCGTCGGGCATCTGCATTTCAGACAGATCGTCTGGTGATTGGCTCCACGGGATGCCTGCCTTTTTCGCCAGCCCATACATGGCTCGCAATGGTATGCCCGCATAGCCATTCGACAGCGTGCGCCGCATCTCCACGGTGGCGGCCACGGTCTGCATGGGCACGCTGCCCCAGCGGGTGTAGTGGGACGCTTCGTCAGGGTGCGTCACGGCCCAGCAGTGGATGCGCATGGCGGCGGCATTGGCCGGGTCCTGTACCTGCAGGCGCTGGAGCTGCCGCTGGGCCTCTCGGTAGGGGCGCGTGCTTTCCAGCGGACGCATGGCGTTCTCCTGCCCGAGGATCGGACGGATCAGCCACACCACTTCCTCGGCGCCGTCGAGGTAGCCGCCGCCGATGTCGGAATGCGCGCCGGGCAACGGAATGTCCTGATACGGCGGCGCCGCCGAGGTCAACGGGAAGTTGACGCGGCACTCGTCGCGGGCGGTGAGTGCACCACGCCGCGCGTCGCGCAGCCTTCGGGCAGGCACAGGTAGAAGCCGTTCGCCGCGTTGCTCGCCACGGAGGTATCGGGCAAGGCGCCCAGATGCGACACGGTGTCGAACAGGCCCACGAAGCCGGCGCGCAGGTCGGTCTTCCACGCGAAGCCCGGCTTGAGCTTGAGGTTGGCGCCGGGGATCACGTCGCCCAGCGGGCCGTGGCCGCGCTGGTTGACCAGGTGCAGGAAGTGCCGCGCCTCGGCCGCGCCGCGCGAGAAGCCGAAGATGTCCAGTTCGATGGCTTGGGCATAAGCATGGGGATGCTTGCGTGCAAACGTGCCCAGTGTCTCAAGCAAGGCGACGTAGAACGCATCCTGCACCCGCTGCACCATGCCGCTATCGCCGCTGCCTGTGGCCAAGGCGACGCTGTTGTCGCCCTGGCCGCTGACGGTGCCGTCGCCCTCGATGTAGATCGGGATGAAATAGTCGCCGCCGTGTGCGATCGGGGCGTCGTCGCGGGTACTGTCCGGGTACAGCGTGTGCAGGTGGCGAACGTTGGTGGGGCCGTCACCATAGCTGGTGTCGTTGACGTATTGACAACCGGCCAGCAGCACGGCTTCCTCATGCTTGTCCTTCGCCATCGCGCGGCACTGCGCGCCGATGCGCGCGTTGTCGGCGTTGTTGGCGGTGCCGTCGAAGAACAGGCCGATGCGCAGCGTGACCAGCTCCTTGGCCGGCGTGCTATCCGGGCCGGACGTGTCATCGTCCATGAGCGCCGGCGTGGCGGGCGCGGCCATGTCGGCCGCCGGCGCCGGGCCAAGCGCCCGCGCGAATGAACTTGCCGTGTCGCTGCCGCCGGCTGGCGTGCCGGTGGTGACGCTTTGCGAAGCGATCAGCGTGGCTCCGCAGGCGGTCTTGTCGCCGTGGCGGGCGACCGCCCGGCCCATCACGATCATGGTGTCGTCGCCGGTGGCGATGGTGGTGGCGTGCCCGCATTGCGGGCACGTCACCGGGTCGCCAACGCGGGCGATCTGCTTGCCGTGCGTGGTGGAGGTGGTGGTCCCGCCGACGACGGTGCCGCCGTGGCTGGTCTTGTCGCCGATGACGATGAAGGGTTGGTTGTGCGGAGAGGTCATGGTCGCATCCTGCGTGTGAGGTGAAATCCGCCGAGCGTGGGTAAGGCGCTCCGCGCGTACCTTACCCGGTGTGCATGGCCCGAATCGAGTGCCCAGGCTGGCGTCGATGTCCCGCTGGTTTGTTTTTTGCAGACGGGTCAATACCAGCAGCGCGGCCAACAGATAACGTCGAGGTGGTCACTTATTTCCGGGAGCGCGATCAGTGATTACCAGAATCTGCACGAACCGCATGCGCCACGCCTTTCCAGTACCTCTCCTCGCTGTAAATGTATTATTTTTGTATATGACTCCCGCGATTCGCCGATGCCGGATCGCGCACCTTCCCCGGGCCACCCGACGACGACGACGAGGATTCCGATGAAGCGACATGCCCATGCCCTGGCGGCGCTCGCGCTGCTCGCACTGACGACGGCGCTGCCCGCGCCGGCGCAGGAAGCCCGACCCGCCATGCACGGCAAGGCCAACCCCGCCGCCGTGGTCGAACGCGGCCAGGTGCGCTTCACCGTGCTGACGCCGCGCATGATCCGCATGGAATGGTCGCCCGACGGCCGCTTCGTCGACGCGCCCTCGCAGGTGTTCATCGACCGCGACCAGCCGGTGCCGAAGTTCACCACGAGCACCCGCGACGGCGTCCTCCACATCGACACCGCATCGCTGAGCCTCGCCTATACGCTGGGCAGCGGCCGCTTCAGTCCGGGGAACCTCTCGATCCGTTCGAAGGGTTTCAGGACGGCCTTCGAGTGGCACCCCGGCCAGGCGGAAACGGGCAACCTGAAAGGCACGGCGCGCACGCTGGACCGCTACCGCGGCGACGTGCAGGTCGGCACCGGCAAGAAGCTGGACCTCGGGCAAGGCCTGCTGTCGCGCCAGGGCTGGCACCTGATCGACGACTCGAAGAGCTTCCTGTTCGACGACAGCGCCTGGCGCTGGGTCGAGCAGCGCCCCTGCGCCGAGTGCCAGGACCTCTACTTCCTCGGCTACGGCCACCACTACAAGGAAATCCTGGGCGACTTCGCCAGGGTGGCCGGGCGCGAGCCGATGCCGCCGCGCTTCGCCTTCGGCTACTGGTGGTCGCGCTACTGGAACTACTCGGACAGCGAAATCCGCGAACTGGTGGAGAACTTCGAGCGCTACGGCATCCCGCTGGACGTGCTGGTCGTCGACATGGACTGGCACCGCACCGACCACCTCGACTGGGATCCCAAATACGCCAAACAGGACGCCTTCGGCCAGCTGGTCGGCTGGACCGGCTACACCTGGAACCGCAGCCTGTTCCCGGACCCGGCGAAGTTCCTGGCGTGGCTGCACGGCCAGCAGCTGAAGGTGACGCTCAACCTGCACCCGGCTTCCGGCGTGGCGCCGAACGAGGCCCGCTATCCCGCCTTCGCCAGGGCGATGGGCGTGCACGACGGCAAGGCCATCGGTTTCGAGGCCGCCGACAAGCGCTACATGCGCGGCCTGTTCGATACCGTGCTCGATCCCCTGCATGCCGAGGGCGTGGATTTCTGGTGGCTGGACTGGCAGCAATGGCCCGACTCGAAGAAGCTGCCGGGCCTGTCCAACACCTGGTGGCTCAACTACGTCTTCTACACGCACATGCAACTGGCCGACCAGGCGCGCGCGATGATCTACCACCGCTGGGGCGGCCTGGGGAACCACCGCTACCAGGTGGGCTTCTCCGGCGACTCGGTGATCGCCTGGCAGTCGCTCGCCTACCAGCCCTACTTCACGGCGACGGCGTCCAACGTGCTCTACGGCTACTGGAGCCATGACATCGGCGGACACATGTTCACCGACGACACGCCGGAGGACCAGCGCCACATCGATCCCGAGCTCTACGTGCGCTGGATGCAGTTCGGCGCCTTCAGCCCGATCCTGCGCACCCACTCCTCCAAGGAGGCCGGCCTGCGCAAGGAACCCTGGCGCTTCCCGCCCGAGGACTTCGCCGCGCTGCGGCAGATCATCGACCTGCGCTACGCGCTGGCGCCCTACATCTACACCGCCTCGCGCGAGGCCTACGACACCGGCGTCTCGCTGCTGCGGCCGCTGTACTACGCCTGGCCGGACCAGGCCCAGGCGTACGACGCCGGCAGCGAATACATGTTCGGCGACGACCTGCTGGTCGCCCCCGTGACCCGGCCGATGCAGGACGGCGTGGCCAAGGTATCGACCTGGCTGCCGCCGGGCCGCTGGTACGATCGCAACCGCGGCGACGTGCTGCAAGGCGGGCGCACGGTCACCCGCGACTACGCCCTGGACGAGGTGCCGGTGTTCGTCCGCGCCGGCGCGGTGCTGCCGATGAACCCGCCCTCGGTGAAGAAGCTGCAGGACATGGACAACGGCGCCATCGTGCTGCGCCAGTTTCCCGGCGGCACCGCGCATACGCGGCTGTACACCGACGCCGGCGACAGCGAGGGCTACCGCCACGGCGAATACGCCTTCACCGCGATCGACGGGCAACGCGACGCGCACGCCGCGACGCTGACCGTCGGCCCGCGCCAGGGCCGCTATCCCGGCATGCCGCAGGACAAGCAGTTCACCATCGAACTGCCGGACGCGGGCCTGCCGGCCAGCGTCACGGTCGATGGCCAGCCGTACACCCGCTCGGACGATGCACGCCCGGGCCACTGGCAGTACGACGGCGACACGCTGACGGCCCGCATCGTCGTGCCCGCCCGCAGCGCCGACCAGCCGCTGAAGGTGGCGGTGCGTTTCGCCGACCCGGCCGCCGACGTGGCCGGCCTGCGCTACCGCATGAAGCGCACCGCGGCCGCGGTCGAATGGCTGAAATACCACTGGAACTCGCCGGCCCCGCTGCCGGACGACGTGTCGCTCGCCGCGCAGCTCGGCCGCCTGATCGACTACCGTCCCGAACGGTTGCCAGCGCTGGTGAAGGCGTTCGATGCGCGGCTGGCGAAGCTGCCGTCGGAAGTCGAACGGACGCACGCCGATGCCAAGGTGAAGGCGCACTTCGCCCGCATGATCGAGGCCATCGGCAAGGATTGACGCCAGGCACGGCCTGGCAGGCGCGCCCCGTGCGCGGAAGGCTCCCGCGATACGCAGCCGAAGCCCTTCGCGCACGGCGCCCCGCTCCTGCACGGGGGACGCCCGCCCGGACCGGCGGTGAGCAGTCCGTGGCATGGTTCTCAAAACCGGGGAAATCCCCCGGCAATACTCGACCGGGCGCACAGGCCCGGCACCTCGCCGACCTGCCGCCGCGAAGACCGCACCACGCACGTTTCCAGGCCGGATCGGCGCCACGCCGCCACCCCGGCCATGGGACGGATGGGGACATGCAGCCTGCATCCCCTTTCCCGGTCATGCCCTAGAGGAGAGCTTCCGATCATGAACTCGACGTCGAAGTCCCGCTCGTTTTTAGATCGATTGAAATTTCCCGGGCTCCGCCCCGGAACCCCGGGAGCGACACGGCTATACCGCCTGGCCCTGGCCTGCCTCGTCGCCATGGCCACGGCGCTTGCCACGTCGGCGACCGCGCAGTCCCCGCAACCCGAATCCGGGCCGCGAACCGACGGCCCGACCGCCGTCGCCCGGGCCCGGGTGGCGGCGGACGTGCTGATGGGCTCGTACGACCCGGACAAGGCCTGGTTCCCCTCCAGCTGGTGGAACTCGGCGGTGGCCCTGCAGACCATCGGCGACTACATGCAGCGCACCGGCGACCGCCGCTACCTCGGCCAGCTGGACAACACCTTCGAGAAGGACAAGGGCGTGTTCCCGGCGGGCGCGCTGTCCGGCGATCCCCTGCTCGGCAACTTCACCAGCCGCGCCATCGACGACTCCGAATGGTGGGGCCTGACCTGGGTGCAGGCCTACGACCTCACCGGCAACCCGAAGTACCTGGCCATGGCGGTCACCATCGCCGACTACGTCGATGGCTACTGGGACACCGGCACCTGCGGCGGCGGCGTGTGGTGGAACGCCGAGCGCACCTACAAGAACGCCGTCACCAACGGGCTGTGGATCCGGCTTACCGCCGAACTGCACAACCGCATCCGCGGCGACCGGACGTGGCTGGACCGCGCCCGCACGGCCTGGGCGTGGTTCCAGGGCAGCGGCATGGTCAACGCCCGGGGCCTGGTCAACGACGGGCTCACCGACAGCTGCACCAACAACGGGCAGACCGTGTGGAGCTACAACCAGGGCCTGGCGATCGGCGCCGGCCTGGAACTGTGGCGCGCCACCCGTGACCCGGCCGTCCTGGCCACCGTGCGCAAACTGGCGGACGCCGCGATCGCACCGGGCGGGCTGGTTTCCAACGGCGTCCTGACCGAGCAATGCGACGCCCTCGACCAGACCTGCGACGACAACGGCAAGCAGTTCAAGGGCATCTTCATGCGCTACTGGACCGACCTGGTCGACACCACCCACGATCCGCGCTATGCGGCGTTCCTGGACGAACAGGCCGATGCCCTCTGGAACGACGACCGCGACGCCGCCGGCCGGCTGGGCACCCGCTGGTCCGGCGCCACCAGCGCCGACCATCCCAACGTCTTCGACTGGCGCACCCAGGCCAGCGCCCTCAGCGCGCTGATCGGCGACGTGCCCGCCCACCCGCCGCAGGCATCCCTGGCCGCGACCATGACCCCGGCGCAGCCGGTGATCATGCCGGCGGCGTCGGGCGCCTCGCCCATCGCCATCGACCTCGGCGTCTCGGCCACCGGGTGGCTGCCGGTCCTGGCCAATGCGTCGATCCAGGCCCCGGCCGGATGGAGCGCCTCGCCCGCGTCGGCCCAGCTGCGCCTGCGTCCACGCGGCACGGCCTACCCGGTCAGCGGCACGATCCCGCTGCAGATCGCCGTGCCGGCGCTGGCCACCGACGGACACCACCGGGTCGACGCCACGGTCACCGCGCCCGGGCTGCGCTTCACCACCCAGGCCGACGTGCTGGTCGCGCACGCGATCGACTTCGACACCGGCACCGTCGACGAGACCCCGTGGCTGTGGGACGCCGACCACTCGCAGAGCAACGGCGTGCAGAACCGCTTCGCCGACGGCAGCGCCCACTTCACCTACCGCTTCCCGTTCCCGTCCGACACCACGTCGGCGCAGGTCACCCTGACCATCGACAACGAATACCTGGTCCAGGTCAGCGCCGACGGCCAGAACTGGACTACGGTGCTGCAGGTCAGCCAGCCGGTCACCGACGGCTCGAACAAGGCCGACCGCAGCATCGACCTGACGCCGTACCTGGGGAACGCCGGCAACGGCGCGAAGCCGGTCTACGTCAAGGTATCCGATGCGTACCCCAACGACGGCTGGGGCGGGCGCGTGTACCACGTCAAGGCGGACATCACCGAGTAGCCGGCCGACGCGGCTCGTCCCAAGGAAGGCGCTGGCCAGCGGCATGCTGGCCAGCGCCACGCCGCGCTACCCGCGCCAGTTGGCGTGCGCGCGCCAGAACTCCACGCTGCGGCGATAGGCCTCCCGGTCCAGCGGCACGCCCGAGCCGCCCTCGTCCACGCCCAGCGCGTTGCGCATCATCGTGATCGGCGCCATCGGCGTCTCCTCGGGCTCGGCGGTGTACATGCAGCCCACCACGCCCCAGTCGGCCTCGATCGGCGAACCCTCCTTCGCCAGTTGTTCGCGGCTGTAGAGGATCGGGATCAGGTACGCCGCCACCGGCGGCTCCAGCCCTTCGAACCAGCGCACCAGCACCGGCAGCTCGTCGCGCGTGCGCGCGTCGTAGTCCGAGCGCAGCAGGTGCCGGTTGTCGTCGGTGATCGGTACGGCCAGGCAACGCGTGGAGGTCCAGTTGCGATGCACGTGCAGCTTGCAGAACGGCGCGTAGCCATCCAGCACCTTCAGCGGCGGCACCTCGTTGAGGTGGCGCTCGAACGCCTCGGGCGTGCAGTCCTGGATCGTGTTGCGGCGCGGCTCGCGCGGGAACAGGCGAGGAAGGGCGAAGTCGGTGAGGACGATGGACATGCGGCAGGCGACGGTGGAGGGATCGCGCATTATCGCCTGCCGCTCGTCCCGGCCCCCGCACGGCGACGGCGCCGGGGCTGGTGCGCAGGACACCAGCGGCCGCGCTCGGGCCAGCGGGCCGGAACCGGAGGAGCGGATTATTTGTCGTACTATTGCTTTGCCGCTGGGCGCTCGATGACCTGCGCCCGCAGGCGCGCCCGATCCTGCACGGAGACCATGTATGACCCAGCATGACCCGTCCCAAGGCAGGCGCGATTTCCTGCGCGCATCCGGCGCGCTGGGCCTGGCGGCGATCATGCCCGGCACGGTGTGTGCCGTCCGTTCCGATACCGGGTCCACACCGCCGGGCGAGGCCGGCGCCGCATCGGGCATGCCCCCGCCCTCGCGCGCGCCACTGGCCCCGCAACCTTTCCGGCGGCTGCCTGCAGGCGCCATCCGGCCCGCGGGCTGGCTGCGCCGCCAGCTGGAGATCCAGGCGTCCGGGCTGGGCGGCCACCTGGACGAGACCTGGGCCGACGTCGGCCCCGACAGCGGCTGGCTGGGCGGCACCGGCGAATCCTGGGAACGCGGCCCGTACTTCCTGGACGGACTGCTGCCGCTGGCCTGGCAGCTGGACTCGGCGCCGCTGAAGGCGAAGGCGCAGAAGTTCATCGACTGGACGCTGGACCACCCCTGGCCCAACGGCATGTTCGGTCCGCGCAGCAACGACGACTGGTGGCCGCGCATGGTCATGCTCAAGGTGCTCACGCAGTACCACGAGCTGACCGGCGATGCGCGGGTGATCCCGCTGATGACGAATTACTTCGTCCACCAGCTGGGCGCGCTGCCGCAGCGCCCGCTGCGCGACTGGGGCCGCTCGCGCTGGCAGGACGAACTGCTCTCGGTGCTGTGGCTGTACGAGCGCACCGGCGACCCGCGCCTGCTGCAGCTCGCCGCCCTGCTGCGCCGTCAAGGCTTCGACTGGCAGGGCATGTTCGCCGACTTCCCGTTCAAGGCGAAGGTCGACGTGGCCGCGCTCGAGGCCAGGGGCGGCGGCGACGACGTCTTCATGAAGGACCTCGGCCAGCGCGTGCACGGCGTCAACATCGCCATGTCGATCAAGTCCTCGCCCGTGTGGTCGCTGGTCTCGGGCAGCGCGCACGATCGCGCCGCCGTGCACCACCAGCTGGCGATGCTCGACACCTGGCACGGCCTGCCGAACGGCATGTTCTCGGCCGACGAGCACCTGGCCGGCCGCAATCCCTCGCAGGGCACCGAACTGTGCACCGTGGTGGAAACGATGTTCTCGCTGGAGGTGGCGCTGGCCATCACCGGCGACCCGGCCCTGGCCGACCGGCTGGAGACGATCGCCTACAACGCGCTGCCGGGCGCCTTCACCGACGACATGTGGGCGCACCAGTACGACCAGGAACCCAACCAGGTGGAATGCAGCCTGCACCGGCGCCCGTGGACCAGCAACGGCCCGGAGGCCAACCTGTTCGGGCTGGAGCCCCACTTCGGCTGCTGCACCGCCAACTTCCACCAGGGCTGGCCCAAGCTCGTCCAGAGCCTGTGGATGGCGACCGCGGACGGCGGCATCGCGGCGATGGTCTATGCGCCCTGCACAGTGCAGACCGTGGTGCAGGGCGTGCCGCTGCGGATCGAGCAAAGCACCGACTATCCGTTCCGCTCCCGCGTGGAGATCGTGCTGCATCCGGCGCGGGCCGCCACCTTCGCGCTGAAGCTGCGCATCCCGGGCTGGGCCACCGGATCGACGCTGAGCGTGAACGGCCACGCGCAACCTACCGAACGCGCCTGGCGCTTCGTGACCTTGCACCGCGAGTGGCGGCCGGGCGATACCATCGCGCTGAGCTTCGCCAGCACGCCGACGATGGTGTCCGGCTTCAACGACTCGGTCAGCGTGCGCGACGGCGCGCTGGTGTTCGCCCTGCCCATCGCCGAATCGTGGATCAAGTGGCGCCAGCGCGGACTGACCGCCGACTGGCAGGTCTACCCGGCCTCGCGCTGGAACATGGGCCTGCCGGAGAACGCGGTCTTCCGCCGTGCCGAGCAGCCGGTCGGCCCGGTCCCGTTCTCGCGCCACCAGCCCCCGGTGACGCTCAGCGTGGAAGGTCGTGCGGTGGCCAGCTGGAAGGCCGAGGAAGGCGCCGCCGATCCGGTGCCGCGCCGGCCGCAGGCCGACGCGAGCGACACGCCGCAGCTGCTCACCCTGCTGCCCTACGCGGCGCCCAAGCTCCGCATCACGGCGTTCCCATTGCTGGCGCCCGGCAGCAACGAGCACCCCAGGGACGACCATGTGGGCTGAGAGCCTGTTCACGATCTCCCCGTAGCTCGCGTTGCCTTGCCCTGGCCGCCCGGTGGGAGTGCGTGGCGCAGCGCCTGCCTGGCGGGCAGGCCAAGCCGCGCGCGCTGCCGCATGGTGGCCAGGGCAAGGCAGCCCTTCGGGCCGGGTCTGTTGGCCCGCCTCCCTGCGTCATCGCTCAGTCGTGGACGGACGTCCACTCCTTCGCTCTTCCTTGATCTGCGTGCCAACAGACCCGGCGCGGGCCACGGGGAAATCTTGAACAGGCTCTGAGAGCTGCAACGGGGTCTCGCGCCGGGGCTCCTTTCCCCGGCGCGCGTGGCGCCGGGCAGCGCCCTTCCCCCTCCCCTGTCGCGTGCCTACTGCCCCGATGCGGGCGTCGCCTGGTAGAACACGTTCGACCAGGCACCGTTGCGCTTCACCCACAGGGACGATGCATAACTGTCGAGCCGGAAGGCTTTCCCGTGGTCGAGCCCCGCCGCCTTCGCGTGATAGGTGACCAGCGCGGCGTCCTGCGCGACGAAGCGGACGTCGAATCCCGAAAGCGCGCATTGGTCGAAGCGCACTCGTGCATCCATGGCCGACTCTTCGCTGGCCGCCTTGCCCACCACGCCGCCGCCGGTCACCGTGATGAAGTCCGGGGCATGGAGCGCCCTGTAGGCAGCGGCATTCCGCCGGATCGCCAGGTCCCAGCTCGCCCGCTCTTCCGCGATCAACCGTTGCGCAACGGTGTCACGGACCGCGGCGCCGGCGGGAGGTCGGCTGGATGCGACGCGGCAAACGGCCGGCGGCGTGGCGTGGGCGGTCCAGGACAACGATACGGTGGCCAGGATTGCCCATGAAATTCGTTTGTTTGTCATGAATCCAGAATGTCATTAGGATCGAATGAACGTCAATCGAACAGATTTCGGAATCATGGCCGGCTCGACCGATCTCGACCGAACAGACTTCGCCATCCTGCGCCTTTTGACGAAAGACGCGTGGCTGTCCAACAAGCGGATCGCGGCGGAGGTGGGCCTTGCGCCATCGAGCTGCCACGAGCGGATCAAGTCCCTGAGGGCGCGCGGCGTCCTGCTGGGCGCGCATGCCGAGGTCGACCTCGCGGCGATGGGGCTCGTGCTGGAAGCCGTGCTGTTCGTGCAACTCGGCAAGCTGGAAGTCGAGGTGGTCGACGACTTCGTCAGTTCGACCGCCGCCATTCCGGAAGTACGCAACGTGTTCCTGGTATCGGGCCGCTCCGACCTGATCGTCGACGTCGTCGTGCGCGACATGCAGCACCTGAAGACGATCATATCGGAGCACTTCAACCGCCACGACGTCGTGCTGCGCGTGGAAACCTCCGTCGTGTTCAACAGCCGGCACCAGCATGTCGTGCCGCCCCCGCAGCAAGCATAGGGCGCGGCCTTCCGCTTTCGGACTTCGCGCCTGCGGAGGACGAGGTGCGTGGCGCGCGACGCCCCGTTCACGCCGCGTGCGGGTAGTCGCGGCATAAACTTGCGCCCGGTCGCACCGATCCCGCGCCGTTCACCCAAGGAGGCCCCATGAACGCCAAGTCCCTGCTCGCTTTCTCCCTCACCGCCATGCTCGGCGTTGCCGCCAGCGGCACCGCCGCCGCGCAAAGCAGCGGCGTGCTCGTGCGCAACGACGGGATCTATTTGCGCTGCGACCAATGCGGCACCGTGCAGCGCGTGGAACAGAACATCACCCAGGGCGGCGGCCATGGCACCGCCGGCACGATCATCGGCGCCATCGCCGGCGGCGTGCTCGGCAACCAGGTCGGCAAGGGCAAGGGCCGCAAGCTCGCCACCGTGGGTGGCGCGGTGGGCGGCGGCTTCGCCGGCCACGCGATCGGCAACAACGCCGGCAGCAACACCAGTTGGACCGTGCGCATCAAGATGGGCAACGGCAGCTACCAGAACATCCAGGTCAAGGACGCCAGCGGCATCCGCCAGGGCGACCTGGTGCAGGTGGATGCGAACGGGAACATCACGCGGATCCAGTAGGGTCCGGCGGGTTGCGGCAAACGAAACGCCCCGGCCGGGGCGTTTCGCCTGTCCGGCCTCCGCATGTCGAGAGGACCGCCTCTCGCAAACCGGGCCGGGGCCGGGGCCGGAGTTCCGGGAAGCGGGCGGCTGGACGGCCGTTGCTCTTCCCGCTCCTGCCGACCGCCCTTATGAAGCCGGCGGCTCCGAACCAGAGAACTTCACCGCGTCGGCGCCGCTGATGGGGCCCGCAACCCGGGCCTGGTCGCTGACGTAGAGCTTGACCCGCCTCTCGAAGGTCAGCGGGCCATTCACGGTCGCGCCCGCGCCGATCACGACCTGTGGCACGTGGTTGCCGCCGTTGCCGAAGTGGATGCCGAGAATCTCGTTCCCGCCGCCGGACTTCTCCACCCGGATGCCACCGTCGACCACGGCGTTGCCCGTGATGCGGATGTCCCCGTTCACCGTGGTGATACCGTGGCCGACATGCGCGCCGTCGATCTCGATGCGCCCATTGACGTTGATCAATGCACCGTCCACGGCCGCCCCCTCCGCGAGGCTGAGCGAGCCATTGACCGTCTTCGCGTCCCCCGCGATCTTGGCGTCCCTTGCCAGCGTGATGTCGCCGTTGACCGTATGGGCGACCCCCGCCTGCGCACCGCTGTCGAGGTGGATCGAGCCATTCACGGTGGTGGCCTTGTCGGCCTTGGCGTGGGACTCCAGGCTCACCGAGCCGTTCACGGTGTGCGCGTCGGAAACGCTGGTGCCCGCCGGCACGTCGACGGAACCGTTGACGCCGTTCACGCAGGCCGTGGTGGCCAACGACAGCACCAGCAGGGCCATGACATACATGCAAAGACGTGTGTGCCGCATGGCAGCCTCGTGCAAAGGGTGGTGGGAAACATCGAGCGGATCGATCGTGCATCAACACCGCTGGTTTGCCAATAGAGTCCCGGCATGACGAAAGGCGGGCGTCCCGGACGCCGGGCTTTCTTCGCACTCCGGCGCAAGCGCGCCCGGTCTCAATGCCCGTTTCGACCCGCGCGGCCCAGGTGGGTCCGCGCCTGCTCCATCACCGCCTCCCGCAGGCGCGCCAGCGCCGCCGACGGCGCGCCGGGGGCGGCATGCAGGCACAGGTCCACGCCCGGCAGCGGCGGCAGGCCGTGGCGTTCATCCAGGCGCATCAGCGTAGTCGGCAGGTCGGCAGCCGTGCGCACGGTGATGCCCAGGCCCGCGGCCACGCCGGCCCACAGGCTGTGCAGGCTGGCGGTGACGAACGCCGGCCGCCAGGCGATGCCGGCCCGCTCCAGCGCGGACGTGCCCGCCTGGCGGAAGAAACACGGCGGCGGGTAGAGCGCCAGGTCCAGTACCGCGTCCGGCCGCACCGCTTCGTCCGTTCCCGCCGCGCCGATCCAGGTCATCGGCAGCGTGGCCAGGCGTTCGGCGTCCGCACGTCCGCCCTGGTTCATGGCAAGCACCAGGTCGAACTCGCCGCGGTCGAGCCGCTCGAGCAGCAACCCGTTGCGTTCCACCAGCACGTCCACCCGCACCGCCGGGTAGGCCTTGCGGAACTGCCCCAGCGCCGCCGGCAGCCAGGATTCGGCGAAATCGCCCGGCAGGCCGAAGCGCACCACGCCGTCGACCGCCGCGCCGCGCACCGCATGGACCGCCTCGTCGTTGAGTTCCAGGATGCGGCGCGCATAGGCGTGCACGCGGTCGCCCGCATCGGTCAGCACCACGCGCCGCCCCTGCTTGCGGAACAGCGGCTCGCCCAGCTGCGCCTCCAGCTTGCGCATCTGCTGGCTGACCGCCGAGGGCGAGCGCCCGACCCGTTCCGCGGCACGCGCCAGGCTGCCCAGGCGCAGGATCGCTTCCAGGCTGCGCAGCGCGTCCATGTCGAGGTTGGGGAGCGGCATAGGTAAGAAATTCAAAAGTATTTCCACCGAATTATTCGGTTTTTCCACATGACGGCAAGCCCTAGGATCGGCGGAGCCCACCCACGCGTGCGTGCGTACCCGACCCGAAGGAGGACACCCATGAGCCTGCATCGCACCCTCTCCCGCCTCGCCATCATCGCCTGCCTGCTGCCCGGCCTGGCCTGGTCCTCCGGCGCCAGGATGGCCGGCGCCCGCGGCGACGTTTCGCTGGCCGGCACCTGGACCCTGGCCGCGGCCGACGTGCTGCATCCGGACGGCTCGCGCTCGCACGACTACGGCGAGGCGCCGAAGGGTCTGCTGCTGATCGACCGCATGGGCCACTACTCGCTGCAGATCTACCGTTCCGACCGCCCGCGCTTCGCCAACCCGGCCAAGGCCAAGGCCAGCGCCCGGGAATACCGGGCGGCCGTGATGGGCTCGAGCACCCACTACGGCACGATCGCGGTCGAGCCGGACCAGCACCAGTTGGTCTTCCGCATCGAAGGCGCCTCCTTCCCCAACTGGGAGGGGCAGGAGCAACGCCGCACCTTCGAATTGCAGGGCGACACGCTCAGCTACAAGGTGCCGCCGCGGCCGAACGGCGACGTGCCCGTGTCGGTCTGGCGACGTATCGGCGATTGACGCCACGCGCGCGACGCCGGCGCCAGCGGAAGGCAGGAAACCCGGCCGCCGGACACCACCACGGCTGAACGACGCACCCGTGCATCCAGTCGTGGTCGGGACCATCCCCGCATCACCTGCCCGCCAACTGTCACATCCGGTCTGCGACCCGTCGCATCTTCGGCCCGCGCACGGCCCCGCCCGCCTTCCTAATAAGCGCCAACCAGCGGCCCGCAGGCGCCAACCGCCCGGGCCCATGGAAGGCAGGCTCCAGGCCCGCAACGGGATGGAGCCCATCCACGGAAGCCATGCGGCAAGGGGGGCATCATGACGGGCAATCCGAACGGGTTCAGGACGGTGGCCGGGCGCGTGTTCAACCGCAAGACGCTGGTCCTGGCGATCCTCGCGCTGGGCGCTTACGGGCTTTACCGCCACCCACCGGTCGAAACCATCGGGCCGCAGCAGGTCGGCATCCGGACGAACGAATGGACGGGCTCGACAAGCGAGCTCCACGCAGGCCCCTGCCTGGTGATTCCCGGCATCCACAGCCTGCGCAGGTTCCAGCTGCAGGACCGGATCTACCGCCCCACGCGCAGCGCCAAGGCGGATGGCCCGGCGCCGTTCCAGTCGTCGGAAGGCCTGTCCATCGGCGTCGAACTGGCGATCCGCTACGCGCTCGACCCGAAGACCCTGCCCGGGGTCGCCAAGGTCCTTCCCGACGACATCGGCCGCGACCTGGTGGAGCCGCTGGTGCAGGGCGTGATCTACAAGGTGTTCACGCGCTACACCGTGCGCGAGATCTTCTCGACCAGGCGCCAGGAAATACAGACGGTGATCGAGGACGAGCTGAAGCCGATGCTGGCCGCCGACGGCATCGTGCTGCGCAACGTGATGATGGGCAACGTGGACCTGCCGCCGGACTACCGCGAGGGCATGAACAAGGTGCTGGCCACCGAGCTGGAGAACCAGCAGATGCAGTACACCCTGCAGCTGAAGCAGAAGCAGGTGCAGGAATCGAAGCTGCAGGCCGAGGCCGACAAGGCGCGGCGCGACACCGCGGCCGAGGCGGCGGCCGACGAGCAGGTCATCGCGGCCAAGGGCCAGGAAGAGGCGATGAAGCACGTGCTGCCGTTCAAGCGCAAGCAGATCGAGCAGCGCGAACTGGAAGCCGAGGCCCAGAGCGCCGCCCTGATCCGCAACGCCAGGGGCGCCGCCGAGGCACGCCGCATCGAGGCTGCCGGCGAGGCCGACTCGCGCCGCAAGCTCGCCGATGCCGAAGCCTACCGGCTGGAAAAACTGGGCAAGGTCAGCAGCGAGCAGCTCGCGCGCGATGGCGCCCTGATCGACAGGCACCCGCTGCTGATCCAGAAGACCCTGGCCGACAAGCTGTCCGACAAGATCTCGGTGATCATCGCGCCGCCGCCAGCCACCGGCGGATTCATCGGCCAGGCCCTGATCGATGGCGCGCACCGGTCCCCCGCGACGGGCGACGCCGCCGGGAGCGCGCCATGAAGGCCCTGGCCTGGATGACCCTGCTGCTGGGCACGGGCCTGGCGCAGGCCGCCGAACCCGCACCGCCACCCGCGAACCCGCTGGCCATCGTCAGCGTGGACGGCACCGCGTTGCGTGCGCAGGCGCGCCACTCGGCGGCCCTGCAGGCGGTGCTGTGGCAGGGCGAGACCCTGGAGGTGCGCGGCCATGCGCTGGACTACCTGCAGGTCTACGACCATCGCCTCGAGCGCGCCGGCTTCGTCCGCGCCGACCGGGTGCGCATCGTCCCGATGCGCGCCGACGATGCGCCCGGACTGCTGGCAGTCGTCCGCTTCCTGCGCGACATGCCGGGCAACGAGGCGCTGGGCATCGCGTATGCGGCGGCTTACCTGAAAGCGGCCCCGGGCAAGGCCATCGACGCCGAGCCGTTCGACGCGCTCGGCGTGATGGCCGGGCGCCTGGCCCGGCGCGCCTCCACGAACCGCAACAAAGCACTGGAACAGGCCCTGTCCGGGCAACTGGAAGTGGTGGCCGATTACGGCGTCACGATCCGCAGCATCGCCCGCGGCGACGGCGTGAGGCTGTGCTACGACGGCGATGCCTTCCGTCGCGTGATGGCGCTGGACGCCACCGCGACGCAGAAGGCCACCGCCGCGCTGGCCCTGACCGACCCGGCCTGCGTCGACCCCGACCTGCCGCCGGTGCAGCGCGCCGCCTTCGACACCTGGCGCGCCGACCTGCTCGACCGCGTGCCGCGCGCCGGCCTGCCCCGCTACGTGCAGAACCGCCTGCACATGCGCGAGGCGTCGGTGTGGGCGGCGATCGCCTTCGAACGCACGCGCCACCGGCAACCGGCGCAGCCGGCCGCGTCGCGCGCCATCGACGAGCTGGCGGCCGTCGACACCCGCGCGCTGGTCGAAAGCGACCGCGACGACTACAACGATGCGGCGATACGCGTGGGCGCCTCGCGCTGGGCGGCCCGGCCGCCGGCCGGCGCGGTCGAGGGCCTGCACATCGCCACCGCGCCGGGCCGCCCCGGCGAAACCTGCATCCGGCTGCTGGACCGCAGGCACGACGCGAAGTCGCCGTTGGCGCAACGCTGCACCTACGGCACGGTCTGGACCGGCTCGGCGCGCGCCAACGCGGACGGCACCGCGCTGGCCCTGGCCGTGCAGCCCATGGCCAGCTGGCGCGAGCTGTGGCTGTTCCACGTGGTCGGCAAGCAATGGGTGATCGACGTGCTGCCGCCGGCCGACGACGATCCGCGACTGGGCTACATCGAATTCGCCGGCTGGGTGCCCGGCGACCGCCTGATGCTGGTGGCGCGCGAGGCCCGGGTCAACGGCCGCTTCGTCCACCGCTTCGGGATCCTGGACATGGCGTCCCTGGCCACCACCCGACAGGCCGACAAGCCGTCCTCGCTGAGCCAGTTCTACCGCTACCAGGACGCGGCCTGGCGCAGCCAGACGGTGAGCCTGCGGGACTGATGCCGGGTGCCCGCGATCTGCAGGCACTTCCACGAAGGGCCATCCCGACGAACGCCGGGATCCCGTGCCGTTGCGTTTTCCGGGCCGGCCGCGCCCACGCACGTCATCTCTCGCCAGGCATGCCCTCTGGCGCCTTCTCCGGTTCGATCGGCACCAGCCACGGATGGTCGGGACGCGAGCGGGCATCCAGCCGGTTCGCGCCGCCGGGGCAGCCGGCGCCCTCGCCCGCCGCCGTCAGGCGCTCGTCGCGCGACTGGATGGCGGTGCGATAGCAGCTGCCCAGCGAGTCGCTGAAGCTCACCTGCTCGCTGCCGGCTTCGTGGTACGGGAAGGTGGTGCGGTCGAGCGGGTCGGGGATGGTCTTGCCGTCGGCGTGGTCGCGGGTGGCGAGGCGCTCGTCCAGCACGGCGCGGTAGGTCGCGCCCCGCGCATCCGTCCGCGTGGTTTCGATGCGGTGGCCCTGCTTCATCGCCACCTGCGCGGTGAAGTCCTGCCCGGTGGTGCGCAGGGTCTTGCGCGAGGAAAGGAACAGCGGATCGCGCTGCCGCACCGTGTAGCCGTCCAGCCGCTTGCCGTCCAGCGTGCGCTCCACCGCCAGCGACATCGTGCCCGACTGGTCGATGGTCTCGTCGTAGCCCCTGGCGCCCGGCCGCGCGAACGTCTGGTGGTTGTGGAACCCGCCGGTGTAGCGCACGGTGGTGTCGAGGGTGCCGCGTGGCGTGTGCAGGCGGCCGGCGATCACGTAGGCCTGCGCCAGGTCGGTGTCGAGGGTGCCCACGATGCGGCCGGCGGCATCGGCGTGCAGCGTGTCGCGCACGGTGGGCACGACCGGTGACTGCGCGGCCAGCGTGTTCCGCGTGATCCCGCCGCTCAGCTGGCTGGCCTGCGCGTCCTGGTAGACCAGCAGGTTCGCCGCGACGTTGAAGAAGTGATCGGCGCCCGGCACGCGCACGGCCACCGTGTGCGGCTGGCCGTCGTCGAACAGACCGGCGAACGGTGTCAGGTCCACCCGCGCCGGGATGAAGTCCGTGGTCTGGATCGCCGGCGTCGGCAGCCACAGGTGCGGCGCCACGCCGCCGGTGAAGATCCACGGGTAGACCGGCGCCAGCCCGGCCGGCTTGCCGTCCACCTGCACCTCCACGCCACGGAAGCTGCCGCCGTCGCAGGCCTCGAACGACTCCAGCGAGTAGTCGCGCGTCCTTTCCAGGTAGGCCTGGTCGACGCAGGTGTACCAGCGCTCGTCGTGCGCCTGGCTCTGCGCGATCACGTCGAGGTAGGCGCGCTCGACGTTGCGCGGAAAGGTGATCCGGCGCGACAGGCTGTCGCCCGGATGCTCCAGCGGCGTCTGTTCGCCGCGCGGGTCGCTGCCGAGCGGATAGACGCGGTCGGCCGCCGCCGCGGCCGGATGTCCGGCGCTTGCCGGGTAGAACGCCAGCCGCATGTCCACGTAGATCGGCTGGTCGGTGGTGGGGCTGATCCAGTTGTTGAGGATCATCTGCCCCGCCTGCGCCTGGCGGAACAATGCGGCGTAGTCGGTGAGGTCGCGCTCCACGTGCCAGTGCTGGGCCACGTCCGGCTCGGGCTCGATGGTGGTGCCGAAATACAGGTTCACGCCGCCGAGCCACAGCGCCACCGTGCGGTCGAACTGGCGCCCGGCCGGCACCGAGAAATCCGCCTCCAGCACCACCTTGCTCCAGCCGCCGGCGCAGCCCTTGGGTGGCGCGAAATCGAACCGGTGCGGGCGCGCGGCCATCGACGAGCCGTCGCCCTTGTCGTCGAAGGCCTCGTGGTCGAACACCGTCACCCGGCACGGCGGCGTCGATGGCCGCGACACCGGCGGCTCGGCCGTGGCCACCACGCGCGAGCCGACCTCGAACCGCGCCGTCGTGGCAGCCATCAGCCCCGCCGCCGGCACCGCGCCCACGGCCAGCAACGCGACGACACCCGGCCACCCGGACCGCATCCTTCCCGTTTTCTCTGTCACGACCGTCGCTGCTCCCGATCAAGGCTGGCGCATGGCGCATCGCGACGATCTCGCCGGGGCCGGAGCGGCCGGCCCTCCGATCGTCGCGATGCAGGCAAGCCCCTATCCTGCCGGCCGCACCGCCGGCTGCCAAGCGCGCCGCGGCCCGATGTAGCCGACGGCGGGGCTAGACTGGGCCGACCTCCCGCACGGGCCGCCCCATGATTCCCCACTTCAGCGACCTCTCCGCCAACGAGCGCACCTACCTCGCCTGGATCCGCACCGCGGTGTCCCTGATGGGCTTTGGCTTCCTGATCGAGCGCTTCGACGTGTTCCTCGTCTATTCCACGCGCGGCGCCGTGCTGAAGACCGGACTGCACCTGCACGCGTCCGAATGGCTGGGTCTGGGCATGATCCTGCTGGGCGGCGTGCTGATCCTGCTCGCCACCCGCGACTACTACCGCAACAGCCGCTTGATCCGCGCCGACGCCGAAGCCGCCTATCACGGCACCCTGGTCGAGCGCACGCTGACGACGCTGCTGGTCGGGCTGGCGCTGTTCCTGGTGCTGTACGTGGGCTACCAGCTCGCCAGCCTGGGTTGAGGGTGGGTCAGGGGCCGGCGGCGAGGTCTGGTAGCTGATGGCGGGTATCCGGGCATGCTGTTCCTGCCCGTGATTCCTGCGCAAAGCCCATTGCCACCAGGACCATCTCGAACACCCGCGGCTCCGTGTAGTCCGCACCGGCACCGCCCCGCTCGTCATCCCGGCGCAGGCCCGGCTGTCCGGAATATCCGTTGACGCCGGTCAAGAGCTTGCACCGATAGATCGGCAAACAGCGTGCGGGAAGACTACCGGCTGCCTCGAAGGAAGAGCGAAGAAGACTCCCTCCCCTGCGCGCAGGGGAGGGTTGGGGAGGGGCGCTTTGGGCTTGAAAGCCAAAGCGTGACCCCCTCCCAACCTCCCCCTGCGCGCAGGGGGAGGAGCTCATCCAGCGGCAGGAAATAGTCCGGACAGCTGTAGGCGCAGGCCGGGATGACGCGTCCACCGGTGATCGCCATGGAAATGAAGCCGCCGTCCCATGCGCATGGCACAGGCGCCCCGCCGGGGCGGCGGGCAAAATCCACGGGCGCCCGCGCCGGGTTGTGCCCACGGCCTGCCTCGTCCACAGTGGGCCGCCAGGCCGGCGTGTCCGGCAAGCCGGAGGCGCGACGCGCACCGCGTCCCGCCAGCGTCGACATCAAACGCGCTCCCGCGCGGTACGCATCGGGGGAATACCATGAAGACTCGTCGCGATTTCCTCACCCAGGCGCCGCTGGCCGTGCTGGGCGCCATGGTCACGGGTAGCACCTGGGCGCAGACCGGCGGGAACCCCACCCAGGCCACGCCGCCGCCCGGCTCGCCGGGCGCGTTCAACACCGCGCCACCGGCGGGGCCGAAGCTCACCACCGCCACTTTCGCCGAAGCGGAAAAACTGCAGCAGGTGACGATGACCGAGGCGCAGCGCGAGATGGCGGTGGCCAACTGGCCCACCTCCATGGCCGCGCTGCTGGAGCGCCGCACCGGCCCGCGCACGGTGGCGCTGGAGGAAGGGCTGGCGCCGGCCACCACCTGGTTCCCGGCGATGGGCCGCGCGCACGTCGGCCCCGCGCGCGATCGCTTCGTGCCGTCCAGGGTGGCCGCCACGCCGCTGCCCGCGAAGGACGAGGACATCGCCTTCGCCTCGGTCGCCCAGCTCGGCGCGTGGGTCCGCGCGCGCAAGCTCACGTCCACCCGGTTGACGAAGATCTACCTCGAACGCCTGAAGCGCTTCGACCCGCAGCTGCGCTGCGTCATCACCCTGTGCGAAGAGCACGCGCTGGCGCAGGCCGCGCAGGCCGACAGGGAGATCGCCGCCGGCCACTACCGCGGCCCGCTGCACGGCATCCCGTGGGGCGCGAAGGACCTGCTCGACACCGCCGGCATCGCCACCACCTACGGCGCCGAGCCCTTCAAGAACCGCGTGCCGAAGGACGACGCCGCAGTCACCCGCAAGCTCAACGCCGCCGGCGCGGTGCTGGTGGCCAAGCTGAGCCTGGGCGCGCTGGCGCTCAACGACATCTGGTTCGGCGGCCAGACCATGAACCCGTGGCTGCTGCAGGAAGGCGCCTCCGGCTCCAGCGCCGGCCCGGCCTCCGCCACCGCCGCCGGACTGGTGGCGTTCGCCATCGGCAGCGAAACCCAGGGCAGCATCATCAGCCCGTGCATGCGCTGCGGCACCACCGGCCTGCGCCCCACCTACGGCCGCGTGCCGCGCACCGGCGCCATGACCCTGTGCTGGACGATGGACAAGCTCGGCCCCATCGCCCGCTCGGTGGAGGACACCCTGCTGGTGCTCGACGCCATCCGCGGCCCCGACCCCGGCGACAGCGCCAGCGTGGCGGCGCACCTGGACTACGACGCGGCCGCGCCGGTCAAGGGCCTCAAGCTCGGCTACTTCCCCGGCTGGATGAAGCAGGCGCCGGCCACCGACCTGGACCGCGCCGCGCTGGCCCAGCTGCGCGCGCTCGGCCTGGTACCCACCGAAGTGTCCCTGCCCGACTGGCCGTACGACGACCTCAACGTGCTGCTGTTCGCCGAAGCCGCCGCCGCCTTCGAGGAACTCACCCTCACCGGCGCCGCCGACCGGATGCGCGTGCAGACCCCGGACGCCTGGCCCAACCTGTTCCGCGAATCGCGCTTCCTCTCCGCCGTGGACTTCGTGCAGGCCGACCGCCTGCGCCGCAAGGTGGCGAAGGAGATGGAACGCGTGATGGGCGAGGTGGACCTGCTGCTGGTGCCCTCGCTGCGCGACGAGATGATGGTGATCTCCAACATGACCGGCCACCCCTCGCTCACCCTGCGCACCGGCTTCGTGGACGTGGACCAGGTGCGCAGCGACTGGGTGCCCGACCCGAAACACCCGCTGCCCAAACTGGCCAGGCCGCACCGCGTGCCCTACGGCGTCACCCTGATCGGGCGGCTGTTCGAGGAAGGCACGCTGGGGCGTGTCGGTCGGGCATTGGAGGCGAAGGTGGCCGTTGCCGGGGAACGACCGCTGGGGTTCTGATCGCCCGCCCGCATCCTGTTGATGAGATCAAAAGCGTGCCGGGGCGCGCCGGCACGCCTTTTCATGGCAACGCTACGCACACCACGGTTCACCGGGAAAGCTGCGTCGCCACGTTTGTTTCGCGTAGCCAGCGATGTTCGGGCCAAAAGCCGCCGAGGTAGCAAACGAATGGCCCATGTCGATTATCGAAGATCCCATTCGTCTTCCTGTCACGAGGCCGACAAGGCCGAACCGCAGGGTAACCACCGATGATCACCGTCTTTGGCGAGGGAAGAGGCTTCCGGGTCGTCTGGCTGCTGGAAGAGATGGGGCTCGCGTACCGACTGCGGCCGGTGGACCTGTTGGCCGGCGTCGAGAAAGACCCGGAGTTCCTGGCCATCAACCCGGCCGGCTTCATCCCGGCGATCCGGGACGGCGACGTCACCATGGTCGAGTCTATCGCGATCATGGAGTACCTGATGGCCCGCCATGGGCCGACACCGCTGGCACCCGCCCCGCACGATCCGGCGTTCCCCGCTTACCAGCAGTTCCTCCACCTCGGCGAAGCCGGCCTCGCGGCCTCCGTCTACTTCGTCGTCGGCGCGCGCAGTTTTGCGCCGGAGTCCGAGCGGGAGAACTGGAGCGCCGGCCAAGCGCTGGACGTTTTCCAGACCCGGCTGGGCCTGGTGACGCGGCAGCTGGCACGCACGCCCTACCTCGCCGGCGAGAGGTTTACCGCCGCGGACATCTCGGTGACCTACGCGCTGGAACTCGCGCAACACGGTGCAGGCATCACCCTGGGCGAAACCGAGAAAGCCTATATCGCCCGCACCAGCGCGCGCGAGGGCTACCGGCGCGCCATGGAGACCTGCGAATCCAGGAAGGCGTGGTTCGCCAGGACGCCTGCTACATAACCGCCTTCGGCCAAGCCAGCCGGATCGGTGTGGAACGAACAACAAGCGGGACGGATGAAGTGCGCCGTGCTCCCGGGTTTCTACTGACCCTCGCCGAAGCCGACCGCGGCCAGCAGGACGCCGCCACTCTCGCCAGTCTCACCACCGCCATCCGCGCCCTCGCCCGCGTGCCCACCAACAGCGAAGCCTTCCGCGACATCCACGCCAGCAGCGAAAGCGACACCGTCGACCCCGGCTGGCGCCCCCTCGACGCCCCACCACCGAAGGCCTCTTCGCCGCCCTCTACTTTCTCAGCGAACAAGCCGGGGCCCCGTGCTCACCCTTGCCTCAGTCGAACGTGCCGCGGTATTCCGGCGCTGCATCCGCTCGGGTGTTCAACTCGAACATCACCCCACCGGGTGCGCGGCAGAAAAACCGCGAGCCACGCGCGTGGTCGATGACCGCCGTCTCCATCGGCACGCCATCGGCCAGCATCCTGGCGTACAGCGACTCGACATCGGCGCGCGACGGCAGTTCGAAGCCCACGTGGAAACTGCTCGGCCACTGCGGCGTCTCCGCCTCCACATCCTCGATGACCACATCGAACCCGGGACGCTTCAGGATCCAGTGCCCGGACATCGGCGCGCTGGTGAATCCGAGATAGGTCGTGAAGAAGGCGGCCGTGCGCGCCGGATCATTGGAGGGAAAACTGAGATGGTTGAGTTTCATGGGGGAAGGTGCTTCAGGCATGGAGTTTCCGGACGTGACGAATCGGGTGATTCGGGAGCTTCCATGATGTCGAACACCCCCGCATCGGCCAACTCGCATCCGCCGCACCGCGCGCAACCCGCGCCGGCACAAACGCGGCCGCTGCACCGCATGCCCGCGAAAACACCCTTACTCACATTTCGTGGCGCGACATGCCGGGCTACGCATTGAGATAACCCAGCATCGCGCCCAGCAACCTTCGCTCAAGGCGCGCAGTGTCCGACTCACCCCGCGCGCCGGCATCGTCGACCAGCAGGCGCACCATCGCAGCGAGATGGTCGGTGGCAACTTCCGGATCCGGCTGCTGTGGCAGATCCGGGCGATCCAGCGTGGCGCGCAGCAGCTCGCGATAGTTGCTGGCCTTTTTCACCTCGCGCTCCGCTTCGGGCCGCGCCTCTTCCACGTCAAGCAGCCGTGCCAGTTCCGGGCGCTCAAACTGGTGGCGAACGGCCGCCCCCACCAGGTGCACCAGTGCCGCGCAGCCATCATGCGCATCCAGCGCCGCGGCGGCGTCTTGGCCAAAGCGCTCCTTTTCGCGCCGCATCAGCGCGATTACCAACGCGTCCTTGCCCGGAAAATACTGGTAGAGCGAACCAATGCTCACGCCCGCCCGTTCGGCCACGGCGTTGGTGTTGAAGGCCCCTATCCCATGCTGCTCGATGACCTGCGCCGCCGCCTCGAGGATGCAGGCATACGTCTCGACCGCGCGCGACTGCACGGGCTTCTTGCGCGGACGCAGCGACGGCGGTGAACCTGAACCACTCATGGCCATGAAATTCTACGATCGAAGCGGGTCCCTAATGGGGTCAGGTTCACTTCCCGACAAAGCTGGGCGCCGTATGCCTACACCGTCCCGAGCCACGGCACGCTCCCGCAGCCCTGACTATGCCGCGATGCTAAAAGCATGGCCAGACTCCCACGACTCGACCTACCCGGTATCCCGCAGCACATTGTCCAGCGCGGCAACAACCGCCTGCCCTGCTTCCTGGATGACGCCGACCGGCGCCGCTACCTGCACCTGCTGCGCGAAGCACTGCTCGACACGCATTGCGCGCTGCATGGCTACGTACTGATGGACAACCACGTCCATCTGCTGGCCACGCCTCCCGAAGCAGGCGCCATCGCGCGCCTGATGCAAAAACTGGGGCGCAGCTACGTCGGCCAGTTCAACGCCCGTCACCGGCGCACCGGCACCTTGTGGGAAGGCCGCTACAAGGCCTGCCTGGTCGACGGCGAACGCTACGCGCTGCAATGCCTGCGCTATATCGACCTCAACCCGGTCCGGGCCCGCATGACCGACGATCCCCTCGCCTATGCGTGGTCAAGCTGCGCCAGCCACTGCGGTCAACGGGAAGACGCGCTGCTCACGCCCCACCCGGCGTACACCGCTCTCGCCGCCACGGCGCCGGATCGCGCCAAGGCCTACCACCGCCTCGTGCATGAAGCCTTGGCCGACGACGACCTCGCCGCCATCCGCGCCTACCTCCAGCAACAGCGCGCCTTGGGCCACGACGATTTCCACGCCATGGTCGAAGCCAAGACCCGACGCTTCGCCGGCATTCGGCCTGCGCATCGACCGCCCCGCAACACACAAACGTGCAGAAAGTGAACCTGACCCCGTTCTTGCCTCAGCACTCGTAAGTGGTAAGTGAACCTGACCCCGTTTTGGACGGACCCCGTTTTGAACGCTACGCGCTGCAATGCCTGCGCTATATCGACCTCAACCCGGTCCGGGCCCGCATGACCGACGGTCAAGCGTTGTCCCTGACACCTTTTCGTAGCCCTAACTCGGATCTTGGTTTTTCATTCCGCCTTTCTCAACTGACGCGTACGCAGAAACAGCTCGAATAGCTTCCTCAGTTGCACCATCTGCGCACGACACACTCAAGCAGTATTCCAAGTTTCGGCCATCACGGAACAGACGATACATCAAGGCATGTATGAACGATTGCGTTGCGGCCCGGACCTGACTGAAATCTAAAACCACTAAGTCACCCCGCTCTAACGCCGGAAGAATTTGCTGATCTCGCACTAAGGCGGCGGCCTCAACGTCTTCCTCAAATGATTTTACGTTTACAGTCAATAGTCCATCTAGATCCATCTTTTCGTCTACAAAATCAACCGCAAGCTCAGATCGATCCTTTCTCACCTGTGCGGCTATATCTCTACACAGCGATAATAGTGCACCAAACTCCCCTATTGCATTTTTTCTCAATTGCAGGAGCGCAAAGGTTCCACGCCAACCTAAAGTTGAAGATTGGATATACTTTTTTTTCTGTGTACCATCCTGCTCACCCCAAACATCCGCAAGCATGCTACCTGAACCCAGAAAGAATCCACCATACGCACGCGATGCAATCTCGCGAATGAAAAACAAACCTAGCCCTGCGTTGTCCTTCATGGACTGGTACATTCCCTCGTGAAAGGTACCGGAAACATGAGGCTGCATGGCAAACCTCACCGCCTTTTGATCCGAGTTTATTTCGGGATAAGAATCCCGCAATGCTGCCCTCACACCACGGCCGATATCTATGACCACCACGTCTACTAGGCCGCTTTTGGGAAAATAAACCGCGCAAACCAAGCCACCGATCCGACTGTTAGCGTGCTGAACGACGTTCCTTAAAAGCTCCACCAAAGAATATTTAAGAGCGTCCTCTACCTCTTCATCACCGATCTCGAGCATTGCAATTATTGCATTTGCAATAGTCGGAATCTGCTTACTCTCAGTTATGCGAGTAAGCGGGAAAATCCGTTGACTATCAACTGCGGCGACCTCGTCTTCAATACCAAAAAGCTTCGTGAAGCCTACCTTAGTTAGGAAGCGACCAACATATGAACCCTTGTCGTATTCCAACTGAACTTCCTTTCCTCGCACCTCCTTCAACCAGAGCGCGTATGCACCAAATAACCCGGCCGCCCAAGGTGCTATGTGTGTCCCGCGCTCAACGTTAAAGACAACCGGGCTTTCCGGGTCGTCATACCAATTCCAACCCCTGAAGAATCCCTCAAGATCTTTATCGCCAAGAGAACCCGGAATTTTAATGGGACGAGTCATATACCATTTCCTTACGGAAAGCCAAATTGATTTTTTCCATTCGCCCCCCCCTTATGCCGAAAGCGAAGTTGGCGAGCCATGTCCACAGCATCGCCGCCCTGCCAGCGCGCAGCTATCGACCCAAGCAGTGCCTCCGCATCATCCCCAATCCCCCGTCAGGCATTGTCCCTGACACCTTTTTCGCTGACACCTTTTCGTAGGCAGCGAAGTGGCCACCTATTCAGAGCCAATACGATATGATCTTTTCCGATCACATGCATTCCTTAAGTGACTATCGGCGCGGTCATCTGATGTATCTTTTGTTCTAAATCATCCTTCATTAGCGGAGTGATTGAAGGCATGAGGATGACGAGGCAAATCAGCTTTCTCTCTTGTTTAAGTGAGCACGGCTTTTACCCCTCCCTCCTGAGCCGGAATCTGAGCCACCAGAACGGGGGCAGATTCACTTCCACACACTGGATAAGTGAACCTGACCCCGTTCTTCTCGCGGCCGGCGCAAACCCTCAACGCGTCAGCACGGAAGTGAACCTGACCCCGTTTTGCCTAGAATTGAACAAGCACTTCAGATGTTACCTTTCTCCGCGCCGATTCTGACGCCATAACACTATGACGCCAGAGCGTATTGATGCTACATCCATTATAAAGCTCCCTTATAGATGGATGATCTGCGTTACTAACAATGACCCTTGCCCCCCTTCTAGCAGCTCGAGCCAGACTGCACTGCAATCGCTCCTGATCCGCCCAAGAAAATAAATTTTCGTTATATTTGACGAACCCATTGTTATTATGTTTTACAGTATACGGAGGATCTGCAAAAATAAAATCACCAACGCCGCACCGATCAATTACTTTCTCGAAATCTTCTGCAACAAGCTCAACCCGGGCCAGCCGATCCGCTATGGCCCCAAAGTCATCAGTATCTAGAATCACCGACGTTTTTGTGCCAAGTGGGACATTGAACTCACCTCTACAGTTGACTCGATAAAGCCCATTAAAGCAAGTCCGGTTCAAATATATAAACCTGGCTGCACGAGCAAAACCGTCCTTCGGGATGCTACTCCTGACTTTATAGTAGTATTCAGGCGAATGATGCTTGTGGTGACGACCGAGAGCTCGTTTTACAGCTTGCCAATTATCACGAATCGATCTATACGTTTCCACCAAATCGATATTGAGGTCACTAAGCAGCGCGGACTCCGGTTGAATGGAAAAGAACACAGCCCCACTCCCCAGAAACGGTTCAACGTATCGTCGAATCCCTTTCATATTAAAAAATGAAACGTAATCGCGTGCCAACCAGCGCTTACCACCGGCCCATTTTAAAAATGGGGTCAGATCTTTATTAGGCATTTTCGACTCGCTGAATGCCATCGTAATCGTACTCATTAATTCTGCGCTCAAGCGTTTCAGAGACCTCATCCAAAAGTGAAAAATCCTCACTCTTATAATTCCTCTGCTCAGATGCGTGAGCTGGAATCCTCCTCAGTTCATTCACTCGCTCCATCCACTCCAGATTCTTTGCTTGCCCTTTTGTTCCATTTATGGGAATATCCATAACCGACTTAAACAAGGGCCAACGATCCTTGCTCTCAACGATCTTTTTGAATTCAATAAAATCAAGGTATGTCTCTAACGGAAGCCCTTCGTCTGGACTATCTAACGACTTCGCGTATGCCTTAGTTTTAATTTCCTTATTATTTATACCCTTTTCCCAATATGCTGAACGCTCCTCTCCATACATGCGCCGAAAAACGGTAAATATATGCTTTTGGACGAGAATATTTATTCGTTGAATCTGCTGATCAGCAGTCCTCCTGAGATCCTCTGACTGGGTTTTCTCCCAATCTTCATAACCTTCAGGCGCAAACGACGGAAAATCGCTTTTGACAAGGCGAGCAAAACGTAGCAAGAGCTCTCTTGGTCCACCGCTTCCAAAGGGAACAGTTAGCAACGAGTCCACTGTTGAGCCACCCGACTTCAAGTAGTTGAGTATCGGCTCAATCATCGGTATCAGAATTTCTTGGAATTTAACTTCAGACAGACCACGCAGTGATATCCGATGAGTCATCTCAACAAACTTGGCCAATTCACCCAAAAGTAGAGTGAGCGCTTGAACTGATTCATTGGTGCATAAACGCCCTGGCCTACCGCTTTCCCAACGCGAAAAATCAGCTTCTGCAATTTGCCGGAAATACCAATTAAGAATTTTCTGGCCGCGGAGAAGAGTAGCGTTATCGGTAGCGCCACATAGAGGCCCCAAATCGTAATTTGAACGCAATACAATTTGACCCAAGAGACCAGATCTCTTCAGGCCAATTTTCACTTGTGGGACCGTTAGACAAGCACTCTGCGATACTCGTATACCCTCCGCAGAAAATCTACCATAAAATGGACTAGACAGATCGCGACTTAAGCTATGAATCAGTCGTGCAGCTATTGCACCAATCCGTTCGGCTGGATTATCAGAACCCCATTTCAGCTGGCCCTCAAGATCGTCAAGCAAATTTTTAGGCACAGACTTCTGTTCGTGATTTATCGTCACAAACATATTGGCCTCTTCATTTTTTGAGATGCCATCAAATGCGACGACTACTAGCTTCTGATCGAGAAATGAATCCTCTAGACCCGCATATCCATATAACCGGTGCTGCCCATCAATTATCCAAGCAGATTTATAAGACGCAGGCAAATAAAGGTGGCCAAAGTGCACATCAGTCAATACATCCTTTTGAAGGATATCAAAACGCGGAGGCTTAACAAAGTTGACAAGTAAATTATTAGGGAAGAAGCCACCTGCCTCGATGAATTTTCCTATTGACTTCAACCGTGCCTTCTGGACAAGCCGCTGATAAGTTGGATGACCTTCGGGATCATCCAGTGTTCTATGATTCACAAATGCAATTTTTAAGAGGTGTCTAGGGGTAGTTACAAAGGAGTAAAAATATCTCCCACCGAGCTTACCTCTAGTTGCCGGCACCTTTGCCCCTGCGAGCTCTGGAATTGGCTGATCCTTTAAAAATTCAGCCAAAAACTGAAAACGAGCGGCCTTACCTAGATGATCAGCAAGCTGAGTGTAATAAGGCAGCTCGTTTTCCGTTATTCGACGAATATTATGTGCATCGGCCCGTGCGATATCTTCTTCAGACCAGATGATATTTTCAGTCACAAAAAACCAAAGGATCTTTGGCTTAAATTCGCGCCCATAAAACGATTTGATTGAACTCGCCATGGCGCCTTGCAGCGCACCGAATTCCTCTATGTCCTTCTGGAGACTTCGTCTGCGCAACCGCTCTGATGCCTTACATTCAGTAACGATCACAGTCTCATCATCTGAGGCGAAAACATCTATTTGTTTCTCCCCTTCGACGTCTCGGCGACTGAACTTTATTCGGAAGCGGCGCCCGCCACCGAGCTCCGAGTAGCCCATCTTATAGAGAAGAACCCACCAAATATTTTCGAGACGCTCATCGAGCTTGCGCTCTCTCCTAACTGTCACGACAGTTTTGAGGCGCTTGTGCACAGACCAGCCTTCAGCCAGCGCGTTGTCCAACTCCTCTGGCTTCACACGGCGCTGGTCAAATTTTGGGTTTCTGCGCCGATATTCCTTATGAAGATCAGCCTCCTTGTCCAGCAGTGGCCACAAGAGTGCCTCTGACTTTTCTTCAGACCGCTTTTTCATCACGCTCCCCTGTCATCCATTAACGTACGAGGCTCCCACCTATACTGTCACATATTCCGCCGATACTCCCCACCCACATCGTACAATGCATGACTGATCTGCCCCAGCGAATGCGTCTTCACTGCCTCCATCAGCGCCGCGAAGACGTTCTTGCGGACGCGCGCGGCGTTCTGCAGGTAGGCCAGACCATGCCCTTCGACTCCGCCCTGCGGGCTACGCTCAGGATGAACGGGTTGCGGGGCGTCGGTGGAATCGGTGCCATGCGCATGTGAAGTCTCGCCCGCCGGCGCCAGTGCATTCCGCGCCTTCTGGAATGCCCGCACATTGGCGATCTGCTGCCCCTTTTCCTCTTCCGTCGAGCGGATCAGCTCGATCTCGGTAGCAATCT
The DNA here is from genome assembly GCF_030504985.1 of Fulvimonas sp. R45. GTDB lineage: Bacteria > Pseudomonadota > Gammaproteobacteria > Xanthomonadales > Rhodanobacteraceae > Rhodanobacter_A. The sequence goes on from NZ_JASERU010000003.1 coordinate 113,771, forward strand.
CCCCACCATGATCCTTCGGCAGGAACGTATTCACGCCAATCAACGGCAGCGAGCCGTCGTGTTTCTTGTGCTCGTAATACAGGCTCTCTTCCTGAATCTTGCCACGCTGGTACATGGTGTCCATGGCACCGAGCACGCCACCGCGCTCGCTGATCGCTTCGAACTCCTTGTAGACGGCCTCTTCCACCAGGTCGGTCAGCTCCTCGACCACGTAGCTGCCCTGCCAGGGGTTCTCGTTGAAGTTGAGGCCCAGTTCCTTGTTGATGATCATCTGGATCGCCACGGCGCGGCGCACGCTTTCTTCCGTGGGCGTGGTGATGGCTTCGTCGTAGGCGTTGGTGTGCAGGCTGTTGCAGTTGTCGAACAGCGCGTAGAGCGCCTGCAGCGTGGTGCGGATGTCGTTGAACTGGATTTCCTGCGCGTGCAGCGAGCGGCCGGAGGTCTGGATGTGGTACTTCATCATCTGGCTGCGCGCGCTGGCGCCGTAGCGCTCGCGCATGGCGCGGGCCCAGATGCGGCGGGCGACGCGGCCGATGACGGTGTATTCCGGGTCCATGCCGTTGGAGAAGAAGAACGACAGGTTGGGCGCGAAGTCGTCGATCTTCATGCCGCGCGCGAGGTAGTACTCCACGATGGTGAAGCCGTTGCTCAGGGTGAAGGCGAGCTGGCTGATCGGGTTCGCCCCGGCCTCGGCGATGTGGTAGCCGGAGATGGACACCGAGTAGAAATTGCGGACCTTGTGCTCCACGAAGTACTGCTGGATGTCGCCCATCATGCGCAGGGCGAATTCGGTGGAGAAGATGCAGGTGTTCTGCGCCTGGTCCTCCTTGAGGATGTCGGCCTGCACGGTGCCGCGCACGCTGCTGAGCGTCTCGGCCTTGATCCTGGCGTAGGTCTCGGCGTCCACCAGCTGGTCGCCGGTGACGCCGAGCAGGCCCAGCCCTAAGCCGTCGTTGCCCTTGGGCAGCTCGCCGGAATACTGCGGGCGGCCGTTGGGGTACATGACGGCGATCTGCTTTTCCGCCGCGGCCCAGCGTGCGGGATCAGCCTTGAGGTACTTCTCCACGTTCTGGTCGATCGCGGTGTTCATGAACATCGCGAGGATGATCGGCGCGGGGCCGTTGATGGTCATCGACACCGAGCTGGTGGGCGCGCTGAGGTCGAAGCCGGAGTACAGCTTCTTCATGTCGTCCAGCGTGGCGATGTTGACGCCGGAGTTGCCGATCTTGCCGTAGATGTCCGGGCGCGGGGCCGGGTCTTCGCCGTACAGGGTGACCGAGTCGAACGCGGTGGACAGGCGCGTGGCGGCGCCGCCCTGGCTGAGGTAGTGGAAGCGGCGGTTGGTGCGCTCGGGCGTGCCTTCGCCGGCGAACATGCGGGTGGGGTCTTCGCCGGTGCGGCGGTAGGGGTAGACGCCGCCGGTGTAAGGGTAGTGGCCGGGCAGGTTTTCCTTGCCGAGGAAGCGCAGTTGGTCGGCCCAGCTTTCGGTCCTGGGCGGGGCGACCTTGGGGATCTTCTGGTGGCTGAGGGACTCGCGGTAGTTCTCCACGCGGATCAGCTTGTCGCGGACCTTGTATTCGTTGACGTCCTTGGTGACGGATTCGCGCAACGCGGGCCAGTCGCGCAGTTGGTGGATGGCTTCGCTGGAGAGTTCCTTGACGGCCTCGTTGTAGCGTTGGCGGAGGAGGAGCAGGGAGCGGTCGATGGGGGCGGGCGCTTCGACTTCGCCCTGCGGGCTACGCTCAGCGGGAACGGTCGAGGGAGCGTGGCCGGTTGGGGCGGGAGCCGTACCCTCACCCTCGGTCCCTCTCCCGGAGGGAGAGGGATGCAGAGCCGCACTGTCGTACAGGTCGAGGGGGCGCGGCAGTTGCGGGTCGGCCAGTTCCTTCAGCGCCTCGTAGTAGTGCTGCGCCTTGCCGGCGGCTTCGGCCATGTGCTCGATGCCGCTGTTGATGCCGCGGCCCTGCTCGGCGATCTCGGCGAGGTAGCGCACGCGGCTGCCGGGGATCAGCACGGTGGCGCGCGGTTCCTTCAGCGAGGTATCCACCCGCGGGGCGAAGTCGCAATGCGCGCTGCCCAGCCCCCCGTTCCCCGTTCCCAGCTTCTCGCGCATCAACCGGCACAGGTTGGCGAACATCCAGGTCACGCCCGGGTCGTTGAACTGGCTGGCGATGGTGGGATAGACCGGCACGTCCTCGTCCTTGACGTTGAACGCGGCGCGGTTGCGCTTCCACTGCTTGCGCACGTCGCGCAGGGCGTCCTCGGCGCCGCGCTTGTCGAACTTGTTCAGCACGACGAGCTCGGCGAAGTCGAGCATGTCGATCTTCTCGAGCTGGCTGGCGGCGCCGTAGTCGCTGGTCATCACATAGGTGGCGAAGTCGACCAGGTCGACGATCTCCGAGTCGCTCTGGCCGATGCCGGCGGTCTCGACGATGACCAGGTCGTAGGGCTGCGCCTTGAGGAAGCCGATGCAGTCGTGCAGCACCTCGTTGATCGCCGCGTTCTGCCGGCGCGTGGCCATGGAGCGCATGTAGACGCGGTGGCTGCGCAGCGAGTTCATGCGGATGCGGTCGCCCAGCAGCGCGCCGCCAGAGCGGCGGCGGGTGGGATCGACCGCGAGCACGGCGATGCGCATCTCGGGGAAGGCGTGCAGGAAGCGCAGCAGCAGCTCGTCCACCACGCTGGACTTGCCCGCGCCGCCGGTGCCGGTGAGGCCGAGCACCGGGGTCTGCTTGCCGGCCAGCGCCCACGCCTTGCGCAGGCGCGCCAGTTCGGCCTCGCCGACGTGGCCTTCCTCGATGGCGGTGAGCATGTGGCCGATGCTGATCTCGTCGGCGATGTCCACCCTGGGCAGGGTTTCCGCGTCGAGTTCGGCGCGCTGGTCGACGGCGGCGCGGGTGCGCGCCATCACGTCCTCGATCATCTCCACCAGGCCCAGCTTCATGCCGTCGTTGGGGTGGTAGATGCGCTCCACGCCGTAGGCCTGCAGCTCGCGGATCTCCTCCGGGGTGATGGTGCCGCCACCACCGCCGAACACGCGGATGTGGCCGGCGCCCCGCTCCTTCAGCATGTCCACCATGTACTTGAAGTACTCGACGTGGCCGCCCTGGTAGGACGACAGCGCGATGGCGTCGGCGTCTTCCTGCAGCGCGGCGCGCACCACGTCCTCCACCGAGCGGTTGTGGCCCAGGTGGATCACCTCCGCGCCCTGCGACTGGATGATGCGGCGCATGATGTTGATCGCCGCGTCGTGGCCGTCGAACAGGCTGGCGGCGGTGACGAAGCGCAGCGGGTGAGCCTCGCGCCGGGAGGTGCTTGCTGGGACGTGCTTGGCGGGCGAGCTCATGGGGACTCCGTGCATCGTGGGGTAAGGGTTCAGCCCCATGATTCTAGTGGCTCGCCCCGCATGCCCGATGATGCACCGCGGCATGCCGCGGCCGTGTCACGGCATCATTTGGGATGCCACTTGTCGTCCTCGCCCTTGGCGTAGTCCTTCTTCACCGCCGACCAGGCCACCTTGTGCGCGGTTTCCTCGCGCGATTCGTCGCCGCGGCGCTTGTCCGCGTCGGCGTATTCGTCCCAGGCGTGGTTGAAGGCTTCCTTGTAGATGTCCTGGGCGTGTTTCGGCAGGTTGTCGCGTACCGATGCCGGCAGCTCGTTGATGTTCCGGTAAGGCATGGCGGGGCTCCGTGGGACGGGCGTGCCAGCCTGGACCGCGCGGGATAAAGCCACCGTCAAGCGACGGCGTTCTTGCCTCCCCCTGCGTGCAGGGGGGGTAACGCTTTTCCCCCAAGCCAAAAGCACCCCACCCCGACCCTCCCCTGCATGCAGGGGAGGGAGTGCGACGCCTGGCGGCGGGTTCAGTGCACGAGGTTGACGGCGATGGCCGGCGTCAGCGAGTGCCGCGTGCCGTGGCCACCGGCGACCACGCGCAGGCCGAACAGCACGCCCAGGTTGGGCGTCCAACTGTACTCCACCGCGGGCGCGTAGCCGTAGGCGTCGCTGCCGCCCAGGCGGGTGCGCACGGGTTCCGGCAGGGCGCCGGGCGGATCGGTGCGGCCGTCCACGCGGGTGGCGCCGCCGTGGCTGCGGAACACGTCCAGCGCCAGTACCCAGCGCCGGGTGAGGCTGTATTCAAGCGATGCGCCGAGGTAGAACGCGTCGCCCGGCCGCGCCGTGCCGCGGAAGCCGGGGCCGGTGCCGTAGACGCTGGCGCCGGTCACGCCGGCATGGCCGTTGAAGGTGCGGGTGAGGTTGAGGCGCGCGCGCAGCAGCCGGCCGTTGGGCATCCAGAAGTAGCTCTGCGCGTTCAGGCCCAGCGTGGTGGCCCAGGCACCGCCGCCCATGCCGTCGCTGGCGCGCGACAGGCGGTCGTGGCGGCCGGTCGGCAGCGTCTCTTGCAACTGCAGCGCGAGCGTGGGCAGCCAGCCGCCTTCGTGGAAGCGGGTCAGGCGGTACTGCGCCTGCAGGATCTGGTCGCCCAGGCCGATGCCCGCGCTGTCCGGCTCGTTGCTCACCCGGGTGTAGCCGATGATCGGGATCAGGCCCACGGTGAGCCGGTCGGTCAGCCCGTACAGCACGTAGGCGCGCGAGCCGAACGCATCCGTACCCTTCGAGGCGACGTCGTAGACGTAGGGCTCGACCAGCACGTGCCCGCGCGGCAGCGTCTCGGCGGAATTGGCCAGCATCGGGCCGGTCCACCAGGCATCGTCCAGCGCCTGGCGCGGCGCGCCCGCATCCTGCGCGGACACCGCCGCGGCCATGCCCAGCCAGGCGGCAAGCATCACCGGCCACCGGATGCCCCGCCCGCCCCTGCCCGCCTGCCGCCCGTTGCCCACCGCCGCCTCCGCCATTCGCTCCGGCAGCGGCACGTTAGGCGGCCTAGTGGTACGTTCAAATAGCCACTGTGCCCTGCTTCGGCATGACCACTTGGAGCCGCCCATGAAGCGCGTGTCCGCCAGCCTGCTACCACCGATCCGCCTGGAGGCCGGCAGCGCGCCGATCTACCAGCAGCTGGCGGAGTGGTTCCGCCGCGCCATCGCCGAGGGCCAGCTGCGGCCCGGGCAGCGCATCCCCTCCACCCGCATGCTGGCCACCGAACTGAAGGTATCGCGCCTGCCGGTGCTCGGCGCCTACGAACAGCTGCATGCCGAGGGCTACCTGGAGAGCCGGGTCGGCGCCGGTACCTGCGTGGCCGCGGCCATCCCGCACGAGGCGCCGGCGGCGCCTGAACGCCGGGTGCCGGCCGCGCCCGCGAAGCCCGCCGCGCGCCGGGTCGCCGCGCGCGTGGCGGCGATGGCCGCGCCGCCGCAGACTTGGCTGGAAAGCCAGGGTGCCTTCCGCGTCGGCGTGCCGGCGCTCGACCACTTCCCGCACGGCGCGTGGTCGCGCCTGCTCAGCCGGCACGCGCGCCACGTCGGCGCCGACGCGCTGGTCTACGGCGACGCCATGGGCCACGCCCCGCTGCGCGAAGCCGTGGCCGAGTACTTGGCGACGGTGCGCGCGGTCCGTGCCGACGCCGGGCAGGTGATGATCACCAGCGGCGCGCAGCATGGCGTGCAGATCTGCGCGCACGCCCTGCTCGATCCCGGCGACCGCGCCTGGGTCGAGGAGCCCGGCTACCCCGGCGCCCACCAGGCCCTGGCGGCGGTCGGCGCCGTGCCCGTGCTGGTGCCGGTGGACGAAGACGGGATGGACGTGGCCACCGGCATCCGCCGCGCGCCGGACGCGCGCGTGGCCTACGTCACGCCCTCGCACCAGTTCCCGCTGGGCGCCACGATGAGCGCCGCGCGGCGCATCGAGCTGCTGCAGTGGGCCGCGCGCAGCGGCAGCTGGATCGTCGAGGACGACTACGACAGCGAATACCGCTACGGCAGCAAGCCGATCGCTGCGCTGCAGGGGCTGGACGCGGACGCGCGGGTGATCTACGTGGGCACCTTCAGCAAGGTGCTGTTCCCCGCGCTGCGGCTGGGCTACCTGGTGGTGCCGGAGGACCTGCTGCCGGCCTTCCGCGCCGCCCGCGACGCGCTGGACACCTGCTCGCCGATGCTGCCGCAGCGGGCCTTGCTCGACTTCATCCACGAAGGCCACTTCGCGCGGCACATCCGCCGCATGCGCATGCTGTACGCGACACGCCGCGCGGCGTTGCAGGCGGCGATCGGGCGGCACCTGCCGGACGCGCTGCAGGTGGTGGGCGCCGAGGCGGGCATGCAGCTGACCGCCCTGCTGCCGCCGGGCGTGGACGACGTGGCGCTGTCGCGTCGCGCCGTGCAGGCCGGCGTCTCGGTACGTCCGCTGTCGCCGTGCTATCGCGGCAAGGCGAAGCGCCACGGCCTGATCCTCGGCTACGGCAGCGTGGACGAGCGCGCCATCGAGGAAGGCGTGCGGCGGTTGCGGAGCTGCCTGTAGGAATCGCCGGGATCACGGGCCTCGTCATTGCGGGAAACGCCACATGGCGGATCCCTTTCCCACGTGTGGGAGAGGGTGGCGGCAGCCGGAAAGGGCCAGGCTTTTCCCCTTCTCCCCTGCGGGGAGAAGGCCGGGATGAGGGGCGGGTGCTCGCGGGAACATGCCCCTGGAAAACGCGCTTCGATGGAACCTTCCGCGAGGTTGCCCCTCACCCCAACCCTCTCCCCGGAGGGGAGAGGGCGCCGCGGAAGGAGGGCGTGAGGCGTACCGGCCGCCCTTTTCCCCCTCTCCCTCAAGCGGGAGAGGGGGAACGGTCTGGCGCAGGGTGAATACAACTTACAAGGGGCTTTGCGGGGGTGCGGCGGATTTGAACGGCGCTCAGGCCACCCCGAACGGCAGGTCCGGCGTGCCGACCACGCGCTCGCCCACCGCCTCGCCGCGCGCGAAGGCCAGCGCCGCGGCGATCACCGCGGGCGCGTCCAGCACGCGACGGTGGCCCAGACCCTGCGTGGTGAGCAGCCGCGCGCCGGGCCAGTAGCGCGCGTAGCGCTCGCCCTCGCTCCACGGCACGTCGGCATCTTCGAGGTCATGCACGATCAAGGCCGGCTGGCCCAGCGCCGGCAGGCGGCGATGCACCTCCAGCTGCTCTACGCTGATGCCGGTGCGACGCAGCAGCCAGTCGTAGAACGCGGCACGCAGGTGCTCGCCCAGGCGCACGAGGCGGAAGTAGCGGCTGGCCGCGTCGGCCATGTCGGCGGCGGGCGCCACCAGCACCAGGCGTCGCGCGTGCCAGTCCTCGTCCTGCGCCAACGCCAGCGCGGCGCCGCCCAGCGAATGCCCCACCGCCAGCGCGGCCTCGCCGTGGCGCAGGCCCACCGCGCGGATCGTGGCGGTGAACTCGGGCAGCGTGCACAGCTTGCCGCTGCTGCGGCCATGGCCGGGCTGGTCGAACGTCACCACCGCGTAGCCCAGCGCGCGCAACCCGTCCACCCACGGCAGGAAGCGCAGGCCGAAGCTGGACCAGCCGTGCGCAAGCAGCGCATACGGCTGGGTAGCGGGATCGCCCCAGACATAGGTGGCGACGGTTTCGTCGCCGACGCGCAGGTCGTCGCGCCGCGCCGCCGCGTCCTCCGGCGTCGCCAGCGCGCGACGCCGGCTGCTGGCGAACGGCGTGGCGAACAGGCGGGCGGCGCGGTCGGCGGTGCGCTTCGGCGCCAGTCGGCCACCCAGCACGAAGCCGGCGCGCAGGGCACCGAGGCGGAGGCGGGTCGATACGGAAGCGGCATGCGGGGACATCGTCGTTTTCCTCAGGATTGCCAACTGCGCCACAGGCGCTCGAACGCCGCCGCCGTGTGGCGCTCGGCCTCGTCGTAGCCGAACAGGCCGCCGTCGTGATGCAGGCCGAGCAGCAGCGCATAGATCTCGAAGGCGAGCTGGGCGGCATCGGTATCGGCGCGCAGGTGGCCTTCGTCCACCGCCTGCGCGATCGCCTTCTGCAGTTCGCCGCGCCAGCCGGATTGCTGCGCCACCACGGCGTCGTGCAGCGCGCCGTCGCGGCCGTCGTACTCGCTGGCGGCGGAGAGCAGCACGCAGCCGCTCTCGTGCCGGCGCGCCCAGGCGAACCAGTTCGCCACGATCGCGCGCAGGCGCGGCAGGCCGCGCGGCTGCTTCAGCGCGGGCAGCAGCACGTGGGCCATGAAGCGCCGCGCGCCGAGATCGAGCACGGCCAGTTGCAGGTCCCCGCGCGAGCCGAAATGCGCGAACACGCCGCTCTTGGACATGCCCACGTCGGCCGCCAGGGTGCCAATGGACAGGCCCTCCAGCCCGTCGCGGCGCGCCAGCGCGTAGGCGTGGTCGAGGATGGTGTCGCGGGTGGCGGCGCGCTTGCCGGCGGCTTGGGCGGAAGTCATGGCGCCATGAATAGCACGATCGTTCGTTCTATTCCAGTGCCCGGCGAATGGCCGCACCGCAAGTCCTTGCCGCCGCGCGACCGGCTGCACGGCGGTCCCGCCCGCATCGGGCTATCCTGCGCGGGCTGCCCACCATGGAGGATGCGCATGAAACCGCGATGGCTGCCCCTGGCCTGCGCCACCCTGCTGCTCGGCGCCTGCGCCACCTCGCCCACCGGACGACCGCAACTGATGATGGTGTCCGACGCCCAGATGAGCCAGATGGGCCTGACCGCCTTCAACACCCTGCGCAAGCAAGGCAAGTTCGTGGATGCGCCGCGCGAACGCGCCTACGCCAGCTGCGTGGCGAACGCACTGATCGCGGTGCTGCCGCCGCCGTGGAACACGCAGGCCTGGGAAGTGCAGATCGTGGGCGACGACAGCGCCAACGCCTTCGCCCTGCCCGGCGGGCGCATCGGCGTGAACCGGGGCATGTTCAAGGTGGCCACCGACCAGAACCAGCTCGCCGTGGTGCTGGGCCACGAGCTGTCGCACGTGGTGGCGCGGCACGGCGCCGAGCGCGTGTCGGACAACTACGTGGCGCAGGGCGCGGTACTGGCCGGCACCGTCTACGCCGCCAGCCGCGGCACCGACGCGGGCCGCGCCGCCGCGGCGCTGGGCGCGGGCGCCGAGCTGGGCATCCTGCTGCCGTTCTCGCGCACCCAGGAAAGCGAGGCCGACGAACTGGGCCTGCGCTACATGGCCCGGGCCGGCTTCGATCCGCGCGCCGCCGCCGTGCTGTGGCAGAAGATGGAGCAGCAGGGCGGCAGCCGCGTGCCGGCCTTCCTGTCCACCCATCCCTCGCCGGCGCACCGCGCACAGACGCTGGCGGCCGAGGCGCAGCAACTGATGCCGGCGTACCAGCAGGCGCGCGCCGGCGGACGCGCGCCGAACTGCCGGATGTGAGGCCTGCGCGCGCGGTACGTCGCCCTCCGGGTGCTGCCTGTCGCCGGTGACCTGGCGACCGTGCGGCACGGACCAGCGCATTGCGGCTGGATGCCGGCCTTCGCCGGCATGACGGCGAGATGCTCGCCGTATACCGCCTGAACGGCACCGGCGTCACCCGTCAACACCGCCGCCACCGTGGCGTTCTCCGACCTGCACGCCGCCGGTCGCGGCGATGACGGAGAACGCCCCATGTCCCGCAGATTCGCCCTGATCGCCGGCCTTGCCTTCGCCGCCGGCACTGCCTGCTTCGCCCTGCCCGCCAGCGCCCAGGTGGCCGTGAACGTGGGCGTGGGCATCGGCGTGGCGCCGCCCCCGCCGCGCATCGAGCGGATGCCCCCGCCGCGCGCCGGCTACGTCTGGGCGCCGGGCTACTGGCGCTGGGACGCGCGTTGGCGCCGCCACGTGTGGGTGGCCGGCGACTGGGTGCGCGTGCGCCCGGGCTACCACTACCGCCCCGCCACCTGGGTGCGCGGCCCGCACGGCCGCTGGCATTTCCGCGACGGCGGCTGGTACCGCTGACTCATCCGCCGCCGGCATCGCGCCGGCGGTTTTCTTCCCTGCCCAAGGAATGTCCATGACGTCACGTCCTGTCGTGTTGCTGCTGGCCGGTTTCGCCGCGCTGGCGTCCGGTTGCGTCGAGGAGCAACCGGTCTATCGCCCGCGCCCCGTGGTACAGCGCGAAGTAGTGGTCGAGCGCCCGGTGGTGCGGCGCGAGGTAGTGGAAGTGGTGGCGCCGCAAGCGCCGCCGCCGCGCATCGTCGAGGTGCTCCCCGGGCCCCGTCCGGGCTATGTCTGGGTGCACGGCTACTGGCGCTGGGACGGCGCGCGCTACGTGGCCGTGGCCGGCCACTGGCGGCCGGCGCGCCCCGGCTACCACTACGTGCACCCGCACTGGGAGCAGCGCGGCGACGGCTGGCATTTCCACGTGGGCGTGTGGGTGGCGGACTGACGCCACACCCGGTGCATTGCTGCGCCGCAACGGCAGGCCTGCCGGCGACGTACTAAAATTGTCGGGATTCGACTCGCCGCCCCAGCCCATGCTGGGGCTTTGAGTTTCAGGCAATGCCCTGGCGGGGCCGCGCTGGATCGACCTCCGCCGCCATCCAGCGGTCGCCGTTCGCGACGCCGCACCACGTGGAGTCAACGTTCCAATGATTTTCGAAACCATCGCCCACACCGACCACGAGCAGGTCGTCTTCTGCCAGAACCGGGACGCCGGCCTGAAGGCCATCATCGCGGTCCACAACACGGTGCTCGGCCCCGCGCTGGGCGGTCTGCGCATGTGGCCGTACAAGACCGAGCAGGACGCGGTGAACGACGTGCTGCGCCTGTCCCGCGGCATGACCTACAAGAACGCCGTGGCCGGCCTGAACCTGGGCGGCGGCAAGGCGGTGATCATCGGCGATCCGTCGAAGGACAAGTCCGAGGCGCTGTTCCGCGCGTTCGGCCGCTTCGTCAACTCGCTCAACGGCCGCTACATCACGGCCGAGGACGTGGGCATCGACGTCAACGACATGGAATACGTGTTCCGCGAGACCGAGTACGTCACCGGCGTGCACCAGGTGCACGGCGGCTCGGGCGACCCCTCGCCGTTCACCGCCTACGGCACCCTGCAGGGCCTGATGGCCACGCTGCAGTTCAAGTACGGCAACGAGGACGTAGGCAAGTACAGCTACGCGGTGCAGGGCTGCGGCCACGTCGGCGGCGAGTTCATCAAGCTGCTGCGCGAGCAGGGCGCCAAGGTGTTCGTCACCGACATCAACAAGGAAGCCGTGCAACGCTGCGTCGATGAACTCGGTTGCGAGGCGGTGGGCCTGGACGAGATCTACGACGTGGATGCCGACGTGTACTCGCCGTGCGCGCTGGGCGGCACCGTCAACGAGCAGACCATCGACCGCATCAAGGCGAAGATCATCTGCGGCCCGGCCAACAACCAGCTGGCCACCGACGCCATCGGTGACGAGCTGACCCGCCGCGGCGTGCTGTACGCGCCGGACTACGCGGTGAACGCGGGCGGCGTGATGAACGTGTCGCTGGAGATCGACGGCTACAACCGCGAGCGCGCGATGCGCATGATGCGCACGATCTACTACAACCTGGGCCGCATCTACGAGATCAGCAAGACGCAGGGCGTGCCCACCTACAAGGCGGCCGACCGCCTGGCCGAGGAGCGCATCGCCGCGATCGGCAAGATCAAGCTGCCGCACATGGGCAACGGCACCCGTTTCCAGGGCCGCATGCGCGGGCAGTAAGCCGCTTCATCGCGCGGAAGACCGTTTCCGCCCGTGCAAGAGCCCGGCTCCGGCCGGGCTCTTTTTTTGCGGCGGCAGAGGGGGGAAGTCGCGCCGCATTCCGTTATGCCTAGAGACCCGCCTTCGCGGGTCTCGTCGTATTCATTCGGGGAAACACGTGCGCACGACTCCTTACCGACCGCTGGCCCTGGCTCTGGCCTGCCTGCTGGCGCCCTGCGCCCAGGCCTGGGCGGACAGCATCCCGCTCGACATCATCCAGGAGAACTTCGGACCGCAATACGCCTACCGGCTGGGCATCAACGTCGGCGTCAACGGCGCCGCGCCGAAGGAATACCTGTTCGACACCGGCTCGGATTCGTTCAACATCGACGTGGGCCTCACCGCGCTGCACGGCAGCGGCCCGGCATGGTTCCCCACCCAGCCGGGCACGGCCACCGGGCCGCTGCAGTTCTACCTGTACGGCGACGGCACCTACGGCTACCTGCAGTCGTCCACCACTGTGGCCAGCCTGCAGTTCTATGATTCCGCCACGGGCGCCAGGGTGGCCGGCTACGCCACGGCGGCCGGCGCGCCGGTGGCGATCAACTACGCCTACGTGACCACCACCGCCACGGGCCCGGTGGTGGGGACGTTTCCCGACGGCACCACGCTGAAGATCGACGAGGATTTCCAGAACAACCTGGCCCACGGCGTGGCGCCCGAGGAAGGCGCGTTCTACGGCATCTTCGGCGCCGGCGACTTCGGCAACGGCGTGCCGGGCATGCTCAGCCGCAGCGGCTACATCGTCGAAGCCAACGGCACCGGCAAGGCGCCGGGTCACTGCGCCGCCGCCTGCCTGATCGAGAACCTGACGCCCGAGCTGCGCGCGCAGTTCCTCACCGCGGTGCCGTGGATCGGCGGCGCGCAGGGCACGTTCGCGCTGTCCGGCGCGCATTCGGCCAGCCAGTTCGACACCGAGTTCAACTACCTCATCAGCCAGGGCGGGCAGACGCTGTGGAGCGCCACCTACCCCACCCTGTTCGACACCGGCACGCCGGACATCATGCTGATCGACAACGACGACGGCTTCCCGCCGGGCTCGGCGCTCAACCCCGGCTTCACGCTCACCGCCACCGGCAACGTGCCCGGCGCCCAGCCCAGCTCCATCGTCTCGGGCGACCCGAGCAGCGGCGACTACAGCAACGTGGTCGGCATCGGCCCGTACGGTGGCTTCCCGGACGGCGCCATCTACGGCATCTCGTTCTTCTTCCACAACGCGGTGATGTACGACCTGGAGAACCAGGTCACCGCCTACACGCCGTTCTTCGTCACCGAGGCGCCGATCACCACCAGCCTGGACGTGACGCCCGCCATGGGCCTGCTCGGCCTGGCCGGCGCAATCTCCGGCCACGGCTCGCTCACGGTGGAAGCCGGCGGCGTGGCCAACCTCAGCGCCGCCAACAGCTACACCGGCGCCACCCGCGTCGCGGCGCACGGCTGGCTGGGCCTGGCCGGCCCGGGCAGCATCGCGCAGTCGTCGAACGTGCAGGTGGACGGCGTGCTGGACATCTCGCGCACCGACCACACCAGCGCGGTGCGCTCGCTCTCCGGCAACGGCACGGTGCGCCTCGGCGACGCCACGCTCGACCTCACCGACGCCCACGGCAGCTTCGCCGGCAGCCTCACCGACGGCGGCCTGGGCGGCGGCACGGGCGGGCGGCTGATCGTGTCCGGCGGCCGCGAAACGCTCACCGGCGACAACGGCTTCACCGGCCCCACCGGCATCGGCGCCGCCGGCCGGCTGGACCTCGCCGGCGCGCTCACCGGCAACGCGGTCAACCTCGGCGTGCTGGTGGACGACGGGCTGATCCGCGGCTCGGTGCTCGACGGCGGCCTGCTGCTGGGCCAGGGCCGCATCGGCGGCGCGCTGCAGGTGGACGGCGTGGTGGCCCCGGGCCAGCCCGGCGCGGCCGCGTTCCAGACCCTGACGGTGGGCGGCGACTTCACGCAGGCGGCCGGCTCCAGCTACCTGGCGCGGGTCGACCTCGGCCGCCCGGGCGTGTCCAGCCGCATCGCCGTGGGCGGCCACGCCAGCCTGCTCGACGGCGCCCGCCTGGACGTCGTCGCCACGCCCGGCACGCTGTACCGCACCGGCTCGCGCTACACCGTGCTCAGCGCCGCGCAGGGCGTGACCGGCACCTACGCGCTGGCCGCGGACATGGCGATCAGCCCGGTGCTGGGCCTGGCCGCCGCCTACGACGCCGACCACGTCTACCTCGACGTGGTGCAGTCGCGGCCGCTGCCCGCGCTCGCCGGCACGCCCAACCAGGCCGCCGCCCTGGGTGGCGCGCAGTCGCTGGCGCCGGCCGGCGAGCTGTTCACCCGGCTCGCCAACCTGCCCAGCGACGCCGCCATCCGCGGCGCCGCCGACCAGCTCTCCGGCGAGATCCACGCCAGCGTGCAGAGCGCCTACCTGCTCGACAGCCGCTACCTGCGCGACGCGATGGACGCCCGCCTCGACGGCGACGCCGACGCCGCCGGCCAGGTGGTGCAGGCCGGCCCGGGCGGCCGTGCCTGGTGGGGCCAGTTCGTGAGCGGCTGGGGCCACCACGACAGCGACGGCAACGCCGCCGGCATCCGCGACAACACGGCCGGCTTCTACGTGGGCCACGACGTGGCGCTGGGCCACGACAGCCGCCTCGGCGTGCTGGCCGGCTTCACGCACAGCGCGGTGAAGGCGGACGCGCGCGGCTCCTCCGCCACCGGCAACGACCTGCACCTGGGCGCCTACGCCGGCACCCGCTTCGGCCGGTTCGGCCTGCGCGGCGGCCTGGCCTACACCCGCCACGCGCTGGACACCAGCCGCATCGTGGCCCTGCCCGGCCTGGCCGACCACGCGCAGGGCGACTACCGGGCCCGCGTCGTCCAGGGCTTCGCCGAGGCGGGCTACCGGCTGGACTTCCGCCACTCGATGCTGGAGCCGTTCGCCCAGGCCGCCTACGTGAAGCTGTCCACCGACAGCTTCGCCGAACATGGCGGCATCGAGGCGCTGCACGGCCGGGGCGACGACCACGGCACCACGTTCACCACCCTGGGCGCGCGCGCCGCCACCTGGTTCGTCGCCGGCGGCGGCCACGTCGCCCTGCACGGCATGCTGGGCTGGCGCCACGCCTCCGGCTACGTGGACCCGCGGACCACGCTGGCCTTCGCCGGCGGCAGCCCGTTCGACGTCGCCAGTGCGCCGATCGCGCACGACGCGCTGGCGCTGCAGGTGGGCCTGGGCGTGCAGGCCTCGCCATCGACCTCGCTGGACTTCTCCTACCAGGGCCAGGTCAGCCGCCACGCGGTCGACGGCGGCTTCCACTTCGGCTTCGACTGGAAGTTCTGAGGTTCGTGGGCGCTGGAGGCGCCCTCTGGCCAAGGATGGCCGCCGCCGCGGGCCTGGAAGCCCGCGGTGGAGGCGGACCCGGACCCGCGTGCCGGGTCCGCCGGCCGGGATGCCGCCACGGCGCGCGGCCTTTCACGGGCGGTCGTCCCTGACCGAGGCCAGCAGGGCCATCACCCCCCGGCGCCCTGCTGGCCGTCCCACCCTCCACCGCCGTCAACCACGACCGCGTTCCTGCTAGACTTCGCCCCTCGCGGGAAGTGCAAGGCTTTGCCTGCAAAGGCAAAGCTGGCGAACAGGGGCTTGCACGGGGACGACCGGCCCAGGCCGGTTCTCATGCCACCAGCAGCGGAACGGGGCGCCGGCCCCGTCCCGTCGGCCGGTCGCACTCCGACGCACCCGCCCGCGCCCCGGCAACCACGACAGGCAGGAACAGGCGGTAGACATGAGCAGCGTCATCACGGCAGGGATCAGCGACGAGGACATCCTGGAACGGCTGCGCGAGGTGCTGCGCGACACCTTCGAGATCGACCCGGCCCGGGTCACGCCCGCCGCCCAGCTGTTCACCGACCTGGAACTGGATTCCATCGACGCGGTGGACCTGGCGATCCAGGTGCAGGACATGACCGGCATGCGCATCAAGCCGGAAGACTTCAAGAGCGTGCGTTCGGTGGGCGACGTGGTCGCCACCGTACGCGGCCTGCTGGAACGCTGACCGACGGCCATGGCGGACGCCGCCGCCCGCTTCGCGCCCTGCGCGCTGGTCCCTATCTACAACCACGGCGCCACCATCGCGCGCACCGTGCATGCGCTGCGCGCGCACGGCCTGCCGGTGCTGGTGGTGGACGACGGCAGCGACGCGCCCACCCGCGCCGTGCTGGACACGCTGGCGCGCGAACTGCCCGGCGCGATGCGGCTGCTTCGCCTGCCGCGCAACCAGGGCAAGGGCCGCGCGCTCGCCGCCGGCCTGCGCGCGGCGCACGAAGCCGGCTACAGCCACGCGCTGCAGATCGACGCCGACGGCCAGCACGACACCGCCGACGCGCCGCGCTTCCTCGCCGCGGCGCGCGCCCGGCCCGACGCGCTGGTCTGCGGCGCGCCGGTCTACGACGCCAGCGTGCCGCGCGGGCGGCTGTACGGGCGCTACGTCACCCACGCCTGCGTGTGGCTGGAGACGCTGTCGCTGGACATCCGCGACTCGATGTGCGGCTACCGCCTGTACCCGCTGGACGCCACCTGCGCCGAGATCGAGCGCAGGCCGCCGCCGGCGCGGATGGACTTCGACACCGAGATCGCGGTGCGCCTGCATTGGCGCGGCGTGCCGGTGGTGAACCTGCCCACGCGGGTGACCTATCCGGAAAACGGGCTGTCACACTTCCGCATGCTGCGCGACAACCTGCGCATCAGCGCGATGCACACGCGGCTGTTGCTTGGCATGCTGCCCCGGGCGCCGCGGCTGTTGCGGCGCCGCCGGCGAGGAGAACCCGCATGCGTCGCCTGATGATCCTGCTGTTGCTGTGCCTGGCCGCGCCGCTGGCCCGCGCGCAAGCCGATTCCGCCCTGCTGCACGATGTGCTGGCCCGGCTGGGCCGCCATGCGGCGGTGCGCGCCGACTTCACCCAGACCCGCCGCAACCCCGCGCTGGACAAGCCGCAGGTGAGCGAGGGCCGGCTGCTGTTCGTGCTCGGCCACGGCATGCTGTGGCAGGTGGTGTCGCCGTACCCGGAAACCCTGGCCCTCACCGGCAGCCGCAGTGCGCGGGTGGACGCCGATGGCCAACCGCACCCGGTGCGCGGCGAGCGCGGCGTGAGCCAGGTGGCGCAGATGCTGCAGGGCATGCTCGGCGGCCACATCGACGAGGCGCTGCGCCAGTTCGACGTCGCCGCCAGCGGCACCGCCGCACACTGGACGCTGCGCTTCGTGCCGAAGCAGGCGCGGGTAGCGCGTGTGCTGGGCAGCATCGAGCTGCAGGGCGACGACTACCTGCAGGCCATCGCCATCCGCATGCGGGATGGCGGCGCCACCGACATCCGCTTCGCGCACACGCGCGATGCCGGGCCGTTGAGCGCGCTGGAAAAGCGCGCGCTCGGCCTACCATGACGCCCCGCCTGGGACTGCGCGCCGGCCTGTTCGCCGTCGCCGCGCTGCTGCTCGCCGCGCTGGGCGCCTACCTGCTGTTCGGCCGCGGCCGGCTGCCGATCCAGACCGACCTGCTGGCGATGCTGCCCGCCACTGAGCAGAACCCGCTGGCCGAGACCGCCGTGCAGCGGCTGGCCCACGCCAACGGCGACCGCATGGTGCTGGTGGTGGAGAACGCCGACGACGCGCGCGCCAAGGCCGCCGCCCGCGCGCTCGGCAAGGCACTGGCGCACGACAAGGCCTTCGCTTCGGTGCTGGCCGAACTGCCGCCGTTCGACCTCGGCCAGGTCACCGCGCCCTATCTGCCGCACCGCTTCTGGCTGCTGGCCGGCGCCGACCGCGCCGCGCTGGCCGCGTCCGGCTTCGATCCGGCGCAGGCACTGGCGCAACGGCTGAACGCGCCATTCCTCGATGGCGTGGGCACCACGCTCGCGGACGACCCGTTCGGCTGGCTGCAACACTGGCTCGACCGCCAGCCGTGGAGCCGCTCGCCGCTGCTGCCCGAGGACGACCTGCTGGTCGCGCACCACGGCGACGCCACCCAGGTGCTGGTGACCGCCACGCTGGCCGGTTCGTCCTACGACGACGCCGTGCAACGCCACGCGCTGGCGGCACTGGACGGCGCCGAGCGCGCGATCCGGCATGACTACCCCGGCACCCGCCTGCTGCGCACCGGCGCGGTGTTCTACGCCGCCGCCGCGCGCGCCGGCGCCGAGCGCGACGTGCATATGGTCGGCTGGATCTCCACCGCGGGCATCGCGCTGCTGCTGCTCGGCATGTTCCGTTCGCCGGGGCCGCTGCTGCTGGCCTTCCTCTCCACCGCGGTGGGCGTGGTGGCGGCCACCACGGTGTCGCTGCTGGTGTTTGGCCGGATCTACCTGCTCACCCTGGTGTTCGGCGCCGCGCTGCTGGGCGAGGCGGTCGACTACTCGATCCAGTACCTCGCCGCGCGCGCCAATGCCGGCCCGCGCTGGCAGGCCGCCGGCGGCCTGCGCCAGGTGCGACCGGCGCTGCTGCTGGCGCTGGCCACCTCGCTGCTCGGCTACGCCCTGCTGGGCCTGGTACCGTTTCCCGCGCTGCGCCAGATGGCGGTGTTCGCCATGACCGGCATGCTGGCCGCCTGCCTCGGCGTGTGCTGGCTGCTGCCGGCACTGCTGCAACGCCCGGCGAAGCCGCTGTCGGCGGCGCCGGTGCGCTGGGCGCGCGCGCTGCAGCATGGCGTGGGCCGGCTCGCCCATGGCCGCCGCGGCGCAGTCGCGGCGCTGCTGCTGGTGCTGCTGGCGGTGCCCGGCTGGTGGCGGCTCGGCCATGACGACGACGTGCACCTGCTGATCGCGCAGCCCGCCGGGCTGCTGTCGCAGGAAGCGCGCATCCGCGAACTCACCGGCCTCGGCAACGGCAGCCAGTTCTTCCTGGTGCAGGGTGCCGATACCGAGCAGACCTTGCAGCGCGAGGAAGCGCTGGAACAGCGACTGCAGGCGCTGGTCGCGCACGGCAAGCTGCAGGACTGGATCGGACTGGCCGGCATGGCGCCCTCGCTGACACGCCAGCGCGCGGACCACGCCCTGCTGGCGCCGCTGCTGGATCATCCGGAGCGCACGCGCGCCCTGCTCGCCGGCGCCGGCTTCCGCGCGGGCGCCATCGATGCCTGGCTCGCCGCCTGGCCCGGCACGCCGCTGCAGTTGCAGGACTGGCTGAAGACGCCGCTGGCCACGCCGTTCCGCTACCTGTGGCTGGGCTGCGGTTCGCATGGTTGCGGCTCCATCGTGCTGCCGCAGGGCGCGGCCGACGACGCGGTTCTCGCTGGCGCCGCCGCCGGACTGCCCGGCGTGCAGCTGGTGGACAAGCCCGCCAGCGTGTCGGCGCTGTTCGGCCGCTACCGCCGCTACGCCAGCGTGTGGCTGCTCGCCGCGGTGCTGCTGATCGTGCCGGTGTTCGGCTGGCGCTACGGCTGGCGCCGCGCCCCGCGCGTGCTGGCGCCGCCGGTGCTGGGCATCGCGCTCACCCTCGCCGCGCTGGGCTACCTCGGCCAGCCGCTGACCCTGTTCCACTGGATGGCGCTGATGCTGGTGCTGGGGGTGGGCGCGAACTACGCGGTGTTCCTGCACGAAGGGGAGCCGCATACCGCGGACAAGCCCGGTGCGATGTATGCCAGCGTGCTGCTTTCGGCGCTCACCGCGCTGCTTTCGTTCGGGCTGCTGTCGCTGGCTTCGTTGCCGGCGTTGCGGGACTTCGGGCTGACGCTGCTGTTGGGGATCGCGTTTACCGCGGTGCTGGTGCCGGCTAGTCGTGCCGATGGCGGGGATTCGCCGTGACCATGGTCATATCGGCAGCGTGCCGGCCTGCGGCCGGAGTTTCGGCCCCCTGCCGGGGCCCGAGTCACTTTTCTCTGTTTGGCCAGAGAAAAGTAACCAAAAGAGAGGCCACCCCGATGGCGCGCCCTCCGGGCATCCTGCCCTGCGGGTGCGCGGGTGGGCTACGGGGTTTTTCGACGGCACATCCATGTGCCGCCGAAAAATTGGCTCGCATCCCTGCGAGCCATCCTTCGGACTTTCCTCCGCCCACCCGCCACGCCATAGGGGCCCCAGAGGAGCAGCGCGCATCCTGCGCGCACTTTTCAGAAAAGCCACAGCCACGGCAAAGGCCAGTACGCAGACGGCAATCGGCGGGCCTCATGCTTTCGCCCTTTCGCCGCGCAGCGGCGACCCGGGTGCGCGCAGGATGCGCGCTGCTCTGCCGGGGCCCCTTGGGCGCGGCGAGCGGGTGGCGGACCAGCCCGAAGGGTGGCCGACAGGACGTCGGCCAGTTTTTCGTCAGGGCAGGAGCCCTGTCGAAAAACCCCGCCACCCGCTCGCGCACCTGGAGGGCAGGATGCCCGGAAGGCGCGCCCTCGGGGTGTCCCTCTCTTTGGTTACTTTCTCTCGGACAAGCGAGAGAAAGTAACTCGGTCCCCGGCAGGGGATCGAAACGCCTTTCCCCCAAGACCGACGCGGCCATCCACATCTGTCACGGAGCACCCATACGATGAACCGCGTCGTCATCACCGGCATGGGCGGCATCACCGCGCTGGGCCACGACTGGCCCACCATCGCCGCGCGCCTGCGCGAAGGCCGCAATGCCGTGCGCCGCATGCACGAATGGGACTACTTCGACGCGCTGAACGGCCGCCTCGGCTGCCCGGTGGACGACTTCGCCCCGCCGCCGTGGCCGCGCCAGAAGACCCGCTCGATGGGCCGCGTGGCGCAGCTCGCCGTGGCCGCCAGCGAACGGGCGCTGCGCGACGCGGGCCTGCACGACGACGCGAGCATCCGCGACGGCCGCATGGGCGTGGCCTATGGCTCCTCCGGCGGCAGCGTGGAGCCGGTGCGCGTGGTGGGGCGCATGCTGGAGACCGGTTCGATGCAGGGCATCACCGCCACCAGCTACATCCAGACCATGGCGCACACCACGGCGGTGAACGTGGGCGTGTTCTTCGGCCTGAAAGGCCGCGTCATTCCCACCTCCAGCGCCTGCACCTCGGGCAGCCAGGCGATCGGCTACGGCTACGAGGCGATCCGCTACGGCAAGCAGAAGCTGATGCTGTGCGGCGGCGCGGAGGAACTGTCCGGACCCGGCGCCGCGGTGTTCGACACGCTGTTCGCCACCAGCACGCGCAACGACGAACCCGCGCTCACGCCGCGCCCGTTCGACGCGAAGCGCGACGGCCTCGTCGTGGGCGAGGGCGCCACCACGCTGGTCCTCGAGGAGTACGAACACGCGAAGGCGCGCGGCGCCACCATCCACGCCGAGGTGGTCGGCTTCGGCTGCAACTCCGACGGCGCCCACGTCACCCAGCCCACCGCCGAGACGATGGCGGTGGCGATGCGCCTGGCGCTGGACGACGCGCAAATGCCGGCCAGCGCGATCGGCTACGTCAGCGCCCACGGTACCGCCACCGACCGCGGCGACGCGGCCGAAAGCCACGCCACCGCCGGGGTGCTGGGTACGCGCGTGCCGGTCGGCGCGATGAAGAGCTACGTGGGCCACACCCTGGGCGCCTGCGGCGCGCTGGAGTCGTGGTGGGCGATCGCGATGATGCGCGACGGCTGGTTCGCGCCCACGCTCAACCTCGACCGGCCCGCCGACGACTGCGCCGAGCTGGACTACCTCACCGGCGCGGGCCGCGCCATCGCCACCGACGTGGTGATGAACAACAACTTCGCCTTCGGCGGCATCAACACCTCGCTGATCTTCCGGGCGGTCGCCTGATGCGCCTCGTCGACGCCAGCGGCCTGCCGCGCGTGGCGGTCACCGGCATGGGCGCGGTGAGCAGCGTCGGCACCGGCGTGCCGGCGCTGCTCGATGCGCTGCGCACGCGCCGCCACGGCCTGCGCCGCATGGACGCCTTCGCCGCGCTGGGCATGCGCGGCACCGTGGCCGGCCCGGTGGACGAAGCCGCCTTGCCGCCGGAGCCGCCGCGCCGGCTGCGCCGCTTCATGCCGCCGCCGGCGCTGTATGCCTGGCACGCGGCGAACGAGGCGCTGGCGCAGGCCGGCCTGCCGCCCGAACACCTCGCCGACCCCCGTTGCGGCCTGCTGCTCGGCGGCGGCGCCGCGCTCAGCGAGCACGAGCAGGCGCTGGACGTCCATCGCCGCAAGGGCATCGGCAAGCTCTCGCCCTTCCTGGTGCCGCGCGGCATGAGCAGCGCGCCCTCGGCCGGCCTGGCGCATGCGTTCAACATCGGCGGCACGAGCTGCACGGTCAGCTCGGCCTGCAGCAGCGCCGCGCACGCCATCGGCCACGCGATGGAACTGATCCAGCTCGGCCGGCAGGAGGTGGTGATCGCCGGCGGCACGCAGGAACTGCACCCCAGCACCGCGATGTGGTTCGACGCGATGGGCGCGCTGTCGCCGCAGGCCGAGCCGGCGCGCGCCTCGCGCCCGTTCCACCGCGAGCGCGACGGCTTCGCGCTGGCCGCGGGCGCGGGCGTGCTGGTGCTGGAATCGCTCGCGCACGCACACGGGCGCGGCGCCACCGTGCTGGCGGAACTGGCCGGCTACGGCAGCGCCACCGACGCCGCCAGCATGGTCGGTTCCGGCGCCGGCGGCATCGCCCGCGCGCTGCGCCAGGCACTGGACCGCGCGGGTTGCCACCCCGGCTACATCAACGCCAGCGCCTGCGGCACGGCCGGCGACCTCGCCGAATGGCAGGCGATCGAGCGCGTGTTCGCCGAACGTGGCATGCCGGTGCCGCCGATCTCCTCGATCAAGGGATTGGTCGGCCATGCGCCCGAGGCCGCCGGCGCGCTGGACGCCATCGCCTGCCTGCTGATGCTGCAGCACGACTTCCTCGCCGCCGGCGCGCCGCTGGACGATCCCGACCCCGCCTTCGCCGGCGCGCCCCTGCTCGCCGCGAACCGCGAACAACGCATCGACGCCGCACTCAGCAACAGCTTCGGCTTCGGCGGCAGTTGCGCGGCGCTGATGTTCCGGCGCTGTGCGGGAGGCGCATCGTGATCGACCTGCGCATCGAGGCCTGGAACGCCTGGGCCCCCGATCTCGACACGCCCGCGGCCTGGCAAGCCTGGGCGCGCTCGCCGCACGTCGTGCCCGACGACGGCCAGGCGCAGCCAGCCTGCGCCTTCCTGCCGCCGATGCAGCGGCGCCGGCTCGGCCGGCTGGCGCGGATGACGCTGGAGGCCGCCTGGCCGCTGTGCGGCGACGACGAGCAGTTGCCGTTCGTGTTCGCCTCGCGCCACGGCGAGACCACGCGCACGCTGGCCCTGCTGTCCGACACCGTCGACGGGCAACCCCTGTCGCCGACCCGGTTCGGCCTGTCCGTGCACAACGCCATCGCCGGCCAGTGGTCGATCCTGCGCGGGCAGCGCGGCGAGTCGGTGGCGCTGGCCGGCGAGGCCGACGCCTTCGAGCACGCCGTGCTGGAGGGCGCCCTGCAGCTGGCCGCCGGCGCCTGCTCGGCGCTGGTGGTGGTGGCCGAGGAACGGCCCCCGCCGGCCTGGGCGCAGTGGATCGCCGACGTGCCGTTCTCCTATGCTGTGGCATTGCGACTGGGGGGAACCGGATCGTCGCCGACCGCCGCCGACTGGCGCCTGCAACCGGGCCGCAACGCGGGCGGCACGCCGTGCGCGTGGCCGCACGCGCTCGACTTCCTGCGCGCCCTGCTCGTCCACGAACCGACACTGGAACACTTATGGAAAGCACGCCGCTGGAACTGGCGACGCCTGGGCTGAGCCCACGCCGCACCGACGCCTGGCCGTGGCGCCTGTTCGCCACCGGCGCCAGCTTCGTGCTGTTCGGGCTGGGCGGCCTGCTGCTGCGCGTGGCCGTCCTGCCGCTGCTGGCCTGCCTGCCCGGCGACGCCGTCGCGCGCCGGCGCCGGGCGCGCGCCGCCATCGGCCGGGCGTTCCGGCTGCACGCCTGGTTCATGCAGCGCAGCCGCGTGCTGGATTTCAGCATCGAAGGCGCCGAGCGGCTGGGCCGGCCCGGCCAGCTGATCGTGGCCAACCATCCTTCGCTGATCGACGTGGTGTTCCTGCTCGGCCAGGTGCCGCAGGCCAACTGCGTGGTGAAAGCCGCCCTGCTGCGCAACCCGTTCACGCGCGGACCGATGCGCGCGGCGCGCTACATCGGCAACGACGGCAGCCTGGACATGCTCGAACGCGCCGCCGCGGTGCTGCGCGAGGGCCAGTGCCTGCTGGTGTTCCCGGAAGGCACGCGCACCGCGCCGGGCCGCGCGCCGGCGTTCCACCGCGGCGCGGCGGCGATCGCGCTGCGCGGCGCGCGCAGCATCGCGCCGGTGTTCGTCAGCGTGGAGCCCACCACGCTGACCAAGGCCGAGCCGTGGTACCGCATCCCCGACCGCCGCGTGCAGGTGCGCCTGCGCGTGGGCGAGCCGGTCGACCCCGCCGCCTTCGCCGACGGCGCGCCCGCGCCGATCGCCGCGCGCCGCCTCAACGACCATCTGCACCAACTCTTCACCAGGGAGCTCGCCGCCACGTGAACGCCACCGACACCGCCGCACTGGCCCATACCGCGTTAGAGCAGGAGATCGCCCAGCTCGTCATCGACACGCTGAACCTGGAGGACCTCGACGCCGCCGACATCCCGCCCGCCCAGCCGCTGTTCGGCGAAGGCCTGGGGCTGGACTCGGTGGACGCGCTGGAACTGGCGCTGGCGCTGCAGAAGCGCTACGGCATCCGGGTCGAATCCGACGCGAAGCACGCGCGCGACCACTTCGCCACCGTCGCCAACCTCGCCGCCTACGTGGCCAGCCAGCAGGCCGCATGCGCAAGCTGACCAACCTGCTGCTGGCACTGATCGGGATCGCCTATCCGTTCCTGGTCTACTTCGGCATGGAAACCGTGCCGCCGCCGCTGTTCGCGCTGGCGCTGGCCGCGGTGTGGCTGCTGCGCGCGCCGTTCCTGTGGCGCGAACCGGGCGGACGCTGGATGCTGGGCGTGGCGCTGGGCTACTGCGCGCTGCTGGCGGCCAGCGGCGAATCCGCGCTGCTGCGCTGGTATCCCACCCTGATCAGCCTGTTCCTGCTGCTCACCTTCGGCCTCAGCCTGGTCTGCGGGCCGCCGATCGTGGAGCGCATGGCGCGCCTGCGCGAGCCGGAGTTGCCGCCGGAGGCGATTCCCTACACGCGCAAGGTCACCTGGGTGTGGGTGGGCTTCTTCGTGTTCAACGCCGCGGTGTCGGCGGCGCTGACGCTGTGGGCGCCGCTGGCGTGGTGGACGCTGTACAACGGCCTGCTGGTGTACTTCATCATGGGCCCCCTGTTCGTGGGCGAATGGCTGCTGCGCCAGCGCCTGCGCAAGCGCTGCGCATGAACGACGCGCGCCTGCCCGAGCTGCTGGAGCAACGTCGCCGCGACGACGGCGCGTGGCTGCTGCGCCTGCGCGTGCCGCCGCAATTGCCGCACTTCGCCGGCCACTTCCCCGGCGCGCCGGTGCTGCCCGGCGTGCTGCAGGTGCAATGGGCGCTGGCGCTGGCCGCGCCGCGGCTGGGCCTGGCGCCGCGCTGCCGCGAGATGGAGGCGCTGAAGTTCCAGCGCCTGCTGCGCCCCGGCGACGAGGCCGAACTGGAGCTGCGCCTGGACGCCGCGCGCGGCAAGCTGCACTTCGCCTATCGCGCGGACGGACGGTCCTGCTCGTCCGGCCGCCTGCGCGTGGAGGCCGCTGCATGAACGGCGCGCCGGCGCGCGAGCCGCACTGGGCGGCGCAGAAGGAGCGCGGCAGCTTCGCGCTGATGTGGCTCACCGCGCTGGCCGTGCGCCGGCTCGGTCGCCGTCCGCTGACGCCGGTGCTGTACCTGGTCGTGCTGTACTTCTTCGTGTTCGGCCGTCGCGCGCGGCGCAACGTGCGGCAGTACCAGTCGCGCCTGGCCGCGTGGAGCGGCCGCGACGAGCTGCGTCCCACCACGCGCCGCGTGTTCGGCCAGTTCATGGCCTTCGCCGAGAGCCTGCTCGACCGCCTCGACGTGTGGCGCGGCAAGCTGGGCATGGCGCAGGTGCAACTGCACGACCCGGCCGGCGTGCGCGAACGGCTGCGCGCCAGCGTGCACGGCGGGCGCGGCCAGATCCTGGTCTGCACCCACCTGGGCAACCTCGACGTCTGCCGCGCGCTGGCCGAGCTGGAGGAACGGGTGCCGCTGAACGTGCTGGTGCACAACCGGCACGTGGCGCAGTTCAACCGCCTGCAGAGCGCGGCCGGCGACCGCCAGCTGCGCCTGCTGCAGGTGAGCGAGATGGACGCGGCGCTGATGCTCGACCTGTCGCAGCGGCTGGACCGTGGCGAGTGGCTGGCCATCGCCGGCGACCGCGTGCCGCTCCACGACGGCCGTCGCGTGGTGGTGGACTTCCTCGGCCACGCCGCCGCGTTCCCGCAGGGACCGTGGCTGATGGCCGGCCTGCTGCGCTGCCCGGTGAACCTGATGTGCTGCCTGAAGATCGATGGCCGCTACCAGATCCGGCTGGAGCCGTTCCTGGACACCGCGGAGTGGGAGCGCGGGGGGCGCGAGGCCACCATCGCCCGCTGGGCGCAGCGCTACGCCGACCGCCTCGCGCGGCTGTGCCTGCTGGCGCCGCAGCAGTGGTTCAACTTCTACGCCTACTGGCAGCTTGCCGACGAAGGAGGGAGCGATGCGGACCCACGGCGTGCTGCACGTTGACACCGGGCTGACCGTGCCGTTCTTCGACGTCGACTCGATGGACGTGGTGTGGCACGGCCACTACGTGAAATACCCGGAAGTGGCGCGCTGCGCCCTGCTCGACCGCATCGGCCACAACTACGACGACATGAAGGCCGCCGGCTACGCGTGGCCGGTGATCGACCTGCAGCTGCGCTACGCCCGCGCCGCCCGCTTCGGACAGCGCCTGGTGGTGCGCGCCGACCTGGTGGAATGGTGCAACCGGCTGAAGATCCACTACACCCTCACCGACGCCGCCAGCGGCGAGCGGCTGACCCGCGCCAGCACCGTGCAGGTGGCCGTGCGCCTCGCCGACAGCGCGATGCAGCTGGAGTCGCCGGCCTGCTTCACGGAGGCGGTCGAACGCTGCCTCGCCGGTGCGCAGACGCCGGAGCCGTCGCATGATTGACGCCCACCCCGACAGCGAGACAGGCGTTCGTGCCGTGCGCAGCCTGCCCAGGCAGGCGAACCCGAAACACCGCGGCCTCCGGCTTCGCCGCCGCACGTCCGCGCCCAGGGCGAACAGGATGGCCGGATGCGTCACCGGCGCCCACCAGACACCAGCGAATCCATGACCTACGCCAGTCCCACCTACGTCGAGGAAACCCGCATCGGCTTCCGCTTCCTCGCCACCCGCACCTGGCAGCACCATGTGCTGAGGGTGGCGATCAACGACCTGAAGCGCCTGGCCGGCGAGCCGCTGCCGCAGGGCGGCACCCTGCTCGACGCGGGCTGCGGCCAGGGCAAGTCGTTCCGCCTGCTGCGCGACGCCTTCGCGCCGCGGCGGCTGATCGGGCTGGACGCCGACCCGCGCAGCATCGAACTGTCCCGCGCCGAAGCCGCGCGCGAAGGCATCGACGCCCGCCTGCTGCTGGCCGACTGCGCGCGCATCGACCTGCCCGACGCCAGCGTGGACGTCGTGTTCTGCCACCAGACCTTCCACCACCTGGTCGAGCAGGAACGCGCGCTGGCCGAGTTCTGGCGCGTGCTCAAGCCCGGTGGCCGGCTGCTGTTCGCCGAGTCCACCAAGGCCTACATCGACACCTGGGTGATCCGCTGGTTCTTCCGCCACCCGATGCACGTGCAGAAAAGCGCCGACGGCTACCTCGCCATGCTGCGCGCGCAGGGCTTCGTCTTCGACGACGCCAACGTCTCGCTGCCCTACCTGTGGTGGAGCCGCGCCAGCGACTTCGGCCTGCTCGAGCGCTGGGGCCTGCGCGCCCCGCCGCCGCCCGGCCGGCGCGAGGAAACGCTGGTGAACGTGGCCGCACGCAAGCCAGGCGCGGCATGAGTCCCGTCTTCCTCAACGCGCTCGGCATCGTCTGCAACCTCGGCGCGGGCAAGGCTGCCGTGGCCGAGGCGCTGTTCGCGGGCGACGCCGGCCGGCTGCTGCCCGAGGATGGCTGGATCCCGGGGCATGCGCCACCGATGGGTACAGTGCGCGCGCCACTGCCTCCGATCCCGGAACCGCTGGCAGCCCACCGAGACAACCGCTGCAACCGCCTGCTGCTGGCCGCCGCGACGGAGATCGAAACGGACGTCCGCACGGCCATCGCGCGCCACGGCCGCGACCGCATCGGCGTGGTGATCGGCACCAGCACCGGCGGCATCGAGGAAGCCACCGCCGGCCTGGCCGGCTGGCGCCGCGACGGCACCTGGCCCGGCGACTACCGCTACGCCCACCAGGAACTGGCCGGCCCGGCCGAATGCCTGGCCGAATGGCTGGACCTGGCCGGCCCCTGCTACGCGCTGTCCACCGCCTGCACCTCCGGCGCGCGCGCCCTGCTCAGCGCGCGGCGCCTGCTCGACCTGGGCGTGTGCGACGCGGTGCTATGCGGCGGCGTGGACACGCTGGCGCGGCTGCCGCTGAACGGCTTCCACGCGCTGGAGGCGATGGACGGCGCGCGCTGCCGCCCGTTCGCGACCGACCGCGCAGGCATCAACATCGGCGAGGCCGCCGCGCTGTTCCTGGCGAGCCGCGAACCCGGCCCGGTGGCCCTGCTGGGCGGCGGCGCCAGCTCGGATGCCCACCACATGTCCGCGCCCGAGCCGGACGGCCGCGGCGCCGTGGCGGCGATGCGCGCGGCGCTGGCCGACGCCGGGCTGGAGCCGGCGCAGATCGACTACCTCAACCTGCACGGCACCGCCACCGAACACAACGACCGCATGGAGAGCCGCGCGGTGGCCGAGGTGTTCCCGGCCGGCGTGCGCTGCGCCTCCACCAAGTCGCTGACCGGCCACACCCTGGCCGCGGCCGGCGCGCTGGAGGCCGCGTTCTGCTGGCTCAGCCTGGCCGATCCCGCACGCCGCCTGCCGCCGCAGGCGACGGGCGGCGACCGCGACCCGCAACTGCCCGCGCTGGACCTCGTGCGCGCGGGCGAACATCTGCCCCCCGGCCGGCCGCGCCGCCTGATGAGCAACGTGTTCGCCTTCGGCGGCAACAACGCCAGCCTGATCCTGGGCGACGCGCCATGACGCCCGTCGCCGACCTGCTGCCGCACGCCGGCGACATGGTGCTGCTCGACACCGTGGTCGAGGCGGAAGCCGAGCGCATCGTGTGCCTGCGCCGCGTGCGCGACCAGGGCCTGTTCGAGGACGCCGGCGGCCTGCCCGCCTGGGCCGGGGTGGAACTGATGGCGCAGGCCGTGGCCGCCTGGGCCGGCTGGCAGGCGCGGAACGAGGGCCGGCCGGTACGGCTCGGCTTCCTGCTCGGCACCCGGCACTACCGCTGCGACGTGGACGCCTTCCCGCCCGGCACCGAGCTGCGCGTGGAAGCCGTGCGCAGCTTCCACGACGACGG
This sequence comes from Fulvimonas sp. R45, assembly GCF_030504985.1. GTDB lineage: Bacteria > Pseudomonadota > Gammaproteobacteria > Xanthomonadales > Rhodanobacteraceae > Rhodanobacter_A. The sequence goes on from NZ_JASERU010000003.1 coordinate 142,819, forward strand.
CGGCATGGGCGTGTTCGCCTGCCGCATCGATGCCGCGCACGGCCACGCCGAGGCCATGCTCAACGTGTTCAGTCCGCCCGACGCGGACGCCTTCTTCGCCGCCACCGCGGGAGCACCCACCCATGACTGACGCCATCCTGGTCACCGGCTCCAGCCGCGGCATCGGCCGCGCCATCGCGCTGCGGCTGGGGCGCGCGGGCTATGACCTCGCGCTGCATTGCCGTTCCCGCCGCGACGAGGCCGAGGCCGCCGCCGCCGAGATCCGCGCGCTGGGCCGGCAGGCGCGCGTGCTGCAGTTCGACGTCGCCGACCGCGCCGCCTGCCGCGCCGCGCTGGAAACGGACGTGGCCGCGCACGGCGCGCCCTACGGCGTGGTGTGCAACGCCGGGCTCACCCGCGACGGCGCCTTCCCCGCGCTCGGCGACGACGACTGGGATCGCGTGCTGCGCACCAACCTCGACGGCTTCTACAACGTGCTGCACCCGCTGGCGATGCCGATGATCCGCCGACGCGCGCCGGGCCGCATCGTCTGCATCGCCTCGGTGTCGGGGCTGATCGGCAACCGCGGCCAGGTCAACTACAGCGCCTCCAAGGCCGGCGTGATCGGCGCCGCCAAGGCGCTGGCGGTGGAACTGGCGAAGCGCGGGATCACCGTGAACTGCGTGGCGCCGGGCCTGATCGACACCGACATGCTGGACGCCGACGTGCCGGTGGAGGAGATCCTCAAGGCCATCCCCACCCGGCGCATGGGCACGCCGGAGGACGTCGCCGCCGCGGTGGCGTTCCTGCTGGGCCCCGACGCCGGCTACATCACCCGCCAGGTGCTGGCGGTCAACGGCGGGCTGTGCTGAGCCCGCGGCGCGCGAGTCATACCCTTTCCACCCGACGCAAGGAGAAACACCGCATGAACGCAAGAACCCCGGGCCTCGCCATCCTGCTGCTCGTCGCCATGCCGGGGCTTTGCCTCGCCAGGGACAAGACCGTGCACCTGGCCTTCGCCAACGCCGTCGCCGCCGCCACGCAAAGCGGCAAGCTGGACGGCAGCGTGAAGTTCTACCTCGCCGGCACCACGCCGCCCGGCCAGGTCACCGTGGTCAACGACAACGCCACCACCCACAAGAAGACCAATGCTTTCGGCAAGTCCGACCAGGCCACCTGCGACTGGGCGCTGCAGTCGGCGCTGATCAGCCTGCAGGACGCCGCCAAGGCCGCCGGCGCCAACGCGGTGGTGGACATCGTCAGCGTGCAGGACGGCCAGGACTACCGCGACGCGCAGAACTACGAATGCCGCGTGGGCTTCCTGATGTCCGACGTGGCGCTGAAGGCCAGGCTGGCCAAGGTGCACTGAAGTGCGTGCGCCCGCGGACCGGACGGCGATTCGCGGGCGCCGCAATGCGAGACGCCGCTGGTGCGGCGCATCAGGGGAATGCATTAGCGCTGCGCTACCATTGCCCGGCTAAGCCCCGCCCCTTACAGGAGTTCGTGATGCGCCCCTTCCCGCTCGGTGAAGAAATCGACCTGCTGCGCGACACCGTGCACGCCTTCGCGGAGAAGGAGATCGCCCCTCGCGCCACCCAGATCGACCACGACAACCTGTTCCCGGCCGACCTGTGGCGCAAGTTCGGCGAACTGGGCCTGCTCGGCATGACGGTGCCGACCGAGTACGGCGGCACCGGCATGGGCTACCTCGCGCACATGGTGGCGATGGAGGAGATCTCGCGCGCGTCGGGCTCGGTGGGCCTGTCCTACGGCGCGCACTCCAACCTGTGCGTCAACAACATCTTCCACAACGGCAACGAGGAACAGCGGCGGAAATACATCCCGAAGCTGTGCTCGGGCGAGTACGTGGGCGCGCTGGCGATGAGCGAGCCGGGCGCCGGCTCCGACGTGGTCGGCTCGATGAGCTGCAAGGCCGAGCTGCACGGCGACACGTGGGTGGCCAACGGCTCGAAGATGTGGATCACCAACGGCCCCGACGCCGACGTGCTGCTGGTCTACATGCGCACCGCGCCGCGCCCCGCCGGCAGCCGCTGCATGACCGCCTTCATCGTCGAGAAGGGCATGCAGGGCTTCTCCACCGCGCAGAAGCTGGACAAGCTCGGCATGCGCGGCTCGAACACCTGCGAACTGGTGTTCGAGAACTGCGAGATCCCCGCCGCGAACATCGTGGGCGAGGTGAACGAGGGCGTGCGCGTGCTGATGAGCGGCCTGGACACCGAGCGCCTGGTGCTCTCCGGCGGCCCGATCGGCCTGATGCAGGCGGCGCTGGACCTCACCCTGCCCTACGTGCGCGAGCGCAAGCAGTTCAACGCCCCGATCGGTACCTTCGAGATCATGCAGGCCAAGGTGGCCGACATGTACACCGCGCTGCAGTCCTCGCGCGGCTTCGCCTACATGGTGGCGCAGCAGTTCGACGCCGGCATCAAGTCGCGCGTGGACCCGGCCGCCTGCCTGCTCAACGCCTCCACCAACGCGGTGCAGGTGGCGCTGGAGGCGATCCAGTCGCTGGGCGGCAACGGCTACATCAACGAATTCCCCGCCGGCCGCCTGCTGCGCGACGCCAAGCTGTACGAGATCGGCGCCGGCACCAACGAGATCCGGCGCATGCTGATCGGGCGGGAGTTGTTCCACGGCAAGGCGTGAGTTTTCCGGCGACGACCAAGGCGATGACGCGGTTTGCTGCGCTTCGCTTGCTCCAATGCAACCGAACGGCTCCGCCCCTGCCCTGCACTCCATCCCTTTCGACGTCATTCCCGCGGCTCTCGACAGCCGAAGGGCCGGTCAAGCGGGACATTGACGTCGGTGTGCGGTTGTCGCGAAAACCTGCCGCCCCTGCCACTGGATGACCAGACCTTCGTCTGTTGAAAAGCACCTCCGGCCTGCGCCGGAGTGACGATCTCCCGGTCGCACGCCTGCCCAAAGCCCGCCCGCCGACGCCAAAGGCGCCGGGCGGGTATGCATGAGGCGACCGCGCCGGGACTCAGAACGTCCAGCGGTAGCTCAGCGTGGCCTGCTTCGCGTGCAGGTGCTGGGCCATCTCCTGCCGGTAGTCCAGTCCCAGGCTGCTGCGTGGCGTGGCCTGCCAGTCGAGGCCGAGGCCGGCCAGGCCGCCGTAGCGGGACAGGCCGATGCCGCCTACCGGCGCCCACTGCTCGAGGCCGGTGAAACTGGCGTCGAGCACGTCGCCGCGCATGCCGAAGGCGCGTTGCCACTGCAGGCTGGCATGCAGGTCCAGCCGGCTGCCGCCGGGCAGGGTCCAACCGCGCATGGCGCGCAGGCCGGCGCCGGCCTGCCAGCGCTGCACGGTCTGCGCGCCGGCCATCAGGCCGAAGCCGGCGCCGCCCTGCTCGGCGAAGCCGTCCAGGCGCAGCTGCGCGTACTGCAGGTCCAGGTAGGGCGTGAGCCGCCATGCGCCCCGGCCGAAGCGGAAGCCGCTCTCGCCGTAGGCCACGCCGTAGCGGCCGTTGCTGTAGCTGGCCACGCCGGTCGTGGCGGCGCCCAGTTGCAGCATGCGGCGCATGTCCTCGCGGTAGTCGCCCAGGCCGACGCGGCCCATGGCGTACCAGTCGTCATGCACCAGGCCGCCGTAGAGCATGCCTTCCAGCGCATGGCTGCGGCCCTGGTCGACGCTTTCGGCGAGGCGTCCAAGGCCCTGGCTCTGGCCGATGGCGTAGCCGATCACGCCGTTGCTGCCGAGGCGGCCGTCGCTGCCGACCAGGCTGCCGCCGAGGTCGAAGCCCACGGCGCCGTAGCCGCCGCGCGACAGGCTGCCGTGGCCGCCGATGCCCTGCATCCAGCCGCCGACATGGCCGGCCAGCTGCGGCGCGTCGAGCAGCTGGTCGAAGCGTTGGGACAGGGCGCGCGTGCCGGCGTCAATGGCCTCGAACGCCATCGTGGCGCTGGCCGCGTGCAACTGGCCGGACAGGCTTTCCAGCGAGCGCTGCATCACCTCGGTGGACACCGCGTGCTGCAGGCTCGCGGCACCGGCGAGGAAACCGGCGCTGACCGGCGAACCGCTGCCACCGCCCTGCAGCTGGCTGTCGATCTGCTCGAACGCCTGCTGCGTGCGCTGTGCTGCCCCGAAGCTGGCGACGGTGTACGGCAGGCCCTGGATCTGGCTCAGGTTCACCTGCTGCACGTCGAGCCATGCGCTGTTTGCGTCGTAGTTCAGGGTGGCGTTCAACGCCACGCCCGGCGCCGTATCGAGCGCGGTGAAAGTGCCGGTGAGACCGCCCGCGGCATCCAGCACGGGGGTATGCGAACTGACGACATACCCCGAATCGGCGCCGAACACGTACAGGTCGCCGCCGGACAGCGTGGCCTTGCCGCCCACGAATACCGCCGAACCCAGCGAGACCGCCAGCCGGCCGTTGCCCTGCTGCACGTAATTGCCGTCTATCGTGACATTGCCGCCCTGGGCCACCATGACGCCGGCGTTGGTCACGTTGTTGTGGATCGTGAACCCCGTGGGATTCTGGGCCGACGACGCGGACATCAGCGTCCCCTGTGCACCGATGCTGACGGGGCTGTCCAGGGATACCACGGCCAGCGTGCCCCCCTGTACCTGCGTGGCACCCGTATAAGTGTCACCAAGATACAAGTTGAGCGTGCCGTCGCCCTGCTTGATCAGCCCGCCGGCGCCGGAAATCGCATTGCTCCAGGTCGACGTGCCGCTGAAGTCCACCGTGACGTCGCCCCAGTCGAACTTCGCCGGCCCGTTCACCGCCTTGCCCACGTCCAGCTCGCCGTAGCCGAACACCGGGTCGGGGCCGGGCGCGCCGAGGTCGTCGGCGGTGCCGAGCAGGGTCTGCCGCACCAGGTCGTTGCTGAAGTAGGGATAGGCCTGCCATACCAGCGCGGCGGCGCCGGACACCTCGGGCGCCGCGAACGAGGTGCCCTCCACGATGTAGTACTTCGGGTCGGTGGTGCTGGCGGTGGCGGCCTTGTCCAGCACCACCACGTCGCCCGGCGCGGCCAGGCAGTAGTCCATCGCCGTGCCGCACTGGTTGGAATAGCTTTCCAGCTGGGTGGGGTTGTTGCTGTTCACCGCCACCGCCACCAGCCAGCCCTTCTCGAGGTCCGGCGCGAGGCTGGGCAGCGCGGCGATGGTGCTGGGGTTCTTCTGCGAATCGTTGCCCGCGGCGAATACCACCAGGCCGTCGTGGTTCAGCACGAAATCGGCGTAGGCATCGTGGAAGGCCTGGGTCACCGCGGTGTCGCTGGTGCTCCAGGTGATGCCGCCCCACGAGTTGTTCATCACGTTGACGCCGGCCTTGACCAGATCGCCGTTGACCTGGCCGAAGAACTGCGCGTCGCTGACGGTCACCTGCGACGGCGGGGTGGAACCGTTGTCGTCCGGGGCGTCGTCGCTGATGATGCGCGCCGAGACCAGGCTGGCACCCGGGGCGATGCCGCCGGGGTAGTCGCCCCAGGCCGCGCCGGCGGCGATCTCGGACACCCAGGTGCCATGGCCCACCACGTCGTCGACGCTGGTGTTGTTCTGCGACGGGTCGACGTACAGCAGTTCCTGCGTCACCCGCCCGGTGAGGGTCGGGTTGCTGCGCATGATGCCGCTGTCCACCACGCCGATGGTGACGCCGGCGCCGGTATAGCCGGCGTCGTGCGCCGCGTAGGTGTGGGTGAGCGAAAGCTGCGAATCCCACGGCGGCTGCGGCACGCTGCTGCTGGAGGGTGGGCTGGAGGGCGGGCTGGAACCGCTCGGCGAAGACTTGACGCCGCCGCTGCCTCCGCCGCCGCAAGCGCTCAGCGCCATCGCCACCGCCACGAACAGCGCCGCCTCGCGGCAACGCGACAAACCCATGGACCCGCCCATATCCCTCGCCCCGTCTCGATTTCCAGTCTTGAAAACCGTCCGGCAGGCACGCCCGCCGGCTCCCCGCGCCAGTGTGGCACAACCGCATGGCCGCGGATGCCGGCCGTGCCACGGACGTACGCGTCCCCACCCGGTTTGCCGCACCGCGGCAACGACTGCGATAATCCGTCCTCTGTCCCCCGGCCGTCGCGCCCTACCGTTCCTGCGGAGATCCCCATGTCGGACGTCGTCATCGCCGGTGCCAAGCGCACCGCCATCGGTTCCTTCCTCGGCCAGTTCGCCGGCGTGCCCACGCCGAAGCTGGGCGCCACCGCCATCCGCGCCGCGCTGGAACAGTCCGGCGTGTCCGCCGCCGACGTCAGCGAGGTGATCATGGGCTGCGTGCTGCCGGCCAACCTGGGCCAGGCACCGGCGCGCCAGGCCGCGCTGGAAGCCGGCCTGCCGGTGGGCACCGGCTGCACCACCATCAACAAGGTCTGCGGCTCGGGCATGAAGGCGCTGATGCTGGGCCACGACCTGATCAAGGCCGGCTCGGCCTCGGTGGTGGTCGCCGGCGGCATGGAATCGATGACCAACGCGCCGCACATGGTCGCCGCCCGCGCCGGCATCCGCTACGGCGACGGCAAGCTGGTCGACCACATGGCCTGGGACGGCCTGACCAATCCCTACGACGGCAAGGCGATGGGTGTGTTCGGCGAGCTGTGCGCCGACAAGTTCCACTTCACCCGCGAGGAGCAGGACGCCTACGCCATCGAGTCGGTCAAGCGGGCCCAGGCCGCGCAGCAGTCCGGCGCGTTCGCCGGCGAGATCGTCCCCGTCACCGTGGCCGGCCGCAAGGGCGATGTTGTGGTGGATACCGACGAACAGCCCGGCCGCTCCGACATCGGCAAGATCCCCAGCCTCAAGCCCGCCTTCCGCAAGGAGAACGGCACCATCACCGCGGCCAGCTCGTCCAGCATTTCCGACGGCGCCGCCGCGCTGGTGCTGCTGTCGGCCGACGACGCCAGGGCGCGCGGCGTGCGGCCGCTGGCCCGCGTGGTGGCCCACGCCACCCATTCGCAGGAGCCGGAATGGTTCACCACCGCGCCGGTCGCCGCGATCCGGAAGGTGCTGGACAAGGCCGGCTGGAAGGTGGAGGACGTGGACCTGTTCGAGGTCAACGAAGCCTTCGCGGTGGTCGCCATGGCGCCGATGAGGGAGCTCGGCATCCCGCACGACCGGCTCAACGTCAACGGTGGCGCCTGCGCGCTGGGCCACCCCATCGGCGCCAGCGGCGCGCGCATCGTCGTCACCCTGCTCAATGCCCTGGAGCGGCGCGGCCTCAGGCGCGGCGTGGCGGCACTGTGCATCGGCGGCGGCGAGGCCACCGCGGTGGCGGTGGAGCGGCTGGACTGACGCCGCCGTCGGGGCCGCGTCCCTGGCGCGGCTCCGCCCGGCCGATCAGGGACTTGCGTCGCCGGCCCGGCTGCATCGACATCGTCATGGGCGCGCAAAACCCCGTACACACGTGCTTGCCATTTGTGAAAGCCGGCTAACCACGTTTTTAATGCGCACTGAAACGCGTAATGAAACGTGTGGCGCGTCGTCGACGAAAGCGCTTTAATGATCCGGCCATCCGGCATTCCACGGCTAAGGAGATCCACCATGAAATCCACGCGTATCCTTCTCGCCTCTGCGCTCGTCGCGCTGCTGGCGGCTTGCAGCAACGGCGCGCAGAATTCCGCGCAGGATGCCCAGAAGTCGGCCGACCAGGCCCAGCAGGCCGCCGATCAGGCGCAGCAGTCTGCCGCCCAGGCGCCCAGCACCGCCACCCAGCAGGCTGCCGACCAGGCCCAGTCCGCCGCCGCCGCCGCCGGCCAGGCTGCCGACCAGGCCCAGCAGGCCGCCGCCGCCGCGTCCGCTCCGGCCGCCGCCGGCACCTCGGCTTCCGACTCCATGAAGAGCGCCGCCTCCAACGCTGCCGACGCCGCCAAGAACGCCGCCGACTCCGCCAAGGACGCCGCCGGCAAGGCGAAGGATGCCGCCGACAAGGCCAAGGACGCGATGAAGGGTCACTGATCCCTCGTTTCGCATCCGGAAAACCGGCCGCCCCGCGCGGCCGGTTTTTTTATGCGAGGGAAATGGATTTCCGGACCGGCACCGCACCCCGTTATCATCCGGGGTTTGTTTAACCGCGGCAGCCCGACCATGAGCATCCTCGTCTCGCAGATCGATTCCCGCTCGCCCGAATTCCAGGCCGGCAGCGCGCAGCTTCGCGCGCTGGCCGACGACCTGCGCCGCGAACTGGCGCGCAGTGCCGAAGGCGGCGGCGCCAAGGCCCGCGAGAAGCACGTGGCGCGCGGCAAGCTGCTGCCGCGCGAGCGCATCCGCGCCCTGCTCGACCCCGGCTCGCCGTTCCTGGAACTCTCGCCGCTCGCCGCGCATGGCATGTACGACGATGCCGCGCCAGGCGCCGGCCTCGTCACCGGCATCGGCCGCGTGCACGGCATCGAGGTGGTGGTGGTCGCCAACGACGCCACGGTGAAGGGTGGCACCTACTTCCCGATGACGGTGAAGAAGCACCTGCGCGCGCAGGAAGTGGCGCTGGAAAACCGCCTGCCCTGCATCTACCTGGTCGATTCCGGCGGCGCCTTCCTGCCCCTGCAGGACGAGGTGTTCCCGGACAAGGAACACTTCGGCCGCATCTTCTACAACCAGGCGCGCATGTCCTCGCTCGGCATCCCGCAGATCGCGGTGGTGATGGGCTCGTGCACCGCCGGCGGCGCCTACGTGCCGGCGATGAGCGATGAGACCATCATCGTGCGCGAGCAGGGCACCATCTTCCTCGGCGGCCCGCCGCTGGTGAAGGCCGCCACCGGCGAGGTGGTGGACGCCGAGACGCTGGGTGGCGCGGACGTCCATACGTCCATCTCCGGCGTGGCCGACCACTACGCCGAGAACGACACCCACGCGCTGTCCATCGCGCGCGACATCGTCGCCAGCCTCAACCGCAAGAAGCAGGTGCCGCTGGCGCTGCGCGAGCCGGCCGAGCCGAAGTACCCCGCCGAGGAACTGTACGGCGTGATCCCGCAGGACACGCGCCGCCCGTTCGACATCCGCGAGGTGATCGCGCGCATCGTCGACGGCTCCGAGTTCCACGAGTTCAAGGCGCGCTACGGCAAGACCCTGGTCTGCGGCTTCGCGCACATCCACGGCTACCCGGTGGGCATCGTCGCCAACAACGGCATCCTGTTCGCCGAGAACGCGCTCAAGGGCGCGCATTTCATCGAGCTGTGCAATCAGCGCAACGTGCCGCTGGTGTTCCTGCAGAACATCACCGGCTTCATGGTCGGCAAGAAGTACGAGCAGGCCGGCATCGCCAAGGACGGCGCCAAGATGGTCACCGCGGTGGCCTGCTCGCACGTGCCGAAGTTCACCGTGGTGATCGGCGGCAGCTTCGGCGCCGGCAACTACGCCATGTGCGGCCGCGCCTACGGCGCGCGCTTCCTGTGGATGTGGCCGAACGCGCGGATCAGCGTGATGGGCGGCGAGCAGGCGGCGTCGGTGCTGGCCACGGTGAAGCGCGACGGCCTCGAAGCCGCCGGCAAGCCGTGGAGCGCCGAAGAGGAAGACGCCTTCAAGGCGCCGATCCGCGAGCAGTACGAACGCCAGGGTCACCCCTACTACGCCAGCGCCCGGCTGTGGGACGACGGCATCATCGACCCGGCCGATACCCGCCGCGTGCTGGGGCTGGCGATCTCCGCCTCGATGAACGCGCCGATCGAGCCGCAGCGCTACGGCGTGTTCCGCATGTAATCCCGCGCCACGGCACGCCAAGGGGAAGTCTTCACGTTCCACAGGGGGAACACCGGGATGATCGTAGGCATTGATCTGGGCACGACCCATTCGCTCGTCGGCTGCTACGACGGGCAGGGTCCGCGCCTGTTCGCCAATCCGCTCGGCAGCCTGCTCACGCCGTCCGTGGTGGGCATCGACGGCGACGGGCACATGCTGGTCGGCCAGGCCGCGCGCGACCGCATGGTCAGCCACCCGGCGCAGGCGGTGGCCGCCTTCAAGCGCTGGATGGGCAGCGCGCGCGAGACCCGGCTGGGCGAACGCCTGTTCCGCCCCGAGGAGCTTTCCGCGCTGGTCCTGCGCGCCTTGCTGGCCGATGCCGAAGCCGCGCTGGGCGAGCGGGTGCACGAGGCGGTCATCAGCGTGCCGGCCTATTTCTCCGACGCCCAGCGCAAGGCCACCCGCGCCGCCGGCGAGCTGGCCGGCATCCGGGTCGAACGGCTCATCAACGAGCCCACCGCCGCGGCGCTGGCCTACGGCCTGCAGGACCGTCCCGACGGCTCGCGCTTCGTGGTCATCGACCTGGGCGGCGGCACCTTCGACGTCTCCGTGCTGGAGATGTTCGACGGCGTGGTCGAGGTGCACGCCAGCGCCGGCGACAACTTCCTCGGCGGCGAGGACTTCCTCGACGCGCTGCAGGCCGCCTGCCTCGCCGACCTGGGCATCGAGGCGGCGCAGCTGCCCGCCCCGCAGCGCGGACAGTTGCGCCGCTGGCTGGAGGCCGCCAAGTGCGAGCTGAGCCAGCAGCCGGAGGTGCACGTCGCCGGCCGGCTCGGCGAACAGCCGGTGGATTGGCGCATCGACCAGGAGCGCTTCGCGCGGCTGGCCGAGCCCCTCGTGCAGCGCATGCGTGCGCCGCTGGAGCGCGCCATGCGCGACGCGCGGCTGCAGGTCGAGCAGATCGACGACATCGTGCTGGTCGGCGGCGCCAGCCGCATGCCGGTGATCGCGCGCATGGTCTCGCGCATGTTCGGCCGCCTGCCGCTGCGGCACGTGCATCCCGACGAGGCCATCGCGCTCGGCGCCTGCGTGGCGGCGGGCCTGAAGGCGCGCGACCGGCGCCTGGACGAAGTCATCCTCACCGACGTCTGCCCCTACACGCTGGGCACCGAGGTCGCGCGCCGCGACGAGCGCGGGCAACTGCTGCCGGGCTTCTTCCACCCGATCATCCAGCGCAACAGCGTCGTGCCGGTGAGCCGCGAGGAATCCTTCTGGCCGGTCCAGGAACAGCAGACGCAGCTGAGCCTGGAGGTCTACCAGGGCGAAAGCCCGATGGTGGCGAACAACATCAAGCTCGGTGAGCTGGCGCTGAAGATCGACCCGCGCCTGCCGCTGGCGAAGAACGAGGTGAAGGTGCGCTTCACCTACGACACCAACGGCGTGCTGCAGGTGGAGGCCACCACCTGTGCCACCGGCCAGCGCCACGAGCTGGTGCTGGAGCAGAACCCAGGGGTGCTGGACCCGCAGCAGATCCGCCAGCGGCTGGCGGCCCTGGCCGCGCTGAAGGTCCATCCGCGCGAGCGGCAGGAAAACATCGCCCTGCTCGCCCGCGCCGAGCGCCTGTACGAGGAACACCTGCCTGCGCGCGAGCAGCTGCAGGCCTGGATCGCGCGCTTCCGCGCCGCGGTGGAGACGCAGGACGACGCGCTGATCCGCCAGCATCGCCGCGACTTCGAGCGCGCCCTGGACACGCTGGAGCCGGCCTGATGTCGCCGCTGGAGTGGCTGGGCCTGGGCGCCGACGCCGACGCCGACGAGCGCATGGTCAAGCGCGCCTACGCCCAGCGCCTGCGCACCACGCGACCCGAGGACGATCCCGAGGGCTTCCAGCAGCTGCATGCGATCTACCAGGCGGCCCTGGCGCAATGCCGGCGCGCGCCGGCACCGGCCACGGCGCGAAGCACGCCACCGCCCGCGCTTGCCACGCCTGCGCCGCCGCGCGCGCCGGCGGACGTGGCGGCGACGACGCCCTTCGATCCCGACGGCTTTTCCACCGAGGCGATCCGGCAGGCCACCGCCGGCGACGCCAGTGCGCTGCAGGCCTGGCTCGTCGCCCAGCCCGCGCTGTGGTCGCTGCAGGCAAAGGCACGGGCCGGGCAGCACCTGTTCGCCCAGCTCCACCGCCAGGCGCCGCCGCTGCCGCCGGACGGCCTGGCCGTGCTGCTGCGCTTCTTCGACATGGACAACGTGCTGGCCGGCCACGACCCGGTGGCGTTGCAGCGACTGCAGCGACGGATGCAACTGGCGTGGGAACTGCAGCCGGCGCACCACGGCGCGCTGGCGCGCCGCCTCGAGACGAATCCGCACACGCTGCAGCGCTGGCTGCGACAGCTGTCGCGGCCGTTCCAGGCGCGCCAAGTGGCGCTGGTCGGCCTGATCCCGGAAGCCAGCGCCGACATGGCCCGATTCATTTCGCGGCTGACCGGCGACCACCCGGAGGACCTGCCGCCATCGGTCGACCTGCGCCAGGCGCGCTTCTGGCCGGAAGCCGCGGCGCGCGGCCAGGTCAACCGGGCGCGGCTGCTGATCGGCGGCACGCGTTGCGCCGCCGCGCTGCTGCTCGCCGTGCTGGTGGGCGCGCTGCTCGGCAAGCTCGCCCCCACGCCGCCGGCGACGTTCTCCTTCCTCGTGATGGCGTGGGTCGTCGGCATGGCCGCCGTGCCCTGCCTGATCTGGGCAGCGTGGATGGCCTGGCTTCCGTTCGAGCACTGGCATGCCCGGCCGGAATGGCTGCCGGCGCGCTGGCCGTGGCTGAACCTGCTGCTGGTGCCACTGCTCTGCGCGATCGGGCTGGGCGGCTGGCTGGGCACGCATCACCATCCGGCGGCGCTGGTTCCGGTGGGGCTCGCCCTGTGGCTGGCGTTCCGCCGCCTCCTGCTGCGCAGCCGCGGCGGGCTGGCGCGCATCGCCCCGCGACTGATCTGGTTCGCCCTCTTCCTCGCCTATCCCCTGTCTAACGCCTTCCACGCCAGCCTGCCGGACGACCTTCACGTGGACGACGCATGGGTCTTCGCCGGGGTGGCCCTGCTGCTGTGGGGACTGGACCTGTGGCGGCACCGCGGCTGCCTGCGGATAAGCGGGCGGGCGGCCTGAACCGAGCGACGCCCGGCAACCCGTGTCAGCCGGGCGCGCTGTCCAGCAGCTTGCGGATCGGCCCCAGCACCGCTTTCAGGGTGACGAAGCGCGCGACCACGTCGCGCACCGCCGCCAGTGCGGGGCTGCGGCGGCACATCAGCTTCGTCAATGCACGCGAATTGTCCTGCGCCGCCTCCACCCGCGGGCGCTGGGCGTGCTCGTAGTCGCGCAGCGCCGCGGCCACGCTGGCGGCGTCGGTGGCCAGCAGCCGCCGCGCCAGCACGCCGGCCGATTCCATCGCCATGCCGGCGCCGATGCCCGCGGTAGGCACGAAGCCGGCCGCCGCGTCACCCAGCAGCACGGCGCGATCCACCGCCCAGGTCGCGCTGCGGCAGTCGGTGAGCGGCCAGTAATACGGCGTCGCCTGGCTTTCCGCCACCGCGTCCAGCGCACGCAGCAGCCAGTCGTCGGCGTGCCGCAGTTGGCGGCGGATGTGCGCCGCGAAGGCCTGCGGGCCGGCGCGGGTGTCGTCGCGGTGGCCGCCCACGAACACGCCGGCGCGGCCGAGCACCGGATAGACGCCCACGAAGAAGTCGCTGCCCCAGATTTCGTCGCCGCGCTCGGCATGTGCGGCGTCGCTGTCCATCCATGCCACCCAGCCGCCCCAGCCGCAGTCGAAGGTGGATACCTGTTCCGCCGGCAGCAGCAGCCCGCGGCTGGCCGAGTGCAGGCCGTCGGCCAGCACCACCGCGTCGAACGCGCCTTCCAGCGTGGCGTCGCCCTCGCGCAGCACGACATGTGCCGCTTCCGGCGTCTGCCGCAGCGACTGCAGCGTGCTCGCATAGCTCACCGCGGCGCCACCTTCGGCCAGCGCCTGCATCAGCTCGCCGCGGGCGATGCCGCGGTATTCGCCGTAGCGGCTGAGCAGGCTGTCGATGGCGTATCCGCGCAGGCGCTGGCCGTGCCGCCCGTGCAGCACGTAGCGGTGGAAGCGCACGCTGCGCGCGCGGTAGGCCTCCCGCGCGCCAGCCAGCCGCAACGCCGGCTCGGCCAGCGGCATCAGCGCCAGCATGTAGCCGCTGTCGGCGTGGTCGTCGGCGCGTTCCAGCAGCACCGGGTGCAGGCCGCCGGCACGCAGCGCCTGGGCCAGGGTGAGGCCGGCCACGCCGGCGCCGACGACCAGCACGCGCAGGCGATCGCCCTGTGCGTGCGCGAGTTGTTCTTCCAGCGGGGTGGCGACGAACATGTTCCGCTCCAATTGGACCGGTTGGTCCACAGCCCATCCTCGCATGTCGTGGACCACCTGGTCCAGTCCCGCTACGCTACCGCGATGAACACGACAACCCCGTCTTCACCACGCGAACACGTGCTGCTGGCCGCGGCCGCGCGCGAGTTCGCCACGTCCGGCTACGAACGCGCCTCGCTGAATGCGGTGATCCGCGCCTGCGGCATGAGCAAGAGTTCGTTCTACCACCGCTTCGATTCCAAGCAGGCGCTGTTCGACCGCGTGGTGGACGAGGCCGCCGCCCTGCTGGCGCACGACCTGGCCGCCCCCGAACCGGTGGAACTCGCGGGTCCGGATTTCTGGCCGCGCCTGGACGCCTTCGTGGCGCGCGCGGTGCCGGCGCTGGCGGAACCGGCGTGGTACACCGCCCTCGGCAAACTGTTCTACCTGCCCGACGTGCCGGCCGGGCGCAGCCCCGCGATGCGCCGCCTGCTCGACGGAGTGGACCGCTGGGTGCAGGCCGTGCTGAAGGCCGGCCGCGCCTGCGGCGCGGTCCGCGACGACCTGCCCGCCAGCCTCCAGGCCGAACTGGCCTTCGCCCTGCTGCAGGCGATGGACCGCTGGTCGGTGGCGCACATGGATGCGATGAAGCCCGCGCAGCGGCGGCGCATCGCGGGACAACAGCTGGCCCTGCTGCGGCGCCTGCTGGCGCCGTGAAGGCGCTGCTCAGAGCCTGTTCAAAATCTCCCCGTGTCCCGCGCCGGGAGCTGTTTGCGCGCAGACCAAGGAAGAGCGAAGGAGTGGACGTCCGTCCACGACTGAGCGATGACGCGGGGATGCGGGCCAACAGACCCGGCCCTCCGGGTTGCCTTGCCCTGGCCGCCATGCGGCAGCGCGCGGCTGGACCCCTGCCTTCGCAGGGGCAGGCTCTGCCAGCCAGCCAGCCAGGCAGGCGCTGCGCCACGCACTCCCACCGGGCGGCCAGGGCAAGGCAACACGAGCTACGGGGAGATCTTGAACAGGCTCTCAGTGCGAGCGGGGACGGAAGTGCAGCGGCATCGGTTCCACCGCCATGCGCGCCTGTCCGGACGGACCGGCGCCACGCGATGCGCTCGCGCCTGGCGTGGCCCCGACCGGCTTTTTTGGCCCGCAGGCGCCGCAGGTGTCGCAGCCGTCGGCACAGTTGCCGGTGGCCTGCTTCGGCTGCAGCCGGCGCGCGAGCGCCCGGGCGAAACGCGAGTCGCGCCGCGCCAGCCGGATCGACGCCGCCGCCAGCCAGCGGCTGGTGAGCCGCGGCGCCAGCTTGCGGAACGCCACCAGCGCGCTGGCCGCCACGGCCAGGCCGACCGCCACGTACTGGACCAGCAGCCCGGCGCTCATGTCAGCCACGTCGCGATGTGGTAGGTGAGCAGCGAGGCGACGTAGGCCATCGCGAACATGTAGCCGAACGAGACCGCCACGTTGCGCCAGGAATCGGTCTCGCGCTTGATCACCGCCAGCGTGGACATGCACTGCGGCGCGTAGGCGAACCACACCAGCAGCGACAGCGCGCTGGCCAGCGGCACCTGCGCCGCCAGCGCCGGCGCCAGCGCGCCCGCGTCGCCGCCCACCGCGTACACCGTGGCCAGCGCGGCCACCGCGGTCTCGCGGGCGGCGAAGGCCGGGATCAGCGCCAGGCTCATCTGCCAGTTGAAGCCGAGCGGCGCGAACAGGTGCGCCAGGCCGCGGCCCAGGTAGCCGGCGAAGCTGTAGTCGATGGCCGGCCCGGGGGCGCCCGCGGGCGGCGCGGGGAAGCTGGACAGCGCCCACATCAGCACGGTCAGCGCGAGGATCACGCCGGTCAGCCGCTTGACGAAGATCATGCCGCGCTCGTACAGGCCGATGCCCACGTCGCGCGCCTTGGGCAGGCGGTAGGACGGCAGTTCCATCAGCAGCGCGTGCTCGCCCTGGTCGCCGCGGATGCGCTTCATCACCCAGCCCACCAGCATCGCGCCGAGGATGCCCGCGGCGTACAGCGCGAACAGCACCACGCCCTGCAGGTTGAACACGCCGAGCACCGCGCGCGACGGGATGAAGGCGCCGATCAGCAGCGCGTACACCGGCAGGCGCGCCGAGCAGGTCATCAGCGGCGCGACCAGGATGGTGGCGAGGCGGTCGCGCGGGTCGGTGATCGAGCGCGTGCCCATGATGCCGGGGATGGCGCAGGCGAAGCTGGACAGCAGCGGGATGAACGAGCGCCCGGTCAGCCCCACCGACACCATCAGCCGGTCCAGCAGGAAGGCCGCGCGCGGCAGGTAGCCGGATTCCTCCAGCACCAGGATGAAGAAGAACAGCACCAGGATCTCGGGCAGGAAGCCCAGCACGGTGCCGAGGCCGGTGCAGATGCCGTCGGTGACCAGCCCCTGCAGCGGACCGGCCGGCAGCCAGACGGACAGGTGCGCGCCCAGCCAGTCGAAGCCGTCGCCGATGGCATCGGTCATCGGCTTGCCCACCGAGTACACCGCCTGGAACACCAGGAACATCACCACCGCGAGGATGGCCAGGCCGAACACCGGGTGCAGCGCCCAGCGATCCAGCGCGTCGTCGACGCGGTCGGTGGCGCGCGGCATGGTCACCGTGGCGGCCATCAGTTCGCGCACCCGTGCGTGCAGGCCGGCGCGGCTGGCGGGGTCGTCCGGCTGCGCCGGCGCCGGCGCGGGCAACTCGCCGTCCACCCGCTCCACCAGCGCGCGGGCGCCGCCGCGCCGCACCGCCACGGTCTCCACCACCGGCAGGCCCAGCCGGCGCGACAGCTCCGGCACGTCGACGACGACGCCGCGTCGCCGCGCCGCGTCCATCATGTTCAGCGCCAGCACCACCGGCCGGCCCAGCCGCTGCACTTCCAGCACGAAGCGCAGGTGCAGGCGCAGGTTGGTGGCGTCGGCCACGCAGACGATCAGGTCGGGCGGCGCCTCGCCGGGGTAGTTGCCCTCCAGCACGTCGCGCGTGATGCGCTCGTCGGGGCTCACCGCGTCGAAGCTGTAGGCGCCGGGCAGGTCGAGGATCTGCAGCGTGCGGCCGGAGGGCGCCACGAAGCGCCCTTCCTTGCGCTCGATGGTGACGCCGGCGTAGTTCGCCACCTTCTGCCGCCCGCCGGTAAGCAGGTTGAACAGCGCAGTCTTGCCGCAGTTGGGGTTGCCCACCAGGGCGATGCGCAGCGTGGACGCGCTCATGCCGCCGCCTCCGCGACCTCGACCCGCGCGGCTTCGCCGCGGCGCAGCGCGAACCGGGTGGAACCGATCTGGATCAGCAGCGGATCGCCGCCCATCGGCCCGCGCGCGACCACGCGCACCGGCTCGCCCGGGACGAAACCCAGGTCGCGCAGGCGCTGCGCGATGGCATCGGCAGCATGGGCGTCATCGACTCGTTCGACCACGGCAGGCGCACCTTTCGGCAAGTCGGTCAGGCGCACGGGCACCACACTTCAAATAAGAATTGTTCGCATTGTAATCCTTTCGACACCGGTATGCAGCCCTGCGTCGTTTTGCGCAAAGCTGCAGGCGGCAGGTCCTCTGCCCGTCATTCCGGCGCAGGCCGGAGGTGCTTTTCAACAGACGAAGGGCTGGTCATCCAGTGACGTCGGTGCATGCTTGTCGCGAAAACCCATCGCTCTCGCTGCTGGATTCCGGCCTGCGCCGGAATGGCGAGCGGGCCCTAGAATGGGCGCCTCCCGACCCTGCGGAACCCGCGAATGACCGCCATACGGATCACCGACCGCGCCGGCGTGCGCGAACTCGCCCTGGACCGGCCCGAAGTGCACAACGCCTTCGACGACGCGCTGATCGCCGAGCTGGCCGCCGCGATCGAGGCCGCCGGCCACGACCCGGCGGTGCGCGCGCTGGTGCTCACCGGCGCGGGCGCCAGCTTCTCCGCCGGCGCGGACCTGAACTGGATGCGCGGCATGGCCGGCGCCAGCGAGGCGGAGAACCGCGCCGACTCGCTGCGCCTGGCGCGGCTGATGCGCAGCCTGCAGTTCTGCCCCAAGCCCACCGTGGCGCGCGTCAACGGCGCGGCCTACGGCGGCGGCGTGGGCCTGGTCGCCTGCTGCGACATCGCCATCGGCGCGGACACGGCGAAGTTCGGCCTCACTGAAGTGAAGCTCGGCCTGGTGCCGGCGGTGATCTCGCCCTATGTGGTCGCCGCCATCGGCCTGCGCCAGGCGCGCCGGCTGTTCCTCACCGGCGAGGTGTTCGACGCCGCCGAGGCGCGGCACATCGGCCTGCTGCACCAGGTGGTCGCGCCCGGGGCGCTGGACGAGGCGGTGGCCGCCACGCTGAAGCTGCTGGCCAAGGCCGGTCCGCTGGCGCAGCACGAGGCCAAGCGCCTGGCCTGCCGCGTCGCCGGGCTGGACGAGCACGCCGCCGAACGCACCGATCACCATAACGCCGAGCTGATCGCCCGCCTGCGCGTGTCGCCGGAAGGCCAGGAAGGGCTCGCCGCCTTCCTCGACAAGCGCGCACCGGCGTGGGTATCCCGCTGAAGCCACCACCAAGGAGACAGATCATGCTCGATCACCTCGGCCTTCCGGTTTCCGACTACGAACACAGCAAGGCGTTCTACCTGCAGGCGCTGGCCCCGCTGGGCGCGGGCCTGGTGCTGGAGGTGGGCGCGGACCTGACCGGCGACCGCTCGCATGCCGGTTTCGGCCGCGACGGCAAGCCGTCGCTGTGGATCGGCGAGGCGCCCGCCCGCGCGAGGATGCACGTCGCCCTCGTCGCGGACGACCGCGCCGCCGTGGACGCCTTCCATCGCGCCGCGCTCGCCGCCGGCGGCACCGACAACGGCGGGCCCGGCCTGCGCCCGCACTACCATCCGCACTACTACGCGGCCTTCGTGCTCGATCCCGACGGCCACAACATCGAGGCCGTCTGCCACCGTCCCGCCTGATCCGCCGCACGCCGTGGCGTGCCACGAGGATCCACCATGCCCCACCCCGTGCTCAACCTCGATGACGTCGTGATCCAGACCGCCACGCCCGCCGGCGCCCCGCAGGGCGCCACCGCCGAACGCTACGACCTGCGCTGGGGCGAGATCGCCAGCCGCATCGGCGCGCGCAAGCTCGGCTATAACCTCACCGTGGTGGCGCCGGGCAAGCGCGCCTGCCCGTTCCATAGCCACCGCAACGACGAGGAAATGTTCTTCATCCTCGAAGGCGCGGGCGAGCTGCGCTACGGCGAGGCGCGGCATCCGCTGCGCCCGGGCGACGTGGTCGCCTGCCCGCCCGGCGGCCCGGAGACCGCGCACCAGATCATCAACACCGGCGCGACGGAACTGCGCTACCTGGCGGTGAGCACGATGGAGCCGGTGGAGATCTGCGAGTACCCGGACTCGGGCAAGTTCGGCGCGTTCGCCGACGGCATGCCGGGCGCGGACAACCAGCCGCCGCGCTTCCGCCACCTCGGCCGCGCCGGCGACGCGCGCGACTACTGGGAAGGCGAATAGCCCCCCGCTTTGCTGCGCTGCGCATCGGCGCGGCGGCGCGCATCTGCTAACTTCCGGGGGCTTTGCCTCCCCTCGGACAGCTCCAAGGACCCCGCATGTTCGAACGCGTACTGATCGCCAACCGCGGCGAGATCGCCTGCCGCGTGATCCGCACCTGCCGCCGGCTCGGCATCCGCACCATCGCGGTGTATTCGGAAGCGGACCGCGACGCGCAGCACGTGCGCCAGGCCGACGAGGCGTGGCCGATCGGCGGGCCGCGCCCGGCCGATTCCTACCTGCGCATCGACGCCATCCTCGACGCCGCGAGGAAGAGCGGCGCGCAGGCGATCCATCCCGGCTACGGCTTCCTGTCCGAGAACACCGCCTTCTCGCGCGCCTGCAAGGAGGCCGGCATCGTCTTCATCGGCCCGGACCCGGAGAGCATCGAGGCGATGGGCTCGAAGGCCGCCGCCAAGCACCTGATGGCGAAGCACGCCGTGCCGCTGGTGCCCGGCTACGACGGCGACAACCAGGACAACGCCTTCCTCGCCGGGCAGGCGCACACGATCGGCTACCCGCTGATCATCAAGCCCTCGGCCGGCGGCGGCGGCAAGGGCATGCAGGTCGTGCGCTCGGACGCCGAGTTCCCGGAGGCGCTGGCCACCGCCCAGCGCGTGGCCCAGGCCGCGTTCGGCGACGCCAGCATGCTGCTGGAGCGCTACATCGAACAGCCGCGCCACATCGAGTTCCAGGTCTTCGGCGACCGCCACGGCCACGTGATCCACCTCGGCGAGCGCGAATGCTCGGCGCAGCGCCGCTACCAGAAGGTGCTGGAGGAAACGCCCTCGCCCTTCCTCACGCCCGAACGGCGCAAGGCGATGGGCGAGGCCGCGGTGGCCGCCGCGCGCGCGGTGAACTACGTGGGCGCGGGCACGGTGGAATTCATCGTCGGCCCCGCCGGCGATTTCCATTTCATGGAGATGAACACCCGCCTGCAGGTCGAGCACCCAGTCACCGAGCTGACCCACGGCATCGACCTGGTGGAGTGGCAGTTGCGCGTGGCCGACGGCGAACCGCTGCCGCTGACGCAGGAGCACGTGGCCTCCGCCGGCCACGCCATCGAGGTGCGCCTGTACGCGGAGGATCCCGAGCAGAACTTCCTGCCCGGCTCCGGGAAGCTGCAGGCGCTGCGCCTGCCCGCGCCGTCGCGCCACGTGCGCCTCGACGGCGGCGTGGTGGCGGGCGACACGGTGACGATCTTCTACGACCCGATGATCGCCAAGCTGATCGTGTGGGACGAGGACCGCCCGCGCGCCCTGGCCCGCCTGCGCCAGGCGCTGGCCGAGTGCGAGATCGAGGGGCCGAAATCCAACATCGCCTTCCTCGAACGGCTGGCACGCCACCCTGCGGTGGTCGAAGGCCGCATCGACACCGGCTACCTCGACCGCCATCTCGACGAATTCGTCAGCGGCCACGCCGCGCCCGACGAACGCACGCTGT
The DNA here is from genome assembly GCF_030504985.1 of Fulvimonas sp. R45. Classification (GTDB taxonomy): domain Bacteria; phylum Pseudomonadota; class Gammaproteobacteria; order Xanthomonadales; family Rhodanobacteraceae; genus Rhodanobacter_A. Next base: position 163,745 of record NZ_JASERU010000003.1, read on the forward strand.
TCGCCGCCGCCACCGCCGCGCTGCTCGCCGACGAGGCCGGCGTGCGCGCCGATCCCGCCGACCCGCACTCGCCCTGGGCCAGCGCCGACGCGTGGCGCATCGGTCATCCCGGCAAGCGCATCGTGGCGCTGGCGCGCGGCGACGGGCGCTTCGAGGTCGAGGCGCACGGCCACGCCGGCCGCTACCGCCTGCGGCACGGCGAAACCGGCTGCGAGGTGGACGGCGCCCGCCTCGACGGCGATGTCCTCCACGCCCGCTTCGACGGCGAGGCGCTGCGCCTGCCGGTGCGCGCCGACGCCCGCCGCGTGCTGCTGCACGACGCCGACGACCACCGCTGGCGCTTCGAGCGCGCCGCCGCCTACGCATGGGAAGCGAAGGACGCCGCCGGCGGCAACCAGGTCGTCGCGCCGATGCCCGGCCGCATCGTGCTGGTGAAGGCCCGGCCCGGCGACGCCGTCGAGCAGGGCCAGGAACTGCTGGTGATGGAAGCGATGAAGATGGAACTGGCCTTGAAGGCGCCGCGCGCCGGCACCATCGAGAGCGTCAACGCGACGCAGGGCGAGTTCGTCGAGGCCGACACCGTACTGGTGCGCTTCGCGTCCTGACCGCCACCGTGCCAGAATCCCCCCGCGTCTTTCGATGCGTGGGGGGAACCACATGTCGCGCAGCTTCGTCGCCCTGCTGGCGGCAGGTTTCGGCTTCGTCCTGTGGCTGGCCTGCATGGGCCTGCTGCACCGGGAGCCGTGGGACATTTCGCTGGGCGGCTACTGCCTTGCCCTGGCGCTGGCCGGCGCCGCCTGCGTCCGGCTGGCCCGGCCTCCACGGGCGCACGACGTCTGGCGCTGGCCCGCATGCATCGTGCTGGGAGAACTGGGTTACATGCTCATCCGGCCCGATGGCGGGTCGCTGTGGCCGCTGGCCTTGACCGGCCTCGCCGCGCTCGGCCTTGCCGCCGTGCTCGGCGCGGCGCTGGCGCGCCTCGCCATGCGGCGGCGGGAAGCCGCATGAAGCGGCGGCCCCATCTCTGGCTGGTCGCATGCACGATGGTCTGCGTGCTGGCCATCGGCCTGCCCTATGCATTGACGCCCTACGGCAAGCTCAACCTGCCGGGTGCATTGTTCCCCGGCCTGTGGCTGGCTGGCGCCGGCGCCTTCGTGCTGGCGGCCCTGCAGGCCGGTGCGCTGCGCGGCATGCTGGCCCTGGGCGCCATCGCGCCGCTAGTGGCATGGCTGCGCGTGCTGGTCGACGCTGCCCGCGATCCCACCAGCCACAATCTGTGGCCGTTCGAGATCGCCATCGCCGTCGGCGCCAGCCTTGCCTGCGTGCTGCCCGGCGCCGCGCTGGGCATGCTGGTCGCGCGGCTGAGGCAACGCTGAATGCACGGCATGTTCAAGCTACTCGGCGTGCTGGTGCTGGCCTACGCGGGCTGGGCCGCATGGCGCGGCGAACTGCAGGCCAGGTCCGGCTTCCGCTGGGCGCTGATCCGCCGCACGGAATCGCCAGGCTACTTTTGGGCCGTGCTCGCCTGCTACGTGCTGCTCGGCATCGCGCTGTCGACGGTGTTCTGATCCGGCTAAAGTGACGGTTTCGGAATTTCCGGAACCGCCATGACCGCATCCAACCACGTCCGCATCGTCGAAGTCGGCGCCCGCGACGGCTTGCAGAACGAGAAGACCCTGCTGCCGGCCGAGGTGAAGATCGCGCTGATCGACCGGCTCTCCTCCACCGGCCTCAAGACCATCGAGGCCACCAGCTTCGTCAGCCCGAAATGGGTGCCGCAGCTGGCAGACGCGGCCGAGGTGTTCGCCGGCATCCGCAAGGTGCCCGGCGTGGGCTATCCGGTACTGGTGCCGAACCTGCAGGGCTACGAGCGCGCACGCGGGGTCGGCGCCACCGAGGTCGCGGTCTTCACCGCCGCCAGCGAGGCGTTCAACCGCAGGAACGTCAACGCCTCCATCGACGAATCCATCGAGCGTTTCGTGCCGGTGCTGGAACGCGCCAGGGCCGACGGCGTGGCGGTGCGCGGCTACGTCTCCACCGTGCTCGGCTGCCCCTACCAGGGCGAGGTGCCGGTGGCCGACGTAGTGCGCGTGGCGCGCCGCCTGCACGAACTCGGCTGCCACGAGATCTCGCTGGGCGACACCATCGGCGTGGGCACGCCGGCCAAGGCGCGCGCGATGCTGCACACGGTGGCACAGGAGGTGCCGATGGCCGCGCTGGCGGTGCACTTCCACGACACCTACGGCCAGGCGCTGGCGAACATCCTGGCCTGCCTGGAGGAAGGCGTGCGCGTGGTCGACAGCGCCGTCTCCGGCACCGGCGGCTGTCCCTACGCCAAGGGCGCCACCGGCAACGTGGCCAGCGAGGACGTGGTGTACATGCTGCACGGCATGGGCATGCAGACCGGCGTCGATCTCGACCTGCTGGTCGCCACCGGCGCCTGGCTGGCCGCGCAGTTGCACAAGGACACCGCCAGCCGCGTCACCCGGGCGCGCACCGCGGCATAGCCACCATCTCCCTCCCCTGCTTGCAGGGGAGGGTCGGGGAGGGGTCACCCAGCCTCGCGGCCAGCCCGCCTACCCCCTCCCAACTCCCCCTGCAAGCAGGGGGAGGAATCAAGTCCGCGGCGTAACGCCGCCATCGCCCTCCCCTGCTTGCAGGGAAGGGTCGGGGAGGGGTCACCCAGCCTCGCGGCCAGCCCGCCTACCCCCTCCCAGCCTCCCCCTGCAAGCAGGGGGAGGAGCAAGAAACCGCTCCGCCCCCGCCGTTACGGATGCCACTGGTACTCACGCGCCGGAATGGAATAATCGGCCGTTCCCAGCCGCCAGAGTCGCCATGACACCGCCCTTCCTGATCCGCCCCATCGAACCGCGCGATGACGCCGCGGTGGCCGCGATCATCCGCGCCGTGATGCCCGAGTTCGGCGCCGACGGCCCGGGCTTCGCCATCCACGATCCGGAGGTGGACGGCATGCACGCCGCCTACGCGCAGCCGCGCAGCGCCTACTTCGTGCTGGAACGCGACGGCGCGGTGGCGGGTGGTGGTGGCGTGGCCCCGCTGGCCGGCGGCGACGCCGACGTATGCGAACTGCGCAAGATGTATTTCCTGCCCGCGGCGCGCGGCATCGGCGCCGGCCCCGCGATGATGGAGCGCTGCCTCGGCGCCGCGCGCGGCTTCGGCTTCCGGCGCTGCTACATCGAGACGCTGACCGGCATGGACGCCGCGCAGGCGCTGTACCGCCGCCACGGTTTCGCGCCGCTGTGCGCGCCGATGGGCGGCACCGGCCATCACGGCTGCGACCGCTTCTACATCCGCGACCTGTGACGGGCGCCCCATGACCTATCCCATCCGCATCGCCCGCGACGACGACGCCGCCGCCATCCACGCCATCTATGCGCCGCACGTCACCGGCGGCGTCGCCACCTTCGAGACCGTGCTGCCCGACGTCGAGGCCATGCGCGAACGCATCCGCGCCCGCCTGCCGCAGTACCCGTGGCTGGTGTGGGAAGAAGACGGCGACGTGCTGGCCTACGCCTATGCCGGCCGCTTCCGCGAGCGCGCCGCCTACGACTGGATCGCCGAGACCTCGATCTACGTGGCCGCCGGCGCGCAGCGCCGCGGCATCGCGCGCCGCCTCTACGCCGTCCTGCTCGACGCGCTGCGCCTGCAGGGGCTGAACCAGGCCGTGGGGGTGATCACCGTGCCCAACCCGGTGAGCGTGGGCTTCCACGAGTCGCTGGGCTTCGAACCTGCCGGCGTGTGGCGCCAGTGCGGCTGGAAGCTGGGGCAGTGGTGGGACGTCGGCGTGTGGCAGAAGGAGCTGCAGCCCGCCGCGGCCCCTCCACCCACGGTCGTCCCGTTCGCCGGCCTCATGCAACAGCCCGCCTGGATGGCGCTGGTCGAACGGGCGGCGCGGGCGACCTGATCCGCCGGACGGACGCCGCCGTCACGCCCGACGGACCCTGCGCTACCATTGACGTTTTGGATTTCGCGAGGACGCACCATGCAGCTCGATCAGGTCAAGGCGGTCATCACCGGCGGCGCGTCCGGTCTCGGCCACGCGGTGGCGCAGCATCTCGTGGCGCAGGGCGCGCAGGTGGCGCTGTTCGACGTCAACGAGGACAAGGGTCAGGCCGCCGCGCAGGCTCTGGGCGGGTCGGCGCGTTTCTTCAGGACCGACGTCACCAGCGAGGACGGCGTGGCCGCCAACGTGGCCGCCGCCCGCGACGCGATGGGCGGGCTCAACGTGGTGATGAACTGCGCCGGCATCCTCGGCGCCGGCCGCGTGCTGGGCAAGGAAGGCCCGATGGCGCTCTCCACCTTCGCCAGCACGGTGATGGTGAACCTGGTCGGCAGCTTCAACGTGGCCAAGGCCGCCGCTGCGCTGATGCAGTACAACGAGGCGGGCGAGGACGGCGAGCGCGGCGTGATCGTCAACACCGCCTCCGTGGCCGCCTACGAAGGCCAGATCGGCCAGGCCGCCTACTCGGCGTCGAAGGGCGGCGTGGTCGGCATGACCCTGCCGATGGCGCGCGAGCTGGCGCGCTTCGGCATCCGCGTGGCGACCATCGCCCCGGGCATCTTCTGGACCCCGATGGTGGACGGCATGCCGCCGCAGGTGCAGGAATCACTGTCCGCCTCGATCCCCTTCCCCTCGCGCCTGGGCAGGCCGGAGGAGTTCGCGCAGACCGTGGCCTTCATCCTCGGCAACCGCTACATCAACGGCGAGACGATCCGCCTCGACGGCGCGGTGCGTTTGCAGCCGAAGTGAGTTCAGGATGAACTCATCCCGTGCAGGCCATGGATGGCCGATGACACGGGATCCGGTTTCCCCGCCGTCATTCCGGCGCAGGCCGGAATCCAGTGAAATGCACCGTGCGAAGCATTCGAAACAGGTTTTGCGTGCTACGCACGAGTATTCGACTGGATTCCGGCCTGCGCCGGAATGACAGGCCCACCATCACCCATCACGCGACTCCACACCCATGAAAGCTTCCGACGTCAAGAAAGGCAACGTGGTCGAGCACGACGGCACCGTGTACCAGGTGCGCGACATCGAGCGCAGCGCGCCCACCGCGCGTGGCGGCAACGTCACCTTCCGCTTCACGCTGTACTCCATCCCGGGCGGGCGCAAGTACGACCTCAGCCTGCGCGCCGACGACGACCTGAGGGAGATGGAGCTGGTGCGCCGCGCCGCCCACTTCTCCTACAAGGACGGCGACGCCTTCGTGTTCATGGATGCCGAGGACTACACCCAGTACCTGCTCGGTCCCGAGCTGGTCGGCGACAACGCCGGCTACATCGTCGAGGACGTGGAGGGCTACTACGTGCAGCTGATCGACGACGCGCCGGTCGGCCTGCAGGTGCCGACCAGCGTGGTGCTGACCGTGGTGGACACCGCGCCGGAACTGAAGGGCGCCAGCGCCACCAAGCGCACCAAGCCGGCCAGGCTCAACACCGGGGTGGAGATCCAGGTGCCCGAGTACATCACCAACGACGAGAAGGTGTGGGTGAATACCGTCACCGGCGAGTTCGCCGGCCGCGCCTGACCTTCCCGTGGAAGCCCCTCTCCCGCTTGCGGGAGAGGGGTTGGGGAGAGGGCCGGCATCGCCGCCACGCACACCCCGCATCCACCTTTCGCCGGCAACGCCCGCGCACTCCGGAAACCTGCCGTTGAAATCCGCGCACGCCCCGCGTGCCGCGTGGTGCAGAATGCACGCATGACCTCCGGCACCTACTCGCTCCGCAGCCACGTCCTCGACAGCCTGACCCGCACCAGGCGCCCCGACGTGCCGCTGCGGGTGGTCGTGCGCAACACGGCGGCGGTGATCCTGCCGCTGGGCGTGGGCATCGCCACCGGGCACACCGCGATCGGCCTGGGCGTGGGCGCGGGCGCGCTGGACACCATGTTCTCCGACCAGCCCGGCCCGTACCGGCAGCGCATCTCGCGCCTGCTGCTGGCCTCGTTGGCGGCCGGGCTGGCCTCGCTGTGCGGCTTCCTGATCGGCGGCCAGCTGCTGCCGATGTTGCTGGCCACGCTGGCCTGCGGCTTCTTCGGCGGGCTGCTGGTGGTGTTCGGCACCGACATCGCGCGGGTGGGCATGACCAGCATGATCCTGCTGGTGGTCACCGCCGCCGAGCCGATCCCCTCGCTGCCCGGCGCGCTGGGCGCGGCCGCGCTGATCTTCGCCGGCGGCCTGCTGCTGACCCTGTTCTCGGTGGCCGCCTGGCCGCTGCAGCGCTACTGGCCCGAGCGCAACGCGCTCTGCGTGGTGTACCGCGGCCTGGCCACGCTGGCGCGGCAACAGGCGCACGACGACGACGACGTGCCCGCGCTCACCGACGCGATGACCACCCTGCAGCAGACCCTGCTCGGCCCGCACCGCGCGCACGGCCGCGCGATGGAAGCCTTCGGCGTGCTGCTGGAACTGGCCGAGCGGATCCGGCTGGAGCTGGTCGCCATCGCCGAGCTGCACGCGCACGCGGATGCCCATGCGATGTTCCGCGAGGACGCCGCACGCGTGCTGCAGGGCGTGGCCGAGGCGCTGGAACAGGGCGAGAGCCCGGCGCGCGCCGCACACGCCCTGCAGACCCTGCGCGCCACGCTGCAGGCGCTGCCGCCGGGCGCCGGGCCAGCCGGGCTGCAGGCGCACCTGCACGCGCTGTCGGGCCAGCTCGCCGCCGCCGTGCGCAACGCCGACTGGGCCGGCAGCCGTGGCGAGGAGCGCGCCGCCGCGGCGGAGACCCGCCTGCCGCGCGCATTGCGCGGCAGCGCCGTGCTGGCCACGCTGCGCGCCAGCCTCACCATGCGCTCGGTGGCATTCCGCCACGCGGTGCGCTGCGCCGTCTGCCTCAGCCTGGCGCTGCTGGTCTCGCGGCTGTGGCAGCTGCCGCACGGCTACTGGCTGCCGATGACCGCCGCCATCGTGCTGCGGCCGGACTTCGCCGCCACCTTCAACTTCGGCCTGCTGCGCGTGGTCGGCACCGTGCTCGGCCTGGTGCTGACCACCGCACTGCTGTTCGTCACGCCGGACCAGCCGTGGGCGCACCTGGCGCTGATGGCGCTGCTGTGCATGGCGTTCCGCTACCTCGCCACCGCGCACTACGGCATCGCCGTGGCGGCGCTCACCGGCACCGTGGTGATCCTGCTGTCCTACGAGGGCGTGGCGCCCGGCGCCGCGGTGACCGACCGCGTGATCAACACCGCGCTGGGCTGCGGCATGGCGCTGCTCGCCTACGTGGCGTGGCCCACCTGGGAACGTGGCCGGGCGCGCGCCGCGCTGGCCGACATGCTCACCGCCTACGCCGACTACCTCGCCGCCCTGGCGCGGCCGGACCAGCGCGACGCCCACCGCGAGGCGCGCACCGCGGCGCGCACCGCGCGCAGCAACGCGCAGGCCTCGCTGGAGCGCATGCGCGCCGAGCCCGCCACCCCGGCCGCGCTGCTGGACCTGGCCAACGCGCTGTTCGCCAACGGCAACCGGCTGGCGCGCACGGCGATGTCCTTCGAGGCGCTGCTGGACGACCACGACCCGCCGCCCGAGGCCGACGCTGCCTTCGGCTTCATGGCCCGGGCCGCCGAAGCGCTGCGCGCGGTCGCCACGGCGTTGCGCGAACGCCGTGCACCGGTTTCGTTGCCCGACCTGCGCGCATTGCAGCGCGAGCTGGCCGCCCGCCTCGCGCAGTCCGGCGACCCGGCCCGCGCGGAACTGCTGGCACGCGTCTGCGACCGGCTGACGGACAATGTGGACACCCTGGCCCACGTCACCTCGCGCAGTCCGCAGGTGGCGGCCGACGGCCGCGCCGGCAACGCGGCCTGAGCCCACCCCTTGCATGTGCACATGCGGCACGACCTCGGCCTTGCGAGGGCCTAAACTCGCCGCATGCTCAAGATCGACACCCACGCGCACATCCTGCCCCGCGACTGGCCCAACCTCGCGGCCAAGTACGGCAATGACCGCTTCCCGGTGATGACCCACACCGACGGCCGCCACCGCATCTACAAGGACGGCAAGTTCTTCCGCGAGGTGTGGGATTCGGCCTTCGACCCGCAGACGCGCATCGACGACTATGCCCGCTTCGGTGTGGACGTGCAGGTGATCTCCACCGTGCCGGTGCTGTTCTCGTACTGGGCGCCCGGCCACCAGGCGCTGGAGCTGCACCGCCACCTCAACGACCACATGGCCGGCATGTGCCGCGACTTCCCGCGCCACTACGCGGGCCTCGGCACGGTGCCGCTGCAGTCGCCCGCGCTGGCCGTGCGCGAGCTGGAACGCTGCATCGACGAGCTGGGCCTGGCCGGCGTGCAGATCGGTTCGCACTGCAACGACTGGAACCTCGACGCGCCGGAGCTGTTCCCGTTCTTCGAGGCCGCCGCCGACCTCGGCGCCGCGGTGATGGTGCACCCGTGGGACATGATGGGCGCCGACACCATGCCCAGGTACTGGATGCCGTGGCTGGTCGGCATGCCGGCCGAGCAGTCGCGCGCGGCTTGCTGCCTGATCTTCGGCGGCGTGCTGGAACGGCTGCCGAAGCTGCGCGTGATGCTGGCCCACGGCGGCGGCAGCTTCCCGTACACCATCGGCCGCATCGAGCATGGCTTCCGCATGCGCCCCGACCTGGTCGCCACCGACAATCCGCGCAACCCGCGCGAATACTTCAAGCGGCTGTACTTCGACACCTGCGTCCACGACGACCACGCGCTGCGCTACCTGCTGGATGTGACGGGCGTCGAGCGCGTGATGCTCGGCACCGATTATCCTTTCCCCCTGGGGGAACAACAGCCCGGCAGCGGCATCGAGGCCCTAACGCCCGACGACGCCACCCGCGCGCGGCTGTTCCACGGTACCGCACTGGAGTGGCTGGGCCTGCCGGCCCGCCGCTTCGTCCACGACGCACGTCCCCGGGAGACGGCATGAACCTGCGCCACACCTTCGCCCTGACCGCAGCCCTGCTGCTCGCCGCCGCCGGCGCCCGCGCCGCCGACGTCAGCATGGCCGGCGGCAGCGTCCACTTCACCACGCCGGCCAACTGGCTGGACATCATGCAGACCCAGGGCGACCCCGAGGTGCACGTGTTCCAGGTGCCCGACCCCTCGCCCACTGCGGCCACCAGCCTGGCGCGCGTCACCGTCACCGTGAAGCAGGTGGGCGACCTGTCCGCGTTCAACAGCTACCGCAACGCCGCCGACGCCAAGGCGCGCGGCCTCACCGGCTACCACGCCGCGCCGCTGCCCGCGGACGACGCCAACGGCAATGCCTACACCGCGCAGGAGAACGGCGCGCAGTTCGCCTACGTCGAGTATTACTGGTACCAGGGCAACCGCGCGGTGCAGTTGCGCTGCGTGCGCCCCGCGCAGACCCAGGCCGGCGCCGCCTGGATGGCCGCCTTCGACAAGGGCTGCCACGCGCTCGCCGCCCAGCTGCACGGTTGATCGTTCCGCCCGCCCCCGCCGCGCGGGGGCGGGACGGGTGGACGCCGCCCTCCGCCTTTCCGCACCGCCAGAGACGTTCCATGTCCCCTGCCTACGAAGCCACCACCGCCTGGGCGCAGGCCGCCGACGCGGCCGATCCGCTGCGCGCGTTCCGCGACGAGTTCCTGATCCCGCCGCACGAGGGCCGCGACAGCGCCTATTTCTGCGGCAACTCGCTGGGCCTGCAGCCGCGCGCGGTGCGCGCCGCGGTGGAAGCCGAGCTGGACTACTGGGGCGAGCTGGGCGTGGAGGGCCACTTCAAGGGTCGCCTGCCGTGGATGGACTACCACGAGTTCGTGCGCGACCACCTGGCCGAGGTGGTGGGCGCGCGGCCGTCCGAGGTGGTGGCGATGAACACGCTGGGCGTGAACCTGCACCTGATGATGGTGAGCTTCTACCGTCCCACCGCTGCGCGCCCGGCCATCCTGATGGAAGCCGGCGCCTTCCCCACCGACCGCTACGCGCTGGAATCGCAGGTGCGCTTCCACGGCTTCGACCCGGCCGAGGCGCTGATCGAGCTGGAGGCCGACGAGCCGAACGGCACGCTGTCGATGGCCGCGATCGAGCGTGCGCTGGCCGAGCACGGCCACCGCGTGGCGCTGCTGATGCTGCCCGGCGTGCAGTACCGCACCGGCCAGGCCTTCGACCTGCAGGCCATCACCGAACTGGGCCACCGGCACGGCTGCATGGTGGGCTTCGACCTCGCCCACGCCGTGGGCAACCTGCCGCTGCGGCTGCACGACAGCGGCGCCGACTTCGCCATCTGGTGCAGCTACAAGTACCTCAACAGCGGCCCCGGCGCGGTGGGCGGCGCCTTCGTGCACGAGCGCCACGCGAACACCGCGCTGCCGCGCTTCGCCGGCTGGTGGGGCCACGACAAGGCCACCCGCTTCCAGATGGGCCCGGAGTTCGTGCCCACGCCCGGCGCCGACGGCTGGCAGCTGTCCAACCCGCCGATCCTGGCGCTGGCGCCGCTGCGGGTGTCGCTGGAGGTGTTCCACCGCGCCGGCATGGCGCGACTGCGCGAGAAGTCGCTGCGGCTCACCGGCTACCTGGAGTGGCTGGTGGACACGCAGCTCGCCGACGTGCTGGACGTGGTGACGCCCGCCGACCCGGCGCGCCGCGGCGCCCAGCTCTCCATCCGCGTGCGCGGCGGGCGCGAACGCGGGCGCGCGCTGTTCGAGCACCTGATGGCGCACGGCGTGATCGGCGACTGGCGCGAGCCGGACGTGATCCGCATCTCGCCCGTGCCGTTGTACAACCGCTACGCCGATTGCCTGGCGTTCGCGGAGGCCGTGCGCGCCTGGGCCCGCGCCGGCTGAAGCCCGGCGCGCTGCCTCCGGCAGCGGTGGCCCGCGGCCGCTCCGCCAGGGCGGCTAGACCGGCACCGCCAGCCCCACCTTGTCGCGCGCCATCACCACGCTGGTGGTGAAGCGGCGGATGTTCGCGTTGTCGAACAGCAGGCGGCGCGAGAACGCCTCGAAGTCGGCCATGTCGCGCGCGGTCACCACCAGCACGAAATCCGCCGCGCCGGTCACGTAGTAGCACTGCTGCACGTTGGGGTCGGCGCGCGCCGCGCGGCGGAAGGCGTCCAGCACGTCGGCCCGCTCGCGCTCCATCTCCACCGACACCACGAAGCCCATCGCCTGCCCCACCGCGGCCGGGGCGACCAGGGCGACTTCCGCGGTGATCACCCCCGCCTGGCGCAGGCGCTTCAGCCGCCGCTGCACGGCCGCGGCCGACAGCCCGATGTCGGCGCCGATGTCCTCGCCGGTGGCGCGGGCGTCGCGCTGCACGCGCCGCAGGATCTCGCGGTCGAAATCGTCGAGCATGGGTTCTTCGGCCATGCTTCACGATAGCCGCGGAAAACGCGGCGAGGCAACCGCAAACCGGCGCACGACGCGGCCAGGCCGCGCCGCGGACCCGGATGATGCTCGCACCCGCCGGCACGGCCTGCGGCACTCCCCCATCGTCCCGATACCGACCGGAACCGCCATGATCGACCATCTCGAACTCAAGACCCGCGACCTCGGCGCCAGCGTGCGCTTCTACGACGACGTGCTGGCCCCGCTGGGCTACGAGCGCAAGGTCGACGACGCGGCCAAGGGCTACGGCAACGGCCGCGACCTGGACTTCTTCCTCGTGGCGGGCGAGCCGTCGACGCACGTCCATTTCGCCTTCGGCGCCGCCAGCCGGTCCCTGGTCGACCGCGTCTACGAGACGGCGCGCCAGGCGGGACACAGGCTCGACCGCGCGCCGGCCTTGGCGCCGCACATCCATCCGCACTACTACGCCGCCTACCTGCGCGACCCGGACGGACGGCTGGTGGAGTTCGTCTGCCACCGCGCGGAATGACCCGCCGGCCCGCGCCGCCTGCCGCGGGCGGCGGATGCAGGACGCCGGCCACGGCCCATCGGAGGAGGCGGCACCGCCTCTACCAGTGGTAGCCGACCTTGCCGTACACGTAGGCGCCCTCGAAGCCGAACGGCGAGCTGGACGAGTACGGGAACACGCCGTCGTTGTCCTGGTCCTCCGGCACCCGCTTCGGGTAGGTGTTGAACACGTTGTCCGCGCCCAGCGTGAACGACCACCGGTCCACGCTGTAGCTGGCCGCCAGGTCGAGGAGCCACTTGTGCGGATACACCACGTCGTCCAGGTAGCTGGTCGAGCCGTACTCGGTGATCCGGCCGTAGCGCGTCAGCGTGCCGGTGAAGGCCCAGCGGCCGCGGTGGTAGGTCTCGGTCAGGATCACCTTGCTGCACGGCGCGGTGTCGGCGAGCAGGCCCTTGATGGCGCTGCGGTTGAGGCGCTGGAAGCTGGCGCCCAGCGAATCCAGCACCGCCGGGTTCGGACGCACGCCGGTGACCTTGTTCCTGTTGTAGGTGGCCGACAGCGTGGTCGTCAGCGTGCCCTTGTCGCCGAAGTCGCTGTAGTAGCTGGACACCCAGTCGACGCCCTGGCTGCGCACGTTGCCGGCGTTGGTGAAGTAGGAGATGCCGCTGTACTGCAGGTTGGTCACGCCGTTGGCCGCGAGGTAGCCCTTGACCGCCGGCGTCGAGAGCGAAAGCGTGCTGGACAGCGCGATGCGGTTGCGCACGGTGATCTGGTAGGCGTCGACCGTGAGGCTGAACGCGCGGGTGGGGTTCCACACCATGCCGAAGGTGTAGTTGCGCGAGCGCTCCGGCTTCAGCGCTTCGCTGCCGAGCAGCCGGGCGATCGCGTTGTCCACCGGCACCAGGCCGCGCAGGTAGATGCCGGCCGGCAGGCCGAGCGAGTTGCCGGGGCCGAAGTACGACGAGGTCGTCTCCGAGTAGTGCTGCTGGCCCAGCCCCGGCGCGCGGAACCCGGTCGAGGCGCTGGCGCGCAGCGCGAACGCGTCGGTGAAGTCAAAGCGGCCCGACAGCGCCGCCGAGGTGGTGCCGCCGAAGTCCGAGTAGTGCTCGTGGCGCACCGCCGCGGACGCGCTCAGCCTGTCCGTGAGGTTGCCTTCCAGCTGCATGTATCCGGCAGTGCTGTGCCGTGCCACGGAGATGGCGTCCTGCGGCCCCCAGCCTGCGAAGCCCTGCGCGCCGCCCCTCACGCCCGAGTCGCCCACGTAGTACGAACCCAGCTCGCCCGCCCGCACGTCGTAGGCCTGGCGCATCCACTGCCCGCCCACCGAGAACGTCAGCGGGTTGGCGAGCCAGCCGGGCTGGATGTCGCGCGACAGGTCGACGTCGAAGGTCTGCTGCGTCGATGCCAGCTCGCCGTCGAAGAAGCCGGCCTGGGCGTCGCCGAAATCGTGCAGCAGCGCGTAGTTGACGGTGTTGAGCGTGCTGTAGAAGACCTTGTTGCCGCCGTAGTTGCCGCTCACGTCCCAGTGCCAGGCGCCCGCGGTGCCGCGCAGTCCCGCCACCAGCGAGCGGTCGATCGAGTCGCCGTGCTCCTTGGGCAGGAAGCCGTCCGGATAGACCAGGCCGATCAGCGGGTTGTTGGGCGACGGCGTGTTGGTGCCGTAGCGGAAGAAGCCGCGCGGCTCGCCCACGCGGCGGCCGTAGTGCCCGAACGCGTAGAACTCCACGCCCGGCGCCACGTCGTACTGCGCATTGAGCAGCAGGTTCTGGTTCTTGAACGACACCGCGCCGAACTGGAACTTCTGCCCCAGCTGGGTGAAGCCGGGCCGGCGGTCCACGCCCGCGCGGTTGGTCGGGTCCTGGTTGCTGATTTCCGCCGCCAGCCGCATCCAGCCCCGGTCGCCGCCCAGCGGGAAACCGAGATCGGCCGAGCCCTGCGCCTGCCGGCCGTCGCCCGCCGAATACTCGCCGGCGTCGAGCTGCACGCCACCGCCCCGGGCGCCCTTCTTGAGGATGATGTTGACCACGCCGGCCAGCGCGTCCGAGCCGTACTGGGCGGACGCGCCGTCGCGCAGCACCTCGACGTGGTCGATCGCCGACATGGGGATGGTGTTGAGGTCCACGCCCTGCGAACCCTGGCCGATCTGGCCGAGGCTGAGCAGCAGCGCACCGGAATGCCAGCGCTTGCCGTCCACCAGCACCAGCACCTGGTCCGGCGACAGGCCGCGCAGCTCGAACGGCCGCTGGAAGGCGAAGGTGTCCGAGGCGGACGCGAACGGGAAGTTCATCGACGGCACGGTGCGGGCCAGCGCCTGGCTCAGGTCGATCGTGCCGGTCTGCTTCAGCACCGACGCCGGGATCACGTCGATCGGCGTCAGCGAGCTGCTCACCGTGCGGTTGCCGGCGCGCGTGCCGGTCACGATCACCGTGGACAGGTCGGCGATCTTCGACTGTTTCGGACCCTGGGATGGTTTGGACGTCTTTACGTCCTTTCCGCCTTGCCCCGCGGCGCCCGGCGGCGCATCCTGCGCCGGCAACGGCCCGGACAGCGCGGACAATGCCGACGCGGCCAGCAGGGCGGGAATGATTCGGCCGAGACGCTCGTTCATTGGAACTCCCCAATGTGACTTCAGCGGCAGCATGCGGTCCGCGTGGGCAGGGACACGGCGCACGCGCCCCTGGCGGGCGTGTTCCCGGATTTCCACCATGTCCCCGACGGCACATGCGGGTGGCGCAACGACCGCCCGCGATGCGCGTCGAGCATAGTCACGGGCGCGAAGCGACTTCCAATGAAAAGACCGGCACGTCGCATAACTGGAGGTTGTGGCCTCCGCATGCCGCGGGCACCGCGCTCAGGCGCCCGGCAACATGCCCTGCGCGAGTTCCCGCACGTGGTCGAGGAAGCGCGCCTGCACGCAGTTCAGCGGGCTGTCCGGCCGGTAGACGGCGTACAGCGCGACGTCCAGCTGCAGCTTCAGCGGACGCGTCTGCACCGGCTCGCGGCTGCACCGCGCGGTGAAGGGATCCACCAGCGCCAGCCCGCCGCCGCGCGCGACCAGCGAACACGCCAGCTGGTAGGTCTGCACCCAGACGTTGATCCGCGGCGCGGGCTCGATCTTGGCCAGGTGGCTCTGCAACATGTTGCCCAGCGCGTCCTGCACGGTGATGCCGATCATCGGCTGATCGGCCAGCGCGCTGATCGGCAACGGCCGCTCCAGCTCGCGCGCCGGCCACCAGCCCGGCGGCGCGATCACCATGATGTTCCCGCGGCACAGCGGCTCCTGCTTCAGGCCGTGATGGCCGATGTCCTGCAGGGTGAGGCCGATGTCGGCCTCGCGCAGCATCAGCGACTCGCACATCACCGCCGAGTGCTGGGTGAACAGCTCGACGATCGTCCCGGGATATGCCTGCCCCAGCCGGGCGATCGCGTCGGGCACCAGGGCCTGCGCCAGCGTGGGCGTGCAGGTCACCCGCAGCGGACGGCTTTCCGGCCGGATGATGTTCACCGACAGGCGCTGCAGGTCGTACAGCTCGCGCATGATGCGGTCGATATGGTGGCGCATCAGCAGCGCCTGCTGCGTCGGCTGCAGCCGCCCGCGGACGCGGCTGAACAGGGGAAAGCCCAGGTGGTTCTCAGCCTGCTGCAGGGCCTTGCTCGCGGCCGGCTGCGAGATGTTCAGCAGGTTCGCCGCCCCGGTCAGGCTGCCCGTGCTGAGGACGGCGTGGAACAGCTCGATGTAGCGCAGGCGCATATCCCCTTCCGGTCCCGTGCGGCGACGATCGCATCGAGTGCAGCACAGAACGTTTTCGCAGGCAAACCCGCCGGCCGCGCACGGCGCCGGCGGCATCCACAACCGCCGGTTATGCCACGTACCCGTCTTTTCATTGGCGACATGCCGCCGTCGATGACTATGCTCGGCGCAACGCGATGGGCCGGCCGCAAGACGCGGCCGGGCAACCCGGGCGTGCAGGGACCTTTCCGGCTGCGGCCGCCGTGCGACTGCCACGCACTCCGGCTCCGCGGCGATCCGCCAACATGGAGCAACCGCCCGCATGTCGAACCAAGGCGAAGAAGCCGCCGTCCGGTGGGGACCGCCGTACCTGCTGTACCTGGGCAGCGCGACCGACGACCTGGCGATCAAGACCGCCCGGGGGCTGGCCTACTGGCGGCCGCAGTGGTGCCTGGGCCAGCATCGCCGGCCCGATTGCACGGTGACGCTGGGCCTGCCCGACCTGGGCCTGGCCCAGGCCCGGGCCGCGGGCGCCGACACCATGGTGATCGGCGCGGCCAACGCCGGCGGCGTGATGGGGCCGGAGATCGTCGCCGACGCGGTCGCCGCGCTCGACGCCGGCATGAACGTGGCGGCCGGCCTGCACCACAAGCTGCGCGACAACCCCGACATCGTGGCCGCCGCGCGCCGCAACGGCCGTGCCCTGTTCGACGCGCGCGAGCCGCGGCCGAACATCCCGGTCGGCACCGGCAGGCCCCGCGCGGGGCGACGGCTGCTGACGGTGGGCACGGACTGCTCGATCGGCAAGATGTACACCGCGCTGGCGATCGAGCGCGCGCTGCGCCAGCGCGGCTGCGCGGCGGATTTCCGCGCGACCGGGCAGACCGGCATCCTGATCGCCGGCGCGGGCATCCCGGTCGACGCAGTGGTGGCGGACTTCATTTCCGGCGCCGCCGAGGCGATCTCGCCGGCGCGCCCGGACGATGGCTGGGACCTCATCGAGGGCCAAGGTTCGCTGTTCCATCCCTCCTACGCCGGCGTGTCGCTCGGCCTGCTGCATGGCTCCAGGCCCGACGCCCTGGTGCTCTGCCACGAGCCGACGCGGCGGCACATGCGCGGGCTCCCGGATTACCCGATCCCGGACCTCGGCGACTGCCTCGAGGCCAACCTCGCCGCCGCGCGCCTCACCAATCCCGCGGTCAGGGCCGTCGGCATCGCGCTCAACACGTCGAACATGCCGGCCGACGAAGCCGCGGCGGCCTGCCGGCAAATCGGCGACCGCTTCGGCCTGCCCTGCCAGGACCCGGTCAGCATGGGCGTCGAAGCCATCGTGGACAACCTCGTCGCATGCTTCGCGAGCTGAGCGTCCGGCATTGCAGCTTCCCGCTGGCGGCGCCCTTCCGCATCTCGCGCGGCACCAGGCACGCCGCCGAGGTGGTGGTCGTGGAGCTGCGGCAGGGCGGCCAGGGCGGGCGCGGCGAATCCGTGCCCTACGCGCGCTACGGCGAATCCGTTGCGTCGGTGCTGGCGCAGATCGAGGCGCTGCGCCCCGCGCTCGCCGCCGGCATGGGGCGCGACGAGCTGCAGGCGCGCCTGCCGCCGGGCGCCGCCCGCAACGCGGTGGACACGGCACTGTGGGACCTCGAATCGCGACTGGCCTCGGTCCCCGTCCACGCGCGGCTGGCGCGGCCGGCCCCGGCGCCCGTGGTCACCGCGGTCACGCTCGGCATCGACACGCCGGAGCACATGGCGCAGGCGGCGGCGCGCCTCGCCGGCGACGCCGGCGCCGGGCTGCTCAAGCTCAAGCTCGACGCCGACACCACCGCCAACGTCGCGCGGCTGGACGCGGTGCGCCGCGCGGCCCCGGCCGCCCGCCTCATCGTCGACCCGAACGAGAGCTGGGACATCCGCGCGCTGCGCGACATGCAGCCGGCGCTGGAGCGCGCCGCCGTCGACCTGCTGGAACAGCCGCTGCCCGCGGATCGCGACGAGGACCTGGCGGACTGGTCCGGCCGGATCCCGGTCTGCGCCGACGAGTCCTGCCACGTGGCGTCCGACCTGCCCCGGCTGCGCGACCGCTACCAGGCGGTCAACATCAAGCTCGACAAGACCGGCGGGCTGACCGAGGCCTGGCGCCTGCTGCGCGCCGCGCGCGACGGAGGCTTCCGGGTCATGGTCGGCTGCATGGTATGTTCCTCGCTGGGCATCGCCCCGGCGCTGGAGATCGCGCGCGAGGCCGCGTTCGTCGACCTCGACGGCCCGCTCTGGCTGAAGGACGACCTTCCCGGTGGCGTGACCCTGCGCGACGGGAGGCTGCAGCCACCCGCCGCCGGGTTCTGGGGCGGATGAGCGCGGGCGCGACGCCGTCCGTTTCCGGGCCACGCCGGCGCGCGCCGCCAGCCGCCCGCATCGTCGCCGCTGTCGACCGGGGTACCTGCGCGTGCTGACACTCGACTCGATCCAGACCCTGGCCTGCGGCGGCCTGTTCCTGCTGGTCGGCTACGCGATCCGCCGCCGCGTGCCGGTGCTGATGCGCTTCAGCATTCCGGCGCCGGTGATCGGCGGCCTGCTGGTGGCGCTTTTCATGCTCGCGTGCCGGCACTGGGGCGTCACCCCGGTGCGTTTCGACACCACGCTCGAGCAACCGCTGATGGTCGCGTTCTTCACCGGCATCGGCTTCAACGCCAGCGCGTCCCTGCTCAGGGTCGGCGGCCGCCAGATCCTGCTGTTCCTCGGCCTGGCCAGCGGCCTGGCAGTGGTGCAGAACCTGCTGGGCATCGGCATGGCCAGGGCCTTCGGCCTGCCGCCGCTGTTCGGCGTGGTCACCGGCTCGGTCACCCTGGCGGGCGGACCCGCCACCGGGCTCGCCTTCGCGCCGCTGTTCGTCGAAGCCGGCGTGCACGGGGCGCAGAGCGTGGCGCTGGCCAACGCCATGGCCGGCATCGTCTGCGGCTCGATCCTCGGCTCGACGCTGGGGGCGCTGCTGATCGAGCGCCTCGGCCTGCATCCGGCCTGCGCGCAGCCGGACGACGAAGCGCAGGCGCCAGCACCGGCGCCCGTCGCAGCGACGGACCGCGTTTCCGACCCGGCATACGCAGGGCTGAGAAGCCTGGTCTTCATCCTGCTTGCGATGGGCATCGGCGCCTGGATCAGCGCGGGCTTCGGCAAGCTCGGCGTGACGCTGCCCGGCTACATCGGCGCGATGCTGGTGGGCGCGGCGGTCCACAACCTCGACGACCGCTTCGGCTGGTTCGGCCTGTCGGTGCGCGGCATGGAGCTGATCGGCAACACCAGCCTCTCGCTGTTCCTCGTCGTGGCGCTGATGAACCTGCACCTGTGGGACCTGGCCGGGCTGGCCCTGCCCCTGCTGGTGAACCTGGCGGCGCAGTCGGTCCTGGTGCTGGCGTTCTGCTGCTGGCCGCTGCTGCGGCTGATGGGCCGCGACTACGACGCCGCGGTCATGGCCAGCGGCTTCACCGGCTTCATGCTGGGCACGACGGCCAACGCCGTGGCCGGCATGAGCTCGCTGACCGAACGCTTCGGCCGCGCCCCGCGCGCCTTCCTGGTGGCACCGGTGGTCGGTGCGTTCCTGATCGACTTCACCAACGCGATCATCATCACGGGCTTCGTGAATTTCTGGAAGTAGGGCTGCACCGTATAAGTGCTCATATCGGCATCCAGACCATGCCGCTCCGTCTTCACCGCCTGCACCAATAAAAAACGCCTCTCCACTAGCTAGAGGCGCCAACCCCAACCCCATGAGAGAACAGGCGCGCCTTCTGGAGCAGAAATAGCGCTTATCCCTGATGCAGCAACAAGCCCTATTCCAGTCCATGTGTGGCTTTCCCCGCAGCCGAAAGTTGCTTGCCTAGCGACGCTACCAATGCACGAGCGGCAGTACATTTCTGCTGATCGCATAGACCAAACTGATCGGTCAACGTGAGTGGATCACTGCCCACATAGGCATAGCCATTAATACCCCCGCTGAGTCCGATCGGGTCATACTCGATATACCGCCCCAGGCTCGCGTTGTAATCCCGGAACCCGTTGTTCCACAATCCGCGCTCCGCATCGTAATACTGCCCCGGGAAGCCCAGGTTGAGCCCGCCGATGCTGTCCAGCGCCACTACCCGCTCGAACGGGTAGTTCGTCGCCTTCCACACCACCGACCCGCTCGCGTTCGTCACCACCTGCGGACGCCCCGTCTGGTCGTCGTGGATCGCGTCCACCGTCGTCCCCGCGATCCGCCCGATCAGCCGGCCGTTCAGCCACACGTAGTCCACCCACGCCCCGTTGTCGTCCTCCGCTAGCAGCGATCCGCCGGCATCCAGCGCGAAGTACGTCGTGCCCAGGCCCCCCGCCTTGCGCAGCCGCTGCCCTTCCGGGTTCACGTAGTAGCACATGCCGCCCGCCGCACTCATCCGGTTGAAGACGTCATACTGGTAGGCTGTGCTGCCGTTTAGCGTGGTGAGGTTGCCCAGCGCGTCGTAGCCGTAGGTTTGCGGGTTGGTTCCCGTGGTGTTCACCAGTTGGTTGCTGGTGGCGCTGTAGCCTGTGCTGTTGCTGGCCCCGCCCTGCACGCTGGCGATCCGGTTGCCGTTGGCATCGTAGCTGTAGCTGGCGGCCAGCGTCGCCGAGTACATCGACACTAGCCGCGACTGGTCGTCGTAGTCGAAGTCCTGGCTCAACGCACCATTGATCCCGTTCCCGATGCCCGCGATCCGGTTGGCCGTGTCGTAGCTGAAGCTCAGGCTTTCCACGCCTGGCGTAATGACGGGAGAAATGTTCCTGGCACCTTTCCACACCACACCCTTCCCGCAGGAAATACCCTGATATCGTTACTGTAATTCTTACCTATCTCGGTCCAGCATCTATCGCAGAATTGGCAATCCTGATCATGGTCTCCCGCTGAAGATTGACATCCTTAACATTTAAGCGCAGCTGGGCTGTGTATCGGGCACCATGTACATTCCACTCAATCTGACTTGGAGAACAAGACCCACCGCATCTGCTAGCTATAAAATAACCCGTTATTTTATGATCAAGTGCAACTCTATGCCCCACTACCAGAGCTTTGTCGGTTAACTCTCCAGAAAAATAGCCAGCAAAGCCAGCATCCCCGATCCCTTCCTCAAAATAAAGATCAATTTCATAACTACTTTTGTCACCCGTTCCATTAGCGTAATGGATTGCACTACTGAACTCTGAAGGGAGAATGCTTGGCAGCAGAACCGGAACATCCGTCAACGCCTTCACATTTGAAAGCGCAACTTTGAACGGTCTGGGCAATGTGTTATCAAAGCTGTAGCACCGACCACTAAAACAAGCCAATAGCACGCATATTGAGAGAGGAATCGTAATTCGCACGTTGCACCCACCAAGTGTTAGGTTATAGCAAGCCCAGTTGGAATCGCATACCTTTGCCCAGCTTCTAGTAATCAAAACAATTCATAAGATCGATGACATTTTGACCGTAGTTGTTATGTGCCGACCCAATATCAATGGTGTTTGGGTTTCCACTAATCCCGCCTTTGAACGGCCCAAGGTTATAAGATGCAGCCGTTGCATGCATGAGTTCGTCATGCGTGAAATTTGGATCAAGAGCTGCAATTGTTTGCATATTATGCGCCAACATGCCTGCTGCAAAGTTTGCAGAGTAGTTGATATTGTAGGCTTGTGAGGAGCTTACGAAATGATTGGCCCCCAAATCTATCTGAAATACACCCGCGCCTTGGCCGCCGCCAACCTGAGCTATATTATTGAAACCGGTTTCACGAACCCCAACTGCCGCCAGCAACGCAGGGTCAATACCATTGTCTGCCGCAGCGGAAACAATTGTATTCCAATTTTCGGATACATTTTGAAGTGCCTGGGTGCTTTGGCCAGCTGTTTTCAAGGCATTGAGACATCTCTGTGACGGGCAAAGACCTAGTGAATCCGTGAGGCTCAATGGATTTCCACCCACATAGGCATAGCCATTAATACTCCCGCTGAGTCCGGTCGGATCATACTCGATATACCGCCCCAGGCTCGCGTTGTAATCCCGGAACCCGTTGTTCCACAGCCCGCGCTCCGCATCGTAGTACTGCCCCGGGAAGCCCAGGTTGAGCCCGCCGATGCTGTCTTGGTTGATTAAGCACATCAACGACAGCCGGGATTAGTCGTTATAACCGAAATCCTGGCTCATCGCTAACCATTGAATAAGATCGAGGGACGAAGCAACGATTTTGGAAATAACTGAACCTGATCCTGTTAGCCGTTACTGTTAGCCGTTAGTTTACCGAGTAGGTTTACCGTCGAACTTTGGAGGTGAATCATAATTGAAAGCCGCCCTCAAGTCGCATGACGACAAGGCCTTCATTAAATCAATTTTGTGTGGCGTACCGACCCAGCGCGGGTTTTTCCTAAAGTACACGTAGGCACTATCGTACCCCCCGGAGGATTGAATTTTTCTCACACCAACGTAGTCATTGCCAGTCGCAACAACAACCAGGTCTCCATTCGCCCATCGCCTGAGCTCATCGCTAGAGAGCTTATATGTCGGTCCGAGAGTAGTGATCTCAAACCTACCAATGATACGTTCCCCATGGAATAAAGTGGCAAATTCAACATCCACGGGGCCATTGACGGTGATCCTCAATCCTTCCATCCCTTTAAGGCAAATTCCATAATTTGATGAAATTGGCCGTAATCCTTTGGCAAAACAACAGTGGCACGCCAATAAAATAACGATAAATAGGATTTTTTTGATATTCACGTCAGCCTCCACACCCACACCCAGAAACGTGGTTTGCCCCATTATCTATGGCGGCTTGAATATGCTGCGGCAGCACCGACCTTCCATCCAATGGATCAGTCGCTGTCATAATCGATCTAGGAAGACTGTCATGGCCAAACCCATCTCCATAGGTACGACCCAGAATCACGTGGCCAGCTTCATGAACGTAGGTATTATCTCCCCACACGCCTGGAACGCTCCAGTTTTCGGCATTTGATCTAACTGGCCCTCGCACTACGTTAATTGAATTGTACGCACTTGGAGCAAATTGGACAGCGTTAACAGTCGTAGTTACATGCCATTTTCCGAAGTCGCCACTCCAGCCGGCCTCCACCGCATTTATAATTCTACTTATATTCTCTTCCGAAGCCTCTTGCCCGTGAAACGACAGATCAACCTCTATCGTTACGTTGTTCCAGAACAAATTATATTTGCCATTAAGCCAAGCGGATCTATAGCACTCAACGGATTACCTCCCGCATAGGTATAACTGTTTATTCCGCCTTTCAATCCTAACGGATCACTCTCGATATACCGACCCAAGCTCGCGTTGTAATCCCGGAACCCGTTGTTCCACAATCCGCGCTCCGCATCGTAGTACTGCCCCGGGAAACCCAGGTGGAGCCCGCCGATGCTGTCCAGCGCCACCTCCCGCTCGAACGGGTAGTTCGTCGCCTTCCATACCACCGACCCGCTCGCGTTCGTCACCACCTGCGGACGCCCCGTCTGGTCGTCGTGGATCGCGTCCACCGTCGTCCCCGCGATCCGCCCGATCAGCCGGCCGTTCAGCCACACGTAGTCCACCCACGCCCCGTTGGCGTCCTCCGCCAGCAGCGATCCGCCGGCATCCGGCGCGAAGTACGTCGTACCGCTGCCCGTGGTCTTCCGCAGCCGCTGTCCTTCCGGATTCACGTAGTCCGTGGCGCCACCCGCGCTGCTCAGCCGGTTGAACGGGTCGTAGCCGTAGGTCGCGGTGTTGTTTTCCGTTGTGGTGTTGCCCTGAGCATCGTACCCGTAGTCAGCGACACCCCCGACACCACGCCTCGGGTGTAGCTGTAGGTGAGCGAGTGGGCGATACCGCTAATCGAGAAATCTCACCATGATCCAGCTTTCAGCCTATAGCTAGACCCTGCCGCTAGTAAAGGCTACAAGCCGAATACAAGAAGCGAACAATTATTCCTGACAACCTTCCTTGCCTATTCATACAACTTGGATCTCATACCACGGAACTTGAAGGCCGCACGGTCTTCTAAAGAAATAGTCTCATCCTATTGCGACGATGAGACTAATTTTATAGGACCAGAATATATTATCAATCCAGCCGGACCTGCAAGAAACTCTGAATCCAAGCTCAGAACACACCCCCTTCAACGTAGCGAAGGCCAACACGCCCCATTATTTCAATTAGAATAACCATCATCACTTTGAATGACATTCAAGCGCGGCATAAAGAGAGTCACCGACCACCCCATGATATACGATGCGAGAAACGTTGGGGTTAGCAAGAAAAGATCTATACGTCTGAATATCTCAAAGCATGAGGCTGCATTCAAAATGAAGTAACAAGAACGTAAAGAGATGAAACCAATGCTAAGATGGACATAGCAATTGCAGTCCAATAAGCAAATGGATTTTCAGTCCTCTTGAATTCGCCAGGAATGAAAGTACTAGCACACCCAGTTCTCAAACCTTTTACAAGGCTGAATAGCGCAACTACCGCTATTGCAGAAAACAGAACCCTTTCCTCGAGCGGGCTAATTCTCATCGCATGCGGCCTCCAACTCGAGTATTCCGTCCGATGCTTGATCAAGCAAGCCAGAAACTCCACCCAGTGTAGATTCACTCACGCCTTTCGTAGCCCCCAGACCAGTGGCTAGTTTATTAATTTTCCCTATGACAAAACTAACAGCAGCCTCCTCTGCTGCCCCCTTAAATCCAGCGGCAGCATATCCTGTCAGTGCACTACCCACAGTAGATACCGTTCCGCCAAATTCAACCATGCTAGCGCCAGCCGCAGCTGCATCAATTTCTACCGGCGCAGCTTCCGGGGCGAAAATTCCGGCCACGCCAGATGCAGCGACCACTCCTATGCCACCCCAAGTGAGAGCCTTACCTTCGGAGGAAAGCTGCGCACCCACTGATGCTAGCAATGCACGCGCAGCGGAACACTTTGTTTGATCTGGACATAAACCCAACAGATCGGTGTACATCAGCGGATTGTTCCTTACGTAGGCATAACCATTAACACCCCCATTGAGTCCGGTCGGGTCATACTCGATATACCGCCCCAGGCTCGCGTTGTAATCCCGGAACCCGTTGTTCCACAACCCGCGCTCCGCATCGTAATACTGCCCCGGGAAGCCCAGGTTGAGCCCGCCGATGCTGTCCAGCGCCACTACCCGCTCGAACGGGTAGTTCGTCGCCTTCCACACCACCGACCCGCTCGCGTCCGTCACCACCTGCGGACGCCCCGTCTGGTCGTCGTGGATCGCGTCCACCGTCGTCCCCGCGATCCGCCCGATCAGCCGGCCGTTCAGCCACACGTAGTCCACCCACGCCCCGTTGGCGTCCTCCGCCAGCAGCGATCCGCCGGCATCCGGCGCGAAGTACGTCGTACCTGCGCTACTGATCTTGCGTAACCGCTGCCCCTCGGGGCCAACATAGTCCGTGGCGCCACCCGCGCTGCTCAGCCGGTTGAACGGGTCGTAGCCGTAGGTCGCGGCGTTGTTTTCCGTCGTGGTGTTGCCCTGAGCATCGTACCCGTAGCCCATCGTCACCGCGCCGCTGATCCCCGTCAGCCGGTTGTTTGTGGCGCCATAGGTGAACGTCGCGCTCGTCCCGTTGATCGTCTGGCTCGTCCGGTTCCCGTCCGCGTCGTAGCCGTAGCGCTCCGAATCCGACCCACCATATACCCCCGTCAGGCGCGACTGGTCGTCGTAGTCGAACGTCTCGCTCTGGCCGGTGTCGATGCCGTTGGCGATGGTCGTGATGCGGTTGGCCGTGTCGTAGCTGAAACCCAGGCTCTCGATGCCCGGCACGGCGATCTTTGTCAGTCGACCGTCGCTGTCGTAACTCAAGGTATTCGTCAGACCGTTGCTCGAGGTCCAGCCCGACATCATCCGGTCGCCCGGGCGGTACGTGATCGCACTCGCCCCGGATACAGGGGTACCGTTCACCGTCAGCGTGACGCCCGACACCACGCCATCAGTGTAGCTGTAGGCGGCTTCGTTGTCGTCCGGGTACAGCACCGCCGTCACGTGGCCTTCGGCATCGTAGCTGTAGCTCAGCGTATAGCTGGTGCTGCCGATGGTGAAGCCGCGTCCGCTTACCCAGCCTTCCGGCGTATAGCTGTACGCCGTCGTTCCCGTGCCGTCGCTTGCCGTACATAGCCGGCCGAGGCCGTTCGGGCAGCTGTCGTAAGCGAAGCCCTGCATCTGGCCGCCGGCACTGATGCTCGTTACCCGGCCCAGGCCATCGTAGCCGTAGGTGGTCACCGTGCCGCCTGCCCGGGTCATCGAGGTACGACGACCCTCGCTGTCGTAGGCGTAGCTGGTGGTGCCCGTGTCCGGGCTCACCTGTTGCCACAACTGGCCCAGTCCGTCGTAGGTGTAGGTGGTTACCAGGCCGCGCGGATCGGTCACGCGGGTCACGTGGTCACCTGCGTCGTAGGTGACCGTCGTCACCGTGGTCGATGCCATGGCTGGCAAGGCAGTACTCCCGCATGCGCACAGCATGGCTACTGCTTTTGCCAGACCCCGCATCCCGCGCATCACGCCGCACACTGCCCTGTTCATCGTCGCTTTCCCCAGACCGTTGCACGCCTCGCCCCCCTTTCGAGAGGCCTCCTGCCTGCTTGCCCGCTCCACGGTCAGCCGCATCATGGTGTATTCGCCTTGATTGCTGCCGGCAAGGCGTTGGGGCACTTGATGGCGAGAGGCTCCATGGAACCCGCTGTTTCTGCCGCGGAACTCTCGGGACAATTGGGGATGGACGTCAGCGGCCCGCCTCGTGTCCAGCCCGAGCACCCTGCGGCGTTGCAGGCATCCACGGCATAGTCATACTGGCCAGGTGGTATGGTGACGTCGGCGTGGCTTGTCGCCGAGCCGGTGTAGATCGTCGACGTTGCCCCCGTCGCGACGAAGGTCCTTTGCAGGTTGTAGCTGGTCGCCCCACTGACGGCTGCCCAGGAAATCGTCGTGCCGCCGGGGTAAAGCGCCTGGGCCGGCACCGAGATGCTGCTCGGTGCCGCCGGTACCAACACCACTGTATGGGTGGCGCTCCAGGGACTACATCCACCAGCATTGCATGCCTCCACGCGGTAGCCATAGCTTGTTCCGCGGCTCTTGCCGGTAAATGCCTTGCTGGTGGCGCTGCCGCTATAGGCTGTGCTCCAGCCACCGCCGTTGACCTGCTCCTGCAAGGTATAGCTGGTTGCTCCGCCCACACTGCCCCAGCTCACCGTATAACTGCCGGAGCTGTTGGTCGCTGGTACGCTCAGGCTCGGGGCACTGGCCGGCGGAATGGTGACGGTCACTCCGCCACTGCTGACGCGATAGATACTGCAACCGCTACTGTTGCAAGCCTCTACTTGGTAGATCCAAGTTCCCGTAGTTGTCTCGTGCTGGGTATAACTGGTGGCACTGCCCGAGTAGATGGTGCTCCAACCGGTGACACCCTGATCCGCATGCTGCAAGGTGTAACTGGTCGCCGTGCTGGACCCCGCCCAACTGACCGCCACCGAACCGCTGCTGGTGGCCGGTATGCTCAGGCTGGCGGGTTCAGGGGGAGGCAGCAATACCGTGGCGCTGGCCACGGCACTCCATGCCCCGCAGCCAGCTGCGTTACAGGCCTCCACTCGATAACCGTAGTTGCCATTGCCCTTGCCGGAAAACGCCTTGGACGTCGCGCTGCCCGTGTACACCGTGTTCCAACTGCCGCTGTTCACCTGCTCCTGCAGGGTATAGCTGGTTGCCCCACTCATGCTGCTCCATGCCACCGAATAGCTTCCGTTGGTGCTGCTTGACGGGACGCTGAGAGTTGGCACACCCAACGTGGCACCACCGGATTCGGTGATCTTCGTGACCCGGTTGAGGGCATCGTACTGATAGGCCTCGGTATGGCCCAGTACGTTGGTCACCGAGGTCACGTTGCCATTGAGATCGTAATGGTAGGTTTGCGCCTGGCCATTCGCGCCGTCCTTTTTGACCAGGCGGCCCAGCCCATCATAGGTCATGCTCTCGGACAGACCGGTGTCACTGCCACGCGCGACGACGTGACGGGTCACATCACCATTGGCGTCGTAGCCGAAAGTTTCGGTGGACGTGCCTTCCTTGTCCGTATGGGTGATGCTGGTCAAGCGCATGTCGGCATTGCGATTCCAGGCCGTCACGACACCGTCCGGCTCCGTCGACGTCGCCTCCAGGCCGAAGCCATCGTAGGTATACGACCAGGTGGCGGTGCCGCCATTGGGGTGCGTGGTCTTGGTGACTACGCGTCCGCGGGCGTCATAGGCGATGTCGGTTTCATCACCGTTCGGGCCAACGACTTTCCCGGGTTTATCCAGTCCGTTGTAGTTGCCGTACGTGGTTGTCTGGCCCAGGCCATTGGCCTTGGAACTGAGGCGTCCGAGGCTGTCGTAGGTGTAGACGGTCTTGTCGCCGCTCCCCGATGGAGGCACTACGGTGAGGGTATGCACCAGACCGTTGCCGTACAGCGCATAGGTGTAGGTCGTGGTGAGCGTCTGATTGGCTGTGCCGTGGCCGGAAAGATTGGTTACCGCTACCGAAGCCACGCGGTTGTGGCTGTCATAGGTGTAGGTGGTCTTGGCGTACCCCTCGACCGTTTCGCTCAGCAACCGGTCGGTACCGGCGGTCGGGTCCCAGGCATAGTCGGTGATGCGCTGTGCACCGGTACCCTCCGCTTCGATCTTCTGCTGCAACAAGCCATTGGCATCGTAGGCATACTTCGTGACGTTGCCGTTGTTGTCGGTGGACGACAGCATGTTGCCGTTGGCGTCGTAGGTGTTGCTGGCGGAGAACGCGTCGCACCCAGCGGTTGGTTCGCCCGAAATGGAGGTCAGCAGGTTGTTGCTGTTGTACTGGAAGACGTCCACGTGCCCCAGGGGATTGGTCAGTGTCGCCATCGGGCCCGTGCTGTTAGAGCCGTAGACGATCGATACCTTTTCGCTTCCGTCTGCCAGGCTGGTCATATTGGCGCGACCGGCACTGTCGTAGGCTGTCACGTCGTAGGCCGCGCCGTTGTAATCCACCTCCTTGAGCTGGCCATAGGTGACCGTTGCGGCGTCGTCAGGGAAATACTGGTAACCGATGGTCGTCGTGGGCGACCCCGGCAGCGTCACAGCATCGATGACACCGATCTGGCTCACCGGTTGGGCAAAGTCATTCCCGAATCCGGTGGTGGAATGGTAGACATAGACATTGCCGGCAGGGTCAGTGACATCGATCTCCTTGGCTGCGCCATAGGTGCTGGTGGCGTTGACTCGCTGCAGTTTGAACGACTGCCCGTTGGTGTGCGTGACCACCGCGGTGTCGGCATCCGGATGCGTGATCGTCCAACCGATGCCCGACTCGTCCTTGATCGATAGCAGATTCCCGTTGCTGTCGAAAGTCAATCGATGCGAATCCTCGTCGAGCACGGCATAGGTGCCGTCACCGTTGTTGCTCAATGTGGCCGTGCCGTCGCCGTTGAAAGGGCCGGGCATGGGAACGGTTTCGCCTTGGGTTCCGAAGAAATTCTGGGTCGAATCGAAGGAGAGCATGGAGCCATCCGGCCGGACGAAGGTGGCCGGACCGCAAGGCACGGGCATGCCGCCACCGGGCAGTTGATCGGGCGATGCCACCATGGCCTCATTGGTCGTAATGCTGGCGGTGCACTGCACATACAACCTGAAGTCGAGGTTGGTCGTCCAGATTCCCATGCTCGCCTGGCACGACGAACTGCCATCACAGCTGAAACGGGAGTTGTAGTACCGCACGAACGTCAAACCCATTTCGCCAGGCAGCGCGAAATCCGTGATCGTTGCTACCTTGGCCCCCGTATCGATCATGATCGGGTCGCTTTTCGCCTTGCCGGCACAAGGGTTCGGATCCTGGTTGCTCTTTGCCGTCGGTTTCTTGTTGGACGGAGTATGCAGAGAGCCACCGCCCCCCGGAGCGACAGCACCGATATAAGTGACGACGCGCCCAGAAGGGCCCCAGTTCACTCGGAAGGCGGCACCACCATCGCCTACGTCTACAAATCCATACACCTGTATTGATGGCAGGTCTTTTATAGCCTCGTCAGCCAGCAGCCCCGAAGAGAACACACAGCCCGCGCACAAGGCCATCGTGGCGAGGCCAAGCCGTGAACGTGCCATCGTTGTCGCAAGCGAGCGCCGGGATTCCTGAAAAGAAACGGTATTCCTGCCGGGCCGCAGTTTTGCGACCCATCTGTTGCGCACGTGCATCAGCCTTGCCCCTTTCAGCCTGGATCATGCCCATGCGTTGCACATGGGCACCTTTCGTCGAGGATCGTTCTTTTGATATCCCTCGGGCAATCGGTTTTTTGATGCCAATGATGAAGGCCAAGGACTACAAATGTCGCAATATATTTCTAGATCGAGAAAACTTGCATATTCGATAAAACTTGCATGAATTTCTTGAGGCCAGGCTCGGTCAGATAGAGAAGCGCTGATGGCGCCTGGAGCCTGTCCAAAATCTCGTCCGCGCCTTGTTGCATGCCAAGGCTTTCGAGATAGAAGTGACTCAAGCCATGATGCTTTCGGCTGGGCGCTCGAAAGATCGGAAGACATCGCGACTGAAGTCGCACCTGCGAGGGCGGCGTATTTGTCGCGAAAGATTTCGAATAATCTTCAGAAGCGCAGTAGCTTGCACCAAGCCCGCGATCGCCGATACCCGAAGGGACGCTCAGCCAGTGACGATGATGCACCGCCGACAAGCCGCCGCTCGTGCCGAACGTTGGAGTCGGTCAGTATCAATGACCGGCCGCAGACTTCGGCGCGAGGATCTCCCCGAGGTAATCCGGCGTGCCCGCCACGCGCACCAGGTGCGGGTATTTCAGCCCGCCGTCGTAGCGCACCGTGTACGTCCGGGCGAGGCCGTCCACCTGCACGCTGACCTGCAGCGGCTGCTTGTCCTGGTGCGCCTGCACGATTGCCTGGCGCAGGGTGTCCGCGCTGTATTTACGGCCATCGACCGCGAGCAGCTTCATCCCCGGCGCGAGCCCGGCCTTGAAGGCGGGGCCGTTCCACAGCACGTCGCCGATGCGGCCGTCGTGCCGGATGAACAGGCCCACCGAGAACATCTCGTCCACGCCCGACGCGCTGAATTCGCCGTTGCCCACGTGCTCGACCGCGTCCTGGTAGTGCGATGGCCGGTCGGTATAGACCAGCCGCCAGCCGCTGCGCTCGAGGCCGGACAGCAACGGCACCTCGTCGCCCACGCCGTTTAGCCAGCCGTGCAGGAAGGCGTTCCAGTCGTACGGCTGCACCGCGTTCAACGCGGCGACCACGTCGGCGGTCGTGTAGGTGCGGGTGACGTAGCTGCCGTCGTCCACGCCGAAGAAGCGCCGCGCGAAATCGTCGAGCGAGCGCCGGTCGTGGCTCAGCGCGCGGATCTGCGTGTCCACCGCCAGCCACAGCAGCTGGCCCTCGCGGTAGAAGTCGGTGGTGCGGCGCCAGTTCGACCAGGCCATCGGCCCGTCGTAGAGCAGCTGCGCGGCGGTGGTGGTATCCGACAGCGGACGCCACGCGCGGCCGGTGCGATGGGTGAGCGCGGCCACGCGGTAGGCCACCGCGTCGCGCCAGTCCTGCGCCGACCACAGCCCGCTGCGCGCCGTGAGCATGTCGCCCAGGTAGACCGTGAGGCCTTCGTACGCCCACAGCATCCCGGTGTGTTCGGGCTGCTCGAAGTCGGGCTGCCACAGCCTGGCCGGGCGCATGAATTTCCCGTTCCACGAGTGGGTGTACTCGTGCGGCAGCAGCGAGGCGTCGAGCATGAAATGCTCCGGGTCGGCGAACATCTTTGTACCGCCGCGCGCGCGGTCGTCGCTGGACTGGTGGTGCTCCAGGCCGCCGGTCGAGGTGTGGTCGCTCAGCGTCAGCAGGAAGTGGTAGCCGGTGTAGTGGTGCGAGCGGAACAGCGCCTGCGCCTGCACGACCAGGTTGCGGTAGCCGGCCACCTGCGCCGGCGAAATGCCGATCGTGGCCGCGTCGTCGCCGACCAGGTCGAGCGTGCGACGCACCGGCGAGCCCGCCGGGGTGACGTCGACCTGCCGGAAATAGCGGCCGGCGATCACCGGCGAATCGACCAGCGTGTTGAACGGCACCGGCTTGAAGCTGATGTGCCCGCCGTCGCGCCGGTCGGTGTCGAGCGCGGAGGCGTAGTTCCAGTCCGCCGGGATGACCACCGCGGGCCGGAACATCTGCGCCCTGGTCGGCAGCCCGGCCTTGTACAGGGCCACGTGGTCCCAGGTGAGGTCCATCAGGTTCGGCGTCACGCGGTCCGCTTCCGGGAATTCGAAGCGGATGTCGATCCGGTCGACGCCCGCGGGGATCGCCAGGTGGAAGGTGAACATGTCCACGGCGTCGCGCCGCCATGCGATCCGCTTGCCGCCGGCCGTGACCTGCAGTCCCATCATCGTGCCGATGGGACCGTCGGGCGAATGGTCGCCCGGGATGTACTTCGGGTAGTAGAGCGTCAGCTCGCCCGGTTCGACCGGCATCACCTCGTGCACGTACAGGATCTTCTGCGCCGGGTCGGGCAGCGCCACCGTCAGCTCGACGGGCGCGGCGGAGGCGTGCGCATCCGCTTTCGCCGCGACGTGCGCGGATGCGGCAAGGGCGGCGGCGCCCACCAGCAGTGACCATCGTTTCATGCGTTTCCCCGGAGTGCTCGACTGGATATGCATCACACGAATGGACCGCGTCGCTGAAAAGTTTTCAAGCGCCGGAAGACATGCATAACCCGCAGTTATGGCGGGCGCATGTTTTTTCATTGGCGGCTTTCGCCTGCCGCGGACTACGCTCGATCCGCATTGTGGGCATGGAGGGTGTCCGCTCGATGCGCGTCGCCGCCGGGCGCCAGGCAGCTTCGGGAGATGCCTGGCACGGCAGCGCCGCGTGCGCCACCGCCTTCCGGCCCGGCCGTTCCCCGCATTCAGTCTGCCGCCCCGGCGTCCCGCCGGGCTGGCGCACGGATCATCCATCTGCACGGGTTCATCCATTGGCCGGCAAGGGCACGACGACCGCTGTTGACCTGCAGGGATCCCCCGATCGCCGGGCTCATACCCGTCGCCCCCGGACCTTGCCGGGCGGGCGCCTCGACACACAAGACGACGGGACCGCCCGCGGCCCCGGAAACGCTGTATCCGACGTTCCACCAGAGTGGGGAGTGCACACCATATGAAGGGCCAATCTCCGCGCGCGTCGCGTTCCGGCAACATGCCGAGGCGCAAGGCGCTGCCCCTCGCCATCGGCTCGATCGCCCTGGGCTTCGCGGGCACGGTCTGGGCGCAGGCGACCAACGGCACCATCTACGGCACGGTTCCCGTGGCGGCCGGCGAAACCGTGCAGATCACCAACAGCGCCGGCTTCAACCGCAGCCTCGCGGTGGGCGCGTCCGGCAGGTACTCGATCACCCTGCCGGTCGGCACCTACACGGTGTCGCTGCTGCAGGACGGCAAGGTCGTGCAGAGCCGCAGCGGCGTCAGCCCGGCGGCGGCCGGCGCGGTGGCGGTGGACTTCACCGGCGCCGGCGCGAACGCGGTGAACCTCACCTCGGTCAGCGTCACCGCCAACGCGCTTCCGCCGATCGACGTGACCACCACCAACCAGGTCACCACGATCACCGCCAGGCAGATGCAGCAGCTGCCCATGGCGCGCACCGCCGAAGACATCGCCCTGCTGGCGCCGGGCGTCAACCTGGGCTCGCCCGAGCTGGGCACCGGCCCGCTCGGCACCCCGCTCAACGTGTTCGGCGGCGCCTCCACGGCGGAGAACGCGTACTACGTCGACGGCATGAACGTCACCGAGGCGCTCAACAACCAGGGTGGCGTCAGCCTGCCCTACGGCGCCATCGAACAGCAGCAGACCTTCATCAGCGGCTACGACGCCCGCTATGGCCGCTCCATTGGCGGCGTGATCAACCAGATCGGCAAGAGCGGCTCCAACGAGTGGCACTTCGGCGCCCGCGCGCTGTGGCAGCCGGCGAGCCTGCGCGCCGACCCGATCAATTACCGCTATGCCAACCCCCTCGTAACCGACGAGGGCAACCGCCCCGGCGACCTGGCCGTGTACCGCAAGGGCAACAGCTCCAGCGAGACGATCTACGACGCCTACGTCAGCGGCCCGCTGATCAAGGACAAGCTGTTCTTCTTCCTGAGCGCCGAGCAGGACGACAGCCACTACAGGACGACCTCGGAGTTCGGCGGCGGCGCGACTTCCGAATCGGTGACCGTCCACGACCCGAAGGTGTACGGCAAGCTGAACTGGAACATCAACGACAGCAACGTCCTGACGCTGACCGGGCTCAAGAATTCGCACAAGACGTCGGGCACCATCTACGACTTCGACTACGACACGCTGAAGCGCGGGGGCTTCGCGGGCCTCGACCAGCTGTACCGGACCGCCTTCACGATGTGGGTGGCGAACTACACCTCCTACCTCACCGACAACCTGACCCTGAACGCCACGCTCGGGAAGATGCACGGCAAGTACTATTCGAGCCAGCCGGGTTATCCCGGCTTCGATCCCGAACTGCCGCACATCTCCAGCGCGTCCATGCAGGATCCCGCGTTCGTGCCGCCGGGAGGCGTCCGCAACTCGCAGGTCAACTCGACCATCGCGGATCCGGACCACCGGGAGTCGATCACCAACTACCGCCTCAGCCTCGACTACAAGCTGGGCGACCACGATCTCCAGGCCGGCATCGACAACATCAATTCCTGGGACCTCAACGACGGCTCGCAGAACACCGGCCCTGGCTACGAATGGATCTACGGTGAAAGCGACCCGGACAAGCCGGTGTTCGGCGTCGACCCCAACGTTCCGCCCTACGTCGCCCCGTCGACCCAGTGCCACCCGGGCTCCGACGGCAAGAACCACTGCTACTACGTGCAGCAGCACGTCGACCTCAGCGTCGCCACCGTGCGCGTGACCCAGCGCGCCCAGTACCTGATGGACAACTGGCAGGTGACGCCCAACCTGCTGCTGAACCTCGGCATCCGCAACGACCAGTTCGTCAACTACGACGCGTCGGGCGTGCCGTACATCCGCGAGACGAAGCCGCAGTGGGCGCCGCGCCTGGGCTTCAGCTGGGACGTGCACGGCGATTCCAGCCTGAAGGTGTTCGGCAACGCCGGCCGCTACTACCTGGCGCTGCCGGACAACGTGGCGCTGTCCATCGCCGCGCCGGTGGTGAACGCCGGCGTGTACGGCACCTACACCGGGGTCGATCCGGCGACCGGCGCGCCGATCGGTTTCACGCCCCTGCCCCAGAATCCGTCGACGGGCGTGTCGGTCGACAGCGAATACGGCCAGGCGAAGGATCCGCGCGTGTCCGCCTCGCAGAACATCAAGGCCGAGTTCTCCGACAACTACGTGCTCGGCATGCAGCAGCAGTTCCAGATGCTGGGCACCACCTGGGTGTTCGGCGCCACCGGCACCTACCAGCGGATGAACCGCATCATCGACGACTACGACGCCATCCAGAACGAGTGCGCGGCGGGACGGGCGCAAGGCTACGCCTGGATGACGCCGCAGGACTGCGACCAGTACGCGCAGAGCCTGGTCCTGGTCAACCCGGGCGCGACCAACAGGCTGCTGATGAAGGCCCCCGACGGCTCGCTCGTGCCGGTGACCTTCACGCGCCAGGACCAGGGCTTCACCAAGGGTCCGGAGCGGCGCTACTACTCGGTGGACCTGTCGCTGGAACATGCCTGGGACGACAAGTGGTTCGCCAAGTTCGACTACGTGTTCTCCAAGACCTGGGGCAACGACGAAGGCCCGGTGAGCACGTATTCGCAGCAGGGCGGGTCGTACGAGTCGCTCACCACCGCGTGGGACTTCCCGGAGCGCATGGAATGGTCGAGCGGCGTGCTGCCCAACAGCCGCCGGCACCAGTTCAAGGTCTTTGGCGCCTACGCGCTCACCCCGGAATGGACGGTCGGCGCCAACCTGTACATCACCTCGGGCACGCCGAAGCTCTGCCGCGGCGGCTACGGCCCGGACGAGCTGGCCCTGCACGGCTCGCACACCTACTACTGGTGCGGCGGCAAGCCGGTGCCGCCGGGCTCGCTCGGCAATACGCCCTGGATCCGCAACGTCGACCTCAACCTGGACTACAAGCCGGCGTGGGCCCAGCACAGGCTCGACTTCAACCTCGCGGTGTTCAACGTGCTCAACGAACAGACCACGGTCTTCTACAACGACTTCTACGGCACCACCAGCAGCCCCAATCCCGACTACGGACGGATCCAGGACACCCGTGCCCCGCGCAGCGTCCGTTTCTCGGTGGCCTACGACTTCTGAGCGAGCGTGCGGACTCTCCCCTCGCCGGGCCCCCGCCCGGCGTTTTTTTGCGGCCCACCTGCGACTTGTGTAGCCTGCCGCATCGAGGCCGCATGACCGTGACGACATGACACTCCCGACCGAGTCCCCGCCCCTGCCGCCGGCGGCCGCGCGCCTGCTGGCGAAGGCGCGCGAGGAATGGCGGCAGCGGCAGTTCGACGCCGCCGAGCGCTCGATCGTGCAGGTGCTGGCGCTGGCGCCCGACGCCGCGGACGCCATCCGCATGCTCGGCGTCGCGGCCCAGCGCCGCGGCGACCACGCCCGGGCCATCGATTGCTTCCGCCGGGTGCTGCCGGCATGGCCCGCCGATGCCGACCTGCGCCTCGGCCTGGGCATCGCCCTGTACGAGCGCGGCGAAGTCGACGAGGCCATGGCGCAGTTGCACCGCGCCTGCGAGCTGGCGCCCGCGTCGGGCCCGGTCTGGTTCAACCTCGGCGAGGCGTTGTGGCGGCAGGCGCGGACCGCGGAAGCCGTCGCGGCACTGCAGCGCGCGCTCGAACTCGCCCCCGCGCACCTCCCGGCCCGGCTGTCGCTGGCCAAGGCGCAGGCCAGCCTGGGCCAGGTCGACGGTGCCGTCGCGGGCTTCCGCGAAGTGTTGCGCCTCGACCCCGGCAACGCCGAGGGCTGGTTCGGCCTGTCCAACCTCAACACCGTGCGCTTCGACGCCAAGGACGTGGCCAGCCTGCGGCAGGCGCTGGCGCACGACGGGCTGTCGCCGCGCCATCGCGAACTGCTCGACTTCACACTGGCCAAGGCGCTGGAAGACCAGGGCGACTACGTGCAGGCCTTCGAGACATTCCGGCGCGCCAATGCGTCGCGGCGCCAGCGGGTGCGCTGGGACGCCGCGGGGGAGCACCGGCGCGTCGAGGCGATCCAGCGCATCTTCGCCAGCGACATGCCGCCGCCGCTGGACCCGGAGCTTGGCCGCGAAGCCATCCTGATCGTCAGCATGCCGCGTTCCGGCTCCACCCTGGTCGAGCAGATCCTAGCCTCGCATCCGCAGGTCGAGGGCGCCAACGAGATCAAGGACATGTCGCTGGTGATCGACGCTGAAACGCGCCGCCGCCGCTCGGCGTTCCCGCTGTGGGCGCCGGACGCCACCGCGGAAGACTGGCAGCGCCTGGGTCGCGAATACCTGGCACGCACCGCGCATTGGCGTGCAACCAGGCCACGCTTCACCGACAAGAGCCTGGTGACCTGGTACCTGGTCGGCGCGGCGCTGGCGATGCTGCCGGCGGCGCGCGTGCTGGTGGTGCGGCGCGATCCGGTGGAAACCTGCCTGGCGTGCTTCCGCCAGTGCTTCACCGAGCAGAGCGGCTTCACCTGCGACCTCGACGAGATGGCCGACTACTGCATCGACTTCCTGCGCCTGACGCGCTTCTGGCTGGAACGGTATCCGGGCCACGTGCTCGACCTCGAATACGAGACGCTCGCCGCCGAACCGGAGCCGACCATCCGTCGCCTGCTGGACTTCTGCGGCCTGCCGTTCGACCCCGCCTGCCTCGAGTTCCACCAGACCTCGCGCGCGGTGCTGAGCGCGCCCAGCGCAGCCCAGGTGCGCCAGCCGATGCGCCGCGACACCGCACGCAGCGCGCGCTACGGCGACAAGCTGGACCGCCTGCGCCAGCGCCTGCGCGACGCCGGCGTGCCGGCGGGCTGAACCCGGCGCCTTCGCGGGAGCGCCCCCTGCCGCGAAGGCTTTGGTTCCGATCGGCGCCAGGCCATGCGCACGCTCCTGCCAGCGGGCCGGCTGAAGCGGCACGCCCACAACTACCGGTTATGCCACGTGACCGTCTTTTCATTGGAGCCGCCGCCGCGCATGTGGCTATGCTGCCCCGTCACGGCGCGGAGGTCGAACGAATGTCCCACAGCAGCACACCGCAAGCGCAGGCCGGCCCGAACCGCGCGGGGAACGCGCGCCACGCCCGACCGGGATGGCGGCGGCACGTCCTGGCCATCGCGATCGCCGCCGCTTGCCTGCCGCTGCATGCCCGCGAGACCGCGCCGACGACGCCCGCGATCGCCAGCGCGCCCGCCGCCACCCAGGCGGCACTGGCCAAGGCGAAGCCGGTCACCGCGAAGCACGGCATGGTGGTGAGTGCGCAGCACCTGGCCACCCTGGTCGGGCTGGACATCCTCAAGCAGGGCGGCAACGCCATCGACGCCGCGGTGGCGGTCGGCTACGCCGAGGCCGTCGTGCATCCCTGCTGCGGCAACATCGGCGGCGGCGGCTTCATGACCATCCACTTCAAGGACGGCCGCAACCTCTTCCTCAACTTCCGCGAGAAGGCGCCGCTGAAGGCCACGCCGACGATGTTCCAGGACGCCAGGGGCAACCTGGTCCCCGGGCTCAGCACCGACACCTACCTCGGCGTGGGCGTGCCCGGCACGGTGATGGGGCTGAACGAGGCGCTGAAGAAGTACGGCACGATGTCGCTCAAGCAGGTCATCGCGCCGGCGATCAAGCTGGCGAAGGAAGGCTACGTGCTGGAGCCCGGCGATGTGCATATCCTCGACGGCAGCGTGAAGGATTTCGCCAAGCATCCCAACGTGGCGGCGATCTTCCTCGACCACGGCAAGCCGTACGTGGCTGGCCAGCGGCTGGTACAGGCGCAGCTGGCACACACGCTGGAACAGATCGCCGAAGGTGGCACCGACGCGTTCTACAAGGGCCCGATCGCGCGCAAGCTGGTCGCGGCGAGCCAGGCCAACCACGGCATCCTCTCGATGCAGGACTTCGCCGACTACACCGTGCAATGGGAAAAGCCGGTGCAGTGCGACTACCGCGGCTACACCGTCGTCTCCGCGCCGCCGCCCAGCTCCGGCGGCGTCACCGTGTGCATGATCCTCAAGCTGGTCGAGCCGTACCCGCTCGGCCAATGGGGCTACGGCTCGGGCAAGAGCCTGCACTACCTGGTCGAGGCGGAACGCCGCGCCTTCGCCGACCGCAACACCTACCTCGGCGACCCGGCCTTCGTGCACAACCCGATCGACAAGCTGCTGTCGGCCGAGCACCTGGCCAAGGTGCGCGCCACCATCCGGCCCGACAAGGCCACGCCCTCGTCCGAGGTCCGGGGCAGCCTGGGCCAGCCCGAGGGCAACCACACCACGCACTATTCGGTGATCGACAAGGACGGCACCGCCGTGGCGGTGACCTACACCATCAACTACCTGTTCGGCATCCGCCAGATCGCCGGCGACACCGGCTTCTTCCTCAACGACGAGATGGACGACCTCACCGGCAAGCCCGGCGAGGCCAACGGTGCCGGGCTGGTGCAGGGCGTGATCAACCAGGTCGAGCCGGGCAAGCGCCCGCTCAGCTCGATGACGCCCACCATCGTGCTGCGCGACGGCAAGCCGTTCATGATCACCGGCAGCCCCGGCAGCGCTACCATCATCTCGACCACGATGGAGAGCATCGTCAACGTGGTCGACTACGGCATGAACCTGCAGCAGGCCATCGACGCGCCACGCATGCACCACCAGTGGTATCCCGACGTGGTCTACGTCGAACCAGGGCTGGTCACGTCACAGACCCGGAAGGCGCTGGAAGCGATGGGCTACACGTTCAAGACGCGCCATGCGATCGGCGCCGACGAGGCGATCATGGTCGATCCCAAGACCGGCCTGCTGGAAGGCGCCAACGACCCCAGGCGCCCGGCCGGGCTCGCCGCGGGCTACTGAACCGCCGGTTGCCTTGGTACCAGGGCATGCGGGGGCGGCCATCCCATCCCATCGCCCGCCTCCGCATGCCCTGCGTTACCTTCCACGGCTCTCCGCGTGTCGCACCTGGCCATCGCCGCGCACCACGAAGCGTTCCACGGTGAGCGCTTCGGCCCCCATCGGCCCGTAGGCGTGCAGTCGCGTGGTGGAGATGCCGATCTCCGCGCCCAGCCCCAGTTCGCCACCATCGCTGAAGCGCGAGGAGGCGTTGACCATCACCACCGCCGAGCGGATCGCCTGCACGAAGCGCCGTGCCGCGGCCTCGTCGCGGGTGGCGATCACCTCGGTGTGGTCGGAGCCGTAGCGGCGGATATGCGCGATGGCCTCGTCCAGGCCGTCCACCACGCGCACGGCGAGGATCAGGTCGAGGAACTCGGCGGCGTAGTCGTCGTCGCTGGCGGGCTGCATGTCCGGCACCCGCGCACGGCTGGCTTCGTCGCCGCGCAGTTCGACACCGCGTTGGCGCAAGGCCTGCGCCGCCTGCGACAGGAACGCATCGGCGACGTCGCGATGGACCAGCAGCGTCTCCAGCGCGTTGCACACGCCGGGGCGCGAGGTCTTGCCGTCGACCAGCAGGTCCAGCGCCAGCCGCGGGTCGGCGGCGCGGTCCACGTACAGGTGGCACACGCCCTTGTAGTGCTTGATCACCGGCACGCGGGCGTGCTCGGCGACGAAGCGGATCAGCCCCTCGCCGCCGCGCGGGATGGCGAGGTCCACGATGTCGGCCAGCTGCAGCAGCTCGACCATGGTCTCGCGGCGCAGGTCCCCGACCAGGGTGACGGCCGCTTCCGGCAGGCCGTGCGCACGCAGCGCCTCGTGCAGGGCCGCGGCGATCGCGGTGTTGGAGTGGATCGCCTCGGAGCCGCCGCGCAGGATCACCGCGTTGCCGGCCTTGAGGCACAGCGCGGCGGCGTCGGCGGTGACATTGGGACGCGCCTCGTAGATCATCGCCACTACGCCGAGCGGGATGCGCACGCGCTCGACCACCAGGCCATTGGGACGTGTCTCGCGCCGCGTCACCAGGCCGACCGGATCAGGCAGCGCGGCCACCTCGCGCAGGGCGTTGGCGATACCCGCCACGCGCGCCTCGTCCAGTCGCAGGCGGTCCAGCATGGCCCCCTGCACGCCCTTCGCCGCGGCCTGTTCCATATCGCGCGCGTTCGCCGCAAGCACGTCGGCGCAGCGCGCTTCCAGCGCGGCCGCCATGTCGCGCAGCAAGGCGCCCTTGTCGGCACTGTCCAGCGCGGCAATCATCGGCACCGCATCGCGGCAGGCCAGCGCCTGGGTTCGGATGTCGCTCATGCCTCGATGCCTCCCGTGGTTCCGGCGCCGGCCAGCGTGACCAGGTCGTCGCGATGGACCACCTCGCTGCCGTAGCTGTAGCCCAGCACGGCCCCAATGTCGCGGCTGTGCCGGCCGGCCAGGCGGCGCACCTCGCCGGCGGCGTACTGGCTGAGGCCGCGCGCCACCGCCTTGCCGTCGGCGTCCACGATCTCCACCAGGTCGCCCCGGTGGAACTCGCCCAGCGCGTCGGCGACGCCGCCCGGCAGCAGCGAGGCACGGCCGCCGGCCAGCGCGCGCGCCGCGCCCGCGTCCACGCGGATGCGCCCCGCCGCAGCCGGCGCATGGCGCAACCAGTACTTGCGCGCCTGCATGCGGCTGGCGGAAGCGTCGACCAGGGTGCCGTGCAGGCGGCCTTCCGCCAGCGCGCGCACGACGGCCTCGTCGCGGCCGCCGAACAGTGCGGTGGGAATGCCCGCCGCCGCGGCCTTGCCCGCGGCTTCCAGCTTGGTACGCATGCCGCCGGTGCCGACCGCGCTGCCGCTGCCGCCGGCCATCGCCAGTACGTCGGGCGTGAGCGCCGGTACGCGGGTGACCGGCGCGGCCCGCGGGTTGCGGCGCGGATCGGCGTCGTACAGCGCGTCCACGTCCGAGGCGATCAGCAGCAGGTCGGCATCGACCAGCGCGGCGACGATGGCGGCGAGGTTGTCGTTGTCGCCGAGTTTCAGCTCATCCACCGCGACGGTGTCGTTCTCGTTCACCACCGGCAGCACGTCCAGCGCCAGCAGCCCGCGCAGCGTGGCGCGCGCGTTGAGGTAGCGGCGGCGGTTGCGCAGGTCGTCGTGGGTAAGCAGCACCTGCGCCACCGGCCGCGCGGACAGCGACTGCCACAGCGCGATCATCGGCGCCTGGCCCAGCGCCGCCAGCGCCTGCCGCGCGGCAAGGTCGCCCGCCGCCGGCGCGTGCTCGCGCAGCAGCGCGCGTCCCGCCGCCACCGCGCCGGACGATACCAGCACCACCTGCCGCCCCGCGGCGTGGCTGGCCGCCACGAAGCCGGCCAGCGCCGCGGCGTAGCGATCGGTAAGCCCGCCGCCGTCGGCCGCCAGCAGGTTGCTGCCGACCTTGAGCACGGCGCGGCGCCAGCGCGGCAACGCCTGCCCGGGCAATGCGGCGTTCATGGAGCCACATCCAGCGGCGCGGCGACGCGGTCGCCGTGGCTCTTCGGCGATGACACCACCAGGAAGCGCGCGTCGGCGCCGCTGTCGTTGCGCATCTGGTGCGCCGCGCCGGGCGGCACGTGCAGGCCCTCGCCGCGGCGCAGGCGATGCGGCGTGCCTTCCAGCTCCAGCACGGCCTCGCCTTCCAGCACGTAGAAGAACTGCCGCGCGCGCACGTGGTAGTGGCGTTGCTCCGCCGTGCCGGGCGGCATGCGTTCCTCGATCACGCTGAGGTCATCGCCGGCCAGCAGGTGCCAGCCGTCGCAATCCTGCCCCCAGCGGTAGTGCCCGGCGTTCCCCGTACCGACCGCGCCCATGGAGTTCTCCGTTTAGACGTCCAGACGTCCAAGCCTAGCACGCAATTCGCCCAGGCGAAGATCGTCGCCCGCGCCGGGCGACACGCGCTGCGCCAGGCTGCCCTCGGGCGTGCGCCCCGCGCCCGCCGAGGCGGCCGCCTCGGCGGCGGCGCGGTAGGCGTCGCGGAACGGCACGCCGGCGGCGGCCTGCTCGATCGCCACGTCGGTGGCGTACATCGCCGGCTCGACCGCGGCGCGCATCGCCGCCTCGTTCCATTGCAGCCGCGCCAGCAGGTCCGGCACCAGTTCCAGCGCCATCAAGCCGTGGCGCACGCCGTGGAAGATCGAGCCCTTGGAGAACTGCAGGTCGCGCTGGTAGCCCGAGGGCAACGACAGCAACTGCTCGATCTCGGTGCGCGCGGCCGCCACGCTGGCATAGCTGGCGCGCAGCAGTTCCACCACGTCCGGGTTGCGCTTGTTCGGCATGATCGAGCTGCCGGTGGTGTACTCCGGCGGCAGCGACACGAAGCCGAACTCGGCGGTGGTGAACAGCGACAGGTCCCAGGCCAGCCGGCGCAGGTCCAGCATCGCCGCGCCGATCGCCTCCAGCACCGCCATCTCGTACTTGCCGCGCGAGAGCTGGGCGTAGATGGGCGAGACCTGCATGCGCGCGAAGCCGAGCGTGGCGGTGGTGTGCGCCCGGTCCAGCGGCAGGTTCACGCCGTAGCCGGCGGCGGTGCCGAGCGGGTTGGCGTCGATCAGCTCGCGCGTGCCGCGGGCGCGGAGGACGTTGTCGATGAAGCCTTCGGCGAAGCCCGCGAACCACATGCCGGTGGACGACACCACGGCGCGCTGCAGGTGGGTGTAGCCCGGCAGCGGAATCGCCGGCTGCGCGGCGCGCTGCAGGCAGACCTCGGCGATGGCGCGGCAATGCGTTTCCAGCGCTTCGAGCTTTTCCTTCAGCCACAGCCGCGTGGCGACCAGGATCTGGTCGTTGCGGCTGCGCCCGGTGTGCACGCGGCGGCCGGCGTCGCCCAGGCGCTCCGTAAGGCGCGCCTCGATGGCGGAGTGGCCGTCCTCGTAGCGCTCGTCCAGCACGAAGGCGCCGCTCCTGAAATCCTCCGCCAGCACGTCCAGCTCGCGCTTCAGCGCGGCGGCCTCGTCCGCGCCGACCACGCCGATGTTCGCGAGGCCTTCCACGTGCGCCTTGCTGGCGGCGATGTCGTGCAGGAAGAACTCGCGGTCGAGGATGACGTCGTCGCCGGCCAGGAAGCGCATGATGCGCTCGTTGGTCGCGACGCCCGCCTTCTGCCACAGAAGATCGCTCATGGTGTTTGCCTGCCTGTCCGGTTCGTGTCGAAAGCTTGTCCAGCGATCAGCGCCTGCAGCGCAGCATCGATGGTGAGTTCGCGGCGCTCGCCGCTGGCGCGGTGCTTCAGTTCGACGGTGCCGGCGTCCAGCCCGCGCGGTCCCACGATCAACTGCCAGGGCAGCCCGATCAGGTCCATCCGCGCGAACTTGGCGCCGGGGCGTTCGTCGGTGTCGTCATGCAGCGCCTCGATGCCGGCCTGCGCCAGGCGCGCCTCCAGCATCGCGCAGGTGGCGTCGGTACGCGCGTCGCCGGCCTTGAGGTTGACCAGCCCCACCCGGTACGGCGCCACCGCCTCGGGCCAGGCAATGCCCTGGTCGTCGTGGCAGGCCTCGATGATCGCGCCCAGCAGGCGCGACACGCCCACGCCGTAGCAACCGCCATGGACCGGCCGCTCGACGCCGTCCGGGCCGGTCACCGTGGCCTTCATCGGCAGCGAGTACTTGGTGCCGTAGTAGAAGATCTGGCCCACCTCGATGCCGC
The DNA here is from genome assembly GCF_030504985.1 of Fulvimonas sp. R45. GTDB lineage: Bacteria > Pseudomonadota > Gammaproteobacteria > Xanthomonadales > Rhodanobacteraceae > Rhodanobacter_A. Next base: position 208,013 of record NZ_JASERU010000003.1, read on the forward strand.
GCGCCAGCACGCGCCGTTCGGCCGACACCTCGCGCTCGAAGCGCGCGGCGTCGTGCACGTCCTCGGTCGCCGCGTAGGGTGCCGTCCACTGCGCGATCAGTGGCGACAGGTCGCCCGCGTAGTCCACGTCCTCGCCCGGCACCGGCAGTTGCAGCAGCGCGTCGTCGCAGAACACCGCCGACTCGCCGGTCTGCGCCAGCACGATGAATTCGTGCGACAGGTCGCCGCCGATCGGACCGGTCTCGGCGCGCATCGGGATCGCGCGCAGGCCCATCCGCGCGAACATGCGCAGGTAGGCGACGAACATGCGCTGGTAGGAACGCCGCGCGGACGCCTCGTCGAGGTCGAACGAGTAGGCGTCCTTCATCAGGAACTCGCGGCCGCGCATCACGCCGAAGCGCGGCCGTTGCTCGTCGCGGAATTTCCACTGCACCTGGTACAGGGTCAGCGGCAGGCTGCGGTACGAGTGCACGTAGCCGCGGAAGATCTCCGTGACCATCTCCTCGTTGGTCGGCCCGTACAGCAGCTCGCGCTCGTGGCGGTCGCGGATGCGCAGCATCTCCGGGCCGTAGGCGTCGTAGCGGCCACTCTCGCGCCACAGCTCGGCCAGCTGCAGCGTGGGCATCAGCAGCTCGACCGCGCCGGCGCGGTCCATCTCCTCGCGCACGATGCGCTCGATGTTGCGCAGCACGCGCAGGCCCAGCGGCAGCCAGGCGTAGATGCCGGCGGCCTCCTGGCGGATCAGGCCAGCGCGCAGCATCAGCCGGTGCGAGGCGATCTGCGCCTCGGCGGGGTTTTCCTTGAGGGTGGGCAGGAGGTAGTGCGACAGGCGCATGGCGGAACTCCGGGCAAGGACGGGAACGACGGCGGAAGCGGCGCAGGGCCGCCTCACGGTCGTGCGTCGTCGCCCTGCGGGATGCCGGCCAGCTCGGGTTGGCCGAGCGCGCGGTTGACGTTCTGCATCGCCTGGGTGGCGGCGCCCTTGAGCAGGTTGTCCAGCGTGGCCACCACCACCACGCGCTTGCCGTCGGCCGACAGCGCGAAGCCGCCGATCTCGGCGTGGTGCTTGTGCGCGATGCGGCTCACCCACGGCGCCTCGTCCAGCACCTGCACCAGCGGCTCGGCGTCGTAGGCGTGGTGGAAGCGCGCCAGCACGTCCTCGCGCTTCACCGGCCGCGCCAGGTACAGGTTGGTGGTGACGGTGAGGCCGCGGAAGTGCGGCGCCACGTGCGGCATGAACTCCACCGGCAGGCCGAGCTGGAAGCTGGCCTCCTTCTCGTGCGTGTGGCCGGTGAGCGAATACGGCATCAGGTTGTCGCGCAGCTTTTCCGGGTCGTTCTTGTCCGAGGGCGTGGTGCCCGCGCCGGAATAGCCGGAGACGCCGAAGCACACCGGCGGCGCGGCCAGCAGGTCCTTCAGCGGCGCGATGGAAAGTTCTATCGCGGTGGCGTAGCAGCCGGGGTTGCTGATGCGCCGGCTTTGATAGGTACCGTCGCCGCGCCATTTGCCACGGGTGAGTTCCGGCAGGCCGTAGTACCAGGCCTTGTCGAAGCGGTAGTCGGCGGAGAGGTCGACGACGAGCGTGTCTGGCGCGGCTGCGTCGATGGCCTCCACGTAGGGCGCGGCCTTGCCGTTGGGCAGCGCCAGGATCACCACGTCGGCGCGCTTGCCCGCCACCGCGGCGGGGTCGAGGCTCTCGTAGCGCAGCTCGCCCGTGTAGGCGTCGCTGTGCGCGCTGACGCGCTGGCCGTCCAGCTCGCGCGAGGAGACGAAGGCCAGTTCCAGCGCCGGATGGGCCGCGATCAGGCGGATCAGCTCCGTGCCGGTATGGCCGCGAGCGCCGACGATGCCGATGGTTTTCGTGTTCATGCCGGTGCATTCCCGTGCTGCTGCAGCTTGGTCTGCAGGTTGTGTTTCACCTCGGGCCACTCGCCGTCGATGATCGAATACATCACCGTGTCGCGCGGGCTGCCGTCGGCGTGGCGCTTGTGGTGGCGGAGGATGCCGTCCTGCTTCGCGCCCAGCCGCTCGATGGCGGCGCGCGAGCGCGCGTTGAGCGTGCTGGTCTCCAGGTTCACGCAGATGCAGCCCAGCGTCTCGAAGGCGTGGCCGAGCAGCAGCAGCTTCGCCTCGGTGTTGGCGCCGGTGCGCTGCACGCGCGGCGCGTACCAGGTGTAGCCGATGCTGATCCGCGGCACCGACGGCTCCAGGCCGTAGAAACGCGTGGTGCCCACCACGTCGCCGTGCGCGTCCAGCACGGCGAACGGCAGCACCTTGCCTTCGTCGCGCGCCTGTAGCGCGGCAGCCAGGTAGGAGGGCATGCTCTCCACCGACGGCGTGTTGGTGAACCACAAGCCGTCCAGGCCGGCGTGGTCGCGGGCCTTGCGCAGCCCGTCGAGGTGCGCCGCCTCCAGCGGCACCAGGGAAACGTGGCGTCCCGCCAGCACGGGCGTCTCGCGCCAGGCGGGCGGCAGGTCGATATCGGTCATCATGGGTCCACCAGGGTGGGTTGGCGCTGGGCGCAGTGCGCCACGCAGCGGGCGATGGTGTCGAAGTTGCCGTCCAGGCCGTACCAGAACACCTTCCACTTCTCCTGCTTCAGGCAGCCCTCGGATTCGGCGTAGTAGAAGATGTTGACCTGGTTGTTGTGGCGCGAGCGCCAGAACAGCCGCGGGTTCTCCTCGCGCATCACCTGCCACACCGCGCGGCCCAGGCCTTCGCCCTGGGCGTCATCGAGCACGGCGAACTTGTCGAGGTACGGCAGTCCCTGCTCGTCATCGACATGTTCCTCGGTGAGGATCATCGCGGCGCGGTAGTTCTCGCTCACGTAGACGCGGTACGGCCGGGTGCGCTCGAAGTAGTCGGGCACCAGGGCGCGGCCGAAGCTGGATTCGACCAGCGTGCGCATGCGCGCGAGGTCCACGCCCTGCCACGACTCGAAGCGCAGCACCTTCTCGCCACGCCGCACCAGGGTGCCGGAGCCCTTGTGGGTGAACAGCTCCTTGGCCAGTTCGGCCGGGCGCGTGATCGACACCGACGAGGTGAGCGGCAGGCTGTTCAGCAGGTCGGCGATCTGCTCGATCTTCAACCGCATGCCGCCGTTGATCCACGGCTGCGCCATCAGGTGCTCGTACTCGGTGCTGAGGTTGATCGAGTCGATCACCCTGCCCTCGCCGTCGAGCAGGCCGCCGGTGCCGGTGAGGAACACGATCTTGTACGGCTGCAGCACGCGCACCAGCTCGTTGGCGGCGACGTCGGCGTTGATGTTGAGGATCTGCCCCTCGTCGGTCTCGCCCAGGCTGGCGATCACCGGGATCGAGTTGGCGCGCAGGCCGGCCTCGATCGGCGCGAGGTTGATGCTCTCCACCTTGCCGACCATGCCCAGCGCGTCGCGGTCGAGGTAGCCGGCCATGAACACGCCGGAGGCCACCGAGGTGGCGCGCGTGTCCATCGCCTGCAGCGCCTCGACCAGCTTCAGGTTCTGCTGCTGGAACACGCGGCGCACGATGCCCAGCGCCTTCGGCGAGGTGACGCGCAGGCCGTTCACCGTCTGCTTCCCGATGCCGGCGGCGGACAGCTCCTCGTCGAGCTGCGGGCCAGCGCCGTGCAGCACGATGGGCGTGAGACCCACCTGCTGCAGGAAGGTGAGCGAGGAGGCGAGGTCCTGCAGCTCGTCGCGCAGCACCGCGCCGCCCACCTTCACCACAGCGAAGCGCTTTGCGTCCAGTTCGGAGAAGCGCTTGAGGTACTGCTGGATTTCCTTCGCGCTGCCCATCGCCGAGAGCAGGCGCACGATGGTCTTGCGGGTGTGGGTATGGGCTTGCACGGTCATGTTTTCCTGTGCGGTTTTTCCTTTGCGTTCGTCCTTGAACGCGAGAGTCAAAAAGCGGCCATCCATGGCCGCACTTTTCAAGTTGGCACTCATCCTTTAACGCAAGAATCGGAAAGCGGCCTTCCATGGCCGCACTTCTCAATAAGACGAAAGACCACCTCGGCGTAGTGCTGGAGCTGGTCGAGCGCCACCCACTCGTCGGCGGTATGTGCCTGCGCGATGTCGCCGGGGCCGTAGACGAAGGCGATGTAGCCGGCGGCGGAGAACAGCGAGGCTTCGGTCCAGAAATCCACCGCGTTGCCCACGGGGATGTCCAGTTCGTCGGCGAGGTCGCGCGCGGCCAGCCGGCGCGCCTCGGCCGTGGCGGTGTCGCCCGCCGGCAGCGAGGGGCCGCGGAAGGTCTCCTCGAAATGCACGGGTGCAGGTTCGGCGAGCGTGCGGAAGCGCTCCAGCAGGCCGTCGGGATGCATCGTGGGCAACGGCCGCATGCCGAAGCGCAGCTCGGCGCTGGGCGCGATCATGTTCGCCTTGATGCCACCCTCGATGCGGCCGATGTTGAAGCGCAGGCCGGTGAGCCCGCCGAAGCGCTCGTGCGCCTGCGCCGCCACGAAATCCAGCGCCGCGTCGCCCCAGCGCACCGCCTGATGCAGCGCGCTGTCGCCGGGCTTCTGCTCGCCCGAGGCGTGGCCGGCGTGGCCGGCGAAGCGCATCAATACCGACTGGATGCCGCGATGGGCCAGCACCGCCTCGCCCCTGGTCGGCTCGGCCACGATCACCGCTTCATATCTCCCCTCTCCCTTCGGGAGAGGGGTTGGGGGTGAGGGTTCGGCCGAAGCGGAAGACACGGCTCCGCCCGCACCCTCACCCCGACCCTCTCCCGGAGGGAGAGGGGGAAAGGCGTGGAGGAACCCGGCGATGCAGCGCGCATCGTTGGCTTCCTCGTCGGTGGTGAACAGCAGCGCCATGTCGCCGTCGCTGGCGTTCGCCACCGCCAGCAGCGCCGCGGCCGCACCCTTGATGTCGCAGGCACCGAGGCCGATCACACGGTCTTCCGTCACGCGGAGCGTATGCGGGTCGGCGCTCCACGCCGGCGAGTCCGGCACGGTGTCCAGGTGCACGTTGAACAGCAGCTTCGGCCGGCCGCGCACCGCGTGCAGGCTTACCGCGCCGGCGCCGTGGTCGGTCACCGTGACGTCGAAGCCGGGCAAGTGCGCACGGATGTAGTCGAAGATGCCGCCAGTGCCGATCGCGCGCGGCGGGTTGCGCGTGTCGAAACCGACCAGCGCCTTCAGGTGCTCCAGCGTGGCATCGAGCAATGCACTCATCGCGCGACTCCGGGATGCGAAGCCCCTCGCCCTGCGGGAGAGGACTCGGCCTGTCCTGCGCCGGTCGAAGGAGGGCGAGGGTTCGGGCGGAGCGAAGCGCGGCGGCATGACCGGACCCTCGCCCCCGGCCCCTCGCCCGCAGGGCGAGGGGAGCAGAGCGAAGCGTTCATGCCTTGCCGCTCCGGTTGACCTCGGCCCACAGCGTGCTGCTCATGCCGAACAGCTTGATGAAGCCCTCCGCCTCCGCCACGCCCCAGTCGGCCGACTGCGCGTAGGTGGCGCCCTTGGCGTTGAGGATGTGCTTCGACTCGACGGCCACGGCGTTGACCGTGCCGCCGTTCGTCTCCAGCACGATTTCGCCGTTGACGGTGGACTGGCTGGAGGCAAGGAAGGCTTCCAGGTCGGCCTTCAGCGGGTCGTGGAAGAAACCCTCGTACACCACCTCCACCCACTTGCGCGCCACTTCGGGCTTGAAGCGGTTCTGCTGCTTGCTGAGCACCGCCTCTTCCAGCGCGCGGTGCGCGGTGAGCAGCGAGATCAGGCCCGGCGCCTCGAAGATGATGCGGCCCTTGAGGCCGATGGTGGTGTCGCCGGTATAGAGGCCGCGGCCCACGCCGTAGGGCGCGAACAGCGCGTTGAGCTTCGCCAACAGCGTGTGGCCGGCGAGCTTCTCGCCATCCAGCGACACGGCTTCGCCGTTTACGAAGCCGATCTTCACCTGCAGCGGCTTGGACGGCCATTCGGCGCGCGGCTTGCACCATGCGCGCGCGCCCTCGCCCGGCGCCTGCCACTTGTCGATCTCGCCGCCGGACATGGTGACGCCCAGCAGGTTCTCGTTGATGGTGTAGGCCTGCTGCTTGGCGCGCACGCCGAAGCCGCGCTCCTCCAGGAACTGCTGCTCGTAGGCGCGCGTCTGGGTGTGCTCCTTCTGGATCTCGCGGATCGGCGCCACGATCTCGTAGTCGCCCAGCGACTTCACCGCGAGGTCGAAGCGCACCTGGTCGTTGCCCATGCCGGTGCAGCCGTGCGCGATGGCGCGCGTGCCCAGTTCGGCGGCGCGCTTCAGCGCGGCTTCCACGATCAGGTAGCGGTCGGACACCAAGAGCGGGTACTGGCCCTGGTAGCCCTCGCCCGCCCACACGAAGGGCTTCACGAAGCCGCTCCAGATCGCCGGGCCGCCGTCCACGGTGACGTGGCTGGCCACGCCCAGCTCCTTCGCACGGTGCTCGATGAAGGTGCGCTCCTCGGCATCCACGCCGCCGGTGTCGGCGAACACGGTGTGCACCGCCCAGCCGCGTTCCCTGAGGTAGGGCACGCAGAAGCTGGTGTCGAGGCCGCCGGAGAAGGCGAGGACGATGTCTTTGCTCATGGCTTGCGAATCCTGGTCGGGGAAGAGGTCAGTCGGAGGAAACGACGATGCGCGGCTCGCAGCGCACCGGGAAGTTCACGGAATTGGCGATGAAGCAGGCATGGTGCGCATCCTCGTGCGCGGCCAGCGCCTGGTCGGGATCGCTGTCGGCGCGGATGGTGACCACCGGGCGCAGCACGACCTCGGTGAAACGGCCGCCATTGCCCTCGGTGACCATCGTGCCTTCGGCGCTGTCGTCGTAGGCCACGACCACCACGCCGGCCACGGTGGCCATGTGCAGGTAGGACAGCATGTGGCAGGTGGACAGCGCCGCCACCAGCATGTCTTCCGGGTTGTGCCGGGTGGCGTCGCCGCGGAAGGTGGGGTCGGACGAACCGGCGAGATCCGGCTTGCCGGGGATGCGGATCACGTGGTTGCGGCTGTAGTTGCGGTAGCCGTCGGTGCCGCTGCCGCGGTTGCCGGTCCATGCCACGTCGACGCGGTAACGGTGTGGGTGGCTCACGTGTTCGACTCCTCTTGCCGGGCCATCAGCGCGGCCAGTGCCGCGTCGCCATCGCCGCCGCGGCGGCGCAGGCCGGCGATCACGCCGAGGCGGTTGCGCTCCGGATGGTTCTGGCTGAGCTTGTACTTGCCTTCGATGCGCTCGACGGTGATTGCCAGGCCGACGATGGCGCGCAGCATCTTTTCGACGTAATCCGCGGGCGCGTCACCGACGTGCCAGGGCTGCGGCTCAGTGGCTTCGTGGTGGCCGGTGAGGCGTTCCAGCAGCGCGCGCAGCCAGGTCGCATCCTCGACCACCTTCAGCCGGCCGTGCACGTGCGCCACCGCGTAGTTCCAGGTGGGCGCCTCGCGGTGCGTCTCCTGCTTGGTCGGATACCAGTTCGGGCTGACGTAGCCGTCCGGGCCACGGAAGACCACCAGCACCTCGGCCCCATCCAGCCGGGCCAGTTCGTTGCCGCGCGCCACGTGGCCGTGCAGCACGTTGCCCACCCGCTCGAACGGCAGGTGGTTGGCGATGAGGCCGTCCGCCGCGTTCGCCACCACGGTGGCGAACGGATAGTCGCGGATCAACCCGTGCAGGATCTCTGTGCGCGTCTCGGCAAAGTGCTTCGGCGTGAACATGGGCGGTTCAACCCTGCCCGGCCAGCGCGGCCATCACCGCCTTCTGCACGTGCAGGCGGTTCTCGGCCTCGTCGATGGCGATGCAGTACGGCGCGTCCATCACCGCATCGGTGGCCTTGACGTTGCGGCGCAGCGGCAGGCAGTGGCTGAACAGGCCGTTATTGGTCAGCGCCATCTTGGCCTCGTCCACGATGAAGTGCTTGTGCGCGTCGCGGATCGGCTTTTCCTGTTCCCATCGGCCGAAGTACGGCAGCGCGCCCCAGCTCTTGGCGTAGACCACGTCGGCGCCCGAGTAGGCTTCCTCGATGTCGTGGCTGACCTTGAGCGAGCCGCCGTTCTGCTCGGCGTTCTGCCGGCCGAACGCCATGTAGCGCTCGTCCAGCACGTAGTCGGGCGTGGGGCACAGCAGGGTCACGTCCATGCCCATCTTGGTCGCGATCAGCAGCGCGGAGTTGGCCACCGCGGTGTTGAGCGGCTTGGGGTGGTAGGTCCAGGTGAGCACGTACTTCTTCTTCGTGAGGTCGCCCAGGTGCTCGCGTAACGCCAGCGCGTGGGCCAGCTCCTGGCAGGGATGGGTGATCGTCTCCATGTTGATCACCGGCACCGTGGCGTACTGCGCGAAGGCCTTGATGACCTTGTCCTGGCGGTCCACCGACCAGTCCTGGAACTTCGGAAAGGCGCGCACCGCGATCAGGTCCACGTAGCGCGACAGCACGCGCGCCACCTCGGCGATGTGCTCCTCGGTGTCGCCGTCCATCACCGTGCCCGCCTCGAACTCGATCGGCCACGCGTCCTTGCCCGGCGCCAGCACCACCGCGTGGCCGCCCAGTTGGAACGTGCCCAGCTCGAAGCTGGTGCGGGTGCGCATCGAGGGGTTGAAGAACAGCAGCGCCACCGACTTGCCGGCCAGCTGCGTGCCCGCCGGCGAACGCTTGAACGCCGCGGCCTGCTCCAGCAGCGCGTCGATCTCGGCGCGGCTCCAGTCCTGGGTGGTGAGGAAATGGCGGATGGTCATGGGTCGAATCGCCTTGATGAGATCGCTCTTGGTGAGTAGTCCGGCCATGGATGGCCGGTTTTTGCTTTTCGCGGATGGACCCGCGTGAAGTGCAGCCCCGAAACAAAAAAACCCGGCGCGAGGGCCGGGTTCTTCGTCGATACGTATACAGCAGCGCGCGACAGCCTACCCGGCCGGATGTTCGTCCAGCGGTCGGCGCGCACGCGAGGTCATGCCAGCGGCCATGCGGGCGCTGGTAAGGACGGTGGCGGTATAGACGGCTGAAGACATGGATGGTCCGGGTGGTTGAAGGCGCATCATGACCTGAAATCCGCTGCCGTGCAACATGCCGTCACGGCGGACGGAAACGAAGGCGCCGCCCGGAGGCGGCGCCGCGTCGTCAGTCGGCGGGAGTCACGCTGACCCGCACGCGCAGCCGCTCGCCGGGGTCGTAGCTCAGGCGCGACACGTAGACCTCGCCGCGATAGCGGTATTCCACGTCGTAGCCCATGATCCGACGCTGCTCGCTCACCGTGTTGACCTGGCGACAGCGGGTCTGGGTGGTCTCGTAGCTGCCACCATGGTCGGACACGCGGTTGCCCACCGCGCCGCCGGCCACCGCGCCGGCCACCGTCGCGGCGGTGCGGCCGTCGCCCTTGCCGATGGTGTGGCCGAGCACGCCGCCCACCACCGCGCCGAGCAGGGTGCCGGCCGTGCTGTTGCCGCGCTCCTCGCGCACCACCGGCTGGTCGTAGCACTGCTGGCTGGGCGTATCGGTGCGGGTCACGCCATACACCGGGTCCACCCGCAGCACGTTGGCCCAGCCGTAGTGCGCGTTGTCGCCGGCGTCCTGGCCGGCATAGCGCGCGTCCTGCGCGAAAGCGCCGGTGGCGACGAAGGCCAGCACCAGCGCGGAAAGCCATACACGGGTCATGTCGACCTCCAGGGAAACGGGGATTGTCGGACGCTTCCGTGCGCGTCTGCCTGAATTGCAGCAAACCCACGCTGAATCGGCGCTTAGAATGGTTCCACGACGCCTGCATCCCGCCCTTGTTAAGATGTCGGGCTGGCCTGCCCGCCGGCCCCCAATCGCAGCGAATCCCGCCGATGCCCATCTCGCTCTACAACAGCCTGACCCGCCGCACCGAACCGTTCGCGCCGCTCGATCCCGACCGGGTGACGATGTACGTCTGCGGGCCCACGGTCTACAACTACGTGCACATCGGCAATGCGCGCGGCCCGGTGGTGTTCGACGTGCTGGCCCGGCTGCTGCGGCGGCACTACCCGAAGGTGGTATACGCCCGCAACATCACCGACGTGGAAGACAAGATCAACGCCGCCGCGCAGGCCGAGGGCGTGCCGATCGAGGTCATCACCCGCCGCTACGCCACGGCCTACCACGAGGACATGGCCCGGCTCGGCATCGCGCCGCCGGACGTCGAGCCCTACGCCACCGCGCACATCGACGCCATCGTGGCGATGAACCAGGCCCTGATCGCCAAGGGCCACGCCTATGCCGCCGAAGGCCACGTGCTGTTCGACGTGGGCTCCTTCCCCGATTACGGCAAGCTGTCCGGCCGCGACCCCGAGGAGCTGCTCGCCGGCGCCCGCGTCGAGGTGGCGCCGTACAAGAAGTCGCCCGGCGACTTCGTGCTGTGGAAGCCCTCCACGCCCGAGCTGCCCGGCTGGGACAGCCCCTGGGGCCGCGGCCGCCCGGGCTGGCACATCGAGTGCTCGGCGATGTGCGCCGTGCAGCTCGGCGAGACCATCGACATCCACGCCGGCGGCAACGACCTGCTGTTCCCGCACCACGAGAACGAGATCGCCCAGTCCACCTGCGCCCACGGCGGCAGGACCTTCGCGCGCTGGTGGCTGCACAACGGCATGCTCACCTTCGACGGGCGCAAGATGTCCAAGTCGCTGGGCAACGTGCTGCAACTGCACGAAATGCTGAAGCGCCACCCGCCGGAGGCGCTGCGCCTGCGCCTGCTGAGCGGCCACTATCGCCAGCCGCTGGACTGGTCCGACGCCGCCATCGCGCAATCGGTGAGCACGCTGGACGGCTGGTACCGCGTGCTGCGCGAGCTGGCCGACGTGCCCGTGGACGCCGCCGGCCTGCCCGTGCCCGGACGGGTGGAGGCGGCGCTGTGCGACGACCTCAACACCCCGCAGGCGCTGGCCGAGCTGTCCCTGCTGGCCGACGCCGCGCGGCAGCAGCGCACGCCCGCGGCCAAGGCCGCCCTGCTCGGCGGCGGCGCCCTGCTCGGCCTGCTGCAACAGGATGCGGAAGCCTGGTTCAAGCAGGCCGTCGACGCCGACGTCGACGCCGCGCGGGTGGAGGCGCTGATCGAGCAACGCCAGGTCGCCCGTGCCGCCCGCGACTTCGCCCGCGCCGATGCCATTCGCGCCGAACTGGCGGCGATGGGCGTGGCGATCGAGGACGGCGCCCAGGGCACGCGCTGGAGCGTGCAGAAAAGCTGACCCCCTCCCGACCTCCCCCTGCTCGCAGGGGGAGGGGCAAAGCCATGTGCCGCTTCCCTCCCCTGCGTGCAGGGGAGGCGCCGGAGAGGGGTCACCCGACCTCGCGCCCGACCTCCCCTGCACACAGGGGGGGAGGGGCCGCAAGGCATGGCATGACGCGAAAATCCGGCGGCGCCTCGCCTGCCCCCGTCACGCTCCATGCGCGATAATGCCCTGATGAACGACATCGCCACAGCCAGCGCCGCGCAGGCGCAGCACGACATCGCCGACGAGTTCGCCTTCTTCGGCGACTGGAGCGAACGCTACCAGTACCTGATCGACCTCGGCCGCAAGCTGCCGCCCTTTCCCGACGCGTGGAAGACCGAGGAGCACCGTGTGCACGGCTGCCAGTCGATGGTATGGCTGGTGCCCAGCGGCGACGCCGCGCGCATGCACTTCGACGCGGCCAGCGACTCGGCCATCGTCTCCGGCCTGATCGCGCTCGTGCTGCGCGTGTACTCCGACCGCCCGGCGGCGGAGATCCTCGCCACCGAGCCGGAGTTCATCCAGGCCATCGGCCTGGCCAGGCACCTTTCGCCCACCCGCTCGAACGGGCTGGCGGCGATGCTGGCGAAGTTGAAGGGCCATGCCGCGGCGGCAACGGGCAAGGCGTGAGCGGGAGAAACGCCGCAACGCTTCGCCTCTCGCTGCAATCCCCGCAAAAAGCCCCGCTCGAGGCGGGGCTTTTTGTGAAAGTCCGGCCTGGATGCCGGTTTGGTCCAGGCGCTCGCGCAGGGGAGCAAGGGAACCGCCTTCAGTCGCCCATCTGCTTCTGCAGGTGTTCGCGGCGTTCCTGCGCGTCCAGCGACAGCGTGGCGATCGGACGCGCCTCGAGCCGTTCGACGCCGATCTCCTCGTCGGTCTCCTCGCAGTAGCCGTAACGGCCTTCCTCGATCCGGCGCAGCGCCTTGTCGATCTTGGAGATCAGCTTGCGGTAGCGGTCGCGGGTGCGCAATTCCAGCGAGTTCTCCGTCTCGCGGGTGGCGCGCTCGGCCTCGTCGCCCACGTCGCGCACCTCGTCGCGAAGGTTCTCCATCGTCTGGCGGGATTCCTCCACCAGCTGGTCGCGCCACTCGCGCAGCTTGTTGCGGAAGTAGGCGAGCTGCCGCGGATTCATGTACTCCTCGTCGGATGAGGGACGGTAATCCTTGGGCAGGTCGATATTGATGGTGGAAGGCAGCGCGTAGCGGCCGTCTTCCTTGGTGACGCCGTTGTCGAGGACAGTTGCGGAATTGTTCATCGAGGACTGCAGGGTCTTCTTCTTCGTGGTGGAGGCATGGCGTGCGGTGGCGGTGGCCACGCGCGGGGACGCCACGGCGGTGACCGGCGCGGCGCTCTTCGCGGGCGGCGCGGCGGCGGGCTTGGGTGTTGCGGGCGGCGCGGCCTTGCGCACGGGTGCTGCCGGCTTGGCCACCGGCTTGGGGGCGGACTTGACCGTCGGCTTGGCGACCGGCTTCTTCGCCGGCGCGACGGCCTTCCTGGCGACGGGCTTGGCGGCCGGCCTGGCCGCCGCCACCGGTTTCTTCACCGCCGGCTTCTTCACGGCCGACGGCTTCGCCGTCTTGGCGACGGGCTTGCGCGACGCGGGCTGGGCGGCCTTCTTCGCGGCTGGGCGGGCGACGGGCTTCGCCGCGGGCTTCTTCGCCGCGACCTTGCGCACGGCCGCCTTCTTCGGCGCCGCCTTGCGGCTGGCTGCGGCCTTCTTCACGGCGGTCTTTCCGACCGGCCGCGCCGCCTTGGCGGCGGCCTTCGGCTTGCCGGCGCGTGCATCTTTGGCCTTGGTCGCGGACTTCCCTTTCTGCGGCCTGGCGGCGGTGGAGCTGCGTGTCGTTTTCGCCATATCCCTTCACCATTTTGGCCGTGGCGGCCGGGTGTTATAGCCTATGTACTTCACCCCGGCAACCACGCTTCCGGACCCATGCAACACTACATGCCACAACCGGTGCCCGCAGCGTGAACGCCGTGACCCGATTGATACTGCTGCTGCTCCGCTTCTACAAGCGCTGGCTGAGTCCGCTGCTGGGACAGCGCTGCCGGTTCCACCCCAGTTGCTCCGATTATGCACGGATCGCCGTCGCCCGTTTCGGCCCGTGGCGCGGCGGCCTGCTGGCCGCGTGGCGGCTGCTGCGCTGCCAGCCACTGTGCGACGGCGGCCCCGATCCGGTGCCCGAGCACTTCCGCTTCGTCCGTTGCCGCGGCGATTCGCGCCACGTGCATTGAGAAGCGCGCGGCGGGGAGAGGGGATAGCCGCGTGCAGCGCGAACCTCCCCACGACAGGCATGGCAGTCGCAAGCGGGCCCGGGCCTGGGGCATGCACCGCGGGATCGAGGCGAAGCGGCCGCCCTGCCCGGCAGATCGTCAGCTGCCGAAGCCGCCCGGCACGCCCTTGCTGGCGTAGGCCACCGCGTCGTGCGGATGCAGGCTTTCCTGGTGCTCCACGCGCACGTGGAAGTCGGCCAGGCGTTCGTCGGCGTCCAGCGCCTGCTGGATGCGGCGCGCGGCGTCCTCGCAGAACATCAGGTTGCCGCCGTTGGCCAGCGCGAAGGCCTGTTCGTCCTCGCGCTTCACCGCGGTCTGCACCGGGGTGCCCAGCGCCTTTTCCACCCTGTCGAGCGTGTCGATCAGGTCGAACGGCACGCCGTCCTTGAGGCGCACCAGCAGCCGCGCCACGCTGCGCTGGGCGTGCGGGGTGGCGACGATGCCCTGCTCGCTGCCCAGCCAGGCCAGCACGGCGGCACGGTCGAGCGGGCGGCCGGCGGCGAAGTCCCGCGCGAACTGCTCCTGGATCAACTGCCGCGACAGCGCGGCCGAGGCGGGACAGGTGGACGAATAGACCACCTCGGTGCCCAGTTCCAGCCGGAACCCGTCCGGTCCCGCGCTGGCCTCGATCGAGACCGGATAGCTGCGCCAGCCGCTGTGGCCGCTGCGCAGGGCGCCGCGGCGCACCAGCGCGTCGAAGCGGATGCTGAGGCGGGCGCGGTCCGCCAACCCCTGGTGCGATTCGAGGAAGGCGTGCAGCAGGGCTTCGAGCCCCTTGGCGTCCAGCGGCCCGCCGGCGCCGAGATGGCGATCGACCAGCAGGTACAGCCGCGACATGTGGATGCCGCGCCTGTCGGGGTGGACCAGGTTGACGAAGGCGCCGACCTGGGCGCTGGCGCGCTGCACCTCGCCGTCGCCGGCGTCGAAGCGCACCGGCACCTCGATGCCGTCCATGCCCACCCAGTCCAGCGCGCCGCGCAGATGCGGCTGCGCCTGGGTGGCGACGTCGGGCATCAGGCGGGCGGTGTTTTCGTGGCTGTGCATGGCAATTCCCGTAATCGGCGCGCGTGGCGCCGCAGACCCGTCATTTTGGGGCAGATCGGCCGCGCTCAATAGAAGCGGGGCGGAAACGCTGCGTCGCGCCTGGGCTCAACCGGCCAGGCGGTGCCAGCGGCGGGCATGCCGCCAGGCGGCCCAGGTCACGCCGAAACCAGCGCCGGGCTCGCCCTGCTGCAGCACGGCCAGCGGGTCGTCCGCGCGCGCGGCGCGCTTCGCCAGCTGTTCGCCGGCATCCGATTCCAGCGCGCGGAACACGCTGAGCGGGCCGGGCAAGGCGGCCGCATCGCGCCACGCGCCGCGCAGGTCGTCCAGTTGGGCGCGGATCGCCGCGTCGCGCGCCTCGCTGCGCTGGCCGAGCTGGCCGCGGCTGAGGCCGTAGCGCGCCAGCCGCGCCATCGGCAACGGCAGGCGGTCGCGCGCCGCGTCGTCCTGCAGCCGGCGCAGCGCGTGCAGCAGGTGGGACAGCACGGCAACGCGGGCGGCGCGGCCGGCACCGGCGTCGACGCCGAACCACCACGCCGTCTCCAGCGCGGCCAGCGCGCCGTGCAGGGCCCCAGCCGCGGCCAGTTGCGCGGGAAAATCCGCCGCGGTGCCCTCCTCCAGCTGCGCCATCGCGGCCAGCACGGGCGCCAGCCAGCGCTCGGCGGGCACGGCGCGCGCCCGGTCGTCGGCGAACAGCGCCTGGGTCAGCGGATGGCGGCCGCCGCTGGCGGCGGCGCCGGAAAGCTCCTCCGCCCACCAGTTGAGCTTGCCCATCGCCACCTGCGGCTCGCGGATGCCGTAGGCGGCGGACAGCAGTTCCTGCTCCAGCGCGGCCAGCGCCACGTGGCCCGGGTACGTCGCGGGATCGACGAAGGCCAGCGCGACGCGCTGCCGCGGCTGCACCGCCAGCCACTTGTCGACATAGCTCTGCAGCGCGCCCTGCGAGGCGGGGATGCCGCTCACGCGGCCTCCGCCAGGCCCAGCATGGCGGCGAGCTGGCGCGGGTGGTCGAGCACGGCGTCGGCGCCCCAGTCGTCGGGATCACCGCCGTCCAGGTAGCCCCAGCGCACCGCCACGGTGTACAGGCCGGCGGCGCGGCCGGCCTCCACGTCGCGCCGGTCGTCGCCCACGAACAGGCAGCGCGCGGGTTCGACCTTCGCATGTTCGCAGGCCAGCAGCACCGGAGCGGGGTCGGGCTTCTTCACCGGCAGGGTGTCGCCGCAGACCACCGCGCTGGCGCGCAGGTCCCAGTCCATGCGCTTGATCAGTTCCTCGGTGAGGAAGCCGGGCTTGTTGGTGACGATACCCCAGCGCAGCTCGCGCGCCTCCAGCGCCGACAGCAGCGGGGCGATGCCGTCGAACGGTCGCGTGTGCTGCGCCATGATCCGGGCGTAGATCTCGAGGTAGCGCGGCATGCGCCGCAGCAGGGCCGCGTCGTCCTCGGCGAAGGCACAGCGCAGGATCGCACGACTGCCGCGCGACACCACCTCGCGCACCGTCGCGTAGGGCGGCACCGCGGCGCCCACTTCGTCGCAATAGATCCGCAGCGCGGCGTGGAGGTCGGTGGCGCTGTCGAGCAGGGTGCCGTCGAGGTCGAACAGCACCGCCTGCACATTGCCGGGCAACGGCTTCATGCCGGCTTCCTTGCGCAGGCCAGGTAGTTCACCGCGGTGATGCGCCCCAGCCAGGACTTGCGGGTGAGCGGGTTGTAGCCGAGGCCCGAGACGTCCTCCGGTTCCAGCCCGGCGCGGCGCATCAGGCGCGCCAGTTCGGAGGGCCTGAGGAACTGCTCGTAGTGGTGGGTGCCACGCGGCAGCATGCGGGTGAGGTACTCGGCACCGAGGATGGCGGCGCCGAACGCGACCGGCGTGCGGTTGAGGGTGGACATGAACAGCCGGCCGCCGGGCCTGAGCATCGCGGCCAGGTCGCGCACCAGCGCCGCCGGGTCGGGCACATGCTCGATCAACTCCATGCAGCACACGGCGTCGAACGCGGCCGGCTCGGCCTGCGCCAGCCCGGCCGAGGACTGCACGCGGTAGTCCACGTCCAGGCCGGACTCGTGCAGGTGCAGCCGCGCGATCTCGATCACCTTCGGTCCCAGGTCGATGCCGGTGACGCGGGCGCCGGCGCGCGCCAGCGCCTCGCTGAGCAGCCCGCCGCCGCAGCCCACGTCGGCCACCTTCGCGCCGCGCAGGTCCACCCGCGCGGCGACGTAGGCGGCGCGCACGGGGTTGAGGTCGTGCAGCGGGCGCGATTCGCCGTCCGGGTCCCACCAGCGCGCGGCCAGCTTGCCGAAACGGGCGATCTCGTCATGGTCGACGTTGGGTGCAGCAGTCATGTTCGAGTCCTCTAACCCGCCAGCCATTCATGCACCGTGATGTCCCAGCCGCCGCTGGCATGCGCCGGGTCGCGATGGGCGATTTCCATCGCCTCCTCCAACGACACGGCACGCAGCAGGTAGGCGCCGCCGCTCTTGTCGCCGAACGGGCCGGACATCTCGTTGCGGCCCTGCGCCCGCAGCCCGGCGAGGAACTGCTGGTGCAGCGGCACCACGGCCGGGTCGAACTGCGGGCGACGCACGAGGATCACGAGAAAACGGTTCATGGCGGAAGTCTATTGAAAGTGCGGCAAGGATGGCCGCTTTTTGATCCTGGCGCTCAAGGATGAGCGCAAAGGTTCAACTGAAGTGCGGCCAGGAATGGCCGCTTTTTTGCGCTTCGCGCCCAAGGCGAAGCGCAGCAACTCAGCCCGCCGCGATGCGCTCGCGCCACGCACGGGTGCGCGCCAGGATGGCATCCACGTCCATGTCCACCAGTTCGCGGCCGGCCAGCTTGCGGCGACCGGCGATCCACACGTCGCTGACCTGGTGCCGGCCGGTGGCGTAGGCCAGCTGCGAGGCCACGTGGTACAGCGGCTGGGTCTCCAGGTCGGACAGGCGCACGGCGGCGAGGTCGGCCTGCTTGCCCGCCTCGATCGAGCCGATCTTCGCGTCCAGGCCCATCGCCCTGGCGCTGCCCAGCGTGGCCGCGCGCAGCGCGCTGGCGGCATCGAACGCGGCGGCGTCCTGTGCCACCGCCTTGGCCAGCAGCGCGGCGGTGCGCAGCTCGCCGAACATGTCCAGGTCGTTGTTGGAGGCGCAGCCATCGGTGCCGATGGCGAGGTTGACGCCGGCCTGGCGCAGCTTCTCCGCCGGGCAGAAGCCGGAGGCCAGCTTGAGGTTGGATTCCGGGCAGTGCACCACCGACACGCCGGCCTCGGCGCAGGCGGCGATCTCGCCCTCGGTGAGCTGGGTCATGTGCACCGCGATCAGGCGGTCGTTGACCAGACCCAGCTTCTGCAGCCGCTGGAACGGGCGCAGGCCGCTCTTCTTCCGTTCTTCCTCGACCTCGTGCGCGGTCTCGTGCAGGTGCAGGTGCACCGGGATGTCGAGCTGGTCGGCCAGCACGCGGATGCGCGCGAAACTCTCGTCGGACACCGTGTACGGCGCGTGCGGCGCGAACGCGGTGGACACCAGCGCGTCGCCGCGGAAGCTGTCGTGCACCTCGCTGGCGCGCTCGAAGTATTCGTCCTGCGACTTCGCCCAGGCGGTGGGGAACTCGATCACCGGCAGGCCCACCACCGCGCGGAAGCCCAGCTTGCGGTAGGTGGCGCCGATGGCGTCGGGGAAGAAGTAGTTCTCGTTGGCGCAGGTGGTGCCGCCGCGCAGCATCTCGGCCACCGCCAGTTCCACCCCGTCGCGCACGAACTCGGGGCCGATCACCTTGGCCTCGGCCGGCCAGATGTGCTGCTGCAGCCATACCATCAGCGGCAGGTCATCGGCCAGGCCGCGCAGCAGGGTCATCGGGTTGTGGGTGTGGGCGTTGACCAGGCCGGGGATCAGGGCGTGCCCGGGCAGGCTGACGGTCTCGCGCGGGGCGTAGGTGGCGCGCGCCTCGGCGATGGGGAGCAAGGCCACGATGCGGTCGGCATCCACCGCCACTGCATGGTTTTCCAGCACCACGCCGTGCGGCTGCACCGGGACGACCCAGCGGGCTTCGATGAGGAGGTCGACGGACTGGAGCTGGTTGTCGCTCATGAAAACTCCATCAAGCGGATAAGCGAAGGGCGGCAACCTTGCGGCGCCGCCCCTTGGCTCGTCATTCCGGCGCAGGCCGGAATCCAGTCAAGTACTCGTGCGTAGCACACCAGATAACGAACGCTACGCGTGAGCATTTCACTGGATCCCGGCTTTCGCCGGGATGACGCATTGGCAAGCCGCGCGCAAGCGCGCGGGCCAATGCGTCACTTGCCGACGCGGCTGACGTATTCACCGGTGCGGGTGTCGACCTTGATCACCTCATCCTGGCTCACGAACAGCGGCACGCGCACCACGGCGCCGGTTTCCAGCGTGGCCGGCTTGCCGCCGCCGCCGGAGGTGTCGCCGCGCACGCCGGGGTCGGTCTCGGTGATCTTCAGCTCGACGAAGTTGGGCGCCTGCACCGCGATGATCTCGCCGTTGAACAGGGTGACCACGCATTCCTCCTCGCCCTTCAGCCACTTCACCGCATCGCCCATACCGGCCTTGCCGGCCTGGTGCTGCTCGAAGGTGTCCGGCTGCATGAAGTGCCAGAACTCGCCGTCGGAGTACAGGTACTGCATGTCGGTGTCGGTGACGTCGGCGACCTCGAAGGAGTCGCTGGACTTCATCGTCTGCTCGGTGGTGCGGCCCGTCTTCAGGTTGCGGATGAAGATGCGGGTGAAGGCCTGGCCCTTGCCGGGCTTGATGAACTCGGCTTCGGTGATGACCCACGGGTCATTGTTGTGAAGGATCTTCATGCCCTTCTTGACGTCGTTGAGACCGGCGGTGGCCATGCGTATCTGCTCCAGGGTCAAAACCATCACGCGGACGGCTAGAATTGAAAAGTGCGGTCGGGACGACCGCTTTTTGACGTTCGCGGTCACGGACGACCGCACAGACTAAGGCCCGCTATGATAACCGCAAGCCCCGGTACTCGCCTATCCGCGCCGGCCCCCGACTGGCGCGAGCTGTGGCGCGGCGCCGTCACCGACGCCACCGAGCTGCTCGGGATGCTCGGCCTCGCCCGCTTGGCCGACCGCCTGCCGCCGGCCGACGCCGGCTTCGCGCTGCGCGTGCCGCGCGGCTTCGTGGCGCGCATGCGCCCGGGCGACCCGCGCGACCCCCTGCTGCTGCAGGTGCTGCCGCAGCTGGCGGAACTGGACGAGGCCCCCGGCTTCGTCGCCGACGCGGTGGGCGACCTGGCCGCGCGCGAGTCCCGCGGCGTGCTGCACAAATACCACGGCCGGGCCCTGCTGGTCGCCAGCGGCAGCTGCGCGGTGAACTGCCGCTACTGCTTCCGCCGGCACTTTCCCTACGGCGACGAGATCGCCGCCGCGGGCCAGTGGCGGCAGGCGCTGGAGCACGTGCGGCAGGACGAAACGGTCAGCGAATTGATCCTCTCCGGCGGCGACCCGCTGTCGCTGGCCACGGCCAAGCTGGAGGAGCTCTCGCGCGGCCTGGCCGGCATCCCGCACGTCCGGCGCCTGCGCATCCACACCCGCCTGCCGGTGGTGCTGCCCGAGCGCGTCGACGACGCCCTCGCCGCCTGGCTGGCCGCGCTGCCGCTGCAGAAGGTGGTGGTGCTGCACGCCAACCACGCCGCCGAGTTCGACGACGCCGTGGACGCCGCCTGCGCCCGCCTGCGCAGGGCCGGCGCCACGCTGCTGAACCAGTCGGTGCTGTTGCGCGGCGTCAACGACGACGCCGACGCGCTGGCCGGGCTGTCCGAGCGGATGTTCGACGCCGGGGTGCTGCCCTATTACCTGCACCAGCTCGACCGCGTGCAGGGCGCCGCCCATTTCGAGGTGGACGACGCCCGCGCGCGGGCGCTGCTGGAATCCATCCGCGCCCGCCTGCCCGGCTACCTGGTGCCGAGGCTGGTACGCGAGGTGGGCGGCGACCCATCCAAGCGCCCGCTGTGAACCGCATCGGGCCGGCCGCGTTGCGGCACGTCACTGTTATGCCGTTTCGTGCTGGCGGCTGCAGGGGGAATCCGCTACAACCCTCGCCTGGGCGAAACGAACGGGGGTCGGTCGCACCGCGCCGCCGTCCCCACCACGGAGACGCGAAGCGCGCATGAAGACCAATCCCGTCATCAAGATCCTTTTCGTCGAGAACTCGGTCGAGGACGCGGAGCAGATCATCAGCCTCATCCGCAACGCGGGCATCGCCGTGCGCCCCGGGCGCGCGGTCGACCGCGGGCAGTTCCAGCAGGTGCTGGACGAGCTGGCGCCGGACCTGGTGCTGTTCAATCCCAGCGTGGCTTCGCTGCCGCTGCGCGAGGTGGCGCAGCAGATCGACGCCAGCGGGCGCGACGTGGCGCTGGTCGCCAACGTGACCCAGATGGACAGCCAATCGGTGTCCGACCTGTTCGCCGCCGGCGTGCACGGCGTGGCCTCGCGCAGCCAGCCGCGCCAGTTCATCACCGTGGTGCAGCGCGAGTTCGACGCCCTCAGCACGCGCCGCCAGGTGCGCCGGCTGGAGGCGGCCCTGCGCGAGTCCGAGCGTCGCTGCGACGCCCTGCTGGATTCCTCCACCGACGCCATCGCCTATGTGCACGAAGGCATGCACGTGCGCGCCAACCGTTCCTACCTCGACACCTTCGGCTACGAGGATTTCGACGAGCTGCTGGGCCTGCCCGTGCTCGACCTGATCGGTCACGGCGACGCCGACGCCTTCAAGGCCGCGCTGAAGGACCACTCCCGCGGCGACAAGGCCCCGTCCACCCTGGAGCTGCAGGCGCGCCGCGCCGACGGTGGCAACTTCCCCGCCAGCGTGGAATTCGCCCACGCCACCTTCGAGGGTGAGCCCTGCCTGCAGGTGGTGTTCCGCCGCCAGCTGATCGACCCGGCGATGGTGGAACAGCTGCAGCGCGACCCGGTCACCGGCCTCTATCTGCGCGCCCGCACACTGGAGTTCATCGACGGCGCCGTGGCGGCCGCCGCCGGCGGGCGCAAGGGCCAGGCCCTGCTGCTGGTCGAGCCGGACAACTGGGCCGCCACCGTGAGCGGCATCGGCCTGGGCAAGGCCGACGAGCTGCTGGCCGGGCTGGCGGCCCAGGTCCAGGCCCTGCTGGGCCCCGACGACGTGGCCGGCCTGCTGGCCGAACACACCTTCGGCGTGCTTCTGGGCGCCAGCGACGACGACGCCGTACGCGCCTGGGTCGCCCGACTGCACAAGCAGGTGACCGACCGCATCTTCGACGCCGGCGCGCGTTCGATCACCCTCACCGTCAGCGTCGGCGGCAGCCTGCTGGCCGAGAAGAACGCCAACGCCGAGCAATTGCTGGACCAGGCCAGCACCGCGCTGCGCAACGCGCAGAGCCGGGGCGGCAACCGCAGCGAGCTGCACGACCCGGCCGCGCGCGAAAAGGCCGAGGAGGAGCGCGAGCGTCACTGGCTCAGCCTGCTGCGCCAGGCGATGGCGCGCGACGGCTTCGTGCTCTACCACCAGCACACGATCAGCCTGCAGGACGCCGACGGCGACTACTCGGAGATCCTGCTGCGCATGAACGGCCCGCAGGGCGAGGTGCCGCCCGGCTTCTTCATGCCGATCGCGGAGAAGCACGGGCTCACCGCCGAGATCGACCGCTGGGTGCTGGACAAGGCGATCGCCGCGCTGGAGGCGCGCGACCGCCAGGGCGCCGCCACCACCTTCTTCGTCAAGCTCTCCGCCCAGTCGCTGCAGCGCGCCGAGCTGCTGCCGTGGCTGGCCAGGCGCCTGCAGCAGGCCGCCCTGAAGCGGGGCCAGATCGTGCTGGAAGCCACCGAGAGCAAGGTCGTGACCCTGCTGCGCCCAGCGCAGGAATTCGTGGCCGGCTGGAAGAAACTGGGCGGCCGCTTCGCGCTGGAGCAGTTCGGTTCCGGGCTCAACTCGTTCCAGCTGCTGCAGCACATCGATGCCGACTACCTGAAGATCGACCGCAGCTACATGGCGGACCTGCCGCAGCAGCCGGGCAACCAGCAGAAGGTCGCCGAGCTCTGCCAGCAGGGGCACGAGCTGGGCAAGCAGGTCATCGCCGAATGGGTGGAGGACGCCGCCAGCACCTCGCTGCTGTTCGCCTGCGGCGTCGACTTCGTGCAGGGCAATTTCCTGCAGGAACCGCAGCCGCTGGCGGTCAACTCCTGACGCCCGTTGTTCCCTCTCCCCTCCGGGGAGAGGGTCGGGGTGAGGGGACAACCTCGCCCCAGTCCTGCATCAGAACGAACCCCGCCTCCCGGGCGCTGCCGCAAGCCCCGCCCCTCACCGCGGTCCTCTCCCCGGAGGGGAGAGGAAGAAAAGCCTTGTGTCGCTCCTGGCGGGCAACAAAAAACCCGCGGGCGACCCGCGGGTTTTTCGTGTTCGCCGGGCCATCGAGGCCGGGCGGGCCACCGGAATTACTCCGCGGCGGCGGCAGCCTTCGCGGCGGCCTTGGCGGCAGCGGCGGCGGCGATATCTTCCTTGATGCGGGCCGCCTTGCCTTCCAGGCCACGCAGGTAGTACAGCTTGGCGCCGCGCACCTTGCCCTTGCGCTTCACCTCGACCGAGTCGATCGCCGGGCTGTGCGCCTGGAACACGCGCTCCACGCCGGTGCCGTGCGAGATCTTGCGCACCGTGAAGGCCGAATGCAGGCCGCGGTTGCGCTTGGCGATGACGATGCCCTCGAAGGCCTGCACGCGCTCGCGGTTGCCTTCCTTCACCTTGACGTTGACCACGACGGTGTCGCCGGGGCCGAATTCCGGCAGCTGGCGGGTGACCTGCTCGGCTTCGAACTGCTGGATGATCTTGTTCATGGCAACCTCTGTGTTTTGCGGTCACCCAAGACCGCGAATAGCATGTGGCGGCGTCACGGCCACCTGTTTCAATGTCCACCCGCCGCGCGGTGTTCGCGGCGGAATTCGTCCAGCAAGGCACGGGATTCGTCATCCAGCGCGACTTGCGCCAACAGGTCCGGACGGCGCAGCCAGGTTCGACCCAGCGACTGCTTCAGGCGCCAGCGGCGGATCGCCGCGTGGTCGCCGGAGAGCAGCACCTCCGGCACGTCGCCCAGCGCGTCATGCACGGGCTTCGCATAGTGCGGACAGTCGAGCAGCCCGTTCGAGAACGAATCCTGCTCGGCCGACGCCGCATCGTTCAATGCGCCGTCCTGCAGGCGTCCCACGGCATCGATCACCACCGCGGCGCCCAGCTCGCCTCCGGACAGCACATAGTCGCCGATGGAAAGCTCCTCGTCGACCTCGTGCGCCAGCAGGCGCTCGTCCACACCTTCGTAACGCCCGCAGAGCAAGGCGATGCGCGGCCGTTTCGCCAGCGCCTCTACCCTGCCCTGCGTGAGCCGCGTTCCCTGCGGACTCAGGTAAACCACGTGCGCCGGTTCCGGCGCCGCCCCGCGCATGGCCTCCAAGGCCGCCCGCAAGGGCTCGATCAACATCACCATCCCGGGCCCGCCGCCGCAGGTGCGGCCGTCCACGGTGCGGTAGTTGTCGGTGGCGTAGTCGCGCGGGTTCCAGGTCTCCACCTGCAGCAGCTCGCGCTGCTGCGCGCGTCCCACCACGCCGACGGCGGCGCACTGGCGCACGAAGTCGGGAAACAGCGTGACGACATCAATGCGCATGGACCTCAAACTCCGGTTTTCAGAATTCGGGATCCCAGTCCACCACCATGCGCCCGCTGGAAAGATCCACCGAACGCACGTAAACGCCCTGGACGAAGGGGACCAGCCGCTCGCGCGCGCCGTCCCGCACCACCACCACGTCGTTGGCGCCGGTGGCGAACAGGTGGCTCACCCGTCCCAGCGCCACGCCCTCCGTGGTGACGACCTCCAGACCCTCGAGGTCGACCCAGTAGTACTCGTCCTTGCCGGCTGGCGGCAACTGCTCGCGGGCGACATGGATGTCCTGCCCCACCAGCGCCGCCGCCGCGTCGCGGTCGTCCACGCCGGGCAGGTGGCAGATCAGCCCCTTGCCCTGCGGGCGCCCCTTGACGCCGGCGATCTCCTTCTCCGCGCCCGGCGCTGCGGCGAGCAGCCAGGGCTGGTAGTCGAAGATGCGCGTGCGGGGCTCGGTCCAGGACTCGATCTTGAGCCAGCCCTGCACGCCGTACAGCCCGACGATGCGCCCGACCAGGACGCGTCGGCCGGCTGCGTCCATCGTTAAGCGGCGGCCTGCTGCTTGGCCGCTTCCTTGAGCAGGGCGGCGACCTTGTCGGTCAGCTGGGCGCCCTTGCCCACCCACTCCTTGACGCGCTCGACGTTCAGCTCGAGGCGCTTGTCCTTGCCGGACGCCACCGGGTTGTAATAGCCGACGTTCTCGATGTTGCGGCCGTCGCGCTTGCTGCGCTGATCGGTGACCACGACGTGGTAGAACGGACGGCCCTTGGCGCCACCGCGCGAAAGACGAATCTTGACCATGATGAAAGCTCCAGAAGTGCCGGAATCGCCGGCCGCACGCACGAGCCCGTGCGCGGTAAACGCGGCATTTTAGTGGGATGTGGTTGAAAAAGGAAGAGGTTATGCGGTTCGCGACCTGGCCTGGGTCGAAAAGCCAAGGCCTTGTCTGATGCCCATGGCCCGCGCTGACGGGCTACGGCCCGTCAGCGGGGCGGCGGCAGCCCGCCCATGCCGCCCATGCCCTTCATGGCGCCGCGCATCTGCCGCAGCAGGCCCTTGCTGCCTCCCTTGGAGAGCTTGGACATCATCTTCTCCATCTGCATGTACTGCTTCAGCAGGCGGTTGACGTCGGCCGGCTGGGTGCCCGAGCCCTTCGCCACGCGGGCGCGGCGCGAGCCGTTCAGCAGGTCGGGGTGGCGGCGTTCCTTCCTGGTCATCGACTGGATGATCGCGACCATGCGCTTGATCTCGCCGTCGTTGACCTTGGACTTCACGCTGTCGGGCAGGCCGGACACGCCCGGCAGCTTGTCCATCAGGCCGGCCAGGCCGCCCATGTTGGTCATCTGCTCCAGCTGGTCGCGCATGTCGTTGAGGTCGAAGCGCTTGCCCTTCATCACCTTCTGGGCCAGCTTCTGCGCCTTCTCCTGGTCGACCTTGCGCTCGACTTCCTCGACCAGCGACAGCACGTCGCCCATGCCGAGGATGCGCTGCGCCACGCGGTCCGGGTGGAACGGCTCCAGCGCGTCGGTCTTCTCGCCGGCGCCGAGGAACTTGATCGGCCGGCCGGTGACGTAGCGCACCGACAGCGCCGCGCCGCCGCGGGCGTCGCCGTCGGTCTTGGTCAGCACCACGCCGGTGAGCGGCAGCGCCTCGCTGAACGCCTTGGCGGTGGTGGCGGCGTCCTGGCCGGTCATCGAGTCGACCACGAACAGCGTCTCGACCGGCGTGATCGCGGCGTGCAGCGCCTTGATCTCGGCCATCATCGCCTCGTCCACGTGCAGGCGGCCGGCGGTGTCGACCAGCAGCACGTCGACCACCTCGCGCCTGGCAGCAGCGATGGCGTTCTTCGCGATGTCCACCGGGTCCTGTCCCGCCTCCGACGGGAAGAACTTCACGCCCACCTGCCCGGCCAGCGTGCGCAGTTGCTCGATGGCGGCCGGACGGTAGACGTCGCAGCTCACCACCATCACCTTTTTCTTCTTGCGCTCGGTGAGGAAGCGCGCCAGCTTGGCCACCGTGGTGGTCTTGCCCGCGCCCTGCAGGCCGGCCATCAGCACCACCGCCGGCGGCTGCTGGGCCAGGTTCAGCTCGGTGTTGACCGTGCCCATCAGCTTGGTCAGCTCGTCGCTGACCACCTTCACCAGCGCCTGGCCCGGCGAGAGGCTCTTCAGCACCTCCTGGCCTACCGCGCGCACCTTCACCCGCTCGATCAACGCCTGCACCACCGGCAGCGCCACGTCGGCCTCCAGCAGCGCGATGCGCACCTCGCGCAGCGACTCGCGGATGTTTTCCTCGGTCAACCGGCCGCGGCCGCGCAGGCGGTTGACGGTGGCGGACAGGCGTTGGCTGAGCGATTCGAACATGGCGGGAACGACGATGCGGAAAGCTTCCAGTATACGGGACACGGCGGCGGCCCGGTTACGCCGCCGCCGATCGCGGGCCGGCCCCGCCGGGGCGCCGGCCGGTTTCCCGCAACCGCTATCGCTGCCGGATCCAGGCGGCGATATCGTGGATGACGCGCGGATCGACGTGGCTCGGCTTCGAATAATCGCCACCGGTCTGGTCGGCCGGCATGAACAGGTGGCCCAGGCCCGGATAAAGGTGGAAGCTCGCATCGGGCTTGCCGGCCATGTCCCGCTTCCATGACGCGAAATCCAGCGTCGGCGAGACCTGGAAATCGGCATCGCCCTGCAGGAACAGCATCGGCATGGCCAGCGACCTGGCCACGTCCACCTGGTGGTAGTCGTTCAGGCTCAGCCAATAGCTCTGCGGCTGGTGCATGAACGTGCCGCGCGGCGGCTGGCCCGGCCTGGCATGCGCCAGGAGCTTCTGCTCGTCGCGGATGGCCTCGATCTCCCGTCGCGCCACCTTTTGCGGCTCCTGGTCGTGGAATTGCTGGGCCAGCACATCCAGCACCGTACGCGTCGGCGCGGCCATCAGGATCAGGCCCGCCAGCTGCGGGTCACGCTGGCCGATGCGCGGCGCCATCACCGCGCCCAGGCTGTGACCCAGCACGTAGACCCGGTGGGGATCGACCGCCGCCAGCCCGGCCAGCGCGCGCGCCGCGGTCACGGCGTCGTCGGTCACCTCGGAATCGACGGTGTAGCCGCTCTTCTCGCTCCAGTCGCTGTAATCGTAGGGGCGCTTGTCGTAGCGCAGCGAGGCGACGCCCGCCCTCGCCAGGCCTTCGGCGATGTCACGGAACGGCTTGTTCGGGCCCACCGTCTCGTCGAAATCGTGGGCTCCGGACCCCGCCACCATCACCACGGCCGGAAACGGCCCCTTGCCGGCCGGCAGCGTCAGCACGCCCTTCAGCGGTCCCGACGGCGAGGCCACCGCCATCGGCTGCACGCGCACGCCGTCAGCCTCGACATGCGCCGTCACCACCTGCGCCGGCTCGCTGTCCAGCGTCTGCTCGACCGCCGCTGCCGGCACGAACCGGTAGCTCACGATGGCGCCGCGCCCGTCGCAATGCGCCACCAGAGTCAGCGGGGCCTTCGCAAAGACGATCGGCACGGCGACCGCGGACGCATTCCCCGGCGCCTGCCGTGCCGCCTCATGCTTCTGGTAGGCGCCGGCCGCTCCCTGTATCTGCGCCCACACCTGCTTGAGCCGGGCGGCGTCGATCTTGTCGGCGAGCCGGGGGCCGAAATGCACGCCGGCCGCGGCGTAATCGCCGCGCGCCAGCGCCTCCAGCGAGGCCGTGGCGTTCGCCGCGCAGGCGCCGGCGGGCATGGCGGCCGCGTGCGACACGGGAGCGAGACCTGCCGCCAGCGCGGCGATGACGAGGACATGCGGCTTCATGAAACATCTCCTTGTGGAATGGTTGCCGTGACGCGGCAAAGGCGATCAGTCGCATCCGTGCGTGCGGTAGATCCAGAACGAATAGGCCACCGGCAGCAGCGCGGCGGCGATCAGCGCCGACAGTGCGATCCACCAGGGCGCGCCGGCGAGCGTGGCGACGACCGCCACCAGCCCGCCCAGCATGAACAGCCAGCCGCCCATGCGATGCGTGCGCTCCCACACTGCGTCGCTCGACAGCGTCCACGGCGTGCGGATGCCGACGAAGAAGTTCTTGCGCAGCTTGCCCATGTAGTTGCCGAGCACCATGAAAAGCGCCCCGATCGCCAGCATCGCGATCGCCGGCACGGGCAGTGGATAGCCCGCCCCGACCAGCAGCACGGACAGGCCGATCACCAGGAACATGCCCTGGATCACCAGCATCAGCAGGCCGTAGACCCGCGCGAACGGCGCGATCTCGAACCGACGCGGCGAAATCGCCGGCAGCAGCACCGTCAGCACCGCGATGCCGGCGATCAGCAGCGCGGGCATCGCCGCCACCCAGCCGCGCGGGCCGTAGCGGTCGATCCGCCCGTGCGGGTTCCAATGCACCGGCACCTGCGCCGGCAACCGGGGATACAGCCAGACCGCCACGCCGGCGGCGATGGCCAGGAAGACGGCCGAAACGATCAGCGTGCGTGCGGGTTTCATTTTTTGCCTCCGACGTTTCCCTTCGACGGGAACAGGTCCATCAGCATCCGCGCCAGGTCCTCGAACACGGTGCTGTTGAGCGAATAGACGATGAACTGGCCGCGCCGCTCGGTGCGCACCAGGTCGGCCTGCTTGAGCACCGCGAAGTGGTGCGATAGCGAGGCCGGGGTGATGTCGAACGCCGCGCCGATCTCGCCGGCGGTCAGCGCGCCGCCCTGCAGGCGCTTGAGGATCGCGCGCCGGGTGGGATCGGCCATGGCCTTGAACACTTCCTGCTGCTTCATGGGGTGCTATTGATGTCCCGACATGTCTAGATAATTAGATATTTTTCTAAATATTGCAATACCCCCGCCTCCCGGCGTCGGAAATCCGCGGCATCCGGCCGCCCCCATTCGCCCGCACGCACGCGCTGTGCCACACTTTCCGGCCATGTCGCTCGCGCTTCCCGCCATCCTTTCCATCGTGCTCTACCTGGCCAGCGCGGCGCTGCTCGCGGCGCCGCTGACGGGTTGCCCGCGCACACCGCAGCGCCTGGGCCTGGGGGCCGCCACGCTGGCCGTGCTGCTGCATGCCGCCGTGCTGCTGGGCGCACACGGCGGCCGGGTGGACCTGCACTTCTTCGCCGCGCTGTCGCTGGTGGCCGGCGTGGTCGCCGCGCTGACCCTGCTGGTGAACCTGACGCGGCCAGTGGCCGGGCTCGGCGTGATCGTGTTTCCGCTGGCCGCGCTGCTGCTGGCGCTGGACAGCTTCGTGGCGCCACCCACGCGGCCGCTGCCGCTGGACTGGCAGATCACCCTGCACGTGGCCATCGCCCTGCTCGCCTACAGCCTGCTGTCGATCGCGGCGGTGCTGGCGATCCTGCTGGCGGTGCAGGAACGCGCCCTGCGCGCGCACCGTCCCGGGCGGCTGGTGCGCGCGCTGCCGCCGCTGACGCAGACCGAGGCGCTGCTGTTCCGCCTGATCGGCGCCGGTTTCGTGGGGCTCACGCTGACCCTGCTCACCGGCGCGCTGTTCGTGCAGAACATCCGCGGCCAGCACCTGGCGCACACCATCGTGCTGAGCGTGGTGGCATGGGTGATCTTCGGCGCCCTGCTGTGGGGCCGCTGGCGCCACGGCTGGCGCGGCACCCGCGCGGTGAACCTGACCCTGGCCGGCATGGCGGTGCTGGCGCTGGCGTTCTTCGGCTCGAAGTTCGTGCTGGAGATGGTCCTCAAGCGCACGCCCTGAGAGCCTGTCCACGATCTCCAGACACCTCGCGTTGGCCTCGCATGCCGGCGCGCGGCGCGGGACGGGCTGGCTAGCCTGCCGCCTCCAGCGCCTGCGCCAGCCGCTCCACGCCGACCACTTCCAGTTCGCCCACCCGTCCCTTCTTCGGCATGTTGGCCCTGGGCACGATGGCGCGCCGGAAGCCGTGCTGGGCGGCTTCCTTCAGCCGCTCCTCGCCGTTGGGCACCGGGCGGATCTCGCCGGACAGCCCCACCTCGCCGAAGGCGATGGTCTTCTCCGGCAGCGGCCGGTCGCGCAGCGAGGAACGGATCGCCAGCAGCACCGGCAGGTCCGCCGCGGTCTCCTGCACGCGGATGCCGCCGACCACGTTGACGAACACGTCCTGGTCGTAGGCGGCGACGCCGCCGTGCCGGTGCAGCACCGCCAGCAGCATCGCGAGGCGGTTCTGCTCCAGCCCCAGCGCCACGCGGCGCGGATTGCCCAGCGAGCTCTGGTCCACCAGCGCCTGCACCTCGACCAGCAGCGGCCGCGTGCCCTCGCGCGTGACCATCACCGCGCTGCCCGCGGTGGGCTCGCTGTGCGCGGAGAGGAAGATCGCCGACGGGTTCGGCACCTCGCGCAGGCCCTTGTCGCCCATCGCGAACACGCCCAGCTCGTTGACCGCGCCGAAGCGGTTCTTAAACGCGCGCAGCACGCGGAAGCGCGATCCGGACTCGCCCTCGAAGTACAGCACCGCATCCACCATGTGCTCCAGCACGCGCGGGCCGGCGATGCCGCCTTCCTTGGTGACGTGGCCGACCAGCAGCACGCTGGTGCCGGTCTCCTTGGCGAAGCGGGTGAGCCGCGCCGCCGATTCGCGCACCTGCGACACCGAGCCCGGCGCCGCGGTGAGCAGCTCGGTCCAGATGGTCTGGATGGAATCGACGATCAGCACGCGCGGCTTCGTCGCCGCGGCCTGCTCCAGGATGCGTTCGACGCAGGTCTCGGCCAGCGCCTTGAGCGGCTCCAGCGGCAGGTCCAGCCGCTGCGCACGTGCCGCCACCTGGGCCAGCGACTCCTCGCCGGTGACGTACACGCCTGGCAGGTGCGCGCCGATGCGGCCGAGCATCTGCAGCAGCAGGGTGGACTTGCCGATGCCGGGATCGCCGCCGATCAGCACCACCGAGCCGTCCACCAGGCCACCGCCGAGCACGCGGTCCAGCTCGCCGATGCCGGTGAGCGTGCGCGATTCGGTTTCCGCCGCCACCGCGGTCAGCGCCGTCACCTTCGCCGTATCCGCCCGCCCCGCATAGCCACTGTTGCGCGCACCACCCGCCGCCTTTGCCGGCTGCACCACGAACTCGCTGAGCGTGTTCCACGCCCCGCACTCGGCGCACGAGCCCTGCCACTTGGGATGTTCGGCGCCGCAGTCCGTGCAGACGTAGGCGGTCTTGGCCTTGGCCATGGGGGATCCGCTCCTTGTGAATAGTGCGGCCAAGGATGGCCGCTTTTTGATCTTCGCGCTCATGGATGAGCGCAAAAACAATGATCAGCTTTCGTCCTCGACGAACAGCACGCGGCGGGTCATGCCGCAGGTGAGGTCGTAGCCGATGGTACCGGCGTGGGCGGCGACGGATTCCACCGGCAGGTCGTCGCCCCACAGGACGACGCGGTCGCCCACGCGCGCGGCGGGCGCCTCGCGCAGGTCGAGCGTGACCAGGTCCATCGAGACCCGGCCGACCAGCGGCACGCACCGGTCGCCTACCCGCACCGGCGTGCCGCTGGCGGCGCTGCGCGGGTAGCCGTCGCCGTAGCCGACGGCGGCTACGCCCACCGGCATGTCCTCGGGGCAGGTCCAGGTGCCGTTGTAGCCGATGCGTTCGCCCTGGCGGATGTGGTTGACCGCGATCAGCCGCGTGGACAGCGTCATCGCGGGCCGGAAGCCGAAGTCGGCGCCGCTTTTCCCGTCCACCACGGACAAGCCGTACAGCAGGCCGCCGGTGCGCACCCAGTCGCCGCGCGCGTCCGGCCAGCCCAGTACGGCGGCGGAATTGGACAGCGAGCGCGGGCCGGCGAAGCCGCGCGTGGCCGCCGCGAAACGCGCGATCTGCGCCGGCGTGCCTGCGCCGTCGAACACCTCGGATTCGGCGAAGTGGGTGAGCAGGCCGATCTCCGGATCGATGCCCGGCAGCGCTGCCAGCCGCGCATGCACCTCGGCCACCCGCTCCGGCGCGAAGCCGAGCCGGTGCATGCCGCTGTCGACCTTCAGCCACGTGCGCAGGCGCCCGCGCGACGGCGCGGCCTCCGCCAGCCAGGCGAGCTGCGCCTCGTGGTGGATCGCCGCATCGAGGCCCAGCCGCTGCATCTCGGGGATGTCGCCGGGCTGGTCGGGACCGGACAGCACCACGATGCGCTGCCGGTGCCCGGCCGCGCGCAGGCGCAGGCCGTCGCCCAGCGCGGCCACGGCGAAGCATTCGGCGTCGGCGTCCAGCGCGCGCGCCACCCGCTCCAGCCCGTGGCCGTAGGCGTCGGCCTTGACCACGGCCATCACCTTCGCGGGCGCGGCCATCGTCTTGAGTCGCGCGAGGTTGTGGCGCAGCGCGCCGAGGTGGATGGTGGCGACGGTGGTGCGGCTCATGGGGTGGAGCGGGGAACGGGGAACGGGGAGCCGGGAACATGAAGCGCGCGGCAACCGGGCTGGCCGTGGCCTGGGCAGGCATCGACCGCCATGCCGGGCGACGGGTCGCGGGTCGGCACAACGCAGATGTTCCCTGCTCTCACTCGAACGCCCCCACGAACGAGTCCGGCGCGTAGTTCTCGAACTTGGTGTAGTGACCGAGGAAGGTGAGCTTGACGGTGTCGGTGGGGCCGTTGCGCTGCTTGCCGATGATGATCTCGGCCAGGCCCTTGTCGGCCGATTCCTTGTTGTAGTACTCGTCGCGGTAGATGAACATGATCACGTCGGCGTCCTGCTCGATCGCGCCCGATTCGCGCAGGTCGGACATCATCGGGCGCTTGTCGGCGCGCTGTTCCAGCGAGCGGTTCAACTGCGAGAGGGCGATCACGGGCACGTTCAGTTCCTTGGCGAGCCCCTTCAGTGAACGCGAGATTTCTGAAATCTCGGTGGCGCGGTTCTCCTTGTTCCCGGGCACCTGCATCAGCTGCAGGTAGTCGATCACGATCAGGCCCAGCCCGCCGTGCTCGCGGTGCAGGCGGCGCGCGCGCGAGCGCAGCTCCACCGGCGACAGGCCGGGCGTGTCGTCGATGTAGATCTTCGCCTCGGACAGCAGTGCGATGGCGTTGGTGACGCGCGGCCAGTCTTCCTCGGCCAGGTCGCCGTTGCGCAGGTGCTGCTGGTGGATGCGGCCCACCGAGGAGATCAGGCGGAAGGCCAGCTGCGACGCCGACATTTCCATCGAGAAGATCATCACCGGCTTCTTCGCCCGCAGCGCCACCGCCTCGGCGATGTTCACCGAAAATGCGGTCTTGCCCATCGACGGGCGCGCCGCCACGATGATCAGGTCGGACGGCTGCAGGCCCGAGGTGAGCTCGTCCAGGTCGGTGAACCCGGTGGAGACGCCGGTGAGCTGGCCGCGGTTCTGGTAGCGCTCGTGCAGCAGGCGGAAGGCGTCCTTCACCGCCTCGCGCATGGAGACCGAATCCTTCTTGCCGCGCGCGCCCGACTCGGCGATGTGGAACACGCGCTGCTCGGCGCTTTCCAGCACCTCCTGCACGCTCTTGCCCTCGGGGCGGTAGCCGTCCTCGGTGATCGAGGTGCCGGCGTCGATCAGCTGGCGCAGCACCGACTTCTCGCGCACGATCTCGGCGTAGGCGGCGATGTTCGCCGCGCTGGGCGTGGCGTTGGCCAGTTCCACCAGGTAGCTGGCGCCGCCCACCATGTCGGCCAGGCCGTTGGCCTCGAACCAGTCGCCCAGGGTCACCGCGTCGCACGGCATGCCCTTGTTCGCCAGTTCGTTGATGGCGCGCCAGATCAGGCGATGGTCCTTGCGGTAGAAATCGCCCTCGGCGAGCCGGTCGGCCACCTTGTCCAGCGCGTCGGGCGCCAGCATCAGGCCGCCCAGCACCGCCTGTTCGGCGTCGATCGAGTGCGGCGGCACGCGCAGCGTCTCGATGGACGGGGCCCGGTCGGAATGGCGCTCGGGGGCGAAGGACATGGCGTTACCTCGCAAAGGAACCATCGCCCGCCGACTTCCGCGGCCGGCGTGCGCTGACAGTGAGCATACGCGGGCGCGTCGCAGGGGACGAGATGGAAAGCTGTGGACAAGCTGTGGGTTGCCCGTGGAAATCGCACCTTTCGGCGGGCGTCCCGCCGCACGGGCAAAAAAAGACGGGCGCCCGAGGGCGCCCGTCCGGCATGCCTTGCGCGGGCGGCTTACTTCTCGCCGACCACGATCACCTTGACCTGGGTCTCGATGTCGGCGTGCAGGCTGATCGTCACGTCGAACTCGCCGGTGTTGCGGATCGGGCCTTCGCCCTGGATCACCTCGCCCTTGTGCACGTCGTGGCCGAGCGCCTGCAGCGCCTCGGCGATGTCGCGCGGGCCGACCGAGCCGTACAGCTTGCCCTCGGGGCTGGCGTGCGCCTCGATGGTGATGCTGACGTCGGCCAGCTTGGCCTTGCGCGCCTCGGCGTCGGCCAGCTGCTTGTTGGCCTTGGCCTCGTACTCGGCGCGGCGCTGCTCGAACGCGGCCAGGTTCTCGGCATTCACGCGCACGGCCTTGCCCTGCGGCAGCAGGTAGTTGCGGCCGTAGCCCGGCTTCACCTTGACCTTGTCGCCGAGGTTGCCGAGACCGCGCACCTTTTCAAGAAGAATGAGTTCCATGAGGGTTCCTTTTCGTTAGCACCGGTCAGGCCGGCGCAGCCGCGGACGGTTGTCCGAATTCCGGTCTTCTCCCTTCTCCCCGCGGGGAGAGGGGAACACGC
Source organism: Fulvimonas sp. R45 (assembly GCF_030504985.1). Classification (GTDB taxonomy): domain Bacteria; phylum Pseudomonadota; class Gammaproteobacteria; order Xanthomonadales; family Rhodanobacteraceae; genus Rhodanobacter_A. The sequence continues at coordinate 242,760 of NZ_JASERU010000003.1, forward strand.
ATCAGACGTCGTGGTTGTCGGTGTACGGCAGCAGCGACAGGAAGCGCGCGCGCTTGATCGCCGTGGCCAGCTGGCGCTGGTAGCGCGCCTTGGTGCCGGTGATGCGGCTGGGCACGATCTTGCCGTTCTCGGTGATGTACTGGCGCAGGGTGTTGAGATCCTTGTAGTCGATCTCCTTCACCTTCTCCGCGGTGAAGCGGCAGAACTTGCGGCGGCGGAAAAACTTGGACATGTCGTGTCTCCTGATCAGGCGTCGCTGTCGTTGTCGCTGTCACGATCGCCGCGGCGGTCGTCGCCGTCGTCGTCGCGGCGGCGCGAGGACTTGGCGTCGTCCTTCTCCTTCGACTTCAGGATGAAGGAGGGCTCGGTGTCGGCCGCGTCACGCTTGATGATCAGGTGGCGCAGCACCGCATCGTTGAAGCGGAAGCCCGACTCCAGCTCGTTCAGCGCGTTCTGGCCGACTTCGATGTTGAGCAGCACGTAGTGCGCCTTGGCCAGGTTGACGATCGGGTAGGCCAGCTGGCGGCGACCCCAGTCTTCCAGGCGGTGGATCTTGCCGCCGTCGGTCTCGATCAGCGCCTTGTAGCGCTCGATCATCGCCGGGACCTGCTCGCTCTGGTCGGGATGGACCAGGAACACGACTTCGTAATGACGCAGGGTCATCGAGTGGTAACTCCTTGTGGATGCGGCCTTTTCGGGGCCTGGCAGCCTCCCGCCCTATGCGGTGAGGCAAGGTTCCGCCCGGGCCTGTTCGGCGCGGGCAGAAGCGGAATTGTACGGGGAGTGCGGGATACCGCGCAAGCGACTGAATTTTTAAGAAAGCGCCGCCCCATCAACCGTCCTCGCCGGGCATGGCCGCGCAGCGGCGAAGTCGACGCCGGGCCACCGGCAGGCGTTCCGACTCCGGTTCTGCGGTCCTGCGCTCGACGCGAACGGTCAAGCCGGGCAACTACCCCTGCTCAGCCGACCGTGAAGCTCTCGCCGCAGCCGCACTCGCCGGTGGCGTTGGGGTTGTGGAACACGAAGCCGGCGTTGAGGCCCTGGCGGCGGAAGTCGATCACGGTGCCGTCCACCAGCGGCAGGCTCTTGCTGTCCACCACCACCGGCACACCGTCCACTTCCACCAACCGGTCGTCGGCGCCCACGCTGTCGGCCAGGTCCACCACGTAGCCGAACCCGGAACAGCCGGTGCGCTTCACGCCGAAGCGGATGCCCGCGGCGGCGGGATCGCGTTCGAGGAACTGGCGCATGCGCTGGCTGGCGGCGGGGGTGATCGTGATGGTCATGTCGGCTCGGCTCGCCGGGCGGGAACGAAGGAAAATCGCGGGGAAGAACAGTCGCGGGCCCGGCACGGCCTACATTATCATGCCGGTTTGCCCTCATTCGCCACATGCGGCGTCCAACCAGGAGTTTCAATCCATGACGGCGGCCAGCCCCACGGCAACCAGTGTGAAGCGCGCGCTTTCCGGCCAGCTCGAGGCCGGCAGCCCGGTGACCGTGCGCGGCTGGGTGCGCACCCGGCGCGATTCCAAGGCGGGGCTGTCCTTCGTCAACGTCACCGACGGCTCCTGCTTCGACCCGATCCAGGCGGTGGTGCCGGCCACGCTGGCCAACTACGAGAGCGAGGTGAAGCACCTCACCGCCGGCGCCGGCGTGGTCGTCACCGGCACCCTCGTCCCCTCGCAGGGCAAGGGCCAGGCGTTCGAGATCCAGGCCACCGCGGTGACCGTCACCGGCTTCGTGGATGACCCGGAGACCTACCCGATCCAGCCCAAGCAGCACTCGATGGAGTTCCTGCGCGAGGTGGCCCACCTGCGTCCGCGCACCAACCTGTTCGGCGCGGTGACCCGCGTGCGTCACACCATGATGACGGCGATCCACCGCCACCTCACCGAACAGGGCTTCTTCTGGATCAACACGCCGATCATCACCACCTCGGACGCCGAGGGCGCCGGCGACATGTTCCGGCTGTCCACGCTGGACCTGGCCAATCTGCCGCGCACGCCCGAGGGCAGGATCGACTTCCGCAAGGATTTCTTCGGCCGCGAGGCCTTCCTCACCGTGTCCGGCCAGCTCAACGTCGAGGCCTACTGCCTCGCGATGAGCAAGGTCTACACCTTCGGCCCCACCTTCCGCGCCGAGAACTCCAACACGCCGCGCCACCTCGCCGAGTTCTGGATGGTGGAACCGGAGATCGCGTTCGCCGACCTCGCTGCCGACGCCGACTGCGCCGAGGCCTTCCTCAAGGCGATCTTCAAGGCCGTGCTGGAGGAGCGCCCGGACGACATGGCGTTCTTCGCCGAGCGCGTGCAGCCCGACGCGGTCAGCCGGCTGGAAACCTTCATCAGCCAGCCGTTCGAGCGCATCGACTACACCGAGGCGGTGGAGATCCTGAAGAAGTCCGGCGAGAAGTTCGAGTACCCGGTCACCTGGGGCGTCGACCTGCAGACCGAGCACGAGCGCTACCTCGCCGAGAAACATATCGGCCGTCCGGTTGTCGTAATGAACTATCCGGAAGCGATCAAGGCCTTCTACATGCGCCTCAACGACGACGGCAGGACGGTGGCGGCGATGGACGTGCTGGCGCCCGGCATTGGCGAGATCATCGGCGGCAGCCAGCGCGAGGAACGCCTCGACCATTTGGACGCCCGGATGGCCAAATTCGGGCTCGATCCGGTCACCTATGGCTGGTATCGTGACCTGCGCCGCTACGGCACCGTGCCGCACGCCGGCTTCGGCCTGGGCTTCGAGCGCCTGCTGGTGTACGTGTGCGGCCTGTCCAACATCCGCGACGCCATCCCCTACCCCCGCGCGGCGGGGACGGCCGAATTCTGACCGATCGACTGATGCCCCAACGACCGCTTGCCACCGCCCTCCTGATCGCCGCCATCGCCCTGCTGGGCGCCTGCCATAGCGCCAAGGTGCTGCTGCCGCCCAACCTGCGGCCGGTGCAGGACACCCGGCTCACGCTGGAACAGGCGCGCCAGGCACTGCAGGACGCCACGCCCTGCTGCGGCAGCTTCGCCGACTTCTCCTACCAGAACCTGCTGCCCTGGCGGCCGAAGAAGTTCCACCTGGGCAACGGCAGCATGGTGGCCGACCTCAACGGCGTGCGCAGCTACTTCCTCGCCTTCAGCCTGCCCACCGACGTGAAGCTGCCGTACCGGATCGGCGTGAAGTCCGACCTCAACGGGCGCTGGCTGAAGGAGAGCTACCTGTTCGCGCCCACCGCGGTGCTGCTCGACGACGCCTTCCAGCCGCTGGACAGCCACGATGTCACGCTGTGCGAGTACATGGGCTGGAGCAGCGACACCAGCGGCGCCTTCGGCAGCGTCACGGTGTCCGACCCCAAGGCGCGCTACCTGGTGGTCTACAGTTCCGCGCAGCAGCAGGCCGGCGCCACCTACTGGGAACAGTCGCCCGCCTCCTTCAGCGTGGACACGCCCACCAACATGGTCTCCAACGGCAGCTTCAAGGTGCCGCATGGCCCCGACGGCACGTTGTGGGTGGGCCTGATGACCAAGAGCTATGCCGAGGCGGTGGACCATGGCATCTGCGGCAAGCCCGCCGAGGGCCAGGGCCTGCTGCACACCCTGCGCACGGCGCTGCCGGTGCACTGGAGCCGGAGCGGAAGTTGAACCCTTTCCTCGTCTATGCCGTCCTGCTGCTGGCGGGTCTGGTCTGCCTGGTGCTGCACTATGTCGCGCCATTCCAGGCGGCGCGCCGCATCCGCCTGCAGCATCCGCAGCACTGGCAGATCATCGACAGCCACGGCAGCGCGCAGGGGTTCCGCCTGTGGGTGCGCATGCAGCACGTGCTGCGTTCGCCGGCGATCCCCGCCCTGGCCGACCCGGTCGTCACCCGCTGGTGGCGCGTGTGGCGCTACAGCCAATGGCTGGCCTGGGCCTGCTGGCTGCTGGCGCTGGGCCTGCAATGGATAGGACGCGGCTGACGCGCCGGGAGAGAAGGCAACCATGCAACTGGACCTGGGTGGACGCCATGCGCTGGTCTGCGGCGCCTCGCAAGGCATCGGCCGCGCCAGCGCGGTGGAGCTGGCCGAGCTGGGCGCCAGCGTCACCCTGCTGGCCCGCTCGGCCGGCCCGCTGCGCGAGCTGGCCGCGACGCTGCCGCGCCCCCGCGCCGGCCAGCGCCATGACTGGCGCAGCGTGGACATGGCCGACACCGGTGCCCTGCGCGCCGCCGCCGGGGCGATCGCCGCCGACGCACCGGTGCAGATCCTGGTCAACAACACCGGCGGCCCGCCGGGCGGCCCCGCCCACGCCGCCGCCGCCGAGGCCTTCGAGGCGGCCTTCCGCCAGCACCTGCTGGCCGGCCAGGCGCTGGTGCAGGCGCTGCTGCCGGGCATGCGCGCGGCGGGTTACGGGCGCATCGTCAACGTGATCTCCACCTCGGTGAAGGAACCGATCGCGGGGCTGGGCGTCTCCAACACCGTGCGCGCCGCGGTGGCGGCCTGGGCCAAGACCCTGTCCGGCGAGCTGGCCGCCGACGGCGTCACCGTCAACAACGTGCTGCCCGGCTACACCCGCACCGCGCGGCTGGACGACATCCTCGCGGCCCGGGTCGAGGCCAGCGGCCGCGACGAAGACGCCGTCACACGCGACATGCTGGCCACGGTGCCCGCGCGCCGCTTCGGCGAACCGCACGAGGTGGCCGCGGTGGTCGCCTTCCTGTGCACGCCCGCGGCGGCCTACGTCAACGGCACCAGCATCGCGGTGGACGGCGGACGCACGCGGGCGCTGAGCTGAAGGGCTTTACCCCCTCCCGCCTCCCCCTGCGCGCAGGGGGAGGCGCGAAAGCGCGGCACGGCATCTCTCCCTTCCCCTGCGCGGGGGAGGAGGGGCAAAAGCACGATGCGGCATTTCTCCCTCCCCTGCGTGCAGGGGAGGGTTGGGGAGGAGTCACCCAACCTCGCCGCAACGCCCCGCATACGCCCGCGTCCGGTGCAATCGATGCGCGCAAGTCCTAAGCTTGCAGGGATGCCCAAGCGTCTCGACAACCTGATCGACGGCCGCCCGCAAGCGCCGGCCGACGCCCGTTATCTCGACGTGTTCGAGCCCGCCACCGGCGCGGTGTTCGCGCACTGCCCCGACAGCGCCGCCGCCGATGTCGAGGCCGCCGTGCAGGCCGCCCGACGCGCCGCTCCCGGCTGGGCGGCCACGCCCGTCGAACAGCGCGCCCGCCTGCTGGACCGCCTGGCCGACCTGGTCGAGGCCCGGCTGGACGAGTTCGCCGCGCTGGAGTCGCGTGACAGCGGCAAGCCGGTGAAGCTGGCGCGCAGCGTGGACATCCCGCGCGCGGTGAGCAACCTGCGCCACTTCGCCGCCGCCATCGCCACCTGGGGCAGCGAATCGCATGCAATGGAAACCGGCACGCCCGGCGCGGGCGCGGTCAACCTCACCCTGCGCCGACCGCTGGGCGTGGTCGGCTGCATCAGCCCGTGGAACCTGCCGCTGTACCTGTTCACCTGGAAGATCGCGCCCGCGCTGGCCGCAGGCAACGCGGTGGTGGCCAAGCCATCCGAGATCACGCCCTGCACCGCCGCCCGGCTGGGCGAGCTGAGCATCGAGGCCGGCTTCCCGCCCGGCGTGTTGAATATCGTGCAGGGGCGCGGCCCCACGGTGGGCCAGGCGATCGTCGAGCATCCGGCAGTCAAGGCGGTCTCGTTCACCGGCAGCACCGCCACCGGCGCGCGCATCGCCGCCGTGGCCGCACCGCAGTTCAAGAAGGTGTCGCTGGAACTGGGCGGCAAGAACCCCGCCATCGTGTTCGCCGACGCCGACCTGTCCGATGCCAACCTCGACACCATCGTGCGTTCCGGCTTCGCCAACCAGGGCGAGATCTGCCTGTGCGGCTCGCGCCTGCTGGTGCAACGCTCGATCTACGAGGCATTCCGCGAGCGCTACCTCGCCCGCGTGCGCGCATTGCGCGTCGGCGACCCGGACGACGAAGCCAGCGACCTCGGCGCATTGGTCTCGAAGCCGCACTTCGACAAGGTGATGGCCTGCATCGCCCGGGCGCGCGACGAGGGTGGCCGCGTGCTGGTCGGCGGCGAAGCCGTCGCGGTGCCCCGGCGCTGCGCGCGGGGCTGGTTCGTGGCGCCCACGGTGATCGAGGGCCTGCCGAACGAAGCCGCCACCAACCAGCAGGAAATCTTCGGCCCGGTGGTGACGCTGATCCCGTTCGAGGACGAGGCGGACGCGCTCGCGCTCGCCAACGGCACCGGCTACGGCCTGGCCGCCTCGCTGTGGACGCGCGACCTGTCGCGCGCGCACCGGCTCGCCGCGCAGCTGGATTTCGGCATTGTGTGGATCAACTGCTGGATGCTGCGCGACCTGCGCACGCCGTTCGGCGGCGTGAAGCACTCGGGCCTGGGCCGCGAAGGCGGCACCGAGGCGCTGCGCTTCTTCACCGAACCCAAGAACGTCTGCATACGCTACTGAAGGAAGTCCGATGAACTCGATCAAAGACCTGCTGGCCAACAACCGGCGCTGGGCCGCCGACGTCACCGCCAGGGAGCCGGACTTCTTCGAGAAGCTCGCCCAGCAGCAGGCGCCGAAGTACCTGTGGATCGGCTGTTCCGACTCGCGCGTGCCGGCTACCCAGATCGTCGACCTGCCGCCGGGCGAGATCTTCGTCCACCGCAACGTAGCCAACGTGGTGGTGCACACCGACCTCAACGCTCTCAGCACCATCCAGTTCGCGGTGGACGTGCTCAAGGTGAAGCACATCCTGGTGGTCGGCCATTACGGCTGCGGCGGCGTGGGCGCGGTGCTGAAGCAATCGCGGCTGGGGTTGATCGACAACTGGCTGCGCCACATCGGCGACGTGGCGATGAAGCATCCCGACAAGCTCGACCCCGCCACCGAATTCGCCGTGCGCCACGCGCGCCTGTGCGAACTCAACGCGATCGAGCAGGCGGTGAACGTGTGCCACAGCACGGTGGTGCGCGAGGCCTGGGAGCGTGGCCAACCACTGGCCGTGCATGCCTGGATCTACGGCCTGGACAACGGCCACATCACCGACCTGGGCCTCGACGTGCGCGGCCACGAGCAGTTGCCCGTCGCCTACGAAGGCGTGCTGGCCAGCCTCGCGCAGCGCTGGAACGCGCAATGAGCGGCATCGTGCGCACCGACACGGCGCCGGCGCCGGTGGGCGCGTATCCGCACGCGCGCCGCGTCGGCCACCTGCTGTTCCTGTCCGGCGTGGGCCCGCGGCAGCCGGGCACGAACGCGATTCCCGGCAACGTGCACGACGCCGACGGCAAGCTGGTCGGCCATGACATCGAGGCACAGTGCCGGCAGGTGTTCGCCAACGTGCGCGCGGTGCTGGAAGCCAGCGGCGCGCGCTGGGAGGACCTGGTGGATGTCACCGTGTATCTCACCGACATGACGCGCGACTTTCCCGCCTACAACCGCCTCTATGCGGAGTACTTCGCCGGCGTGGACGCCTGCCGCACCACGGTCGGCATCACCGCGCTGCCCACGCCGATCGCGATCGAGCTGAAGTGCGTGGCGGCAATGGGCCTGGCCACATAAAAAACCCCGGCGCGTGGCGCCGGGGTTCCCTGCCGCGACCGCGGGCGCGGTCGCTACATGCTCACTTGCCGGTGGCGGGCGCCGAAGCGTCGGCGGCCTTCTTCGCGGCCTTGTGATGATGCTTGTGGTGTTTCTTGGCGTGGTGCTTGGTAGTCGTGCTGGCGGTCTTGGTGGCCGGCATCGTCTGCGCGGCGGGCTGCGCTGCCGCCTGCGGCGCGGCCTGGGCCAGCACCGAACCGGAAAGGGCCGCGCCCGCCACGAGCAGGGAAGCGATCGCAAGTTTACGGATCATGATCATGAGCCTCGGAAGATGGTTGTCGCGGGCCCGGCCGGAACCCGGCTGCCTCGGGAGGCGCGACGCGCCAACAATGCATCCGCCTCGGCATACGGCAACTGAATGGAACGCGGGCCGGCCGCCATCGCTGGCGGCGATCCGGAATCAGTTCAGGCAGGCCTGCAGCAGGCGCCCGATCAACGCCTGCACCGGCGCCGCCAGGGCCCCGTCCCAGGCGAAGCTGTCCTCGTCCATGTAGCGGTGCTGCGCCAGTTCCAGCTGCACCGCCTGCACGCCCTCCGCCGGCCGGCCGTAGTGACGGGTGATGTAGCCACCCTTGAAGCGCCCGTTGACCACGAAGTCGTAGCCGTCCTGCGCTTCCATCACGTTGGTGAGCCGCCCTTGCAGGTCGGAACCGCAGCTGCCGCCGTCGGCGGTGCCCAGGTTGAAGTCCGGCAGCCGCCCCTCGAACAGCATCGGTACATGGCTGCGGATGGAGTGGCCTTCCCACAGCACCACGCGGCCATGCGCCGCGCGCAGGCGCTCCAGCTCGTCCGCCAGCGCGCGGTGGTAGGGCCGCCACCAGTCCGCCACCCGGCGGGCGACCTCGTCCGCGTCCGGCTCCTGGCCGTCGATGTACAGCGGCTCGCCGTCGAAGCCGATGGTGGAAACCAGTCCGGTCTCGCGTCGCCCCGGGTAGAGCGCCTGGCCGTCGGCCGGACGGTTCAGGTCGACCACGTAGCGCGAGGCGACCGGCCGCAGCACGCTGGCGCCCAGTTCGCGCGCCAGCGGGGCGTACAGCCTGCCCACGTGCCAGTCGGTGTCCGGCGAGCGGCGCGCCGCGGGACGCAGGCGCGCGGCGATGGCGTCGGGGATGTGGCTGCCGTCGTGCGGCAGGCTGATCAGCAGCGGCGCCTTGCCGCGCTCGAGGGTGAAGGTATCCATGACCGCGCAGTGTCGCGCCAAGCCGCTCAGCGCAGCAACACCACTTCCTCCGCCGCGGTGGGATGGATCGCCACCGACGCCTTCAGGTCGCGCCTTCGCAGGCCCATGCGCAGCGCCACCGCGAAGCCCTGCAGCAGTTCGTCGGTGCCCGGCCCCAGGGCGTGGATGCCCAGCACGCGCTCGTCCTCGCCCATGCAGACCAGCTTCACCACGCTCTGCTCGCGGTGGCCGGCCACCATCAGCTGCAACGGCGTGTAGCGGCCGGTGTGCACGCGGACCGCGTCGCCATGGCAGGCCCGTGCTTCGCGCTCGGTGAGCCCGGCCCGCCCCAGCGGCGGCTCGGCGAACGCCACCGAGGGAATCGCTTCGTAGTCGAAGTGCGCGTCCGGCTCGCCGCCGAACAGGCGCTGAGCCAGCGCGTGTCCAGCCGCCACCGCCACCGGGGTCAGCGCGTGGCGGCCGGTGACGTCGCCGATCGCGGCGATGCCCGGCACATTGGTGTCCTGCCAGGTGTCGACCCGCACGTGGCCATAGCCGTCCAGCGCCACGCCCAGCGCGTCGAGGCCGAGCCAGTCGGTATTTGGCACCCGGCCCACCGCCCAAAGCACCGCGTCGTAATCGCCGTGGGTGCCGCCCTGCGCGTCGCGCAGCCGGACCGCCCCGGGCGAGCCCTCGGCCGCGGCCACTGCCGTGCCGCGCAGGATGCGGATGCCGCGCGCCTGCATCTGCGCCGCCAGTGTCTCGACCAGCTCCTCGTCGAAGCTGGTCAGCAACCGCTCGCGCGCCAGCAGGTCCACCTCGCAGCCCAGGGCGTGCAGCACGCAGGCGAACTCGACTGCCACGTAGCCGCCGCCCACCACCGCGACGCGGCGCGGCGCCCGCTCCAGTTCGAACACGTCATCGGAGACCATGCCCAGGTCGAAGCCGGGAATGTCCAGCCGGCGTGGTCGCGCGCCGGTGGCGATCACCACGCGCGGCGCGGCATGGCGGTGGCCGGCGTCGTCGGCCACGGTGTCGGCGGCGAGGAAATGCGCGGCGGCCGGGATCACCTCAATGCCGGCCGCGTCCAGCCGCTGCGCGTAGCGCTGGCGGATGCCGGCGATGTAGTCGTCGCGCTGGCGGCGAAAGCGTGCCCAGTCCAGCGGCGCCGGCGTCACCGCGAAGCCGGTGTCGGCCATCAGTCGTTGCGCCTGCGCCCATTGCGCGGCGAACCACATCGCCTTCTTCGGCACGCAGCCGCGGTTGACGCAGGTGCCGCCCAGCTCGCCGGGATCGAACAGCGCCACCTTCGCGCCCAGCTTCGCGGCGCGCTGCGCTACCGTGAGGCCAGCCGAGCCGGCGCCCAGTACGATCAGGTCATGCCGTCGGACCATCGTCGTTCTCCGTGCAAAGGCGCAGCGTAACGCACCGGCCGGCTCACAGCCCGAAACGGGCCGGCGCGTAGGGCAATGGATCGAGCGCCGGCACGGCGCCGGCCAGCTGTGCGGCCACCAGCTCGCCGGTGGCGGCCGACATGCTCACGCCGAGCATGCCGTGCGCGGTGGCCAGGTGCAGGTTCGACCAGCGCGTGCTGGGCCCGATGATCGGCACCTCGTCCACGCTCATCGGCCGCCAGCCCCACCATTCCTCCAGCAGTTCCGGCCCCTCCGGCTCGTGCAGGCCGGAGGCCGCGCCGCGGCGCAGCGCATCGAGGCGGGTGCGGTTGAGCCCTTCCGCGTAGCCGGAGAACTCCATCGTGCTGCCCAGCCGGTAGCCGTCGGCCCAGGTGGTGACGCACACCGCGGGCTCGCGCAGCACCAGCGCATGGCGCGGCGCGCGCGCCGGCCGCGTGTAGGTGAGCGAATAACCCTTGCCCGGCTGCATCGGCAGGCGCAGGTCCAGCTGCCGCGCCAGCAGCGGCGACCAGGCACCCAGCGCCAGCACCACCCGCTCGCCGCGGAACACGCCGCGGGTGGTGCGCACATGGGTCAGGCGGCGGCCGTCGACGTCCAGGCGGTCGATCCTCGCGCCGTTCACGATGGCGCCGCCCAGCTCGCGCACGCGGCGCGCCAGGCCCGCCACGTAGCGGTCCGGGCGCAGCCGCGCGTCGCCGGGGTGGAACAGGCCCCCGGCCACCCCTGGCTTCAGCGCCGGCTCCATCGCCTCCACCTGGTCGCCGCGCAGGCGCCGGGCCTCGATGCCGAGGCGGTCGAGCACGGCGGCGTGGTGGCGCTCGTCGGCGTCGCGCAGCTTCGCGCTGCGGTAGACGTACAGCTCGCCTTCCTCGGCGAAGCCGCAGTCGATGCCCTCGTCGCGGACCAGCCCCGCCAGCAGGGCGCGCGAACGCCGCAGGATCGTCGCGCGCGCCGCCGCCGCATGTTCGAAGTCGCGCCAGTTGCAATGTCGCACGAAGCCCAGCAGCCAGCGCAGGCGCGGGCCGTCGAAGCGCGGGTTGAGGTAGAGCGGCGCATCGGCGCGCAGCATCGAACGCAGCGCCAGGCCGAAGGTGCCGGGCATCGTCAGCGGCGGCGCATGGCTGGGCGTGAGGGTGCCGCAGTTGCCGTGCGAGCTGCCGCAGCCGGGCGTGCCCTGCTCCAGCACCCGCACGCCGATGCCGGCCCGCAGCAGGTACAACGCGCACGACAGCCCGATCACGCCGCCGCCCAGGATCAGTACATCGCTGCGGGAGTCGTCCATCGACGCATTGTAGCGGGGCGCCTCCGCCTTGCGGTCCCGGGGGCGCTTGCTTCGCCGATATTTCAAGTGCACGATCAGCTTTGCTCGGCCGCATGGTCCCCGGCATGTCGAACAGAGTCGTCGCCTTGCTTTGCCTCGTGGCACTGCTGGTCTCCCGGGGGGCCGCCGCCCAGTCGTTCGACCCGGCCGAAATCAGGCTGTTCAAGGCATTGCACCGTCAGCCCACCGACCTGGCGCGCTACAGCTATCTCGAAAAGGCGATGCCGCGCCTTGCCCCGGACAACCAGGTCGTGGCCATGCAATTGCTTTCCTCGGCCGAATGCGAGCTGGGCCTCTACGACCAGGCCATCCTCGGCTTTCCGCTCAAGATCGCCGCGCCGGAGAATGTCGTGCTTCCGACGCCCGACGCGTGGCGCGCCGCCGATGCCGTCGACACCATCGCCAGGCTCGCCGCCAACCGTCGCATCGTGATGGTCAACGAGGCGCATCACAATGCCCATACCCGGGTGCTTACCCTGGCGTTGTTGCCGCGCCTGCGCAAGCTCGGTTTCAACTATTTCGCCGCCGAGGCCCTGGTCGACTCGGATCCGGGCCTGGAGCATCGCGGCTACCCCACGACGGCCAGCGGCACCGAATACCTCCACGAGCCGATATACGGGGAAATCGTGCGCGAAGCGATCCGCCTCGGCTTCACCGTCGTGTCCTATGACGTCGAAAGCGAAGTCACGACCCAGGCACGCGAGATCGAACAGGCCGACAACCTGTACCAGAAGGTTTTCGCCAGGGATCCCCATGCCCGCCTGTTTGTCCACGCCGGCTACGCGCATATCGACAAGGCACCGGGTCGCCTGGGCCATATCCAGCCGATGGCCATGCGATTGAAGGCCCTGACGGGGTTCGATCCGTTATCCATCGACCAGACCCAATTCCTCGAAGCGGCAGGGAATGATCCGGATGACTATCGGCAGCTGATTGCGCGCTTCCATCCGCAGGCTCCGGCGGTCCTGGTCAATCGCGCCAGCGGCAAGGCCTGGAGCGCGCTCCCGAAGATGTACGACGTCAACGTGATCCTGCCGCCCTCCGTAAGCCTGAAATCCTTCGGCACCTCGGTGACGATCGACGGCGAGACCGTCAAGGAGACCTCGGATACGTCGCGCCTCGCCTTCGGCTCGCTGACAACCCTCGACCCCATGCGGCGCCCGAAATGGCTGACACTGGGAGGCACGCGTTACCCGGTCTCGATCAGCACGACTCTCTGCAGGATGCGCCTGCCCTGCATGATCGAGGCGCAATACGCGAACGAGTCGGACGATGCCACCGCCGCCGATCGCTACGCCTTCATGAAGGAGGATGCCATCAGCGAGCTTTATCTGTACCCCGGCCATTATCGGTTGCGCTCGCTGGACGCCAAGGGGCGGACGTTGAATGAACGCTCCATCGCGGTCAGCGCCCCTCGGGTAGGCAAGCCCCCGACCGGGTAGTCCGCCAGCCTCCGCCTGGACGACAGCGATCGGCTGGTTTGATCCATATGATCGACCATCGCACGCTTGCGGTCCCCTTCGATATGCCAACCATGCCGATGCGTCTTGCCTTCCTCTCCCTGCTGGGCACCGCCGCGCTGTCGACAACGATCGGCGCGCACGCGCAGCCGGTCGCGGCCGCGACCGACGCACCGCCGTCGCGCAACCTGCTCGCCGAACTCCATCCGTTGCCGAACGACCTCGCCCGCCACCAGTACCTGCAGGCGCACATGCCGGCCGACGACGACAACGTCGCGCGCCAGGTGCTCGCCGCGCTCGACGACCAGCTCGGCCTCTACAACCGCGCGCTGGCCGATTTCCCGTTCGACAACCGCGTCGTGCCGCCGCCCAAGGTACCGCTGCCCGCGACGGACGCATGGCGCGCGGAGAGCGCCGTCGCCGCCATCGCCGCGCGGGCCCAGGGCCGGCGCATCGTGATGATCAACGAGGCGCACCACGACGCGCACACCCGCGAGCTGACCCTGGAGCTGCTGCCGAAACTCTACGCGCACGGTTTCCGCTACCTCGCCATCGAGGCGCTGGGACCGCGCGACAAGGCCCTGGCCCGGCGCGGCTACGCGATCGACACGAGCGGCAGCAGCTACCTGCGCGAACCACTCTACGGCGAGATCGTGCGGCAGGCGCTGCGGCTCGGCTACACCCTGGTGTCCTACGACTCCGACGCGCCCACCCCGGCCGGGCGCGAATCCGGCCAGGCGCGCAACCTCTACCGCGAAGTGTTCGCCCGCGACCCGCGGGCGCGGCTGCTGGTGCATGCCGGCTATGCCCACGTCGACGAGGCGCCCGGCAACCTCGGCGACACCATCGAGCCGATGGCGATGCAGCTGGCCCGGCTCACCGGCCTGGACCCGCTCACCGTCGACCAGACCCAGTTCCGCGACATCATCCCCGGCGCGCCCGACGACGGCGCCTACGGCGTGCTGGTCGAGCGCTTCCATCCGAGGACGCCGGTGGTGCTGGTCAACCGGCTGACCGACAAGCTGTGGAGCGCGGACCCCGCGCGCCACGACATCAGCGTGATCCTGCCACGCGCCGGCACCGGTCCGCGTCCCGACTGGCTGTCGCTGGGCGGCCGCCGCAAGCCGCGGCTGGTCAACACCGACCTCTGCAACGGGCACGTCCCCTGCATGGTGGAGGCCCGCTACGCCGGCGAGGCCGGCGACGCCGTCCCCGCCGACCGCTACACCTTCCTGCACGAGGACACGCAGAACACGCTGTACCTGTACCCCGGCCAGTACCGGCTGCGCGCCGTCGACGCGGCAGGCCACGTGCTGGGCACGCGCACGCTGGACGTCGGGCACTGACGCCAGTCGCGGCGACACACTTGCGCGGCGTGAATTACGCGCGTAATCTCGCCCTGGAACTACACGCGTAATCCAGGAGCGCCATGCCCACCCCGATCAGCGAAGCCGAGAGCCGCGTGATGGAGGCCCTGTGGCGCGCGTCGCCGCAGACTTCCGAACAGATCATCGCCACCGTGCAGGCCGGCAGCGACTGGCACGAGAAAACCATCCGCACCCTGCTCAACCGCCTGCTCGGCAAGGGCGCGGTGAGCGCGGCGAAGGACGGCCGGCGCTACCTCTACGCGCCGGTGCTGACGCGCGAGCAGTGGCAGTCGCAGGAAAGCCGCAACCTGCTCGACCGGGTGTTCGGCGGCCGCATGGCGCCGCTGCTGGCGCACTTCAGCCGGCACGAAAAGCTGAGCCCGAAGGACGTTGCCGAGCTGCGCAAGCTGCTCGACGCGATCGAGAAGAAGGAACGCTGAAATGGACACGCGCATGCTCCACGCCCTGCTGCTGGCCACCGTCGGCCTGCTCGTGGTGCTGCTGGCCCGGCGCCCGGTGCGGCGGGCCTTCGGCGCCGGCCCGGCCTTCACGTTGTGGAGCCTGCCCCTCCTGCTGGCGCTGGTCCCGTGGCTGCCGGCGCCGGCGCACGCCTGGATCGCCCTGCCGGCGCTGCGCGCCACGGCGCGCGCCGCCTTCGCCGGCGGCCAGGCGCAATCCCTCGCGCTGCCGCTCCACGCCGCCTGGCTGTGGCTGCCCGGCGCGGCCTTCGGCCTGCTCCGCCTCGGCATGCATTACCTGCGTCTGCGGCGTGCCGCCCGGCCGCTGCCGGCGCCGCTGCTGCGACGCCTGGCCCCCGACGTGCCCGCGCGCGACCTGCACCGCCTGCGCCTGCACCCTTCCGGCCCGGCCGTGCTGTGGGCACCGCGCGCCCTGGTGCTGCTGCCGGCCGACTTCGCCACGCGCTTCGCTCCGCACGAGCGCCACCTAGTGCTGCGCCACGAACTGGCCCACCTGCGCCGCGGCGACCCGCTCTGGAACCTGCTGGCCGAGCTCGCATGCGCGCTGCTGTGGTTCCACCCGCTGGCCTGGCTGGCGTTGCCGCGCTTCCGGCTGGACCAGGAGCTGGCCTGCGACGAACGCGTGCTGCGCGAAGCACCCGGCGACGACGCCCGCTACGCCCGCACCCTGCTGCACAGCACCGGCATGGCGTGCCGCCCGGCGCTGATCCCCTGGCTCGCCGAGCCGCAACTGAAGGAGCGCCTCACCATGATCCGGCATCGCCGTCCCACCGCCCTGCGCCGCCACGCCGGCCTCGCCGCACTGGCCACACTGATGGCCAGCGGCCTTGCCCTGGCCAACGCCACCGCGCCGCAGCACGCGCAACCGGCCAGCCAGGACTGGGCCTTCAACCAGCGGATCTCCCCGCGCTATCCGGCCGATGCCCTCAAGAACAAGGAGCAGGGCCTGGTGATGCTGCAGATCCAGATCCACGCCGACGGCAGCGTGGGGCGCATCGACTACGACGCCGGCCACAGCACCACACAGTCGGCCGAACTGATCGTCGCCGCCACCGAGGCGGCGAAGCAATGGCATTTCACGCCGCGGATGAAGGGCGGCAAGCCGGTCGAGGGCTATGCGCGCGTCCCGATCGATTTCTCGCTGGACGAACCGCCCGCCAAGGCTTCATCCAAAAGCTGAAAAATTTGACACAAGTCACTGATTTGATACCCTCGATGCACCGCCACATCGAGGGTATCCATGTCTGCCGAGCCGCCCGCACCACGCCTGCCTGCCTGGCGGCATGCCGTGCGCCTGGCACCGCTGCTGGCGATCCTGGCCCTGTTGGCTGCCTGCGCCGGCGCCCCGCACCGGCGCGAGCGTACCTACAAGCCTTCGCACTCGGCGCTGGCCGATGAGCCGGCGCGCGCCCCGGCCGGCGAGGCGGCCACCGCCAACGACATCCTGTTCCGCGCGATGGCCCTGGTCGGCACGCCCTACCACTGGGGCGGCAACACGCCGGAAGGCGGCTTCGACTGCAGCGGGCTGGTCGACTACATCTACCGCCGTGCCGCCGACATCGCGCTGCCGCACAACTCCGGCGCAATGTCACGCGTGGACGGTCGCAAGGTGAAACGCATGCGCGACCTGATGAGCGGCGACCTGGTGTTCTTCGACATCGGCGGCGACATCAGCCATGTCGGCGTGTACGTGGGCAAGGGCCGCTTCGTGCACGCGCCCAACAGCGGCGGCACGGTGCGCCTGGACGACATCGACGGGCCGTACTGGCGCGACCATTTCGCGTACGGGAAGCGGCTGCTGGACTGAATGCGGGCCTGTCTCCCCCTCCCCGTTGGAGAGAAACGGTGAGGGGGCAACCTCGCGACGGGCCGCCCACGAAGCAACAACTCCTGCTCCCTCTCCCCTCCGGGGAGAGGGCTGGGGTGAGGGGGCGCTCTTGCGGCAAGCCTGCCCAACAGGGCTCCGCGAGCACCCGCCCCTCGTCCCAACCTTCCTCGCTCCTCAAAGCCGACGCCATCCATGGCGTCTCCCCGCGTACTCCCCGGCGGGGAGAAGGGGCGGACGAAAAACGGCGCCCGTGGGCGCCGTTTCGATTCCACCCTTTGAAGCGCGCGTCAGTGCGCTTCGGCGCCCGGCGCGTGGGCGTGGCCGTGCTGGATCTCTTCCTCGGTGCCGTCGCGCACGTCCTCGATCGCCACATCGAAGTGCAGCGTCTTGCCCGCCATCGGGTGGTTGAGGTCCACGTCGATCGTGCTCATGCCGACCTTGTGCACGGTCACCGCGCGGTGGCCGCCTTCCTTCAGCGCCAGCACCGTGGTCATGCCGGGCTTGAGGCGCCTGGCGTCCTGGAAGTACTTCTTCGGCACGCGCTGGATCTGGCCTTCCTGGCGCTCGCCGTAGCCGTCGGCGGGGGCGATCTCCACCTGCAGGCTCTCGCCGGCCTCGTGGCCGTCCAGCGCCTTCTCCAGGCCCGGGATCAGCTGGCCGTGGCCGAGCAGGATCCACAGCGGTTCGCCGCGCTCGTGCGAGCTTTCGATCTTCTCGCCGTCCACGGTGAGCGTGTAGTGCAGCGCGACGACTTTGTCCTTGCCAGCCTTCATTGCCTTGGTCTCTCGGATGGGTGCAAAAGAGGCGATTCTATCAGGACGCCCCGTCGCCGAAGCCCACCCCGCGCGCCTCCGGCCCCAGCCATACCAGCACCGCCAGCAGCACCGCCACGGCCGCCACCCACACGCCCATGGCATAACCGTAGTCGTGGCCATGTTGCGCCGCCAGCCAGGTCTGCGCGGTGGCGGTGCCCGCCGCCAGCAGGTTGCCCATCTGGTAGGCGAAGCCCGGCAGCGTGCCGCGCACCGCGCCGGGCGACAGCTCGTTGAGGTGGCTGGGCACCACGCCCCAGGCGCCCTGCACCATCACCTGGATCAGGAACGCGCCCACCCCCAGCCACAGCAGCGAGCCGCCGTGCACCCACAGCGGGATCACCGGCAAGGCCAGCAGCGCGGCCACGATCATCGCCCTGCGCCGCCCCACCCGCTCCGACCATGCGCCGAAGAACAACCCGCCGGCCAGCGCGCCCAGGTTGAGCAGCGCCACCAGCAGGAAAGCCGCGCCCGAGCCGGTGGGCAGGTGCAGGTTCACCTCCTCGAAGGTGTGGTACATGTCCTGCGAGCCGTGGCTGAACATGTTGAACGCCATCATCAGCAGCATCAGGTAGATCGCCAGCTTCCAGTGGCCGCGCATCGCGTCGAGCGCACCCACGCGACCGTGCGCCTCGCGGCTGGCCCGCCACGCCGGCGACTCCGGCACCTTGCGCCGGATGTACAGCACCAGCAACGCCGGCAGCGCGCCCACCACGAACAGCCCGCGCCAGCCGATCGCATCGACCAGCAGCCAGTTCACCAGTGCCGCCAGGAAGAAACCGCAGGGATAGCCGCTCTGCAGCAGGCCGGAGACCAGGCCGCGCGACTTCGCCGGGATCGACTCCATCGCCAGCGAGGCGCCGATGCCCCACTCGCCGCCCATGCCGATGCCGAACAGGAAGCGCAGCACCAGCAGCATGGTCAGCGAGGTGGAGAACGCCGTGGCCAGCTCGAACACCGAGAACAGGATCACGTCCAGCATCAGGATCGGCCGGCGCCCGTAACGATCCGCCAGCCGGCCGAAGACCAGCGCGCCCAGCGGCCGCGCAGCCAGGGTCAGGAACAGGCCGTAGGTCACCGCCTTGTTGTCGGTGTGGAATTCCTGCGCCACGCCCACGATCACGAAGGTGAGCAGGAAATAGTCGAACGCGTCCAGCGTCCAGCCCAGGAAACTCGCCAGCACGGTGTGGCGCTGCTCGTGGTTCAACTCGCGCAGGGAGGCCAGGAACGGCATGCTCGGGCTCCGGGAACATCGGGGCGCCAGTATGGCATCGCAGTGGCCATATGCCGACGATTTGCCCCGGCAGGCGGTTTGCGGCCACCATCGGGGCATGGACACGCCCACGACACGCCCCGTGCGCCGCGGCCACGACGCATCGGAACGCGCCATCCGCCAGGCCATCGCCAGCCGTTTCCGTACCCGCCCGCAGCGCGGCTACGTGCGCGGCAAGCTGGCCGGCGACCCGGTCTACCCCGCCATCGCCGGCCTGCTGGCGGGCGCCGCGCCGCGACCGTTGCTCGACGTCGGTTGCGGCATGGGCCTGCTCGGCCAGTACCTGGAGGCACGCGGCCTGCTGCATGGCTACCTCGGCATCGACCACGACCCGCGCAAGATCGATGCCGCCCGCCATGCCGCCGCGGCGCTGGCCACCCCGCTGCACTGGCAGTGCGGCGGTGCCGACGGCCTGCCCGACTTCCGCGGCCACGTGGCCCTGCTGGACATGCTGCACTACCTGCCGGCGGCGGCGCAGGCCCCGCTGCTGGCGGCGGCCGCGCAACGGCTGGCGCCGGACGGCCTGCTGGTGATCCGCAACGTGCTGCGCGAACCGAACTGGCGCTACCAGCTCACCCGCGCCGAGGAGTTCCTGCTGCACGCCACCGGCTGGATGCGGGTGGGCGCCCAGCACTACCCCAGCGCCGCCGAACTGCGCGCCGCGCTGGAGGCCGCCGGGCTCGGCGTGCGCATCGAACCGCTGCACGCCGGCACGCCGTTCAACAGCTACCTGGTCGTCGGCCGCCGCGGCTGAGCGCCACTTCGGCTATACTTGCCGTCGCGGCTCCCCGGCCGCCGCGGCCTTCGCCGCTTCCCATCCCCATACCGCAACACGGTTCCGCACGAACGCTCCGGGTTGCACAGGAGCCGTTCCATGTCCTTCGAATCGCTGGGCCTCGCGCCCGCGCTGCTGCGTGCGCTCGCCGAACAGGGCTACGCCGAACCCACCCCGATCCAGGCGGCCGCCATCCCGGTGGTGCTGGAGGGCCACGACCTGCTGGCCGCCGCCCAGACCGGCACCGGCAAGACCGCGGCCTTCGCGCTGCCGCTGCTGCATCGCCTCGGCGCCACGCCGCAGCGCGGCCCGCGCCGCCCGCGCGCGCTGGTGCTCACGCCCACCCGTGAACTGGCCGCGCAGATCGACGACAACCTGCGCGCCTACGCCCGCCACCTGCAGGTGCACAGCGCGGTGATCTTCGGCGGCGTGGGCATGGGCCCGCAGGTGCAGGCACTGCGCCGCGGCGTCGACGTGGTGATCGCCACCCCCGGCCGGCTGATCGACCACATGCAGCAGCGCACCGTCGACCTCTCCGGCATCGACACGCTGGTGCTGGACGAAGCCGACCGCATGCTCGACATGGGCTTCCTGCCGGCGCTGAAGCGCATCCTCGGCGCGCTGCCCGCGTCGCGCCAGACGCTGCTGTTCTCGGCCACCTTCGCGGCGCCGATCAAGGCGCTGGCGCTGCAGTTCATGCGCCGGCCGCGCGAGGTCTCGGTGACGCCGCCGAACAGCGTGGCCCAGCGCATCGCGCACCGCGTGCACCCGGTGGACGCGGCGAACAAGCGCGAACTGCTGCTGCACGTGCTGAGCGAGGACAGCCGCCGCCAGACCCTGGTGTTCAGCCGCACCAAGCACGGCGCCGACAAGCTGGTGAAGTACCTGGAGCAGGCCGGCCTGCGCGCCGCGGCAATCCACGGCAACAAGAGCCAGAACGCCCGCACCCGCGCGCTGGCCGACTTCAAGGGCGGCCGCATCGGCGTGCTGGTGGCCACCGACATCGCCGCGCGCGGCATCGACATCGACCAGCTGCCGATGGTAATCAACTTCGACCTGCCGATGGTGGCCGAGGACTACGTGCACCGCATCGGCCGCACCGGCCGCGCCGGCGCCGACGGCCTGGCGCTGTCGCTGGTCAGCCACGACGAGTCCGGCCTGCTGCGCGACATCCGCAAGCTGCTGGACCAGGACCTCGCCATCGTCGAGGTGGCCGGCTTCGAGCCGTCCGCGCCGCTGCGGCTGGACGCCGGCGCGCCGCGGCCCAAGCAGGGCCAGCGCCAGCCGCGCCCGCCGCGGCAAGGCGGTGCTGCCCAGGGCGCGCCGCGGTCGCACGGCCACGGCCAGCCGGGTGGCGGCAACCCGCACGCCGCAGGCAACCGCAAGCGCCGGCGGCCACGCAGGCCGGCGGCCAAGGCCTGAGAGCCTGTTCAAAATCTCCCCGTGGCCCGCGCCGGGAGCGGTTTGCGCGCAGGCCAAGGAAGAGCGAGGGAGTGGACGTCCGTCCACGACGGAGCGATGACGCCGGCCTGTGGGCAAACAGACCCGGCCCGAAGGGTTGCCTTGCCCTGGCCGCCATGCGGCAGCGCGCGGCTTGACCTGCCAGCCAGGCGCTGCGCCGCGCACTCCCATCGGCGGCCAGGGCAAGGCAACGCGAGCTACGGGGAGATCTTGGACAGGCTCTGAGGTTTCCGGTGCGATCGGGCGTCGCGTCCGCTGGCGTGACGTTCCGCAGGCCGGCTGCCCAAGAGTTGCCGCTCCCGGCCTGCCTCAACGTGGCCGGATCACCCCATTGCTGGCGCCGCATTCCGTCTCCCTCACCGTCATTCCGGCGCAGGCCGGAGGCGCCTTATCAACAGACGAAGGTCTGGTCATCCAGTCACCGTGCGGCTTGAGCGAGCGTGGTCGCTACTGGATGACTCGCTGCGCTCGCCCTTTCGGGGCCGCCCTGCGGGCGTTCTGCGCGCTGCGCGCTTGTCCGGCCTGCGCCGGGATGACGAGCAAATGCGCAAGGCGGATAGATGCCGCACAGGTTGCGGGTGTTCGAAATTATTCCGGACAGCAGTGGGCCTGCGCCGGAATGACGGGCAAGGCCCGGAGCCGCCTCAGCCTTCCGGACGGGTCTTCGCCGTGAGCATGTGGTCCTCCCACACGCCGGCGATGCACAGATAGCGCTTCGCGTAACCCTCGCGCTCGAAGCCCAGCCGCGCCAGCAGGCGCGCGCTGCGTTCGTTGCTCGGCAGGTGGTTGGCCATCACGCGGTGCAGGCCGAGCGGGCCGAACGCCCAGGCCAGGCCCGCCTGCAGGGCCTCGTGCATCAGGCCCCGGCCCTGCGCGTGCGCCGCCACACCATAGCCCAGGTGGCAGGCCTGGAAGGCGCCGCGCACCACGTTGGCGAGGGTGAAGGTGGCGAGGATCTCCGCCCCGCCGGGATCGAACACCAGGCACGGGTAGCCGCGATCCTGCCGCGCCGCCTCGCGGCCGTCGGCGATGGCCTGCGCGCAGTGCGCCAGCGTGTAGAACGCCGCGTCGCGCAGCGGCTCCCACGGCGCCAGGTGGGCGCGGTTGTCGATGCGGTAGCGCAGCAGTTCCGGGGCGTCCGCCGCCTCCGCCAGGCGGATGCGGGTGCGTTCGGTACGCAGTTGCGGCAGGCGATCCATGGCGCGCTCCGGAGGCGGGGCGAGGATGATAGCCGCGCTGAGAGCCTGTCTACGATCTCCAAGCACCTCGCGTTGGCCCACAGGCCGGCGTCATCGCTCCGTCGTGGACGGACGTCCACTCCTTCACTCTTCCTGGGCCTGCGTGCAAACAGCTCCCGGCGCGGGGCACCTGGAGATCGTAGACAGGCTCTCAGCGCTCCTGGTCGGTGGGCCGCATCAGCACTTCGTTGATGTTGACGTGGCTGGGCCGACTCACGCAGAAGGCGATCGTCTCGGCCACGTCCTGGCTCTGCAACTGGCGCATGCTGTCGGCCCAGGCATTCAGCGCGTCCTTGGTCGCGGCGTGGCCGATGTGCTCGCGCAGCTCGGTCTCGACCACGCCGGGCTCGATCACGCTGACGCGGATGTTGTCCTTGTACACCTCGCGGCGCAGTGCCTCGGAGAACGCCACCACGCCGAACTTGGTGGCCGAGTAGGCGGCCGCGTTGGGGTTGGCGACGCGCCCGGCGGTGGAGGCGATGTTGACGATGTGGCCATCGCGCCGCGCGCGCATGCCGGCCAGCGCGGCCTGGGTCGAGGCGATCAGGCCCAGCACGTTGAGCTCCAGCATGTGCCGCCAACGGCCGAGGTCCGCCTCGGCGACCGGTTCCAGGTACATCACGCCGGCGTTGTTGACCAGGATGTCCAGACGGCCGTAGTACGCCTCGGCCTCCTTCACGATGCGCTGGGCCGCGGCCTCGTCGGCGAGGTCGGCGGTCAGCACCAGCGGCTCGGCGCCGAGGCCGTCGAGTTGCTTCGCCAGCGCGTCCAGGCGCTCGCGGCGGCGCGCGGCGACCGCCACCCTGGCGCCCTGCCGTGCCAGTTCCAGCGCGGTGGCCTCGCCGATGCCCGAGGAGGCGCCGGTCACCAGCGCGATGCGGCCGTCCAGTCGATTCGTCATGACTTGCTCCTGTGCGGATGACATGGGATGGATCGTGAAGGGTGGGGGCGCGGCAAGCTGATACAATGGCCGCCACGCCCCGCATGCCGTCGCGCATGCCATCGAGATCCCGCCCATGTCCGCCCCCGCTCCCGACCCCGCCCCGGCCACCGCCGGCTTCTCCGCGCTCGCGCTTTCGCCGGAGGTGCTGCGCGCGCTGACGGACGTGGGCTACGAGTCGCCCTCGCCGATCCAGGCCGCCACCATCCCGCCGCTGCTGCAAGGCCGCGACGTGCTGGGCCAGGCGCAGACCGGCACCGGCAAGACCGCCGCGTTCGCGCTGCCGATCCTCTCGCGCATCGACCTGAAGCCCGGCAAGCCGCAGGCGCTGGTGCTGGCGCCCACGCGCGAACTGGCCATCCAGGTGGCCGAGGCGTTCCAGCGCTATGCCGCGCACCTGCCCGGCCTGCAGGTGCTGCCGATCTACGGCGGCCAGGGCTACGGCCCGCAGCTGCACGCGCTGCGCCGCGGCGTGCAGGTGGTGGTGGGCACGCCGGGCCGCGTGATCGACCATCTCGAGCGCGGCACGCTGGACCTGTCGGAACTGAAGTTCGTGGTGCTGGACGAAGCCGACGAGATGCTGCGCATGGGCTTCGTCGACGACGTGGAGAAGGTGCTGCAGGCCACCCCGCCCGCGCGCCAGGTGGCGCTGTTCTCCGCCACCATGCCGGCGCCGATCCGCAAGATCGCGCAGCAGCACCTGAAGGACCCGGTGGAAGTGGCGATCAAGGCCGCCACCACCACCGCGGCCAATATCCGCCAGCGCTACTGGTTCGTCAGCGGCGTGCACAAGCTGGACGCGATGACGCGCATCCTGGAGGCCGAGCCGTTCGACGCGATGATCGTGTTCGCGCGCACCAAGCAGGCCACCGAGGAGCTGGCCGAGAAGCTGTCCGCGCGCGGCCTGGCCGCCGCCGCGATCAACGGCGACATGGCCCAGCCGCAGCGCGAGCGGGTGATCCAGCAGCTCAGGGACGGCAAGCTCGACATCCTGGTCGCCACCGACGTGGCCGCGCGCGGCCTGGACGTGGAACGCATCAGCCACGTGCTGAACTACGACATCCCCTACGACACCGAGAGCTACGTGCACCGCATCGGCCGCACCGGCCGCGCGGGGCGCAGCGGCGAGGCGGTCCTGTTCGTCACGCCGCGCGAGAAGGGCATGCTGCGCGCGATCGAGCGCGCCACCCGGCAGAAGATCGACGAGATGAAGCTGCCCACCGTCGAGGCGGTGAACGACCAGCGCATCGCCCGCTTCAAGCAGCGCATCAGCGACATCCTGGCGGTGGGCGGGCTGGAGCTGTTCCAGCAGCTGGTCGAGCAGTACGAGCAGGAACACGACGTGCCTGCGGTCGAGATTGCCGCCGCCCTGGCACGCATCGCCCAGGGCGACCGCCCGCTGCTGCTGGAACCGCCGCCGAAGCGCGAGCACACGCCGCGCGAGCGCGAGCATGAGGACGCCGGGCGCGCCGCGCGCCCGCGCCACGACGACGCCCCGCGCGAACGCGCTCCGCGCCGCGAGCACGCGCCGCGCCCGCACGCCACCGAGCCCGGCAAGGTCACCTACCGCATCGAGGTCGGCCACGAGCACGGCGTGAAGCCCGGCAACATCATCGGCGCCATCGCCAACGAGGCGGGGCTGGACAGCCAGTACATCGGCCGCCTCAGCATCCGCGGCGACCACAGCCTGGTCGACCTGCCCGAGGGCATGCCGAAGGAAATCTTCGAGCACCTGAAGAAGGTATGGGTCGCGCGCCAGCAGCTGCGCATCCACGCCTGGGACGGCCGCGAGGACGACCACGACGGCGCCGCGCCGCCGCGCAAGCCGGGCGGCTTCCGCAAGCCGGGCTTCAAGCCGGGCGCCGGCAAGCCCCGCCACGGCGGCAAGCCGCCGCGACGCAAGTAGCCCGCCGCGCCCGGGCGCGGGCATGCGCGGGACCGCATCGTCGCGCCGCAGGCAACGCTGCGTTCCGCCCGCCGCGGCTGCAAACGCAGCCAGGCGGCCCCATGATGGGGTTCTCCCGCGCGAGTACCCGCCATGGCCGCCCTGCCCACCCTGTACGTCTCCCACGGTTCGCCGATGACCGCGTTGCAGCCGGGCGCCACCGGCGCGCGGCTGGCCGAGCTGGCGGCGGCGCTGCCACGGCCCCGCGCCATCGTGGTGGCCACGGCGCATTGGCTGGCGCAGGCGCCGCAGGTGGGCGGCGCTGCGCGGCCGGAAACCATCCACGACTTCCACGGCTTCCCGCCCGCGCTGTACCGGCTCGACTACCCCGCGCCCGGCGACCCGGTGCTGGCCGCCCGCGTGGCCGGCCTGCTGCAGGACGCCGGCCTGGCCGCGCGGCTCGATCCGCAGCGCGGGCTGGACCACGGCGCGTGGGTGCCGCTGCGCCTGCTCTATCCCGCCGCGGACATCCCGGTGGTGCCGCTGTCGATCCAGCCCGCGCTGGGTCCGGCGCACCAGTTCGCGATGGGCCGGGCGCTGGCGTCGCTGCGCGCGGAAGGCATGCTGGTGGTCGGCTCCGGCAGCATCACCCACAACCTGCACGACTTCCGCGCCGGCTACGACGCCGCGAACGAGGCGCCCTACGTGCGCCCGTTCACCGGCTGGATCGAGCGCACGCTGGGCGAAGGCGACACCGGCGCCCTGCTCGACTACCGCCGCCAGGCCCCGTTCGCGCAGCGCGCCCACCCCACCGACGAACACCTGCTGCCGCTGTTCGTGGCGTTGGGCGCCGCCGGCGACGGTGCGCGGGCGCAGCGCATCGACGCCGGCGTCGACCTCGGCTTCCTCGCGATGGACATCTACCGCTTCGACGGCGCGGACGCCGTCACTTGACGACGACCGTGCCGGTCATGAACGGATGCACCGTGCAGTAGTAGGTGTAGGTGCCCGGCTTGCTGAAGCGGGTCTCGTAGCGGTCGTTGCTGTCCAGCGCCCGCGACGGCGCGAACTGCCCGTTCGCGCTGACCACGGTGTGCGGCTCCTCGTCGCGGTTGATCCAGGTCACCTTCGCGCCGACCGGCACGGTCAGCGTCTTCGGCGTGAACATGAAGTTGCGGATCTCGATCTGGTTCGCGGCCGGCGAGGCCGCATGGCCGGCCGGCCCGGCGATGGCCGTCGCCATCCCGCCGCCCAGGGCCAGCAGCGCGCATGCCGCATGGACGATGCGCCGGCTCATGCCATCGCCTCCTCGGTGACGGCCAGCGCATCCCTGCCCTGCACGTGCCGCACGCTGCGGATGCCGAGGTAGCTGCGCAGCCGGTCGGGCGTCACGCCCTTCAGCGGGCCCGGCGCCGGTCCCTGGCCCGGCGCGGGTTGCGGGTAGGCCGTCGAGCGCGCGGTGTGGAAGGTGATGTTGCCTTCCACCTTCTGCTGGATCTGGTGGATGTGGCCGTTGAGCACGCTGACCGAACCGAAACGGCGCAGATAGCCCATCGCCTCCAGGCTGTCGTCGGTGCCCCAGCCCCAGGCCGGGTACAGCGACCACATCGGCATGTGCGCGAACACCAGCACCGGCGTCTCGGCGGACAGCGGCGCCAGGTCCTTCTTCAGCCAGGCGAGCTGCTCCGCACCGAGGAAGCCCAACCCGCCCGCCTTCAGTCCGAGCACGTTGACCAGGCCCACGAAATGCACGCCGCGATGGTCGAAGCTGTACCAGCCGCCGGGCTGCTGCCGCTCGCCGAAGCGGCGGAAGAATTCGGCGCCCTGGTCGCCGATCACGTCGTGCTCACCCGGCACGTAGAACACCTTGCCCTTGCCGGCGCGCGATTCCTGCATGATCCCCGCCACGGCGGCGAACTGGTCCGGCCGCGACAGGTGGGTGAGGTCACCGGTGTGCAGCAGGAAATCCGGCCGCACCGGCAGCGCGTCGACCTGGGCCAGCGCCGCGCGCAGTGTCGAGGCCGGGTCCGGGTTCGGCGCCAGGTGGAAGCCGATGTGCGAATCGCTGACCTGGGCGAAGCTGAAGGTGGCGTCCTTCGCCTCCGCGCCCGCCGTGGCGCCCAGCGTGCGCGCGTGCAGCACGCCGCCCTTCATCATCAGCAGGGTGCCGGCCCCGGCCCAGGCCATGCACTTGAGGAAGTCGCGGCGGCCTGCGCCGCCGCCATCGTGCTCGTTGTCGTGCTTGTCTTGCATGGTCGTCCACTCCACGGCGGGTAAGTGGGCATTGCCCTCTCGGCAGCACCCTTCGCCATGCCCTACCCGGCGCACGGGCGGCCTATTCCGGTTTCCCCGAGCCGGGAATAAAGTCGCTGGCGCCGCGGTATCCCCTTTCATGCCCATCGAAGCGCCAGCCGCCGTCCCGCCCCCGCCGCCCGCCGTCGGCGCGCGCTTCGAAGCCGTGGTGCTGCCGTGGCTGGACGCGGCCTGGAACCTGGCGCGCTGGCTGGCGCGCGACGACGCGGACGCGCAGGACGTGGTGCAGGAGGCGATGCTGCGCGCGCTGCGCTACTTCGACAGCTTCCACGGCGGCGACGCCCGGGTGTGGCTGCTCGCCATCGTGCGCAACACCTACTTCACGCTGCGGGCGAAGGCGCTGCCGCTCGAGCCGCTGGACGAAGACAGCCACCCGCTGGTCGACGAACGGGCCACGCCGGAGGCGCTGACCCTGCTGGCCGTCGACGTAGGCTCGCTGCGGCAGGCGCTGGAACGCCTGCCGCCCCCGCTGCGCGAGGCACTGGTGCTGCGGGAGCTGGAAGAGTGTTCCTACAAGGAGATCGCCACGATCACCGGACAGAAGATCGGCACGGTGATGTCGCGGCTTTCCCGTGCCCGCGAACGGCTGCGACTCGAACTGGCCCAACCTGCCCGGGGAGGCGCGACGCCATGAACTGCGACGACGCCCGGCGGCTGCTGCACGCCTATCTGGACGACGAACTCGACGCCGCCGGCAGCGCGGCGATGGCCGCGCACCTGGACGGCTGCGCGGACTGCGCCGCCCGCTGCCGCGAGCACGAGCGGCTGCACCAGGCGCTGAAGCAACCCGGCCTGTACCGGCGGGCACCGGCGGCGTTGCGCGAACGCTGGACGCCGCGGCGCGATACCGATGCGCCGGTCGCGCAACCAGCACCTTCCCGGCGGCCGCTCGCCTGGGCCGCGGCGGCCGGTTTCGCCGGCGCGCTGCTGCTGGCCATGCCGCTGTACCACGCCATGCAGCAGCGCGGTGCGACGGCCGATGTCCTCGTCGACGAGGCGGTATCCAGCCACCTGCGCTCGCTGCAGCCGCAGCACCTGATGGACGTGGTGTCGACCGACCAGCACACGGTGAAGCCGTGGTTCGACGGCCGGCTGGATTTCGCGCCACGGGTGGTGGACCTGGCCGGCGCGGGCTTCCCGCTGGCGGGCGGACGCCTCGACGCGCTCGACGGCCGCAGCGTGGCGGCACTGGTGTACCGCCGGCGCCTGCACGTGATCAACGTGTACGAATGGCCCGCCGCGGCGGCCGGGGCCTCGGCCGCGCAACGCGAGTCGCGGCGCAACGGCTACACCGTGCTGCGCTGGACCGACGCGGGCATGCACTACCTCGCGGTCTCCGACGTCGATCCCGCTGCCCTGCGCGAATTCGCCGCGGACCTGCGCCGGGGCGCCGGCACCGGCGACGCGCGCTAGCTAGGCACTCCTGGGCAGCGGCGGGTGGTTCGAACCCGAGGGGTCGCCCCAGTCCTCCGGCGTCAGCGGCGCCAGGCCGTGGGCGATGCGGCCCTTGTCGCACTGCGGGCTGTGCCGGCCGAATTCCCACGACGGCTCCACCTCGCGGCACACCGACGGCTTGATCGGATGGATGCCGCAGCGGGCGGCCACGCCAATGGTGCCCTCCAGCGCCACGCAGCGCGGCGATTTCGACTGCGTGCCGCGCATCACCACCCGGTGCGGATCCAGCTTCTCGGTGAGTTCGGCGGGCACCGTGCCGCCGAGGAACGGATCGGTCTCGGACCAGTGGAAGGCGATGCGGAAATGGGCGCAGCAGGCGCCGCAGCTCAGGCAGGGATGACTCATGACAAGCCGGCGAAAGCGCACCCCGAGGCGCGCAGCGGGCGGATTCTAGGGCCAGCCGGGGCGGCGCGGAAGATAGCGCGGACGTTCACCCCGGGCCTGCCAGGCGCAGGCCAGGGGACGCGTCGCGCAAGGCACGCGCCTGCTCTGGCTCCGGCCCCGCGGCCTGCCGCCCGGGACGGGCGGTCCGGCGGCTCAGGGCTCGCCGGCGAAGGTGTTGCAGCTGCCGACGTCGCCGCTGGCCATGCCCGCCTTGAACCACTTCACCCGCTGCGCCGAGGTGCCGTGGGTGAACGAGTCGGGCACCACCGTGCCGCGCGCCTCGCGCTGCAGGGTGTCGTCGCCGATCTGGCTGGCCGCGTTGAGCGCCGCCTCCACGTCGCCCGGCTGCAGCCACTGCAGGCGCTGCTGGGTGCGGTTGGCCCACACGCCGGCGAAGCAGTCGGCCTGCAGTTCCTGCCGCACCGACAGTCCGTCGGCGCCGTCCATCGGCACGCCCTGGCGTTGCAGCTGGCGCACCTTGGCGAAGATGCCCAGCTGGTCCTGCACGTGGTGGCCCACCTCGTGCGCGATCACGTAGGCGCGGGCGAAGTCGCCGCTGGCGTGGAAGCGCGTCTCCAGCTCGCGGAAGAAATCCAGGTCCAGGTAGATCTTCTGGTCGCCGGGGCAGTAGAACGGCCCCACCGCGGTGGAGGCCGCGCCGCAGGCGGTGTTCACCCCGCCGCTGAACAGGTCCAGGGTGGGGTCGGCATACTGGCGCCCCGCCGCGGCGAAGAGATCGCCCCAGGTCTTCTCGGTGGAGCCAAGCACCTTCTTCACGAACAGTTCCTGCTGCGGGTCGACCTGCGCCGCCTGGCTGGCGGGCGGCGCGGAACCGCCGGCCTGGTCGCCCTGCAGCAGGGCCAGCGGGTTCTTGAAGAACACCCAGCCCAGCACGGCCAGGATCAGCAGCCCGCCCAGCCCCAGCGGCCGGCCGCCGCCGAAGCGCGGGCCGCCGCCACCGCCGCTGTCGATCTCGACGTTGTTGCTGGTTTCGCCCTTCTGCCAGTCCATCGCCTGCCCCGCGCATGCGCCGCCACCGGCGCCCCTGCCATGACGATAGCGCCACGCGCGCGGCCCGGACAAACCGTTAAAGTGGGCCATCGTCGTCATGGAACCCCGTCATGCTGCAGCAACTGCCCGCCCTGGTCGTCCTGCTCGCCGTGCTGCTGCAGTTCGGCACGATGTTCGCGGTGGGCCGCGCGCGCGGGAAATACGGCATCCATGCGCCAGCCACCAGCGGCCACCCCGCCTTCGAGCGCGCCTACCGGGTGCAGATGAACACGCTGGAGGCGGTGCTGCTGTTCCTGCCCACGCTATGGCTGGCCGCGCGCTACGGCTTCGCCGGCTGGGCCGGGGTGGCGGGCCTGGCCTGGATCGTCGGCCGCACGTGGTACGCCCTGGCCTACCTGCGCGACGCCGCGCGCCGGGGCGGCGGCTACGTGCTGGGCATGCTGGCGTGGGCGGCGGTGCTGGTGATGGCCGTGATCGGGCTGGCCCGCGCCCTGCTGCTGGCCTGAGCCGATGGTGCGCGACCTGTCCCCCTCCCGCACCGCCGACGCGGCCGGTACATCGCCCGCCCGTCCGACGACCGCCCCACCGCCCCTGCCCTCCTCGCCGCCCCGCCTCCGGCCTCGGGCCCCCGGGCTGTGGGCCGCGTTGGGCCTGCTGGCGATGTACTTCCTGCTGCAGCTGGCCTTCGGCGTGGGCACCGGCTTCGTGGTCGGCCTGGTCGAGGGCCTGCGCCACGCCGGCGAACCGGGCGCACGCATCCAGCAATACGTGATGGCCGCGATGCAGCGCCCCGACATGCAGGTGGCGATGGTGGTGCTGACCGTGCCGCTGGCGGCCGCGGCATCGATGTACGTGGCCTGGCGCAACTGGCCCGCGCTGTGGTCGCTGTCGCCGCCGCCCGGCTTCGGCCTGGTGCGCGCGGCGCCCGCGCGCTACTACGCGGCGGCGGTGGCCCTGGGCCTGCTGTTGCCGCCGCTGGGCGGCCTGCTGACCCAGTGGCTGGCGCACGGCCAGCCGGTGGCGCAGAACGTGGAGCAGCTGGGCCAGAGCGCCACGCCCGGCCTGCGCCTGGCGCTGGCGCTGATGGTGGTCAGCATCGGCCCGCTGGTGGAGGAGGTGCTGTTCCGCGGCGTGCTGCTGTCGGCCCTGCTGCGGCGCCTGCCGGTGGCCGGCGCGGTGGTGGCCTGCGTGCTGCTGTTCGGCGCGGCGCACCTGCCGGGCCTGCACTTCAAGTGGTACGCGCTGCCCGACCTCATGCTGCTGGCCGCGACGCTGTGCTGGCTGCGGCTGAAGTCCGGCTCGCTGTGGCCGGCAGTGCTGGCGCACGGCCTGAACAACGCGGTGGCGATGGTGGCGCTGTTCGCCGCGCTGGCGCAGCATCACCCCTGATCGAGGCCCGCCTCGCGCAACAGCCGCGCGGTCTCGAACAGCGGCAGGCCCATCACCCCGGAATAGCTCCCTTCCAGGTATTCGACCAGGGCCGCGCCGCGGCCCTGGATGGCATAGGCGCCCGCCTTGCCGAACGACTCGCCGGTGGCCACGTAGGCGGCGACGGCCGCCTCGTCCAGCGCGGCGAAACGCACCCGCGACACGCACACCGCGTCCAGCTCACGCCCGGCGCCGACCAGCCACGCCACCGAGACCACCTCGTGGACGCGGCCCGACAGTCGCCGCAGCATCGCCGCCGCGTCGGCGGCGTCGCGCGGCTTGCCGAACACCTCGTCGTCCAGCACCACCTCGGTGTCCGCACCCAGCACCCAGGCACCGGCGGCGGTGCCCAGCTTCGCCAGTCCCGCGCGCGCCTTGTCGCGGGCAACGCGGCTCACGTAGTCCCGCGGCGGCTCGTGCGGCGCCCGCACTTCCGGCACCTCCACGTCGAGCACGGCGAAGGTCGCGCCCAGCTGTTCCAGCAGCTGGCGCCGGCGCGGCGACTGCGAGGCGAGATGCAGCAGGCCCGCGCTCACAGCGTGACGGCGTATTCGCGGAACTGGGTGTCGCGCTGCCAGCCCAGCGATTCGTACAGCGCCTGCGCGGCATGGTTGTCGTGTGCGGTGGACAGCGACAGGCTGGCTGCGCCCAGCGCCTTCGCGTGGGCCATCGCGGCCTCGACCAGGGCCTTCGCCACGCCCTGCCTGCGCGCCGCCTCCGCCACGAACAGGTCGTTGAGCAGGTAGGTGCGCACCATGCGCACCGAGGAGAACAGCGGGTAGAGCTGGGTGAAGCCCAGGCCCGCGCCCTGCGCGTCGTGCGCCAGCAGGATCAGCGATTCGTGGTGGCGGAAGCGCGCGGCGAGGAAGTCGCGCGCCCGCGCCGGGTCGGACGGCTGGCCGTAGAACCGGCGGTAGCCATCGAACAGCGGCGCCAGCGCGTCGAGGTCGTGGATGCCGGCCTGGCGGATCTGGAACGACATGGGTCTTCCCGGTTGCGATGAGGCGCCCAGCTTCGCACGGCTATCCGGCGCGGTGGTAGGGATGCCCGGCCACGATGGTCGCGGCGCGGTAGAGCTGCTCGGCCAGCACCAGCCGCACCAGCATGTGCGGCAGGGTCAGCGGGCCCAGCGACCAACGCTGGTCGGCGCGTTCGAGCACCGCGGGCGCGTGGCCGTCGGGGCCGCCGATCAGGAAGGCCAGGTCGCGCCCGGCCATGCGCCAGTGCGCCAGTTGCCGCGCCAGTTCCTCGCTGGACCACGGCTTGCCGCGTCCGTCCAGCGCTACCACGTGGACGTCGCGCGAGAGCGCGGCGAGGATCGCGGCGCCTTCGTCGTGCATTGCCCTGGCGTCGTCGCGCCCCTTGCCGCGGGCGCCGGGCTTCAGTTCCACCAGCTCCAGCGGCAGTTCGTGCGAGAGGCGCTTGCGGTATTCGGCGAAGCCCTCGGCCACCCAGCCGGGCATGCGTTCCCCGACGGCGATGAGGCGCGCGCGCATCATCGCCGTCCAAAGGCAAAAGCCGGCGCGCAACGCCTGCGTTCGCCTCCTCTCCCCTGCGGGGAGAGCGCCGCCCTGAGCGGGTCGAAGGGGATTGAGGTGAGGGGCGGGTGCTCGCGGAAGGGGCCACCGAAGCGACGCCTCGCTCCAAGGCAAACGTATCGCAAGGTTGCCCCTTCACCCCAGCCCTCTCCCCGACGGGGAGAGGGAGCAAAGGCTGTCGCCTCGTGGCGGGTCCGTCGCAGGGTTGCCCCCTCGCCCCGGCCCTCGCCCCAACGGGGAGAGGGGGAGGGTCGGCGCTCTCCCCGGAGGGAAACCCGGGCGCTCACCCCGCGCTCGCGGCGTCCAGTCCCGGCTCGCGGTCGCCCACCGTCCACAGCCGCTCGAGGCCGTAGAACTCGCGGATGCGCGGCAGCATCACGTGGACGATCACGTCGCCCAGGTCCACCAGCACCCATTCGGCTTCCTGCTCGCCTTCCACGCCCAGCGGCATCACGCCCGCCTTCTTGGCGAACTTCACCACTTCGTCGGCGATGGATTTCACGTGGCGGGCCGAGGTGCCGGAGGCGATCACCAGCAGGTCGGCGATGGAGGTCTTGCCGCGGACGTCGATCTCGCGGATGTCCTTGGCCTTCAGTTCTTCCAGCGCGTCGACGACGGTCTTGCGCAGGGCGGCCGTGCTGTCGGCCTTGGCGTTGCGGGTCGTGCTCAAGTGCGGGGGCCTCGCGGCGTGGTCTGCGCGCGGTGTGGCGCGGGCGCAGTATAGCCGCCCGCCGCCGCGGCCATGTCAAGGCCGCGGAAAGGCCCCGCGTGGGGATTCAACACAGCGCGCGTGCCGCGGTCTCGTACTCGTCCATCAACACGGCGACCAGTTCGGCGGCAGGCAGCGTGCGCGCCATCGCGGCGGCCTGGCCGCACCACTCGGAGAGCAGGTCGCCGCGCCCCGCCTGGGCGGCGGCGCGGCGCAGCGGGGCGGTGAGCGCGTTGAGGACGGGATACGGCGGCAGCCGGTCCGCCTCGGCCTCCATCGCCACCACGTAATGGTTGCGCAGGCCGCGCGCGGCGCGGCCGGAGAAGCTGCGGATGGTGACCACGCGATGCTCCTCCACGTTCGGCAGGTCGCGCTTCCACGCCGGCGCGGCGGCGGATTCCGGGCAGGCCAGGAAGGCCGTGCCGAGCTGGCTGGCCGCCGCGCCCAGCACCTCGGCGGCGAGCATGCCGCGGCCGTCCATGATGCCGCCCGCGGCGATCACCGGGATCTCCACCGCACGCGCGATCAGCGGCAGCAGCGCGAACAGGCCGACCATCGCCTCCTCCGGCGCATGCAGGAAGCTGCCGCGGTGGCCGCCGGCCTCGGCGCCCTGGGCGCATACCGCGTCGGCGCCGAGCTCGGCCCAGGCGCGCGCCTCGGCCACGCTGGTGGCGTTGCCGACCACCGCGATGCCGCGCTGCTTCAGTTCCCGCACCTGCGCCGGGGAAATCAGGTCGAAGGTGAAGCTGGCCGCCGCCGGGCGCGCCTCGCACAGCGCGGCGAACTGGTCGGAGAAGCGCGGCGCCCAGCGCGCCGGCAGCGCCGTGCGCGCATCAAGGCCCTCGCGCTCCATCAGGGCGTCGAGCAGCCCGCGCGCCCGCTCCACCGCCGCCATGTCGGGCGTGAAGTCGTCGGGCAGCACGAACAGGTTGATCGCGAACGGACGGTCGGTGGCCGCGCGTACCTGCGCGGCCTGGTCGAGGATGGCCTGCGGCTCCAGGTAGCCCGCGCCCAGCGAACCCAGGCCGCCGGCGCCGGAGACCGCGGCCGCCAGGGCCGGCGTGGTGGATCCGGCCATCGGGGCCTGGACCAGGGGGTGCTCGATGCCGAGCCGGCGCGTGAAGGAGGACATGCGGGCCACCGCGTGCGGGAAACCGCGGCCATTATCCGCCTGCCGTGTCGGCCCGGGATGAATGCCGTGCCGGGACGGGCGGCGCCCGCCCCGGCACGTGGCGGGTCAGCCGCCGTTGCCGTCCTTCTTCATGTCCATCGAGTCCTTCATCTTCATCGCGTCGTCCTTCTTCATCCTGTCGTCGTGCCGCATGGCGTTGTGCTTCTTCATCGCGCCGTGCTTCATCGCATCCTTCTTCATCATGCCGTCCTTGTGCATGGCGCCCTGCTTCATCGCGTCGTGCGACATGGCCGGGCCGGAGGAGGCGGGCATCGCGTCCTGCGCGGAAACGGGGGCGACGGCGAAGGCGCCGACGGCGGCGGCGACGGCCAGAGCGGCGAGCATGCGTGCGTTCATGGTGGTGTCCTTCGGAAGGAAAAAGGAAATGGAAACGGCTTCGCCGTCCCGTTCCTTGCTTCGCCCGGGCTGCCGCACCGGTTACGTCGCTGCCGCGGCAGCGTCAGTGCCGCGACAGCAGCCGCCCGCCCATCGCCGCGTTCGCCGCCACCACGATGCCCACCGCCAGCGCGTGGGTGAGCAGGTCGGTGGCGGCCGCGTCGAAGGAATGGCAGATCTCCAGCAGGCTGGCCGACGCGGCCGCGCTGGCCAGACCCACCAGCAGCGCGGTGAGCACCGGCCGCAGCGGGCAGGCGCGCCGCAGCAGCCACACCATCAGCGCCGACAGCGGGATCGAGAAGCTGACGATGAACACCAGGCAATCGGCCGACTGGTGCATGGTGGCGATGCTGGTGTCCGGCGCCAGCCAGGTGCGCAGGCAACCCAGGCCGCTGGCGCCGATCCACAGCAGCGCGCCGGGCAGCGGCAGCCACGCCCAGGCGCGCGAGCGCCCGGGCACGCCGAGCACGAATGCCGCCCACGCGGCGCAGACCGTGGTGAGCACCGCGCCGGCGGCGGCCCAGCCCAGGTCCGGCGCACCGGCCCAGCGCCGCAGCATGAGGCCGGCGCCGTAGTGCATCAGCAGCAGGGCCGCGAGCACCGCCACCGCCAGCAGCCAGCCGAGCGTGCGCAGCCACGGCGGCGGCAGCCGCCGCACCGGCGACAGCTCCGCGCCGAGCGCATCGATCAGGGCCTGGTGGCGTGGGTCGGACGACATGGTGTTCAGGGTTCTCCGTGCAGTCGACCGCGCAATGCCTTCAGCGCGCGGTGCAGGTTCACTTTCAGGGCGCCGGCGTTGCGCCCGGTGGCGGCGGCCGCCTCGGCCAGCGACTGTTCCTGCAGTCCCAGTTGCTCCACCGCCTGGCGCTGGCCCGGCGGCAGGCCGGCGATGGCCTGGCGCAGGCGCTGCGCCTGCTGCGTGCGTTCGCTTTCGGCGCTGGCGTCGTCGCGTCCGGCGTGCTGGTCGAGCGCGAGTTCGTCGTGCACCTCGCGGCGGTCGCGGCGGCCATGGCTGCGCAGGGCGTCGATCGCACGCCGGGCGGCGATGGCGGCCAGCCAGGCGTCGTACGAACGCGACGGGTCGTAGGTGTGGCGTACACGGTGCACGGTGAGCAGGGTCTCCTGCACCACGTCGTCCAGCGCGTCCACCGGCACGCCCTGGCGGCGCGCGACACTGCGCACCAGCGCCACCGAGTCGGCCAGCACGCGCTCGTAGGCGCGGCGGTCGCCGGCCTGGGCGGCGGCCATCCACGCGGCGCGCCGGTGGTCGGCCTGCTCGCTGGGACTGGCGGGTTCGGCGGACACGACGGCGCGGCGATCCGGTGGCGGAGAAAGTCCGTCATCTAGTACCCGGAAGCCGTCGGCGGTCAAGAGGAGCATGCGTGTCCGGAATCGTGGAACCCATCCAGCCATTCGCCGCGACCGCCGCGCGCGTTACCCTGCCACCGCCACCCCGGCGGATGTAACCATCGCCGGCGCCGCATCGAATATCCCGTCGAACCCCATCGGGAATTGCTAGCCATGATCGTGCTCCTGCTCGCCTACCTCGGCGGCGTACTCACCATCCTCAGCCCGTGCATCCTGCCGGTGTTGCCGTTCGTGTTCGCGCGCGCCGACCGGCCGTTCATGCGCAACGGCCTGCCGATGCTGGCCGGCATGGCGCTCACCTTCGCCCTGGTCGCCACGCTGGCGGCGGTGGGCGGCGGCTGGGCGGTGCATGCGAACCAGTACGGCCGCGTCGTCGCGCTGGTGGTGCTGGCCTTCCTCGGGCTGACCCTGCTCTCCACCCGTCTGGCCGAATGGATCACGCGGCCGTTCGTGGCGCTGGGCAACAAGCTGTCGCAGCGTTCGGCCGGCGACGGCGATTCGGTCTGGGGCTCCATCGGCCTGGGCATCGCCACCGGCCTGCTGTGGGCCCCGTGCGCGGGGCCAATCCTCGGCCTGCTGCTGACCGGCGCGGCGCTGAAGGGCGCCAGCGTGGGCACCACCCTCCTGCTGCTGGTCTACGCCGCTGGCGCCGCCACCTCGCTGGCGCTGGCGCTGGCCGTGGGCGGCCGGGTGTTCGCGCTGATGAAGCGTTCGCTGGGCGCCGGCGAATGGGTGCGCCGCACGCTGGGCGTGCTGGTGCTGTGCGGCGTGGCGGCGATCGCGCTCGGCGTGGACACCGGCCTGCTCACCCGCGTCTCGCTGGCCGGCACCAACCGCATCGAGCAGAAGCTGATCGACGCGGTGAGGCCGGTGCCGACCGCCTCGGCGGAACCCGCGCCGCAGGCCGGCCAGCCGCTGCCGGTGGAGGGCACGTTTCCCTCGCTGGCCGGCGCCACGCAATGGCTCAACAGCGCGCCGCTGGCGCCGGCGTCACTGCGCGGCAAGGTGGTGCTGGTCGATTTCTGGACCTACTCCTGCATCAACTGCCTGCGCTCGCTGCCCTACGTCGAGGCCTGGTACCAGAAGTACAAGGACCACGGCCTGGTGATCATCGGCGTGCACGCGCCCGAGTTCGCCTTCGAGAAGGACCCGGCCAACGTGGCCGCGGCGGTGAAGCGGCTCGGCGTGACCTACCCGGTGGCGCTGGATGACGACTACGCGATCTGGCAGGGCTTCAACAACGAATACTGGCCGGCCGACTACTTCATCGACGCGCAGGGCCGGATCCGCCACCACTATTTCGGCGAGGGCGGTTATGCCGAAGGCGAGGACGTGATCCGCCGCCTGCTCGCGGAGGCCGGCCAGACCGACCTGCCCGGCGGCTACGTGCAGCCCGGCGCCAAGGGGGCGCAGGCGGCCTCCTCCGGCGACGCCATGCGCTCGCCGGAAACCTACGTCGGCTATGCCCGCGCCGAAGACTTCGCCAGCGGCCCGGTGGCGCACGACGACGCCTTCGTCTACCGCGCGCCGGCGACGCTGGCGACCAACCAGTGGGCGCTGGACGGCCGCTGGACGGTGCACCCGCAGGACGCCACGCTGGAACGCGCCGGCGGCCGCATCACCTACCGCTTCCGCGGCCGCGACCTGCACCTGGTGCTGGGCCCCGGCACGGACGGCAGGCCGGTGCGCTTCCGCGTCACCCTGGACGGCAAGGCGCCCGGCGCCGACCGCGGCATGGACACCGATGCCGACGGCAACGGCACGGTGACCTCGCAGCGCCTGTACCAGCTGGTGCGCCAGGCCCACGGCACCGGCGAGCGGGTGTTCGAGATCACCTTCCTCGACCCGGGCGTGCACGCCTACGCCTTCACCTTCGGTTGATCGGTTCGGGACCAGGGAGTCCGCCATGTCACGCATCGACGACGTCGTCGCGATGGACCGCCGCCGCTTCCTCCGTTCCGCCCTGGCCGGCGGCGCCCTGCTCGCGGTCGGCGGCAGCCTCGCGCTGCCGCGCCTGCTCGCCGCGGGCAGCGGCTGGCCGCCGGGCCTGATCCGCACCGAACCCGGCGAGGTGCTGCTGGAGGTCTTCGCCGACGACGGCCGCGACCTCGGCGCGCGGCGCCTGCCGCGGCTGGTGCTGAGCGACGCCGAATGGCACCGGCGGCTGTCGCCGGCGGCGTTCGACATCCTGCGGCGCGGCGGCACCGAACGGGCCTTCAGCGGCGCGCACGAGCGGCCGGCGGCACGCGGCCTCTACCGCTGCGCGGGCTGCGCCACCGCGCTGTACGACGACGCCACCCAGTTCGACTCCGGCACCGGCTGGCCCAGCTTCTGGCGGCCGATCTCGAAGCACAACGTAGTCCAGCTCGACGACGACAGCCTCGGCATGGAACGCACCGAGGTGCGCTGCGCATGCTGCGGGGGCCACCTCGGCCATGTCTTCGACGACGGCCCGCGCCCGACCGGGCTGCGCTACTGCATGAACTCCCCGGCGCTGCGCTTCGTGCCCAGGGCAGCGGGCTGACAGGGGCGCAATGCCCCCGCACGGACGCGGCGCGGGATTGCCACGCCCGCGGCCAGGTCATATAATAAGAATCATTCTCAACTGCATCGACGCGCCCTCGCGCGCCGGTCCGTGGGAACGACCCGCCTGCCTGCGCCATCGCCGATCACGGAGGGATCGCATGGCAACCGGCCTCGCGGCCCATGACCTCGCACCCAAGGCTTTCGATGTCCACGCTCCATCCGCACCGCCTTCCCCGCGCCCTCCGTCGCGCCCTGTCCGGCCTGTCCCTGCTCGGCAGCCTGGCGCTGTCTACCCAGGCGCTGGCCGCCCCGGACGACACCGCGCCGCCGCAGGCCACCACGCTCAAGGGCGTCGAGGTCACCGCGAAGATCGCCAGGGACAGCGATTCGGCGACCAAGACCGACACCCCGATCGTCGCCATCCCGCAGTCGGTCTCGGTGATCACCGACGAGCAGATGAGCCGTCGCGGCATCCAGGGCATCGAGGAAGCGGTGTGGTACACCGCCGGCGCCCAGGGCGGCGGCTACGGCCCCGACGCGCGCAGCGACTGGCTGCTGGTGCGCGGCTTCACCCCGGCACGTTACCTGGACGGACTGGCCCTGCCCGACGGCTCCGGCACCGGCATCACCCGCATCGAGCCCTACGGGCTGGAGCGGCTGGAAGTGATCAAGGGACCGTCCTCGGTGCTGTACGGCGCGATGCCGCCGGGCGGCATGCTCAACCTGGTCAGCAAGCGCCCTACCGTGCAGCCGCTGCACGAAGTGGGCGTGGAAGTGGGCAGCTTCGACCTGCGCCAGGGCGAGTTCGACTTCGGCGGCCCGCTCGACGACGGCGGCACCGTGCTGTACCGCCTCACCGGCCTGGCGCGCCACAGCGACACCATGGTCGACCACATCAAGGACGACCGCTACTACCTCGCGCCGGCGCTCACCTGGAAGCCGTCCGACGCCACCGCGCGACCGTGCTGTCGCGCTTCCAGAAGGGCGACACCGCCTCCGGCGGCGGCTTCCTGCCGGCCGCGGGCACCCTGCTGCACAACCCCAACGGCAGGATCCCGCGCCACCGCTTCACCGGCGAGCCGGGCCAGAACGACTACGACAAGACGCTGGCCTCGATCGGCTACGAGTTCCGCCATGACTTCGCCAGCGGGGTCACCTTCACCCAGAACCTGCGCTACGGCAAGGCCGACGTCGACAACGACGGCGCCAACCTCGGCGCGTTCGGCCTGGAGGCCGACGGCCGCACCCTGATCCGCTACGCCTTCCCCAACGAGAACCACACCAGGACCTTCGGCGTGGACAACAACCTGCAGTACGACTTCGACACCGGCGCGCTGCAGCACACCGTGCTGGCGGGCGTGGACTACCGCCGCGCGAGCGACGACTACGCCTCCGCGTTCGACTTCGACGCGCCCACGCTGGACATCTTCGACCCGGTCTACGGCAGCCCGGTGACGGTGCCCGCGTACACCACCCACACCAAACAGGTGCAGAAGCAGCTGGGCGTGTACGCGCAGGACCAGATCCGTATCGACCACTGGGGCATCACCGTCGGCGGCCGCCAGGACCACGTGGACACCGATACCGACCAGTTGATCGGCGGCGGTCACGCGCACCAGCGCGACCACGCCTTCTCTGGCCGCATCGGCGTCAACTACCTGTTCGACAGTGGCTTCGCGCCGTACGTGTCGTGGTCGCATTCGTTCCAGCCCACCGTGGGCACCGACTTCGCCGGCCGCGCCTTCGAGCCCACCACCGGCGACCAGTACGAGGCCGGCCTGAAGTTCCAGCCCGCCGCCGGCAACGGCCTGCTCAGCCTGGCCGCCTACCAGATCACCCAGAAGAACTCGCTCACCGTCGACCCCAACCACACCCTGTTCCAGGTGCAGCAGGGCAAGACGCGCCTGCGCGGCGTGGAACTGGAAGGGCGCTGGAACTTCGGCACGAACTTCAGCCTCTACGGCGACTACACCTGGAGCGACTCGAAGGTCACCCGGACCAACGACCTGCCCTCGCTGGGCAAGCCGATCCCGCTGCTGCCGAAGCAGCAGGCCTCGCTGGGCTTCGACTACACCCTCGTCGCCGGCCCGCTGGCCGGGCTGGGCTTCGGCGGCGGCGTGCGCTACGTGGGCGCGCACTACGGCGACAGCTATGGCCAGTGGAAGACGCCGTCGTACACCCTGGCCGACGCCGCGGTGCACTACGACATCTCCGGCTGGCGCTTCCAGCTCAACGCCAGCAACCTGTTCGACCGCGACTACGTCTCGGCCTGCAACAGCGCGGTGTGGTGCTACTACGGCTACGCGCGCAACGTGACCGCCAGCGCGCGGTACCGCTGGTAGGGCGGCATGGCGGGTACTGGCATGGCGGCGGCACTGGTCGGCCTGGCGTGCGTGACGACGGCGGTCTCCGCCGCGCTGCTCTACGCCGCCTCGCCGCACTGCGTGTGGCACGCGTGGCGCCGCCGGCGCGGCGTGCTGGCCGGCGGCTTCGCACTGGCCGCGCTGGCACTGGCCGCGTGGATCGCCGCGCTCGGCACCGGCGCCGGCACCTGCGCGATGCTGGTCGGCTGGATGCTGGCGCTGGTGGCGCAGCCCTGGCTGGCGCTGCTCGCCGACCGCCGCGCCGCCGAGGCCACCGCGCTGGAGGACGACTGAATGTGGGCGCGCGTCGGCGCCGGCGTGGTGGCCGGCTTCTTTCTCTCCGCCGCGCTGGTCGGCCTGGCCTGCTGGTCGCTGCCGGGTCCGTGGCAGGGCACGCTGGTGCCGGGCGTGCTGGCCTTCGTGCCGGTGTGGGTCGGGGTGATCTGCGCCAGCCTGCAGTTCGCCAGCGGCAGGCGCGCGTGGCTGTGGCTGGGCGCGTCGGCGGTGGCCGGACTGGGGCTGCTGCACGCGCTGCAAACGCTGGGTTGGGTGCGTTGAGGAGTCCGCCATGAAACCGAAACCCGCCACCCTGCGCGTGTTCACCTCGCTGCACTCCTGGGTCGGCCTGCTCGCCGGGCTGGCGCTGTTCGTGGCGTTCTACGCGGGCGCGATCACCGTGTTCCAGCAGCCCGTGCAGCAATGGGCCACGCCGCATGCCGCCGCCACCGGCTCGATCGACGACATGCAGCGCCTGCTCGACGCGGTGCTGGCGCGCCACCCGGACGCGGGCGGGAACCTGGGCATGACCTTCCCCGGCTACATGGGCGCCGGCCCGAGCGCGTACTG
Organism: Fulvimonas sp. R45; assembly: GCF_030504985.1. Lineage (GTDB taxonomy): Bacteria > Pseudomonadota > Gammaproteobacteria > Xanthomonadales > Rhodanobacteraceae > Rhodanobacter_A. Next base: position 285,276 of record NZ_JASERU010000003.1, read on the forward strand.
GCCGGACCGCCACGGCACCTGGCAGTTCGCCACGCTGGACAACCCCGACGGCAGCCCGCAACGGCCGGGCGCCGACCTGCCCGTGCTGGTCAACGAGCTGCACTTCTCGCTCGGCCTGCCCGAGACCTTCGGCATGTACCTGATGGGCGTGGTCAGCCTGCTCTACGGCATCGCGCTGGTAAGCGGCCTGGTCATCCACCTGCCGCGGCTGGCCAGGGACCTGTTCGCGCTGCGTCCCGGACGCAACCTCAAGCGCTTCTGGCAGGATGCGCACAACGCCATCGGCGTGCTGAGCCTGCCGTTCCACGCGGTGTTCGCGGTGACCGGCGCGATGCTGTGCCTGTCGGTGGTGCTGATGATGGCGCTCGGCCCGCTGGGCTGGCAGGGCAAGCTGCTGGCGGCCTCGGGGCCGGCGATGGACACCGCGCCGGCGGTGCGGCAGGCCGGCGTCGCCCGGCCGATGCTGCCGGTGGCGGCGTGGGTGGCGCATGCGCGGGCCGTCGCGCGCGACCAGGGTCTCGACGGTTTCACGCCGCAGTACCTCAAGCTCGCCCACGGCGGCGACGCCCACGCCACGGTGGAGATCACCGGTGACGCGCCGCGCACGCTGGCCGCGGGCACGTTGGCGCTGGACGCCACCAGCGGCGCGCTGCTCGCCAGCCAGTTGCCGGGCCACCGCGACGCCAACCACGCCACCCTGGCCTGGGCCTATGCGCTGCACTTCGGCAACTACGGCAACGCCGTCGTGCAGTGGCTGTACTTCCTGCTCGGCCTGGGCGGCGCGTTCCTGTTCTATTCCGGCAACCTGCTGTGGATCGAATCGCGCCGGCGCCGGCGCCAGGCCGAGCAGGGCCGCTCCTCGCAGGTGATGGCGCGCGCCACCGTGGGCGTGTGCATCGGCGTGTGCGTGGCGATCTCGGCCGCCGCCGTCGCGGCGCAGCTGCTGCCGCGGCTGGGCTGGGACGTGGCGACCGGCGAGCGCTGGGCCTGCTTCGCGGGCTGGGCGCTGTGCCTGCTGTGGGCCTGCGCACGCGCGCCGGCGCGCGGCGCGTGCGAACTGTTGTGGCTGGCCGCCGTCCTCACCGCGCTGGCGCCGCTGGCGCATGGCTTCGCCACCGGCGGCTGGTTCTGGCGCAACGCCGCGGCGGGCCAGCTGGCACCGGCCGCGGTGGACCTGGGCGCGCTGGCGCTGGCCCTCGGCTTCGCCACGCTGGCGCGCGCCACCGCCCGCCGCGCGCGCGACGGCGAACCCAACAGCGTGTGGGCACTCGCACGCCCCGCATAAAACCGCGGGGCGAGCACGGCGATCGCCTTCGCGCATCTGCGAACGCCATCACACTGCAGCGCCCGCAAGCCGAACCACGCTGCCCGCGCACTTTGCGTCGGAAAACCGCTGATTTACTCTCGCCGGCAGGGGGCAACCGCGACGTGAAAGCCACGGCACCCGCCATGGCTCCGCTGTGTAGGAGTAACGATCGTGTACGGAGATACCGCCGGCGCCATGCCCCGTATGGCGCGCCTGCAGCAGGATCGCCGCCTGGTCCTGGTCCATTCCACGCTGGAGCCCGAGCCGTTCGTGGTGCACCGCTTCCACGGCACCGAAGCGGTGTCGCGTCCGTTCGCGCTCACCGCCGACCTGCTCTCGCCCGACGCGACGCTGGAACTGAAGCAGGTGATCGGCCAGCCGATGCGCTTCACCCTGCGCACGCCCGACGGCGACCGTCCTTTCCACGGCTACGTGAAGGAGTTCGCGCGCACCGGCACCGACGGCGACCTGGCCACCTACCGGGCCGAGGTCGCGCCGTGGTTCGACTTCCTGCGCCACACCAGCAACTGCCGCATCTTCCAGGACATGGCGGTGCCGGACATCGTGGACGAGGTATTCGCCCGCTATGCCGAACTGGCCAGCTACCGCGCCGAGATCGATGCCGCGCGCTACCCGAAGCTGCCGTACTGCGTGCAGTACAACGAGTCGGACTTCGCCTTCGTCTCGCGCCTGCTGGAGGACGCCGGCATCCACTACCGCTTCGAGCACGCCGAGGACGGCCACGTGATGTGCCTGGCGGACGACTCCACCCGCTGTCCGCCGGTGGGCGCGCATCCGGTGGTGCACTTCCAGTCCGACCAGGGCGTGCGCGACGAGGAAGGCCTGGACGGCTGGACGGCCATCCGCCGCGTCGGCGCGGGGCTGAAATCGCACAAGAGCTTCGACTTCAAGCAGCCGCGCAGCCCGCTCTCGGTGGACCGCCTGCTGGACGCGCCGCGCGGCGCGCTGCCGGTGCTGGAACACTACCGCTACGACGGCGCCGCCCGCTTCGGCGACACCTCCGCGGGCGATGCGCTGGCCGGCCTGCGCGGCGAGGAAATGGCCTGGCAGACCAAGCTGTTCGAGGGCCGCGGCGCCTGCCGCCTGCTCCGCGCCGGGTGCTACTTCACCCTGCAGGGCCACTACGACCACGCCGAGGACGACGAGGAGCCGCGCCAGTTCTTCCTGCTCGAAGTGCGCCACGACGCGCGCAACAACTTCAAGCCCGACTTCTCCGACGCGGAAGGCTGCGTCTACCGCGTCGAGGCCACCTGCCTGCGCCGGCGCATCCCGTACCGGCCGCCGTGCACCACGCCGCTGCCGCGGATGTGGGGACCGCAGACCGCCACCGTGGTCGGCCCTGCCGGCGAGGAGATCTGGACCGACCGCTACGGCCGCATCAAGGTGCAGTTCCACTGGGACCGGCTGGGCCGGCGCGACGAGCGCAGCTCGTGCTGGGTGCGCGTGTCCAGCCCCTGGGCCGGACCGGGCATGGGCGGCGTCTCGGCGCCGCGCATCGGCCAGGAAGTGGTGGTGAGCTTCCTCGACGGCGATCCCGACCGACCGCTGGTCACCGGCCGCGTCTACAACGAGGACAACCCGCAGCCGTTCGACAAGCACGTCAGCGGCATCCGCTCCAAGACCGTGCAGGGCGAGGGCTACAACGAACTCACCATGCACGACACCGCCGGCAGCGAGCTGCTGAACATGCGCGCCCAGCGCGACATGGCCACCACGGTGCTGAACGACCACAACAGTTCGGTGGGCAGCAACAAGGCCACCCGCGTCGGCGCCAACCACACCCTCAGCGTGGCCGCCGACCAGGGCATTTCGGTGGGCGGCAACCAGGACGTCAGCGTCAAGGGCAACCACAGCTCCAGCATCACCGGCAGCTCCACCCACAGCGTCACCGGCGCGCTGACCAGCACGGTGGCCGGCGCCGTCAGCGAGACCTACCAGGCCAGCCACACGCGCAACGTCACCGGCGGCTACACCGAGACCATCACCGGCGACTACGCCGGCACGCTCAACGGCAACCACACCAGCCTGCGCAACGGCACCTGGGCGGAAGCCGTCGCCGGCACCTCCACCCGCACCGTCAACGGCGCCACCACCGAGGCCCACAACGCCAGCCGCACCACCACGGTGGCCGCCACCGACACGCACCAGGTGGGCAGCCACCTCGAGCAGGACATCGGCGGCAACCACAAGACGATGGTCGCCGGCGACGTCAGCCACGTGGCCGCGGGCAAGCACGACAGCGCCTCCAACGGCCCGATGACCCTGGCCTCGGCCAGCCAGATGATCATGCAGGTGGGCGGCGCGGGCATCGAGATCGTGGGCGGCTCCATCGTGATCAGCGCGGCGGGCTCCACCGTCAAGATCGACGGCGGCGGCGTCACCATCAACGGCGCCAAGATCAGCCTCAACTGACGCTGCCGGGAAGCGAGCGATGCCTGCAGCGAAGAACCCGGTCGAGAAAGCCGTCGACAACCTGTGCGGACGCTGGCTGGAAGCCAGTGCCGATCCGGAACTGCGGCTGGCGATATGGCGCGTGCCCGGCAACGCACTGGGCCTGCTGGCCGCCTTCGTCGAAGCGCAGCAGCATGCAGGGACGGCCGGCACGCCCGACCTGTTCGTGAAGTTCGACGCCCCGTTCGAGGCCGGCTACCGCTACAGCCGCGCGCTGAAGGACGCCCTGCTCGACGGCTACCTGCGCAGTCGCGACACGCTGGCCGAGCTCGGCCTGAAGGTGGACTGGGACGGCCCATTCGAAACCCGCCCCGACACCGCGGCCGGCTTCCTCGGCCTGCTCGATTCCTTCGTCCGCCACCACGGCGAACGCCTGCGCCACGCCGTGGCCGTGCTGTGGCCGGAACAGGTCGCCACCGGCACCGCCCCCATGGCGTGGATGGAGCAGGCGCTGGCCGCACCGGTACCCGAGCGGATCCGCCTGGTCCTGGTCGACACGGTGGCGCAACCGACCTGGCAACCGCTGGTCGAGCGCCATCCGCAACAGGTGTGCCTGATCGAGACGCCGCTGGACATGTTCGACCTGGCGCGCGCCACCGCGGCGCAGTCCGGCGCCGGCGGCGCCCCCGCCGGCGCGGCGGCCTACCGGCAGTTGCTCACCGACGTGATGAGCCTGCTCGACAAGCGCAGCGCCGCCGACACCGCGCAGCGTGCCGAACGCGCCCTGGCCATCGCCGAACGGCAGCAATGGCCCGACCAGCAGGTGGCGCTGCACATGGCCGTGGCCGGCGCGCACCTGAAGGAAAAGCAGTACGCCGACGCCATCCGGCGCTATCGTCGCGCCCGCGAATGTGCGCTCGTCGCACGCGAGCGCGAACACCCCGCTGCCGGCGACCTGCTGATGCAGGGTTGGTTCGGCGAAGCCGGCGCCCTGCTCGCCGCGCAGCAGCCGGAGCACGCCGCCGCGGCCTACGCCGAGGCCGCCCAGGCCGCCGCCGCCATCCCCAACCCGCTGTTCGTGATCGAGGGCCGGCGCATGGCCGGCTATTGCCTGGCCCGGGCGCACCAGCGCGAAGCGGCGCTGCAGCACGGCCTGCAGGGCGTGGCGGCGGCGCGCGACATGGCGCCCGCCGACCTCGCGCTGACCACCTTCCCGCTGCTGCTGCAGGACCTGCTGCACCTGCAGGACGCCCGGCGCGCCACGCAACTGGCGAAATGCGCCGACGACTACCGCAAGGCCGTCGCCGACGCTCACGCACAGGCCGAGCGCCTCGCCGCGAAACTCGGCGACGCGCCCAACCGCGAAGCCACGGACGCCCTCGACGCCGAGCTGATGCGGCATTGTGAATCCGCCTTCACTCGCCTAGTGAAGGAACGCGAGCAGCTGATCGCCGGCGGCGACACCTTCTTCCGCAAGGTCGTGTCGGTGGGTCGCGAGCTGCTGCACCCGGGCTGGAACGGCCTGCCCGACGTGCGCCACCCGCAGGACAAGCCTGTCGCGGAATGGAGCGAACCGCCCGGCTACCTGCCGCTGCCCGGTGGCGACGACCTGGCGCAGACCCCGCTCGATCCCGCCCCCGCCGAGCCGGCGCTGGAGAAACTCGCATGAGCCGGTCGCAGCGCCTGATCGTACTGGCCGTCGCCATCCTCGTGGCCGTGCTGCTGGGGTACTGGTTCGGCATGGAGCGGCACGACGCGCACAGCCTGCTGCGCGCCTTGCATCGCGTGTTGTAAACCACAGGGACGTCGCCAATGACCATCGCCGCCAAGCATTTCGACCCGCAACTGGGCATCGACATCCACCTGTACGAGATCCCGCCCGATCCCGTGCCGGTGCCGCTGCCCACGCCACACATCAGCCTGGTGTTCGATCCGTTCGACTACATCCCCTTCATCGGCGGCACCGTCCACGTCAACGGCATCAAGCGCGCCACCGCCGGCACCGGCGGCCTGGACGTGCACATCCCCGTCGGCGGCATGTGGGTCCCGCCCATGGAAGTCGCCGAGGGCCCCCAGCCCGACGACCAGCTGTTCATGGGCAGCAAGACCGTCGTCGCCGACGGCGCGCCCTTCTCCAGGCTCTGCATGCCCGTGCTCGACTGCAACATGGTCGGCATGGTCCCGCCGGTCCGGCTGAAGAAGCCGAAGAAGCCCTCGCTCTCGCTGACCCTGCCCACCGCGGTCAACCTGGCCATTCCCACCAACGTCAGCGTGGGCGGCCCGCCCACCATCGACATGGCAGGCCTGCTGTTCCAGGCCGGCTTCGCCGGTGCGCTGAAAGGCCTCAAGGCGCTGAAGAAGCTCCAGCGCGTCGAGAGCGCGATGGCGAAGTTCAAGGCCTGGCGCAAGGACAGGTTCGGCCACCTGCCCAGCGGCTTCCTGAAGTGCAAGGTGCTGCGCGCCGAGCCGGTGGACATCCGCGACGGCAGCGTGGTGGTGGAGCACGAGGACTTCGCCCTCCCCGGCCGCCTGCCGCTGGCGTGGACGCGCGCCTACCGCTCGCGCGAACGCCACGAGGGCCTGTGTGGCCACGGCTGGCACACCCCGGCCGACCTGCGGCTGGAGATCGACGCCGACGGCGTCGCGGTGTTCGTCGACAGCGCGCGCCACGTGGTGTTTCCGCAGTTGCCCGTCGCCGAGGGCCTCGAGCACGCGGTGCTCGAACTGGTCGACGGTGCGCGCCTTTACGCCACAGCCGACGAATACCGTGTCCGCACCAAGGGCAACGTGTACTACGCCTTTCGCCGCCCGCCCGCCAAGGTTGCCCATCTCGATACATTGATCCTGCCGATCGAGCGCATCGAAGACCTGTGCGGTAACCACTGGCGCTTCGAGCGCACCGACGGCCGCCTCACCCGCATCCAGGAGAGCGGCATCGATGGACTGCAGGGACGTTTCATCGACGTGGCCATGCACGAGGGCCGCATCCGCCAACTGCTGCTGCACGATCCCGCCACCGGCCTCAACCACCCGCTGGTGGGTTACGAGCACGACGGCGCCGGCGACCTCGTTGCCGCCCTCGATGCGCTCGGCGCGGCACGCCGCTTCGAATACGCCGAACACCACCTGGTGCGCCACACCGACCGCACCGGCCTCAGCTTCCACTACGAATACGACGCCCGCCACCAGGTCATCCACGCCTGGGGCGACGGCGGCCTGTACGACTACCGCTTCCGCTACGACGCCCAGCTGCAGGAAACCGAGGTCACCGACTCGCTCGGCCACGTCTCGCTGGTGAAGTTCGACCCCGACGGCCTGCCGCTGTGCGAGATCGACCCGCTCGACGGCGTCACCGTGTTCGAGTACGACGACGTCGGCCGCACCACCGCCGTGGTCGACCCGATGGGCCTGCGCACGGAGTTCGAGTACGACGCGCGCGGCAACCTGCTCGTCCTCACCCGGCCCGACGGCAGCTCCGTGCAGTCGGCCTACGACGCGGACGACCAGCCGGTCGCCGTCACCGATCCCAATGGTGGGATATGGACGCAGCAATGGGACACTCGTGGGCTGCTTGTGGCTCGATCCACTCCTCTGGATGCGATTTCACGCTATGCCTACGACAAGGCGGGGCAATTGCTTGCCTATACCGATCCGCTCGGCGCCACGACGCGGCTCCACTTCGACCGCTACGGCCAACTGAATCACGTCGTCGACCCATTGGGCATGCGGAGCAGCTACGCGCATGATGCATTGGGGCGCCTCATCCGCATGACGGATGTGATGGGGCAGACGGCTCGGTACACCTACGATGCCAAGGGACGGCTGCTCTCCTCGGTTCAACCCGGCGGCGGTATCGTGCGAGTTGAATACGACGCCGAAGACCAACTGCTGCAATATACCGACGAAGCGGGCGCCGTCACCCGGCTTGAATACTTTGGCATCGGTCAGATCACCAGACGTATCCAGCCCGATGGGCACGCCGTGCAGTATGAGTACGACACCGAAGAACGACTCGTTGCCGTCATCAACCAGCGCGGCGAACGACACGAGTTCCATCGCGACCCGCTTGGCCGAATCATCGCGGAAATCGATTACTGGGGACAGCTTCGCTGCTATCGCTACGACGCCTCAGGGCGCCTTACCGGCATGACCGATCCGCTTGGCCGTACCGTCGACTATGTCACCGATCCATGTGGCCGCATTGTCACCAGGACGTTGACCGAACCGGCGCACGACGGGCAGCCGTTCCGGGAAACCTTCCAATACGACCCGTGCGGCCGGCTTGTCGAATTGCGCAATCCGCATCGTCACGTGCAGCGACGTCTCGATGCCGAAGGCCGCTTGATCGAGGAGATGCAGGATGGTTTCCGTGTCACCAGCGCCTACGACGCCTCCGGACGCCGCATCCTGCGCGAAAGCGGCGCAGGCAACCGAATCGCTTTCGTCTTCGACGCGTGCGACCAACTTACAGACGTTGCCATCAATGACGAGCCGCCCATTGCCATCGAACGCGATGGGCTTGGCCGCGCCATCGTCGAACACCTCAGTCCCCAGGTCCGGCGCCAGTTGGACTATGACGAGCGCGGGCTGCTCTCCGCCCAGGTCGTGCTGAAGGACGAGGCTGCCCTGTTCGACACCGCATACGCCTATGGGCACGGCGGCAATCTCCTCGAGCGCCGCGACAGCGTGCAAGGTACCGACCAGTACTCCTACGACCCCATGGGGCGGATCCTGTCGCATACCGATCCGCGCGGAGAGCTTGTTCGCTTCCTCAACGATCCTGCCGGCGACCGTCTCGGCACACGTGTGTTCGAGACGCGCATGAGGCAGGCTGTCGGCGGTGGCCAACCGGTTGACGGCTGGACCCGCGAAGGTGATTACGGCGGCTGCCATTACGTCTTCGACCGCGCGGGCAACCTGGCTCGCCGCGAACATGTCGGGGAATCCGGCCGCCCGGTGCTGCATCTGGCCTGGGATGCCAACCAGCGCCTGACCGAAAGTCATTGGCAAGGTGGCGAACGCGATGGCGAACGTACCGCCTACGGCTACGATCCGCTTGGCCGTCGCGTCTTCAAGCGCAGCTCGACGCACACCACGTGGTTTTTCTGGGACGGCAACGTCCTGCTGGGCGAAGTGAGTCATGCGAACGGCGCTCCGGGCGCTCCCCCGATACCCGATGCCGGCAACGTGATCGACTTCGTCTCGGCCAGAAAGCGAAAGACCGCGTTCGAGGCGCTGCACAAGCACGCGCGCGAGTACGTCTGCTATCCCGGCAGCTTCGTGCCACTGGCGCTTGTCGATCGCGGTCCGGCGGATAGCGCTGCGGCCCCGTCGGCTGCCGTCGGAGAACGCCCTGCCCGCGGGGATCGACACGCGATTGCCGTTCGTTCCCCCGGCCGGCGCACGGGCATGTCTACCTCCGGCGGGCTGGGGCGCCTGGGCGGCACGCCACCGGACCCATCCACAGCGAATACCACACCAAACGTCCCGGCTGGCTCCAAGACCATGGTACTTGGGGGCCTCCATGGCATCACGCTGGGCGGCGAAGCGGGAACGCCAACCACAGCGACGCCAATGCCACCGGCATCCGGATCGACGCCGGCCGCCCCCCGGATCGAAGCGTCCGGTGTCGGCCGGACCGGCGTCGCGGAAACTGCAGCGCAGGCTCCCGCGGATTACCCGCCGACTGCGCCTCGTGTGTTCCATTACCACACCGATCCCAATGGCTGCCCCACCCGGATCACCGATCCAACCGGCCATGTCGTCTGGTCCGCCAGCTACTCGGCATGGGGGGCGATCGCCAAGCTGCACGCAGCCGAACTGGACAACCCCCTTCGCCTTCAGGGCCAGTACTTCGACACGGAAACCGGGCTGCATTACAACCGCTATCGTTACTACAGCCCTGCGCTTGGACAGTTTGTCGGACAGGATCCCACGGGATTTGCCGGCGGCATCAACTTCTACGCCTATGCGGTGAATCCACTCGGCTGGATCGACCCCATGGGCCTGATGCCGTGGGGAATGAATGGCGCCACGGCAAGAATCTGGGTGATCGACGACCATGGCGTCGTCGACTCGAGGGTGTTCAAGAGCATTCCGCGGGTGCACCACGCCGAAATCAACGGGCTCAACTGGTTCATTCGCGACGGTGGTGGCCTGAATGGCAAACATGTCGTGATCAGTGATGTCGTCGGCGATTTCAAGTCGGATGGCGTCCTGCCGGTGCCGATCTGCAAGAATTGCCGCAGCGACATCTTCAGTGAACTGCAACGTGGTGGAGCCGCCAGCGTCACCTTCCCGAAGACGGTAAGCAATGAGGTACTCGACTACATCACCATCGACGCGAAGGACTTTGCCGAGGTCGGCCGGCAAATGCGCGAGATCCGCGACATGGATATCGCCGACAACCAGAAAGCCAAGCGCGCGTGGCCCATCCTCGAGGCATTCAATTCATGCAGGAAATAAGCAACCCGGAATACTCGGCCTTCATCTATATCCCTCGCGCCAAGGACCTTCGATTGGTCGTCGATGTTGGCCTGAATCTGGTCGAGCCCGCGGGCTTCACCTTTGACGTCAACCCTTACGGAGATCCGGATTTCCGACCGGTCACCCGTGTGGAGGTCGATGCCGGACGTACCAGCCTGAACTTCGAGGTCCTCACGCAGGACGGGCCCGAAGCCTTCCGCGTGCAATCCTCGAACCCGTGCGACCGGGAACTTTTCGATGCCATCGACCAGGCTAGGGAAAGTGGTTTCAAATTCCATGCCGACGATGAAGACAGGGTCGAGATCGTGTTCCATCATGGCGTGCTCGACTCGCTCGATATCGGGCGGCACGAACAGGGCGACATCGAGGATTACATCACGCTGATCCTTCGCGATGGCGAATGGCTCTACGTCCGCGGCAATCCTTCGCAACGGATCCCCGTGAAGCAGGTACGCATGCAGGACCGGACGCTGACATGCGTCTCGGCCGCGGGCCCCTTGCAATACCAGCTTCGCAACCAGCCTTTCGTCGTCCGGCTGGTCGATCGGCTGCTCGTGGCGGCGCAGGCCTAGGGAGGCTTCAACCGGCTTCACGCCTGGCCATCGGCCATGCGTTTGCCCACGGAGTCACCCGCCTGCGTAGGGCGCGAGCAAGGCTGGATTGCCGAGCAGGCCCGAAGGCAGCAGGTAATGCGGCGTGAGTCCGGAAGCGAGCAGTTCGCGTACCCGGGTCGCGGAGATGTCCAGCGGAGTGATCGGCAGCGCGGCTATGAGACCGGCAGGCGCTTCGCGCAAGGCTGTGGGCGCAGCGACTTTGCAGATGCCGTCCTGGCCGCCCGATACCGGAAGCCATGCCGACTCCGCCCCCGGCCGCGTCAGCACGCCGACGTGAGCCAAGTCGAACAGCTCGCGCCAGCGGTGCCAGGTCGGCAGGCCGGCGAAGGCGTCCTCGCCCAGCAGCAGCACCAGCGGGCGGTCGCCCTGCTCGGCGCGCAGTTCGGCCAGGGTGTCGACGGTGTAGGACGGTCCTTCGCGTTCCAGCTCGCGCGTGTCCAGGGTCAGCCGCGACTGGCCGTGCAGGGCGGCGCGGAGCATGGCCACGCGCTGCTGCGCGCTGGCGACCGGCGGCGGCCGGTGCGGGGGCACGTTGGCCGGCATCAGGCGGACGTCGGCGTCGAGCAGTTCGGCGGCTTCCCAGGCGGCGTTGAGATGGCCGATGTGCACCGGGTCGAAGGTGCCGCCGAGGATGGCCAGGGGTTTGGAGTGGATGTTCGGCAAGAGTGGGTTACCCCTCCCCAGCCCTCCCCTGCGCGCAGGGGAGGGAGACAAGCGGGCTCCGGCTGACGGGGGCGGCGTTCATGCCAACGCCACTGCCGCCCGCGGTTCGGCGATGGCGGCGACCAGGCGCTCGGCCTCCTGCCACGGCTCGCCCGCTTCGCGGCCCTTGGCCATGCGGTCGATGCGCGAGGCGCGGGCGAGGCACGCCAGCCAGTGTTCGCGCGGAGCGCGGCGCAGGGCCTTGCGGAACAGTTGCTCGCGCGCGGGCCACAGGCGCTCGGCGCGGGCCTGCGCGGCGAAGTCGCGGGCGTTGGCCAGCCGCAATGCCAGCTGCAGCTGGTTGACCAGCCAGCCCATCAGGCCGATCAGTTCCTCGCCTTCGGCGCGCAGGCCCGCGAGGATGCGCAGCGCGCGCGCGCCATCGCCGGCGAAGGCGGCGTCGGTGAGCTTGAAGGCGTCGTAGCGGGCACTGTCGGCGACCAGGTCTTCCATCGCGGTGGCGTCGATGCGCGTGCCGTCGCCGCCGCGCAGCACGGCGAGCTTGTCGATTTCCTGCGCGGCGGCGAGCAGGTTGCCTTCCACCCGTTCGGCCAGCAGGGCCACGGCGTCCGGCGTCGCCGACAGGCCGCGCGAGGCGAGCCGGGCGCCCACCCAGGCGCCCCATTCGCTCGGCCGGGGCGCGTTGAACACCACCATCGCGCCGGCGGTGTCGATCTTCTTGCTCCACGCGCCTTCGTGCTTGCTGCTCCACGTGGTGGCGGTGACCAGCAGGGCCACGTCGGGGGGCGGGTCGGCGCAGAACTCGGTGAGCGCGGCGGCGCCGTCCTTGCCGGGGCGCCCGCCGGGCAGGCGCAGGTCGATCAGCCGGCGCGTGGCGAACAGCGACATGCCGGCGCCGGCGCGGGCCAGGTCGTTCCAGTCGAAGTGCGGGCCGGCGTCGAGTACGTCGCGCTCGGTATAGCCGAGCTTGCGCGCCTGCGCACGCAGCGCGTCGGCGGCCTCCAGCACCAGCAGTTCCTCGCCCGCCAGCAGGTAGACCGGGCACAGGCCGTCGGCCGCCAGCGCCTTCTGCCATTGCGCAGGATTGAGCGGCACGGCCGCGGCTCAGCGCGCGGTGCTGGCCGCCGCCGGCGCGGCCTCGCCCTGCACCGCCTGCGGATGCTTCGCCGCGGCCTGCAGGCGGAACAGGATGGCCTGCACCATGTCGTCGGTGAGGCTGCGCTGCAGCTGTTCCACCTCGGCGGTGCTGCCCACGGTATCGCCGGCGTTGTAGCTGTACTCGCGCGACATGTCGATCTGCTGGCTGGGCACCAGCAACGCGCCGCCGCCGTCCTTCACGTTGAATTCCACGTGGTAGCGCACGGCGTATTCGGTGACGCGGGCGGCGCCGTTGAAGGTCAGCGAGTCCGTGCTGAAGCTCGCCACCGGCACGGCCAGCTCGGCAATGCCCGGGCCGCCCTGGTCCTCGACCACCACGCCGGACGCGACCAGCGTGCGGGCCAGGTCGCGCTGCAGGCTGCCGCCGCCGTTGACGGTCAGGTGCACGTGCTGCATCGACGACGGCAACGCGGCGCTGCGGCGCAAATGGAAGCCGCAGGCGGCCAGGGCAAGCATGCCCGACAGCAGCAGCGCGACTCGGAGCGGACGGCTCATGGCTTTCATCCTGCGACGATGTTGACGATCTTGCCCGGCACCACGATCACCTTGCGCACGGCCAGCCCCTCCAGGAAGGACTGCACGTTGGGCAGGGCCAGCGCCTGCGCTTCCGCCGACGCCTTGTCGGCATCGGCGGCCACCTCGATGGTACCGCGCAGCTTGCCGTTGACCTGAACGGCGAGCGTCAGCGAATCCCGCACCAGCGCGGCCGGATCGGGCTGCGGCCAGGGCTGGTCCTCCAGCACGGTCTCGGCGTGGCCCAGCACCTGCCACAGGCGATGGCTGACGTGCGGCACCACCGGGTTGAGCAGCAGCACCATGGTTTCCAGCGCCTCGTGGCGCACCGCGCGGCCCTGCTCGCCCGTGTCGGCGAATTTGCCCACGGCGTTGAGCAGCTCCATCAGCGCGGCGATGGCGGTGTTGAAGGAGTGGCGGCGGCCAAGGTCGTCGCCGACCTTCTGGATGGTCTCGTGCAGCTGGCGGCGCAGGGTTTTCTGCGCGGCGTCGAGCTGCGCCGGATCAACCACGCCTCCGGCACCGTCCCCTGCCTGCAGGGGAGGGGCATCGGAGCGGCCTGCGGCCACGCCACCGATACGGGGATGATCGGGCTGCGACGCGTGGGTGACCACCTCGCGCCAGAAGCGGCGAAGGAAGCGCGCCATGCCTTCCACGCCGGCCTCGTTCCACTCCAGCGACTGCTCCGGTGGCGCGGCGAACATGGAGAACAGGCGCACCGTGTCGGCACCGTACTTGCCCACCATCGCCTGCGGATCCACGCCGTTGTTCTTCGACTTGGACATCTTCTCGGTGCCGCCGATCATCACCGGCCGGCCGTCGGCCTTGAGCACCGCGCCGACCACGCGCGCCTTGTCGTCGCGCTGGATCTCCACGTCGGCCGGGTTGATCCAGTCCTTCGAGCCGTCGGCGTTGTCGCGGTAGAAGGTCTCGGCGATCACCATGCCCTGGCACAGCAGGTTGGTGGCCGGCTCGTCCGAGCGCACCAGGCCCGCGTCGCGCATCAGCTTGTGGTAGAAGCGGAAGTACAGCAGGTGCAGGATGGCGTGCTCGATGCCGCCGATGTACTGGTCCACCGGCAGCCAGTAGTCGGCGCGTTCGTCCACCTGGGTCGCCGCGCCGGGCGAGGTGTAGCGCGCGTAGTACCAGCTCGATTCCATGAAGGTGTCGAAGGTGTCGGTCTCGCGCTCGGCCGCACCGCCGCAGGTCGGGCAGGTGGTCTTGCGCCATTCGGGATCGGCCTTGATCGGCGACTGGACGCCGGAGAAGGCCACGTCCTCGGGCAGCCGCACCGGCAGCTGGTCCTCCGGCACCGGCACGTCGCCGCAGTGCGGGCAGCGGATCACCGGGATCGGGCAGCCCCAGTAGCGCTGGCGGCTCACGCCCCAGTCGCGCAGGCGGTAGTTGACCCGGCGGCGGCCCTTGCCGTCCTTCTCCAGGAGGTCGGCGATGGCGTCGAAGGCTTCGCGGTAGTTCTTGCCGTCGAGCACGCCGGAATTGACCACGCGCATGTCGGCGCGGGTCTTGTCGCCGTACCAGTCCTGCCAGCGCGCGGGGTCGTAGTCCTCGCCGTCCACCGCGATGACCTGCCTGACCGGCAAGCCATACTTGGCGGCGAACTCGAAATCGCGCTCGTCGTGACCGGGCACCGCCATCACCGCGCCGGTGCCGTAGCCCATCAGCACGAAGTTGGCCACCCATACCGGCAGCCTGTCGCCGCTGACCGGATGGATCGCGTACAGGCCGGTGGCCATGCCGCGCTTCTCTTGCGTCTCCAGCTCGGCTTCCGACACGCCGCCGTGCTTCAGCTCTTCCAGGAAGGCGGCGAGCTGCGGGTTGCCCGCAGCAGCCTTCTGCGCCAGCGGATGCTCGCCGGCGATGGAGACGAAGGTGACGCCCATCAGCGTGTCCGGGCGCGTGGTGAACACGGTCAATGGCTCGGCCCCGCCCTCCACCGCGAACTCGATCTCCAGGCCCTCGCTGCGGCCGATCCAGTTGCGCTGCATGGTCTTCACCGCCTCGGGCCAGCCGGGCAGCGCGTCCAGGCCGTCGAGCAGCTCCTGCGCGTAATCGGTGATCTTGAGGAACCACTGCGGGATCTCGCGCTTCTCCACCAGCGCGCCGGTGCGCCAGCCACGGCCGTCGATCACCTGTTCGTTGGCCAGCACGGTCTGGTCCACCGGATCCCAGTTGACCACGCTGTTCCTGCGGTAGGCCAGACCCTTCTTCATCAGCCGCACGAACATCCGCTGCTCGTGCACGTAGTAGTCGGGCCGGCAGGTGGCGAATTCGCGCGACCAGTCGATCGCGTAGCCCAGCGACTTCAGCTGGCCGCGCATGTGCTCGATGTTGGCGTAGGTCCACTTCGCCGGCGCGGTGCGGTTCTTGATCGCGGCGTTCTCGGCCGGCAGGCCGAAGGCGTCCCAGCCCATCGGCTGCAGCACGTTCTTCCCGTTCATGCGCTGGAAGCGGCTGATCACGTCGCCGATGGTGTAGTTGCGCACGTGCCCCATGTGCAGCGCGCCGCTCGGGTACGGCAGCATGGAGAGGCAGTAGAACTTCGGCCGCGCCGGATCTTCCTTCACCTCGTAGGCGCGCTGTTCGTTCCAATAACGCTGCGCGGCGGCTTCCACCGCCTGCGGGTCGTAGTCGTGGGAAGCCTGTTCCTGGATGTCCTGCATGTTCCGCTGCCGTTGTGCCCGTGGCCGGCGCCGGAAACCGTCATGGCCGGCGGCCGTGTTGAACGCGCCAGACTAGCAGAACGGCGGCCTGTCGGGGCCGATGGGCGCTCAGCCGGCGGGGCAGGTCGCCTGCCCCGCCGCCAGCGCGCGGGCCGCCCCGGCGATGCCCGCGGCCAGCGCCGCCAGGGCGCGCTGGTGGCCGGCCACCAGCGCATCGAAGCCCTCGCCCACGTTTTCCTCCACCCGGCTGGTGCAGGCCAGGGGCGCGCCGCCCTGCAGCGCGCGCACGCTCCAGGTCGCGTCGATCAGCGCGTAACGGCCGGGCACGGAGTCGAAGCGGCGCAGGTCCACCTTGATGCGCAACACCGGCCCGTTGCCCGCGGGCAGGCCGGTGACGTCCTGCGCGCCCAGTTCGCGCGACAGGTCGGCGGACAGCGCGCCGCGCACCTCGTCGGCCAGTGGCGCGATCCAGCGCCGCCCCTGCAGCACCGCCACGCCCTGGCCGCCCTCGCGCACCACCAGCTGCGGCTGGTCCACCTGCGCCGGGATGCCCACCGGCAGCAGCTCGAAGCGCAGCGGCGCCGACGCGGCGGCCGGCGCCGGCGCGGGCGGTGCCGGCGCGACCAGGGTGTAGTAGTGCATCGGCGCCGAGGCGCAGGCGGCCAGCGCGGCGGCCAGCACGGCGGCGACGGAATGACGCGGGCGGATCATGGCTTGCTCCCTTGCGAGTCCTGCTGCGGGGCGCGCCCTCCGGTGGGCGGCGGCGAAACGGCCGGGTCGGCGCGGCGGCCACGGATCAGCGATTCCGGATGCACGCCCAGGTAGTCGGTGAGCGCGCGCAGCGAACGGGCCATGCGCTGCAGTTCCTGCAACGTGGTGGACAGGTTCTGCTGCAGCGGCGAGTCGCCGGACAAGGCGTCGTTGGCCGAGCCCAGCGTGCGCTGCGCGCCCTGCAGCGTGTCCTGGAACTGCGGCAGCAACTGGCCGTTGACCTGCTTCAGGGTGGTGTCGAGGTCGGCCAGCGTGCTGTCCAGGTGTTCGCCGATGCGGTCGAACGGCACCTTCTGGATCTTGTCCACGATCTGTACCAGCTGCTCCTGCAGCTTGTCGAAGCTGCCCGGCGCGGTGGGGATCTCCAGCGGCCGTGCGTCGGGATCGAAACTCACCTTGGCCGCATGCGGCAGGAAGTCCAGCGCGATGTAGAGCTGGCCGGTGAGCAGGTTGCCGGTGCGCGCCTGGGCGCGCAGGCCATGCGTCACCAGCATGCCGACCATGTGCGAGAGGTCGGCGTTGTCGCCGCGCGACTTGGCCAGCGCCTCCAGCTTGTCGTGCGCGCGGCCGAGCCGGTCGGGATAGACCACCGCGCCGACGATGATCGGGAAGCGGTGGGTCTTCTCGTCGTAGTCCATGCGGATCGACACCACCTTGCCGAAGTTCACCCCGAGGAACTCCACCGGCGCGCCCACCGCCAGGCCGCGCAGCGACTGGTCGAAGCGCATGCGGATGTAGTGCGGCGGGCCGTCCGGCGGCGCCATCGCGGTGGTCTCGTCGTCGAACAGGCGGTAGCCGGCGTTCTCCTTCGCCACGGTGCCGTCGTGCGGGCCCTGCGGGTTCTGGAAGGCCACGCCGCCGGCCAGCACGGTGGCCAGCGACTGGGTGTTGAGCTTCAGCCCGTTGGCGCCCAGCGACACGTCCACGCCGCTGGCGTTCCAGAAGCGCGTGGACACGGTGACGAAGCGGTCGTACGGGCTGTCCACGAAGATCTGCAGCGATACGCCCTGGCCGTCCTGGTCCAGCCGGTACGAGGCGACCCGGCCGACCTGGATGCGCCGGTAGTACACCGGCGAGCCGATGTCGAGCGAGCCCAGGTCGTCGGCATGCAGCACGAAGCTGCGCCCGGAGGCGTCGTGTGTCACCGAGGGCGGCAGTTCCAGTCCCTTGAAGTCGTAGCGCGGCTGCTTCGAGTCGCCCACGTCGGCGCCGATGAAGGCGCCGGACAGGAGCGTATCCACGCCCGACACCCCGCCCAGGCCGATGCGCGGGCGCACCACCCAGAAACGCGTGTCGGCGGTGGCGAAGCCTTCCGCGCTCTTGTCCAGCGCCACCTTCACGATGACATGGCTGTGGTCCTCGCTGAGGCGGATCTTGTCCACCTTGCCGATCACCACGCTCTTGTACTTCACCGGCGTCTTGCCCGGGGTCAGGCCCTCGGCGGTCTGGAAGCTGATGCTGATGGTGGGCCCGGCCTGCAGCCAGGCGTGCACCACCAGCGAAAGGCCGACCAGCGCCGCCAGGATCGGCACCAGCCAGATCACCGAGACGCCGACGCGGCGACGCCGCCGCACCACCGGCTGCGGCAGCCCGTCGCCCTGGCCCGTGCTGGATTCGTCAGTCATCGTCGCTCCTGCCATCCCAGATCAAACGCGGGTCGAAACTCATCGAGGCCAGCATGGTCAGCACCACGGTCAGGCCGAAAAAGATCACGCCCGGCAGCGGCGCCACCAAGCTGAACACGCCGAACTGCACCAGTGCGGTCAGCAGCGCCACCACGAACACGTCCAGCATCGACCAGTAGCCGATGAACTCCACCAGCCGGTAGAGCCTCGCCCGCTGCAGCCGCGCCCAGGCGCTGCCGCGGTGCGCGCTGACCAGCAGCGTGGCCAGCACCAGGAACTTGGTCAACGGCACCAGGATGCTGGCGGTGAACACGATCACCGCCAGGTCCGGCGAACCCTTCACCCACAGCTCCACCACGCCGCTGAGGATGGTGTTGTCGTCCACGTCGCCCAGGCTGGCGGTGCGCATGATCGGCAGCACGTTGGCGGGAATGTACAGGATGAAGGCGGCGATCAGCAGCGCCCAGGTGCGCGCGCAGCTGGCGGTCTTGCGCCGGTGCAGCGGCGAGCCGCAGCGCGGGCAGGCCGCGTCCGGCACCGGCGCGTCGCGGCACACCAGGCCGCACACGTGGCAGCCGATCAGGCCCAGCTCGTGCGCCCGCGGCAGCGCGCTCATGCGGGCCGCTCCGGCACCAGCTCCCACAGCCGGCGCAGGTCGATGCCCGCGAACACGGTGATCAGCACCACCAGCACCGCGTAGGCGAACACGCCCGGGTCGGGCACCACGTCGAAGTACAGGTGCGCCTTGACGATGGACACCAGCACGCCCAGCACGAACACCTCGCTCATCGTCCACGGGTGCAGGTAGTGCAGCGCCACCATCACCGGCCGGAAGCCCGGCGCGCGCCGCCCGGCGCGGGCGAACAGCAGCACCCAGCCCAACAGCAGGATCTTCGCCAGCGGGAAGAAGAACAGCGTACCCGCGGCCAGCACCGACACCACCTGGGCGTCCTGCTTCCACATGAACGTGATCATGCCCCACAGCGTGGTGCTCACCTGCTCGCCGTTCAGGCCCAGGGTGACGATGGGCCACGCGTTGGCCTCGACGAACACCACCAGCGCGGTCAGCACCAGCGCCAGCATCGTGCCCGGGCCCAGGCCGTGGTGGCGCTCCAGCAACGCGCCGCAGCGCGCGCAGCGCGCCGTCTCGCCGCGCGCCAGCGGGCGGCGGCGGTACACCGTGTCGCAGTGCTCGCAGATCAGCAGCGGGGCCGGGACCTCGGCCCGCTCCGCCGCGCCGGCGTGGGAGGGGACGCTCATGCCGCGCATTCTCGCAAATCCGCGTGGAACGCGCGTACAAGCCCCGGCGCGCTGCGGCCGCCCCTTGATATGCTCGCCCGCGCCCCGACCTTCAGCCGGCATCACGCCACCGGAGCCGCCCGTGACCGATACCGCCGCCGCCCACGTCTTCGACGTGGACCAGACCAACTTCGAAGCCGACGTCCTGCAGGCCTCGCTGGACACGCCGATCCTGGTGGACTTCTGGGCCACCTGGTGCGGTCCGTGCAAGACCCTGGGCCCGATGCTGGAGAAGCTGGCCGCCGAGTACGCCGGCGCCTTCCGCCTGGCCAAGGTGGACGTGGACGCCAACCAGGAACTGGCCGCGATGTTCGGCATCCGCTCCATTCCCACCGTGATGCTGGTGAAGGACGGCCAGATCGCCGACGGCTTCGCCGGCGCGCTGCCTGAGGGCCAGTTGCGCGAATTCCTGTCGCGCCACGTGCAGCCGCTGGACGATGCCGGCGACGAGGTCGAAGCCGATGCGCCCGCGGAAACGCCCGAGCAGGCGATCAACCGCCTGCAGCAGGCCATCGCCGCCGAGCCGGACCGCGCCGAGCTGAAGCTCGACCTCGCCGTGGCGCTGGCCCAGGCCGGCCGCAGCGACGCCGCCGAAACCGAACTCGACGCCCTGCCCGCCAACCTCGCCACCGACACCCGCGCGGTACGCCTGCGCAGCCAGCTCGACCTGGCCCGCACGCTGAAGGACGCCCCCGCGCTCGCCGACCTGCGGCAACGCGTGCAGGCCGATCCCGCGGACTGGGAAGCACGCGACCTGCTCGGCGTGCGCCTGCTGCTGGGCGACGACCCCGCCGCCGGCCTCGACCAGTTCCTGCACATCCTGGAGAAAGCCCGCGACTGGAACGGTGGCGCCGCGAAGAAGCGCCTGCTCGCCGCCTTCAACACGCTGGACGACGCCGAGCTGGTCGGCCGCTACCGGCGCAGGATGGCCTCGTTGCTGTTCTAGCCGGCACGCCATCGCTTGCCGGACCTGCCGTACCCGCCGTCATTCCGGCGAAGGCCCATGGCTGTCCGGACTATTTCCTGCCACTGTATGAACTCCTCCCCCTGCGCGCAGGGGGAGGTTGGGAGGGGGGCACGCTTTGGCCTTCAAGCCAAAAGCACCCCTCCCCAACCCTCCCTGCGCGCAGGGGAGGGGGCTGCCCCGCCGCGCAGACGGCGGTCTTACCCGCACGCCTGTTTGCCGATCTTCGGTGCAAGCGCTTGACCGGCATCAACACCTATTCCGGACAGCAACGGGCCTTCGCCGAATGACGATGAGCGGCGCCCCATCTCCGGTCGCTCACCCTGGCAGGCACCCGCCTGCCTGTCTGGTTCCGTCCGGCATACCATACGCAAAGGTATGGTATCGTCCCGGTCTCCCTCCCCCATTCCACCCGCCCATGCGCGCCTCCACCTTCCGCCGGCTGATGAACCTGTGGCCGCCGTTCCTGTTCAACAGCATCCGCGTACAGTCGGTGAGCGATGACTTCACCGAGGCGAAGGTGGTGCTGCGGTTGCGGCCGTGGAACCGCAACTACGTGAAGAGCCAGTTCGGCGGCAACCTGTTCGCGATGACCGACCCGTTCTGGATGCTGCTGGTGATGCACCAGCTGGGCAGCGACTACTACGTGTGGGACAAGGCCGCCAGCATCGACTTCGTGACGCCGGGCCGCGAGGACGTCCAGGCGCACTTCCGCCTCGATGCCGCCACCGTCGATGAACTGCGCGCCGCCGCGGCCGGCGGCGAAAAGGTGTTGCGCTGGTTCGACACCGACGTGGTCACCGCCTCCGGCCAGGTGGTCGCCCGCGTGCGCAAGCAGCTCTACGTTCGGTTGAAGCCGCGGGCACGTTGAGCGACGGCGCCACCTGCCCCGCTCGTCATTCCGGCGCAGCGCCGGAACGGCGAGCGAAGGTCTACGGAACGATCGAACGAAGGCCTATTCGCGCTCGAAACTCGCGATCTCCGCCAGCGCTGCCTCGGCCCTGACGATGGACCCGCCCGCCAGGCTGTTTTCCAGCCAGCGACCGTGGCCGAGCCTGCGCACCACGAAGCGGGTCAGGAACACTCCCCCGACCGAGACGGCCACGGTTGCCAGCAGCCACACCATGAAGCCGGAGCGCACGTGCTGCCACAGGTCCAACCCGAAACCATCGCCCTCGTACTGCGCCCACATCATCAGCGCGGGGATCCAGATCACGCCACCCAGCACCGCGAACACCGGCGCCTCCACCTTCACCCGCCAGGCGCGCATCCGTGCGAGGCGCCGCTGGATGTCCAGGACGGGAGCGGCGTAGTCGATGCCCTGCTGCACGACCAGCAGGCGGACCGGAAAGGCGACGGCCAAGGTGCCGAGCAGCTGCATGGCGATGCCGCAGGCCACCGCCTGCCAGATGCCGGGGTGCGTCGACCAGAAGCCGATGCCCCACAGCATGATCACGACGCCCAGCACGATCTGCAGCGACTGCCCCCACACCAGCGGACGCAGGTGCCGCCGTGCCCGGCCGGCCCGTTCCCTTCGCAGCAGCTCGAGGTTCAGCGCGTGCTGCCGCTCCAGTTGCCGGCCCAGCGCCTGCCAGGCCAGTTTCATCTCGTCGAGTTCCATGCTCATGCTCCGGTGGCGGCCGCGGCGGTCATCTGCCCGCGCAGCCTCTGCTTGATGCGGTTGATCTTGGTGGCCACGTTGGTGGTGCTGATGCCGAGCACTTCGGCGATCTCGGCGTGGCTCCGGTCTTCGAGGTAAAGCAGGATCAGCGCGCGGTTGAGCGCATCCAGCCCGCCGATGAAGGCGTACAGCGCGGCGAGTCGTTCGTCCGGTTCCGCGGCGGGTTCGCCGGCGATCGTGTCCAGGTGCCCCTCGTCCAGGGGCTCGAAGCGCCCGGCCTCGCCGCCCGTGCGGCGCAGGTGCGAGATCGCCACGTTCAGCGCGATGCGGTACAGCCAGGTGCCGAACTTCGCGCGGCGTTCGTCGTAGGCGGCGAACGCCCGCCACAACTGCACGCCGATCTCCTGTGCCAGGTCGCGCCGGTCCTCGGCACCGCGCGCGTAGACGCTGGCCACCTTCAGCACCACGCCCTGGTGTTGCCGCCACAGTGCCTCGAAGCGCTGCCGTTGTGCCTTGCCGCTCATGTCCTTCGCACGCCCCTGCCCTTTCCCCCATGATTCGCGTGACCGCGGGAAAAATCACATCACCCTCCGGTGACGCCGCCCGCGCCATGATGGGACCGACGGGACGGACGGGGGCATCGATGACGATCGGCGAGGCATGGCTGGAGCGGGTGCGGCGGCTGGAACCGGGATGCTTCGCGCTGGTGATGGCCACCGGCATCGTCTCCATCGACGCGGGCCAGCACGCGCTGCCGCGGCTGGCGCGGGCGCTGTTCGCGTTCAACCTGGCTGCCTATGCGTGGCTGCTGGCGCTGACCGTGCTGCGGCTGGCGCGTTTCCGCCGCGAGGTGGTGGCGGACTTCACCGACCCCTCGCGCGGCGCCGGCTTCCTCACCCTGGCGGCGGCCACCTGCGTGCTGGGCAGCCAGTGCGTGATGGTGGCGGCGCTGCCCGCGCTGGCTGCCGGGCTCGCGGTGGCGGGCGCCGCGCTGTGGCTGGCGCTGATCTACCTGTTCTTCGCCGCCACCATTACCGCGCGCTTCAAGCCGGGCTTCACCCGCAGCATCAACGGCGGCTGGCTGGTGGCGGTGGTGGCCACGCAGGCGTTGTCGGCGCTGCTGACCCTGGTGGCGGCCAGCCGCGCCGACCCGGACCGGCTGCAGTTCGTGGCGCTGTGCCTGTACATGCTGGGCGCGGCGCTGTACCTGCTGATCATCACCCTGGTGGTGTACCGCATGGTGTTCTTCCCGCTGCGCGCGCGGGAATTCACGCCGCCGTACTGGATCGACATGGGCGCGCTGGCGGTCACCACCCTGGCCGGCAGCCTGATCGTGCTGCACGCGCCGGCCGGCGGCACGCTGGCGGAACTGCTGCCGTTCGTGAAGGGCTTCACGCTGTTCTTCTGGGCCACCGCGTCGTGGTGGATCCCGCTGCTGGTGATCCTGGAACTGTGGCGGCACGTGTGGCGGCACGTGCCGCTGCGCTACGAGACGGACGACTGGGACATCGTCTTCCCGATCGGCATGTACACCGTGGGCACCTTCGAACTGGCCCACGCCCTGCACGCGGACTTCCTGCTGGCCATCCCCGCCGCGGGCGTCTACGCGAGCCTGGCGGCGTGGCTGCTGGTGGCGCTGATCGGCCTGCGCCGGCTGTACCGCAAGGGGCTGCGCCACGGCACGCATCCATCGCATTGAACCGTTCCCTACAATGGGCCCACCTTCCCAGCGCGTGCCGCCATGCCTCCCCTGCGCCTCAAACGCTATCTGCTCACCGGCCTGCTCACCTTCCTGCCGCTGTGGGTGACGGTGCTGGTGTTCAAGTTCGTGCTGGGCCTGCTGGCCGGCATCGGCGCGCCGGTGATCGCGGCCTTCGTCAGCGCGCTGGCGCTGGTGGCGCCCGGCGTGGCCGACGCGCTCAACCAGCGCTGGCTGATCTTCATCCTCGCCCTGCTGCTGACCCTGGGCGCGCTGTACCTGCTGGGCTGGCTGGCGAACCGGGTGATCGGCCAGCGCCTGCTCGAGGCCTTCGACGCGCTGCTGCAGCGCATCCCGCTGGTGCAGACCATCTACGGCGGCACCAAGAAGCTGATGGCGGTGCTGCAGAACAAGCCCGGCGGCATGCAGCGCGTGGTGCTGGTGGACTTCCCCCGCCCCGGCATGAAGGTAGTGGGCTTCGTCACTCGCACCCTGGTCGAGGAAGGCAGCGGCCGCGAGATGGCCGCGGTGTACATCCCCACCACGCCCAATCCCACCGGCGGCTACCTGGAGCTGGTGCCGGTGGACGAGCTGACCCCGACCGACTGGACGATGGACCAGGCGATGGCCTTCATCATCTCCGGCGGCGCGGTGTCGCCGGACACCCTGCCGTCCCCGCCCCGCCTGCCCGGCCAGCCGCCGTAGGCCGCGCCACGACGAACGGCATGCGCGCGCGGGCCGCATCGCCGCGACAATGGCCGGGTCTTCACGCCTGAGCCCGGGGAACCCCATGTCGAAATGGCCGCTCGCCCTGCTGCTCGCGCTTGCCGCCGCAAGCGCGCACGCCGCCACTTCCGCCGCCACCGACTGGACCACGCCGGCCGAGGCCGCGCACTTCCGCACCACGCCCAGCTACGCCGACACGCTGGCCTACCTGCGGCGCCTGCAGCAGGCCGCCCCGGGCAGGATCCGGCTGGAGACCTTCGGCACCACGCCGGAGGGCCGGCCGATGACGGTGGTGGTCGCCAGCGGCGACGGCACCTTCACCCCCGCCGCCGCGCGCGCCGCGCACAAGCCGGTGGTGCTGGTGCAGGCCGGCATCCATCCCGGCGAGATCGAGGGCAAGGACGCCGGCCTGATGCTGCTGCGCGACTTCGCCATCGCCGGCAGGTACCCGTACCTGCTCGACCACGCGGTGCTGGTGTACATCCCGGTATTCAGCGTGGACGGCCACGAGCAGAGCTCGCCGTACAACCGCATCAACCAGAACGGCCCGGCCAGCATGGGCTTCCGCGGCCAGTCGCAGTACCTCAACCTCAACCGCGACTACGTCAAGGCCGACGCACCGGAGATGCGCGCGTGGCTGAAGCTGTGGCAGCGCTGGCTGCCGGATTTCCTGGTCGACGTGCACACCACCGACGGCGCCGACTACCAGTACGACCTCACCTGGTACACCGAGGACCCGCACAAGCTCGACCCCGCCGTCGCCGGCTGGCAGAAACGCCTCACCGACACGGTGATGCCCGCCTTCGACCGGCGCGGCCACCTCGCCTCGATCTACCTGGAGTTCAAGGACGGCACCGACCCGCGCAAGGGCATCGAGAACTTCGGCTCCGGCCCGCGCTTCTCCACCGGCTACGCGGCGTTGCAGAACCGGCCCGCGCTGCTGATCGAGACGCACATGCTCAAGCCGTACGCGGTACGCGTGAAGGCCGTGTACGACCTGCTGGAACTGATGCTGGCGGACATCGACCGGCACCCGGCCGACCTGCTCGCCGCCACCGCGAAGGCCGATGTCGACACGATCGCCCGGGCGCGCGATCCGGGCGCGCGCGTGCCGCTGACCTTCAAGCCCGATCCCGCGTCCACCCCGTACACGCTGAAGGGCTATGCCTTCACGCAGACCCACAGCGACATCTCCGATGGCACCTGGATCCAGTACGACCCGCACACGCCGAGGACCTACACCATCCCGAACTGGAACCGCCTGCTGCCCGACCTCTCGGTGGCGCCGCCGGCCGCCTACGTGGTGCCGGCGCAGTGGACGACCGTCATCGACCGGCTCGACGCGCACGGCATCGCCTACCGCCGCCTCGACCACGCGGTGACGATCACCGCGCAGGGCTACCAGTTGGACGACCCCCGCTGGGCCACCCAGCCGTTCGAGGGGCACCTCATGCTGCGCGGCTTCAGGCTCGGCACGGTGCGGCGCACCGTCACCCTGCCGCCCGGATCGGCGGTCGTGCCGATGGACCAGCGCGCCGCCAACGTGGCGATCGAGCTGCTGGAACCGCAGGCGCCCGATTCGCTGCTGCAATGGGGCGACCTCGACGCGATCTTCGAGCCGAAGGAATACGGCGAGCCGCGCGTGCTGGAGAAACTGGCGCGCGACATGCTGGCGAAGGATCCCGCGCTGAAGGCCGCGTTCGAGCGCAAGCTGCATGACGACCCCGCCTTCGCCGGCAGCCGCCGCGCGCGGCTCCAGTTCTTCTTCGAGCGCTCGCCCTGGTACGCGGTGCAGCACGTCGGCGCCTACCCGGTGCTGCGGCTCGACGCGGCGGAACTTGCGCGGCTCGACGCGGCGTCGCACTGATCCGGCCGCCTACGCCGGCAGCACCTCGAACGGGCGCATCATCTCGTTCGACGCGTGCTCCAGCAGGTGGCAGTGCCACACGTAGCGGCCGGGATAGCCCTCGAAGGTGATGACGAGGCGCGTGACCATGCCCGGGTAGGCCTTCGCGGTGTCCTTCCAGCCGCGCTCCTCCGGCGCGGGCGGCTGCGCCGGGCCGGTGTAGCGCAGGGTCTTCGAGGCCATCCAGGCGTCCACGTCGAACGGCCACCGGTCGAGCACCTGGAAGCGCACCAGGTGCAGGTGGATCGGGTGGGTGTCCTCGGTGAGGTTCACCAGGCTCCAGACCTCGGTGCTGCCGAGCGCGGGCCGCTCGCTCACCGGGTCGTGCCAGCGCTTGCCGTCGAGCAGCATCCGCATCGGCTCGGCCACGCAGTCGGCGTATTCGTCCAGCGTCAGCACGCGCGTGCGCGTGGCGGCCGACACGGGCGTGCGCGGCACCGCGTTCAGCACGGCGGGCACGCGGCTGTCGTCGCGCGCCTTGCCCGCGCCCACGCGGAAGCGCATCAGCGGCGAGGCGCCGTCCATCAGCTCGATGTCGCGGCCGGCCAGCCCGGCGAAATCGACCACCAGGTCTGCCCGCTCGGCCGGCGCCAGGAACAGCGACGCCTGCGCCACCGGCGCCGGCAGCAGGCCCTGGTCGCTGCCGACCTGCAGGAACGGCCGCCGGTCGCGCAGCCGCAGGCGGAAGAAGCGCCCGTTGGCGGCGTTCAGCACGCGGAAGCGGTAGCGGCGCGGCTGCACGTCCAGGTACGGCAGCACGGCGCCGTTCACCAGCACCACGTTGCCGAACACCTCCGGCACCCACGGCGCGCCCTCGACGCCGGAGACCGGATAGTAGAGCTGGCCCTGTTCGGTGAGCAGGCGGTCGCACAGCACCAGCGGCAGCTCGAATTCGCCGCCGGGCAGGCCCAGCGAGGCCTCGTGTCCGTCGCGCACCAGCCAGGTGCCGAACAGGCCGGCATAGAGGTTGAGCCGCTCGATGCCCATGGTGTGGTCGTGGTACCACAGCATCGCGGCGTCCTGCCGGTTGGGATAGGCCAGCGTGCGCGCCTGCCCCGGCAGCCACCAGTCCTCGGGGTAGCCGTCGGCATCCGCCGGCACGCGCGCGCCGTGCACGTGCACCACGGCGCGCACCTCGGGCACGTCCGGCCCGGCGCCGCAGACGTGCGGATCGACCGGCAGGAAGTGCTTCGCCGGCAGGTGGTTGGCCCATTCGACGCGCAGCGCCTCGCCGCTGCGCGTCTCGATGGTCGGCCCCGGCATGTGGCCGCCGTAGGTCCACACCCGCGCCGGCGCCAGTTGCCGGTGCAGGCGCTGCTCGCCCTCCTGCATGGCGATGCGCAGCGTGGCGCCGGGCGCGCCGCGCAGCACCGGCGGCACCGGCAGCGGATCGACGAAGGCGTCGAGCCGCGCCGGGTCGAGCAGGCGCGGGAGTTTTTCCGGCGAAGGCACGGGATGGCGGCACAACGCGGCGCTCCGGGCGCGCATCGGCATGCGCCCGTGGGCGGCCAGCGCCGGCGGCAGCAGGCCGGCGGCGGCGCCGCAGGCCATGCCTTTCAGGAAGCGGCGGCGGGAGGGATGCACGTCGGGCACTCCGCGGGTTTCCGGTTGGTCGACACGCCGCGCCCCGGCGGCGGGGCCGGGGCGCGGTCGGGAAGGGGCACGCCTCGCGCACGCCTACCCGTGCGACGGCCTGCCCCAGGGCCACGGCGCCAGCCACGGGCGCTGCAGCGGCTCGCCGGTCCGCTCGTCCAGCAGCAGGTGGCGGCGGAACGGCAGCGGCGCGCGGAAGTCGAACATGCCGTCCAGCGGGCCGGCCAGGGCGTCGAAGGAGCCGCCGCCGATGCGCCGGCCGTGCAACCAGTTGTCCTCGATGAAGCGGGCGATCGAGCTCTGGTCGGTCGGCGTGTGGTCGACGTAGTTGCTGCGCGCCCACGGCGAGATCACCAGCAGCGGCAGCCGCGGGCCGTAGCCGCAGCGCCCCTGCACCGGCCTGCCGTGGCTGGCGGGGCCGGGCAGCGTGCCGCGCGACTCGCACGCGCCGTCGCCGTCCAGCGCATCCGCGCTGCTGTGCGAGGCGTTCACGCGCGGCGGCGCCTGGTGGTCGTACCAGCCGTCGGAGTCGTCGTAGGCGATCACCACCGCGGTGTCGCGCCACTCCGGGCGGCGCTGCAGGAAGTTCAGCACGTGCACGATGAACTGCTGCTCGTCCAGCGGATCGGAGTAGCCCGCGTGGCCGTCCTGGTAGCCGGGTGCCTTGAGGAAACTGACCGCGGGGAAATTGCCGGCCTCCACCGCGGCGTAGAAGTCGTCGAGGTCGTACTGGTGGTTGGCCGCGTCGCCGCTGTGGCCGATCGCCGCCACCGAGGCGGGTCGCGCATGGGTCGGGTTGGCGGTCGAGGCGTAGTACTGGAAGGGCTGGTGGTGCGGGATGTAGTCCTTCTCGGCCACCCCGGTCACCATCGACAGGGTGCGGCGCTTGCAGCCGGTGCTGCCGTCCGCGTTGGTGCGGCCGAGGTCGAAGCCGCCCTCGAAGAAGCCCCAGCTCACGCCGGCGTCGTTGAGCAGGTCGCCGATGTTGCGCCCGGCCATGCGCACCTGGTTGCCGCTGGGCGAGGAGCACACGTCGCCGACGGGATCGGCGTCGCCGACCAGGGTCAGGCCGCCCTGGCCGTCGTCCACTTCCTCGCCGGTGCCGTTCAGCGTCTCGGCCACGCCGTTGGTCTGGCCCGAGACCAGGTTGAGCGCGCCGGGCGTCGAGGGGCCGGTCACGGTGCCGTAGCTGTTGTCGCTCATCGCGTACCACTGCGCGTAGTGCCACAGCGCGGTGACCGTGTTGCCGTCGTAGTAGCCCATCACCTGGCCGCTGCCGTTCTCGTCGGCCGGCGCGCCCGGCAGCGTCTCGCCGTTGCCGGTGTTCGCGGGGAACAGGTCCATCGTGCCGCCGTGGAAGGCGAGCTGCTCGGCGCGGTAGGAATGGTCCTGGTCGGCGGTGGCCGCCTGCGCGCGCGACAGCCGGAACGGGTTGATCGCGCCGTCGCCGTTGGCCGGGTTGCCCGCGTTCGGGTTGTGCGCGAGCAGCGCCGGGGTCAGCCCGTTCGCCCGCGGCGTGAACGGCCGCGGGTAGAACGCTGGCTCGCCGGCGGGATTCGCGGCATAGGGGTAGGTGCCGAAGTAATGGTCGAAGGACACGTTCTCCTGGAAGATCACCACCAGGTGCCGGATCGGCGTCGCGGTGCGATGCCCGCCGGGCCAGTGGCGGTGGAAGGGCGACGCGGCCGGCGCATCGGTCGGGACCTGGGCGAGCGCGGCGGCGGAAGCGCTCAGTACGGCAACGGCAAGACAAGCGGCGAGTCTGGATCGCATGGCATGCTCCCTGGGCTGGGTGATGCGCTTCCCCTCGAGCGCGGACACGTCAAACCTAGGCGGCCGAGATGACAGGCTCGTAACGGCGGCCGCGGCCTCGCACGCGAACGTGAAGCTACGCACACGACGCCGGCGCGGCTGGAATCTGCGGCGTGCGTCCGGCCGCCCCTCTCCGGCGCCGGCCGGCGCCCGTCCGGCATGGGTTGCCGTCGCCACCCCTGACCTTTGACACTGTGCGCTCCATGACCTTTGGCCTAGCGTGCAGGGTCATGGTCGCGAACGGGGGAGGCCCATGGCACGCTCGCGCGCACCAGCAAGCCCACGGGCACATCACATACCAGAGGGATACCCATGACCAAGCAGTACCTGAAGCCGCTGGCGCTGGCCGCCAGCCTCAGCCTGGCGCTGGCCGCCTGCGGCAAGAGCGAGCAGGCCGCGGCGCCGGCACCCGCGCCGGCCAAGACCGCCGCCGCGCCGGCCTCTTCCGCCAGCACCGCCGCGGCCGCCGCGCCCAAGAGCGTGTTCGACGTCAGCGAGCTGGGCCCGGCCACCGAGGCCTGCCAGGACTTCAACAGCTTCGTCAACGCCAAGTGGGTGGCGGCCAACCCGATCCCGGCCGACCGCACCCGCTGGGGCGCGTTCGACCAGCTCGCCGAGAAGAGCCTGGACGAGCAGCACCAGATCCTCGACGACGCCGCCAAGAACGCCGCCAGCGCCCAGGCCGGCTCGGTGCAGCAGAAGCTGGGCTGGCTGTACGCCGCCGGCATGGACCAGGCCGCCATCGACAAGGCCGGCTACGACCCGATCAAGCCGCGCCTGGCCAGGATCGACGCGCTGAAGAGCAATGCCGATATCGCCGCCTTCCTCGACCAGAGCTTCAACGACGGCGACAGCTACGTCTTCTCGTTCGGCTCCGGCGCCGACTTCAAGGACGCCACCAAGCAGATCGGCTACGTCTTCCAGGACGGCCTGGGCCTGCCCACCAAGGACTACTACTTCAAGCCGGAATACAAGGACATCCGCGCCGCCTACGTGGCCTACATCGCCAAGACGCTGCAGCTGGTGGGCGTGTCCGAGGCCGACGCCAAGAAGCAGGCCGACGCGGTGATGAAGTTCGAGACCGAGCTGGCCAAGGCCTCGCTCGCTCCCACCGAGATGCGCAACCTCGACAACCAGTACCACTGGGTGAGCGTGAAGGAAGCGGACAAGGTCAGCCCCCACTTCAGCTGGGAGAAGTTCTTCGCCGCCCAGGGCGTGGACGTGGGCGACGGCTTCTCGCTGTCGCAGCCGAAGTTCATCGCCGAGTTCGACAAGCTGCTGGCCAGCGCGCCGGTCTCGCAGTGGCAGGCCTACCTGCGCTTCCACCTGGTCAACGGCGCCTCGTCGGCGCTGAGCCAGGCCTTCGAGGACAACCGCTTCGACTTCTACGGCAAGACCCTGTCCGGCCAGCCGCAGCAGAAGCCGCGCTGGAAGCGCGTGGCCGGCATGGTCAACGGCGCCATGGGCATGGGCCTGGGCGAGCTGTACGTGGCCAAGTACTTCCCGCCGGAAGCCAAGCAGCGCGCCGAAGAGCTGGTCACCAACGTGCGCAACGCGCTGAAGGACCGCATCGAGCATCTCGACTGGATGAGCGACGCGACCAAGCAGAAGGCGCTGGAGAAGTGGGGCGAGTTCCTGCCCAAGATCGGCTACCCCGACAAGGGCGAATGGCGCGACTGGAGCGGCCTGCAGCTCGAGCAGGGCCAGTGGTTCGCCAACCTGGAAGCGGCCGGCAAGTACAACTACCACTACGACATCGGCAAGATCGGCAAGGCCACCGACCGCAAGGAATGGGGCATGACGCCGCAGACGGTCAACGCCTACTACGACCCCAGCACCAACACCATCAACTTCCCGGCCGCGATCCTGCAGCCGCCGTTCTTCTATGCGCACGGCGACGACGCGATCAACTACGGCGGCATCGGCGCGGTGATCGGCCACGAGGCCAGCCACGGCTTCGACGACCAGGGCAGCCAGTTCGATGGCAAGGGCAACCGCGCCAACTGGTGGACGCCGGACGACAAGAAGCAGTTCGACGCGCGCACCAAGCTGCTGGTCGAGCAGTTCGACGGCTACTCGCCGATCAAGGACAAGCCGGACCTGCACGTCAACGGCAAGCTGACCCTGGGCGAGAACATCGCCGACCTGGGCGGCCTGAACATCGCCTACGACGCGCTGCAGACCGCGCTGAAGAACAACCCGCAGGAAGCCGCCACCAAGATCGACGGCTACACCCAGGACCAGCGCTTCTTCCTGAACTGGGCCCGCGTGTGGCGTGGCAACATCCGCGAGAAGCAGGCCGAGCTGTACCTCAACATCGACCCGCACTCGCCCGCCTCGATCCGCGCCATCGCGGCGCCGTCGGACATGAGCACCTTCGCGCAGGCGTTCCAGTGCAAGCCGACCGACCCGATGGTCCGCTCCGGCGACAAGCAGGTGAAGATCTGGTGAGCCAGTCGCGCTGACCGCCCGGATACCGCGCGTCGGCGCGGCATCCGCGACAAGGCCCCGCATGCGAATGCGGGGCCTTTTTCGTGCGCGGACGGAAACCGCCGCGTGCCGTGGCGGTCGGTCACCGTCACGCCGGTGTTGCAAATCATTCTCATTAAAAATAACATTCCTCTAATGATCGAACCCGCTGGCCGAAGCCCGAATCCGTCGGTTCCGGCATGGGTGCGATTCCCCTTCGTGCCCGCGGATCCGCCTGTCAGCCGGCGGTCCGCGCCCACCCGATGTCCTCCCGGAGCCTTGACGATGGCCTTCATCAAAAGCCGCAAGCACCCTGTCGCGCGCCGCACGCCTGCACCGGCACTCACCGCCGCCACGCTGATGACGGGCATGGCGCTGGCGCTGCCGGCCGCGGCCGGCTCGACGCCCGATGCGCCGACCGACGCCCAGCTCGCCTCGGCCAAGCGCCTGCCGGCCGTGCAGGTGCAAGGCATCGCCAACCCGTACAAGGTCGATCAGCTCTCCTCGCCCAAGTTCACCCAGCCGATACTCGACACGCCGCAAACGGTCAGCGTGATCAGTCGCGAACTGCTCCAGCAGCAGGGCGCCACCACCCTGACCCAGGCGCTGCAGAACAGCCCGGGCGTGGGCACCTTCTACGTCGGCGAGAACGGCAGCACCTCGACCGGCGACGAGATCTACATGCGCGGCTTCGACACCGCCGGCAGCATCTTCGTCGACGGCGTGCGCGACCTCGGCACGATCTCGCGCGACGTGTTCAACATCGAGCAGGTCGAGGTGACCAAGGGCCCGGATAGCACCGAATACGGCCGCACCGCCCCCACCGGCGCGGTCAACATGGTGAGCAAGCAGCCGACGCTCGACACCGCCGTGTCCGGTTCGGTGTCCTACGGCAGCGGCAACCAGAAGCGCGCCACCGCCGACTGGAACCAGGCCCTCGGCGGCGACGCCGCGTTCCGCCTCAACGTGCTCGGCCAGAAGAGCGGCGTGCCCGGCCGCGACGAGGTGAAGAACAACCGCTGGGGCCTGGCGCCGTCGCTGGCGTTCGGCCTCGGCACGCCCACCCGCGTCTACCTCGACTACCTGCACGTGAAGCAGAACAACGTGCCCGACGGCGGCATTCCCACCATCGGCCTGCCCGGCTACAGCAGCCCCGATCCGACGCGGCCGTTCCTCGGCACCGCGCCCAGGGTGGACACCAGCGGCTACTACGGCACCACCGACAACCACGACCGCGTCGCCGAGGACATGTTCACCGCGATCCTCGAGCACGACTTCTCGCCGGACGTGACCCTGCACGACACCTTGCGCTGGGGCCGCACGCACCAGGACTACCTGCTGACCTCGTTCATGGCCTCCGCCGCCAACCTGCGTACTCCGGACCCGGCCGACCCGTCCACCTGGACGCTGGCGCGGAGCAACCCGAACTTCAAGGACCAGACCAACCGCATCGTCACCAACCAGACCAACCTGACCGCCAGCTTCGAGACCGGCGCGATCGCCCACAGCCTCAGCGCCGGCGTCGAGCTGACCCAGGAGAAGCTGAGCACCGACGGCCCCGGCGTGCTGGGCAAGAGCGCGTGGCCCGCGGCCAGCCTCTACCACCCCGATCCGGACGTCGGCGGCCTGGTCTACGGCGACACCGGCGCCTCCAGCCGGGGCAAGACCAACACGACGGCGGCCTACCTGTTCGACACGCTGAAGTTCGGCACGCGATGGCTGGTCAACGCCGGCGCCCGGCTCGACCACTACACCACCGACTTCGACAGCGTGGTGCTCTGCGGCGCCAGGAACGCCCCGGCCTGCGGCAGCCGCCCGGCCGGCACCCCGGTGCCCGGCGTGCACGCCCGCAAGACCGGCAACCTGCCCAACTGGCAGCTCGGCGTGGTGTACAAGCCCGCCGCCAACGGCAGCATCTACGCCAACTTCGCCACCTCCGCGCAGCCCCCCGGCGGCAACGGCCTGTCGCTCAGCGCCTCGGCCAACAGCGCCGACAACCCCGTGTTCGACCCGCAGAAGGCGCGCACCGCCGAACTGGGCACCAAGTGGAGCCTGGCCGATGACCAGCTGCTGCTGACCGCCGCGCTGTACCGCACCACGGTCAGCAACGACGTGGTGCAGGACCCGGTGAGCCTGCTGTACTACCAGGTCGGCAGGAAGCGCGTGCAGGGCATCGAGCTGACCGCCGTCGGCAAGCTCACCGAGAACTGGGCGGTGAGCGCCGGCTACACCACGATGGACGCCACCGTGTCCAAGGGACCGAACGTCTCCGAGGACGGCTCCGACGACCTCGCCTACACGCCGAAGCGCGCGTTCACCGCCTGGACCACCTACCACCTGCCGTTCAACCTCACCGTCGGCGGCGGCGCGCGCTACTCGGGCGAGATGAAGCGCGGCACCGACGGCGCCATCGGCACGCCGGCCTACACCGGGGCCTACTGGGTGTTCGACGCGATGGCCAGCTATCCGGTCAACCGGCACGTCGAGCTGCAGCTGAACCTGTACAACCTGTTCGACAAGCACTACGTGGCGGCGATCAACAAGAGCGGCTACCGCTACACGCCCGGCACCCCGCGCGCGGCAATGCTGACCGCCAGCTTCCGGCTCTGACCCGACCCGCAGGCTTTCAGGCAAACTCGAAGCCTTCCCCATGGCCGGGGAAGGCTTCCGCGCTGAGGAGACCCGCCATGCTGCTGCACATCCCAGGCGTGCTCGACCACGGACAGGTCGCGCGGCTGCGCCAGGCGCTGGACGGCGCCGACTGGACGGACGGCCGCGAGACCGTCGGGGCGCAGGGCGCGCAGGTGAAGCGCAACCGGCAGCTGCCTGACGCCTCGCCGCTGCGCGTGGAGCTGGGCCGGACCGTGCTCTCCGCGCTGGCGCGCCACCCGCTCTACCACGCCGCCACGCTGCCGCTGCGCACGCTGCCGCCGCGCTTCAACCGCTACGAGGGCGGCGGCGAATACGGCATGCACGTCGATGGCTCGGTGATGGCGCTGCCGAACGGCGAGCAACTGCGCAGCGACATCGCCTGCACGCTGTTCCTGAGCGACCCGGGCGACTACGACGGCGGCGAATTGGTCGTCAGCGACACCTACGGCGAGCACGAGGTGAAGCTGCCCGCCGGCGACGCCGTCATCTATCCCGCCAGCAGCCTGCACCGCGTGCAGCCGGTCACCCGCGGCGCGCGGCTGGCGGCGTTCTTTTGGGCGCAGAGCCTGGTTCGCGACGACGGCCGCCGTCGTCTGCTGTTCGAGCTGGACGCCTCGATCCAGCGCCTCCGCGGCACCGGCGCCGATCCCGACGCCGTGCTGCAACTCAGCGGCGTCTACCACAACCTGCTGCGGCAGTGGGCCGAGGCCTGACCGGACTGCTCACTCGGCCGTCGTCCCGGGTCGGCATCCCAAGTGGCAGGGGTGGATTATTTGATGCGGCGCCCTTCTCGCGGAGTTGCTCGCCTGCGGCGGCTTTCGGACGCCTACCGGCACCCGGGTTCCTGGGGCGTGATTGACGTACACTGCCGCGCCTCGCTCGCTCAACGTGGCCGAACCGCTCCATTACTTGCCGAACGTTCTGTTCCCCTCACGTCATTCCGGCGCAGGCCGGAATCCAGTAGCAGGAGCGGTAGGTTTTCGCGACAACCCTGAACTGGCGTCGCTGGATCCCGGCCTGCGCCGGGATGACGAGCAAAAGCAAAAAGCTAAGCATGTCATCGGACATGGAGGACGCCGGATTGAGGCGCCCGCCACGCGGCAGCAGACGAAGACACCACAATCCACGACGCCCACGCTCCACCCTCAGTCAACGGCGACGGCGCGGTGTGGCCGTCGGTTTAACAGGAGGAGCCACGTCTGTTCCAAGAGGCCTCGACCGCCAAGGCCTGTAGGGTCGGCGGGCTCGACAGGCCATTTCTCTTGGTTCCTTCTCTTGACTCCGGGCATCCTGCCCTCCGCCCTTCGGGCCGGCTTCGCCGTTCGCCACCGCTCCTACGGTGACGTGGGCCAGCAAAGAGAAGGAACCCGGGCGCCGGCAGGCGTCCGAAAGCCCGCCGCAGGCGAGCGACCTGGCGACCAGCCAAAAGCCATGCCCAATCAAGGGCGGCACGAGACCCGCCCCTCATCCCCGGAGGGGAGAAGGTGCCAAGAGCAAAAGTCCGACGCAGGCGAGCAACCCAGCGACCACCAAAAGCCAAAGGTTCCCAGCACCCCGCCATGCGCGGATAATTGGCCCCCCTCGAAACCCGCGGCTGCGCAATGTTCGTCCCTGGTCAACGCTGGATCTCCACCGCCGAGCCCGAGCTCGGCCTCGGCACCGTGCTGCGCGTCGAAGGACGCGGGGTGCAGGTGCTGTTCGCCAAGGCCGGCGTGCTCAGGCCCTACGCCATCGACTCCGCGCCGCTGGTGCGCGCCGAATTCCGCGCCGGCCAGCGCGTGGCCGGCAAGGGCATCGCCTTCCTGGTCGAACGCGTCGAGGTGAAGGACGAGCTGCTGATCTACCGCGGCGAGGGTCGCGAGCTGCACGAGGGCCAGCTCGACGACGAGCAGAGCGTGAGCCAGGCCGACGATCGCCTGGTCGGCGGCCGCACCGACCCGGTGGCGAACTTCGAGCTGCGCCTGGAAGGCCTGCAGCGCCGCGCCGAGGCGCGCCGCTCGCCCACCTGGGGCCTGGGCGCCGCGCGCCTCGGCCTGGTGCCGCACCAGCTGCGCGTGGCCGGCATCGCCGCCGCGCGCCGCCCGCCGCGCGTGCTGCTGGCCGACGAGGTGGGCCTGGGCAAGACCATCGAGGCCGGCATGATCGTGGCGCGCCAGCTCGCCACCGGCCGTGCCGCCCGCGTGCTGGTGCTGCTGCCCGACACCCTGGTCTACCAGTGGTTCGTCGAACTGCTGCGCCGCTTCAACCTCAGCTTCGCGATCTACGACGAGGAACGCTGCGAGGCGCTGGAACAGGCCGGCGACGACCGCAACCCGTTCGAGGACGAGCAACTGGTGATCGCCGACTTCGGCTTCCTCGAGGCCAGCCCGAAGCGCGCGCGGCAACTGCTCGACGCCTCGTGGGACCTGCTGGTGGTGGACGAGGCGCACCACCTGGAATGGACGCCGGAAGCCGCCAGCCCGCGCTACGCGCTGGTGGAACAGCTGGCCGCCAAGACGCCCGGCGTGATCCTGCTCACCGCCACGCCCGAACAGCTCGGCCGCAGCGGCCACTTCGCGCGCCTGCGCCTGCTCGATCCGCAGCGCTACCACGACCTGGACGCCTACCTGGCCGAGTCCGAGCAGTTCCAGCCGTTGTCGCGCATCGCCGACCGCCTGCTCGCCGGCGAGGCCCTGGACGCCGGCCAGCTCGCCCAGCTGCAGGCCCTGTTCGCCGGCGACGCGCCGCTGCTCGCGTGCCTTGCCGACGCCACCAGACCCGCGCACGCGCGCGAAATCCTCGACGCGCTGATCGACCGCCACGGCACCGGCCGCGCCATGTTCCGCAACCGCCGCGCCGGCGTCGGCGGCTTCCCGCAGCGCCGGCCCGAATGGCAGCTGCTGCCCGCCGACGCACTGGACGAGGCCGGCCGCCAGGCGCTGCTGGCCGAGTTCCGCGCCGACATCCAGCAGCCGGTGCCCGCGCTGGACCTGGACTACGCCGCCGACCCGCGCCTGGCCGCCCTGGTCGCCCTGCTCGACGCGCATCCGCAGGAGAAATTCCTGCTGATCTGCCGCAGCCAGGCCAAGGTGCTGGCGCTGGAAGAGGCGCTGCGCACGCGCACCGGCGCCGGCATCGCGCGCTTCCACGAAGGCCTGGGCATCATGCAGCGCGACCGCAACGCCGCGTTCTTCGCCCAGCCCGGCGGCGCACGCCTGCTGCTGTGTTCGGAGATCGGCTCGGAAGGCCGCAACTTCCAGTTCGCCCACCACCTTGTGCTGTGGGACCTGCCGCTCGACCCCGACCTGCTGGAGCAGCGCATCGGCCGCCTCGACCGGATCGGCCAGGCGCACGACATCGCCATCCACGTCCTCGCCGTGGCCGACAGCGCGCAGCACGTGCTGGCGCGCTGGTACGACGAGGGCATCGACGCCTTCCGCGCCAGTCCGGCCGACGGCCGCGAACTGCTGCGCCGCTTCGGCGCCACCCTGGCGCAGCTGGCCGAAGAACACGCGCGCGGCACCGACAGCCGCGACCAGGAGCTGGAAGCGCTGCTCGCCGAGACCCGCGCCGCGCACGAACAGATGGCCGGGCTGATCCGCGCCGGCCGCGACCACCTGCTGGAACTGGCCGCCCGCCGCGACCTGCACGCCGACGAACTGGAGCGCGCCTTCCGCCGCGAGGACGACGACCCCGCCCGCGACGCCTACGTGCAGCGCCTGCTGGAAGCCTTCGGCATCCACGCCGAGGAACTCGGCGGCAAGGTCGTGCTGCTCGACCCGCAGTACCTCTCCACCGACGCCCTGCCCGGCTTCACCGAGGGGCCGCAGTCGGTGACGTTCGCGCGCGACGTCGCGCTGGCCCGCGAGGATCTCCCGCTGCTGCGGCTCGACCACCCGCTGGTGGCCGGCGCGCTGGACCTGGCGCTGTCCGGCGAACAGGGCAACGCCGCCTTCATGGTGGACGACGTGCTGCCGCCGCGCAGCGCGCTGCTGCAGGCGGTGTACCTGCTCGAATGCGTGGCCGACCGCCGGCTCGACGCCGAGCGCTTCATGCCCACCCAGCCCATCGTGGTGACGGTGGATACGAAGCTCGCCGAGCGCGCCGACTTCCGTCCCAGCGAGCCGGCGCTGCGCAAGGCGGCCGACCGCAGCATCGAGGTGCCGCGCTACCGCAAGTTCCTGGCCAGGCTGGTGCCGCCGATGCTGGAACGCACCGAGGCGGTCGCGGCGCTGCGCGCGCAGTCGGCCATCGGCGAGGCCACGGTGCTGGCCACCGAAACGCTGGATGCGGAACTGGCCCGCCTGCGCGCGCTGCACGCGGTGAACCCGTCGATCAGCGAGGCGGAGATCGCCGCCGTCGCCGACGAGCGCGCCGCCCTGCTCGCCGCGCTGCCGCAGGCACGGCTGCGGCTGGACGCGGTGCGCTTCGTGGTCAGCGCGGACTTCCTGGCGCTGCGCTGAAAGCACCCCCTCCCGGCCTCCCCCTGCAAGCCGGGGGAGGAGAAGTCCATCGCTGCCCTGCCTTCCTGGCGAGGAGAAGTCCTTCGCTACGGCAGCGTCCTGCAGCCAGGCAAGCCGTTCGCCCTCCCCTGCTTGCAGGGGAGGGCCGGGGAAGGGTGCTTTCCTGCCGCGTCAGCCCCTCATCGCCCGTGCATGCCAGGCGACGTGCTCGCCGATGAAGCTGGTCACGAAGTAGTAGCTGTGGTCGTAGCCGGGATGCAGGCGCAGGGTCAGTGGATGGTCCGCCTTGGCGCAGGCCTCGCGCAGCCGTTCCGGCTGGAGTTGCGTGGCGAGGAATTCGTCGGCTTCGCCCTGGTCCACCAGCAGCGGCAACCGCTCGGTCGTCGTCTTCAGCAGCTCGGTGGCGTCGTAGCGCGCCCAGCCTGCGCGGTCCGGCCCGAGGTAGGCGGTGAACGCCTTCTCGCCCCAGGGCACCCGCGAGGGCGCCACGATGGGCGCGAACGCCGACACACTGCGGTAGCGCCCCGGGTTGCGCAACGCGATCGTCAGTGCGCCATGACCGCCCATCGAATGCCCGCTGATGCCGCGCGCGTCATTGGCCGGGAACGAAGACTCGACCAGCGCGGGCAACTCGTCCGTCACGTAGTCGTACATGCGGTAGTGCGCGGCCCAGGGCTGTTCGGTGGCGTTGAGGTAGAAGCCCGCGCCCTGGCCCAGGTCCCAGGCCGGGTCGTCCGCCACGCCCGCGCCGCGCGGGCTGGTGTCCGGCGCCACCACGA
This sequence comes from Fulvimonas sp. R45, assembly GCF_030504985.1. Classification (GTDB taxonomy): domain Bacteria; phylum Pseudomonadota; class Gammaproteobacteria; order Xanthomonadales; family Rhodanobacteraceae; genus Rhodanobacter_A. Next base: position 325,467 of record NZ_JASERU010000003.1, read on the forward strand.
TCACGCCGTGCTCGGCCGCGTAGCGCTGCGCGCCGGCCTTGGCGATGAAGTTCTGCTCGGTGCAGGTGAGGCCCGACAACCAGTACAGCACCGGCAGTCGCTCCCGCTCCGCCTGCGGCGGCAGGTAGACGGCGACGTTCATCGCGCAGCCCAGCGCGGCGGAATCGTGCCGGTACACGTCCTGCCAGCCGCCGAAGCAGGCACGGTGTTCGATGCGTTCGAGGTTCACGTCGGATCTCCCTGGCTTTCCCTTCTCCCTCGGGGAGAAGGTGCCTGAAGGGCGGATGAGGGTACGGTTGGAGCGCTGCGCTTCGACCGTACCCTCACCCCCACCCCCTCTCCCGACGTGTTCAGCCCGGACACATAGCGGACATTCGTTCGGAGAGATGGTGGACACGTTCAGGGCAGCCTCCGGCCGCTGGTGGAAGTGTGCTCGATGACATCGA
>NZ_JASERU010000040.1 GCF_030504985.1 Fulvimonas sp. R45
AAAAAAAGGTTCTTCTCCCAATCGAGGGAGAGGCGCACGGCCGACCCGGCAGACTTGCTGTTCTCTAGGCAACAAATCGGGGACGGCCGTGGCCGACGGGGATTGTATTTCCCAACTGGGAGGTTGGGCGGGCTATCGTGTTTCGAAGTGGCGACATGAGCGGCGCGCAGAGACGTGCTGGTTGGTCATCGAGCTGCATTCCGAGCCAAGGCAAGTCCATTCGTGCAGCGGCTGCGGTGAGATCGTTGCGGCGATCCACGACCGCACGTTGCGTCGCCTACGCGACTTGCCGGTGTTCGGGGCTCCGGTGGAGCTGCACGTTGAGCGCCTGCGCCTGGCGTGCCCGCGCTGTGGCCCGCGACTGGAGCACCTGGACTGGCTTGATCCGCATAGCCGGGTGACGCGGCGATTGGCCGACAGCGTGGCGCGGCTGTGCGCGGCAACATCGGTGTTGCACGCCGCCCGCTGGCACGGTATCGACTGGAAGACGGCCAAGGCGATTGACTTCCGGGCGCTGGAGCGCCGCGTGGGGCCTGTGGATCTGGACGGTGTCCGCCGGATTGCGATGGACGAGTTCGCCATCCAGAAGGGCCATCGCTACGCCACGGTGGTGGTGGACGTGGAACGCAAACGGGTGCTGTGGGTGGGGCGCGGCCGCAGTCGTGCCGAGGTGCGGTCGTTCTTCGAGTTGCTCGGAACGCAGCGTTGCGCGCAGATCGACGCCGTGGCGATGGACATGAACACGGCCTACGACCTGGAAGTGCGCCAACACTGCCCGAACGCCCGTGTGGTCTACGACCTGTTCCATGTGATCGCCAAGTACGGCCGCGAGGTGATTGGCCGGGTGCGGGTGGATACAGCCAACCAGTTGCGCCATGACAAGCCGGCGCGTCGAGTGGTCAAGCGCGCGCACTGGCTGCTGCTGCGCAACCCGGCGAATCTGAAAGACGCCGAGCAGGTACGGCTGGCCGAGGTGCTGGATGCCAACCAGTCGCTACTGGCGGTCTACGTGATGAAGGATCAGCTCAAGGCGCTGTGGAACGCGCCTACGGCCTGGGCATGGCGTCGTGCCTGGAAGCAGTGGCTACGCCACGCGCGCGAAAGCGGCATCCCGGCCCTGATCCACTTCGCCAAGTGCCTGCGCCCGTACTGGCGCGGCATCCTCAGCCGGGTACGCTGGTCCATGCACACCGGCCTGGTCGAGGGCATCAACAACCGCATCAAGGTCATCAAACGCATGGCCTACGGCTACCGCGATGATGCCTATTTCTTCCTCAAGATCCGGGCGGCCTTCCCCGGAGTTGGGAGATGAACC
>NZ_JASERU010000041.1 GCF_030504985.1 Fulvimonas sp. R45
TGTTCAGCCCGGACACATAGCGGACATTCGTTCGGAGAGATGGTGGACACGTTCAGGGCAGCCTCCGGCCGCTGGTGGAAGTGTGCTCGATGACATCGAGCTGGGCAATGCGGGTGGTTGACCAGTAGACATCAAGGCAATGCTCGTCCCGTGTCGCACGAACCTCGACGGGCTCGCCGATGAATGCCTTGCCGACACGGTAGACGTGGCCCCGCCAATAGAGGTGACCACCGTCGGTGACGCGACGGACGCGCCGCGGGTCGGCGTACTCCGGTGCAGGCGGGCGCTCGCGGTACTCGCGGGTGCTGGCACGATAGCGGCTGGAGGGCACGGCCATACCCAAGGCTTCGTGCGGGCGTTCCTGGTTGTAGACATCACGCCAGGCGTCGAAGTCGCGCTGGGCATGCGCCAGATCGTCGTGGACGCGGCCTTGCAGCACCTCGACGTGCAGGGTGCGATGGAAGCGCTCGTCCTTGCCCTGGGTCTGCGGGTGGTACGGGCGCGAGTGGCTGACGCGGATGCCTTGCTTCATCAGCCAGACGTCCAGGGTGGTGAAGCTGTGGTGGTCGTTGCCCCAGGGTGAGCCGTTGTCCATGGTCATGCGCTGCGGCAGGCCGTAGTGCCGGAAGGTCGCGACCAGATGCGTCCGGACGGTCATCAGCGACTCATCGGCGCAGGCCGCCAGACACAAGCTGAAGCGCGAGTGGTCGTCGAGCACGGTGAGCGGATGGCAGCGCGAAGCACGCATGGCGACATGGCCCTTGAAGTCCATCTGCCACAGGTCATTCGGTGCCGCGTGCTCGAAGCGCGTGAACGGCGTCGCCGTCTCGCTGGCTGCGGGGCTGATGCAGCCGTGTCGCTGCAGGATGGCGTGCACGGTGCTGGCCGAGGGCATGGCATGCCCCAGCGCCATCAGCCGCCGCCGCAGCTTGCGGGCACCCCACGCCGGGCGCTCGGCACGTAGCGCCAGGATCGTCGCCTCGATAGGGGCCGCCGTGCGGGCCGGCGACTGATTGGGGCGGCGGGATTGATCCGCCAAGTCCGTGCCTTGCCGGTAGCGCCCCAGCCACTTGTACGCCGTGGTGGGGCTGATACCGAACCGCCGACACAAAGGCCGCACCGCGCTGCCTTGCTCGACCAGCCGAACAAACTCGCTACGCAACTGCATAGTGGACACCTCTTGCCAAGGCATCGGCCGCCTCCTCCGAACTGACCGATGCAAAGTCTGGATGTGTCCACCATGTCCCCGAACACCTGTCCACCATGTGTCCGGGCTAAACA
>NZ_JASERU010000042.1 GCF_030504985.1 Fulvimonas sp. R45
GCTCACCCCAAGGCCGAATACACGACTGCAACCGATTCATTCACCCCGCATCGACTGCTGCAGCACTCCGGGCTAGTTGCATGAGGAGTCCATACACGAACTGTTAGGCATTGTTGCTACGTAAGTGAAAGCGCATGGTTTCTTTGAGCCCACCGATCTTGTAAATCTGGCGATTCGCCTTCGTGACTGCTGAACGATAGGACTTGGGGAAGTCGCTGAACAGGAAGGCTATCTCTTGGACTCCGTCTAGGCTTTTTTTGCCTACTATCATATTTGGGTGTGCGATGTAATTTCGGACACGCTGTACAGCTTTGACTGTCTTGAGACACTCGAAGGCTTTTGGTCTAGTCTTGAACGGGAGCGTTCGAAATAGCTCAACGCGATCGTTGAACGAAAGGCGATTCTCGAAAGCACTTACGAATTCGTGCCCTCGCTCTCTAGGGGTGTAGTAAATGCTAATCATCAGAAGTAATAGGTCGCTAAACCTCTGCGCATCCTCCAACACTTCTTGTCGGATCTCAGAATCTTCTAGAAGTACTTTGATAGTGCTGGGTGAAGTGCTCATAGAGGCCTAACGCCTGAGTTAAGCGGCGCGCGGCTTTTCGCGCGTCCGCTTGGACGAGCTGTTAGGGCTGACTTGCGAATGACAGCAAGCGCCCGACGTTTGCTTTGAAGGTAGCCTTCGGATCGGACTGACCCTCGAATGCAATGTAATGGTGGTAGCACTGAACGTCTACCTCGCGAAGATAGGCTGAGCGATATTGCAGCCAAGCCTGATCGAAGGCTCGGCGCCGGTGCCAAGAGATATAGGGCCGAAACTGGGAGACGGCAGCCTGAAGGTCCGGGAACGCAGCGCGGAGTAGAGGCTCTGGGTTGGATGGCCAAGACGCGGGAAGCGGGTAAAGTGCAGAGAGCTTTCCGGTAATTGCAGAACGGAACGCCGCGCAGGCGGCTGCATGCCGCGATTTAAAGTTGTTGCGATACGCAACGTAACCGGCAAAGGCCGCAACGATGAGCGGCATTGCGAGCACCAGTGGATTTGACAGTAGCGACTCAGTCAAAGTCAGCCCTAACGCTGGAGTTAAGCGGCGGCGAAGCCGTCCGCCTTGAATGATTGAATGGACTCCTCCCGCGCCACACGGCTTCGATGAGCCAGACTGAGCCGTTGCCGTTCAGTC
>NZ_JASERU010000043.1 GCF_030504985.1 Fulvimonas sp. R45
AAGGCGCGCGGCATCACGATCTCGACGGCGCACGTGGAATACGAATCGCCGACCCGCCACTACGCGCACGTGGACTGCCCGGGCCACGCCGACTACGTGAAGAACATGATCACGGGTGCGGCGCAGATGGACGGCGCGATCCTGGTGTGCTCGGCGGCGGACGGCCCGATGCCGCAGACGCGCGAGCACATCCTGCTGTCGCGCCAGGTGGGCGTGCCGTACATCGTGGTGTTCCTGAACAAGGCGGACATGGTCGATGACGCGGAGCTGCTCGAGCTGGTCGAGATGGAAGTGCGCGAGCTGCTGAGCAAGTACGACTTCCCGGGCGACGACACGCCGATCATCAAGGGATCGGCGCTGAAGGCGCTGGAAGGCGACCAGAGCGAGATCGGCGTGCCGGCGATCATCCAGCTGGTGGATGCGCTGGACAGCTACATTCCGGAGCCGGTGCGCGAGATCGACCGTCCGTTCCTGATGCCGGTCGAGGACGTGTTCTCGATCTCGGGTCGCGGCACGGTGGTGACCGGTCGCGTGGAGCGCGGCGTGATCAAGGTGGGCGAGGAAATCGAGGTCGTGGGCATCCGCCCGACCCAGAAGACCACCGTGACGGGCGTGGAGATGTTCCGCAAGCTGCTGGACCAGGGCCAGGCGGGCGACAACGTGGGCCTGCTGCTGCGCGGCCTGAAGCGCGACGACGTGGAGCGCGGCCAGGTGCTGGCGAAGCCGGGTTCGATCACGCCGCACACGGACTTCGAGGCCGAGGTGTACGTGCTGTCGAAGGAAGAGGGTGGCCGTCACACGCCGTTCTTCAAGGGCTACCGCCCGCAGTTCTACTTCCGCACGACGGACGTGACCGGTGCGGTGGAGCTGCCGGAAGGCGTGGAGATGGTGATGCCGGGCGACAACGTGAAGATGGTGGTGAGCCTGATCCACCCGATCGCGATGGACGAGGGCCTGCGCTTCGCGATCCGCGAGGGTGGCCGCACCGTCGGCGCCGGCGTGGTCGCCAAGGTCATCAAGTAAG
>NZ_JASERU010000044.1 GCF_030504985.1 Fulvimonas sp. R45
TGAACCTGCCCCCTGAGAGCGGACGCCAAGAAGCACGGAGTCAAGCGGCCTGCTTCAGCTTCTTGGCATAGTCGTTGGGTGACAAGTAGCCGAGCGCCGAGTGCAGGCGGGTGGGATTGTAGAAGCCGTGGATGTAGCTGGCGATGGCGGCGTGGGCGGCCGCCTTGGTTTCGTACACGCCGGTCGCCTCTTCGTTCTTGAGCGTGGCGAAGAAGCTCTCGGCCACTGCGTTGTCCCAGCAGTTGCCCTTGCGGCTCATGCTCGGCACGAAGCCGTGCGCAGCCAGGGTTTTGCCGAAGTCGCCGCTGGCGTATTGACTGCCGCGATCGGAGTGGAACAGCACGCCGGCACCGACCGGCGCCGCCGACCAGGCGTTGAGGAAGGCTTGCTGCACCAGATCGTCGGGCATGCGTTCGGACAGGCTGTAACCGAGCACTTGCCGGGTGCGCAGGTCGATGACCGTGGCCAGGTACAGCCAGCCCTCGCGGGTCGGCAAGTAGGTGATGTCGCCCGCCCAGGCTGGCACTGGGCTGTTCACGGCGAACTGCCGATTCAACCGATTCTCGGCCACCGGCCGCCCGTGCCGGCTGTGGGTGGTGCGAGGCGTGAAGCGACCCTTGGCCTTGCCGTGCAGACCCTCCTCACGCATCAGCCGTGCCACGCGCTTGTGGCCCACCGCGTGGGCACCGGCACGCAGCGCCTGCACCAGACGCGGCCGCCCATAGGTGCCGCGGCTGCTGGCGTGGATCGTGCGCAGATCGGCCCGTAGGGCCGCGTCGGGGTCTGGGCGATCCCGTCGGCGCCGCCAGTCGTGGAAGCCAGACACCGACACCGCCAGCAGGCGGCACAGCATCCGCAGTGGATAGCGAGTCCGTTCACGAGCGACGAAGGCGTACCTC
>NZ_JASERU010000045.1 GCF_030504985.1 Fulvimonas sp. R45
GGCGGCACTCGAAGACGGCGACAACGACCTGCCGATGGCCCTGCGTCACACGCTGGGCGAGTTGCTGGAGCGATTGGCGGGATTGCAGGTGGACATGGATGCGATCGAGCAGCGACTGGCCGCCTTTGCCGACAGCGACCCGGTCAGCCAGCGCTATCAGAGCGTCCCGGGCGTCGGCCTGCTGACTGCCACCGCCTTGCGTGCCAGCGTGGGGCCGCTGGATCGATTCCGCAGCGGCCGTCACTTCGCGGCATGGCTGGGCTTGACCCCGCGCGAGCACTCCTCCGGCGCGCAGCGCCACCTCGGTGCCATGAGCAAGCGTGGCGACGGCTACCTGCGCCTGCTGCTGATCCATGGTGCACGCGCCGCCCTGCGGGCAGCGCAGGTTCGGCAGCGGAAGGATCAACCGCTCGATCGCCTGCAGGCCTGGGCGCTGGCGCTGCAGGTCCGGCAGGGTCACAACAAGGCCGCCGTCGCCCTGGCCAACAAAGTCGCCCGACGGATCTGGGCGATGGAGCACCACCACGCCGCGTTCGACGGCAACCACTGCAGCATGCGGCCGATGGCCGCAGCCATCGAGTAACCGCTTCACCCGTCCCGAGTTGCCCAAGCGATCTGTGTCATGGCGAATGTGTCGGTCCCGAATCGAACCAAGCCGATAACACTTCTGGCCTGCGAGGCCGCTCCGAACGATTGGCTTTCGATTCGCGGATTCCATGATGGCCCGAGCGTTGTTCGCTCACCCCAAGGCCGAATACACGACTGCAACCGATTCATTCACCCCGCATCGACTGCTGCAGCACTCCGGGCTAGTTGCATGAGGAGTCCATACA
>NZ_JASERU010000046.1 GCF_030504985.1 Fulvimonas sp. R45
CGGCGCTCGGCTACTTGTCACCCAACGACTATGCCAAGAAGCTGAAGCAGGCCGCTTGACTCCGTGCTTCTTGGCGTCCGCTCTCAGGGGGCAGGTTCACTGGATCAAGGTATGGGTCGGTGGAGTATTGGTAAAGCCCATCCCGGTCATGTGCGTTAAGGCAGAGGTGGTGCCGCAAGGTCCAGACCTCGGAAAGTACGGCGGCCGCTATGTGATGCTCTCAGCGAAAGCCAAGGCGTACATTGCGGGCCACCCCATCCCTTACGACTCGTGGAACTGCAACGCGCATTGATGGCGACGAAGGTTGGCGTAACCTTCGGCGAGATCGACAACAACGATCCTGAGTACACGTTGCCCGACGACCTCGTTCCTATCCTCGCCAGCGATGAGCCATGCCCAGATGAACCGGCCGCCCTTTCTCGCGCCCGAGCTGGAACAACGGTTGCGGCGCAGCTACCTCCGACGTCCCCCCGGTTTTGAGTAGCACGGCCGTTTGGAGTCCAATCCCCCAACCGAAGGAGATTGGACGTGAAGAAGCGGTTTACCGAGGAACAGATCATCGGCTTCCTGCGTGAGGCGGATGCCGGCCTGCCGATCAAGGAGCTGTGCCGCAAGCACGGCTTCAGCGAGGCCTCCTACTACCTGTGG
>NZ_JASERU010000047.1 GCF_030504985.1 Fulvimonas sp. R45
TACGGCCTGCCGGTGCGCATGAACATGGACAATGGCTCGCCCTGGGGCAGTCCCGGTGGCGATTCGCGGGGCCTGTCCGCCCTGAGCCTGTGGCTGGTGCGGCTCGGCATCCGGGTCAGCTTCAGCGCACCGGCCCATCCGCAGACCAACGGCAAGGACGAGCGCTTCCACCGCAGCCTGAAGGCCGAGGTGCTCAACGGCCGCACCTGGACCGATCACGCCGGTGTGCAGCAGGCCTTCGATGCGTGGCGGGCGATTTACAACCACCGTCGCCCCCACGAGGGCATCGGCATGGCCGTGCCGGGCGCCCGCTACCGGCCCAGTCCGCGGCCTTTTCCGGAAACCCTGCCACCCATCGAGTACGGGCCGGACGACACCGTGCTGATCGTGCGCAGCGGTGGCATGGTCTCCTTCCAGGGGCGGTACTTGAAGGTCTCCAACGCCCTGCGGGGACTGCCCATCGCCGCGCGTCCTTGCCCCCATGAAGATGGTATCTACGCGCTCTACTTCGTCCACCACCGCCTCGCCACCATCGACATGCGCGAGGCCGACTAGACTGTTACCCATGTCCTGGCACGGGTGTAACCCATCTCCCCGGTCCATACAG
>NZ_JASERU010000048.1 GCF_030504985.1 Fulvimonas sp. R45
TCGATCGCGCCTACTACTCGGCCGCCTTCCTGCTGGCGTGGCAAGACGCGGGGAAGCAGCGGCATTGGCTGATGCGGGCCAAGTCCACATTACGTTACGAAGTGATCCGCCCGCTCGGTGACGGCGATGCGTGGGTGCGTCTGCCGGTCTCACCGCAAGCGCGTCGCCAGCATCCGGAGCTCCCGGCCTACTGGGAGGCGCGGCTGATCCTCTGTCCGTCCGGCCGGCGCTACCTGACCTCGCTGGCCGATGCCGTTCGCTATCCCGCCACCGACGTGGCAGCGTGCTACCGCCAACGCTGGGAGATCGAGCTTGGCTTCCGCGACATCAAGCAGGCGATGCAAGCCAACGACACGGTCTTGCGCAGCAAACGACCCGAACTGTTACGACAGGAAATCTGGGGTCTGCTGATTGCCTACAACCTGCTGCGCTGGGAAATGCATCAGGCTGCGGATGAGCTGGACGTGCCACCGACCCGGCTCAGCTTTCAGGGATTCACGCGTGCGATCGTCGCCGAACTGCGCTACGCCCCGCTGGAAACCCCGGGTGCCTTTCCCAAACGACTCGCCCG